>CAVXMY010000001.1:0-806399 GCA_963763065.1 uncultured Actinomycetota bacterium
TCGCGACGGGTCGATGAGCACGCGCGCGAGGCGATCGAGACGACGCTCTCGCGGATCGAGGCGGTCGACCCGCAGATCGGCGCGTTCATCGAGCTCGACGCCGAGGGCGCGCTCGCCCCGGCCGACGCGATCCCGCCCGGCGACCCGGGGGCGTTCGCCGGCGGTCCGATCGCGGTCAAGGCGAACACCCCGTGGCGGGGCTGTGCATGAACTTCGGCTCTCGCTTCCTCGCCGGCCACCGGCCGACGCACAACGCGTACCTGGTGCGGCGGCTACGCGAGGCGGGCTTCGTCATCGTCGGCACGACCAACATGCCCGAGTTCGGCATCCTCCCGACGACCGAGCCGCGCCACACGGGACCGACGCGCAATCCGTGGGACACGTCGCGCACGCCGGGCGGCTCGTCCGGCGGCTCCGCGGCGGCCGTCGCGGCCGGCCTGGTCCCGATCGCCCATGCGAACGACGGCGGGGGCTCGCTGCGGATCCCGGCCGCCTGCTGCGGCCTGGTAGGGCTCAAGCCCAGCCGCGGGCGAGTCTCGCGCGGACCCGGACCTGGGCGACTCGTTCCTGGTGTCGGACGGCGTGCTCTCGCGCACCGTGGCCGAGACGGCGCTGCTGCTCGACGTGCTGGCCGGCTACGAGCCGGGGGACGCGACCTGGGCGCCGCGCCCCGTCGAGCCGTACACGCTCGCGATGCGGCGCGACCCGGGGAAGCTGCGGATCGCGATGACGCTCGCGAATGCGCTCGACGTCGACGCCGACCCGGAGGTCGTGCACGGCCTGCACTCGGCGGCGGAGTTGCTGCGCGACCTGGGGCACGAGGTCGTCGACGACTCGCCGGCGATGCCCGGGCCGGAGTCGCTGGACATCTTCCTGCAGGTCTTCGGGCCCGGGATCGCGCTCGGCATCGGGCTCGGCGAGCGCCTCGCGGGGCGCCCGCCCGACGACGACGAGATCGAGCCGATGTCGCGCGCCCTGCACGAGCTCGCGCGCGCGCTGCCGTCGACGGGCTACCTGACCGCGGTCGCCCAGCTGCAGCTGCTGGCGCGCGGGACGGTCGCGTTCTTCGCCGACTACGACGTGCTGCTCACCCCCGTGCTCGCCGAGCGCCCGCTGCCGATCGGCGAGCTGCACGGCTGCGGTCCGATCCGCTCGACGACCTGCGCCGCTCGGGCAGGTTCGCGCCGTACACCTCGCTGTTCAACATCACCGGCCAGCCCGCGATCTCGGTGCCCGTCGGGTTCGCCGAGGATGGGCTCCCGACCGCCGTGCAGCTCGTCGGCCACCCGCTGGGCGAGGAGACTCTGCTGCAGCTCGCGGCGCAGATCGAGACCGCGCGCCCATGGGCCGACCGCCGGCCGGCCGTGGCCGAGCGCGTCTGACGCTAGTCGCGGAAGACCTCCGACGGCGCCCGCGGTGTGACCCCGAGCGCGGCGGCGTCGGCCGTGCCGCGGGCGGTCGTCATGCCGGCGGTCGCGCGTGCGGCCTCGTCCCACGTCAGCAGCGCAGCGGGACCTGCGAGCGCCTCGTAGGCGAGCAGGGCGGGGCGCAGCGCGGCGCGCGGCAGCACGAGTACGCGCCCGTCCGCCGCCAGCGCGGCGAATCCGCGCCAGCTCATCTCCTGCGGCCCGGCGAGCTCGTGGCGCTCGTGCCCGGCGGGCGATCGGTCCAGCCCGCGAGAAGGCAGCCGGCGACGTCGGCGGCGCAGATCGGCTGCACGCGCGCCGCGGCCGATCCCGCGAGCAGCCGCGGGCGCGACTCGCCCGGCGCGTAGATCACGGAGCTGGCGAACGTCGCCGTCGACATCGCCGAGGCGGCGACCGCCTGCTCGGCGAGCGCCTTCGCGCGGTGGGCGCGCAGCGGATGCAGCGGCGTCTGCGCCCAGCGGCGTCACGAACAGGAACCGCTCGACGCCGGCCCGCTCCGCCGCCCGCAGCAGGCGCCAGGTCGCCAGCCCGTTGAGCTCCTCCAGGCCCGCGGTGGGCTGATCGCGCCATGCGCCGGCGAGGTGCACGACCGTGCGCACGCCGCGCGACGCATGGCGGAACGACGCCGGATCGGCGAGGTCGCCCAGCGCGATCTGCACGCGCACGCGCGCCGGCCCGAGCCGCCGCGGATCGCGCACGAGGCAGCGCACGGCCTCGCCCCGCGCAGTCAGTCGCGGAAGGAGGGCCGCTCCGACCCTGCCGGTGGCGCCTGTGAGCAGCAGCACGATCAGGAGCCTAGAATGCCGGGCTCGCTCCCCGCTGCGCACCCGACCCTGAGAGACCACCCATGGCCTACGTGATCGCAGAGCCCTGCATCGGCACCAAGGACAACTCGTGCGTCGAGGTCTGCCCGGTCGACTGCATCCACCCGACACCGGACGAGCCGGACTACGACGAGGTCGAGATGCTCTACATCGATCCGGAGGAGTGCATCGACTGCGACGCGTGCGTCGAGGCGTGCCCGGTGGACGCGTGCTTCGCGGAGGACCAGCTGCCGGACGAGTGGACCGAGTTCGCGCAGCGCAACGCCGCTTACTTCGCAGGGAAGTAGGCGTCGGCTGGGCCCCGGCCCATGTCGGCTGGGCCCCGGCCCATGTCGGCTGGGCCCCGGCCCATGTCGCTGGGCCCCGGCCCATGTCGGCTGGGCCCCGGCCCATGTCGGCTGGGCCCCGGCCCATGTCGGCTGGGCCCCGGCCCGGATAGAAGTGCTCCGCCGGTCATCCGGACGGCGTTCTGATTGGCATGCCGGACATCCATGTCCGGTCTTAACCGGGCTTCGCCCTCCTAACTGCCTCGCCCAGGGATGGGCGCGCGGCAGCGTGGCAGTGCGGCGCTAACCCGCTCTCTTACGGAGCGCCTCCATGTCGAGCACCGTGATCGCGCGGCGCTCGGTCTCCACCCAGCGCAGGCCGCGCAGCGTGTGCAGCGCCTTGTTCACGCCCTCGCGTGACGACCCCACCCAGCTGGCGAGCTCCTCCTGCGTGATCGGCAGGTCGATGCGGACCCCTCCGCCCGGCTGCTCGCGCCCGTAGTCCGCGGCCAGCTCGACCAGCCGCGCCGCGACGCGCCCGATCGTGTCCGAGGCGCCGAACTCCGCTCGCTTGCGGTCCGCCTCGCGCAGCCGCGTGATCAGCCGCGTGAGGATCCACAACGCCGCCCTGGGCGAGCGCTCGAGGAACCTGCGGAAGTCTGCCGTCGGGATCACGAGCGCCACGACCGGGTCGACGGCCGTGACGCCCGCCGAGCGCGGCCGGCCGTCGATGGCCGAGAGCTCGCCGAGCACCTCCCCCGGCCCGCGGAACGCGAGCACCGACTCGCGCCCGTCCTCCGAGATCGACGCGATCTTGACCCGCCCCTCGGTCAGCAGCATCACCCGATCGGACACCTGGCGCTCGTGGAACAGCGCTGTACCGCGCGGGAAGCGCCGCACGACACCGCGCGAATGCAGGTGCGCGACCTCCTCCTCGGAGAGCGCGTCTAGGAAGCGGTCGAGCATGGATTCAGACCGGTTTCGCCTGCCACGCGAGCCGCTCGTTCCTCACGCTCGCGTTCGGCGACGTTACATCATCGGCAGGCTCATCCCGGCCGGTTGCGGAGCGGCGGCGGGTGCGGGCGCCTGGAGCACCGGCAACTCGATCGGGGAGAGCGCGATGATCCCGCGCGCGGCCTGGCGGATCGCCTGGGCGGCCGGGTCGCCGGGATCGGAGACGAGCAGCGGGATACCGCTGTCGGAGCCCTCGCGCAGCGGCATCGTGAGCAGCACCTTCCCGAGCAGCGGCACGTCGATCTCGTCGGCCAGCAGCTGTCCGCCCCCCTCGCCGAAGAGCTGGAAGCGCTCGCCGCCGGGCGTCGTGAAGCCGGCCATGTTCTCGATCACGCCGGCGATCTCCAACTTGACCTTGTCGGCCATCTAGCAATACGTGGCCCTGCCGCTGCCGCGACGCGTTCGTGCGTATTGCTCTTCATCGGCAACGCCTGGTGGAGCGGTGTGCGGATCGCCGACCTGCTCGCCGAGGCCGGGGTGCAGGACGGCGCCGACGCGGTGAAGCAGACCTCGCAGGACGGCTGGAACTGCGGCACGCCGCTGGAGGCGCTCACCGACGACCGCGACGCGATGCTCGCGATCGCGATGAACGGCCGCCCACTCCCCGTCGAGCACGGCTTCCCGGTGCGCATGGTCGTGCCGGGGCTCTACGGCTACGTCTCGGCGACCAAGTGGCTGACCGACCTCGAGGTGACGAGGTTCGACGACTTCAACGCCTTCTGGACCGACCGCGGGTGGGCCGAGGAGGGCCCGGTCCGCACCCAGTCGCGCGTCGACGTGCCACGCTCCGACCACCGGGTCACCGCCGGTGACGTCGTCGTCGCCGGTGTCGCCTGGTCGCAGCACACCGGCATCGAGAAGGTCGAGGTGCAGGTCGACGGCTCCGGCTGGCAGGAGGTGGAGCTGGCGCGGGTGCCCAGCGTCGACACCTGGGTGCAGTGGCGCGGCACGGTGCCGGTCGAGCCGGGCGTGCACTCGCTCGCGGTGCGCGCGACCGACCGCTCCGGCTACACCCAGACCGGCGTACGACGCGACGTCATCCCCGACGGCGCCACCGGGTGGCACACGGTGGAGTTCACTGCGGAGTGAGGCGGGGCGCTGGTTTCCCATGTTCACATGGGAAACCGGCACTTCCCACGCGTTGCAACCCATGGGAAGCGTCAGTTTCCCATGTTCACATGGGAAACCGATCGCGCCGCACCGGCGCCTCTCCTACGGTCGGGCGATGGAGATCGTGCGCCCCGACCCGGCGCTGCACGCCGACTTCGTCGAGGTGATGGACGAGTTCGCGGCGGCCGGGGAGTACCCGCACGGCTCCGGCGTGCTCGCCGACGACCAGTCCGCCGACCACGCAAGGGGCCCGTTGTGGCGAGGCCCGGTGCTGCGCGACGCGCTCGCCTTCGCAGAGTTCTGCCACGACATGCGACGCCGGAGCGACCGCGCGTACGCCGTCTCGCTGGGCCTCGTGCCCGACGACAAGCTGTGGCTGGTCGAGGGAGGGACGCTGGTCGGGTTCCTCTCGGTGCGCCACGAGCTCAACGACTTCCTGCTCCAGCGGGGCGGCCACATCGGCTACGGCGTCAGACCGTCCGCACGCCGTCGTGGCCTGGCGACGACCGCGTGCGCCCACGGCCTGGAGCTGCTGCGCGCTCGCGGCGTCGACCGGGCGCTCATCACCTGCGACGAGGACAACCGCGCCTCCGCCGCGACGATCGAGCGCAACGGCGGCGTGCTGGAGGGCGTCAGCCTCGGCATGCGCCGCTACTGGGTCGACCTCAGTCGCGGATGATGTAGGCGAGCCCGCCGGAGCCGCGCATCGAGCCCCCGGAGGAGTAGCGCTTGAGCCACGCGTCCTCGAACTGCCCGCGGTCGTAGACGCGACGTACGCCGGAGGCCGACGACGCGGCGGGGTCGTTGACCACGACGTCGCCGGACTTGGTGAAGCCGACGATCACCACGATGTGGCCGGGGGTGGACGAGATCGGTGCGCCGTCGAGCTGGCCGCTGCCGTAGGTCAGCGACGCCACCACGGGCACGCCGCGCTCGATCCACCGCTCGGCGTCGCGCAGGCTGGGCAGCCGCGTCACCCACGCGTCGTCGGTGTAGTGCGAGGCGTAGGCGGTGTTGAACGACCAGTTGCCGGTGCCGTCGAGCTTCGCGTCGTAGGTCATGCGGGCGGCGTGGTCGACGACGCGGTCGGGGTGGCTGCTCGGGATCCACGAGAGCGTGCTGCTGCTGGGCAGGCGGTCGTGGTAGCCGAGCACCATCGACACCGACGTCGGTGAGCACCAGGCCTCGCCGCCGCCGTCGTACTTCGGGTAGTGGCCGCGGTGCACCATCTGGCTCAGCCGCGGCACGGCCAGGGTCTTCCCGAGCGCAGGGTTGGGGGCGGGCCGGGGGCTCGAGGTGGTGACGCCGGAGACGTTCGGCAGGCGGGTGACGATGGCGCCGACGGTGTCCACGGCCGGCACGACGGTGGTGCCGCGCGGTCGCTCCATCCGGACCTCCAGCTGCCAGGACGTGAAGCCGGTCGAGGAGTCCGCGATCCACGTGTCGTAGTCGACGTGGGCCGCGTCGTCGGTCTGGCTGTCCCCGCTGCGCCGGGCGAGGTGCTTGTCGCCGTACGCCCAGGTCGCGAGCGTGTCCCAGGAGGTCTGCGTGCCGTCGGCGGTGCGGCCTCGCATCGACACCACGAGCCGCGACTTGCCCGGCGTGCGGGCGTCCCAGGAGGGCACGGCCTCGGTGAACGCGAACTGCTCGGACCTCCAGGGGCTCTTCCAGGTCGCGCGCTCCCAGGTGCCGTCCGCCACCGGCCGGCCGAGGCGCAGCTCGTCGTCGACCACGGTGTAGCCGGCGCCGCTGCCGGCGTCGAAGTGGGCGGCGGTGTCCCACTGCGTGAGCTCGACCTGGCGGGTCGCGGCCGCGCGGGCGGCGGCAGGCTCCGGAGCGGGCGCCGCCGTGAGCGCCAGGGCCGCCGCGGTGGTCGTGATGAGGAGGGTGATCGAGGTGCGCACCTGCTCCACGGTAGGGCGACTCCTGTCACTTTGGTTCACTTTCGCCACATCCGTGCTGGCGGTGGTCGCGACGGACGCTCGCTCCGCATCGCTGGATCCTCCTGAGCCCGTCGAAGGGCTCGACCGCCGGCGTGCGGGCTGCGCGAGCGGCGCGTGCGCGCTCGTAGACTGCGCCGGTGACCATCCGGCTCTACGACTCCGCCACCCGCGAGGTGCGCGACCTCTCCCCCCTCGTCGAGGGCAAGGTCGGCATCTACGTCTGCGGCCTGACGGTGCAGTCCGAGCCGCACGTCGGCCACGTGCGCTCCGCGGTGAACTTCGACGTGCTGCGGCGGTGGCTGGGTCTGCGGGGCTACGAGGTGACCTTCATCCGCAACATCACCGACATCGACGACAAGATCCTGCTCAAGGCCGCCGAGCAGGGGCGCCCCTGGTACAACCTCGCCTACGACATGGCCCGCCAGCTCGCCTCGGCGTACGACGCGCTCGGCGTGCTGCCGCCGACGTACGAGCCGCTCGCGACCGGTCACGTCCCCGAGATGGTCGAGCTCATCGCCACGCTGATCGAGCGCGGCCACGCCTACGCCGCGGACGACGGCTCCGGCGACGTCTACTTCGACGTCCGCACCTGGCCGACGTACGGCGAGCTGTCGGGGCAGCGGCTCGACGAGATGAGCCCGGCGGAGGACGCCGACCCCCGCGGCAAGCGCGACCCCCGCGACTTCGCGCTGTGGAAGGGTCGCAAGGACAGCGAGCCGGAGACGGCGTCGTGGCCGACACCGTGGGGGCGCGGCCGCCCGGGCTGGCACATCGAGTGCTCGGCGATGGCGTGGAAGTACCTCGGTCGTGCCTTCGACATCCACGGCGGCGGCGTCGACCTGCGCTTCCCGCACCACGAGAACGAGCAGGCGCAGTCGCGCGCGGCGGGACAGGACTTCGCCGCGATCTGGATGCACAACGCCTGGATCACGACCGCCGGCGAGAAGATGAGCAAGTCGCTGGGCAACAGCCTCATGGTGCCCGCCGTGCTCGAGCAGGTGCGTCCGATCGAGCTGCGCTACTACATCGTGTCGTCGCACTACCGCTCGCACGTCGAGTTCTCGTTCGAGGCGCTGCAGGAGTCGGCGGTGTCGTTCCGGCGGATCGAGGGCTTCCTCCAGCGCGCCCCGCGGGGCGAGAAGCCGGTCGGGCTCGGCCCGGGGTGCGCCGACTTCGAGGCGGCGATGGACGACGACCTCAACACCTCGGCGGCCGTGGCCGCGGTCCACGAGGTCGTGCGCGAGGGCAACAAGCTGCTCACCGCAGGCAAGGCGGACGGCGCCCGGGGTGCGGCCTCCGCCGTCCGCGCGATGCTCGGCGCGCTGGGCTGCGACCCGCTCGACGAGCAGTGGCAGGGCAAGGGTCCGTCCGGCGAGGAGGAGCAGCTGCGGTCGGCAGTGGACTCACTCGTGCAGCAACTCTTGTCGCAGCGACAAGAAGCGCGCAAGAGCAAGGACTTCACGACCGCCGACTCGATCCGCGACCAGCTCCGCTCAGCGGGGATCGAGATCGAGGACGGCCCCGCCGGATCCACCTGGACCCTAGGAGGGAACTGATGCCCGGCAACTCCTCGCGACGCGGCGCCATCCGCAAGACGAAGAAGGGCAACCCGACGGCCGGGTCCGGGGGACGGGTCCGCCGCGGGCTGGAGGGTCGCGGGCCGACGCCGAAGGCGGACGAGCGCGAGGGGCACAAGGCGTACAAGGCGAAGCAGCGTGCCCAGAAGCAGGGCGACAAGAGCCGCGGCCCTCGCCGCAAGCAGTCCGAGAGCGAGTGGGTGGCCGGGCGCAACTCGGTGCTCGAGGCGCTGCGGGCGCACGTGCCGGTGACCACCGTCTACGTCGCGGAGGGCGCCGAGCGCGACGGTCGCCTGCGTGAGACGTTCGCGATCGTGGCCGAGCGCGGGCTGCCGCTGCTCGAGGTGACCAAGGGCGAGCTCGACCGGCTGACCGACCGTGCCGTCCACCAGGGGCTCGCTGCCAAGATCCCGCCGTACTCCTACGCCCACCCGACCGAGCTGCTCGACCGCGCGAAGTCGTCGGGGGAGCCACCACTGGTGGTCGCGCTCGACCACGTCACCGACCCGCGCAACCTCGGCGCCGTCGTGCGCTCGGCTGCGGGGTTCGGCGCCCACGGAGTCGTGGTGCCGGAGCGGCGCGCGGCCGGCATGACCGCCTCGGCGTGGAAGACCTCCGCCGGTGCCGCAGCCCGCATACCCGTGGCGCAGGCGACCAACCTGGTGCGGGCGCTCAAGGACTTCCAGGAGGCCGGCTGCATGGTCGTCGGGCTGTCCGCCGACGGCGACGTCGCGCTGCCCGACCTCGACCTCGCCGACGGCCCGCTCGTGCTCGTGGTGGGGGCCGAGGGCGGCGGGCTGTCGCGCCTGGTCGAGCAGACCTGCGACCAGCTGGTCTCGATCCCGATGGCCAACCAGCTGGAGTCGCTCAACGCCGGTGTCGCCGCGGGCATCGCGCTCTACGAGATCGCCCGCAAGCGGGGAGCGTGAGGTGGCGCTGACCCTGCTGTCCACCGGCAGTGGCCAGGACCTCGACGGTGTCGCGGGCTGGGCGGTCGACCTCATGGAGCGCATCGGCGCCCCCGGCGCGGGACTGGCGATCGCGCTCGAGAACCTCTTCCCGCCGTTGCCCAGCGAGATCGTCCTGCCGCTGGCGGGCTTCACCGCCAGCCAGGGCAGCTTCACGCTGACCGAGGCGATCCTGTGGACGACGATCGGGTCCGTGGTCGGGGCGATCGTGATGTACGGCATCGGCGCGTGGTTCGGCCGCGACCGGATGTACGCCGTGTGGCGGGTGCTGCCGCTGGTGAAGACCGAGGACCTCGAGCGCACCGAGGCGTGGTTCGCCCGCTACGGCCGGCACACGGTCTTCTTCGGGCGCATGATCCCGATCTTCCGCAGCCTGATCTCGGTGCCCGCCGGCATCGAGCGGATGCCGCTGGTGCCCTTCCTCCTGCTCACGACCGCGGGCAGCCTGATCTGGAACTCGATCTTCGTGGGCGCCGGCTACGCCCTCGGGGAGCAGTGGCACCGCGTCGAGGACTACGCCGGCACCTTCCAGAAGGTCGTGATCGTGCTCGTCGTGCTGGCGGTCTGCGCCTGGGTGATGGTGCGGGTCCGCTCGATCCGCGCCAGCCGCCGCGCCTGAGGGGTCGGCCCGGTTCACCGGGAACTGCCTTCCCGGGGACCAGGGTGGCATGGGAAACCGATGTGACCTGATCCGCGCGGCAGCGGCTGGCACGGCGTACCCCTGGCCTGGGACAATGACCCGGTCCTGCTGAGCTGTTGCGACGACGAGGTGCCCGATGAAGCGAACCATCTACAACGAGGACCACGAGGCCTTCCGCTCCAGCGTCCGCGAGTTCGTGGCACGCGAGGTGGAGCCGCACCTCGAGGAGCACCTGCAGAACAAGGAGTTCGGCCGGGACTTCTGGCTCGCCGCGGGCAACGCCGGGCTGCTCGGTCTCGAGGTCCCCGAGGAGTACGGCGGCATGGAGGCCGGCGACTACCGCTTCAACGCGGTGCTCATGGAGGAGCTCTCCCACGTCAACGCCGCGCTCAGCTCGTGCGTCGGCATCCACGCCGACATCGTGGCGCCGTACCTCGTCGACCTGACCACCGACGAGCAGAAGAAGCGCTGGCTGCCCGGCCTGGCCAGCGGCGAGAACCTCTGCGCGATCGGCATGACCGAGCCCTCCGGCGGCTCCGACCTCGCCGCGCTCAAGACCACTGCGGTGCGTGACGGCGACGACTGGGTGCTCAACGGCTCCAAGACCTTCATCACCAACGGCTACTCCGCCGACCTCGTCGTGGTCGCCGCCCGCACCAGCCCGGAGAAGAAGGCCCGCGGCATCACGCTCTTCGGCGTGGAGACCGAGAAGGAGGGCTACTCCGTCGGCCGCAAGCTCGACAAGGTCGGCCAGCCCGAGTCCGACACGGCGGAGATGTTCTTCGAGAACCTCCGCTGCACCGACGACGACATCATCGGTGAGCTCGACGGCGGCTTCATCCACATGATGCAGATGCTCCCGCAGGAGCGGCTCGGCTGCGCGATCTCCAACCTCGCCCACGCCAAGCAGATCCTCATCGAGACGCTGGAGTACGCCAAGGAGCGCAAGGCCTTCGGCCAGGGCATCGGGTCGTTCCAGTGGAACAAGTTCCTCTTCGCGGAGATGTTCACCAAGATCGACGTCACGCAGTCGTTCATCGACGAGTGCGTGGACTCGCACTCGAAGAAGGAGCTCACCCCGATCGACGCCGCCAAGGCGAAGTGGTGGAGCTCGCAGGTGCAGAACGAGGTCATCGACCACTGCGTCCAGATCCACGGCGGCTACGGCTACATGAACGAGTACCGCGTCGCCCGCGCCTGGCGCGACGCCCGCGTCACCAAGATCTGGGCGGGCTCCAACGAGATCATGAAGGAGCTCATCGGCCGCGACCTGGGGCTGTGAGGGCTGCCGGTTTCCCATGTGAACGTGGGAAACCGGCACTCCACACGTGTTGCAGCACGTGTGAAGTGCCAGTTTCGTGAGAGGGGCACGCGACGCCCAGCCGCCCGGGGGCACGCGACGCATAGCCGCCGCACCGCCCCTGCCAGGATGGCGCTCATGACCGAGCTGCTGACCCGATGGGGCCGCAACCTCGATCCGGCAGACGTGCTCCCGGAGTACCCCCGCCCCCAGCTCGTCCGCGACAGCTACCTCAACCTCAACGGCACCTGGGAGCACGCCTTCACGACGGCGGGAGCCGCGGCGCCGGAGGTGTACGACGGCCCGATCCTGGTGCCGTTCTCGCCGGAGGCACCGCTCTCCGGCGTACGCCGCCAGCTCCAGCCCGAGGAGGAGCTGTGGTACCGCCGGACCATCACGCTCCCCGACGGCTTCGTCCGCGACCGGGTGCTGCTCCACTTCGGCGCCGTCGACCAGACGTGCAGGGTGTGGGTCAACGACGTGGCGGTGGGTGAGCACGAGGGCGGCTACTGGGCCTTCCACCTCGACGTGACCGACGCGCTGCGCCCCGGTGACAACACCGTGGTCGTCGCGGTGCGCGACCTGAGCGACGGTCACCAGCACGCCACCGGCAAGCAGCGGCTCAACCGCGGCGCCATCTGGTACACCGCGCAGTCCGGCATCTGGCAGACGGTCTGGCTCGAGTCGGTGCCCGAGACGTGGGTCGGCGGCCTGACCTTGACGCCGCACCTCGACGACGACCACCGCGGCGGCGAGCTCGAGGTGACCGTCCACGCCGAGGGCGCCGCGGCGGGGGAGCCCGCGAGGGTGTCCGTGGCCGGCCGCGAGGTCGAGGCGACCCCCGGGCGACCCACCCGGGTCCGGATCGACGACGTCCGGCTCTGGAGCCCCGACGACCCCCACCTGTACGACGTCGAGGTCACCCTCGGCGACGACCGCGTCACGTCGTACGCCGGCATGCGCAGCGTCGGCACGACGGTCGACGAGCACGGGCACCCGCGGATCACCCTCAACGGAGTGCCGTGCCTGCACGTCGGCGTGCTCGACCAGGGCTACTGGCCCGACGGGCTCATGACGGCCCCGTCCGACGAGGCGCTGGTGCACGACATCGTCACGATGAAGGACCTCGGGTTCACGATGATGCGCAAGCACATCAAGGTCGAGTCGATGCGGTGGTACCACCACTGCGACCGGCTCGGGATGCTCGTGTGGCAGGACGCGGTCAACGGCGGCGGACCCTACCGGCGACGGGCGGTCGCGAGCGCCAAGGAGGGCGAGTTCGACGACACCGAGCGCCGGCGCCGGCTCGGCAGGTCGGACAAGGCCGGCCGTGACCTCTTCGAGCACGAGCTCGCCCGCACCCTCGACCAGCTGCACGACGTGGTGTCGATCGTGGTGTGGGTGCCGTTCAACGAGGGCTGGGGGCAGTTCGACGCCGCCCGGATCGCCGGCGACGTCGCGGCTCGTGACCCGAGCCGCCTGGTCGACCACGCCAGCGGGTGGCACGACCAGGGTGCCGGCGACTTCTGGAGCCTGCACGTCTACCAGCGCGACTTCGAGGTGCCCGAGCGCTCAGCCGGTGACCGCCGGGTGCTGGCCCTCACCGAGTACGGCGGCGTCTCCCTGCTGGTGCCCGGCCACGCGACGGACGAGAAGCGCACCTTCGGCCACGGCACCAGCACGTCGTCCGACGAGTGGCTGGCGACCTTCACCGACCTGCACGTGCGACAGCTGCGACCGGCCGTCGCGCAGGGGCTCTCCGCCACGGTCTACACGCAGCTCTGCGACGTCGAGGGCGAGGTCAACGGGCTGCTCACCTACGACCGCGAGACCGCGAAGGCGCCCGAGGCCGCGATCCGCGAGGCGCTCGCCGCCGTCCGGCTGTGATGTCCGCGGACAGGCAGCACCCCCGCAGGTCGCGGCCTGCGGGGGCGCCGCCGTGCGCGATCAGGGAGGCCAGGACTACTCCGGGCGGCAACCCGTCGCTCGCGGTTGCAGCCCATGCCGTTGAAGGCAGGCCCTTGCGCATGAAGGGCGATCTGGCCACAGCTCTGGGTCGTCCCGCTGCGCCTGGCTCGCCGGCTTCTCGCCCTCCTCGTAGTCCTCCAGGCCGGAGAAGGCGCACTCCGAGGCCGCGACCGGGTGTCCTCGTGACGGGGTTGCCGGCCTTGATCGGGGGTCGGCTTGGGGTCCTTCCCGCCGGTGATCTCACCGGCGTGGGCGGCCGGCGCGACGCCGAACGCGAGCAGTCCCGAGGCGGCGGCGATCGCCAAAGCTCTCTTCATCTGAATGTCCTCCGTTGGTCGACGCACCCTCTCGGATGAGGGCGCCTCGGCAACCCTCATTCACCCGGACAACGGGAACAACGCCCCTGAGTCCCGACATGGGGGACGCTCCGCCCGAGTTGGACAAATGACCAACACTGTCGCTCAGCCGAGCCGGCCCCGGAGCTCGGCTGCCTCGAGGAGTGCCGGCCCGTACCACGTGAGCAGCCGCCCGCTGACCAGGCGAGTGGGTGCTCGCACGAACGCCTCCGGCCCGTCGTCGGCGGTGAAGACGTAGGGCTCGTCAGGCAGCAGCACCAGGTCGACGTCGTCGCGGTCGATCTCGGCGAGCTCGACCTTCGGGTAGCGCTCGGCGTGGTCGGCGAAGACGTGCTCGCAGCCCAGGCGGCGCAGCAGGTCGCCGGTGAACGTGTCGCGCCCGACCACCATCCACGGGTCACGCCAGATCGGCACGACGACGCGAGGTCCGGGTGTGGGCACGGGCACGTCCCAGGCGGCGCGCACCTCTCGCAGCCAGTCGGGCACCTCCCAGCCCAGGGCGTCGGCGAAGAGCCGCTCCATCGCGGTGATCGCCTGCGGCACGGTCTCGGTCACCGTCACCCAGACGGGCACCCCGGCGTCGCGGAGACGGCGTACGTCGAGCTCGCGGTTCTCCTCCTGGTTGGCCACCACGAGGTCCGGCGCGATGTCGAGGACGGCGCGGACGTCGGGGTTCTTGGTGCCGCGCACGCGTCGTACGTCGAGGTCGGCGGGGTGGGTGCACCAGTCCGTCGCACCCACGAGCGCCTCGCAGTCGGTGGCCGCGATCGCCTCGGTCAGGCTGGGCACGAGCGAGACCACCCGTCGCACCGGACGGATCGCGTCGACCTCGGCGCCCAGGTCGTCACGCATCGGGCACTCCCCTCGCGAATCTCATGCTTCCCGCGTCATGCATCAGGCGGGAGGTGACGATTTCACGACAGGACATGGGAAACCGTGACCGCCCGCCTCAGTCCTCGTCGAGGACGCCGTCGCGCCGCGCCTGCGTGACCAGCTCACGCACCTGCTCGACCGACCCGCAGCCGTCCTCGAGGTGCTGGTTGCGCGCCCGGGAGAAGACCTCGCCGAGGTCAGCACGCACCCGGTCGCCGACCTCGTCGCGGGCCGGGTTGAGGATCGACTGCTCCTCCTCGGTCAGGTGGTGGTTGATCGTCGCCGACAGCTTCTCGACGGCCTCGTCGAACGCCTCGGTGTCGGTGCCGGCCAGCTCGAGCACAGCGAGCAGCGCCTCGTTGCCCTCGGCGTGCTCCTCGTGGCCGTGCTCCTCCTCGTGCTCGGAGATCGCACGCTTGCGGCGGAGCTTCGGGTAGACGACCTCCTCCTCGGCCAGCGCGTGTGCCACGTGGAGCGCAGCGAACGCCCGGCGTACGGCGTCGCGGTCGGAGGAGGAGTCGCGCAGCTCGCGCAGCAGCGCCTCGAAGCGGCGGTGGTCGTCGAGGATCAGGTCGACGACGTCCCCCTGCACGGGGCGTCCGAGATCGATGGAGGTCATGACGTCACGCTAGCGACCGGCCCGGCCGGGCAGGATAGTGCCCATGCCGCAGGGGATGGCGCTGTCGGAGGTCCTGCTCGTGCTGGACGCGATCGGCTCGGTGGGCTGCCCTCACTGGCTGGAGGGCGGCTGGGGGGTCGACGCTCTCGTCGGGCACCAGACCCGCCCGCACCGCGACGTCGACGTCGACTTCGACCGCAGCCACGAGGCAGTCGTCCTGGCTGCGCTGGGCGAGCTCGGGTACACCGTCGAGACGGACTGGCGACCCACCAGGGTGGAGCTGGTCGCGCCCCAACGCGGCTGGGTCGACCTGCACCCGCTGGTCGTGGACCCCAGTGGTGACGCCCGCCAGGCTGCCCTCGAGGGCGGCTGGCACGAGTTCCCGGCGCGGTGGTTCACGACCGGGTCGCTGGACGGCGTGACCGTGCCGTGCGTCTCGGTCGAGGCCCAGCGCGCCTTCCACGCCGGCTACGAGCTGCGAGACGTGGACCTGCACGACCTCGAGCAGCTCGACAGGCTGACGCGGTAGTGGCCGCTACGACGTCGCGGTCAGGCTCGCAAGTAGCTCCTCGACGCGGCGCCTGATCTCGTCGCGGATCGGCCGGACCGCCTCGATCCCCTGTCCGGCGGGGTCGGCGAGCTCCCAGTCCTCGTAGCGCTTGCCGGGGTAGAACGGGCAGGCGTCGCCGCAGCCCATGGTGACCACGACGTCGGCCGCCTGCACCGCGTCGTCTGTGAGCACCTTCGGCTGCGCGGCGGTCAGGTCGATCCCCTCCTCGCGCATCGCCTCCACAGCCACCCGGTTCACCTGGTCGGCGGGCTGCGATCCGGCGGAGAGCACCTCGACGCGTTCGCCGGCGAGGTGCTGCAGGAAGCCCGCCGCCATCTGCGAGCGGCCGGCGTTGTGCACGCAGACGAACAGCACGGTCGGGATCTCAGACACGGACGTACTCCTTCGGGGCGGGGTACAGGCGGCGCCGGGCCCAGAGCGCGACGTACACGAGACCCACCAGCACCGGCACCTCGATGAGCGGGCCGACGACACCGGCCAGGGCCTGCCCGCTCGTGACGCCGAAGACACCGATCGCGACGGCGATGCCCAGCTCGAAGTTGTTGCCAGAGGCGGTGAACGCCAGCGTCGTGTTGCGCTCGTAGGACAGCCCGAGCCGGTAGCCGAGCGCAAAGGAGCCGACCCACATCAGCGCGAAGTAGGCCAGCAGCGGCAGCGCGATCCGGGCGACGTCGAGCGGGTGGTCGACGATCGTGTCGCCTTGCAGTGCGAAGAGCACGACCACGGTGAACAGCAGCCCGTAGAGCGCGGCCGGCCCGATCCGAGGCAGGAAGGTCGTCTCGTACCACTCGCGGCCCCGGGCGCGCTCGCCGATGGTGCGCGTCAGGAAGCCCGCGACGAGCGGGATGCCGAGGAAGACCAGCACGGACCGCGCGATCTCCCACATCGAGACCTCGAGGCCGGAGGTCGGGGGGAGCCCGAGCCAGCCGGGCAGCAGCTCGAGGTAGAAGTAGCCGAGCGCTGCGAAGGCGACGATCTGGAAGACCGAGTTCAGTGCGACCAGGATCGCCGCGGCCTCACGGTCGCCGCACGCCAGGTCGTTCCAGATCAGCACCATCGCGATGCAGCGGGCGAGGCCGACGATGATGAGCCCGGTGCGGTACTCCGGCAGGTCGGGCAGCATCAGCCACGCGAGGGTGAACATCAGCGCAGGGCCGACGACCCAGTTGAGGAAGATCGACGTCACCAGCAGCCGCTTGTCGGCGGTGACGTGGCCGAGCTCGGTGTAGCGGACCTTGGCCAGCACCGGGTACATCATCACGAGCAGGCCGACGGCGATGGGCAGCGAGACACCGTCGATCTCCGCCGCGGACAACGCGTCGTCGAGCCCGGTGACCTGCCGGCCCAGCACGAGCCCGATGACCATCGCGGCGCCGAGCCAGAGCGGCAGGAAGCGGTCCAGGGTCGAGAGCCGCTCCAGGACGGCGTCCTCGCGTACGTCCGGCAGCGCCGTCTCGTCGACGGTGTCGCTCACGCCGTGGCTCTCGGCTGCGCACCCACGCTCGCGAAGAGATTCACCATCGCCGACATCGCCGCCGGGCGGGCGCGGTAGTAGACCCACACCCCGCGCTTGTCCCGGTCGAGCAGCCCCGCTTCGTGCAGCACCTTGAGGTGGTGGCTGATCGTGGGCTGGGAGAGGTCGAAGGCGTCGTTCAGGTCGCACACGCACGCCTCGCCGCCGTCGTGCGAGAGCACCATCGACATCAGCCGCAGGCGGACCGGGTCGGCGAGGGCCTTGAGCAGCGGCGCCACCTGGACGGCCTGCTCCTCGCTCATGGGCTCGCGGGACAGCGGGGTGCAGCAGGCCAGGGCGTCGCTGACGTCGACTACGGGCAGCAGCTGAGAGTTAGACACAGATCAATATTGACAGATGTCTATGTCCGTGGCAACGTGGGTCAGACATCGACAATCATCTATCTCTCAGGAGGCACCATGTCGCGCCTGCAGCTGGCACTCAACGTCGACGACGTCGACCGGGCCGTCACGTTCTACTCGGCCCTCTTCGGCGTCGAGCCGGCGAAGCGTCGTCCCGGCTACGCCAACTTCGCGGTCGCGGACCCTCCGCTCAAGCTGGTGCTCCTGGAGAACCCCGGCCAGGGCGGCAGCCTCAACCACCTGGGCGTGGAGGTCGCGAGCGTCGACGAGGTGGACGCGGAGCAGACCCGTCTCGCCGCAGCCGGTCTCGCCTCGGTCGACGAGCGCGGCACGACCTGTTGCTACGCCAAGCAGGACAAGTTCTGGGTCGAGGGGGCGCCCCACGGGGAGCAGTGGGAGATCTACACGGTCCTCGCCGACGACCGCCCCGACCTCGAGGGCGTCCGCGACCTCGAGCTCTCCGCCGTGGCGGGCGACGGCGCCTGCTGCACCGACACTGCCACGGAGACCACCACCTCGACCCACACCGACCGGCTCGCGGCAGCCCGCTGCTGCTGAGAGGAGACCACCATGAACCCCTACATCGCCCAGGCCGTCGCCGAGGCGCACCTCGCCGACCTGCACCGCGACGCCGCCCAGCGCCGCCGCGCACGGTCCTCCGCCGCACCCCGCACCCGCGGCGCGGGACTCTCCCGGCAGTGGAGTGCGCTCCGCGCCGCCGCGAGAGGGCTGGCCGTCCCCACCACCCGGCAGGCACCGGACTGCTGCCCCGCGTGACGGCTCGAGGGTCAGTCGAGCACGGAGAGGGTCACCGTGACCACGTCGCCCGTCTCGACGTCCTCGGACCGCCGCACCGCCTTCTTCACCGGCAGCACGTAGGTGCCGAGCTCCGAGGAGGGGAAGAGGCTGGTCGTCCAGTCCGCCTCGCCCAGACCAACCCGCACCCGGACCGAGCCGAACCCCCGCGGCGGACCGGTCAGCTCCTCCTCGATCCGGTCCGAGAGGCCACGGGGCAGGGCGACGAACACCCAGGAGTCCGGCGCCTCCTCGCTCCAGGGGAAGAGCTGACCGTCGAAGACGTGCTCGCTCACGCGCCGCCCTCGAGCATGGCCGCGACGCGGCGCAGCGCCTCGAGGTAGCCGCTCACGCCCTGCCCGATGACCGCGTCGTCGGCGACCATGCCGACGTACGACGTGTGGCGGAACTCCTCGCGCGCGTGGATGTCGGTGATGTGCACCTCGACCACGGGTGTGGTGAGCACGGCCAGCGCGTCCATGATCGCGATCGAGGTGTGGGTGTAGGCGGCGAAGTTGCCGACCACCGCGGCGCCGGTCTCGAACGCCTCGTGGATCCAGTCGATGAGCACGCCCTCGTGGTTCGACTGGCGGCACTGCACCTGCAGGCCGAGCCGCTCTCCCTCCTCCGCACAGCTCTGCTCGAGCTCGGCGAGGGTGGTGGTGCCGTAGAGCTCGGGATCACGTCGCCCGAGCAGGTCGAGGTTGGGGCCGTTGAGGACGAGGACGGTGCGCACCCGACCGTTATACCGACTTCGCCGCCCACGCGGGGTCGCAGAGGAACTCACTGGTGCCGTGGTGCACCTTGTACGTCGCGTGGCCGTCGCCCCGGGTCGAGCCCCGGTTGACGATCACGACGGGCTTGTCGAGGGAGCGGGCGTAGCGCACGAAGCGGAAGCCGGACATGACCGTCAGCGACGATCCGAGCACCAGCAGCGCCTCCGCCTGGTCGACGAGACCGTGACAGCGCTCGACCCTGGCGCGGGGGACGTTCTCGCCGAAGAACACGACGTGCGGCTTGAGCGGCCCGCCACAGCGGTCGCACACCGGCGCCACGAACGTGAGGGTGTCGTCGAGCTCCGCGTCGCCGTCGGGGCGGGCGTGCACCTCCGTGAGCGCCTCGCGGTGGGCCTCGAGCCAGCCCGGGTTCGCCTGGGTCATCTCCTGCTGCAGGACTGCCCGCGAGGTGACGTCGCGACACGACAGGCACACCACGTCGCGGATGCGACCGTGGAGCGCGACCAAGGTCGAGGTGCCGGCCTGGTCGTGGAGGCCGTCGACGTTCTGCGTGATCACCCCCGTGCAGCGCCCACCTGCCTCGAGCCGCGCCAGCGCGTGGTGGCCGGCGTTGGGGCAGGCGTCGCGCATCAGCGCCCACCCGACGTACGCGCGCGCCCAGTAGCGCTGCTGGGCGCGGGGTCCGGAGACGAACTCCTGGTAGGTCATCGGCGTACGACCGCCGGTGCGTGCGACGGTCTGCGGGCCGCGGTAGTCGGGGATGCCGGAGTCGGTCGACATGCCTGCGCCGGTCAGCGCGACGAAGCGCCGCTCCCCGAGCAGCGCGATCGCCTCACCCGGGTCGTCGCTGCGCGCCGCACCGGTGGGGTGCATCGGCGCCGGCCCGGAGAAACCGGGGGCACGGACGAGCTCGGTCACAAGTCCGATCATCCCCGGCAAGGCAAGGCCAGGGGCGGAGCGCCCGATCGGACACTTTGATCCACCTGGTGGATCAAAGTGTCCGGTGAGCCGGACCGGACCTAGGTCCCCGGTTCGATTCGCGTGCTTGTCAACACGTGGGCGCCGGTCGTTTCATGGCGTGACCTGTGGGGCGGGCGGCCGGCCTGCCCCCTCTCGGACGGACGGGGCCATGGCACCACACTCCAATGCCCACGCACGACCAAGCGTGCGCATGGACGCCACGCGCGCACCACGACGTCCGTGGCCCCGGCCTCGTACCTCGCGCGGCGGTCGCCGCCCGTCTGTCTTCGGCGCCGTCGCCCTGCTCGCTTGTTCCGTCGTGGTGACCCCGGTGCCCGCGGAGGCTGTCAATCGAGAACCGCAGATCGTGTTCGCGCGAGAGGTCTTCTCCTCGCGGATCCACGTGAGCAACGGTGCCGGCACGTGGACCGAACCTTTGACATCGACGCGGGCTGAATTCGCCCTCCCGCGGTGGGCCCCGCAGGGCGGGCGGATCCTCTTCACGCGGGTGGCACTGGAGGGGCGCGCGGACGCCGACGTGATGGTGATGGGTCCGAAGGGCCAGGACAAGCATGTTCTGCTGCCGGGGGAGGGCCGCAACTTCATCGACGACATCGCGTGGTCCCCGAGTGCCGGCCGTGTCGCGCTCGTGATGCTCCGGAACGGGACCAGTGATCTCTGGATCTACACCATCGCCACCGGCAAGCTGCAACCCCTCGGCGTCGAGCGCCATCCCGACCGCATCATTCAGGATGTGGACTGGTCCCGAGACGGGACGATCGTGTTCTCGGCCCTCGACTTCGAGAGCCCCCAGGAGGACTCAGACCTGTACGTCGTGCAGCCTGACGGGTCAGAGCTGCGACAGGTGACGAACACGCCGCTGCGCTCCGAGTGGGGCCCGCGCTTCTCCCCCGACGGTCGCAGGCTGGTCTTCTCCGCTGCGGCCGACCGGTGTCGCCACCTGATCGTCGCGAACGCCGATGGCAGTGATCGCGAACGAGCGCGGGTCGGCTGCAACGCGTGGGGCGGCTGATGGTCCCCGGACTCCCGTCGGCTCCTGGTGGAGCGGTTCAACGACCGGAAGGGGAGGATCGAGCTCTGGGCGATGACCGTCGACGGGTCCAGCAAGCGGTTCATCACCGTCGGGGAGGACGCGAGCTGGAGACCCGTGTCGACTGCTGGCGACGGGCTCTGACAGGGGAAGCGGCAGGCGGACCGCGTCTCCTCAGCCCACGGCGTCGCTCGCGCGGACCGGGTCCGCGCCCGACACCGTCCGGCGGTCCTCCTCGTGGAGGCCGTGCCAGTCCAGGCACAGCACGGTGGCGTCGTCGCTGAGCGCGTGGCCGGTGGCCTCCAGGGCGCTGTCTGCCAGCGCCCTCACGGCCTCCCGGGGGTGGAGGGAACGCGTCTGCCGGATGGCTTCGGGCAGGTCGAGGACGGCAGCGTTGCGCTCGAGCATCCCGTCGGTGACGAAGACGATCCGGTCGCCGGGCGACATGTCGACGCGCGTGATGCGGTAGGTCGTCTCCGGGTAGAGCCCCATCGGGAGATCCACCGGGAGGTCGACGGGACTGATCCGATCACCTCGCGCGAGGTACGGCGCGACGTGGCCCGCGTTGACCAGGGCCAGCGACCCGGTCCGGAGGTCCAGCCGCCCGAGGATCCCGGTGACGAAGTCGTCGGTCCGGCCGCTCGCGGCGTGCTCGGCCAGTGCTGTGCTGGTCGCGGTCGCCTGGTCGAGGAGGGACGCCCCCTGCCGGCGGGTCCCGCGAAGGCTCCCCACGCAGAGGGTGGCAGTCAAGGCAGCGGCGACCCCGTGGCCCATGGCGTCGGTCACCGAGAGGTGCAGCAGGTCGCGGGCCAGGCTGTAGTCGAAGGTGTCGCCGCCGATGGCCGCCGCCGGCTCCAACCAGGCCGACAGGGTGAACGCACCGGCCTCACAGGTGCGGGGCCCGGGGAGCAGCCGTTGCTGGATCTCCGCGGACAGGCTGAAGGTGCGCGTGCGTTGCCCCCACTCGAAGAGGTCGGTGTGGCGGCCGTTCGCGACGACGACGAAGGCGAGCAGGTGGGCGAAGCGCCCGATCTCGGCCACGGTGCTCGGGTCTGGCTCCTCGGGCAGGTGCAGCTCGAGCAGGCCGATGGACTCGCCTCGCTCCGTCACCGGGGCCAGCACAGTCCACTGGCCGTCGTAGCCCGCTTCCTGAGGTGCCAGCACCTGGACGGTCTGGGTACGGACCGCCAGCTCGGCTGGGCCTCCGTCGAACGGCATGACGGTCGCGGACTCCTCGGCGTCGCGCCGTTCGCCCCGACCGAGCGGGGAGCCCGCGCCGTCCGCAGGCGGTGTCTCGGCGGATGGATGCAGCGGGACATGGGCCAGCCGCACGAGGGCACGGCCGGAGATGTCGGCGATGAGGAAGGACACCGTCGTCGCGCCGAGGGCGAGCCCGAGCTCGCGAGTGACTGCCTCGACCGCGTCCACGGGTGACGAGGCCTCGGCCGCGCCCAGCACCGGGCCGAGACCGAGGAGTCGTTCTCGCGGTTCCATCGCCTGAGCATAGGTGCAGGCCCAGTGCCCACGATCCCGCGAAGCCGGCGGGGGGACGCGTGCGAGGCGACTGGTGGAGTGGGCCGTCCGGCCCTTGACGCGGTGGTGCGGGCACGAGAACCACGACTCCCACCACACGTCGGCGAGCGGCGCCCCGTTCGGGATGTGATCTCGCGACGCCCGCTGTCCGGGCAGCGAGCCGCTCACTAGGCTCGACGGATGAGCGGTCAGACCGAGCACTGGGACCGGGTCTACGAGACCAAGGCCCCGGACGAGGTCAGCTGGCACCAGGCGGCACCGACCGTGTCCCTGCGACTGCTGAGCAGGGCGGAGCCAGCGGGCGCTGTCATCGACCTCGGCGCGGGCACCTCCACGCTCGCCGACGAGCTGCTCCGACGCGGCTGGCCCAAGGTCACGCTGCTGGACGTCTCGCCGGAGGCGTTGCGCGCGGCCCGCGCCAGGCTTGCCGAGTACGGCGACCGGGTCGACTTCGTGGTCGCCGACGTCGTGTCGTGGACCCCGACGGACACCGTCGACGCCTGGCACGACCGTGCGGTCTTCCACTTCCTGACCGACCCCGACGACCAGAGCCGCTACGCCCGGACGGCTGCGAGAGCAGTACGACCAGGCGGACTGCTGGTCATGGGGACCTTCGCTGCCGACGGGCCGACGCGCTGCTCCGGCCTGCCCACCGCTCGCCACGACGCGGACTCACTGCGCCTGCTGTTCTCCGACGCCTTCGAGCTCGTGCACTCCGAGCGCGAGGAGCACGTCACTCCGTCCGGGACGGTCCAGCCGTTCACGTGGGTGGTGCTGCGACGCACGCAGGTCGGGTGAGCCGGCGGGGGTCAGGGACGCCGGTTGCGGTAGAGGTGCGCAAGGGCGACGAGACCCGCGACCACCACCACCGGGATCACCCCGTTGACCCACGGGAGACCGTGGTCGCCGACCAGTGCGCGCGCGGCTGCCAGTGCAGCCACCCCGCACCCCACGACGGCGACGAAGAGGAGCACGGACGTGGCGATGACGAGGGTGACCTCGTCGCGCTTCTCCTGTGTCCTCACCGCTCCCACCTTGCCGGATGGTCGGTGCCGTGGCCATGACTGCGCGGAGGACGACGCCTCCGGCCTGACGTGAGAAGGTCGCCGACATGGCAACCTTCACCCGATCGGACGATCTGCAGGGAGCGAAGTTCGTCGGTGCGAACCTGCGCGGCGCGCGCTTCATCGAGGCCGACCTGTCAGGCGCCGTGATGCGCGGGGTCGAGGTGGCCGGGGTGGAGATCGACTCGCCCTGGCTCGTCCATGGCGGGAGCTTCCGGGTCAACGACGTGGACGTGATCCCTCTTGTCGAGGCGGAGCTCGACCGCCGTTTCCCCGGACGAGCCGAGAGGCGCGCCACAGACCCGGACGGCCTGCGCGCGGCCTGGGCGGCAGTGGAGCGCACCTGGTCCGCCACCCTCGAGCGGGTCGCGACGATGCCGGCCGGCACCGTGGACGTCTCGGTGGACGGCGAGTACTCGTTCGCGCAGACGTTGCGGCACCTGGTGCTCGCCACCGACCTCTGGCTCGGTCAGGCGATCCTGGAGATCGACCGACCGTTCCACCCTCTGGGTCTGGCGTTCGATGGAGCCGAGGACGAAGGGTTCGACATGTCGATCTTCACCACGGGCACGCCGTCGTACGCCGAGGTGCTGGAGGTGCGCGCCGGCCGCGTCGCCATGGTCCGCGACTTCCTCGCCTCGGTCACCGTCGAGGAGCTTGCTGCCCCGGGTCGGAACCCGTGGGCCCCGGATGCCCAGGAGACCACTTTGTCCTGCCTGCACGTGATCCTCGAGGAGGAGTGGGAGCACCACCGTTTCGCGGTGCGCGACCTCGCCGCGATCGAGGACCGAGCCCGCGAGGTGTAGGCGCAGGACGAGCAAGCCCCTCCGTCGGAGTCCTTCGTGCACCTGATGCGCGGAACCCTCCGGTGAGCCCGCGAGCGCCTACTGGTGCCGCGGAGCCAGAAGGGCCAGCAGCCGGGTGTACGCGTCGCTGCCCGTGGAGCCGGACGTGTCGAGGCGCAAGGCCCCGGGTCGGTGCGCGAGATAGCTGCGGAAGTCGCTGTCGATCTTGCGCAGGAGCGCGTCACCGCCCCGCGCATCGACCGCCTGGGCGACGTGTCCGTGCACAGGGGAGTGCTGGCTCTTGCTCCGGAACCTGATGACCTGTTCCTCAGGATCGGCGACCAGAGCCACCTCGACGAAGCCTGCTCGCGCTTCCGTCGCGCACGCCTCGAGCTGGTGGGCCTCGTCGAGACTCGTCACGAGCTGCGGCACGACGACGTCGTGCCCGGTCCGGAGGTGGGCACCCGCCATCGCGAGGGCGAGGTTGCGCGCAGGCGCCAGCGTCGCGAAGAAGTCGACCTGCCATCCGCCGATGAGCGACAGGACCACGTCTGCGTCCAGGTCGAGCACGCCGGGGTGCTCGTCCACGTAGCGCTGGGCCAGCGTCGACTTGCCGACGCCCGGTGACCCGTTCAGATGGATGAGCCTCGGCATACGAGGAACCTATGTCCTGCTGCTGACCGGGTGTCGGGCCAGGAAGTCCGAGACCGCGTCCGCGACCTGGGCCGTGTGCGTCAGGGCGAGCGAGTGATCGGCCCCGGCGACGACGACGTCCTCGGCGTGTGGCAGCCACTCGAGAACCAGCTGGCGGACCTCGGCGAACCAGGGGCCGCTGTCGGTGCCGCCGACGTGCAGCACCGGGCACGCGACACGGGCCGCGTCCTCGGCGTCGAAGCGCCAGGACAACAACGCCGGCAGGTCAGTGTCGAAGAACGTGGCGACGTCGCGCTGCATCTGCTGTGCGGCGCCCGGCACCAGGTGATCGACGTCTGTACGCCAGTCCGGCCCGATCACCAGCGTCAGGAACTCGTCCAGGGCTGCGTCCGGTCCACGGGCGCGTCTGGCTTCCACGAGTCGTGCGTTCGCCGCCCGGAACTCGGAGGCGCTCGGCACGTGCACCGGCGGCGGTTCGATGAGGGTCAGGGACTGGACGTGCTCGGCGGCGTCGACGGCGAGCTGCATGCCGACCGCGCCGCTGTAGGAGAAGCCGACGATGTGTGCCCTGGCCAGGCCCAGCGCAGCGATGAGGTTCCGGCAGTCGACGGCATCGCGGATCACCGACCCTGGACCGTGGACCGGGCTGCTGCCCGCGTAGCCGCGCCGGTGGTAGACGATCGCGCGGTAGGCGCCACGATCGACGAGGTGCTCGGCGAGCGGCGCCAGCTCATCGGCGGTCAGCCCGGTCTGCACCAGGACGACGGGATCTCCGGTTCCGACGTCGAGGACCTCCAGCTCGAGACCGCCGACGTCGATCAGCCTCATGTCCACAGGGTGCTCCCTCGGGCTCAGCCGGCCGTCAGGAGGCCGATGCCGAGCACCAGCAGGCTGGCAGCCAGCACCGCGGCACCCGCGAACACCAGCCAGATCAGGCTGTTCGGTCGCTCCCGGTTCACGCCCATCGACGAGAAGAAGAACCCTGCGGGCATCAGCAGTGCCGCGATCGCGACCCCGGTCCGGGCGAACCAGAGCCAGAACCCGGTCAGGTCGGTTGCCTCGGTGAACAGGATGCAGACCAGGGCCAGGATCAGCAGCACGCCCGCATGGGCGTGCCCGGCGCGTGAGAACGACACCTGGAACGGTGTGAGACTGCCGGCCCGTCCGGTGACGACGTTGACCATGTAGAGCCCGCCGGTCTCCACGGTGACCAGTCCGAGGAAGAGGATGCCTGCCAGGATCCTGGAGCTGTCCGTCAGTGAGTCCATCTGGCCACCCTCCGGCACCTGGTCCCGGGACCACAAGCACGAGACCCAGATGACGCGGTGGGGCCACACTGTCGGCATGGACGATCTCCACGACCCGAAGGCCGCGCTGCGCCACTACCTCCAGTCCAACCGCGAGACGCTGCTGTGGAAGCTGGAGGGGGTGAGCGAGCGCGACCTGCGCATGCCCCGCACGCCCACCGGCACCAACCTCATCGGCATCGTCAAGCACATGGCGAACGTGGAGATCGGCTACTTCGGGGACACCTTCGGTCGCCCGTGGCCGACACCGGAGGAGCGGGTCTCGGAGGAAGACTTCGAGGCGGATCCGCAGGCCGACTGGTACGCGACCGAGAGCGAGACCTGCGAGGAGATCATCGACCGGTACCGGCGGGTGTGGACCTTCGCCGACGCGACCATCGAGGAGCTGCCCCTCGATGCGCCTGGCCGAGTCCCGTGGTGGAGCGAGGACCGCAACCAGGTCAGCCTGCACCGCATCATCGTGCACGTGATCGTCGACCTCACCCGACACCTCGGGCAGGCCGACATCCTCCGGGAGGAGCTCGACGGCTCAGCCGGCCTCCGGCCGGGCGTCTCCAACCTTCCGGAGCCGCACGACTGGCCGACGTACGTCGCCAAGCTGACACGGCTCGCCGAACGCTTCTAGCCGCTGCCCCGCCGTCACCGGCAGGCGTGACCGAGCGTCGAAGGTCGGCACCATCAGGCGCTGGTCTCGTCGCCGTCGCGCGGCTCGAGGATGACAACGGCCGTCTCGGTTGGACGCCGGGCTGCCCAGTCGTGCAGGTTCGTGTCGATCTCGGCCCATCGGGACCACAGCCGCTCGCGCTCCTCCCCCTGCGCCCGACGCGCGTGAACCTGACGCGCCCCGTCGCGGGTCTCGGCAATGGCGCCGGGATGAGCCTGCAGGTTCAGCCACCACGCTGGTTCGGCGGGATCCCAACCGTTCATCGCGAGCGTGACCAGGTTGCGATCGTCCTCGAAGTAGCCGACGACGACCTGTCGCGGCATGCCACTGCGTCGGCCTGTCACGGTGAGCCGCAGCGTCCCCCACCCGCCCGGCTTCGGCCGCCACAGACCGAACCGGCCGCCGGTCATGCGCAACAACGTGCGATGACCACGCCAGAAGGCCACCATGACCCAGCGCGGCGGAAGACGTGCACGCCGACCCCTCGCCACCGGCGCTCGCGACTGTGGATCACGTGCCATGGCTACAGCGTGACCCCCGGGACCGGGCTCTGCCAGGGCCGGACGGGCACGGTTCGGGCCGGCCGAGGACCCCTTCGGGTCCGATCATCCGGCCGAAGCAGTCACGCGGCTCGTTCGAACCAGTCGAGCGCGAGGTCGGCGACGGCGGCCGGGGCGTCGTCGGTGACGAAGTGGGCCGCGTCGTCGACGTAGGCGAACTCGACGCGGTCGGCGTACCGCTCCGGGTCGCGGCAGACAAGCGTCATGATCTCCTCGTTCCAGTAGCGGTCGCGGCGGCCGAGCGCCACGAGGGTCGGCACCGTGAGCCGCCGGCGGCGGTAGACGCCGCGGGCCAGCCGCATGCCCTCGGGCAGGATGAAGCGTCGGGTGAGCGGGCGCACCGCGCCGTCGATGTCGGGGCGGCGCATGGGGGCGAGGTGGGTCTCGATGGCTTCCTCCGACATCGGGCGGGCGACGTAGGTCTCGGAGAAGACTCCACGCAGCGAGGCTCCCGGGCGGTGCCAGATGAAGGGCGGCAGGTGCCGGAAGCCGGGGACGATCTTCGGGTGGAAGGTCATGAAGCCCGGTGGCACGGCGAGCTGTATCGCCGTGCGCACCCGCTCGGGGTGGTCGTAGCTCAGCTGCATCGCGGTGATGACGCCCATGTCGTGCGAGACGACGTGGGCGCGCTCGACGTCGAGGACGTCGAGGAGGGCGAGCAGGTCGCGGAGCCGGCTCTCGCGGTCGATACCCGGATCGTCGGCCACGGTCCACCCGGCCCCGCGCAGGTCGGGGCAGAAGACGCGGTAGCCGCCTGCGGCGATGACCGGAGCGATGGCGTGCCACTGCCACCAGTGCTGCGGGAAGCCGTGCAGCATGACGACCGGCTCACCCTCGCCGACGACCGCGACGTGGGTGCGAAGGCCAGGCGTCTCGACGACGAGATGCTCGAAGCCGGGAGCCTCGGGCAGCGGCGGCGACCAGGCCGAGGCGTCGACGGAACGTGTGATGCGGGGCTCGGGTGTGGGCATGGCGACCCCTTTCGCGCTGCGCCGGTACTATGTTCATAGTAGAACTCTCGGGAGGGGGTGTCCATGCCGGCAACCACCCGGGAGCGCGCACTCGAGGCGGCCGTGGAGGTGCTCGGCGCGGAGGGCGTGCGCGCGCTGAGTCATGCGCGGGTCGACGACCGAGCGGGTCTTCCGCCCGGGTCGACCTCGAACTGGTTCCGCACCCGCCGTGCGCTGCTCGGCGGCGTCGTCGACTGGATCGCCGAGCGGGAGCGCGCCGACTTCGACCCGGCCGCGATGACTGAGGTTTCAGGACTCGACGCCCTGATCGAGGGTTTGTGCGTCGTGGTCGAGCTGCAGACCGGGCCATTCGCCACGCGCACCCGCGCTCGCTACGCACTCTTCCTCGAGCTCGCCGGCGACGCCGAGCTCGGTGAGCCGATGCGGCGGCAGCGCCGCGAGTTCGAGCGGTGGACCGAGCAGATCGTGATCGCCGCCGGCATCCACGACCACGTGCCGGCGACCCGAGCGCTGATGGCACTCGGCGACGGTCTGCTCCTGCACCGCCTCACCGTCGACCCAGCTCTCGACGTGCGCCCCGCCATCGAACGCGCGGTGCGCGCGCTCGCGGCGACGTGACCTCACATGCCGGCGAGCTCGCGCGACCTCACCTGTAGTTGGTGAACTGCACCGCGAAGTCGTAGTCCTGCTCCTTGACGAGCGCGATCACGGTCTGCAGGTCGTCGCGCTTCTTCGACGAGACACGCAGCTCCTCACCCTGCACCTGCACCTTCACGCCCTTGGGGCCCTCGTCGCGGATCAGCTTGCCGACCTTCTTGGCGTCCTCGGAGGAGATGCCCTCCTTGAGAGCGATGCTGATCTTCGTCTCCCGCCCGGACTGGCGGGGCTCCCCGGCGTCGAGGATCTTCAACGACTGCTGGCGCTTGACCAGCTTGTCCTTGAAGACGTCGAGCACGGCGTTGGCGCGGTCCTCGGCGTTGGCGGAGATCTCGATCCCCTTCTCGCCCGCCCACTTGATCTCCGCGCCGGTGCCCTTGAAGTCGAAGCGCTGAGCGATCTCGCGGGCTGCTTGGGACAGGGCGTTGTCGACCTCCTGACGGTCGATCTTGCTCACGATGTCGAACGACGAGTCGGCCATGGCGACGGTCCCTCCCGGATTCGTTGGACCCAATTTTCGACTGGGGCTGCTGCGCTATCCTTCACTGTCGTTGCGCGCCCCCTCAAGGTGGGTCCACGACATGGCAGGTTGTCCGAGCGGCCAATGGAAGCGGACTGTAAATCCGTCGGCGTATGCCTACGCAGGTTCGAATCCTGCACCTGCCACCCGACCCCGACCCCGGCCACGGCCCAGTGCCTGTGCTGGTGCACCACCGTCACATCACCGGGCTCGAACTCCGGCAGGGGAGACCTCACTCCCTGATCGGGACCTGCCGTTCGCTGTCGTCGGGAGGCGCGGCGGCTCGATCAGCGTGTGCGGGTCCAGGGCCGACTCGACGAGCCAAGTCAGGAGACTGTGGACGGCAGGGTTGGCCGGCGACCGCCAGACCGCCTCCACACCCAACCGTAGCGGCGGATCGAGAGGCCGAACGGCGATGTTCTCCATCCCCGGGTGGGCGGCGATCCCAAGGATGCACACGGCGACGCCCGCACCTCCGGCGACGGCACGTAGCAACGCTTCCGGGACGTTGATGAGGTCGGGCTGGACGACGACCTGGCCAGGGGCGACGCCCTCGGGGAACACGTGATCGACCGTGCGGTCCCAGATCCCGGAGAACGGTGACCGGGGAAACATGAGCAGCACCTCGCCGGCGAGCGCGGCGACCGGCACGCTGGCTGATTCGCAGTATGCGTGCTCGAGGGGGAGTGCGACGCCGAAGACCACCGATCCGAGCGCCGCGCCGGCGAGGTCGCGCTGCGCATGGGAGCGGTTCCAGACGACCGCCACGTCGGCCCTGCCTTGGCGGACGGCTTCGAGGGCGTCGTCCCCCCGGGCAGAGCTCACCGAGACCTCGACCGTCAGCGAGCTACGAGGCGATCTCGGCCTCGCGGAGGTCATCGTCCACGACCTGAGGACCGACGAGCGGCGATCTCTGAGTGCGACGGCCCTCTTCGTCCTGATCGGGTCCGAGCCACACACCCATTGGCTCAGGGGGGCGATCGCGCTCGACGACAGGGGATTCGTGCTGACCGGCTCCGGCCTTGGCGCCATGTTCGAGACTGGGCGCCCGGGGGTCTTCGCAGTCGGGGACGTGCGCAGTGGCTCGGTGAAGCGAGTGGCGTCCGCCGTCGGTGAGGGTGCCGTCGCCGTGCGACTCATGCACGAACACCTCGTCGGGGCCGGCCGACGATGACGAGCCGTCGGCGGTACGCAGGCGGTTGATCAGCCCGAGCGCTTGTCCCGAGCGCGGGGGATCACGGTCAGGACCCGCTCCACGTAGTCTCGGAACTCGGCCATGTACGTGCGCAGGAAGGCCGCGGTCTCCTCGTTGACCACCTCTCCATCGTCTGCGAACGCTGCCCGGGAGTAATGGATGTAGGCCTCCGGTGAAGTCATCTGCCGGGCGTTGCAGAAGCTGAGCACCGCGCGCAGGCTCTGTTGCGCCACCGCAGTGCCGATCGGACCGGGCGATGCTCCGATGACGCCGGCGGGGATGTGGTGGAAGGAGTTCTGCCCCCACGGCCGGGACGCCCAGTCGATGGCGTTCTTAAGGGCGCCAGGGATGGACCGGTTGTACTCCGGGGTGACGAACAAGACAGCATCTGAGTGTGCGATCGCTTGCTTGAGCGCGGTCGCCTCAGGCGGAAAGTGGTCGTCGTAGTCGGGACTGTAGAGGGGCAGGGTGTTGATCCCGATCTCAGTGAACTCCAGGTCTCCAGGGGCCAGCCGGATGAGCGCACTCGCGAGCACTCGGTTGATGGACGTGGATGACAGACTGCCGACGAAGTAGCCGACCTCGTAGCCAGACATCTGCTTCCTTCCGCATGGCTGCCGCTGCGGACCCCGCGCCGCAGTCAAGACCCTGCCCACCCGGGACGACGCTGTCATCCCGCGTTCGCGGGATGAGTCGTTGCCCGATGGTGATCAGTTGAGGCCTAACCCTGCCGGTACGTGTATGCGGCCGCCCGAACCGATTCATCGCTCTCCAGACCCGCCCCGAGAGCTCCTCCCAGCGTTGCGAGGGAGCTGGTGAGCCACGCCAGCTTCAAGTAGTCGCCAGCTCGAACGGCATGCCCGATCTCTTCGTCGAACAGGTCCGAGGGCACCAGTGCCGGCGAGGTCAGCAGCGCGAGCAGGAGGAGTGCGGCATAGAGGAAGAGCACACCCAGCACGACCGTCGCCGTCGTAGCCAGGTTGAAGAGAGTCACCTGCTTGCGAGCGACCGGATGTGACGCGTGTTCCCACAGACCAGCTCCGGCGATCAGCGCGACCGTGATCGCCGCGACAGACCCCACCGCTATCGCCGCGAGCCTGACCCAACCGAGCGCGTCGCTCAGGCGCCATATGTCAGGGGTGACGAAGGCGAAGACCCCCGTTGCAAGGGCGGCGGTCAGCGCTCTCGAGAGTCCGATGGCCAGCTTCCACGGCTGGTTGGCCCGGATCATTCCGATCAGGAGTCGCAGGTTCCCGCTGAGGACCCTGGCGGTGAACATGACGCTGCCGTCTCCCTCGTGCTGCTGGCTCCTTCCGAGCTCGCGGGCGCGGCGCCCGAGACCGGCTGCAGAACCCGACAGCGCATGGTCATCGGTGTCCCCGAGCAGGGTGCGCACCAGGCCGACGACCGTGTCACGGGCGCGACGACGCAGCCCGATGGCGCCCAGCGCCGGCAGGCACACGACAGCCACACCGTGCAGTGGGCTCGCGTGCGCAACCACCGGGCGTCGGTGAGCCCTGAGCGGCAGATCGGTGAGGCAGACGACCAGGTCCCAGTCCTTCTTCAAGAGCCAGTCCCTCGCCGCGGCGACGAGGGCGGCGTCGTCAGACGACGGTTGTACGAGTGCGTCGACCACCGTCGGCACCCGCCACTGGACGGTGGGCAGGCGCATGCTCAGCTCTGCGTGGAGGTCCTCGACCAGGTGCGACCCGATCTCGGTGGCCGCACCCGGCGCCGAGATGAGGCCGATCACCACCTCGTCGGTGCTCATGCGGGAGCGACCGGACTCCGGGAATGGTGCCGACCTTCAGGCGTCATGGTGCGAGTGTCGGGTCCCTCACGTCGTGAAGCAAGGGGCCGCTTTCGCGCGCCAGCCGGGCGCCGCGGCGGCCAAGCCATCACCTGCCCGTCCGCGTGGAATGACAACGTCCCGCGCTTGTCGTCTACCAACCGACCACCCCAGACTCGGCACGGAGCCCTCTGAGCCGCGGAGCTACCGGCCCCTTGGTCAGCCACCCAGATGCATGCCTACGCAGGTTCGAATCCTGCACCTGCCACCACCCGAAACGGGCCCTGACCTCCTTGCACACGGGCGCTGGTGGCGCCTGCCCTCGCCGCGGCGATGCCGGACAAGTCACTCACCGCGTTCGATCACTGACTGACTGTACAGTTAGTGAAGGTCGTTCCCTCGGACGAGGAGTCGCCATGACCGTCACCGAACCCAACCGTCAACCCAGCCGTCAACCCAGCCGCACGACGTTGCCTGGGCCGGCGTACCACTCCGACGAGGCCTGGGCCGTGGACCGGGAGAAGGTCTTCTTCAAGCACTGGATGTACGTCGGTCGCGCCGAGCGTCTGGCGAAGCCGGGAGCGTGGATCCGGGTAGATGTCGCGGGCGAAAGCCTCCTGCTGGTGCGCGGGAAGGACGACCGGATCCGCGGCTTCTACAACGTGTGCCGCCACCGGGGTTCCCAGCTGTGCGACGCCGAGCAGGGCGAGGTGCGCTCACGGATCCGCTGCCCGTACCACGCCTGGGGCTACGCGCTGGACGGCAGGCTCGTGACGACGCCGATGATCGAGCGGGATGAGATCGACCGGGAGACCACGTCGCTGTGGCCCGTGCACACCGAGCAGTGGGAGAACTTCGTCTTCGTCAACATGTCGCGCGACGAGCCGCAACCACTGCTGGACATGTTGGGCTCGCAGCAGGACGAGGTGCTGGGCCTTGCCCGGTTCGGCCTCGCCGACCTGCGGATCGGCCACGTGTCGTCCGTCGACGTGCAGGCGAACTGGAAGATCGTCATGGAGAACTACAACGAGTGCTTGCACTGCCCGACCGTCCACCCGGAGCTGGTCGCGGTCGTGCCGGCCTACCGGACGGGCAGCATCTTCGAGTCCGATCGTGAGGACGGCGGGGTGTCCCTCGCTGACGGCAGGAGCGCGGTCGCGGCAGACCCGAGGCTTCGTCTCCCTCTGCTCCCGGGTCTGCAGGGCGTGGATGGGCCCTACTCCTACTTCGGGGCGATGGTCTACCCGTCGATGTTCCTCGACGTCGACGGTTCGAGCGCCCTGGCGACCGCGGTCTTCCCCACCGGCCCCCGGAGCTGCCGACTGGTGACCGAGTACCTCTTCCACCCGGAGGCGTTCGACGACCCCGACTTCGACCCCACACCGATCACCGACTTCAACGACCTCGTCACCCGTCAGGACAACGAGGTGTGCGAACGGGTCCAACGGGGCGTGGTGTCACGCGCCTTCGACCACGGCGTCTTCCCGGCCAAGGACTCCTGGGTCTACGCCTTCGACCAGCGCTACCTCGCCGACGTCGGGGCTGACGACTGATCCGCGTCGAGCGCCACAGCACCGGAGGGCCCAGCATGGACGGGACGCCCGAGCACCCGAGCTCGTTGACCCCCCGTCCCGAGGCGCGCACGCAGCGCGACCGAGCCGCCGAGGATGCCCGCGCCCGGATCCTCGCTTCAGCGGCGGAGTGTCTGGTCCGCGACGGTCTGGCGAACGCTCGGATGGCCAGGATCGCCGCGGGCGCCGGGGTGTCGGCCGGGTTGCTGCACTACCACTTCGACACCAAGGAGCAGCTGTTCGCCGAGGTGCTCGCCTACTCCCACGGCATCTCGATCGAGCTGAACGAGCGGGTCATGCAGCACGCCGGGCCCGATCCTGCCCAGCGGCTCTCGTCCTTCCTCGACCGGTGCCTTCCCAGCGACGAGGTGCTCACGCACGAGTGGCTGCTGTGGCAGGAGCTCGCGCTCCTCTGCATTCGGCAGCCGCACCTGGCCGAGGTGGGCGCCGAGCTCTACGAGGACCTCTACGCGACGATCGCGGGGATCGTCGCCGACGGGATCGAGACCGGGGCGTTCCACCCGGCCGTCGAACCCAGGAGAGCGGCCGAGAGCGCCGTGGCGCTCTGCGACGGGCTCGGGGCACGGGTGCTGGCTCGCGACCCGCGCATGACGCTGACCGAAGCACGCGCCACCCTCGCGGAGATCGTGGGGGTCCTCGTGGGACACGACGGCCCACTCCCCAGCCTCGACACGCGCCCGGTTCGAGACAAGAATGCAGGCATCTGGCTGAGCAGTCAGTGAGCGGCCCCGGGGGCGCCGACGTCACGTCTCGGCTCGACCGAAAGGCTCGGCATGAACTTCGACCCGACCGATCCGGCCTTCCGTCGTAGGCGACCAAGACCGCAGCTCGCGCGCCGGGACCTCCTCCGAGGCGGCCTCTGGCTCAGCGTGGGGCTGGGGGCGACACCCCTCCTCGCGGCCTGTGGAGGCGACGGCGGCTCGCAGCAGTCACAGGACGGCAAGGCCCCGTATCCCCTGGCCCGGCCGGACAGCCCGGTCCGCCTGCCCATCAAGGACAGCAACCCACCGATCGACGACTCGCTCGACCCGGAGTCGGGTGGGGTCTTCAAGATCCTGAACTACGACCAGTACATGGCGCCGGGCGTCATGAAGGACTTCGGCGCGCGGCACAAGGTCGAGGTCCAGGTCACGCCGTACAGCAACTACGACGAGATGCTCGCCAAGATCCGGGCGCCTGGCGAGTCCTTCGACCTCGTCTTCCCTGGGCCCAGCGTGCTGAGCAAGATGGCCTACACCGAGCTGATCCAACCGCTCAACCACTCGTACGTGCCGAATCTCCAGAACGTCTGGCCGGAGTATCAGGACCCTTGGTACGACCTGGGGACGCAGTACACCGTGCCCTACACGATCTACGGCACGGGCGTCTTCTACCGCGCCGACAGGGTGTCGGGCCCCGTGGACAACGGCTACGACCTGATCTGGGACGAGCAGTACGCAGGGAAGATCTACCTGCTCGACGACATGCAGGAAGCCATCGGCATGTCACTGCTCCGCAACGGACTCAGCACGGACATCAACACCAGCGACCCGGACCTCGTCCAGAAGGCCACCGACTCGCTCATCGAGCTCATCGACCTGGTGAAGATCAAGGCGAACGTCAACGCCTACTCCGAGGTCCCTGAGGGCACCGCCACGATCCACCAGGCCTGGTCCGGGGACCCGATCGCCGGTCAGTACTACCTGCCCAAGGGCGAGACCACCGACGTCCTGGCGTACTGGCGACCTGAGAACCCCTCGGAACGCGTCATCGGAAGCGACAACATCGCGATTCCCAAGAGTGCGTCCAAGCCGGTGCTCGCACACCTGATGATGGACGACCTCCTCGACAACCAGATCGCACTGCGCAACTTCGGGTGGAACGGCTACCAGCCACCCCTGACCAAGCTGTCCGCCCGATACCTGATCGACCAGGGCTACATCCCGGAGAACCTGATGAACGCTGTCGTCCTGCCGGAGGACTTCGACACCGGTCTCACGTTCTTCGAGGTGAGCCCCAGCACCGAAGCGCTCTGGCGTCAGTCCTGGTCCACGTTCAAGGCGGGTGGCTGAGTCGACAGTCGACCACAACCGCGCAACGCGGCGGTTGTGGCCGGCACTCGCGCTGCCCGGGACGCTGTGGCTCGTCGCGCTGTTCCTGGTGCCCTTCTATGCCGTGATGGCAGTCGCCTTCAGCGGCGACATCAACATCTTCGGGGAGCCGATCCCGGCATGGAATCCGCTCGACTGGCAGTTCGCCACCTTCAACGACGTGCTCTCGGACTCCCTCGCCGGCCCCTACCAGGAGGTGTGGAGCCGCACTGCGATCTACACCGTGTCCGCCCTGCGTGATCTGCATGGTCGTCGGATACCCCGTCGCGTACTACACCGCTCGCCTTGCCGGAAAGAGGCGGGGCTTGGTCCTCGCGCTGATCCTCGCGCCCTGGTGGATCAACTACCTCACCCGCATGCTCGCCTGGGTCAACCTGCTGCAGGACGACGGTTACGTGAACAGGGCGCTGGGGATCTTCGGAGTCGCGCCGGTCTCCTGGCTGGCCGGCAACCCGTTCACCGTCGTGATCGCGCTTGCCTACGGCTACCTGCCGTTCTTCATCATTCCGCTGTTCGCATCGCTGGACAGGATCGACCAGCGCCTGCTCGAGGCGTCCCGCGACCTGGGAGTGGGCTCGGTCCGCACCTTCGTGCACGTGACGCTGCCGCTGTCGAAGATGGGGCTGATCACCGCGCTCGTCATCACGGCACTGCCCCTGGCAGGTGACTACTACACGAACGCGATCGTGTCCGGTTCGCCGAACACCACGATGATCGGCAACCAGATCGAGCTGTTCCTGCTGCAGGGCCCCCTGAAGAACTTCGGCGCCGCTCTGGTGCTGCTCCTGTCGCTCGTCCTGATGTTCTTCATGGCCTACTACCTCGTCCTGACCCAACGTGCGAGCAGGGATGCTCGATGACCCTCACAGAAGTCGAGCGAAGCGCTGGTGCCGAGCCTGGTCCGGCCAGGCGGGTGCCCCCGTGGCGCAATCCTTGGCGTCGTCCCTACGTGCTCGCCACGATCACCTGGCTGTACATCCTGTGGTCTCTGCTCCCGGTTCTGATCGCGGTCCAGTTCTCGTTCAACGACGGCCGGTCGCGAAGCGCGTGGCAGGGCTTCTCGACGCAGTGGTACTGCTGCGCCGAGGGGTCGATCGGGGAGGACGCCAGCTTGCTGCTGGCGTTGAAGAACAGCCTGGTCCTCGGTGTGGCGACGGTGCTGGTGGCGACCCCGCTGGGCGTCATGCTCGCGATGGGGCTCACCCGCTGGCGTTCGCGGAGCAGCAAGGTTGCCAACGGCATCGCCTTGGTTCCGCTCGTCACGCCGGAACTCGTGGTCGGGTCGGCGCTCTACCTGGTGATGGTCAACCTGTACCAGTTCGTTCCGCTGGGTCGGCCGGCCATGCTGCTGGGCCACGTCACGTTCTCGGTCTCGTACGTGCTGGTGATCGTGCGCTCGAGACTGCACAGCATCGGCCCGGACTACGAGGAAGCCGCCAGGGACCTGGGGGCCGGCCCACTGAGAGCCATTCGTACGATCCTGCTCCCGCTGCTCATGCCATCGATCTTCGCTTCCGCCATGATCGTGTTCGCCACCTCGCTCGACGACTTCGTCGTGAGCCAGTTCCTGTTCGGCAACGCGTCGAACGTCACCGTCCCCATCAAGCTGTACAACGCGGTGCGCGCATCCCCGACGCCGGCCCTCAACGCCTTGGCCACGCTCCTCCTGCTGGCGTCGTTCCTGGCCCTGATCCTCGCGTACGTCGGCTTGCGGGCGGCGCGCAGGCGAGGGGCGCGGTCGGCGCTCGAGGACCTGGCCGACTACGGCTGATCCACGGGAGGACCGATCAGACTCCTGCGGCGACCTCCGGCGGCGTCCGGCGGGCCGACCGGAGCACCCGGAGCGACTGCGCCGGCAGGTGGACGGTCACAGGCTGCCCGGCCGTCAGGCTGTCGCGCATCGCGCTGTTCGTGACCAGTGACTGCACCACCGCGCCCTGTGGTAGCCGGATCATCACCTGTGTCGTCGATCCCAGGAACACGACGCGGTCGACCATCCCAGGGAGCCGGTTGGCTCCGGTCAGTCCCGGGTCGTCCAGCTCGACGCACTCGGGTCGGATGACTGCCCGCCCCGGCCCCGCGTCGTGGCCCGCCGGAACCTGAGCCACGAGGGTGAAGTCACCGAAGCGCACGGTGCGTGTCGAGCCGCCGCCAGGAGGGCACTCGACGTCCAACAGGTTGGCGACGCCCAGGAAGTCAGCGACGAACTCGGTGAGCGGCTCCTGGTAGACCTCCTTCGGCGTCCCCCGCTGCACGATGCGACCCCTGTCCATGACAGCGATCCGGTTCGACATCTCGAGTGCTTCCTCCTGGTCGTGGGTGACGAAGACGAAGGTGATGCCGACCTCTCGCTGAAGCGCGGTCAGCTCCTCTCGCAGCGAATGGCGAAGCTTCGCGTCGAGCGCCCCCAGCGGCTCGTCCAGGAGCAGCACCGAGGGCTCGAGGACCAGCGCCCGCGCCAGTGCCACGCGTTGCTGTTGTCCCCCCGACAGCTGATGAGGGCGACGTCGGGCGAACTCGGTGAGCCGGACAAGCTCCAGCGCCCCCGCGACGCGCTCCGCGCGGGTCTGAGCGTCGAGGCCGTTGCGCCACCGCAGTCCGTACGCGACGTTCCTCTGCACGTCCAGGTGCGGGAACAGCGCATAGCTCTGGAAGACGGTGTTGACGGGGCGTTTGTGGGGCGGGGTCTGCGCCACATCGATGCCATCGAGGTAGATCTGTCCATCAGTGGGCTGTTCGAATCCGCCCAGCATGCGCAGCGTGGTGGTCTTGCCGCATCCCGACGGGCCGAGCAGGGTGAAGAACTCGCCCGGCATGATCTCGAGGTCGATCCCGTCGACAGCAGTGACGCCGTCGAACTCCTTGCGGAGCCCGACGATCGAGATCGCTCCACCGCCGTGATGAGATCCGGTGTCACCGCGTGGCATGCGCCGAAGTCTAGGCAGCGGCGGTGCCGGCGGACAGGCGGAGCACTGTGCCGGGGCGCGGCTACCGTGGGAAGGTGGTGAGCGAACCATGACTCGCAGGGACGTCCTGGTCGTCGGCGCCGGTCTCGCCGGCCTGAGCGCCGCGCGGGACCTCGCGCGCGGCGGTGCCTCTGTCACGGTTCTCGAGGCACGGGACCGAGTGGGTGGCCGGGTGGACCAGATCCCCCTTGGCGACGGTCGACTGGCCCAGCTCGGCGGTGAGGTGGTGGGCAACGGCCACACCGCCTACATCGCGCTGGTCCGCGAGCTCGGCCTCAACCTGGTCCCCTCGTACGTCGCGGAGCCTGGTGAGATCACCCGGCAGGTCCCCGGGTCGGTCGACGTGGGTGAGTGGCCGTCCTGGTTCATGTCCGAGGACAAGGCCTCCTGGGACGAAGTCGAGAAGGCTCTTGCTGACGTCGTCGCCGGCATCGACCCGTCGGACCCGCTCGCGAGCACCGACCTGCACCAGCTCGACCAGCTGAGCGTCGGCGACTGGCTGCGTGCGGTCGGGGCCACACCGGGTGTCCTGCGCCTCAAGGAGCTCGGGCACCTGGGCATGGCGGACGGCTCCATCGAACGCACGAGCCTGTTCGCCTACGCCCGCAAGATCGCCGTCGGTGGTGGCCGCGGCTCCTACGACGTCGAGGAGTGGGAGAACCGCCGAGTCGCCGAGGGCTCGGCCACGGTCGCGTGGCGGATGGCGGAGGAGCTGGGCGACGTGCGCCTGTCCACACCCGTCAGGGCCATCTCGATCGGGACGACCGGGGTGGTCGTGACCACGATGTCTGGCGAGCCGCTCGAAGCGGACGCGGTCGTGCTCGCCGTGCCTGCGGGACCCGCGCGTGACCTGTCGATCACCGGTGTCAGCGATGAACGCCTCGAGTCGCTGCGCCGCCAACGGCATGCGTGGGCGGCGAAGTTCGTGGCGGCGTACGACTCGTCGTTCTGGCGCGAGCGAGGGCAGAACGCGCTGTCCGAGAGCGAGGGTGTGCTCGGGTCGACATGGCCCCAGCAGGACGGGATCCTCTCGTCGCTGGTCCCTCCCGAGCGCTACGCGGCGTTCGCAGCGACCGACCCTGCCACGCGCACGCACGAGGCGCTTGCGCAGATCGCAGCGATGTACGGGCCCGCGGCGACCACCCCCACCCAGACGTGGACACGGTTGTGGGGGACCGATCCGTGGACCCAGGGCTACGTGACCAGCTGGCGGCCGGGGGACGTCGAGGCCGTGGGGCCGTTGCACGGCACCCACGAGCCGCCGTTCTACGTCTGCGGTTCCGACCAGTGGGTCGCCGGCTACATGGAGGGCGCGGTGCGCACCGGCCGGGCAGCGGCGCGAGAGGCACTGCAACGAGGCTGACGGATGGCCGGAAAGGGCCATCGCAGCTTGGCCGGGAACAGCGATGCCGACGTCGGCCCGGTCGCAGTTCGATTGCGTCATGACAAAGACGACGACAGGCACCCTGAGCCGGCTCTTCGCATGGTGGTACCCGTGGCTCATGGGCCTCGCCGAGCGGGCCGGACAGGCCGACGTACGTCGCGCGCAGCTGCAGGTGGCCCGCGGACGCACCCTCGAGATCGGCGCCGGCAGCGGACTCGCAGTGCCTCACTACCCCGACGCGGTCTCGGACCTGGTGCTGCTCGAGCCCAATGAGGCCTTCCACGCCGCACTGCTGCAGACCATCGACGGTCTCGGCGCGCGCCCGTGGAGCTGGCAGCTGGTCGCAGGCGACGCGCACCAACTGCCCTTCGAGGACTCGTCGTTCGACACCGTCACGGCGTCGTTCACCTTCTGCTCCGTGACCGACCCGGGGCGGGTGCTGGCAGAGATCAACCGCGTGCTGCGGCCCGGTGGCCGGCTGCTCTTCCACGAGCACGTGCGCGGACGCGGTTTCCGAGCCCGGCTCCAGGACGCGCTGACCCCGCTGCAGGTCGCGCTGGCCGACGGGTGCCGGCCCAACCGGGACTTCGTCGCTGCCGTCGAGGCTTCTCCGCTCCGGATGGACCACGTCCTCCACGGTCGGATGCCGCGCGGCTTCCCCACCATCACCCCCGTCGTGCACGGCACGGCCACACGCCCGATCTGACCGGCCCGGCGCCGCGAGCGCCTCAACCCCACGGAGCGACACCATGACCATGACTCAGACCACGAGCGCCCAGGAGCACCGCACCCTGCGCATCGCGCGAGAGCTGAACGGTCCGCGCAACCACGCCAACGGCGGCTTCGCCTGTGGCACCTTCGGCGGGCTGCTCGACGGTCCCGCCGTCGTACGGCTGGAACGCAAGGTGCCGCTGGAGCGCGACCTCGACGCCTCACGGGTCGGCGGCAGCGCCTGGGTCGTCCACGACGGCGCCCGAAGGATCGCCGAGGTGCGACCGCACGAGCCGATCCGCGACGAGCCGCCGATCCGCCCGACGCTCGAGGCGGCGCGCCTGGCCCGTGCTGCCCACCCCTTCCGGGGCGTCCGTCACGCCTTGAGCACCTGCGTGGTGTGCGGACCTGACCGTGCGGACGGGCTCGAGGTGACGCCCGGGCCGCTGCCCGGATCGCCGGAGGTGCTGGCCGCCCCCTTCGTCGTCAAGCCTGAGTTCGCCCGCGCGGGCTCCGCAACCGTGGAGTCGGTCTGGGGTGCGCTCGACTGCGTCAGCTTCCCGGCCGTCCTCCTGCATGCCCGGCGCATCGGCCTGCTCGGTGAGCAGGCGGTCCAGGTCCACCGGATCCCCGTGGTCGGCGAGGAGCTCGTGGCCGTCGGGTGGTCGCGTGAGTGCAGGCACGCGGTCGCACCGCACCGCCAGCGCACTGCTCGACGGGGAGGGGAACGTCGTCGCATCGGCCCGAGCCGTCTGGGTCGAGGCGCGGCACCAGCCGCTGGTGCGCGCGATCAGCAGGTTCCGCTGACCGCTGCGAGCCCTACCCTGGAGAGCATGGCGGCAGTGGACCAGGTCGTGCGCTACGCCGAGGTGGGTGGCCGGACGGTCGCCTGGTCCGAGGTGGGCAGCGGCCCGCCGCTCGTCCTCGGAGGGTGGTGGTGCAGCCACCTCGGAGCGGAGTGGCAGGACGAGCGGTTCCGCCGCTTCACGCTGGCGCTGGCCAAGCACCACCGTGTCATCCGGTACGACCGGCCGGGGTCAGGCCTGTCCGGTCACGAGGGCCCCTCTCCGCGGACCCGGGACGAGGAGGTCGCGGTCCTCGGCGGGCTGGTCGACGTGCTCGGCCTCGGCTCGTTCTCGGTGCTCGGCGCCAGCTCGGGCTCGGTGGTGGCCGCCGCGACGGCCGCCGCGCTGCCCGACCGCGTCGACAAGCTGGTGATCTACGGCGGCTACTCGCACGGGGCCGACATCGCCAGCCCGGCTGTGCGCGCCGCGATGGTCGACGTGGTGCGCAAGCACTGGGGGCTGGGCTCGCGGATGCTGGCCGACGTCTTCATGCCGGGGGCGACCGCCGACGAGCGCTCTGCCTTCTCCCGCTACCAGCGTCAGGTCGCGACCGCCGAGGCGGCTGCCGCCGAGCTCAGCCAGGTCTACGCCCACGACGCGCGCGACGTGCTGTCGTCGATCAGGGCCGACACGCTCGTGCTGCACCGACGCGAGGACCGGGCGATCCCCTTCGCCCTCGGGCGGGACCTGGCCGACCACATCCCCGGGGCCCGCTTCCGGGAGCTGCCGGGGATCGAGCACTTCCCGTGGCGGGGTGTCGCCGCGCACGTGGTCGACCCGACCCTGACGTTCCTGGCGGGCGGCGACCCCACCCTTCAGCCCCGCGACGGCCTGTCGGGACGTCTGCCGGGCGGCGAGCTGTCCGCACGCGAGCTCGAGGTGCTCGGCCTGGTCTCGCAGGGGCTCACGGACGCCGAGATCGCGGCGCGACTGACCCTGAGCTCCCACACCGTGCACCGCCACGTCTCCAACATCCGCACCAAGCTCGGGGTGCCCTCGCGCGCAGCCGCGGCGGCCTGGGCCGCGCAGCGCGGCCGGCTCTGACCCGTCAGTCGCAGTAGTCGCAGACGCCGGTCGCGGGCAGCGCCATGTGGCAGGTCGGGCACTGGGCGACGGGGCGCTCGGCGATCTTCGCCTTCCGGTTCCGCGTGCGTGACGCGGTCAGCTTCGTCGTCAGCGCCGGAGTGCCTCCGTCGGCCGGGAGGTCGGCCGCGCCGAAGTGCTGGTAGCAGGCGAGACGTTCCGCCGCGGCGTGGTCGTCGCCGTCACCGATGTCGTGGCCGTACGCCGCCGCAGCCGCCACCGCGTAGCCGTCGCCCACGCTGCCGTGCGAGTTCACGCACAGGGCCGAGAGCAGCGGCTCCTCGCGTCGGGCGCACTCGGCCGACACCCTGCCCAGCACGTCGCCGATCCAGTAGTGCGCCAGCTGCGCGGTGCGGATGCCGGTGCTGAGCTGCACCCGGGTCGCGAGCTCCTTGTAGGTCACGACCTGGTGGTAGGCGCCGGCGACCTCGAGCAGCACCTCGCGCGCCGCCTCGGCCCACGCCTCACGCGCCTTCTCGGTGCCGACGTCCGCGGCCTCGACCCACGCACCCGTCGCCGGGAGCGCGGCGTCGTCGGCAGCCTCGACCTGCGTCACCTCGAAGCCGATGTCGCGCAGGATCTTGGCGGCCCCGGCCCTGCCGCCCGAGAACTCCCAGCGCTGGGCAGCCCGACCGGTCGCGTACTGCGTGCGCGACCCCGAGCACCGCCTTCGAGTCGTAGTCCTTGCCCTCGTGCCACAGGACGTACTCGCGGGCTGCGCCGTAGCCGTAGTGGTCGAGGAACTCATCCGCGCCGCGGCTGTCGTACTCCTCGAGGGCTTGCAGCACATGGTCTCGCGTGACGGTCTCGAAGGAGGGCATGTCCTCGATCGTATGCGCGTTGCGGCCGTTGCCGTTAGCCGACGGATCCCCCGATCTTGCTCCGGCTTGCTCCGGGCGTGCTCAGGGGGTGCTCAGGGCTTGCTGACGGTGACCGTCGTCGCCGGGCTGCCGGCGTAGGTCCACCTCGCCGACCCGGTCTTCTTGGCGATGCCGGTCCGGCTGATCTGGCACGCCCCGGAGCCGTTCGCCACGCATGACGTCGACCCGCCGCCACTGACACTCCAGCTGCCGGAGTACGACGAGCCCGGGGTGCCGCCCGCGACGCTCACGGTCGCCGTCCAGGTGGACTTCTGGTTGCTGGCAGATCCGCTGAAGGTGAGACCGGTGCTCGGAGGCGGGGTGGTCTGGGGCACGAGCGTCGGCGCGAAGACGTTGCTGTCGCTGAGGGTGAGGAGCGGCTCCTTGACCCCGTCCCGGTCGCCGCCCCACAGGGTGCTGCCCGTGTCCTTGAGCTGTGTCTCGGTGGTGGCGTGGCTCTTGCCCATCGACCGGAGCAGGGCCGCGGCGCCGGCGACGTGCGGGGAGGCCATCGAGGTGCCGGACTTCGTGCCGTAGCCGCCGCCCATCGTCGTCGACCTGATGCACGTGCCGGGCGCGATGACGTCGACCACGCTGCCGTAGTTGCTGTAGTCCGCGAGGGTGTCGTCGACGTCGGGGTAGCAGGTGTACGCCGCGCCACCGCCGGACGCGCCGTTGAAGTCGGCCAGCGCGGAGACGGTGATCGCGGCTGGTGCCGACGCGGGGCTGTAGGAGCCGGCGTCGCGACCGTCGTTGCCGGCGGCCACCACCACGGTGACGCCGCTGCTCACGGCCCGCGCGACGGCGTCGTCCATGACGCTGGACTTGCCGCCGGTGAGGCTGAGGTTGGCCACCTCGATGTCCCCGCTCGAGTCAGGCGTACTGGCGTTGTGCTGCACCACCCAGTCGAGGCCGGCGGCCACGCCGGCGTTCGACCCGCTGCCTCGGCTGTCGAGCACCTTGACCGACCAGAGGCGGGCGCCCGGCGCGACCCCGACGACCCCGATGCCGTTGTCGACAGCGGCCGCGGACCCGGCGACGTGCGTGCCGTGGCCCTGGTTGTCGTCGCCGGAGCCGGCGCACGAGGAGACGCTGATGACGTTGAGGCAGCTCGTGCCGCCGGTGACGTGGAGATCCGGGTGGTCGAGGTCGATCCCGGTGTCGAGCACGGCGACGTCGGCGTCGACCCGGACGTCGTCGGACTGGTCGATGTCGAGCTTGCTGTTGGCGGTGGCGGCGGCGCGCTGCACGCCGGTGGGCGTCGCCTGGTCGGTCGCCGACACCGATGACACGGACTCGACGTAGTCGACGTGCGGGTTCCTCGCGATCGCGCTGGCAGCGCTCGAGGAGGCGGTCAGGACGAAGCCGCGCAGTGCGTGCCGGTAGACGAAGCCGACGTCACCACCGTGCCTCGAGCTCAGGCGGTCCGCCGCAGCGCCCGGCGCCCCGGCCGACGGCGAGAGCACGACGACGTAGGAGCCGACGCGCTCGGGCGGTGGCGCCGCGACGGCCAGGGCCGGCGCGACGGCGGCTGCGAGCGAGGCGACGGACAGGGCGGCGAGCGTCGAGCGGCGACGAGACATGGAGTGGACCAGCTATCCGGTAGGACGAACGTGCCCGCCACCGTAGGTCGGCGGCCCACCGCCGCGCTTGAGACTTTTGTCCCGAATCTGCCGCCTGCCGGCCCGATCAGGCGGCGGGACCGCGACTGCGGACGTCGGCGACGCTCGACATCGCCTCGCGAAGCTCCTCGAGCCAGTCGCCCTCGTGCTGACCCACCAGCCGCACGCACCAGGCGAGGGCGTCGGCGCGCGACCGCGCGACGCCTGCCCCGACCAGGGTGTCCAGCACCATGCGCTGGGGCTGTCGCAGCCGCGTCATCACGGGCACGGCGATGTGGGTGAACAGCTCGCGATGGGAGGAGTCCCCCTCCCCGACGACCACGCCCCACGACACCTTGCGCTCGAAGCGCTGCTGGGCCTCGCGGGCGATGGTCATGCGCTGACGGCGGGTGTCCTCGCGGAAGCCGGTGGCCCGCCCGGCCCTCGCCTCGGTGGTCTCGGCCTCGGACGCGCCCTCGGCGGCGTCGACGTCGGCGATGTGGAGCATGACCGTGATCTCGTCGCGGTCGACGGCGATGTCCGGGGCGGCGGTGCGCCACTCCTCGGGCAGGCGGCCGGTGAACCAGCCGCGGACCTTCTCGAGGTCCTCTGAAGTAATCATGATTACATGATTGCGCGCTTGCACGCGAAATCAAGAGCCGGGCCTTTACGAACCGTGCTGGTTCGGGGGCGGGACCGACGGGAAAGGGTGAGAGCACAAGGACGGGGGTCGGCCCACGACTCCCGCGCGCACCGACGGAGGCGTGCTCGATGGCGTTCAACCTCTCCCTCACCCCGGCCCAGCTCGACCTCGTGGAGCGCACGCACGTCTTCGCCGAAGAGGTCGTCAGACCGGTGGCGGCGGAGTACGACCGCAAGCAGGAGTTCCCCTGGCCGGTGCTCGAGGAGGCGGCCGAGAAGGGCTTCTACAACCCGCTCTTCTACCGCGACCTCATCGGCGACCCGACCGGGCTGAGCCTTCCGCTGTTCATGGAGGAGCTCTTCTGGGGCTGCGCCGGCATCGGGCTCGCGACCGTCATGCCCGCCCTGGCGCTCTCCGCCATCGGCCAGGCCGCCACCCCCGAGCAGATGCTCGAGTGGGCGCCGGAGTGCTTCGGCGAGCCCGGTGACCTCAAGCTCGCCGCGCTGGCGATCTCCGAGCCGCAGGGCGGCAGCGACGTCCGCAACCTGCAGACCACCGCCCGGCGCGACGGCGACGACTGGATCATCGACGGTCACAAGATGTGGATCGGCAACGGCGGCATCGCCAACGTCCACGTGGTCAACGCCGTCGTCGACCCGGAGCTGGGTCACAAGGGCCAGGCGATGTTCATCGTGCCCGGCGGCACTCCCGGGCTGGAGCTCGTGCGCAAGCTCGACAAGCTCGGGTGCCGTGCCTCCCACACCGCCGAGCTCAAGCTCGACGGCGTCCGCATCCCCGGCGCCAACCTGCTCGGCGGCGAGGACAAGCTCGAGCACAAGCTGGCCAAGGCACGCGAGCAGGAGCGCGAGGCGCAGCGTCGCGAGGAGGTCGAGGAGCCGCGCGAGGAGGAGCCCGCCGACACCCAGGAGAGCCCGCGCAAGGAGAAGAAGGGCAGCTCGTCCGCCCTGGGTGCCTTCGAGCAGACCCGGCCCATGGTGGCCGCCCAGGCGCTCGGCATCGCCCGGGCCGCCATCGAGTACGCCGCGGAGTACGCCCAGGAGCGCGAGGCCTTCGGTGCCCCGATCATCGACAACCAGGGCATCTCGTTCCCGCTCGCCGACCTCGCCGCGCGGCTCGACGGGGCGCGCCTGCTGACCTGGCGGGCCTCGTGGATGGCCGCGCAGAAGGTGCCCTTCCAGCACGCCGAGGGGTCGATGTCGAAGCTCATGGCCAGCGAGCTCGCGGTCGACGCGACGGAGAAGGCGATCCAGGTCTTGGGCGGCTACGGCTACATCACCGACCACCCGGTGGAGAAGTGGTACCGCGACGCGAAGCTCTACACGATCTTCGAGGGCACCAGCGAGATCCAGCGGCTGATCATCGGCCGCACCCTCGGTGCCGGGGAGACGCCGCCGCCGGTGCACGTCAGCACCCCCACCGACGGCCCGCCGCTGCACCGCCACTGGGGCCGCGGCACGCCCAACCGCAACAGGGTCGGCCAGGCGATGCTCAAGGCGAAGGACCACGTGCCGGAGCCCGCGATGGGCGTGGTGATGAAGTTCCTGTCGCCGCCGAACCGCAAGTAGCCGCCGGCCCGCGGTCTCCGGTCAGGCGGGAGTAGCGTCGCGCGCAGCACTGACCGAAGGCCGACCCCCAAGGAGGGCCGATGACGGACCCGGTTTCCGACCCGGTGTCTGACCCGGTGACGACCAACCCCGACCTCTACCGCGTGGTGTTCGAGAACGACAGGGTGCGCGTGCTGGAGTACCGCGACGTGCCGGGTGACGCGACGCAGCCGCACCGCCACCCTGACTCGGTGATGGTCACGCTCAGCAGCTTCCGGCGGCGCCTGCAGGCCGGTGGCCGCGAGGTCGACGTCGAGCTCGCGGCCCACGAGGCGCGCTGGCTCGACGCGCAGGAGCACGCCGGCATCAACATCGGGGAGTCGCCGACGCACTCGATCTTCGTCGAGCTCAAGGAGCCTGCGCCGGCCTCGCGCCCGGACGCACTGGGACCTCGATGAGGGCGCGGGTCAGCGGACGAGCGCGGTGTTCTTGACGCTTGGTGAGCGTCACAACGGATGTTGAGCGACCGTAACCCCGATTTACATGCGGGAGCGGGTCACTTGAGGACGGCGTCGACCGTCTTCTTCAGCGCGCTCGGCTGCGAGGGCTTCTTCGGCGCACGCTTGCGCGCCTTCTGCATCTCCGCGCCGATGTCCTGGAGGGCCTTGCGGCCGAGCTTCTCCCGCACCTGCGGGAACCACTCGTCCTCCTCCTCCTTGATGTGGTGGCGCACGTTCTCGATCAGCACCGTCGTCTTGGCGTCGAAGCGGTCGGCGTCCGGCTTCATGGCGTAGAGCTCGGTGACGAGCAGGTCCGCCACGTGGTGCTCCTCGTAGGACTCGTCGATGTCGTCCTCGAGGTCGGGCAGCAGCTCACGCACGCGGGGGTACATCACCTCGTTCTCGATGTAGGTGTGCACCGTCAGCAGCTCGATGATCCTGCCGACCAGCCGGCCCTTCTCCTTGCGGGCGTTCTCGCCGGCGCGCTCGAAGGCCTTGAAGACCTTCTCGATCTCCTTGTGGTCCTGCTTCAGCAGGACGATGGCGTCAGTGGACACGACGGGCTCCTCAGCGTCTGGGTGGTCGGCCGGTGGGACCGGCCGTCACCTGCACACTTGTCCCTCGGTACATGTGAGCAAACACTCCCCGCAGAGCACCTGAGCAACGGCCGGGCTTTGGCAAGATGACGGCGATGCCCGCCGCGACCGCCGTACGACGCGCTGCCGCGGTCGCGTGCACCCTCGCGACGGTGGCGGGGCTCGCCGCCTGCTCCAGCACGCCGGAGCCGCAGTCGGCCGACGTGCCGAAGCCGGCGAGGTCGACCATCGCGGGCACGACCGTCAGCCCCTCCGCGGACCCCGACACCAGGACGCCGTGGGGCCCCACCGTCGGTGAGCTGACCGAGGCCGCCCGGTCGGTGGGGCAGATGACCGACCGCGAGCTCGCCGCGACCGTGCTGATGCCGGGCTTCTGGGGCTACGACGGGCGCTCCCCGACCCCGGTCGAGGTGCAGGCCAACCAGGAGATGCACCGCGCCGGCTCGGCCGCCGAGGCGCTCGCCGACCACCGCTACGGCGGGGTCTTCCTCCGGCCCGAGGTGATCCAGGAGGCGCGGCAGGTCGACGCCCTGACCCGGGTGCTGCACGAGGAGGGCGGCAGCAAGCGGTCGCCGCTGCTCGTCGCGATGGATCAGGAGGGTGGCCTGGTGCAGCGACTCCAGTACGGCGTCGACGCCGTGCCCTCGGCGGCGGAGGTGGGCGCCACGGGCGACCTCGGCCACGCCCGGCGGGTGGCACGCGACAACGGTCGCAGCCTGCGCGACGTCGGCGTCACCATGGTCTTCGCCCCGGTCGCGGACTACGACCCCGGAGGCATCTCCTTCCTCGAGTCGCGCACCTACAGCGCCGACCTGCGCAGCAACGCCCGCATGGTGGCGGCATCGGTCCGGGGCTACCTGGACGCGGGCGTCGCGCCCGTGCTCAAGCACTTCCCCGGCATCGGCACGGTGCCGGGCGACAGCCACGGCACGCTCGTGCACCAGCGGGCATCCCTGGCCAAGCTGAGGAGCCGCGACCTCGTCTCCTTCCGGGAGGCGATCGAGGCGGGCGCGCCCGCGGTGATGACCGCGCACGTCGCGGTCGACGCGCTTGACCGGCGCGTGGCGGGATCGGTCAGTCCCGAGGTGGTGTCCGGGCTGCTGCGCGACGACCTGGGCTTCGAGGGTGTGGTGGTGACCGACTCCCACGGGATGGCGCCGATCCACGTGCCGTTCGGACCGGGCGAGGGCGCGGTGCGCTCGCTCCTCGCGGGCAACGACCTTGTGCTGAACTCCCCGAACCCCACCATGGCTCTGCGCCACGTCCTCGAGGCCCTGGGCACGGGCCGGCTGCCTCGCGACCAGGTCGAGGAGTCGGCGACGCGGGTGCTCGCGCTGCGGCTCTACCTCGGCCGGCTGCAAGGCGGCAACCGGCCCCAGCCCTGACCCTGGAGCCGGCCGCTCCGCGACGGCCCCCACCGCAGGCGAGCCCCTGGCCGGCGCGATGACCCGCCGATGGGAGGGTGGGGCGGGTGAGGACCAGGGACGCGCTGCTGCGTCGTGGAGCGGCGCACCGGTCCGTGCTCGCCGCCGTCTTCGTGACGGTGCTGCTGACCCTGACCGTCGTCACGGCCGTGGCCCTTCTCAACCTCGTCGCGCGGGACACCGCGGTGAGCGGCGTGCTGGCTCCGGCGACCGCCGCGGAGCGGGTCGTGCAGGTCGAGGCCGACCTCGAGTCGGCCGCGGATCTCGAGCGCCTCGATCGGTCGGTCCGGGCGGCCCTCCACGGCGCCCTCGCGCCTGCGCAGCCGGACATCCACGCACGCGCGGTCTCGACCTCCTACGCCCTTCCCGGCGACGACCCCGACCAGCCGGACCTCACCGTCTTCGCGACGTACGGCGACCTTGGCGACAAGGTCGACCTCGTCGACGGAGCATGGCCCTCCGGCGCAGCGGGACGGGTGCCGGTGGCACTGTCCGCGCCTGCCGCGGAGGCGCTCGGCCGAGCGGTCGGCGACCGGTGGACGGTGCGGAGCCGGCTCGACGACGAGCCGGTCCGGGTCGAGCTCGGCGGCATCGTCAGCGTCGTCGACGAGGACGACCCCGCCCTCGTCGGCGACCCGCTGCTGACCCGCGGGGTGGAGGCCGGTTCGTTCACGACGTACGGGCCGCTGCTGGTGGCGCCGGGCACGTTCGAGGAGAGGTTCGCCGAGGGGGCGACGGCCACCTGGCTCGCGGACCCCGACCTCGGTGCGGTCGGATCGCGCGAGGTGGCCGCGCTCGAGGGTGGCGTGGAGGCGCTGGTGGAGGGCACGGATCCCGAGCTGAGGGTCGACACGGAGCTGGACGAGGTGCTCGACCGGGTCGCCACACCACTCACCGCGACGACCGCCGTCGTGGCCGTCGCAGCCGTGCCGCTCGTCCTGCTGGCCGGGCTCAGCCTGCTGACGGCCTCGCGCCTGGTGCGGGACCACCGCCGCGTCGAGGTCGCGCTGCTGAGGGCTCGCGGCGCGTCCGGCGCCCAGCTCGGCGCGCTGGGGTCGCTGGAGGCTGTGGGCCTGGTCGTGCCGGCGGTGCTGCTCGCGCCCTGGGCGGCGTGGGGACTCGTCGGCCTGCTCGGACGGGCAGGCGGCTCTGGCCCCGGCGGGGTGCCGACCGCGACCGCCTGGGGCGTCGCGGTGCTGGCGGGCCTCGTCGCCGGCTGCGTCCTGGTGGTGTCGGCGGCCAGGAGCGAGGACCTCACCGAAGCCGTCAGGTCGGCGGAAGGCTCGCCCGGGGTCGCTCGCACCGGGGTCGACGTCCTCGTGGTCGCCGCGGCGCTGGTGGCGGCCTGGCAGCTCTCGCGGTACGCCGGCCCTCTTCGCGCCGACGTGGAGGGCACGCAGCAGGTCGATCCCGTGCTGGTGGTCGCGCCGGCGCTGCTCGTCCTGGCGGGGTGCGTCGTGGCGATGCGCCTGCTGCCGGTCGCGCTCGGGGCGTTGCAGCCCCTGGTCGGCCGCAGCCGGGGGCTGACCACGGCGCTCGCCGTCTGGACGGTGGGCCGACGACTGGCCCGGCAGGTGGGGCCGGTCCTCACCGTCCTGCTCGCGGCAGCGGTCGTGGCCTTCTCCCTGACGTGGCTCGCGACCTGGCGCCAGTCGACGCTCGACCAGGCGCAGTTCGTGACCGGGGCCGACGTCCGTGTCACCGGGGACACCACCGGCCTCCGGGGTGCCGAGCTGGCCGCGCTTCCCGGGGTCACGGCGGTGACGCCGGTGACGCGCGTCGCCGACTCCTTCGGCGACGTCCGGGCCGAGCTCCTCGCGGTCGACTCCGCCGTCGCCGGTGACGTGGTGCAGGTGAGGGACGACCTCGCCGCGAAGCGGTTGCCCCGCCTGCTGTCCGAGCTGGACGAGAGGGCCGGCCAGGACGACGGTGTGCCTCTTGCCGCCGGCACGGAGTCCGTCGCCCTGGTGGGGCCGGGCGCGGCACGTGTGCTGCCTGGCGCGACCGCCCGGGCTGCTGTCGTGCAGGACGCGAACGGCCTTGTGCGAGCAGTCCCCGTCGCCGAGGAGGGGGACCGTGCGGACCTGACCGGTCTCCCCGGGCCTGTCACGCTGCTCGGGCTGAGGTTCCGCTCCGACGAGCTCGGCGCGCGCGACGTGCGTGAGCGGATCGGCCGTGGCGGACCTGCGCTCAGTGCCCGGAGCCCGGCTGGAGGCTCTCGCCTCCCGCTCCCCCCGGGGGTGGCGTGGCAGGTCGGCAGCCCGACCCCGGGCACCATCGTGCTGACCCTGGAGGGCGCCGGACGCAGAGCCGCGGAGGCCGTGCCCGCCGTAGTCACACAGGGCCTGGCCGAGACCCTGGGCGACCAGGACCTCGTCCTCGACGGGGGAGGGCTGTCGCTGCGGCTGCGGGGCGTCGGGGTCGTGGAAGGGCTCCCCTCGGTGAGCGCCGGCGCCGCCGGTGTCCTCGTGGACCTGGGCGTCGTGTCACGCGCCGCCTTCCTGCAGTCGGGCCAGGTGCCACCCGCCGACCCCGAGTGGTGGCTCGACGTCGACGGCGACCCCACCGCCACCGCCACCGCTCTGCGCGCGCAGGCCGGCGGGCGCGACGGCCGGCTCGACGTCCTCGACCAGCAGTCCGAGCAGGACGCACTCCGGTCCGGTTCCGTCGGCACCGCCCTCGTCGGCGTGCTGGCGGTGGCTCTCCTCACGGCCGGGCTCGCGGGTGTCAGCGGGTTCGCTGCGGCCAGCAGCGCCCTGCGTCGCTCCCGCCGCGCCGAGGAGCAGGTGCTGCGGGCTCTCGGCACGCGCCGAGGGCAGGTGGCACGGCTGCAGGCCATGGACCGGGCCGGGGTGCTCACCGCTGCCACCCTCGCGGGCACGGGCGTAGGTCTGGGTGTCGCGTGGTGGACGCTGCCGAAGGTCACGCTGACCGACGCCGCGGCAGCGCCGTACCCCCCGATCGAGCTGGTGGTGCCGTGGGGGCAGCTCGCGCTCGTCCTGGTCAGCGTGGTGGTGCTGCTGGTCGTGCTCCCTGCGGTGCCGGCACGCCGCCGCGCGGAGACCGTGCGGGAGGACGTGCTGTGAGCGTCCTCCGCCTCATGTCCCGCCGTGCCGTGACCGACGTGCTCGTGCTGGTGGCGCTCTTCGCCCTGGTCGGAGTCACGGCCGCCCTCGCCGCGGCCGCTCCGCGCGTGCACAACCAGACGGCCGACGATGCCCTCGGCCGGGTGGTGGACGCCGCGCCACCGGCCGCACGCGAGCTGACGATCAGCTCGACCAACGACTACGGCGTCAGGCAGGTCGGCATCATCGACGAGCAGGTGAGGGCCTCGCTCGACGAGCCGCTCGCCGACCTGGTCACGGACCCGGTCTTCGCAGTCACCACGCCGCTCTACGACTCCTACGCGTGGCCCTCGGGCGAGCTCTTCCACCCGCGTCCCTACGCCTGGTTGAAGATCCGGCACCAGTCCGGGCTCCTCGACCAGGTGCGATGGGTGCGCGGGCGTGCACCCCGCGTGACGGGCACCGCGACGGTGGACGGCACCCGGCGGGGCGACCCCGTGCCCCGCCTCGAGATCGCGCTGGACGCGGGCGTGGCCGAGCAGCTGGAGATGACCGTGGGCGACGAGGTGCTGCTCCAGCCGCTGGAGGGTCAGCTCGGCCGGGGCGGGCCGGTGCTCGTCGACGTCACCGGGCTCTACACGCCGCAGGACCCGGACGACCTGGCGTGGGACTTCGACCCCCTGCTGCGCTCACCCGGCCTGGAGGTCAGCGGCAGCGGCGACCTGATCGCGCGCTACGCCAGCGCCCTGACCGCGGACGCCTCGGCGGTCAAGTCGGCCGCCGCCACCCTCGTCTTCGAGTGGCACTACCCGCTGCGCACGGAGGGCCTCGACGCGGACAACGCCGAGGGGGTGCTCGCGGACCTCGACCGGTTCGCCACCCAGGGGTACTCGGTGGAGAGCTCCGAGCGGATCGTGCTGGGGTCCGTGCCCGGCTACGTCGCCGACAGCGGCCTGCAGTCCCTGCTCACCGACTACCTGACCCAGGCGAGCAGCGCCGAGGCCGTGGTCGCCATGGCGGTCGCCGGGATGCTCCTCGTCGCTGTTCTGGTCGTGGGGTTCGCCACCAAGCTGCTCGGCCGGCAGCGCGCGGGGGCGACTCGACTCGCGCGAGCCCGGGGGGCCTCGTGGAGCCAGGTCCTCGGCCTCCAGGTGCTCGAGATGCTCTTGCGTTGTCGTCCCGGCAGGGGTGCTGGGCTACGTCGTCGCGGTGCGCGGTGTCGAGGCCCGGCCCTCGCCCCTCTCGACGCTGCTCGTGGCGGCACTGGTCCTGCTCACGGTCGTGTGGGCTGCCGTCGCCAGCTGGCAGGAGGCCCAGCCGGGGTCCGACGACCACGGCGAAGCGCGTGTTCGCCGCCGGTGGCGCGACCTCCTCGAGGGCGGCGTGGTGCTCGCTGCGGTCGGAGGGGTGCTGCTGCTGCGTCGCCGCGGTGTCGGCGCACCGACGGACGCGGGCGCCGATCCGCTCGTCGCCGTCGTGCCGTTGCTGGTGGCGCTGGCGGCCGGACTCGTCGCGCTCCGCGCCTACCGGTGGCTGACGGGGGTGGTGCTGCACGCGGTGGGTCGGCGCAGGGGGGCGGTCGGGTTCGTGGCGCTGGCGGCGGCCGGCCGCAGGTCCGGGGTGACCTCTGTCGTCGTGGTCGCGCTGCTGACAGGTCTGGCCTTCGCGCTCTTCGCCTCCTCGGTGACCGCCACCATCAGGGACGGGCAGGTCGCTGCGGCGTACCTCGCGGTGGGGGCCGACTACCGCCTGGACGGCCCCGGCTTCTCCGAGGACCAGGTCGACGACGTCAACGACGCCGACGGCGTCACGTCCGTGGCGCCCGCCCTGCTGCGCCCGGAGATCCCCGTCTCCGGCGACCAGGCAGGAGTGAGCAACGCGGCCTTCGCGGCCGTCGACACCCAGACCTACCCGGCGATCGCAGCCTCGGCCTCCGGGCAGGACCCCCTGCCCCTCGGGGAGCTGGCCGAGGACCCCGACGGCGGCGGCGTGCTCCGGGTGCTGACGACCCCGGGCGTCGCGGAGTCCGACCAGGGCGAGCTCACCCTGTCGCTGGGCAGCGGCATCGGCGACATCGACGTCGAGGTGGTGGGCACCCTCGACGAGCTGCCCCTGGCGCAGGGCGACGAGGCCGTGGTGGCCGACCTGGGCGCGCTGCAGGAGGCTGAGGGTGGAGCCCTGCGTCCCGGCACGCTCCTGGTGCAGGGCGATCCCGGCGCGGCGCCGGTGCTCGCGGACCTGGTCGAGCAGTGGGACGCAGCCGTCGAGCTCACCGACCGGAGGTCGCAGCTCGAGGCGACCCGGTCGCTGCCCTTCGTCGACAGCACGGTGGCGGTCTTCCGTGCCGGCTTCGTGGCGGTGGCGGCGTACGGGCTGGCGGCGGTCGTGCTGTTCCTGCTGCTCACCGCCGGGGCACGGGCACACCTGGCCTGGACGCTGCGGAGCCTGGGCATGAGCCGCCGCCAGCGGCGCGCGGTCGCGGCCCTCGAGCTGGTGCCCCTGGTCACCTTGTCGGTGGTGGTGGGGTCCGCCGTCGGGGCGTGGCTGGCCCACCTCCTGATCCCCGCGGTGGAGCTCGTGACCTTCACCGGCGGCTTCGACCCACCGGATCCCGTGGTCAGCCCGGGCGTCGTCGGCCTGCTGGCGCTGACCGTCGTGGCACTGGTCGCGGTGGCCATGGCGGGGGTCACGGTCCTGACCAACCGACGACGAACCGTTGACCTCGCGAGGACGGGAGCAGACGAGTGAGCGAGACCCACATCCTGTGCGACAACGTCGTACGCATCTACAAGTCGCAGGGCATCGAGGTGGTCGCCCTGCAGGGGCTCGACCTCACCGTCGAGCGCGGCGAGCTGATGGCGCTCGTCGGCGCCTCCGGCAGCGGCAAGTCCACCCTCCTCAACATCCTGTCCGGGCTCGACGTGCCCACCGCCGGCCTCGCCCGGGTCGCCGGCCAGGACCTGCTCGCGATGAGCAGCAAGGAACGGCTGCGGTTCCGCCGCCACGTCGCCGGCTTCGTGTGGCAGCAGACCCACCGCAACCTGTTGCCCTACCTGACCGCGGAGGAGAACGTCGCCGTGCCGATGGTCGCCGCCCGGGTCGGCCGGCGCGAGCGCGGGGAGCGCACGCTCGAGCTGCTCGACCTGCTCGGGGTGGGGGACGCCCGCGACCGGAAGCCGTCGCAGCTCTCGGGCGGGCAGCAGCAGCGGGTGGCGATCGCCGTGGCGCTCGCCAACCGGCCCGAGGTGCTGTTCGCCGACGAGCCCACCGGCGAGCTCGACTCGGCCGCCTCCGCCGACGTGCTGGAGGCCTTCCGCTCGGTCAACCGCGAGCTCGCCACGACCGTCGTGGTCGTGACGCACGACCCCTCGATCGCCGAGCACGTGCAGCGCACGGTGGGGCTTCGCGACGGTCGCACGTCCAGCGAGGTGCTCCGGCGTCCTGGAGACGGCGAGCACGGCCACGACCAGGTCATCGCGGAGGAGTACGCCGTCCTCGACCGCGTGGGGCGGCTGCAGCTTCCGCGTGAGTTCACCGAGACGCTGGAGATGCAGCGGCGGGTGCGGCTGGAGCTCGAGGCAGACCACATCGGGGTGTGGCCGGACAAGCCGCCCCAGCAGCCGACCCAGCAGCCGACCCAGCAGCCGACCCAGCTGCCGCGGCACCTGCCGCCCATCACGACGGGGAGGAGACGCCATGAGCACAGGGCCGATGGTGGAGCTGGACGGCGTCCAGCGCACCTACCGCTCGGCACCGCACGAGGTGCACGCGCTCCGCGGCATCGGCATGAGCGTGCCCCGAGGCACCGTCGCCGCCGTGGTCGGGCGGTCGGGGTCGGGCAAGACCACCCTGCTCAACTGCATCGGGGGGCTCGACCGCCCCGACGCCGGCACGGTGCGCATCGCGGGCGCCGACGTCACGGCCATGGACGAGGACGAGCGGAGCAGCCTGCGACGCACGACCGTGGGGTTCGTGTTCCAGTCCTTCGGGCTGATCCCGATCCTCACCGCGAGGGAGAACGTCGGGGTGCCACTCCGGCTGTCTCGCGCGCCCGCTCGTGAGCGGGAGGACCGTGTCACCGAGCTCCTGGAGCTCGTCGGACTGGGCGAGCACGGTAGCCACCGGCCTGCCGAGCTGTCGGGCGGGCAGCAGCAGCGTGTCGCCGTCGCGCGCGCCGTCGCCGCAGGCCCGGACCTCCTGCTCGCCGACGAGCCCACCGGGCAGCTCGACTCGATCACCGGACGGTCGGTGATGCGGCTGATGCGCTCGCTGGTGGACAGCCAGGGCGTGACCGTCGTGGTCGCCACGCACGACCCGGTGCTCATCGACATGGCCGACGAGGTGCACACCCTGCGCGACGGCAGGCTCGACGAGGTCGCCCTGGCGTGACCGGGCGGGTCAGCGGCCCCGGGGTCGGAGGCGGAGACGGAAGAGGTTCGCGAGAGCCAGCAGCAGCAGGAACACCCCTGCCCAGGGCGCTGCAGGGTTCGCGGCGAGCTCCATCGTCGAGGACACCTCGCCCCTGACCGGCTCCGCGCTCTCGTCGCTCGACCGCTGCGCCTGGGCCTGCGGGAGCGTCGCCGTGACCTCGGCGCCGGTCGCCTCGAAGTAGAGCTCCTTGGCGGTGTCCTGCGGCACGCCGCTGTGCTCCGACTCCTGCTCGAGCAGCGTGGCCTCGGGATGGCTCTCGCCCGCCTGGTCGGTGACGCCGGTGCCCTGCCACGACCTGACGAGCGCCTCGGGGACGTAGCCGTGGCGCACCCGCTGCGGGTGGTCGCCGACCTTGAGGTAGGCCAGCTCCTCGCCGGTGCGGAAGTCCACGACCGCGACCGCATCGGCCTCGCTCAGCGAGATCCAGCACCGGTTGCCCAGGCCCTCGGTGGTCCAGTAGGGCTTGCCGTAGTAGTGACCGGTCGTCCGCTTGTCGAGGATGCGGCGCTTGAACGTCGTGCGGTTCACGATCGCGGCGTAGTCGTCCATGGTGCCGGCGACGCAGAGCTTGCTGCCGGCGGAGTTCATCGACAGCCCGTGGTGGGCGGAGTCGTTGACGTAGAGCGTCAGCGGCATGTCGGGCACCCGGTTGGGGAGGTTCAGCACACGTCGCACCGCGCCGCGCCGGGGCTCGGGCTTGGTGCCCGCGGTGTAGTCGACCTGCCCGTTGATGTCGCGGGCCTGGGTGTCGAACTCGACGAGGCCGTGGAAGTAGGACACCTGGTAGTAGATGAAGCGCTCGTCGGGGGAGACGGCCATGGGACGCACCGCCGAGCTCATGCCCTCGTGCCCGGCCTCGGCCAGCTCCTTGCCCATGTCCCAGCGCTGGGTGATCGCGAAGTCGCGGGAGCGCACGATCTGGAACCAGCGGTCGCCCTTGAGTGCGTCCTGCGCGGGCGGGATCTTGACGACGGGGCCGGAGTGCGCCTCGTCGGCCGGCGTGTACACCCGCCCGATCGAGGCGTGGTAGATCCGTGAGCCCGAGCGGTTGTAGTTGTTCTCGTGCGGCGTCTCGCCGGACTCGAAGGAGCGGAGCCGGTCGCCCATCCGGATGCGCTCGCCGTCGACGGTCTCGTTGACCATCGAGTACTCGATGACCTGGCGGGAGGTCGAGTCCGACACCAGCAGCCGTCGGCCGTCGGGGGAGAGGCCCATGTGGTCGGTGCGGTGGCCGTCCATCTGCTGCTCACGCACGATGCTGTCGGGGCTGCCCGCGGTGGCCTTGGCGATGTCGATCCAGACGACGTCGGCGAAGGACGGCCGCGAGACAGCGAGGTAGCGGCCGTTCCTGGTGGTGAACATGTCGTCGACGTACTGGTCGTGCCCCTCACCCGGGCCCTGCTGGATGGCGAGGTAGAACGCCAGCCGCTCCGGGTCGGTCTGGATGTCGGCGAGTTCCTGGGACTTGTCAGGGATGAGGTTGATGCCGCGCTTGAGCATCCGCAGGACTGCGGGCGTCGACGATGGAGGCGTTGCCGGACCAGTTGTTGCCGACGAACATCACGTCGCGCAGCGCCGTGCTGTCGGCCGCCAGCACTCCTGCACTGTCGGCGGGGGAGACGGACGCGGCCGGGCCGGCGGTGCGGTGCGGAGGTCGCGGGCGCCGTGGCGAGGGCGCTTGCGCCCAGCGCGGCGGCGGTGACGGCGGCGATGGCGGTGCTGCGGCGCACGATGAACTCCAGGGTCGCTGACGGGTGCTCTCTCGCTGTGGACAACGAGTGACCCGCGGTGGGGCTACGACGGAGACCCGGTGCGCCTCGGCGATGCCGGATCGATCCTGGTCAGGACGGGCTACGTGTCCTAGCCCGCTCAGGGGCCCGGCCAGGGACGTTGGTCATCTAGACAGACAAGTCAAGTTATGAGGGGAAACAAGACGAAATGTCTGCTTCCGCCTACATTCTTCCGGTATCCCCCCTGGTCATGCCGAGGAAGCCCCATGCCCGATCTGCGTCCCTCACCTCGCCGTCTCGTCGTCGCGGTCGCCACCCTGCTCATGGGTGCCTCCGTCGTCACCGCAGGCGCGGCCGCCGCTGCCCCCGACCGGCCCACCACGGCCGTGCTCACCGAGCGGGGAACGCTGCTCGAGGTCGTCGCCGACGACTTCGACCACGGTCACGCCCGCACCGGGTACGGCCTCGAGCGCAGCGACGAGACGTTCGTGGCGCTCGAGGGGCTGTCTGCCCAGGAGGCCCGAGGCCTGGTGGGCAAGCACGTGCGGGTGACCGGCCGGGCACTGGGCCACGACCGGCTGAGCGCCACCGAGGTCGCGGTCACCGCCAGCGGCGAGGAGTCCGTCGCTGCCGCGGGCGAGACCGGTGCCGCCACGACGTACAAGAAGGTCGCGGTGATCCTGGTCAACTTCACCGACGACACCCGTCAGCCGACCACGCCGGAGGCGATGCGCAACCGGATGTTCGGCGCGACCGGCAGCGTCGACGCCTACTACCAGGATGCGACCGACGGCGCCCTCGGCGTCTCCGGTGACGTGTTCGGCTGGCTGAGCGTCACCCGCGCCTCGGCGTCGACGTGCGACTACTCCGCCTGGGGCAACACAGCTCGGAGTGCCGCCACCGACGCCGGCGCAGACCTCTCCCGGTACGACCACGTCATGTACCTCTGGCCGCAGCAGAGCACCTGCAGCTGGGCGGGCCTCGGACAGCTCCCCGGCAGCACGTCATGGATCAACGGCACCACGACACTGCGGACCACGTCGCACGAGCTGGGGCACAACTTCGGCGAGCACCACGCCTCGGCTGCCCGGTGCACCGAGGGCGGTGCCACGGTCGCGATCCCGTCCGCTCAGGGCAGCTGCACGCCTGGCGGAGTACGGCGATCCGTTCACGGTCATGGGCGCCTCCAGCATGTACCTGCACACGGGCTCCGCCCGCGCGCACCTGGGCTACCTGTCGCCCGTCACGACGGCGGCCGGACAGGCGGGTGAGTGGACGCTGACGCCGCTCGACAGCGGCAGCGGCACACGAGCTCTCCGCATCCCGCGCGGCGACGGAAGCCTCCTGGCGCTCGAGCTGCGCCGGCCGCACGGCAGCTTCGACACCTTCGACGCGACGGAGCCGGTGGCCAACGGGGTCACGCTCCGCCTCGACTGGGGCACCGGCACGAAGCAGACGCACATCCTCGACACGACGCCGGACACCGCGTCGTTCCTCGACGCGCCCCTGGTCGCCGGCGCTTCCGTGACCGACCCCGTGAGCGGCGCGACCGTGACGGTGACGGGTCTCAGCAGCTCCGGCGCCGACGTGTCGGTCACCTACGACAGCGGACCCACGCCGCCAGTCGACACCACGCCGCCGACGGCCGTGGCCGACCTGACCGCGTCGGGAGCGAGCAGCCAGAGCGGAGCCTCGGTGTCGCTGGGCTGGCGACCGGCCACCGACGACACCGGAGTGACCGGCTACCGCGTGACCAGGGGTTCCTCGGCGCCGGTCGCCGTCACCGGCGCGTCGTGGACGGACACCTCGGTGACGCCCGGCGCGACGTACACCTACTCGGTCGCTGCCGTGGACGCTGCAGGCAACCTCGGGCCGCGCGTGCGGTGACGGTCACGGTGCCCCCGCTGTCGCCCGGCGACACGACCGCGCCCAGCGCGGTGTCGCGCCTCAAGGCGTCGGTCAAGCAGGGCGCGGCCACCCTGACCTGGGCGGCCTCGACGGACGACGTCGGGGTGCTGGACTACGAGGTCACCCGTTCCTCCTTCGTTGCCCGCACCACCTCCACCAAGTGGAGCGACAAGCCGGGCAGCGGCACCTGGACGTACACGGTCGTGGCGCGCGACGCGGCGGGCAACCGCTCCGCCCCGGCGAGCGTCCGGGTGACCGTGCGCTGAGCGCCCCGGCCGGTCGAAGACGCTGCGGACAACCCATGTCGGTGGAGCGACCACAGCACCGCGCGAGCTGCCGACGTACGTCGGCTGGCAGGATGCGGCCCATGGACCTCGCGATCCGGCGACCGGCCAGCCGTCGTGCTCCTGCACGGAGTGACCATGTCCGGCCGGGTCTGGCGGCGGGTGACCCCGCTGCTGGAGCCCGACCTCGAGGTGCACACGCCGACGTCCCTCGGCCACCGCGGCGGATCGCCGGTGGACGAGCAGCCCACCCGGGTCAGCCACCTGGTGGACGACATGGAGCGCTACCTGGACGCCGAGGGGCTGGACCGGCCGCACCTGGTCGGCAACTCGCTGGGCGGCTGGATGGCGCTCGAGCTGGCGCGCCGGGGTCGCGCGGCGAGCGTGTGCGCGATCTCCCCGGGCGGGTTCTGGGACGAGCGCGGCAAGCGCGGCAAGGACCGCACGGTGCGCACGCTCGAGCGCATCGCGCTGCTCGGCCGGCTGTCGCGACCGCTCGGCGTCCTGCCGCACCTGCTGCCGCTGAGCCGGCGCATCGCCATGGCCGACGTCGCCGAGCGGGCGGACCAGCTCTCACCCCGTCACGCGGCGAGCGCGGTGCTCGACCTGGCCGAGTGCGTCGTGCTCGCCGACATCCTCACCACCCACGAGAGCGTCGAGCCGTTCGACGAGCTGCCGTGCCCGGTGACCATCGCGTGGGCCGAGCGGGACCGCATCCTGCCCCTGCGCACCCTCGGCCAGGTGGCGCGCGAACGCATCCCGCAGGCCCGCTTCGTCATCCTCCCCGGAGTCGGCCACGTGCCGATGATCGACGACCCCGCCATGGTCGCCGACGTCGTCCTCCGCACCACCAGGGAGCGGGGTCAGGCATCCCCGACCGGCTCGGCGAAGACGACGACGTTGCTGGCGTAGCCGTCGCCGGACCAGTCCTCGCAGGTGACCAGCACCAGCCGTCCGTGGTGGCGGTCCTGGCCGAAGGCCTCGACGGCGTTCTCGGTCAGCTCGGCCTTGGTCCAGGTCACCACCTCGGTCACCGCGTAGTCCACGTGCCCGTCGGGGTCGGTGACCCGGACGACGTCCCCGGCGCGGAGCGTGTCGAGGTCGTCCATCACGCCGCCCCGGTCGTGCACGGTGTGGCCGGTCAGCACCGTCTGCCCTGTGTCCTCGCCAGCCTCGGCGCTGCCGTCCCACCAGCCCACGTCGGTGACGGCCTCCGGCGGGTCGAGCACGCCGCCGTCCTGCAGGGGGACAGGTACGACGGGCGCATCGATGCCGATCGCAGGCACGTGCAGCCTCGTCGAGCCGCTCACCCCTGGCAGCTCGGCCAGCTCCCGCACATCATCGGCCGCCGCCTCGACCGTGGTGGCCGGCTCGTCCGGCATCGACTCGCGCCCGGCAGTCGTGCTGGTCCTGGACGCGGCCGACCGCTCCGTCGATGCGCCGAGGCCGATCACGAGCGAGGTCGCCACGGCCAGCACGAGGGCGCACAGGAGGGCGACTGCCGCGGGAGCCCACCGCCTGCCGGCCACGGCGGCACGCACCGTCGCGAGTCGCTCGGTCATCACCGACCCCTCACGTCTCCCCGCCGGCTCAGCCCCGTGCCGTACGCCGGACGCGCGCCAGGGCACCCAGTCCCAGCAGACCCGCCAGCGACGCCAGCAACCCGGCGGACGTCGAGTCGCCACCCTCGACGCCCGCGTTGACCGCGGTCGGCACCGGGTTGCCCGCGGTGTCGGTCGCCGGCGGGGTGGCGGGGTCGCTCGTCCCGCTGCCGCTGCCGCTGTCGTCGTCGCGCCGGCGCCAGCTCCATGGGTCCACACGCGACGTTCGCGATGTCGAGCCGGAGCAGCGGCGACGGGGCGCCGTAGTCCGCCGCAGCGTCAAGCAGGCTCAGGGAGACGCGGTGACGTCGACAGAGTCGTCGGTGGCGTCCTGCGCGTTCAGGGTGCGCGCACGATGCCCTGCTCCTCCAGCTCGGCGAGCTGCGCACTGACCTGCTGGACCGCGCCCGCGACGACCTGGCCTCGGACCTCCTCGCTGAGAAGGAGGAGCACCGGCGCCGGGAAGCTCAGCGAGGGCCGCTGGGAAGAGCCCTGTCCCGAGCTCGTCGACGACCAGGTCGACGACGGCCGCCAGGTCGCCCGTGACAGACATGTCTGGGGTGGGTTCGGGCGCGAACTCGAGCAGCGTCACCTGCTCCCCGCCGCCGATGTCAGGGAGTGTCAGCCGTACGCCGGCGTCGGTGAGGAATGTCGTGCCGCTCGCAGCACCCGGCTCGGCGGTGCAGCCGGACTCCACCGCGCCGGCGTCGACATACAGGCCGGCGTCGCCGAGCTGGGTCGCGACCTGGTCGACGGCGTCCTGGAGTCCCGACATGACGAGACCGACCTGCTCGGGGGTGAGAGAGGTCCAGAAGGGTGTCGAGCCCACCCGCACCCGGGACCACCTCCACGTCGCTGAGCAGTGTCGAGAGGTCGAGCGTCCCCAGCTCGAGCTCAAGGTTGTCGCCAGGCGTCAGGCACCGGGCCGCGTCGCCGACGCCCGCCACCGAGGCGCCGTCGCCTGCCACTCCGGCGCACGCCTGGCTCGTGCCGTCGTCGCGAGCGAGCGCGTCCTGTGCCAGCACACCGAGACCGGCGAACATCTGGCCCTGCAGGAGTGACACGTCCGGCGTGTTGTCGCCCGAGGTCGACTCACCGAAGCCGTCGTTGAGGGCCCTGAAGGTGCCGGTGCCCTGGCTCTCGCCGAGGACGGTGGCGGAGAGCGCGTTGGCCTCACCGCGGGCGCCGGTGTCGGCGGCGTACGCCGCTCCCGGGGCGAGTGCGGCAAGACTGCTGAGGCCGGCGACGCACGCCAGCATGACGAGATGGTTCATCCGAGGTCCCTCCCACAAGGCCACGAAACAGATAAAACCCCCAGAACGGACGGTAGCGAGCCGCGGCAGCGCCGGGCGCCGCTTTCTCGAACATTTAGGTCAAATGACCAACTGAGGGGTCGCCAGGCGCTCGACGGCACTCCGACCGACTGCGCAGGTCAGCGCGAGGGAAAGGGCGCGGGCCGGACCGCGTCAGCCGGTGGAGCTCGCGGTGTCCGGCGCCGGCGCGGACGTCGCCTCGCTGGTGGGCGACGGGCTGCTCGAGGTCGGCTCGGAGGTCGGCTCGGGCGAGGGCTGGGACGTCGCGCCCGCGGTGGGCTCCGGGGTCGCGGCGTCGCTCGGCGACGGGCTCGTGCTGCCGTCCTGGGTGGACGTCGTCCCACTGGCGTCCGGGTCGGCGGACGCGCTGCTCCCCGCGCTCGGGGCGGAGGTCGGCAGTGGTGCAGCCGGCGCCGCTTGCACGGCGTCGTTGAGCACCGCCTTGATCTGCTCCTCGAACTCCTCCAGCTGGTTCATGATCGCGTCCACCGAGAGGGTCGGGATGGTCGCGGCGAACTCGGCCAGCTGCGACCAGATGTCGCTCAGCAGCACCTGCTTGTCCTCGCCGGGCATGTCCGTGACAGTGATGACGAGCTGCTTCGCGATGGCGGCGGTGATGCACTCGAAGCAGTTGTAGTTGAGCGCCTCGGCGGTGTTCTGCGGCACGATCACGTCGGCCTGGCCGACGATGACGAGCACCTGGAAGGACACCGCGACGGTGACGCAGTCCTTGCAGCTGGCGTAGGCGATGGCCTCGTTGGTGTTGTACACCTCGTCCTGGTCCTCGACCCACACCATCGCCATCGCGACGTCGTACTTCACGCTGTGGTCGGTGGTGTTGACCGCCATGGCCTGGGTGTCGCCCTCGTCGGGCGGCAGGGGCCGGTCGAACGGGAAGACCCAGGTCGGGTCCTCCTCGCCACCGCTGACCGGCGCGGGGTCCGTGGTGGCGGCCGGGTCGGTCCCGCTGGCGGGGATGAGCACCAGCGCCCTCATCGGCTCCGCCTCGGTGGGGAGATCGGAGTCCTCCGGCAGCACGGTGACCGCGCTGCTGGGCTCGGTGGCGACGGTGCTGACTGCAGCCCGTCCCGGCGCGTACGCCGTGGACGGGAGCTCTCGACCGACAGATCCGACCATCTGGGGCAGCGTGCCCTTCTCACCCTCCTCGATCGGGCGGTAGGCGCCGTCGCGCGGCCACCAGAGGAAGACGAGCCCGGCGATCACGGCTCCGGTCGTGCCCAGGACGGCGGCCCGGCCCCACGCCGACCCAGCGCTCTTCGTCCACCCGAGCATGAAGACCTGCTTGGAGACGCGCCAGAAGATCATCGCCATCGCGAGCACCGGCAGTGCGATGGCCAGCATGGAGAGCAACGCCGCCCCGGTCTCCGTGAGGTGCATGTCCCCCACCGCCTCGCGGAGGTAGGCGGCGTGGAGCCGGAGCGACTCCCAGGCGGTGGCCGCGACGCGGGGGAACGTCGCCACCATGGCGAGGAGCGCGAACAGCAGCGCCGGCACCGTCACCAGGACCCACGTGGTGATGACGACGCGGACCCACGGCTTCAGCGCGGTGACGCGCGGGTCGCTACGCCGTCGGGGCCTGAACGACGTCAGCACCGGCCCGATGCGTGAGAACAGGTCGGGTACGCCGGTGAGGTCGGCGAGCACGTGGTAGCCGTCGAACCTGACGAGGGGGAGCAGCTGCCGCAGCATCTGGAGGATCTGGGTCACCACGACGAGCAGAACGGCGTCCCAGCGGACGACGTACCAGAGCCCCACCATGCCGACCGCGACGATGGCGTTGAAGTACAGCCCGCCCAGGTCGGTGCGGAGGCGGCCGATGCGCCCGAGCCGGTAGCTGTCCGTGACGTCGGTGTAGAAGGCCGGCCACACCAGGTAGAGACCTGCGCCCATGACGCCGGGCTGGGCGCCCCCGCGGCGAGCGGCGGCCGCGTGACCGAACTCGTGGAAGCCTGCCGACAGGATGGTCACCGCGAAGACGGTGAGCAGCAGCAGCGGTCGGTCGAAGGCGTCCTTGACCGCGGACGCCAGGCCCTGCTCCATGAGGAGCCACCACGTCACGCCCAGGAAGACGAGCAGCACCGGCACCCAGAAGAGCGGCGAGAACAGCACTGTGAACGGCGCCGTGATCATCCGCGTGCTGCGGGGGCTGGTGACCGCCACCTTCGCGCGCAGGCCGAGCAGCGGGTTGGAGCGCTTGAGCTCGGGCTGGGTCCCGTCGGGCTTGGTCAGGACGCCCAGGGGACGGAGCTGCTCCTCGACCAGGGTCTCGACGTTGTCGGCCGAGACCGGCTTGCCGGTGCGCACCCGCACGGCCTCGGCGATCTCCTCAGGCGTCCGCCGACCGTCGATGGCCTCCACGACGGCATAGAGCAGTGGCGTGAGCTGCAGGGTCTGGCCGTCGGCACGCCGGACCAGCGCGGGTGGGGTCCGGTAGCCGGAGCCCTCGGCCTCGCCGATCAGGGCAAGACCGTCCGCGCGCTGCAGGACAGGCGAAACGACGGTCACAGGGGTGCTTCCGTTGGGTGATGCGACGTGGCGCCGCCGGGCCCGCCCGGCGACGCCACGCCACGCGTCACTGGGTGATCTCGGCGTCCTGGACGGTGGTGGCCTCGGCCTTGCCCGTGAGGTCCTGAGCGATGTCCACGTCCTGGGTGGCGCTCGCGATGGCGTCCGAGTCGACCGATGCCACGTTGGCGGCCACCGCAGCGTCGATCGGTGCGGCGACGTTGGCGTTGGCGGCCACGCTGCCGGCGATCGGGGCGGCCAGGTCGGTGTCGAGGTCGATGTTGACCTGGACGTCGAGCAGGTCGCCAGAGAGCAGCTCGGACTCCGTCACCTCGCCGGTGACGCCGTCAACGGTGTCGGTGACTCCGTCGACCGCGCCGGTCGTGCCACCCACGGTGCCGGTGACGCCGTCGATGGTCTCCTGCAGGTCGCCGGTGCCGTCGAGTGCGCCGGTCGCGCCGTCCACGGTGCCGGTCGTGCCGCCGACCACCCCGTCGAGGGAGTCGGTGACCGTCCCGGTCGCCCCGTCGAGGGCACCGCCCACCAGCCCACCGTCGCTCGTTGCGGTCGGGGCACTCTGCGTCTCGCCGCCGATGGCGTCGTCGATGGTGTCGTTGCTCTGGTCGATGCCGGAGGTCTGCTCCGACACGGCGATGGCATCGGCGTCGAGGCTCTGCGAGATCGAGCCTGTCTGCTCGGTCACCGCTGTTGCCTCCGAGCCCACGGACAGCACGTTGGCGGCCGCGGCCGCGTCGATCGGCGCGGCGACGTTCAGGTTGGCGGCCACGCCCAGGTCGATCGGGGCTGCGGCGTCGAGCGCGAGGTCGACGTTGAGGTCGAGGTCGAGGATGGAGACGACTTCCTTGTCGGGAAGTGCCGACACGTGCTCGGCGGCCATCTCCTCCGCGCTCAGACCCGCGTCGGGGCGCTTCTCGATGCTGTCAGTCATGGTGCGTGTCCTCCCAATGGGTTTCTCTCCCGTGTGGTCCCGATATCCCCAGTCAGGCGGTCCTCCTAACCCGCGTGACGCAGGACACGACCGAATCGGTAGGAGTTGGTCATATGACCAACTAGCATTTTCCGGTGACCACCACCGCTTCCTCCGCCCCCTCGTCGCCCCCGCTCGACGGGCCGCCCGCGCACGACAAGCTGGACCGTCGGGTCCTCGTCGTCGCCGGCGTCGTGGTGCTCGGGGCGATCATGTCGATCCTCGACATCACGGTCGTCTCCGTCGCGCTGCAGACCTTCCAGCGGGAGTTCGAGGCGACCTCGGCCCAGGTCGCCTGGACGATGACCGGCTACACCCTGGCGCTGGCGAGCGTCATCCCGCTGACCGGGTGGGCCGCCGACCGCTTCGGCACCAAGCGCCTCTACCTGCTCGCGGTCGTCCTCTTCACGCTGGGCTCGGTGCTGTGCGCCACCGCCGACTCGCTGGCGGGGCTGGTGCTCTTCCGGGTGCTGCAGGGCCTGGGCGGCGGCATGCTGATGCCCCTCGGCATGACGATCCTGACGCGCGCTGCCGGGCCCGAGCGCGTCGGCAGGGTGATGGCGGTGCTGGGCATCCCGATGCTGCTCGGGCCGATCTTCGGCCCGATCCTCGGCGGCTGGCTGATCGACGTCGCCTCGTGGCACTGGATCTTCCTGATCAACCTGCCCATCGGCGCCGCAGCCCTGGTCTACGCCGCGCTGGTCCTGCCGCGGGACGACGTCGAGCCGTCGGAGAGCCTCGACTGGGTGGGCGTCCTGCTGCTCTCGCCGGGCCTCGCCGCGTTCCTCTACGGCGTCTCGACCGTGCCCGAGGAGGGCACCGTCTGGGCGCGCGACGTGCTCGTGCCCGCCGCCGTCGGGCTCGCGCTGATCGTCGCCTTCGTGCCGTGGGCGCTGCGACCGGCCAACCGTCACCCGCTGGTCGAGCTGCGTCTGCTGTCCAACCGCAGGACCACGGTCGCCGTGGTCGCGATGGCGCTCTTCGCGATGACGTTCTTCGGCGTCAGCCTGCTCTTCCCGCTCTACTTCCAGCAGGTGCGCGGCGAGGACGCCCTCGGTGCCGGGCTGCTGCTGGCACCGCAGGGCATCGGCGCCATGATCACGATGCCGCTCGCCGGCTTCCTGGCCGACAAGATCGGCGCCGGCAGGGTGGTCCCGCCCTCACTCATGCTCGTGACCGCGGGCCTGGCGATGTACACCCAGATCGGGGCGGACACGTCGTACACCTGGCTGCTGGCCGGGCTCTTCGTGATGGGCCTCGGCATGGGCGGCACGATGATGCCGATCATGGCCGCAGCGCTCGCGACGCTCTCGGACCACGACATCGCCCGCGGGTCCACGCTGATGAACATCGTGCAGCAGACGGCGGCCTCCGCCGGCACCGCGCTGTTCTCGGTGCTGCTCACGAACAACATCAAGGAGCAGGGGTCGTTCCTCACCCTCTCCGCGCTGCAGCAGCAGCTGGCCGGGGCGACCGGCGACCAGGCGGCTGCCCTCCAGGCCCGCATCGGCCAGCTGATGCCGGCCGCGATGGAGGACCTCGCCTCGGCGTACGCAGCAGTCTTCGCCGTCGGCACCGTGCTGGTCGCGTGCGTCCTCGTCCCGGCGCTGATGCTGCCGCGGCACAAGGCGGAGGCGCCCTCCGACCGCACGCTGGTCGCCCACTGAACCACTGCTCGGCCCTAGCCTGGGCCGATGGACGGACGACCGCGGCAGATCCCCAGGCAGGGTGACGAGGCGACGCTGCTGCCGGCGTACGTCGACCGGCAGCGCGACACCTTCCGCCGGGTGGCCGGTGACCTGGACCGGGAGTCGCTGAGCCGGGCACTGCCCCCGGCCTCCATGACGCTCGGCGGGATGGTCAAGCACCTGGCGTACGTCGAGAGCTGGTGGTTCGGCCAGGTGTTCCTCGGCGAGCCGGCTACGGAGCCGTTCACCGCCGTCGACTGGGAGGTGGACCGCGACTGGGACTGGCGTTCCTCGCTCGACGACGACCCGGCCGACCTGTGGGGGCTCTACGAGCAGATGGTGGGCCGCTCCCGCGCGGCGGTCGACGCCGCCCTGGCGAGGGACGGCCTCGACGCGACGTCGGTGCGCACCGGCCGCGACGGCACGTCCTTCTCGCTCCGGTGGATCCTGCTGCACATGCTGGAGGAGTACGCCCGCCACCTCGGTCACGCCGACCTGATCCGGGAGTCCATCGACGGTCGCACCGGGCTCTGAGGCGGCCGATCGGCCTCCCCGGCAAGAACTAGAACCTGTTACAGTTCTGCGGGTGGCCGCGACCGTCTTCGAGCCTGTGCAGCTCGGCCCGACCACCCTGCGCAACCGCCTCGTCAAGGCCGCCACCTTCGAGGGACGCACCCCTGCGGCCGTGGTCTCGCCCGAGCTGATCGACTTCCACCGCGCGATCGCCGCCGGCGGGATCGGGATGACCACCGTCGCCTACGTGGCCGTCTCCCCGGAGGGCCGCACCCACCGCGAGCAGATCTTCCTCCGCGAGGCCGCCGTGCCCGGGCTGGTGAGGCTCGCCGACGCCGTGCACGCCGAGGGCGCCAAGGTCGCCGCCCAGCTCGGCCACGCCGGCCCCGTGGCCAACGGCCGGTCCAACAGGGTCGCCGCGCTCGCGCCGTCCCGGATGCCGAGCCCGCTGAGCATGCAGATGGTTCGAGCCGTCACCCACGCGGATCTCGACCGCATCCTGAGGGACTACGTCGCCGGCGCCCGGTTGCTCGTCCGCGCCGGTTTCGACGCGATCGAGCTGCACCTCGGCCACGGCTACCTGCTCAGCTCCTTCCTCAGCCCTGCGACCAACCGCCGCACCGACGCGTACGGCGGGACGCTGGAGCGCCGGGCGGCCTACCCGCGCCTGGTGGCGCGGGCGGTCAAGGAGGCGGTGGGCGACGAGGTCGCTCTGTACGCGAAGTTCGGCATGACCGACGGCGTCCGCGCCGGGCTCGGCGTCGAGGAGGCGCTCGACGTGGCGTCCATGCTCGAGGACGACGGGTGCCTCGACGCGATGGAGCTCTCCGCCGGCTCGAGCCTGCTCAACCCCATGTACCTCTTCCGCGGACCCGTGCCACGGGTGGAGTTCGCCGAGGCGATGCCGGTCCCCGTCCGGTGGGGGCTCAGCTTCTTCGGGGGCTACCTCGGGCGGGGCTTCCTCAAGGAGTACCCCTACCGTCCGGGCTTCCTGCTCGACACCGCGCAGCGCTTCCGCGAGCGGCTGTCGCTCCCCCTGATCGCGCTCGGTGGCCTCGACAGCCTCGAGGCGATGCACGACGCCCTCGGCCGCGGCTTCGACATGGTCGCGCTCGGCCGGTCGCTCGTGCGCGAGCCCGACCTGCCGCGGCGGCTCGAGACCGGATCCGCCGACGCCACCAGCTGCATCCACTGCAACCGCTGCATGCCCAGCATCTACACCGGCACCCGCTGCCTGCTCGACCATCCCGCACCCCTCACCCTCACGAGGAGATCCGCATGATCCTGGACCGTTTCCGACTCGACGGCCGCGTCGCCGTGGTCACCGGCGCAGGCCGGGGCATCGGCGCCGGCAGCGCCATCGCGCTCGCCGAGGCCGGCGCCGACGTCGTCCTGTCCTCGCGCACCGAGGCACAGCTGAAGGAGGTCGCCGAGCAGGTCGAGGGCATCGGCCGCCGGGCCGTCGTGGTGCCCGCCGACCTGTCCGACCTCGACGCGGTCGCGGGCCTGGCCCAGCGTGCGTACGACGAGCTCGGCCGGCTCGACGTCGTGGTCAACAACGTGGGCGGCACGATCCCCAACGGGTTCCTCGACACCACGCCGGAGTACCTCGAGGAGGCCTTCCGCTGGAACGTCTCCACCGCCCACGCGCTGAGCCGTGCTGCCGTGCCGCTGATGCTCGAGTCAGCCGAGGACGGCCGGGCCGGCAGCATCGTCAACATCTCGTCGGTGATGGGGCGCCTGGCCGGCAGGGGCTACCTCGCCTACGGCACCGCCAAGGCGGCGCTCACGCACTGGACGCGGCTGGCGGCGCGCGACCTCGACCCGCACATCACCGTCAACGCGATCGCCGTGGGCTCGGTGATGACGTCGGCGCTGGAGTTCGTGGCCTCCGACGACAACACGCGTGAGGCCATGGAGGCCGTCACGCCGCTGCGGCGGATCGGGGACGTCGACGACGTCGCGGCCACCGTCGTCTACCTCGCGAGCAAGGCTGGCAGCTACCTCACCGGCAAGGTGCTCGAGGTCGACGGCGGCCTGGACCAGCCCAACCTCGACCTGGGTCTGCCCGACCTCGAGCCGACGGCCGAGCCCGACGCAGGGAAGGGGGACTGACATGGCCCAGGGACGCGCCCTGCGAGTGGTGGAGTGGTCGACCGGCACCGTCGGCAAGCACGCCGTGGCCGGCATCCTGGCCCGGCCCGACCTCGAGCTCGTGGGGGTGTGGGTCTCCAGCGAGGAGAAGCACGGGCGCGACGTCGGCGAGATCTGCGGGGGCGACCCGATCGGGGTGACCGCGACGATGCACAAGGACGAGCTGATCGCACTGAAGCCCGACTGCGTCGTGCACACCGCGATGACCGACGCCGACCCGTTCGCGGCGCTGGGGCTCTTCGAGGAGCTGCTCGCGGCGGGGATCAACGTGGTGTCGAGCGGCCCGGTCTTCCTGCAGCACCCACAGGGGATCATCCCCGACGAGATGGTCGACTCGCTGCGGCAGGCGGGGGAGCGCGGCAACGCATCCATCCACGTCAACGGCATCGACCCCGGCTTCGCCAACGACGTGCTGCCGCTGGCGCTCACGTCGCTGTCGCAGCGCATCGACGAGGTGCGCTGCTACGAGATCGCCGACTACTCGACCTACTACCAGCCCTTCGTCAACGCCGAGCTCTTCGGCTTCGGCAAGGCGATGGACGACGTGCCGCCGCTGTTCGGTGGCGGCATCCTGACCATGGCGTGGGGCTCGGTGGTGCGCATCATCGCCGCTGGGCTCGACCTCACCCTCGACGAGCCGCTGGAGGAGACCGTCGAGTTCGCGCAGGCCGACGGCGACGTGGAGACCGTCAACGGCGTCATCCCCGCCGGCACCCGCTGCGGGGTGCGCTTCGAGGTGATCGGCAAGGTCGACGGTGTGCCGCGGGTCGTGCTCGAGCACGTCACCCGCACCCACCCCGACCAGCGACCCGACTGGCCGCAGCCGTCGTCGGGCGGGGGCTGCTACCGGGTGCAGGTCACCGGGGAGCCGACGATGACGCTCGACCTCGCCCACCACGGCGAGCACGGCGACCACAACGTCAGCGGCATGATCGTCACCGCGATGCGCCTGGTCAACGCGGTCGACGCGGTCGTCGCCGCCCCACCCGGGCTGGTGAGCGCGGTCGACCTGCCGCTGGTCACCGGCCGCGGCCTGGTCGCGCGTTGAGCTCTCGCCACCCTCGGTCGTTGAGGTGCGAGCCGCTGGGCGAGCCTCGAAACCCCGTGTCGCGATCGCTCAGCTGAACCGCTCGACCGTGCGGCGCACGGAGTCGGGCACCGGCACGCCGTCGGGGACATCGGGACCTGGCGCCGGCTCACCCGCCCGCAGCGACATCGGCACGATCCCGGCCCACACGTCGCGCGGCTCGTGGTCGTCGGGATCCACCTCGAGCGGGCCGGCGGCGACCTTCACCGACGCCGAGTCCAGCGGGACCCGCAGCACGAGCGTGGCCGCGACCTCCTTGCTGTTGGGGCGGCGTACCTCCGCGGTGCGGCCGTGGAAGAGACGCTCCGACAGGACGTCCAGCGCGCGGTCCTTCTCCTCGCCGCTCAGCACCTCAGCGTCGCCGTGGACCACTGCGGAGCGGTAGCGCATCGAGGACTCGAAGGTGGTGCGGGCGAACACCAGCCCGTCGACATGGGTGACCGACACGCAGACCGGGGTGCCGGTGGCGAGGCGCAGCGCCCCGGCCCCCGTGGATCCGTGGAGGAGGAGGGTGTCGCCATCGCGCGCGCAGGCGAAGGGCAGGATGACCGGTCGGCCGTCCCGCACCACGGCCAGGTGGGCGACCAGCGCCTCGTCGAGGACCCGGTGCAGCTCGCCGACGTCGGTCACCTGCCGGTCGCGCTCGCGCGTGAGCCGCGTGGCGTCGTCCACGCGCAGCTGCCCGTCCCGTTGCTCGCTCACCATGCGCCGAGTATCCCGGGCGACGCAGCACCGCTGCCAATGTAAATCGGGGTTACGGTCGCTCAACAAGGCGTGTACGCCGTGCGAAGCGTCCACAGCCCTCGCGAAGTTGCCAGCCCTCCCGCTGGCAGGATGTCCGCCATGCCCGACGAGACGCTGAGCGATCCGCAGGGCCGCCCGTTCGCCGGGCGCGGGCAGTGGACCGAGCCGACCGCCGAGGAGGTCGCCCCGGGCGTGCACCGAGTGCCGCTCCCGCTGCCGATGGACGGCCTGCGCGCCATCAACGTCTACGTGATGGAGACCCCGGGCGGGCTCACCTGCATCGACGCCGGCTGGGCGGTCGAGGCCTCCCGCCAGGCCCTCGACGACGGCCTGCGCCGACTCGGGTACGACGCCCGCGACATCACCCGCTTCCTCGTCACGCACGTCCACCGCGACCACTACACGCAGGCGGTCACGGTGAGGGAGGAGTTCGGCAACGCCACCATCGACCTCGGGATCGGCGAGAAGCCGACGCTGGACCTCTTCAACAGCCAGGGGCTCGAGAGCGACCCCACCGTGGAGCGCCTGCGGCTGGCCGGCGCGCACGACATCGCCGAGGGCTGGCGCAAGATGTTCGAGGGAGCCGACCCGAACTTCGACATCTGGCAGCTCCCCGACCGCTGGCTGGAGCACGAGCACACCATCGACCTCGGTGACCGGCTGCTGCGGGCGGTGCCCACCCCGGGTCACACCGCCGGTCACTTCGTCTTCGTCGACGAGGAGCGTCAGGTGCTGTTCGCCGGCGACCACGTGCTGCCGACGATCACGCCGAGCGTCGGGTTCGAGCTGGTCTTCGAGGCCAACCCGCTGGCGGACTTCCTGGGATCGCTGCACCGCGTGCGCGACCTCCCCGACCTGCGGCTGCTGCCTGCCCACGGCCCGGTGGCGCCCAGCTCGCACTCGCGGGTCGACGAGCTGCTCGCCCACCACGACGACCGCCTCGCGCTGTGCCGCGCGGCGGTCGACGCCGCCGGCAGCACGGCGTACGACGTGGCGCTGCAGCTCACCTGGACCAGGCACGAGCGCGAGCTCGGCGAGCTCGACTGGTTCAACGCGGCGATGGCGGCGATGGAGACGATGGTGCACCTGGACCTGCTGGTCTCGCGCGGCGCACTCCTGCGTGACGTGACCGGCCCCACGGCGGTCTACCAGCCAGCCACGGGCTAACCTGGCCTCGACGACAGGGGAGCGCCACACGGCGCTGAGAGTGCGGGCAGCCGCAGACCCTCGAACCTGCTCCGGTTAGCACCGGCGAAGGGAGTCGAGCTCTTCCGCGACGTGCGGACCCTCCTCTCGAGAGGAGACACACCGATGCCTGCCACGGTCCGACCGACGCGGGTGGGGCGCCGGGCGACGGCGCTCGCGTGCGCCATGACCGTGCTGGCCGCGGTCACCGCCTGCTCCGCCGGCGCAGGCAGCGAGGACGACGACGACGGCTCCGCGGGCACCGTCGTGCTCGCCGTGCACGACTCCTGGGCGATGCCGGAGAAGCTCATCACCTCCTTCGAGAAGCGCTCCGGACTGCGGCTGCGTGTGGTGCCGAGCGGGGACGCGGGTGAGCTGACCAACAAGCTGGTGCTGACCCAGGACAACCCCGTCGCGGACGCGGCGTACGGCGTCGACAGCACCTTCGGCTCCCGCGCCCTGGAGGAGGACGTCTTCGCGGCTCCCGCGGCCGACGGGGCGCCGCTGCACACCGACGACTTCGGTCTGGAGGGGGACGCCGACGGCGCCCTGGCTCCCGTCGACTGGGCGGCGGTGTGCGTGAACGTCGACGACCGCTGGTTCCAGGCCCACGACGTCCGCCCGCCCCGCTCCGCCGAGGACCTGACCGAGCCGGCGTACGCCGACCTCTTCGCGACACCGGGCGCTGCCACGTCGTCGCCGGGCTTCGCCTTCCTGCTGCACACGGTGGCGACGTACGGCGAGGACGGCTGGCAGGACTACTGGCGACGCCTGGTGGCCAACGGCGCGCGCATCACCTCGGGCTGGACGGAGGCCTACGAGGGCGACTTCACCGCCACCGGCGGCGGGGACCGGCCGATCGTCCTCTCCTACAACACCTCTCCGCCGTTCACGATCCCCGAGGACGGCGGGCGGCCGACGACGAGCGCGCTGCTCGACACCTGCTACCGCCAGGTGGAGTACGCCGGCGTGCTGGCCGGCGCCGACAACCCCGAGGGGGCGCGCCAGGTCGTCGAGTGGCTGCAGAGCACGGAGGTGCAGGAGGCGCTGCCCACCAACATGTACGTGCTGCCCGTCGACCCCGCGGCGACCCTGCCGCCGGACTGGGCGCGCTGGGCGCCGCGACCCGCGTCGACACCGAGCGTCGACCCCGCCCGCATCACCGAGATGCGGGAGACCTGGATCAGGGAATGGACCGACGTCGTCTCGGGCTGACCGTCCCCACCCGCGCCCGGCTCGTCGCCGTCCTGGCGGCGGTCGTGCCGGCCGCCGTGCTCACGGTGTTCGTGGTGGTGCCGCTGATCGGCATGCTCGACCTGGGGCTGCGGCCAGACGGTCAGCTGGACCTCGAGAGCGTCGCGGCCACGCTCACGCGTCCACGGGTCCTGGAGGTGCTGTGGTTCACCGCCTGGTCCTCGGCCGCGGCCACCGCCCTGACCGTCGTCCTCGGCGTCCCGACCGCCTATGCCCTCTACTGCCTGCGGCTGCCCGGCAGAGGGTTCCTGCGGGTGCTCGTGACAGCGCCCTTCGTGCTGCCCACGGTGGTGGTGGGGGTGGCGTTCCGCGGCATCCTGGCGCCCTCCGGGCCGCTCGGCTTCCTCGGCCTGGACGGCACGGCCACGGCCATCGTGCTCGCGCTGGTGTTCTTCAACGTCTCGCTCGTCGTCCGGGCGGTCGGCCCGTGGTGGGCCCGGCTGGACCCGAGGCGGGAGCAGGCCGCAGCCGCTCTGGGAGCCTCACCCCTGCAGGTGCTGCGCACCGTGACGCTGCCGGCCCTGGTGCCGGTGGTGGTGTCCGCGGCCACCGTGGTGTTCCTCTTCTGCGCGACCGCGTTCGGTGTCGTGCTCACGCTCGGCGGCTCCCGCTACTCCACCGTGGAGACCGAGATCTACTTCCTCACCACGCGACTGCTCGACCTGCCGGCGGCCGCGGCCCTGTCGCTCCTGCAACTTCTTGTCGTGGTGACACTTCTGGCGTTGACAGCCTTCACCGGTCGCGGACGACCGTCTCACCGAGCGCTCGGTGCGCCGCGAGCGTCGGATCCGCCGTCACGATCTTCCGGTCCTGGGCGTCACGGCGCTGGCACTCGTGCTGGTCGTCGTACCTGTGGTCGGCCTCGTGGTCTCCAGCCTGCGTGACGCGGGCCGGTGGTCGCTCGCCCACTACCGTGCGCTGCTCGCGCCGGCGACGAGCGAGGTGGACAAGATCACCCTCACCGACGCGGTGGAGAACTCCCTGCGCATCGCCGTCGACGCGACCGCGCTCGCCCTCGTGCTCGGGCTCGCGGTCGCGGTGCTCACCACCCGCCGGGTCCGCGGGTCGTGGCGCCGTGCCCAGCAGGCCTACGACGGCCTCTTCATGCTGCCGCTCGGGGTGTCGGCAGTGACCATCGGGTTCGGGCTGCTGGTCACCCTCGACACCCCGCCCGTGGACTTCCGCGGGAGCCCGTGGCTGGTCCCGCTCGCGCAGGCCCTGGTCGCCCTGCCCCTGGTGGTGCGCATCGTGGCCCCGGCGCTGGCCTCCATCGACCCTCGGCAGCGCGAGGCGGCCACCTCCCTGGGCGCCGGCCCCCTGCGCCTGCTGGCCACCGTGGACCTGCCGCTCGTCTGGCGCTCGGTCGCGGCGGCGGCCGGCTTCGCCTTCGCGGTCTCGCTCGGGGAGTTCGGCGCCACCAGCTTCCTGGCGCGGCCCGAGACCCCGACCCTGCCCGTGCTGGTCTACCAGCTGGTCTCGCGGCCCGGCGCGGACAACGCCGGCATGGCGCTGGCCGCGTCCGTGGTGCTGGGCCTCCTCACCGTCCTGGTGATCTGGGCCGTGGAGCGGGTCCGCGCCCCGCGTCTGGGAGCGTGGTGACGTGGCTGCTGCGGCACGACGCGGGCTCGAGGTCGAGCGACTCGAGGTGAGGTACGACGACGTGCCCGCGGTCACCGACGTCTCCGTGACCGTCGGGCCGGGCGAGGTGCTCGCGGTGCTCGGACCCTCCGGCTGCGGGAAGTCGACGCTCCTGCGGGCAGTCGCCGGGCTCGAGCCGCCCAGCGCCGGTGCGGTGCGCTACGACGGGCAGGACCTCGCGCACGTGCCCGCGCATCGACGTGGCTTCGGGCTGATGTTCCAGGACGGCCAGCTGTTCCCGCACCTCGACGTCACGGGCAACGTCGCCTACCCGCTCCGGATCCGCCGTCGGCCGGGGGAGGAGCGGCGGCGACGCGTCGGCGAGCTGCTCGACCTGGTCGGGCTGACCGGGTACGAGCGCCGCTCACCGGCCGAGCTCTCGGGAGGGGAGCGGCAGCGTGTCGCGCTCGCGCGCGCACTCGCCGTACGCCCGCGACTGCTGCTGCTCGACGAGCCGCTCGCCTCGCTCGACCGCGACCTGCGCGAGCGCCTGGCCGGGGACGTGGGCCGCATCCTGCGCGCCGAGGGCACCTCGGCCGTGCTGGTCACCCACGACGCGGAGGAGGCCTTCACCGTCGCCGACCGGATGGCGGTGATGCGGGCCGGGCGGCTGGTGCAGCAGGGCACGCTCGAGGAGGTGTGGCGCCGCCCCGCCGACGCGGAGACCGCGCGCTTCCTGGGCTACGCGGCCGTGCTCGCGCCCGAGGTCGCGGCGAGGCTCGTCGGACAGGACGGCGCCGGGGCCCTCGCGCTGCGCCGGTCGGCGCTGGTGGTGGCAGCCGACGGCGAGGTGCCGGCGACAGTGCGCGAGGTGCGCGCGGCCGCCGAGCTGACCCGTCTCGTGGTGGAGGTGCCGGGCGTGGGCGTCCTCGACGCCGTCGCCGCGTGGTCGGACCGCGTCGTCCCCGGGGACGACGTGCGCCTGCGGCTCGAGCCGGAGCGCACGGCCCGGCTGAGCTGACACGGCCTCCGAGGCTGTCGGTCCCACGCGCAGCCCTGGGAAAATGGGCTCGCGCACGTCTCTAGACTCGGCCCAATGAGGCGGCCGGCGTACGGGATGGTGGTGGGGGTCGCGCTCCTCATGGGCATCGTCGCCCTCGTCACCTCCCTGGCGCTGGGTGAGCGGCTGCGCGACCCGGACGGCTTCCTGGGCCCCGCCTGGGTGCGGCTCCCCGCGATGCTGATCGGCGCCTTCCTCGTCGACGTGGTGCCCCGCTCGCTGTGGCGCGCCCGGGGCAACCTGCGCGGCGTCAGGGCCGAGGCGCGTGCCATCGTCGACGAGCACTGGACCCGCGAGCGGATCGCGCTGGTGGTGATCGGGCTGACGTGCTTCTACGTGACCTACGTCAGCTACCGCAACCTCAAGAACTACCTGACGACGTTCTTCACGCAGATGAAGGACCCGATGCTCCACGAGCTCGACCTGTGGCTGCTGTTCGGCCACGAGCCGGCCACCGCGCTGCACCAGGTGTTCGGCGAGACCTGGGCGGCGGAGTTCTTCGCCTTCATCTACGTGCTCTACCTGCCGCTGACGCCGATCACGCTCATCGTGTGGCTGGTGTGGTCGCGCCAGATCTCCTACGGCTACTGGTTCGCCACCGCCAACTGCCTGAACTGGGCGCTCGGCACGATCAGCTACTACCTGATCCCCACCATGGGGCCGACGTTCTGGTACCCGTGGCTCTACCGCGACCTCGACGTCACCGCGGTCACGGAGCTGCAGGACTCCCTGTGGAACTCCCGCCAGGACGTGCGGTTCGCGCTCAACCCCTTCTCCGACTCGATCCAGTCGGTCGCGGGCTTCGCGTCGCTGCACGTCTCGCTGACGCTGATCATCGCGATGATCGCGCAGTACACCGTGCGCCACCGCCTCATCAAGGTCGCCGCCTGGGCGTTCTTCGGGCTGACGGTGATCTCGACGCTGTACTTCGGCTGGCACTACATCGCCGACGACGTCGGCGGCGTGGTCATCGCCGTGCTGGCGGTGTGGCTCGGGGCGATCGCGACCGGCCACACCTTCGAGAGGCACGGGCGGTCGATCAGGTCGACGACGTCCGGGGCCGACGTGCCCGTGGAGGAGGACCCTCTGGACGGCGGGCGACGAATCCCGTCCGTAAAATCCATTTTCAGCCGTGTTTCGGCGCGGCGATCCCTTTGCTTTGCGCCCGATTTCTGTATCCTGTTCTAGGTGCCGGTCCGGGGGGACTGGCACAGGAGTCACAGGTCAGGTCCGCGGTCGGCTCGAGCAGCCGGGCGCGTCGACAGCCCCGAGGGTGCGTTCCATCCCGCACCGGAGGTGCGCCTGCGGCTCGACGGCTGTCCTGGCCTCCCAACTGGACAGTCGAGGCCCCGTCCGAACCTCCCAATCGGGCGGGGCCCCACCATTTTTCCCCGCGGTGCGCGCATGGCCCCGCCGCCGCCGCAGGCCGGGTGCCGGGGCGCGCCTGTTGACGCTCCTGCCACGATGTCTCCCATGTCGGACCACCAGTACGACCCCATCGACATCGCCGCCATGCGCGACCTCCTCGACGGCCGCTACAAGGACGTCCGCGACCGGGTGCGCGACAACCTCGTGAAGTTCGCGCACCTGCTCGAGGGCGCGGAGGAGCTGCCCCGCGCGGAGTACCGCGACGCGGTGCGCGACGTCGTCCTCGAGCTGGCCGGCACCGGCCAGACGGCGTACGGCCTGCCCAAGGAGTACGGCGGCGCCAGCGACGTCGGTGCCTCCATCGCGGCCTTCGAGACCTCGGGCTACGGCGACCTCTCGGTGCTGGTCAAGCTCGGCGTGCAGTTCGGGCTCTTCGGCGGTGCGGTGCACCAGCTCGGCACCGAGCGTCACCACCGCAAGTACATGGCCGACATCGCCACCGGCAAGCTGCTCGGCGGCTTCGCGATGACCGAGACCGGGCACGGCTCCAACGTCCAGGCGATCGGCACCACCGCGACGTACGACCACGAGACGGCCGAGTTCGTGCTGCAGACGCCGGACGACGAGAGCCGCAAGGACTACATCGGCAACGCCGCCGACCACGGCCGGATGGCGGTGGTCTTCGCCCAGCTCTACGTCGACGGCACCAACCACGGCGTGCACGCCTTCATCGCCCCGCTGCGCGACACCAAGGGCAAGGTCGTCGACGGCGTGCGCATCGAGGACTGCGGCCACAAGCACGGGCTGAACGGCGTCGACAACGGCCGGATCTGGTTCGACGGGCTGCGCATCCCGCGGGAGGACCTGCTCGACAAGTACGCCGACGTCGACGAGGACGGCCGCTACCACTCGCCGATCGACAACCCCGACCGGCGCTTCTTCACCATGCTCGGCACGCTGGTGCTGGGCCGCGTGTGCGTCGGCGGCGGTGCCCTGCACGCGAGCAAGGTGGCGCTGAAGATCGCGACGACGTACGGCAACCGTCGGCGGCAGTTCGGGCCCAAGGACAGCGAGAAGGAGATCACCCTCCTCGACTACGGCCAGCACCAGCGACGGCTGATCCCGCTGATCGCCCGCACCTACGGGATGCACTTCGCGCAGGAGCGGCTCGCCGCCGACCTGCACCGCATCTTCGGCGACCTCGACGGGGTGTCGGAGCGGCGCCGGCGCGCGCTGGAGTCACGCGCGGCTGCCACCAAGGCGATGAACACCTGGCAGGCGCTGGCCACCGTGCAGACCTGTCGCGAGGCGTGCGGCGGCGCCGGCTACCTGACGGTCAACCGCTTCGCCGCGCTGTACGACGACCTCGACGTCTTCACGACCTTCGAGGGCGACAACACCGTGCTGCTGCAGCTGGTCGCCAAGGGCCGGCTGACCGACCTGCAGGACGAGTTCGGCTCCTTCGACCAGATCCAGATGGCCCGCTACGTCGCGAGCATCGCGATGGACACGATCGTCGAGCGCACCCGGGCACGCGAGATCCTGGAGCGGCTCAAGGACGCCGTGCCCGGCCGCGGCCGCGACGCCGCCGACCCCGACGCCGGGCTGCTGGACAGCGAGTGGCACCACTCGATGCTGAAGTGGCGCGAGGAGCACCTCACCTCCGGCGCCGCCCGCCGGCTCAAGTCCGGCATGGACGCGGGGGAGGACCCGGCGGAGGTCTTCAGCCGGGTGCAGACGCACGTGATCTCGGTGGCGCGCGCCCACGCCGAGCGGATCTTCTTCGAGGCCTTCCTCACCAAGGTGCAGAACACCCCCGAGGGCACCAACCGCACCGTCCTGCACGCGCTGTGCGACCTGTTCGCGCTCGCGATGATCGAGGAGGACCGCGCCTGGTTCATGGAGCACGGCCGGCTGTCGACCGAGCGCTCCAAGGCGGTCACCGGCGCGGTGGAGCAGCTGTGCCGCCAGCTCCGCCCGCACGCGGAGGACCTGGTCGACGCCTTCGGCGTCCCCGCCGAGCTGCTGCGCACCGACCTCACCTGACCGGCCCGGACCTGGCACGGACCCGGCCCGCGCCGGCCTGACCGCCCCGGCCCTGGCGTCTGATCAGACGTGAAGCGCCTCCCCAGCGCGCTGCGAGGCGCCGGGCGTCTGATCAGACGGAGGAGGTCTGCTCAGTCCGTCAGGCGCCATGCCCTCATGTCGGGCGCGGCGAATCGCGCTCGCGCCTGCGCGCTGCGGATGCGGGCCGCGACCAGCTCGGGCTGCAGCATGTCCAGGCCCGTCACCTTGACGTACTCCAACCCCAGCTCGCGGCAGCGCTCCTCCCGTCGTACGTCGCTCGTGTGGCGCTCGGCGCTGCGATGGTCGGCGCCGTCGAACTCGCCGATTAGTCCCGCGACCGGATCCAGCAGGTCGGCCCGGCACACGAAGTCGCCCGAGAGGTTCAGCACGTCGCAGTTGACCAACGGAGGCGGAAGCCGGGCATCGACCGTCCACACGAGGCGCAACCGAGTCTCGTTGGGCGACTCGGCCCTGGCGGAGCAGTGAGGCAGCGCGTCCAACAACCTGCCGGCGTGTCCCCATCGACGACGAGCGGTGGCGTAGGCCCTGATGTCACCGAGGGTCAACAGTCCCGCCGCGACCGCCATGTCGACAGCGACCACTGCCTCGCGCCAGCTCGACGCGCGCCGGGCCTCGTCGAACAACGCCCGGACCGGCGTCGTGACCAGGGTGTCCCGGACGATGGCGACGTCGTCGTAGCGACGGGGCTCGTAGGTCAGGCGCACCGCATCCGAGCGCCGGCAGCCCCGCTCCGGGCCCAGGGCGACGACCAACGGGCGTGAGCTGACCCCGTCCGGTTCCTTCCCGTCGAAGAAGGCCGCGCCGTGGAACCACAGCGAGCCCCATCCCGACATGGCTGCGCGTGGGTAGCGCGAGGCGAGCTCGACCGCTCGCTGCTCCGGTCTGTCGCGGTCGACATCGGCGGGGACGTACAGGTTGGGCCCGACCTTGACCCACCGTCCGCGCCGAGCCTGGTGCCGGGTCGGTCCCCGCGCGCCCGAGGGGTCGATCCGCGAGGGGACTGTGAACTGCAGTGGCTGGCTGCGACGGAGACTGAACGGCACCGAGGGAGCCTGCACCCTGACGGCGCCGTACGTCCGGCTCCATCCCCAGGGCCGCGTCTGCTCAGACGTAAAGCGCCTCTACAGCCGCGTCTGCTCAGACGAAAAGCGCCTCGCAGACGTCCGGCGAGGCGCGCCTTGTCTGTTCAGACGCCAGGGCCGGCTACGGGAGGCGCCGGAAAGCGGGGGCGGGGAGAGCGGTCGGTCAGTGCTTGGAGCCGGGCTCCTTGAAGCGCTCGAAGGAGGCCTTGACCTCTTCCTCCGCCTCGGTGCGGCCGACCCAGTTGGCGCCCTCGACGGACTTGCCGGGCTCGAGGTCCTTGTAGACCTCGAAGAAGTGCTGGATCTCGAGCCGGTCGAACTTGGAGACGTGGTCGATGTCGCGCAGGTGCTCCAGGCGGGGGTCCGTGGAGGGGACGCACAGCACCTTGTCGTCGCCGCCGGCCTCGTCCTGCATCCGGAACATGCCGATGGCGCGGCACCGGATGATGCACCCCGGGAAGGTCGGCTCCTGCAGGAGGACGAGCGCGTCCAGCGGGTCGCTGTCGAGCCCGAGGGTGTTCTCGATGTAGCCGTAGTCGGCGGGGTACTGCGTCGAGGTGAACAGCGTCCGGTCGAGGCGGATGCGGCCGGTCTCGTGGTCGACCTCGTACTTGTTGCGCTGCCCCTTGGGGATCTCCACCAGGACGTCGAACTCCACTGCGTGCCTCCATCGTCGTGACGCGGTCTGGGTTAGTCTCCCGCACTACGGCTCGAGCACACATCGAATGGGGGCCCGGGTGCCTGAAGGTGACGGAACCCACGTCCCTCGCCTCCCCGTCGAGATCGCCGTCGTCCTCGTCCTCGTCCTCGCCGCCGTCTCCTACTGGGCCGACCTCGGCGACCGGCTCGGCATCGCCGCCCCTGACCCGCACGAGGAGCCGGCGCTCGTCGAGCCCCCGGGAGCGGTCGACCTGCCGTCCCCGGCGTCGGCCCGACCGGTGGCCGCGGAGGTGACCGGGGGTGACCTGGACCCCCGTGCGGTGAGGTCGTCGGTCGCGGGGCTGACCCGCGCCAAGAAGCTCGGGTCCGCGCCTGGCGCTGGTCGTCACCGACGTCGACGGCACCCCGGTCCATCGGCAGGGACCCCGCCAGGTCACGCCGGCCTCGACCACCAAGCTGCTCACCGCGACGGCGGCCCTGCAGAGCCTCGACCCGCAGCAGCGCTTCGAGACGACCGTACGGCGGCAGGGCGGCACGCTGGTGCTCGTCGGTGGGGGCGACCCGCTGCTGCAACGTGCGCCGGACACCGACGTGAGCTACCCGACCGACCGGGCCGACCTGCGCACCCTGGCCCGCCAGGTCGCCCGGAGGCTCGAGCAGGGACCGCAGCCGAGGCGGTTCCGGCTGCGCTACGACACCAGCCTGTTCACCGGCCCCGACGTGAGCCCGTACTGGCGCGCGGACTACATCCCGGACAACGTCGTGAGCCCCATCACCGCGCTCTGGGCCGACCAGGGGCGGGTGCCGGACGACGACTTCGGTGCCCGCGAGAAGGACCCGGCCAAGGCGGCGGCGCAGGTGTTCGCGGATCACCTCGAGCGCGCGGGGGTGCGGACCTCCCGTCCCGCACCGGGGAGCGCGCCGGGCGGTGCTCCGGTGGTGGGCTCGGTGAGCAGCCCGCCGGTCGAGACGATCGTGCAGTACGTGCTGGAGACCAGCGACAACGAGGTCGCCGAGGTGCTGCTGCGTCACGTCGCGCTGGCTCGCGGGGTCCCGGCGTCGTTCGCCGGCGGCGTCCGGGCGGTCCGTGACGTGCTCGGCGAGCTGGGCGTGCCGCTGCGCGGCGCCACCTGGTACGACGGCAGCGGGCTCTCCCGCCGCAACCGGCTGTCGCCGAGCACGCTGACCGACCTCCTCGCGACCGCCCTGGACGAGGAGCGCCTCGCGCCGGTGGTGTGGGGGCTGCCGGTGGCCGGGTTCACGGGGTCGCTCAGCGAGCGGTTCGCCGTCCGGAGCGGGCCCGGGCTCGGCAGGGTGCGGGCGAAGACCGGCACGCTGACCGGTGTGAGCGGTCTGGCTGGGGTCGTCCGCAGCCGCGACGGCGCGGTGATGCTGTACGCCGCCGTGGCCGACCAGGTGGGCGAGCTCAACACCCTGTGGGTGCGCGACCGCCTGGACCGCATCAGCGCCGCGCTCGCCGGCTGCCGGTGCCGCGCCTGATCGCGGGCGGCACGGTGCGAGCCGGCGACCGGGTGGGCCTCAGCCCGGCACGTAGGCTCGGCGCATGAGCACCGAGATGGTCGACTGGGACCTGGCCGTGACGGCCGCGGCGCGGCTGGCCGGCCCCGGGCCGACGATCTCACGGGCGCAGGCCGACGAAGCGGTCGCGGAGCTGCGCGCGGGGGCTGCTCGCTCGACGCCGCTGGTCCGCGAGTTCACCGGGCTGGAGGCGGGCTCGGCGACGGCGCCGGTCATGGTGGTCGACCGCCGCGGCTGGATCCAGGCCAACGCCGACGCCTTCGAGAAGCTGCTCGATCCCGTCGTCGAGCGTCTCCTGGAGAAGCGCGGCAAGGCCCCCGACAGCCGGCCTCGGCCAGTCGATCGGCGCCAAGGTGACGGGCCTCGAGGTCGGTGGGCTGCTCGGCTTCCTCGCCTCCAAGGTGCTCGGCCAGTTCGACCCGTTCTTCGGGGCGCCCGGCACCGACCAGGTCGGGCGGCTGCTGCTCGTGGCGCCCAACATCGTGCACACCGAGCAGGAGCTCGGCGTCGACCCCACCGACTTCCGCCTGTGGGTGTGCCTGCACGAGGAGACCCACCGCGTGCAGTTCACCGCGGTCCCGTGGATGCGTGACCACCTGCAGGGGCAGATCGACACGCTCGTGGGCGGGGTGCAGGTCGACCCCGGTGCGGTGCTCCAGATGCTCGCCGACGCGGTGAAGCGCGCCGGTGAGCTCGTCTCCGGACGGGGCGAGGGGTCTCTGCTCGAGGTGTTCGCCACCCCCGAGCAGCGCGAGGTGATCGACCGGGTCACCGGCGTGATGTCGCTGCTCGAGGGCCACGCCGACGTCGTGATGGACGGTGTCGGCCCCGAGGTCATCCCGACCGTCGACGCCATCCGGGCGCGCTTCGACAAGCGGCGCAAGGGCGCGGGGTCCATGGACCGGCTGCTCCGTCGCCTGCTCGGGCTCGAGGCCAAGATGGCGCAGTACCGCAACGGCGCCGCGTTCGTGCGCGGCGTGGTCGACACCGTCGGCATGGAGGGGTTCAACAAGGTGTGGGTCGAGCCCGCCAACCTGCCCAGCAAGGACGAGATCGCGGACCCCCGCGCCTGGGTGAGCCGCGTCCACGGCTGACCGGAATCGGGATGGGACCTGACCCGGCTGTCGCCGCCGTACGCCTCGCCGTACGCCGCGCGCTCCCGGTGCTGCCCGACGGTGCCGGCGGCCGGTGGGTGCCGGACCTCGAAGGAGGCACGCTGCTGGTGGCGTGCTCCGGCGGCGCCGACTCGCTCGCACTGCTCTCCGCCACCGTGTTCGAGCTCCGGGAGGTGGACGTGCGCGTCGTCGGCGTCGTCGTCGACCACGCGCTGCAGGAGGGGTCCGCAGACCACACCTCGCGGGTGGTGCAGCAGATGGCCGGCCTCGGTGTCGACGAGACCGCCTCGATCAGGGTGACCGTCGACCCGGGACCGCGCGGGATCGAGGCAGGCGCACGGCATGCGCGCTACGTCGCGCTGTCGCAGCTCGCCCAGCACTTCGCGGCCCCGGTCGTGCTGCTCGGTCACACCCAGGACGACCAGGCCGAGACGGTGCTGCTCGGACTCACCCAGGGGTCCGGCGGGCGGTCCGTCTCCGGGATGCGCGAGACCTTCCACCTCGACGAGGGCACGGACGAGAAGCCGGTGGGCCCGCTCTTCACCCGCCCCCTGCTCGGCGTCACCCGCGCCCAGACCGAGGCCGCGTGCCGGGCCGAGGGCATCGACTGGTGGGACGACCCGCACAACGCCGACCCCCGCTTCGTGCGGTCCCGGGTCAGGCACACGGTCATGCCGCTGCTCGAGCAGGAGCTCGGCCCCGGCGTCGCCGCGGCCCTGGCCCGCACCGGTCACCTGGTGCGCGACGACATCGAGGCGCTCGACCAGCTCGCCGACGTGGCGTCGCAGGAGCTCGACTTCGCCCGCGGGGTCCACGTCGGGGACATCGAGACGCTGACCTGGGCGGTGCGCTCCCGCGTGCTCCGCCAGTCGGCGCTACGGGCCGGCTGCCCCCCTCGCGAGCTCACGCGCGACCACGTCCTGGCGCTCGAGGAGATGGTGTGGCAGCGCCGCGGCGAGCCGCGTGACCTCGACCTGCCCGGCCACGTCCGCGCCCAGCGTCGGAGGGAGGGTCACGACGACGTGCTGCGGCTGGTCCCGACCGGCGACGGCCGCCACGACGGGCAGGCGACCCCTGTGGCAGGCTGACCCGGTCACCCAGCACCCCCGCACCACCCATGCCGCACGGGAGGCACCGTGGACTCCGACCACGTCAAGGACGAGCTGCTCGACGTGCTGTTCTCCGAGCAGGACATCCAGGACAGGCTCCACGACCTGGCGGCGGCCGTCGAGCGCGACTACGCCGGCAAGGACCTGCTCATCGTCGGGGTGCTCAAGGGCGCGGTCATGGTCATGGCCGACCTGGCGCGCCACTTCTCCCGGCACGTCGAGATGGACTGGATGGCGGTGTCGTCGTACGGCTCGGGCACCAAGTCGTCCGGCGTGGTCCGCATCCTCAAGGACCTCGACACCGACATCTCCGGCCGGCACGTGCTCATCGTCGAGGACATCATCGACACCGGCCTCACCCTGTCGTGGCTCGTGCGCAACCTCGCCTCCCGCGGCCCGGCATCGGTCGAGATCTGCACGCTGCTGCGCAAGCCGGACGCGCTGCAGATGAGCGTCGACGTCAAGTACGTCGGCTACGACATCCCCAACGCCTTCGTCGTCGGCTACGGGCTGGACTTCGACGAGCGCTACCGCAACCTGCGGTGCATCGGCACGCTGGCGCCCCACGTGTACTCCTGACGCCCTCCTGCGGGCACAGGCCTGCTGGGCCCTGCGTGTACCGTCTGAGGCACCCGGATCGGCCGTCCGGGGTGTCGTGTCTGCCCCGGCAGTCGGGGTGCGGTGATGAGCAGGAGGTCGGGGTCACTCCCCACACGCATGGACGTGAAGCGCATCTTCCGCGGTCCTTGGTTCTGGATCGTGCTGTTCGTCGTGGCGGTCCTGCTCGCCATGCAGTACCTGGTCCCCAACGGGGGCTACGACGAGGTCGAGACCTCCACGATGGCGGGCTACATCGAGGACGGTGAGGTCGAGGAGATCACCTTCATCGACAACGACCAGGAGATCCGCGCGACCCTGGACGACGACAAGAAGGTGCTCACGCACTGGGTCGACGGGCAGCAGAACGACCTGATCATCGCCGTCGACCAGCAGGTCGACGAGGGCACCATCGAGAAGTACAACTCCGAGAACCCTCAGCCCAGCCTGCTCGGGCAGTTCCTCGTCACGTTCCTGCCGTTCGTGCTCATCATCCTGCTGTTCCTGTTCCTCATGAACCAGGTGCAGGGCGGCGGCGGCCGCGTCATGCAGTTCGCCAAGTCCAAGGCCAAGCTGATCAGCAAGGACATGCCGAAGACGACGTTCTCCGACGTCGCCGGCTGCGAGGAGGCCATCGAGGAGCTCGGCGAGATCAAGGAGTTCCTGCAGGAGCCCGCGAAGTTCCAGGCGGTCGGCGCCAAGATCCCCAAGGGCGTGCTGCTCTACGGCCCTCCCGGCACCGGCAAGACCCTGCTGGCCCGCGCGGTCGCGGGCGAGGCGGGGGTGCCGTTCTACTCGATCTCCGGCTCCGACTTCGTCGAGATGTTCGTCGGCGTGGGCGCCTCCCGCGTCCGCGACCTCTTCGAGCAGGCCAAGGAGAACGCCCCCGCGATCGTCTTCATCGACGAGATCGACGCCGTGGGCCGTCACCGCGGTGCCGGCATGGGTGGCGGCCACGACGAGCGCGAGCAGACCCTGAACCAGCTGCTGGTGGAGATGGACGGCTTCGACGTGCGCGGCGGGGTCATCCTCATCGCGGCCACGAACCGCCCCGACATCCTCGACCCGGCGCTGCTGCGCCCCGGCCGCTTCGACCGCCAGATCGCCGTCGACGCCCCCGACCTGGCAGGGCGGCACCAGATCCTGCAGGTGCACTCGCGTGGCAAGCCGATGTCCCAGACGATCGACCTGCTGTCGGTGGCCCGTCGTACGCCGGGCTTCACCGGCGCCGACCTGGCCAACGTGCTCAACGAGGCCGCGCTGCTCACCGCGCGCGGCAACCGCAAGCAGATCGACATGTCCGACCTGGACGAGGCGATCGACCGCGTCATCGCCGGCCCGCAGCGCCGGACGCGCCTGATGAGCGAGAAGGAGAAGCTCATCACCGCCTACCACGAGGGCGGGCACGCCCTGGTGGCCGCGGCCCTGCCCGGCACCGACCCCGTGCACAAGATCACGATCCTGCCGCGGGGCCGGGCGCTGGGCTACACGATGGTGCTGCCCGACGAGGACAAGTACAGCCAGACGCGCTCGGAGATGCTCGACAAGCTCGCCTACATGCTGGGCGGCCGCGCGGCGGAGGAGATGGTCTTCCACGACCCCACCACCGGCGCCGGCAACGACATCGAGAAGGCGACGTCGCTGGCGCGCGCGATGGTGACGCAGTACGGCATGACCGAGCGGCTGGGTGCGATCAAGCTCGGTGAGGCCAACGGCGAGCCGTTCATGGGCCGCGACTTCGGGCACACCCGCAACTACTCCGAGGACGTCGCCGCGGTCGTCGACGAGGAGACGAAGAAGCTCCTCGCCACCGCGCACCAGGAGGCCTTCGACATCCTCGAGGAGAACCGCGACGTCCTCGACGCGCTCGTGGGCGCGCTGCTGGAGCACGAGACGCTCGACAAGCAGCACGTCGCCACCATCTTCGAGCCGTTGCGGCGCCGCCAGGCGCGCCCCGCATGGACGGGGTCGCCCCACCGCGAGCCCTCGGCGATCCCGCCGGTCGACGTGCCCCGGTCGGCCCGGGAGGACGGCGTCGACGACAAGCAGGAAGCCGGCGTCGTGATCACCCCGCCGTCGGCGGGCGGCGACCTGCACGGCGGCACCCCGTCTCCCGACGGTGGGGGCCCGCCGCCGCCCCCCACCCCGGGCGCGGGGCAGTGACCGAGCTGGAGCCGGCGACCCCGCCGGACTACTCCGACCTGCCCGCCTACGACCACGTCCGGGCGGAGGCCGCCGTCCGTGAGCTGCTGCTCGCCGTGGGCGAGGACCCCGAGCGCGAGGGGCTGCGCGACACCCCGGGCCGTGTCGCCCGGGCGTACGCCGAGCTGCTGGCCGGCATGCGGCAGTCCGCGGAGACCGTGCTCACCACGACCTTCGACGCCGGCCACGAGGAGCTCGTGCTGGTGCGCGACATCGAGCTGTGGTCGATGTGCGAGCACCACCTGGTGCCCTTCACCGGTGTCGCCCACATCGGCTACATCCCCGGCGAGCACGGGCGGATCACCGGCCTCTCCAAGCTCGCGCGGCTCGTCGACGTCTACTCCCGGCGCCCGCAGGTGCAGGAGCGGCTGACCTCGCAGATCGCGGACTCGATGATGAGCATCCTCGACCCGCAGGGCGCGATCGTGGTGATCGAGGCCGAGCACCTCTGCATGACCATGCGCGGTGTCCGCAAGCCGGGAGCGAAGACGATCACCTCGGCGATCCGCGGCACGATGCACAAGCCGGCCACCCGCGCCGAGGTGATGTCCCTCATCCAGCACGGCACGCGCTGACTCCGTCCGATGTGCCAGGCGATCCGATGAGCCAGGGCCGATGATCCGGGGCCGCCCCGCCGCGCTGGCTGCCGGGTCTGCCCCGGCCGGACCGCTGCCTGGTGATGGGCGTGGTCAACACGACCCCCGACTCCTTCTCCGACGGCGGCCGCCACTTCGACCTGGAGTCCGCCGTGGCCCACGGCACGCGCCTGGTCTCCGACGGCGCGGACGTCGTCGACGTGGGTGGGGAGTCCACCCGGCCCGGTGCTGCGCGCGTGCCCGTGGAGGAGGAGCTGCGCCGGGTGATCCCCGCCGTCGCTGAGCTCGCCGGCCGCGGCGTGACGGTGTCGGTGGACACGATGCGAGCCGAGGTCGCCGCGCAGGCGGTGGCCTCGGGGGCCGTGCTCGTCAACGACGTCTCGGGCGGCAAGGCCGACCCCGCCATGCACCGCACCGTCGCGGCGCTGGGCGTGCCCTACGTGCTCATGCACTGGCGCGGCCACTCGGCCGCGATGGCAACGCTGGCGACGTACGACGACGTCGTGCGCGAGGTGTGCGACGAGCTCGCCCGGCAGGTGGAGCAGGCCGTCGCGGCGGGCATCGCCGAGGAGAGCATCTGCATCGACCCCGGCATCGGCTTCGCCAAGGACGGCAGCCACAACTGGGCCCTGCTGCGGCGGCTCGACGAGGTGGTGGCACTCGGGCGCCCGGTGCTGGTGGCGACCAGCCGCAAGCGCTTCCTGGGTGACCTGCTGGCCGGCGACGCCGGCCCTCGGCCACCCCTGGAGCGCGACGACGCCACCACCGCCACCACCGCCCTCGCCGCGGCTGCGGGCGTGTGGTGCGTGCGGGTGCACGACGCCGCCGCGTCGGCGGACGCGGTGCGGGTCGCAGCGCAGTGGGGCCAGGCATGAGCGGCGACGACGGGGTGCTGTCGGCCAACCGGGCGTTCTACGACGCGCTGGAGACCGGCGACATCGACCTGATGGGAGCGGTGTGGTCGGACGCGGACTGCGTCTGCGTGCACCCGTCGGCGGCGCCCATCCACGGCAGGGCGGCGGTGCTGCGCAGCCTCTCGCTCATCATGGCCAACACCAGCTACATCCAGTTCTTCATCACCGACGTCGAGGTCACCCGCAGCGGCGACCGCGCCGTGGTCACGTGCACCGAGAACATCCTCACCTCGGGCATGGAGACGGGGCGAGGAGGAGGACGGGCCGGCCGAGGCGCTGCTGAGCGCGCGCGCCGCCGCGCTGAACGTCTTCGTGAGGCAGGGCGGGGGCTGGCGGATGTGGGTGCACCACGCCACCTCGGTACTGTCAGACGGGTCATGACCTCCCACACCACCTCCCACGCCGCTCCCGGGCTCCCACACCGACGCGCTGGCCTGCCGGCGACGGCGCCGACCGCCTGTCGGTGCTCGGGCTCGAGGCACGGGGGTTCCACGGCGTCCTCGACTTCGAGCGTCAGGACGGCCAGGTCTTCCGGGTCGACCTGACGCTGGGCCTGGACACCGCGCCCGCTGCGCGGTCGGACGACTTGCGGGACACCGTGGACTACGGGACGCTCAGCACCAAGGTCAGGGCGATCATCGAGGGCGAGCCGGTCGACCTGATCGAGACGCTTGCCCACCGCATCGCGGCCCAGTGCCTGCTCGAGACCCCGGTGCAGTGGGTGGAGGTCACCGTGCACAAGCCCGATGCCCCCATCGAGGCGACGTTCGCCGATGTCGCACTCACGATCCGGAGAAGTAGAGGACGAGCCGAGGATGACTGAGACTCCCAATCCCTACATCGTGGATGCGGACACCCTGACCGGGGAGATGCGCCCGATCCGGCGGTGCGTGATCGCGCTGGGCTCCAACGTGGGCGACCGCCAGGTCAAGCTCCAGGGCGCGATCGACGCGCTCCGGGACACCCCCGGCGTCTACCTGACCGCGGTGTCCTCCGTCTACGAGACCGAGCCCGTGGACGCCCCCGAGGGCTCCGAGAAGTTCCTCAACGCCGTGGTGCTCGCCGACTCCACGCTGTCCGCCCACCTGCTGCTCGACCGGGCTCTCGCGATCGAGTCGGCGTACGGCCGGGAGCACTCGCCCGAGCGCAACGCCCCGCGCACCCTCGACGTCGACATCATCCTCATCGGCGACCGCCGCGCCAACGACGACGACCTCACGCTGCCGCACCCGCGGGCCCACGAGCGTGCCTTCGTGCTGGTGCCGTGGCTCGAGGTCGACGCCGAGGCCGAGATCCCCGGTCAGGGCGCCGTGCGCGACCTGCTGGACAAGACTGGTCAGTCGGGCGTCGACCGCCTCGACGACGTCAGCCTCGAGATCGGCTGACCCGGGCGCCCTCGCGTGTCCCGCGACCCGCTCCTGCCGTCCGACGAGGACGAGCCGGAGCCCCCGGAGTCGCAGCAGTCGCCGCGGCTGCAGCCGATGCGCCCCGGCCCGCTGGTGGCGATCGGTCTGGTCGGCCTCGTGGCCGGCTGGGCGGTCCGGCCGCTCGCGGTGTGGGCGGGGAGGCCGTCCCCCCAGGTGGGCTGGATGCCGGCGCTGGGGCTGCTGCTGGTCGCGGGGATCCTCGGCTGGACCGCGTGGCTGACCTACCGCTCGGTGCACCGCCGTCACCCCCGGCGCGACGCCGGGCTCGCCCCCATCGCGCCGTACCAGGCGGTGAACCGGCTGGCGCTGGCGAAGGCCTGCGCGCTGATCGGTGCCCTGGTCGCGGGGGGCTACCTCGGCTTCTGCCTCAGCTGGGTGGGTCTGCCCGCCGAGACGGCGGTGCCGAGGGTGGTGCGTGGGCTCGTGGCCGCGCTGGCAGCGGGTCTGCTCGTGCTCGCCTCGCTGCTGCTCGAACGTGCGTGTCGCGTCCGCAATGACGAGGAATGACACGGATCACACCTAGCCTCGACGCCATGGCTCGCCTTTCTTCCCCACATCGGCGGCCCCGCCCCTTCCGGGTCACGGTCGCCTGCGCGCTGCTCGTCCTGTCCGCCACCGGTTGCCTGGTCACGCTCGTCGTGGCGCCAGACGCAGCCGTGGCAGTCCTCCCTCTCCTCACCGTCACCGGGATCGTCGCCGGTCTGCTGCTCCACGCCGAGCTCGACGTCGAGCGTGCCGAGCACGCTGCCGACCGGCAAGCCCAGGCACAGTCCTTCACCGAGACCTTCGTGGCCCGCTCCGCCGAGCACGCCGCCTACGCCGCGCGCACCGGCGCCCAGGTCACCGCGCTGCGCCGGGAGGTGCGGGAGCTCGAGGGCACCCTGCGCCTCGCCGAGGCTCGCGGCGACGAGGCGGAGTGGCGGCTGCGTGAGGAGCGCTCCCGCCTGCTGCGGGCGGAGATCCGGGTGATCGAGCTCGAGGTCGCGCTCGAGCGCCGACAGTCCGACCAGATCGACGAGCTCGCCGCCTGGCCGAGCGACGACGTCGACACCGTGGTGGACCTGCTCAACTGGGAGCACCGCACCGACGAGACCCGCACCTCCCGCTCCGCCTGAGGGGTCGTCGGTTTCCCACGTTCACATGGGAAACCGGCACTCCCCACGCGTTGCAACGCGTGAGGAGTGCCAGGTTCGCGAGGGGAGCATGGGCCGAGCGGCTAGGTTCGCAGCGTGGCCGACGTCTTCCACCCTCCCGGCGTGACCTGGACGAGGGTCTCCCCGCAGCTGGCGACGCTGCGTCGTCTGGTGGCGCTGGCGTGGGTCCTCGTGCTGGCGCTGGCGTGGGTGGTGTTCTCGCTCGTGTGGGGCATCCCCTCCGGCCTGCTGGCCGTGGGTCTGGTGGCCCTGCTGCTCTGGGCGGCCTGGTCGTGGTGGCTGATCGGACGCGTCGTGCGCAACTGGGGGTACGCCGAGCGCGACGAGGACCTCTACATCGTCCACGGCGCGCTGCGACGCAGGCTGGTGGTCGTGCCCTACGGCCGGATGCAGTACGCCGACGTGCAGGCGGGCCCCCTGGACCAGCTGGCCGGGCTCGCCTCGGTGCAGCTGCACACCGCGAGCCCGGTGACCCAGGCACGCATCCCCGGGCTGCCCGCCTGCGGAAGCCGCCCGGCTGCGTGACCGCCTCACCGAGCTCGGTGACGCCGGAGCCGCAGGGCTGTGACAGGTCCCCCGCCCGGCTGGCACCCGCCGACAGGTCCTCCGCCTGGCTGGCAGCCGCCCGCCGGGCCACCCCCCGGCTGGCAGCCGCCGGCCGGACCACCGCCCGGCTGGCAGCCACCGCCAGGCCAGCCGCCAGGCCCACCCCGGGCCCACCCCCGGGCCCACCCCCGGGCCCGGCAGCCCCGGTGCGTGCCGCCCGCCGGCTCTCGCCCCTGACCCCGCTGCTGCGCGGCCCGATCGTCTTCCTCGCGATCCTCGGCGGGGTGTGGCAGCAGCTGCTCGACCCCGACGCGCGCGCAGGAGCGGGCGTCTTCGTGCTGCTCGCCCTGCTGGCGGGCCTCGCCATGGGCGTCGCCTCCTGGCTGCGGACGACGTACTGGATCGACGAGCGCGAGCTGCGCATCGACAACGGCCTGCTCAGCAGGCAGTCGCGCCGCATCCGCATCGACCGGTTGCAGGGCGTGGACATCGTGCAGCCCTTCGTCGCCCGCGTCTTCGGCCACGCCCAGCTCACCTTCGACGTCGCCGGCGGTGACGCCGAGGGGTCGCTCGCCTTCCTCCGCCTCTCCGAGGCCGAGCAGGTGCGCTCGGTGCTGCTCGAGCGGCGCGACCAGCTGCGCAGCCACCCGGGGGAGGAGGGAGCTGCCGACCCCGACCGGCTCGACGAGCACCAGCCCGAGCCCGCCGAGCAGGAGCTCGCGCGCCTCGACCTCCGGCTGCTCGCCTACAGCACCGTGCTGTCCTTCGAGATGATCCTCTTCGTCGTCGGTGCGGTGGCGATCGCGGCGGCGATGCTGGCGACCGGGCTCCGTGGCGGCCGGAGTGGGTGTGGCGCTGCCGGCCCTGCTCGGTGGCGGTGTCGCGCTGTTCCGCCAGGTCAACGCCAACTACGGCCACGTCGTCTCCGAGACCCCCGCAGGCCTGGTGCTGCGCCGAGGGTTGCTGTCGCTGTCGCGGCAGACGGTCGCGCTGCCGCGCGTGCAGGGCGTGCGCATCAGCGAGCCGGTGCTGTGGCGGCCGTTCGGCTGGGCGCGGGTGGAGGTCTCGGTCGCGGGCGCCCGAGGCTCGGGCGAGCAGCAGTCACTCACCTCGTCCGTGCTCATGCCGGTCGCGCCCCTGCCCGTGGTCCGCGCGCTGGCGGTGCACGTGCTGCGCGGCCTGGACACCGAGGCGGTCGAGATGGTGCCGGTCCCGCGCCGGGCACGGTGGCGTGCGCCGGTGAGCGCCCGGTGGCAGGCGCTGGGCGCCACCGCCGACATCGTGGTCAGCCGCCGCGGCTACCTGACCCGCCGCACCGACGCGACCCCCACGACGCGGGTGCAGTCGCTGGGGCTCGTGCAGGGGCCCTGGTCGCGCTCCCTGCGCCTGGCCGACGTCGAGGTGCACTCGCCGGTCGGGAGCGTCAAGGTGCTCGGCAGGTTCCGCGACCAGGACGACGCCCGCGCAATGCTCGACCGCCTGGTCGCCGACACGCGCGCGGCGAGGGGAAGTGTGAGTCAAGCCACCCGCCCGACCGGGTGACGGGACATTCGTCCCGTTCTACCCTGGTGGTGTCAGCAACGGACGTCCGGTACCCCGACCACGGGGACTGGAACGGAAAGGTGTGACACATGACCCGACCGGTCTCCATCGGGATCGTCGGCGCCGGGCGCGTGGGAGCCGTCGTCGGTGCCGCGCTGCGCTCGGCCGGGCATCCCGTCAGCGCCGTCGCCGGTGAGTCTGCGGCCTCCCGCGCGCGAGCTGCGCTGCTGCTCCCGGGCGTCCACATCGACAAGCCCACCGCGGTCAGCCGTTCCTGCGACCTCCTCCTGCTGACGGTCCCGGACGACATGCTCTCCAACGTCGTCACGATGCTCGCCGCCTCAGGCGCGATCCGGCCGGGCCAGTACGTCGCCCACACCTCGGGCCGGCACGGCCTCGCGGTGCTCGAACCCGCCCGTCAGGTCGGCGCCGAGGTGCTCGCGCTGCACCCCGCGATGACCTTCACCGGCACCGACGTCGACCTCACCCGGCTCCCCGGCTGCGCCTTCGGCGTCACCGCGGAGTCGCCCGCGGCCGTGGCGATGGCGACCGGGCTCGTGCGAGACGCTGCGCGGCCACCTGGTCTGGGTGCCCGAGGACAAGCGCACGCTCTACCACGCCGGCCTCGCGCACGGCGCCAACCACCTGGTCACACTCGTCGCCCAGGCCATGGACCTGCTGCGCGAGTCCGGTGCCACCGACCCCGCCGCCACCCTGCGTCCGCTCCTCAGCGCCGCCCTCGACAACGCGCTCACGATGGGGGAGTCCGCCCTGACGGGGCCGATCGTGCGCGGCGACGTCGAGACCGTGCGCGCGCACGTCGAGGAGATCACCCGCACGGCCCCCGGCACGCTCCCGTCGTACGTCGCGCTGGCGCGGGCCACCGCCAACACCGCCGTGCTCGACGGCCGGCTGCTCCCGATCCGTGCCGCCAAGCTCATCGGTGTGCTCAACGACGCCCTGGAGAAGGTCAGCGCGTGAGCGCACCGGCCGTCGCGCGGACGCGCGCCGACCTCGACGACGCGCTGCGGCGGGTGCGAGCCCGCGACGGCCGCGTCGTCCTGGTGCCGACCATGGGCGCGCTGCACGACGGTCACGCCTCCCTGCTGCGCCGTGCCCGCCACCTCGCCGGTGACGCCGGAGCCGTGGTGGCCTCGGTCTTCGTCAACCCGATGCAGTTCGGGCCGGGCGAGGACCTCGAGCGCTACCCACGCACCCTGGAGGCCGACCTCGAGCTGTGCCGCAGCGAGGGCGTCGACGTCGTGTTCGCGCCGGGCGTCGAGGAGGTCTACCCCGGCGGTGAGCCCGAGGTGACCGTCGACCCCGGCCCGCTGGGCTCCGTCTTCGAGGGCTGGGTGCGGCCGACCCACTTCCGCGGCGTGCTGACGGTCGTCGCCAAGCTGTTCGGGCTCGTCGCGCCGGACGTCGCCGTCTTCGGCCAGAAGGACTACCAGCAGCTGGTGCTCGTGCGCCGGATGGTCGCCGACCTCTGCATGCCGGTCGAGATCGTCGGCGCGGAGACCTGCCGTGAGCCCGACGGTCTGGCGCTCTCCAGCCGCAACCGCTACCTCGACGAGCGCGGTCGCGCCGTGGCTGCCGTGCTCTCCCGCGCCCTGCGCACCGGCAGGTCCGCCGCGGACTCGGGAGCCGCCGCCGCCCTGCTCGCCGCGCAGGGCGTGCTCGACGACGAGCCCGACCTCGACGTCGACTACCTCGTGCTCACCGACCCCGACCTCGGCGTCGCGCCCGACCAGGGCCCTGCGCGGCTGCTGGTCGCCGGCCGGGTCGGCGCCACCCGCCTCATCGACAACGTCGAGCTGATGCTCGGCGCCGGCTGACCCAGCCCGACGACCGACACCGTCCGCACCCGAGGAGACCCATGCTGCGCACGATGATGAAGAGCAAGATCCACCGGGCCACGGTCACCCAGGCCGACCTGGACTACGTCGGGTCGGTGACCGTCGACGAGGACCTCCTCGACGCCGCCGACCTGCTCCCGGGCGAGCTGGTGCACATCGTCGACATCACCAACGGCGCCCGGCTGGAGACCTACACGATCCCGGGCGAGCGCGGCTCGGGAGTCATCGGCATCAACGGCGCCGCCGCCCGCCTGGTCGACCCCGGTGACCTGGTCATCCTCATCGCCTACGCGCAGGTCACCACCGAGGAGGCGCGCGCCCTCCGGCCGTCGGTGGTCTTCGTCGACGAGCACAACCGGGTCGTCAGCACCGGCGCGGACCCGGCGGAGGCGCCTGAGGGCAGCGGGCTCACGCGCGGGGACGCGGTAGTTTCGGGCGCGTGACCACCCACCCCGCCCGGCTGCCGCGACGCCTCGCCGCACCCGACCCCGGCTGGTCGACGTACGCCGACGTCGTCGTCATCGGCTCGGGCATCGCCGGCCTCACCGCGGCGCTGCGCATCCGCGAGGCCGGGCTGGGCAGCGTCATGGTGGTCACCAAGGACCACCTGTCGGCGGGCTCCACGCAGTGGGCGCAGGGCGGCATCGCCGCGGCGCTCGGCCCCGGGGACACCCCCGAGCAGCACCTGCGCGACACCCTGGTCGCCGGGGCGGGCCTGTGCGACGTCGAGGCCGTGCGGGCGCTGGTCACCGAGGGGCCGCAGTCGGTGCACGAGCTGATCGCCCTCGGCGCGCAGTTCGACCACACCACCGCCGGCGAGCTGTCGCTGACCCGCGAGGGCGGCCACCACCGCAACCGCATCGCGCACGCCGCCGACGCCACCGGGGCGGAGATCCAGCGCGCCCTCGTCGCCGCGATCGAGCTCGCCCCCGACATCAGCGTGCAGCCGCACGCCCTGGCCGTGGACCTCATCCCCGGCGCCGGTGGCGGGCTCGCGGGCGTGACGCTCCACGTGATGGGCGAGGGGCAGCACGACGGCGTGGGCGCGGTGCAGTGCCGAGCGGTGGTGCTGGCCAGCGGCGGCCTCGGCCAGATCTACTCCGCGACCACCAACCCCGCGGTCTCCACCGGCGACGGGATGGCCCTCGCGATGCGCGCCGGGGCGACGCTGCGCGACCTGGAGTTCGTGCAGTTCCACCCCACGGTGCTGTGGCTGGGCGACCAGGCGCGCGGCCAGCAGCCGCTGATCTCCGAGGCGCTGCGCGGCGAGGGCGCAGTGCTCGTCGACGACGACGGCAAGCGGTTCATGGAGGACGTGCACCCGCTGGCCGAGCTCGCCCCCCGCGACGTGGTCGCCAAGGCGATCATGCGGCGGATGCGGGCGTCCGGCACCGAGCACGTCTGGCTCGACGCCCGGCACTTCTCCGAGGACACCTGGAGCGACCACTTCCCGACCATCCTCGCCTCGTGCCGCTCGCACGGCATCGACCCGGTGCACGAGCTGGTCCCGGTCGCGCCCGCCTGCCACTACGCCTCGGGAGGCGTGGCGACCGACCTGCTGGGACGCACCAGCGTGCCCGGGCTCTACGCCACCGGGGAGGTGGCCTGCTCCGGCGTCCACGGTGCCAACCGGCTGGCCTCCAACTCCCTGCTCGAGGGCCTGGTGTTCTCCCGGCGGATCGCCGCGCAGCTCTCCGCCGAGGGGCTGCCCGCCGCCCGCGAGCCCGGCAGCCGACGCAGCGGAGCCCTCCTTGGTCCCCGACTCCCACCGCGCCCGCATCCAGGCCACGCTCACCGAGCACGCCGGCGTGCTGCGCACCGAGGAGGGCCTCGCCTCGGTCGGGCCTCTCGCTCGAGCGCCTGGTCGGCACGGCCGAGCGAGGCCGGCACCGAGGCGTGGGAGACCACGAACCTGCTCAGCCTGGGGGCGGCGCTGGCCGAGGCCGCTCGGCTGCGGCGCGAGACCCGAGGGTCCCACTGGCGCGAGGACCACCCCGACCGCGACGACGAGCGCTGGTTCGGCCACGTCGACGTCCGGCTCGACGACGACGGGCGCCCCGCGCTGACCTACCACGCGACCCCGGGGGAGCCCGGCCGACCTCGCGCCCAGCCCGACCCTGGGCGGTGCCGGCGCGTGAGCACCGGGTACGCCGACCTGCCCGGCCGGCCTGGTGGAGGAGCTGGCCGGGTGGGGGCTCGACCCGCAGGAGACCTACGACTTCGTGGTGCGCGCCATCGCCGAGGACGTGCCGACGGAGGACGTCACGAGCGTCGCCACCATCGACCCCGACTGCGACCGCCACCGCCCACTTCGTCGCCCGCGCCGACGGTGTCGTCGCCGGGCTCGCGGTGGCGGAGCTGGTGCTGCGCCACGTCGTCGACGGCGTGCGGGTCGTGCGGCACGTCTCCGACGGCGACCGCGTCGCCCGCGGCGACGTGATCCTGGAGGTCACCGGGCCCACGCTGCGGCTGCTGACCGCCGAGCGGACCGCGCTGAACCACCTCTGTCACCTCTCGGGGGTCGCGACCACCACCGCTCGCTGGGTCGCCGCGGTCGAGGGCACCGGGGCGCGCGTCCGCGACACCCGCAAGACCACGCCGGGCATGCGCATGCTGGAGAAGTACGCCGTGCGCTGCGGCGGCGGGGTCAACCACCGCACCTCGCTGTCCGACCAGGCGCTGGTCAAGGACAACCACGTGCTCGCCGCCGGTGGCGTGGTGCCGGCCTACCTCGCGGTGCTCGACCGCTACCCCGGCCTGCCGGTGCAGGTCGAGGTCACGACGCTGGACCAGCTGCGCGAGCTGCTCGACGCGGGCGCCGACCAGGTCCTGCTCGACAACATGGACGCCGCGACCATGGCCGAGGCCGTCCGCGTCACCGCCGGGCGTGCGGCGCTCGAGGCCTCCGGCGGGCTGTCGCTCGAGCGGGCGCGCCGAGGTCGCCGGCACCGGCGTCGACTTCCTCGCCGTCGGAGCGCTCACCCACTCCGCACCCGTGCTCGACATCGCCATGGACCTGGTGCGTGAGGTCGTGAGCTGCCGATGACCGACCCTCTCTTCTGCGCCGACATCGGCAACAGCCACACCACGCTCGGGCTGGTCACCGACGGTGAGGTCGTCGAGCACTGGCGCGTCGGCACCGACGACCAGCGCACCAGCGACGAGTGGGGCGTGCTGCTGCGCGGCCTGCTGCCCCGCGGACCCCTCGCTGCGCGGCATCGCGATGTGCAGCTCGGTGCCCGCCGTCCTGCACGAGTGGCGCCTCACCATCGAGCAGTACTTCGCCGACCTCCCGCACGTCATCGTCGAGCCGGGGGTGCGCACCGGGGTCCCCGTCCGCATGGACAACCCGCGCGAGGTCGGCTCGGACCGCATCGTCAACGCCCTGGCCGCGGCCCACCTCTACGACGGGCCCGTGCATCGTGGTCGACTTCGGCACCGCCACGACGTACGACGTGGTCTCGCCGAAGGGGGAGTACGTCGGCGGTGCCATCGCCCCCGGCATCTCGATCTCGCTGGAGGCGCTCGGCCAGCGCGGCGCCCAGCTGCGCAAGGTCGAGCTGCTGCGGCCGCGCTCGGTGATCGCGAAGAACACCGTCGAGGCGCTGCAGAGCGGAGCGCTCTACGGCTTCGCGGCCCAGGTCGACGGGATGGTCGCGCGCATGGTCGACGAGCTCGGGCTGCGGCCCGAGGAGGTCACCGTGATCGCCACGGGCGGGCTGGCGGCGCCGGTGCTGGACGAGTGCCGCAGCATCACCGAGCACCAGCCGTGGCTCACGCTGATCGGGCTCGAGATCGTCTTCGCCCGCAACAACGAGCCTCCGGTGACCGGCGGAAGGCGCCCGAGCCGCGCGGGCTCCTAGGATTGCCCGCATGACCACCCAGCCCCCGCCGGACTCCGACGACGTCCCCGAGCAGATCCGGGTGCGTCGCGAGAAGCGGCAGCGGCTGCTGGAGTCGGGGGTGCCCGCCTACCCCAGCGCGGTGGACCGCACCCACACGCTGGCCGAGGTGCGTGCGACGTACGACGCCCAGGACCTCGCGCCGGACACCCGCACCGGCGACGTGCGTCTCGGTGGTGGGCCGCGTGATCCACCTGCGCAACACCGGCAAGCTCTGCTTCGTGCGGCTGCGCGAGGGCGACGGCACCGAGCTGCAGGCGATGCTCTCGCTCGCCGACCTCGGCGAGGACTCGCTCGCGGAGTACAAGCACCTCGTCGACATCGGCGACTTCATCGGGGTCACCGGCGAGGTGGTCACCAGCCGGCGCGGCGAGCTGTCGGTGCAGGCGACGAGCTGGTCGATGGTCGCCAAGACGCTGCGGCCGCTGCCCAACGAGCACAAGCCGCTCTCGGACGAGGCGCGCGTGCGGCTGCGCTACGTCGACATGATCGTCAACCCGCGCTCGCGCGAGATGGTGCGCACCAAGGCGGCGGTGCTGCGGTCGCTGCGGCGCACCCTGGACGAGCGCGGGCTTCCTCGAGGTGGAGACCCCGATCCTGCAGCTGACCAACGGCGGCGCCGCGGCGCGGCCGTTCCGCACCCACCTCAACGCCTTCGACCAGCCGATGCTGCTGCGCATCGCCCTCGAGCTCGACCTGAAGAAGGCGATGATCGGGGGCGTCGACCGGGTCTACGAGATCGGCCGCACCTTCCGCAACGAGGGGCTCGACTCCACCCACGCGGCCGAGTTCTCGATGCTCGAGGCCTACGAGGCCTACGGCGACCTGGAGACGATGAAGGACCTCGCCCGCGCCCTGGTCGTCGACGCGGCGCGCGCCGTCGGCCGCACGGTCGTGACCGGCCGCGACGGCGAGGAGATCGACCTGGAGAAGCCGTGGCGCTCGGCCAGCCTGCTCGACCTGGTCTCCGAGCAGGTCGGTGTCGAGGTCACCGTCGAGACACCCGACCGACGTGCTGGTCCAGATCGCCGACGAGCGGGAGATCGAGCTGCAGCCGCAGTGGAACGCCGGCGAGATCGTGCTCGAGCTCTACGAGCAGCTGGTCGAGCACACCCTGGTCCAGCCGACGTTCGTCCAGGACTACCCGGAGTCGGTGCGCCCGCTGGCCAAGCCGCACCGCTCGAAGCCCGGCCTCGTCGAGGCCTTCGACCTCATCATCAACGGCGTCGAGCTGGCCCCGGCCTACACCGAGCTCAACGACCCGGTCATCCAGCGCGAGCGCCTCACCGAGCAGTCGCTGCTGGCGGCCCAGGGCGACCCGGAGGCGATGGACCTCGACGAGTCGTTCCTGCGCGGCCATGGAGCACGGAATGCCGCCGGCCGGGGGAATCGGGCTCGGGCGTCGACCGGTTGATCATGCTGCTCACCGGTGCGGGTATCCGCGAGACGATCCTCTTCCCGCTGCTGCGCCCGGAGTGAGCGCGCTGAGGAATTGAAATCGGCGGCCCCCGAAGCTCAGGGGTCCGCCCGATTTCCCGGTGATGACGAGGAGGGGTGCCTCAGAGGTCGCGGGCGCGGTCGGCGGCCTCGTCCTCGGTCGCGGCGCCCTCGGTGGACCAGGCGTCCGCCCGCGTTCTCGAGGTGGGCCCGGACGAACCACTGGAACTGCTCGAGGCTCGGCGGCCTGCCCGATCAGCAGGTCCTCGGTGACGGGGTCGATCTCGCCCGCGGTCTCGATCGCCTCCCGCAGCGTCGCGCGACGACGCCGGTGTAGACGAGGTCGAGGGCGGCGAGGTGGGCGGGCACCGTGTCGCGGCCGAGGGCGTAGTCGTCCCAGGTGCGGTCCTCGAGGATCGCGCCGGCGTGCCCGCGGGGGCACGCCGCCGAGGGCGGCGATCCGCTCGGCGACCGCGTCGGCGTAGCCGCGGACCAGCCTCGACCTGCGGGTCGAGCATCTCGTGCGACGCCGATGAAGTTCGGGCCGACCACGTTCCAGTGCACGTGCTTGAGGGTGAGGTGGAGGTCGTTGTAGGCGCTGAGCCGCTCCTGCAGGATCGCGGCGATGGTCGAGCAGTCGTCCTCGGTCAGTCCTGGGATCGTGTACGGAGGTCATGGTCGGAGGCATCGTGCCGATCTGGAATCGATCCAAACAATCGGCACGGACGTCGCCACTGCCAAGAATGGCGTGACGCGCATTACCCCGTGCAATGCGAGTGGATTTCCACCGCTAATGCCGTAGGTTATTCCTGGGCTCGGGACATCCGATATTCGGGATGCACTCGTGCCCGCTTTTCATCCCCCCGCAAATGTCAGGTGAGAATCATGGCGCAGAAGATCCACGTGGAGCTCGTCGACGACGTCGACGGCTCGCCCGCCGCGGAGACCGTGTCGTTCGGTCTCGACGGTGTCCAGTACCAGATCGACCTCTCCGAGGGCAACGCCACCGCGCTGCGCGAGGCCCTGGCGCCCTACATCGGCCACGGCCGGCGCGCCGGTGGCGGCCGACGCCGCTCCGGCGGCTCGTCGGGCTCCGAGCTCGGCGAGCAGGTCCGGGCCCTCCGCGGCCGAGATCCGCGAGTGGGCGCGCTCCAACGGCTGGACGGTGCCCGACCGCGGCCGGGTCTCCGCCGAGGTGCGCGAGGCGTACGCCGCCGCCCACTGAGCCCTCCAGGCACTGGTCCGGGGGCCCGTTCGCTAGGCGCGAACGAGCCCCCGGAACACCCCTCTCACCTGCGTGGTTGGCACCCGTGAGGCCCTGACCGGGCCTCGACCCGAGGGGTGCTCGTCACGCCAGTGACTAGAGTGCTTCAGATACGGCGTCAGCGGTCAGGGGCGAGACCCGCACCGCAGCGACGCCGCCCGGCGTGATGAGGAGTGGGACATGTTCGAGCGGTTCACCGACAGGGCCCGGCGCGTGGTCGTCCTCGCGCAGGAGGAGGCCCGCATGCTCAGCCACAACTACATCGGCACCGAGCACATCCTGCTGGGCCTCATCCACGAGGGCGAGGGCGTCGCCGCCAAGGCGATGGAGAGCCTGGGCATCTCGCTGGAGGCCGTGCGCGCGCAGGTCGAGGAGATCATCGGGCAGGGCCAGCAGGCGCCGTCCGGGCACATCCCCTTCACCCCGCGCGCCAAGAAGGTCCTGGAGCTGTCGCTGCGCGAGGCGCTGCAGCTCGGCCACAACTACATCGGCACCGAGCACATCCTGCTCGGCCTCATCCGTGAGGGCGAGGGAGTCGCGGCGCAGGTGCTGGTCAAGCTCGGCGCCGACCTCAACCGGGTCCGCCAGCAGGTGATCCAGCTGCTCTCGGGCTTCCAGGGCAAGGAGACCCAGGCCGCCGGCACGGCGCCCGAGTCCGGCAGCCCGTCGAGCTCGCTGGTGCTCGACCAGTACGGCCGCAACTACACCCAGGCCGCGCGCGAGGCGAAGCTCGATCCCGTCATCGGGCGGGAGCAGGAGATCGAGCGCGTCATGCAGGTGCTCTCGCGCCGCACCAAGAACAACCCGGTGCTCATCGGCGAGCCCGGCGTCGGCAAGACCGCCTGCGTCGAGGGCCTCGCGCAGTCGATCGTGCGCGGCGACGTGCCGGAGACGCTCAAGGACAAGCAGATCTACAGCCTCGACCTGGGCGCGCTGGTGGCCGGCTCCCGCTACCGCGGTGACTTCGAGGAGCGCCTGAAGAAGGTGCTCAAGGAGATCAAGACCCGCGGCGACATCATCTTGTTCATCGACGAGCTGCACACCCTCGTCGGCGCCGGCGCCGCCGAGGGCGCGATCGACGCGGCCAGCATCCTCAAGCCGATGCTGGCCCGTGGCGAGCTGCAGACGATCGGCGCCACGACGCTCGACGAGTACCGCAAGTACCTCGAGAAGGACGCCGCGCTCGAGCGCCGCTTCCAGCCGATCCAGGTCAAGGAGCCCTCGATCGCCCACACGATCGAGATCCTCAAGGGCCTGCGCGACCGCTACGAGGCGCACCACCGGGTGACGATCACCGACGAGGCGCTGGTCTCCGCCGCCACCCTGGCCGACCGCTACGTCTCCGACCGGTTCCTGCCCGACAAGGCCATCGACCTCATCGACGAGGCGGGCTCGCGGCTGCGCATCCGCCGGATGACCGCGCCGCCGGACCTGCGCGAGTTCGACGAGAAGATCGCCGACGTGCGCAAGCGCAAGGAGTCGGCGATCGACAGCCAGGACTTCGAGCTGGCGGCGTCGCTGCGCGACGAGGAGAAGAAGCTGATCGCGGCCAAGGGCGAGCGCGAGAAGCAGTGGAAGGCCGGCGACATGGACGAGGTCGCCGAGGTCGACGAGGAGCTCATCGCCGAGGTCCTCGCGATCGCGACCGGCATCCCGATCGTGAAGCTGAGCGAGGAGGAGTCCTCCCGGCTGCTCAAGATGGAGGACGAGCTGCACAAGCGCGTCATCGGCCAGGAGGAGGCCGTCAAGGCGCTCAGCCGGGCGATCCGGCGTACTCGTGCGGGCCTGAAGGACCCGAAGCGTCCCGGCGGGTCGTTCATCTTCGCCGGGCCCTCGGGCGTCGGCAAGACGTGGCTGTCCAAGACGCTGGCGGAGTTCCTCTTCGGTGACGAGGACGCGCTCATCCAGCTCGACATGAGCGAGTTCTCCGAGAAGCACACCGTGTCGCGGCTGTTCGGCTCGCCCCCCGGCTACGTCGGCTACGAGGAGGGCGGCCAGCTCACCGAGAAGGTGCGCCGCCGGCCGTTCTCCGTGGTGCTGTTCGACGAGGTCGAGAAGGCCCACCCGGACATCTTCAACTCGCTGCTGCAGATCCTGGAGGAGGGTCGGCTCACCGACTCCCAGGGCCGGGTCGTCGACTTCAAGAACACCGTCATCATCATGACGACCAACCTCGGCACCCGCGACATCTCCAAGGGCGTCAACCTCGGCTTCCAGCAGACGGGTGACGTCCAGGGGTCCTACGACCGGATGAAGGCGAAGGTCTCGGAGGAGCTGAAGCAGCACTTCCGCCCCGAGTTCCTCAACCGCGTCGACGAGATCGTGGTCTTCCCGCCGCTGTCGCAGGACCAGATCATCTCGATGGTCGACATGATGGTGGCCGGCGTCGACAAGCGTCTGGCCGACCGCGACATGAAGCTGGAGCTCACCGACGCGGCGAAGGACCTGCTGGCGCACCGGGGCTTCGACCCGGTGCTCGGCGCCCGGCCGCTGCGTCGCACCGTCCAGCGCGAGATCGAGGACACGCTGGCCGAGAAGATGCTGTACGGCGAGGTCGGTCCCGGCCAGATCGTGCGGGTCGACGTGGAGGGTGAGGGGCCGACGGCGACCTTCGTCTTCGAGGGCCGGCCGCGCACCGACATCACGCAGATCGAGGACATGCCCCCGATGGACGTGATCGAAGGCGTGGAGGACGTCGAGCCCGCCGACGCGTCCGACTGAACGACCGCTGAGCCCGACGCCGGGGCGCCGGTCCCCAGGAGGGGCCGGCGCTCCGTGCATCTCAGGGCATCTCGGGCGGGCGATCCCGAGGTCAGTGGCTGCCCTGCAGGTTGAGCAGCAGCACCCCGGCGACGATGAGGGCGATGCCACCGACCTTGACCAGGTCGACCGACTCGCCGAGCCAGAGCATCCCGACGACCGCGATGCCGGCGGTGCCCAGGCCGGCCCACACCGCATAGGCGATGGAGACCGGGATCTCGCGCACCACCCACGTCAGCATCCAGATCGAGGCGACGTAGCCCGCGACCACGAAGAGTGACCAGCCGGGGTTGCGGAAGCCGTCGGCCCGGGGCAGCGCGGCACTCGCGCTCACCTCGATGCCGATGGCAGCGAGGAGGAGGAGCCAGGCGGCAAGCATGAGAGGTCCTTCGGTCGGTATGTAGCAGGTGCTACACACTAGTGTAGCGTGTGCTACACGCATCGTCACCTCCGTTCCCGAACCGTCCACGAGGAAGCCCCGTGCCTGCTGCCGCGACCCCTGCACACCCCGCCGACCGGCGCGCGGACCTGACCGAGCAGGCGACGGACTACGTGCTCCAGCACGGGCTGATCGGCCTGAGCCTGCGGCCGCTCGCGCACGCGCTCGGCACCAGCGACCGGATGCTGCTCTACCACTTCGACAGCAAGGCCGACCTCGTCGCCGCGGTGCTCGTCGCCTCCAACGACCGGTCCGTGGCGACGCTGGAGCAGATGCCCCCGGGGGACGACGTGGCCACGTCCGTGCACGAGCTGTGGCGCGCCCTGCTCGGCAGCCGGCTCGAGCAGTGCCAGCGGGTCTACGTCGAGGCGTCCGCCCTCGGGCTCTTCGGCCTCGAGCCCTACGCCTCTGCCGTGCGAGCTGCCAACGAGCGCTGGATGGCGGCCCTCAGCAGGCGCCTGGAGGCGGCGGGGTGCCGACCGGACCGGGCGCGACGTGCAGCGGAGCTGGTCGAGTCGGTCACCGTGGGGCTGCTGCTCGACCGGCCGCTCAGCCCCGACGGCGCCGAGCAGGAGCAGGTGGTGGCCGACCTGGCGGCCGCGGTGGCCGCGATGGCGTGAGCGACCGGTCGCTCGGCTAGGGGAGGGCGTAGGTGCCGTCGGGACGGCTGGTCACCAGACCGTCCGCGAGCAGCGAGGTCAGGCACCGGCTGCGCTGCTGCTCGTCGGTCCACGCGAGCGCCAGCTGGTCGGAGGTCACGGGGTGCAGCTGGTCCCGCAGCACGTCCATGAGGCGGCCCCGGCACTGCCGGTCGGTGCCGGCGTAGGTCTGCACCTTGCGTGGGGCACCCTCGTCCGGTGGGTGGCCGGCGCCCCGCCAGGCGCAGTCCGCGCGGAGCGGGCAGCGCGCGCAGCGCGGCTTGACCGGCCGGCACAGCAGGGCGCCGACCTCCATGACGCCGACCGACCAGGAGGCGGCCGTGCGGCCGTCGTCGGGCAGCAGCCGCTCCGCAGCGGCGCGCTCGCCCCGGGTGAGCGAGACCGGCGGCAGCTCCGCGCCCGCCACGACCCGCGAGAGCACACGCCGCACGTTGACGTCGAGGACGACGTGGCGGCGTCCGAAGGCGAAGGCCGCGACCGCCGCGGCCGTGTAGTCGCCCACCCCGGGCAGGCTGCGCAGGTCGTCGTAGGACTGCGGCACCTCGCCGTCGAAGCGGGCGACGACGTCTGTGGCAGCCGCGTGCAGCCGCAGAGCCCGGCGTGGGTAGCCGAGCTTGCCCCACGCCCGCACGGCGTCACCCGCGGGTGCGGCCGCCAGGTCGGCCGGCCGCGGCCAGTCGGCCATCCACTGCTGCCAGGCCGGCAGCACGCGCACCACCGGGGTCTGCTGGAGCATCACCTCGGAGACCAGGACGCCCCACGGGCTGGTGCCGGGTCTGCGCCAGGGCAGGTCGCGCGCATGGTCGGCGTACCACCCGAGCACGGCGTCGTGCAGTCGCTCCGGGTCGTCCATGGCGGCAGTCAGCGGGGGGCGTGCATGTCGGCGAGGCGGCCGCTGCCGAGGGGCACGTGGTTCCAGGTGACCTCGGCGCCGCCGCCGAGGGTCGCGCGGACGTGGAAACGGTGCGCGCTCTCGAGGAAGAGCACGTCCACCGCCAGCCTCCTGTCCACCCAGCCCCCGCTGGCCGCCACCGGGAGGGTCCCGCCCTCGCCGTCGGTCGTCGACGAGAGCGCCCACTCGCCGTCGCCCACCGCGAACGAGCTGCACGAGTCACCCTCGACGAGGCCGACCTCGAGTCCTGCTGCCGTCGTCCGGCTCGTCACGCCGGTGACGTGGTGGGCGCTGCTGTCCACGACCTCGAAGCGGTGCGACGCAAGTCTGTCCGATGAGGCGGCCGACCCGGTGAGCGGTGGGATCCGCAGCGCGCTCAGTCGCGACGCCAGCTCCTCGCCCACCTCGTCCGAGGTGTCCGTCACGCCGAGGCCGGGCAGCAGGTGCTCCCACATCGCGTCGAGCACCGCCTGCATCTGCTCGGTGGACGCGGTGGTCGCGACGACCGTGTCGTGCTCGGGGAGCACGAGGCAGAACTGACCGAAGGCCCCGTCGCCGCGGTAGCCGTGCCGCTGCATCCAGAACTGGTAGCCGTAGCCCTGCCGCCAGTCGACGTTCGGCTCACGGGGGTTGTCGACGTGCTTCGAGGTCGCCTCCGCGACCCACTCCTCCGGGATCAGCTGCTGCTCGCCCCAGCGCCCGCGCTGCAGGTAGAGCTGGCCGAGCTTCGCGACGTCCTCGGTGCGGGCGTGCAGCCCGGTGAAGCCGAGCTCGCGCCCCGGCGGCCAGCTCTGCCACCCGACGTCCCCGATGCCCAGCGGGTCGAAGAGGCGGGGGCGCAGGTAGTCCGTCAGCGACTGGCCGGACTCCCGCTGGATCACCGCGGCGAGGGCGTAGGTGCAGGGCTGGTTGTAGGCGAAGACCGTGCCGGGCTCCTCGTCCGGGGGGATCGCGAGGAAGCCGCGGACAGGCTCGTCGCGGTCGTTGGCGAACGCCTCGTCCATCGTGTCGCGGGTGTGGCCGCTCGCCATCGCCGCCACGTGGCGCAGCAGCATCCGGCGGCTGCGCGGGTCGACGACGTCGTCCTCGAGCTCGGGGAAGTGCGACAGCACGGTGTCGTCGAGGTCCAGCAAGCCCTCGTGCCGGGCGAAGGCGGCGGCCGTCGTGGTGAAGGTCTTGCTCACCGAGTAGAGCAGGTGCACCCGGTCAGGGGAGTACGGCGCCCACCAGCCCTCGGCGACGACGTGGCCGTGGCGCACCACCATGAGGCTGTGCATCTCGATGTCGGGCCGCGCCTCGAGGGCGTCGAGGAGCGCGAGCACGGCGGCCGGGTCCACCTGCTGCTCGGCGGGGGTGCTGCGGGGGAGTCTCGCCATGGTCCCGAGCCTACGAGCCGGGCCGGACTGCTCGGGGGGCGACCGGAGTGGCACCGCACGTCGGGCGACACGGCTGATTAGCGTTCTCGTACATGAGCACCGTCGCCCGTCCCCGAGGCCCGCTGCCGGCCCGGGTCTACTGGTTCCGCCGGTTCCTGCTCGTGGTCGCTGCCGGGCTGCTCGTGGTCGGGGTGCAGCGACTCCTGACGTACGACGGGTCCTCGTCGCCCGAGGCGCCGGTCGCGGCGTCCATGGTGGGGGCACCGTTCGAGCTGCCCACGCTGGCCGTGCCGTCGGCGTCGCCCGAGATGCTCATCAAGCCGCAGCGACGCAAGGCCCAGCTCCCTCCGCCCGAAGGCATCTGCGACCCGGCGGACGTGCTGGTGACGCCGGTGATCGAGGCGGCGAACATCGGGCGGCCGGTGCAGATCATCCTGGAGCTCACCACGACGAAGTCGCCCGCCTGCACCTTCGAGGTCTCGGGCGAGAGCGTCGCGCTCAACGTCAGCATGGCCACGGGGGCACGCGAGCTGCTCTGGACGACCCAGGACTGCCCGACCTCGCTGCCCGAGACCACGGTCGTCGCGCGGCAGACCGTCCCCGGGCGAGCGGTGGCGGAGTGGAGCGGGCACCGCTCCGACGAGCACTGCTCCGAGCTGGCCCCCTGGGTGCTGCCGGGGGACTACCTCGCCGAGGCCGTCGCGCTGGGCGGCACCGAGACCGGCGAGCAGGAGTTCGAGCTGGAGTCGGGGGTGGCCTCCACGGTCACCCGGAGCGTGACCCCGACGCCGTCGTCGACCCCCGCCGCGACCGCGTCGGACGGCCCGACGCCGCGGCGGTCGCCCTCCGCGGGCTCGCCGACGAGCGCGGGCACCGGCTCGGCCCGCTGAGGGCGGGCTGCGTCAGACGTAGCGCTCGAGGATGCTCGACTCCGCGAGCCGCGACAGTCCCTCGCGCACGCTGCGGGCCCGGAGCTCGCCCACCCCGTCGACGCCCTGCAGGTCCTCGATCGTCGCGGCCAGCAGCTTCTGCAACCCGCCGAAGTGGTCCACGAGCCGCTCCACGACCGTCGGTGGCAGCCGCGGCACCCGGGCGAGCAGGCGGTAGCCGCGCGGCGAGACCGGGTTGTCCAGCAGCTCGTTGGCCCCGAGGCCGAGGCACCGGGCGATCGCGTTGATGTCCACCAGGGCGGTCGCGTCCAGCGCAGCGAGCGAGGCCAGCGCCTCCGGGGCGCTCGGCGCCCGCTTGCCGGCGGGGAGGTAGTCGCGCACCACCAGCTCGCGGTCGGCCTCCACGCCGGTGATGAGCTCCTCGAGCTGCAGGCTGAGCAGCCGGCCGTCGGTGCCGAGCTCGAGCACGTAGTCCTCGATCTCCACCGCGATGCGCGTCACCATCTCCAGCCGCTGCGCGACCGCGACGACGTCGCGCACGGTGACGAGGTCCTCGACCTCGAGCGCGGAGAGGGTGGTCGACACCTCGTCGAGGCGCATCTTGTAGCGCTCCAGCGTGGCCAGCGCCTGGTTGGCCCTGCCCAGGATCGCCCCGGTGTCCTCGAGCACGTAGCGGCGCTCGCCGACGTACAGGGCGATGATCCGCATCGACTGCGAGACCGAGATGACCGGCAGGTTGGTCATGCGCGCGACCCGGTCGGCGGTCTGGTGCCGGGTGCCGGTCTCGACCGTGCGTATCGACTGGTCGGGCATCAGGTGCACCGCGGCCCGCATGATCCGGCTGATGTCCTGGTCGATCACGATCGCGCCGTCCATCTTGGCCAGCTCGCGCAGTCCGGTCGCGGTGAACGGCACGTCGAGGGTGAAGCCGCCCGACGAGATCGAGTCGATGGTCTTGTCCGTGCCGAGCACGATGAGCGCGCCGGTGCGGCCACGCAGGATGCGCTCGAGCCCGTCGCGCAGCGAGGTGCCCGGGGCGACGCGCGCAAGCGTCGAGCGCAGCCGCTCGGTGTCGTCGGGTCGCTCTGCGGTGGACACGGTGCTCCTGACTCTGCGCCACGGCCGGGTGGCCTGTGGCTGCTGAGTCTAGAGGGGCATGCGGTCCGGGGTGGGCTCGTCGCGAGGATAGGTGCGCCGGGACCTGCCGAGGCCGAGCGCCGCCAGCGCCCCGGCGAGGTCGGGTGCGGGGTGGACCGCGATCCCCGGCTCGGCAGCAGCGCCGCTCGGGAGGTCGGTGGTGGCGGGCACGACGGCGTCGGTGAACCCCAGCCGCGCGGCCTCCGCAAGACGCCGGCGCAGGTCGGGCACCCGCCGCAGCTCACCGGCCAGCCCGATCTCGCCGACCGCGACGAAGCCGGGCGGGATCACCGTCTCGCCCACGGCCGACGCCACGGCCAGTGCGGTCGCGAGGTCACCGCCGGGCTCGTGGAGCCGGGCGCCTCCGACGGTGGAGAGGAAGACGTCGCGGTTGCTCGTGCGCTGACCGGTGCGCGCCTCGAGGACGGCGAGCACCATGGCTGCCCGGGAGGAGTCGAGGCCGCTGGTGGCGCGGCGCGGGCGCTCCGCGGCAGAGGGCGTCACCAGAGCCTGGATCTCCACCGGGAGCGGGCGGCGACCCTCCAGCGCGATGGTGACGCAGGTGCCCGGCACCGGCTGGTGGTGGCGCGAGACGAAGAGCCCGGACGGGTCGGTGACGGCGTCGATGCCGTCGCTGGTGAGGTCGAAGCAGCCGACCTCGTCCACCGGCCCGAACCTGTTCTTGGAGGCGCGCACCAGTGCGCAGCCGGGAGGACCGCTCGCCCTCGAACTGCAGCACCACGTCGACCAGGTGCTCGAGGACCCGCGGGCCTGCCACCGACCCGTCCTTGGTGACGTGACCGACCACCAGCGTCGCCATCCCGCGCGTCTTGGCCTGGCGCACCAGCGCGGCCGTCACCTCCTTGACCTGGGTGACGCCACCGGGCACGCCCTCGACCCCGGCGGCGGAGATGGTCTGCACGGAGTCGACCACCAGCAGCTCCGGCGAGAGCTGCTCGACGTGGCCGAGCACCGCACCGAGGTCGCTCTCGGCGGCGAGGTAGAGGTCGTGGTGCACCCCCCGGCAGCGGTCGGCGCGGAGCCGCACCTGGGCGGCCGACTCCTCGCCGGAGACGTACAGCGTGCGGAGCCCGCGGCGGGCGGTCTGCGCCGCCACCTCGAGCAGCAGCGTCGACTTGCCCACCCCGGGCTCGCCGGCCAGCAGCACCACGGCACCCGGCACCAGGCCTCCGCCGAGCACGCGGTCGAGCTCGGGCACCCCGCAGCTGCGGGACCGGGACTCGTCGATCGGCACCTGCCCGATCGGGATCGCCGGGCTCGTCACCGGGCCGGTGCGGGTGAGGCCGGAGGGGCCGCGCTCGGCGAGGCTGCCCCACGCCTGGCACTCGCCGCAGCGCCCCACCCACTTGGCGGCCTCCCAGCCGCACTCGGCGCAGACGTACGTCGCGCGCTCGGTCTGGCTGCGCCTCGTCGTGCCCCTCGTCGTGCCCATGCCGGGACCCTACGAGCCGGGGCCGACAGTCCGGCGCACGACAGGCGCGAGGCGGCGGTCTCGATGCGACCGGTTGACGCGCCGGCGCGACCACCAGGACGATGGCAGGAATTGTCACGATCAAACTCCGGGAGCACGCAGTGACCTCGTCGCACCGTCCGGTCGCGACCCTCGCCACGGTCGCAGCCGTCGCGGGGGTCTCGCGCCAGACCGTGTCCAACGCGCTCAACAACCCCGAGCTGCTGCGACCCGACACCCTCGCCCGGGTGCAGGAGGCGATCGACGAGCTCGGCTACCGGCCCAACCGCGCGGCCCGCAACCTGCGCACCCGTGCCTCCCACCTCATCGGCCTGCGCATCGAGCCCACCGTCGAGGGCGCGGCCAGCGGTCTCATGGACCGCTTCCTGCACTCGCTCGCCGAGGCCAGCCGCGCCGCCGACCTGCACGTGCTGCTGTTCTCGCCCGAGGACGTCGACGACCCGGTGGACGGCTACGACGCCCTGCTGCGGTCGGCGGCGGTCGACGCCTTCGTCATCACCGACACCTACCGCGGCCACCTGACCGCGGCCTGGCTCTCCGACCGGGAGGTGCCCTTCGTCAGCTTCGGGCGCCCGTGGACCGATCCCGGGGCTCCCCACCCGTGGGTGGACGTGGACGGTCGCGCCGGAGCCCGCGACGCCGTCGACCACCTCGTCGAGCGCGGGCACACCAGGATCGCCTGGCTGGGCTGGGCGGAGACGTCGTACATCGGGGAGGACCGTCGTGCCGGCTGGTGCGAGCAGGTCGAGGCGCACGGGCTGCCCACCGAGGGCCTCACCGTGCGTGGGGAGGACACGCTCGACGACGGGCGCGCGACGCGGCGCACCGCCTGCTCGACGCCCCTGAGCCGCCCACGGCGTTCGTGTGCGCCAGCGACACCATGGCCATGGGCGTGCTCCAGGCGCTCGCCGACCGCGACGTCGCACCCGGCCCCGGCGGGGTCGGGGTCGTCGGCTTCGACGACTCCTTCGCGGCCCAGGTCGTGCCCCCCGGCCTGACGTCGGTCAGGCAGCCCCTGGAGCAGGTGGCCGCCGAGCTGGTGCGGCTGCTGCACGAGCGGCTGGGCGAGACCCCCAGCGACGACACCCGCGTCGTGCTCGCTCCCGAGCTCCGGGTGCGCGGCACGAGCTGAGCCTCACCACCGCCGCCACCAGACGTTGACGGCGTAGTCCACGCCCGTGCCCTCGTGCTCGCCGAGGATCCGCTCGGCGGTGGCGGGATCGAACTCGATGCGCACCACCGCCTCGAGGTCTGCGCGCGATGCCGGCTCCAGCCGGGTCGCCACCGGGATCCGCTCCCAGCCGTGCGTGGCCCAGAAGAGCTCGACGGCGTCCGGGTCGACGTTGGGGTAGCCCGCGCGGAACCACCGACCGAACGTCGAGGCGCGGGCGTCGTTGTCGACCACGAAGGCAGCGCCGCCCCGCCGTACGACGCGGTCGAGCTCACGCAGGCCGGGCTCGCTGCCGGGGCCGAAGAAGTAGGCCCAGCGCGCGTGCGCCACGTCGACCGACGCCGGCGGCAGCGGCACGGCCTGGGCGGTGCCGCGCAGCACCTCGACCGGGCACAGCCCCGTGCCGTCGCGCCGCGCCGCGCCGACGCGGCGCCGTGCCAGCGCCACCAGGCCCGGGTGCGGCTCGACCCCCGTGACGGTGCGGGCGCTCGCCGCGAAGCGGGGCAGGTGGAAGCCGGAGCCGCAGCCCAGGTCGAGGACGTCACGACCGGCCCAGTCGACGACCGAGCGCATCGCCTGCTCGACCAGACCGTCCGGGTCGAAGGCGAGGTTCTCGAGCTCGTAGGTCTCCGGGTGGTCCCAGATGTTCGGCGACGGCACGGCCCCCGGAAGGTGACCGGGCCGCGGCGGAGTGCGGCCGCTCAGATGCGGACGTGCCCGCGAGGCGTGTCGAACTGGGCGGCGATGACGCCGGGGACGCCGTGGTTGCCGACCCACTCGACCTTGACGTCGTCGAGCGGCTCCTCGACCGGACGGCCCAGCCACTCGCTGACCCGGTTGGGGTCGCCACCGATCTCGAGGCAGCGCAGCTCCACGTCACCGGAGGCGCCCAGGCTCGGGTGGTCGCTGCCGTTGCCCTGCCACTTGACGAAGAACGGCAGCTGCGGGTCGGCCTGCAGTCCCTTGACGCCGATCTGCGACCACCTCAGCTCGTGGCCGTCCGGGCGGTAGCGGTTGCCGGGCACGGCGGAGCGTCCCAGCCGCTGCTCGACCGGCAGGAGGTCGTCGACGGACACGACCCAGCCGAGCCAGCCGCCGCCGTACTCCGAGCGTGCCTTGACGGCCTGGCCGAAGGGCGCCTTGTCCGAGGCGGGATGGTCGAGTGCCTCGACGACCTCGACGTACATGCCGTGCCGCAGCGGCAGCACCATGTTGCGTGTGCCGAACCGCGGGTGGATGCCGCCGTCGAGGAACGGCTCGCCGAGCATGTCGCCCAGGCGGAGTGCGGTGGCCGCGAGGCCATCCGGACCGGCCGCATAGAGACGTGGTCGAGACGCATGCCGCACATTCTCACCCTCGGTGAGGAGCACGGATCACCCGGGGGTCCACCCCGGGGGTGCGGCGGGTGGTTCGGGCGTCGGGCGCTGGGGTCACCCCCCGCCCGATCCCTTGTGCCACGCGGCCTGCAGGGCAAGAGTGTGGGGTGAGTCCCCGCGGCTCCGGCCCGGGGCCGAACGGCTCCCAGGAGGCGCGCCATGCCAGGCAGGTCGACGACCCGCAGCCAAGCTCCCGCTCCCGGTGCGTCAGGGGGTGATGCGCCGGTCGCGGACCGACCCGACGGGATCCGCAACGTGGCCCTCGTGGGCCCCGCGGGTTCCGGCAAGACGACACTGGTCGAGGCGTTGCTCGTCTCGGCCGGTGTGCTGTCCAGGGCGGGCACGACCGACGCCGGCACCACGGTGACCGACCACGACGAGGTCGAGCACCGTCAGCAGCGGTCCGTCGGGCTCGCGGTCGCTCCGCTCGCCCATCGCGGCACCAAGGTCAACCTCGTCGACACCCCGGGCTACGCCGACTTCGTCGGTGAGCTCCGCGCGGGGCTCCGCGCCGCCGACGCCGCGATGTTCGTGGTGGCCGCCAACGAGGGGATCGACGAGCCGACCAAGGCGCTCTGGCGCGAGTGCGCCGCCGTCGGCATGCCCCGCGCGGTCGTGGTCACCAAGCTCGACCACGCCCGCGCCGACTACGACGGGGTCGTGGCGCAGGCCCAGCGGGAGTTCGGGGACAAGGTGGTGCCCATCTACCTCGTGGAGGGCGACCGTCTCGTGGGCCTGCTCACCGACGACCACGAGCACGACGCCCAGCGAGGAGCGCTCATCGAGGCGGTCATCGAGGAGTCCGAGGACGAGACCCTGATGGACCGCTACCTCGGGGGCGAGGAGATCGACCGCGACTCGCTCGTCGCCGACCTCGAGACCGCGGTGGCTCGCGGATCCTTCCACCCCGTCGTACCCGTGGACGCCCCCGGACAGGTCGGCACCACCGAGCTCCTCGACCTCGTGGTGCAGGGCTTCCCGTCGCCGGTCGAGCACCCGATGCCCGAGGTGTTCACCCCCGCGGGAGCCGCCGGGCCGCCGCTCGCCTGCGACGCGGACGGACCGCTCGTCGCCGAGATCGTCAAGACGACCACCGACCCCTACGTCGGCAGGGTCTCCCTGGCGCGGGTCTTCTCGGGCACCTTGCGCCCGGACGCGACGGTCCACGTCTCCGGGCACTTCTCGTCGTTCTTCGGCGACGACAGCGGCCACGAGGACCACGACGAGGACGAGCGCATCGGCGGGCTCGCCGTACCCCTCGGCGCCTCGCTGCGTCCGCTCGACGTCGCGGTCGCCGGCGACGTCTGCGCGGTCACCAAGCTGACGCGCGCGGAGACCGGCGACACGCTCTCCGACAAGGACGCCCCGGCGGTGCTGCGGCCGTGGACGATGCCCGAGCCGCTGCTGCCCGTCGCCGTCCAGGCGCGGACCAAGGCCGACGAGGACCGGCTCGGGCAAGGGCTGCAACGGCTGGCCGCCGAGGACCCGAGCCTGCGCGTGGAGCACAACGCCGAGACCCACCAGATCGTGCTGTGGTGCATGGGGGAGGCGCACGCCGACGTCGTCCTCGAGCGGCTCTCGTCCCGGCACGGCGCGAGCGTCGACCAGGTGGAGCTGATGGTGCCGCTGCGCGAGACCTTCGCCGGAGCCGCCACCGGCAAGGGCCGGCACGTGAAGCAGTCCGGTGGCCACGGGCAGTACGCCGTCTGCGACATCACCGTCGAGCCGCTGCCGCACGGCTCGGGGTTCGAGTTCGCGGAGAAGGTCGTGGGCGGCGCGGTGCCGCGGCAGTTCATCCCGTCGGTGGAGAAGGGCGTGCGCGCCCAGATGGAGAAGGGCGTGGCCACCGGCTACCCGCTGGTCGACATCAAGGTCACGCTGACCGACGGCAAGGCCCACAGCGTGGACTCCTCGGACATGGCCTTCCAGACCGCCGGCGCGCTGGCCCTGCGGGAGGCCGCGGCAGCGGCGCGCGTCAGCCTGCTCGAGCCGGTCGACGAGGTCGCGGTGATGGTGCCCGACGACCTCGTCGGCGCGGTGATGAGCGACCTCTCCGGCCGGCGCGGGCACGTGCTCGGGTCGGAGTCGGTCGCCGACGGCCGCACCGTCGTACGTGCCGAGGTGCCGCAGGTCGAGATCACCCGCTACGCCGTGGAGCTGCGCTCCTTCACCCACGGTGCCGCCACCTTCACCCGGCAGTTCGCCCGCTACCAGCCGATGCCTGACAACGTCGCGTCGAAGTACACGGGGTAGTCCGCTTCGGCTGTGCCTGTCCCCTGGCGCATCGGCAGTTGCGGTGGGTTGGGGCGCGTTTCCGGGCCCAGGTGCGCCCCAACCCACCACATCGCGAGCGCCGGCCCGCCGGGAACTGAGTGGCGGCACGTTGCACGCTCAGGGGCCTCAGAGCTGCAACATCCCGCCACTCTCTCCCCGCACCGCAACCCGCCAAGCACAACGCAACCCGAGCAGGTCCCGCGTCATCCCTGCTGGTTTCCCGGCGCAGCCGTGAAGCGGCGCAGCCGGGAAGGCCCGGCACAGCCAGGAGGCCTCAGTGACCAGGGTCGGCCGGGTGCGGGGCCACGCGGCGCTTGCGGGCGAGGTGGGCCTTGCAGTGCCGCACCAGCTCGTCGTACGCCGGCCGGCCCATCAGCTCGACGAGCTCGACCTCGTTGTTGACGTAGACGGGGTCGGTGGCGATGTGGGCCTCGGTGTTGGCCGAGCAGTACCAGTCGAGGTCGTGTCCGCCCGGCCCCCAGCCGCGCCGGTCGTACTCGGCGATCGTGATCTCGAGGTACGACGTGTCGTCAGGCCGCTCGACGGTGCGGTAGGTGCGCCGCACCGGCAGCTGCCAGCACACGTCGGGCTTGGTCTCCACGAAGTGCTGCCCGGTCCGCAGGGCGTGCTTGTGCAGCGCGCAGCCGCCGAAGCCGTCGAACTCCGGGCTGTTGAGGAAGATGCAGGCACCCTTGACCACCCGGGTCTTGCGCGCCCCCTCCTCGTCGGTCTCGACCCACCCCGACTTGCGGCCCCGCCGTCGGTTCTCCCAGTCGTCGGCGGTGAGCTCCTCGACGTGCGCGGCCACCCGCTTCTCGTCGTCGTCGTCGGAGAAGTGCGCGCCGAGGGTGCAGCACCCGTCGGTCGGGCGGTCGGCGTAGATGCCCTGGCACCCGCGACCGAAGATGCAGGTCCAGCGCGAGGTGAGCCAGGTCAGGTCGCAGCGGAGCACCTGGTCGTCGTCCGCCGGATCGACGAACTCCACCCATGCGCGCGGGAAGTCAAGGTCCACCTCGGGCATGCCCCCACCCTAGGAGCCGCATGGAAGCGCCGGCTCCGCGGGAGTACGGCGGTACTTTGGTGAGGTGCGGCTCGGAGTGCTCGACATCGGATCCAACACCGGTCACCTGCTGGTGGTGGACGCCCATGCCGGCGCGGCCCCCCTGCCCGCCTACTCCTTCAAGCGGCCGCTCAAGCTGGCCGAGCAGCTCGACGACGACGGCTCGATGACCGACAAGGGCCTGGGCCGGCTCGTCGAGTTCGTCGACGAGGCGCTGAGCGTCGCCGAGGACAAGGGCTGCGAGGAGATGCTCGGCTTCGCGACGTCGGCGGTGCGCGACGCCAAGAACTCCGACGACGTGCTCAGGGCGGTGCACGACAAGGCGGGGGTCGAGCTCGAGGTGCTGCCGGGCGAGGACGAGGCGAGGCTGACGTTCCTGGCCGTACGCCGGTGGTTCGGCTGGTCGTCGGGCCGGCTGATGCTGTTCGACATCGGCGGCGGCTCGCTCGAGGTGGCGGCCGGGCGGGACGAGGCGCCCGACGTCGCGCTCTCCATGCCGCTCGGCGCGGGGCGGCTGCGCGCGGCAGTGGCTCACCGCCGACCCGCCCGACCCCGACACCGTGACGAAGATGCGCAAGACCATCCGCGCCGACGTCGCCCGCGAGGCGGGCACGGTGCTGCGGATGGGCACCCCGGACCACGCGGTGGCGACGTCGAAGACCTTCCGGTCGCTGGCACGCATCTGCGGTGCCGCACCCTCGGGCGACGGGCCCCTGGTCAAGCGCGTGCTCTCGGCCGAGACGCTGGCGAGCAAGATCCCGGAGCTCGCCGAGATGGACGACGAGCAGCGCCGCGAGCTGCCCGGGGTGTCCGTCGACCGGTCGCACCAGATCCTGGCCGGCGCCCTGGTCTCGGACGCGGTCATGGACATCTTCGGGCTCGAGGAGCTGCAGATCTGTCCGTGGGCCCTGCGCGAGGGCATCATCCTGGAGCGCCTCGACGCGATCAGCGTGCTGGGGCGGTAGGTCCACGTGGACGTGGCGAAGGGGGAGTCGGGGGCACTGGTCGCGCTGTCGACCGCGTCGGTCTACCCGGAGACGACGGCGACGGCCTTCGAGATGGCGGTCCGGCTCGGGTTCGACGCGGTCGAGGTCATGGTGGGCATCGACGAGACCAGCCAGGACATCGGTCAGATCAAGCACCTCTCCGACTACCACGAGGTGCCGGTGTGCGCGGTCCACGCACCGTGCCTGCTCATCACCCAGCGGGTGTGGGGCACGGACCCGTGGGACAAGCTGCGCCGCAGCGCCGAGATGGCTCACGAGGTGGGCGCGGACGTCGTGGTGGTGCACCCGCCGTTCCGCTGGCAGCGCGACTACGCACGCGGGTTCGTGGAGGGGATCTCGTTGCTGGAGGAGGACACCGGCCTGGTGTACGCCGTGGAGAACATGTACCCGTGGCGGGCGTCCTCGCGGAGCATGCAGGTCTACGCCCCCCACTGGGACCCGGTCGACCAGGGCTACGAGCACACCACCCTCGACGTCTCCCACGCCGCCACCGCCCAGGCCGACTCCCTCGAGCTGGCGCGTCGGATGGGGGCGAGCCTGCGTCACGTCCACCTCACCGACGGCCTGGGGAGCGCCAAGGACGAGCACCTCATCCCGGGCCGCGGGTCGCAGCCGGTGGCCGAGCTGCTCGAGCACCTCGCCGAGCGGCGGTTCACCGGCCACCTGGTGCTCGAGGTCAACACCCGGCGCTCGGGCACCCGCGCCGGGCGGGAGGCGGACCTGATGGAGGGCCTCGCCTTCACGCGGCTGCACTTCGCGTCCGCGTCGTCGAGCCCGGCGTAGCCTGACCCCGTGCTGAGAAGGTCGCTGCTGGCGCTGTCCCGGAGCTCCACCGTCAAGACGGCGACCGGCCGGCTCCCCGTCGCTCGTGACGTGGTGGCGAGGTTCGTCGCCGGGGAGTCCACCGCCGACGCCGTGGCTGCGGTCGCCACGATCGTCGCCAGCGGACGTCTGGTCACCCTCGACGTGCTCGGTGAGGACACGACCGACGTGGCTCAGGCGGAGCACGCCGTGCAGGCCTACCTCGACCTGCTCGACCAGCTGCAGCAGCGCGACCTGGCGGGATCGGCCGAGGTGTCGGTGAAGCTCTCCGCGATCGGGCAGGCCCTCCCCGACGGCCACCGCCTGGCGCTGGAGGGTGCGCGACGGATCGCGCGGGCGGCCCGCAACGCCGGCACCACGATGACGGTCGACATGGAGGACCACACCACCACCGACGCCACGCTGCGCACGCTGCAGCAGCTGCGCAAGGACTACCCCGAGACGGGTGCGGTGGTGCAGTCCTACCTGCAGCGCACCGAGGCGGACTGCCGGGCGCTGGCCCACCAGGGCTCGCGGGTGCGCCTGTGCAAGGGCGCCTACGACGAGCCCGACGAGGTCGCCTACACCGACCGCCGTGAGGTGGACCTGTCCTACGTGAGGTGCCTGCGCCTGCTGATGGAGGGCGAGGGCTACCCGATGGTGGCCACCCACGACCCCCGCATGGTGGAGATCGCCGAGGAGCTGGTCCGGCGCACGGGTCGCACTCCTGAGAGCTACGAGTTCCAGATGCTGTACGGCGTGCGGCCGGAGGAGCAGCGGCGGCTAGCGGAGGCCGGTCACCAGGTCAGGGTCTACGTCCCGTACGGCGAGGAGTGGTACGGCTACCTGATGCGGCGGCTCGCGGAGCGCCCCAGCAACCTCACCTTTTTCCTCCGTGCGCTCGTCTCCCGCACGTGAGAAGGTCGGGACCGCACGAAGGAGGAACCATGGGCGACCGGGTCGTGATCCTCGGGGTCGGAGTGATGGGCGAGACCCTGCTGTCGGGGCTGATACGCGCCGGGCGGCCGGCCGACACCCTGCTGGTCGGCGAGAAGCGGGTCGACCGCGCTGCCGAGCTGCGCGAGCGGTACGGCGTCGAGGTGCTCGACGACAACCGCGCAGCGGTGCGTGCCGTCGACACCGTGGTCATCGTGGTCAAGCCCCAGGACATGGCCGAGCTGCTGGAGGAGATCGCCCCCGACCTGCGGCCCGGCCAGCTGGTGGTCTCCCTGGCGGCGGGCATCACCACCTCCTTCATGGAGGCCAGGCTGCCTGACGGCGTGGCAGTGGTTCGCGTCATGCCCAACACGCCGGCGCTGGTCGACGAGGGCATGGCGGCCATCTCCGCCGGGTCGCACTGCGACCCCGAGCACCTCGAGATGGCGGAGTCGCTGCTCCGGGCCACCGGACGGGTGCTGCAGGTGCCGGAGCGCCAGCAGGACGCCGTCACCGCGATCAGCGGCTCCGGCCCGGCGTACCTCTTCTTCGTGGTCGAGGCCATGATCGAGGCCGGGGTGCACCTCGGCCTGCCCCGCACGACCGCCACCGACCTGGTGGTGCAGACCGTGGTGGGCAGCGCCAAGCTGCTCCGCGAGACCGGGGAGCACCCGACGGTGCTGCGCGAGCAGGTGACCTCACCGGGCGGCACCACCGCGGCGGCCGTGCGCGAGCTGGAGGACCACAAGGTGCGCGCGGCGTTCCTGACCGCGATGAAGGCAGCCTGCGACCGGTCGCGCGAGCTGTCGGGGGAGTCGTGACGGACGCAGCCACCGGCTGCGCCTCCTGCACGGTCTTCGAGACCGACCTCGTCGAGTACGACTTCGGCGCCACCCACCCCATGAACCCGGTGCGGGTCGACCTCACGATGGGGCTCGCGCAGGAGCTCGGCGTGGTGGGGCCGGGCGGCCTGGAGGTCGTGGGGGCGCCGCTGGCCGACGACGAGCTGATCGCCACCGTGCACCGGGACGACCTCATCGAGGCGGTGCGGCGGATCAGCGACGACCCCAGCCGCAGCGACGTGCAGCGTGGCCTGGGCACCGAGGACAACCCGACCTTCGAGGGGATGCACCACGCCTCGGCCCACATCGTCGGCGCCAGCGTCGAGGCGGCCCGCCGCGTGTGGCAGGGGGAGGCGGTCCACGCCGCGAACATCACCGGCGGCCTGCACCACGCGATGCCCGAGCGCGCCTCCGGCTTCTGCGTCTACAACGACGTCGCGGTCGCGATCCGGTGGCTGCTGGCCAACGGTGCCCAGCGCGTGGCCTACGTCGACGTCGACGTGCACCACGGGGACGGCGTGGAGTCGGTGTTCTACGACGACCCCCGGGTGCTGACCATCAGCCTGCACGAGACCGGGCAGATGCTCTTCCCCGGCACCGGCTTCCCCCAGGACGTGGGCGCCCAGGGGGCGGAGGGCAGCGCGGTCAACGTCGCCCTGCCGCCGGGCACCTCCGACGCCGGGTGGCTGCGCGCCTTCCATGCCGTCGTGCCACCGCTGCTGCGTGAGTTCGGCCCTGACGTGCTCGTCACCCAGCACGGGTGCGACTCCCACCTCGAGGACCCCCTCGCGCACCTGATGCTCAGCCTCGACGGGCAGCGGGCGTCGTACCTCGCCCTGCACGAGCTGGCGCACGAGCTGTGCGAGGGGCGCTGGGTGGTGACGGGCGGCGGAGGGTACGCCGTCGTCGACGTGGTGCCGCGCGCCTGGTCGCACCTGCTGGCGATCGTGGCGGGCGCCCCGCTCGCTCCGGAGACGCCGGTGCCCGAGGCGTGGCGCGACGCCGTGATGCACCGGCTGGGCCGGACGGCGCCCCGGCGGATGACGGACGGGCGCAACCCGGCCTACCGGGAGTGGGAGCAGGGGTACGACCCCGACTCCTGGCTGGACAGGGCGGTCCACGCCACCCGTGAGGCGGTCTTCCCGCTGCACGGCCTCGACCCCGCCCCCTGACCTGCGGGATCCTGTCCAGTCGACACGCGGTGCCGGAAGAGATATTTCCGGAAGTTGTCTCGCGAGCCTCACGAGTCACACTACGCTCAGCACACGAAGCGCATCACTGATCCTCCGGTGGGGAAGCCGGAGGGCGTATGCGGTCATGACGAAAGTGCGGTGTCAGATGGCCGAGAGCAACCCCGGGGACGTCTCCGGAGTCAAGTTCCTGACCGTGGCCGAGGTGGCCCAGGTCATGCGGGTGTCGAAGATGACCGTGTACCGCCTGGTGCACTCAGGTGAGCTGCCGGCCGTCCGGGTGGGCCGTTCCTTCCGTGTCCCCGAGGACGAGGTGAACGAGTACCTCCGCAAGAGCTACTTCCAGACCGGCTGACCGGAGCCGGCCGAGCCCGCACCACCGACGGGCTCGGCCGCGCCGGGCATCGCCGGCAGGACGTGAACGAGGGGTGTGGGCCATCGGCCCACACCCCTCGTTCCACGTGGGTGCACGTTCCGCGGCGGGAGGCGCCGCAGGAGCGGTCGGTCAGGTGATCAGAAGCGGGTGTAGTTGGCGGTGAGGACCCACCGGCCCTCGGAGTCGAGCACCGCTGCGACGCCGAGCCGGCGGGGGCTCTTGCTGAGCATCACCCGGCGGTGGCCGTCGGACCGCATCCAGGCCGCCACCATGTCCTGCGGAGTGGCCGAGCCGCGGGCGAGGGTCTCGCCGGCGTAGCGGGCGCCGCACTTGTTGAAGAAGGGGTCGAGCGACTGGTGGTAGAACTGCAGCGTGTCCGCGAGGTGCTGGCTCCACCGCTCGGACAGGCTGTCGGTGCAGCTCTCGAGGGTCAGCTTGCGCAGGCCGCGGGCGGCGCGCTTCCGGTTGATGTAGTACTGCACCTGCTCCTCGTAGGTGCTGGGCGCCATGGCCCGGACCTCGCCGGACGACATCGAGGCGGAGGCGGGGGCTGCGGCTCCTGCCACGACGGTGAGGGTCGAGGCGAGGACGGCCACGACGGCGACGAGGATGCTGCGTGCTGCGTGCTGGGTCTTGTTCATGTGAAGGCCCTCCCAAGCCTTGGATGAACCGATGGGGGCTGCCACTGGTTGGTCCGGCTTCCGGGGCTCCCTCTGCCCCTTCGGTCCGGGTCCTGCCGACGGTCCTGAATCGACTGGTCCAACTGGTCCCATCAGGATAGGACCATGGTCCCGAGTTGGCCGGGACTTCAAACAATTGAGTGTGAAAAGTCCGACACCCGTCTAGAGCAGTCGCCGTGAGGCTCTCGGGCAGGCCCTCTGACGGCGCTGTGACGGCGCTCGTGACGGCGCCGGTGGGAGGCAGCGGAGCCGTCCGTGGAGCGGACGTCGGATTGGGGCCGTGCCCGGCGGCGGTTAGGCTGTGCGCGCGAGCGGCACCAGCCGCGGCAGCAGTCGAGAGGGTTGGTACGTGGGTTCCGTCATCAAGAAACGCCGCAAGCGCATGGCCAAGAAGAAGCACCGCAAGCTGCTCAAGAAGACCCGCGTCCAGCGCCGCAAGCTCGGCAAGTAGACCAAGCAGGCACGAGCGGCCCCCGCGGGCCAGGAGAGTCCCGCAGGCCGCGCACGGCAGCACCGTTCCCAGACCAGGCACACGCAGCGGAGGGGTTGAGATGGGACGCATCGTGCTGGTCACCGGTGTGTCCGGCGACATCGGTGGCCGCTTCGCCCGCCACATCGCCGACGACCCGGCCGTCGATCGGGTGATCGGCGTCGACGTCGTGCCCCCGAGGGCCGACCTCGGCGCCGTGCGCTTCGTGCGTGCCGACATCCGCAACCCGGTGATCGCCAAGGTGATCGCCGGGGAGGACGTCGACACGGTGGTGCACACCAGCCTGGCCGGCAGCACCGCGACGACCGGCGGCCGGCTGTCGATGAAGGAGCACAACGTCATCGGCACCATGCAGCTGCTGGCGGCCTGCCAGCGCGCTCCCGGCCTCGAGCGGCTGGTGGTGCGCTCCTCGGCCGAGGTGTACGGCGCCAGCCCGCGCGACCCGGCCAAGTTCACCGAGGACATGGGGCCCCGGCGGGCCCCGAGCACCGGCTTCGGCCGCGACGTCACCGAGGTGGAGGGCTACATCCGCGGCTTCTCGCGTCGCCGCCCCGAGGTGAGCGTGACCGTGCTGCGCCAGGCCGCCCTGCTCTCGTCGCACTACCACAACGCGCTCGCCGACTACTTCCGGATGAGCCCCATCCCCAAGGTGCTCGGCTTCGACGCCCGCGTGCAGCTGCTGCACCTGGACGACCTGATCGGCGCGATGCACCACGCCACGGTCGTGGGCGTCGCGGGCACCTTCAACATCGCCGGCGCGGGGATCCTCCCGCTCTCGCAGGTCATCCGCCGTCTCGGCCGGGCTGCTCTGCCGCTGCCGGCCTTCGCGCTGCGCGGTCTGGGGTCGGCCGTGCACCGTGCGCGGCTCGGGCTCCCGGAGTTCTCCGCCGACCAGCTGGACTACCTCACCTACGGGCGAGGAATCGACACCACCCGCATGCGCACCGTCCTCGGGTTCGAGGCCGAGCACTCGACCGAGGACGTCGTCGAGGAGTTCGCGCGGGCCCATCCCACGCGCGCCCTCGAGGCACACCCCGTGCTGGCCCTGGACAGGGCCGTGCGCTCGACCGTCGGTCCGACGACAGGGGGACACACCCATGCCTGACGCCGAGATCATCCCGCTGGGCACCCGAGGGCGCCCGGGCCGCGGAAGCGGCCGCGCCAAGCCGTCGAGCTCCTCGCGCGACCTGTGGGGTCCGCGCAAGTCGGAGGAAGCGCCGGAGGAGGAGACCCGCAACCTGGCCGAGGGCACGTCCGCGCCGGAGGCGCCCGGCAGCCCGGAGGTCGACCTCGGTGACCTCGAGCGTGCGGCCCGGTCGCTCTCGGAGGGTGCCGAGCTCGAGCGCGTGGGCGGCGAGACCGTGCCCGGCGTCGTGCTGGGCGGCGAGGACCGCACCCCCGCCAAGGTGGGACCGATCCCGGTCGGCGAGCTGCTGGGCATCCTGACCGGAGCCGCGGAGAAGGTCTTCGGCGAGGACGCCGACCGCCGCCTGGCCGAGTTCCTCGCGTTCCTGCGCCGCCGCGTCACCGGCGACTACGCCGTGGACGACTACGGTCTCGACCCCGAGTTCACCGAGCGCTTCGTCATGGAGCTGGTCCGCCCGCTCGCCACGAAGTGGTTCCGGGTCGAGGTGCGCGGGGTCGAGAACATCCCGCGCGACAGCGGTGCGCTCGTGGTCGCCAACCACTCGGGCACCGTCCCGATGGACGGCCTGGTGACCATGTTCGCGGTCAACGAGACAACCGGCCGGCACCTGCGTCCGCTGGGCGCCGACCTGGTCTTCAAGCTGCCGATCGTCTCAGAGCTCGCGCGCAAGGCCGGCGCCACGCTCGCCTGCAACGAGGACGCCCACCGGCTGCTGCGCGACGGCGAGCTCGCGGCGGTGTGGCCCGAGGGCTTCAAGGGCATCGGCAAGCCCTACTCCGAGCGCTACAAGCTGCAGCGGTTCGGCCGTGGCGGCTTCGTCTCCGCCGCGATCCGCACCGGGGTGCCGATCGTGCCGTGCTCGATCGTCGGCGCCGAGGAGATCTACCCCCTGGTGGGCAACATCCCGTCGCTGGCGCGGCTCCTGGGTGTGCCCTACATCCCGATCACGCCGTTCTTCCCGCTCCTGGGTCCGCTCGGCATGGTCCCGCTGCCCTCGAAGTGGATCATCGAGTTCGGGGAGCCGATCCGCACCGACTCCTACGACGCCGGCGCGGCCGACGACCCGATGCTGGTCTTCAACGTCACCGACCAGGTGCGCGAGTCGATCCAGCAGACGTTGTACTCGCTGCTGATGCGGCGCAAGTCCGTCTTCCACTGACCGGCTGAGCGCCGCTCGAGGGCGCCGCTGACCGCGGGAGCCCGGTCACCGGTCAGTTGAGCGCGTCCTCGCCGAGCGTGTCGTCGACGGCATCCCCGACGTCCTCGGCCAGCTTCTGGGTGGTGGCCTCGGTGTCGCTGCCGACCTTGTCGAGCAGCCCGCCGGTCGCGCGGTTCAGGTCCTCCAGGGCCTTCTTCGGGTCGGAGGGCAGGTCGCCGGGGGAGTCGATGGGCAAGCGCTGACCACCGTCATCGGGGGCCTGCAGGCCGCCGGCGTCGCCGGTCGCGACGTCGCCGGTGCCGGGCCGGAGTCGGAGGAGCGGGGTCGCGACTGCGGCAGCGGCACGTCCAGCGCAGGGTGGTCGTTGTTGACCTGCTGGGTGCGCACCGCGTCCATGGCACGGCTGATCGCGGCCGCCTGGGCCATCAGCACCGGCATCTCGAGCGACGGCAGGTCTGAGCAGTCCGCGCAGGCAGCGGCAGCCTGCTGGTCGATGCGCTGGAGCACCACCGCGGCACCTGCCAGCTCGCTCTGGATGTCGTCCGGTGCGTCCTTGGCGAGCTGCTGCAGGTGCGTCAACGACTTCGAGGCGAAGGTCCGCAGGGTCTCGACGTCGTCGGGTGCGCGCCCGTCCTCGAAGGACTCGAGGAGCAGGTCGGCGCCGGCGACGGCCTGGACGACGAAGGAGTCGACGGTGTCGGCCACCACCGTGGAGGAGGCCTCGTCGTCGACGAGCTGGCTGGCCTCCTGCAGGCGGTCCTCCGCCTGTGCGAGGTAGGTGCGACCGCGGTCGTCGGGGTCGGTCTGCAGGCTGAGCTGGGCGTCCTCGATGCCGCGCTTGATCGGGTACAGCGGGTCACCCGGCACCGCTTCCTGGGCCGCCATCGCCATGCCGGCGCTGCCGCCCACCAGGGTGAAGACGGCGGCAGCCGCGGTGAGGCGTCGCTCGCGCGCGCCCCGGCGGCGCGGCGGGAGCACCAGGGGAGAGGCGGGAGCGAGCGCGGTCTCGGCCTCGGCCAGCAGCTGCTCACGCAGGGTGGCGGAGAACTCGGGTCGGGGCGCGGGGGCGTCGAGCCGACCCACGGTGCCCACCAGGTCGACGAGCTCGCGCAGCTCGACGGGAAGCTGCTCGACCGGTGTCCGGCCGTCGACGGCGGAGGCGAATTGCTCGACGCGGCGGCGTGCACCCATGAGGGAAGCCATCACACTCGCCCCTTCCGACGATGTCCGTACACCTCGTCCAACGAGGGGGCGGAGTCGGGGGTTATGGGTCCACAGCGCAGTCTTTCGGCCCTTTCTGCGGAGGACGAAAGACCTACCGGCCAGTACGGCGGAGATCATCGGATCCCCTCCGGCATCAGCTTGGCCAGGTTGCGGACGGCGCGCAGCTGGAGCTGCTTGATGGCGCCCTCGCTGCGGCCCATGGTCTGGGCGGTCTCGGCGATGGAGAGGCCCTGGAGGAAGCGCATCACGAGGCACTCCTGCTGCTCCACGGGCAGCTGCTTGAGCGCCTCCATGAGCGCCTCGTTGGTGAGCGAGGCCATCACCGCGGACTCGGGGCCCTCGGTGGCCGAGTCGTGCGGGCTCATGTCCTCGGTGGTGACCTCGAGGCGGTTCTTGCCGGACTTGTAGTGGTCGGTGGTCAGGTTGCGCGCGATGGTCATCAGCCAGGCGCCGAAGTCCTTGCCCTGCCACCGGAACGAGCTCATGCTCCGCAGCGCGCGGAAGAAGGTGTCGGAGGTGAGGTCCTCGGCGAGGGTCTGGGAGCCCACGCGGTAGTAGAGGAAGCGGTAGACCTGAGGGTGGTAGTGGTCGTAGAGCAGGCCGAAGGCCTCGCTGTCACCCTTGCGGGCCAGCTCGACGAGGGCGATCAGCCGGGTGCCCTCGGCCTCGTCGGCCTCCGAGGACGCGGCGAAGGCGTGGTCGTCGCCCGGAGGTCCGGGGCGGTCCGTGACGACCTCGGTGGAGTGCGCGATCTCGCTGAGCAGCCAGCGAGGAGCGGTGGCGCCGGCGGGACCGGTCGGGCCGGCGGCTGCGGGCACGACCTGGGCGAGGGGCTGGCCGAGCATGACCTCGGCGACCGCGCGGCGCAGCGCAGCGAGACCACGCAGGTGTCGCTCGTGCGCGCCCATTGCCTCTCCCGTGCCTCCCCCGGGGGCGACGTACCAACGCGCACCCGCCCGAACCTCGGCGCGCGGCGGACCTGTGACCCCCAGTCGTCATGATCCCGGCCTCATGGTAGCCCGAACGGGCGGCATCCGACACAGGACGTTGGTCCCAGTCCGTCCTACTTTGTCCTGATTTGAATGGCAAAAGTTGGTCGCACGTCCCACACCTGGGGGTGGGTCACGCCTGGTGGCGGCGGATGGCGACGCCGGCCGCGACGGTGCCCGCGGCGGCCCCGGCCACCCCCGCCGCGAACAGCCCCAGACGCGCCGCCTTGCGGCCGGTGCGGTAGTCGCGGACCCGCCATCCCTCGGCCCGCGCGTGCTCGCGGAGCTTGTGGTCGGGGTTGATGACGCAGGCGTCGCCCACCAGGTTCAGCATCGGCAGGTCGTTGTAGGAGTCGGAGTAGGCGGTGCAGCGGTCGAGCTCCAGGCCCTCCTGCTCCGCCAGCGTCCACGATGGCCTCGGCCTTCGCCGGACCGTGCAGCAGGTCGCCCACCAGGGCGCCGGTGTAGACGCCGTCCACGTGCTCGGCGCGCGTGCCCAGGGCGCCGGTGAGCCCCAGGCGACGCGCGATGGTGCCCGCGATCTCGACCGGCGCCGCGGTGACCAGCCAGACCCGCTGCCCCTGGTCGAGGTGCATCTGCGCCAGTGCCCGGGTGCCGGGCCAGACCCGGCCGGCCATGGACTCGTCGAAGATCTCCTCGCCGAGGGCCTCGAGCTCCTCCACCCGGTGCCCCTTGATGAAGGCGAGGGCGGAGCTGCGGGCGTCGGCGACGTGCTCCGGGTCCTCCACGCCCACGACGCGGAAGTACGCCTGCTTCCACGCCGCGCCCAGGATCTCGCCGGTGCTGAAGAACTTGCGCCGGTGCAGGCCTCGGGCGAGGTGGAAGATCGAGGCGCCCTGGATGATCGTGTTGTCGACGTCGAAGAAGGCGGCCGCGGTCGGGTCGGCGGGTGTCTCGAGGGCGGACTCGAGCTCGCGGGCGGCAGGCGAGGCCTCCCCGGCGAGGGTGGATCGCAGGGTGAGATCGGGGGCGGGGGGTCGCCCGGACGTCGTCCGTCTGCCGTGGCGCACGCGGCCAGGGTAGTGCCCCCCGTGTGACAGACTCGACGGCGTGATCGCCAACGTGGCCGACCTGCTTTCCCGAGCGAGAGCGAGCCGCCCGGACGGGGTCGCCGTGGTCGGTGCCGAGGACGGGCACAGCCTCACCTGGGCCGAGCTGGACGACCTGGCCTCGCGGCTCGCCGCGGGTCTCGAGCGCCTCGGTCTGGTGGCCGGCAACCGCGTCGTGATCGCCACGGGCAACCGCGTCGAGTTCGTGGCGACGTACTTCGGAGTGCTGCGGGCCCGGCTGGTGGCGGTGCCCGTCAACCCGCGGTCGGCGACCGGGGAGTTCGTGCGCGTCGTGGCCGACAGCGGCGCCCGGCTCGTGGTCGCCGACGCGTCCACCGTCGACGACGCGCGGTCGGTGGTCGCGGGCGTGGCGGGTGCGGTCGGCGACGACCAGGCGACGGTGCCCAGGCTGGTGGTGCTCGACCGTCCGGCGGCCGACGGTGAGACCTCCTACGACGACCTCGCGGCGACCGCTGCCGACGTGCTGCCGGTGTCGGTCGACCCGGAGACCCTCGCGGTGCTGCTCTACACCTCCGGGGCGTCCGGCGTGCCCCGGGCCGCGATGCTGACCCACCGTGCGCTGCTGGCCAACGTGGAGCAGGTGGCGGCCATCGAGCCGCCGATGATGCACGCCGACGACGTCGTCTACGGCGTGCTGCCGCTCTTCCACGTCTACGGCCTCAACGCGGTGCTCGGCCAGGTGGTCCGCCAGGCGGCGACCATGGTGCTCGCCGACACGTTCGACCCCGTCGGCTCCCTGGAGCACGTCGCCAGGCACCGGGTGACGGTGGTGCCGGTCGCGCCGCCCGTCCTGGCCCACTGGCGGCGGGTCGAGGGCTTCACCGAGTCGCTCGCCACCGTGCGGATGCTGCTCTCGGGGTCAGCCCCCGTGGCGCCGGACCTCGTCGAGGAGTTCACCGCGGCCACCGGCATCGAGGTCCACCAGGGCTACGGCCTGACCGAGGCTTCGCCGGTGGTGACGTCGACCATCGGCAGCGGGCACGTCAAGCGCGGCTCGGTCGGGGTGCCGCTCCCCGGCGTTCACGTGCGCCTGGTCGACGAGAGCGGGTCCTCGCTCGGGCCGGGCGACGACCCGGGTGAGATCCAGGTCAGCGGGGACAACCTCTTCAGCGGCTACTGGCCGGACGGCGACGAGGCGCCGGTGGAGGGCTGGTTCGCCACCGGCGACGTCGGCTTCCTCGACGCCGACGGCGACCTCTTCCTGGTCGACCGGCTCAAGGAGCTGGTGGTGGTCTCGGGCTTCAACGTCTATCCCTCCGAGGTCGAGGAGGTCATCGCGGAGGCCGAGGGTGTCCGCGAGGTGGCGGTCGTGGGGGTGCCCGACGACGAGACCGGCGAGGCCGTGATCGCCTACGTGCGCCCGGAGGACGACCACGTGCTGCGGCGTGAGGAGCTGCTCGACTCGGTGCGCCGGACCTGCGAGGCCAGGCTCGCGAGGTTCAAGTGGCCGACCCGGATCGAGGTCGTGGACGACCTGCCGCGGACGGTCACCGGCAAGATCGCGAAGGGACGCATGCGGGCCACCCTGCGCCGCGAGCGGCTGGGACTCATCGAGTGAGCGCCCGCGTGGTGCTCTACACCCGCCCCGGCTGTCACCTCTGCGACGACGCGCGCGCGGTCGTGGCGGAGGTCTGCGCGGAGGTGGGGGAGGCCTACGACGAGGTCGACATCAGCGGCTCCCGCGAGCTCGAGGAGCGGTTCGGGGAGGAGATCCCGGTGACCTTCGTCGACGGGGAGCAGCACGACTTCTTCCGGGTGAGTCCGCAGCGGCTGCGCCGCGCGCTCACCTCCGGCTGAGCCGCCGCAGGCCACCTCGCCCGCCCGTCGCCGGTGGTACCTGCGTGATCTGGGTCACGCCGCCCGTCCATCACCGTCCCTCGTTTTGTTCTCACGTTCACAAACGGCCTAGAGTTGACGGCGGTCGGCCGCCCGGGAGTCAGCCCGGAGCGATCTGAGCCGGCCCAGCAACCACCCCGCCGTCGGTGCGCGACGGCGGGCCAGGAGGACCGTGAGCGTCACGCGAGACCGCCTCGTCGGAGGGGTCGACCCCACCCACGACGGCCGCAGCCCCGTCGTGGGCCGGCGCAACGGCGCCGCGCGCGGCATCCCCGAGGCCACCATCGCCCGGCTGCCGGTCTACCTGCGGGCACTGGTGGCCCTCACCGAGCAGGGCGTGCAGACCTGCTCCAGCCAGCTGCTCGCCGAGGCGGCGGGTGTCAACAGCGCCAAGCTGCGCAAGGACCTCTCCTACCTGGGCTCCTACGGCACCCGGGGCGTCGGCTACGACGTGGAGTACCTCCGCTACCAGATCGCGCGGGAGATCGGCGTCACCCAGGACCTCCCGGTCGTCATCGTCGGCGTCGGCAACCTGGGGCACGCGCTGGCGAACTACTCCGGCTTCTCCTCCCGGGGCTTCCGCATCGTCGCCCTGCTCGACGTCGACCCCGACCGCTGGTCGGAGCCCGTGGGCCCCCTCGAGGTGCGGCCGCTGGACAGCCTCGAGACGGTGGTGCGGGAGGAGCACGTCGTCATCGGCGTCATCGCCACCCCCGCCGGCTCGGCGCAGGAGGTGTGCGAGCGCCTGGTGGGCGCGGGCGTCACCAGCATCCTCAACTTCGCGCCGACGGTGCTGTCCGTGCCGGACGGCGTCGACGTGCGCAAGGTCGACCTGTCGATCGAGCTCCAGATCCTCGCCTACCACGAGCAGCGCAAGGCGGTGTCCGTGTGAGCATCCTCGTCGTCGGCATCTCCCACCGCACCGCGGAGGTCGACCTGCTGGAGCGCCTGGCCCTGAGCCAGGACCAGGTCGAGAAGCTGATCGTGGCGGTCCAGGGCACCGACCACGTGCGTGAGGCCACCGCCCTGGCGACCTGCAACCGGGTGGAGATCTACACCGACGTCGACCGCTTCCACGGCAGCGTGGAGTCGATCTGCCGGACGCTGTGCGACCTCGCCGGCGAGTCCGTCGACGCGGTCGTGCCGCACCTCTACGTGCACTACGACGACGGCGCCGTCTCGCACCTCTTCCACGTGGCCGCCGGGCTCGACTCGATGGTGGTGGGCGAGGGTCAGATCCTGTCCCAGGCGCGGGAGTCACTGCGGCTCGGACAGGAGCTCGGTGCCGTCGGGCCGGCGCTCAACGCGGCCTTCCAGCAGGCGCTGCGGGTGGCCAAGCGCGCCCACACCGAGACCGACATCGACCGCGCCGCTCCCTCGCTCGTGTCGGTGACGCTGGAGCGCGCCGCCGAGCACCTGGAGGGTCTGCGTGGCCGGCGCGTGGTCGTGGTCGGGGCAGGCTCCATGGCCTCGCTCACGGTCAGCTCGCTCACGCGGGCCGGGGTCGGCGACCTCGTCGTCATCAACCGCACCGTCGCCAAGGCTGAGCGCCTGGCGGCCCAGTACTCCGCACGGTGGGCACCGCTCTCCGACCTCGCCGTCGAGCTGGCCGGGGCCGACCTGGTCGTCTCGTGCACCGGCGCCGTGGGCACGGTCGTGACCGCCGACATGCTCACCGCCGGCCGTGGGGAGCGGCGCGCGGTGATCGACCTGGCGCTGCCGCACGACGTCGACCCGGCCGTCGGAGGCATCGAGGGGCTCTTCCTCATCGGGCTGCGCGAGCTCGCCGCCGAGCTGAGCGAGGACGACGAGGCCCTCGTCGACGTGATCGCGGTGCGCCGCATCGTCGCGGAGGAGGTGCGCGCCTTCCTCGACGCGCGCCGCGTCGCGTCGGTGACGCCGACCGTCGTCGCGCTGCGCTCGATGGCCACCGAGGTGGTGTCCGCCGAGGTGGCACGCCTCGGCAGCCGGATGCCCGGGCTCGACCCGGCGATGCGCCACGAGGTCGAGCAGGCCCTGCGCCGCGTCGCCCACAAGCTCGTCCACCAGCCCACGGTGCGGGTCAAGGAGCTCGCCAACACCGACGGAGCGGTCTCCTACGCCGAGGCGCTCGCGGAGCTGTTCTCGCTCGACCCCCAGGCCGTCGAGGCGGTGACCTCGGCCGGGGCCGGGGACCTGCTCGACCCCGAGATGCTCGAGACCGGGCCGCCGACCGCCGGAGGAGGAGTCATGACCGCGGCTCCCGTGCGCGTCGGCACCCGCGCCTCCACCCTCGCCCGCACCCAGTCGGGTCTGGTCGCCGACCTGATCGCCCGCCACCTCGCGCGGCCGGTCGAGCTCGTCGAGGTCACCACCGAGGGCGACGTCAACCGTGCCCCGCTGGCCTCCCTCGGCGGCGCCGGCGTCTTCGTCGGAGCCCTGCGCGACGCCCTGCTGCGCGGCGACGTCGACGTGGCGGTCCACTCGCTCAAGGACCTCCCCACCGCCGGCGACCCGCGGGTCGCCGTCGTCGCCGTACCCCCGCGTGAGGACCCCCGCGACGCGCTCGTCGCCCGCGACGGCCTGACCCTCGCCGAGCTCCCCGCCGGCAGCGTCATCGGCACCGGGTCGCCCCGCCGGGCCGCACAGCTGCACGCGCTCGGGCTCGGCCACCAGGTGGTGGCGATCCGCGGCAACGTCGACACCCGCGTCGGCAAGGTCAGGTCGGGCGAGCTCGACGCGGTCGTGCTGGCACGGGCGGGCCTGAGCCGGATCGGTCGTCTCGACGAGATCACCGAGACCATCGACCCGCTGCAGATGCTCCCGGCACCCGGCCAGGGTGCGCTGGCGGTCGAGTGCCGCGCCGACGACCACGAGCTCGCGGACGCGGTCGCCGCCGCCCTCGACGACCCGCACACCCGCACCGCGGTGACCGCCGAGCGGTCCCTGCTGGCCACCCTCGAGGCTGGCTGCAGCGCGCCGGTCGGCGCCCTCGCCGAGGTCGTCGAGGGCGACGAGGGCCCGGAGCTGTGGATGCGCGCGGTCGTGATGTCCGAGGACGGCGCGCTGAGCATCCGCATGTCGGCCACCGGCGACGTCCGCGACCCGCAGGGCACCGGCGAGCGCCTCGCGAAGGAGATGCTCGAGGACGGCGCCGCCGAGCTCATGAACGGTCCGCCCTGACCGTGGCCGTCACGTCCGCCGACGTGACGGCCAGCGCGCCGACGCGCCCGCACATCCGCACGCCACCCGAGCTAGAAGGCACATCGTGAGCAACACCGCCAAGAAGACCCCCACCGCAGCCGCCGTCTCCGCGCTCCCCGCCGGACACGTGGCGTTCGTGGGCACCGGGCCAGGTGACCCCGACCTGCTGACCGTCCGTGCCAGTGAGGTGATCCGTCGCGCCGAGGTCGTGCTGACCGAGGCGCCCGAGCACGAGGAGCTCGTCCGCCGCGTGCTCGGCGTCCCGGCGCTGACGGTCACCGACCCGGACGGCCACGTCGTCCCGGCCCCCGGGGTCCCCGAGATCGTCGAGGTCGCGCGCAGCGCGTCCGGCCAGCCGCTCACCCCCGCCAACCGCGCCAAGGCGGTCGTCAAGCACGCCCGCAGCGGACGGCGCGTGGTCCGGCTCATCAGCGGCGACCCGTTCCTCTACAGCTGCGGCGCCGACGAGGCCCAGGGCTGCGTCAAGGCCGGCTTCTCCTTCGAGGTGGTGCCGGGCGTCGCCGCCGCGCTCGCGGTCCCGGCGTACGCCGGCATCCCGCTGACCACCCGTCGCGACCGCGAGATCGCGGTGATCTCCTGTGCGTCGGCCAAGGTCGACTGGGAGTGGTACGCCGACGACAAGACGCTGGTGCTGCTCGACGCGCTGGGCTCCATCGGCGAGATCGCCGCCGCCCTGGTCGACGCCGGCCGCGGCCCGGAGACCCCCGTCGCGATGACCAGCACCGGCACCTCGACCACCCAGAGCACCGTGGTCTCCACGCTGGCCGACATCGCCGCAGACGCCGCGGACGCGGGCGTCGTGGAGCCGACCGTCACCGTCGTCGGCGACGTGGTGGCCGCCCGCGGCACGCTCTCGTGGTTCGAGACCAAGCCGCTCTTCGGCTGGCGGGTGCTGGTGCCCCGCACCAAGGAGCAGGCGGCCTCGCTGTCCGAGCGGCTGCGCTCCTACGGCGCCACGCCGGAGGAGGTGCCCACCATCTCGGTGGAGCCGCCGCGCAACCCGCAGCAGATGGACAAGGCGGTCCGCGGACTGGTGGAGGGCCGCTACAACTGGGTCGCCTTCACCTCGGTCAACGCGGTCAAGGCGGTGCGGGAGAAGTTCGACGAGTACGGCCTCGACGCCCGCGCCTTCTCCGGCCTCAAGATCGCTGCCGTCGGCGACAAGACCGCGGCATCGCTCGAGGCCTGGGGCCTGCGCCCCGACCTCGTTCCCACCGGTGAGCAGTCCGCTCGCGGGCTCCTCGAGGACTGGCCGGAGTACGACGAGGTGCTCGACCCCATCAACCGCGTCTTCCTGCCCCGCGCCGACATCGCCACCGAGACGCTCTCCGCCGGGCTCGTCGAGCTGGGCTGGGAGGTCGACGACGTCACCGCCTACCGCACCGTCCGGGCAGCCCCGCCGCCGGCGCCGGTGCGCGAGGCGATCAAGACCGGCAGGTTCGACGCGGTGGTCTTCACCTCCTCCTCGACGGTGCGCAACCTCGTCGGCATCGCCGGCAAGCCGCACCCCTCGACGGTGATCGCGGTGATCGGGCCGCAGACCGCGAAGACCGCGGAGGAGCACGGGCTGCGCGTCGACGCCATGGCCGAGGAGCCCTCGGCCGAGGCGATCGCGGAGGCGCTCGCCTCCGTCGGCGCCTCCCGCCGGGCCGAGATGCTCGAGGCCGGTCTGCCCGTGACCAAGCCCTCCGAGCGCAAGCCCACCCCCCGCCGGCGGTAGGGGCTCTGGTCGTCGGTTTCCCATGTTCACATGGGAAACCGAGCACTTCCCACGGGTTGCAACGTGTGGGAAGTGCCGGTTTCGCGTGGGAAGCACGCGCCGTAGGCTCCGACCATGAGCGCCAGCAGCCCTGAGGGCCCGGTGGTCCGTCCGCGGCGACTCCGGCGTACGCCGGGGCTGCGCGAGCTGGTCGCCGAGACCGAGCTGGCGCCCCGGCAGCTCGTGCTGCCGCTCTTCGTGCGCGAGGGCGCGACGGAGCCACAGCCGATCAGCAGCATGCCCGGGGTGGTCCAGCACACCCGCGAGACCCTGCGCAAGTGCGCGGCCGAGGCGGCCGAGTGCGGACTCGGGGGCATCATGCTGTTCGGCATCCCGGAGACCAAGGACGCCGAGGGCTCCGGGGGCTGCGCCGCCGACGGCATCCTCAACGTCGCGATCGCCGACGTGGCGGGGGAGGTGGGCGACGCCCTCCCGGTCATGGCCGACCTGTGCCTCGACGAGTTCACCGACCACGGCCACTGCGGGGTGCTCGACGCCAAGGGCGACGTCGACAACGACCGCACCCTGGAGGTCTACGGCCGGATGGCGGTCGCGCAGGCCGAGGCAGGCGTGGACGTGGTCGGGCCGAGCGGGATGATGGACGGGCAGGTGGCCGCGGTGCGCTCCGCCCTCGACGATGCCGGCCACCAGGCGGTCTCGATCCTGGCCTACTCCGCGAAGTACGCCTCCGCCTTCTACGGCCCCTTCCGCGAGGCCGTCGACTCGAGCCTGCAGGGCGACCGGCGCACCTACCAGCAGGACCCGCGCAACCGCCGCGAGGGAGTCCGTGAGGCGCTGCTGGACCAGGCCGAGGGTGCGGACATGGTCATGGTGAAGCCGGCCCTGGCCTACCTCGACGTGCTGAGTGACGTGCGCGAGGCGGTCGGCGTGCCCGTGGCGGCGTACAACATCTCAGGCGAGTACGCCATGGTCGAGGCCGCCGCCGAGCGCGGCTGGATCGACCGCCGCGCCGCGGTGCTCGAGACCCTCACCAGCATCCGCCGGGCCGGCGCGGACGTCGTGCTCACCTACTGGGCGCTGGAAGCGGCCGACTGGCTGCGGTAGGACCGCCGGCGTCTGCCTGGTGGCGTCACAAGCAGCGACGAACGCGGCCCGGACTTGTGGCGGGTCTGGGCCTACGCCCTCACTTTGTGGCGGGAAGCGACGGCTTTGCGGGCCTCGAACGCGCCCCACCCGCCACTTCCGCAGCGGACGACGAGGGCCCGGACCTTGCGGTCCGGGCCTCGCTCGCCGGGTCACATCAGGTCGTTGATGCAGCTCTAGGTTGAGGAGGCTGACGTTGTCGGCCAGGCACTTGGCCTTCGCCTCGGCGTAGGTCAGCGAGTTGCTGACGGAGCCCCCGCCTCCGCCGGTCGCGTCCTCGACGGCCTTCTTGACGCCGTCCGTCGTCTTCTGGACGGTGTCGGCCGACTTCTCGACCGTGTCGGAGAGGGCGTCGCCGCCGCTGTCGCCACCGGACGGCGGCCTCGATCGGGGTGTCGGTGCCGCCGGTGCCACCGGTGCCACCCGTGGAGGTGCCACCGCTGCCGCCGCTGGAGGAGCCGCCGCCACCCGAGGTGCTGCGCTGCTCGCGGGGGCCCTTGTAGCCGCGGACGCCGCCGGCCTTGTTGCTGATGACCGAGTCGCCGTACGCCGGGGTGAAGGTGGTGCTGCCGGTGGAGGAGTTCGGGGTGGCGGTGTAGTCGCCGGCCGCGTAGGCGTCCATGATCGAGAGCACCAGCTCGACGTACTCGTCGCTGTGGTTGTAGCGGTAGACCGCCGACTCCTGGCCCTCGCGGGTGCCGAGGTTCTCGTCGCCCGAGCACAGGTAGACGGCCGTCGCGAGGGCGGCGTCGTCGATGTCCTGCGGGTTGCGCTCGCCGTCGCCGTCACCGTCGACGCCCACCACGGACCACGTGGAGGGGATGAACTGCATGGCACCGACCGCGCGGTCGAACCGCTTGTCGCCGTCGTACTGGCCGGCGTCGGTGTCGCTGATCTCGGCGGTGCCGTTGCTGCCGTCGAGCGGGATGCCGATGATGCCGGGGGTGGAGACACCCTCGGAGGTCAGGCGGTTGCCGCCGTAGGTGCCGTGGTTGGACTCCACGCGACCGATGGCCGCCACGAGGGGCCACTCGATGTTGCACGAGGCGTCGGCGGTGTCGATGACCTGGGCGGCACGCTGGTACGCCGCGAGCGCGGCCGCCGGGATGCCGTTGGTCGAGGCACTGGAGAGCACCTTGTCGGCGCTGCCCGAGGGCACGCCGGGAGCGATCTGGCCGGGCGCGGAGATGCTGGCGGGGTCGTCGATGGCCTCGCTGGGGACGGTGCTGCCGTCAGGCAGCTGGCCCGTGCCCTCTTCCTCAGCGGTGGCGCTGGAGACAGCCAGGCTGGCGGTCCAGGCGCCGGACAGCAGGGCCAGTGGGATCAGGGCGGACGCCTTCTGCCACCTGGTCATGCGGTTGCTCATTGAATGCTCTCTCCTATGTGTGCCCGGTCCGGACGTGCGTTGTGGCCGGGATTACTCCCTCCGTGACCTGTGCAACGACCTGTACCCACCCCGGGTTACGTCAAATCGCTGGTCAGATCAGGTCTGGAGCCCCCTGGAGGTGCTGGAGTGCGCTACCTCACACCGGAGCATAGGGGCGATGTGTCCGACCTGCCCCGGCATATGAGACATCTGACCAACAACCACCCCGCCCAAACCGCACGGACTAGACCGCCGCCGTGAGCCGGACCGAGGCCGGACTGCCTTCGGGCGTCAGGGACAATGGCGCGGTGACCACCCCATCTGCGGAGATCCCCGGCACGGACGCCTCCGCCGCGCTGTTCCGCCGCGCGCACGAGGTCACCCCGGGCGGGGTGAATTCGCCGGTCCGGGCGTTCAACGCGGTGGGCGGCACGCCACGCTTCATCGAGCGGGCCCAGGGCGCCTACCTCTACGACGTCGACGGCAACGAGTACGTCGACCTCATCTGCTCGTGGGGCCCGATGCTGCTCGGCCACGCGCACCCGGAGGTGGTGGCGGCGGTCGCCGCGGCGGCGGCGCGCGGCACGTCGTACGGCACGCCGACCCCGGCGGAGGTGGAGCTGGCCACCGAGCTGGTCGCCCGCACGCCGATCGAGAAGGTGCGGCTGGTCTCGTCGGGCACCGAGGCGACGATGTCGGCGATCAGGCTGGCGCGCGGCTTCACCGGCCGCGACGTGGTCGTGAAGTTCGCCGGCTGCTACCACGGGCACGTCGACTCCCTGCTCGCCTCGGCCGGCTCCGGGCTGGCGACCTTCGCGGTGCCGGGCACCCCCGGCGTGCCCGCGGACTTCACCGCCCACACGCTGGTGCTCCCCTACAACGACCGGACGGCGGTCGAGAAGGTCTTCGCCGAGCACGGCGACCGCATCGCGTGCCTGGTCACCGAGGCCGCGCCGGGCAACATGGGCATGGTGCCGCCCGAGCCGGGCTTCAACGGGTTCCTTGCCGAGACCTGCACCCGGCACGGGGCGCTCTTCGTCTCCGACGAGGTCATGACCGGCTTCCGCGTGCACCGCAACGGCCGGTGGGGCCTGGACGGGGCCGTCGAGGGCTGGCGGCCCGACCTGATGACCTTCGGCAAGGTGATGGGTGGCGGCTTCCCGGCCGCCGCCTTCGGCGGGCGGGCCGACGTGATGTCGCAGCTGGCACCGGAGGGCGGGGTCTACCAGGCCGGCACGCTGTCCGGGAACCCGGTGGCGGCGACCGCCGGCCTGACCACGCTCCGGCTGGCCACCGACGACGTCTACGACCACCTCCTCCGCGTCGGGCGGGTGGTCCGGGACGGCGTCGCGGAGGCCCTGGGCGCTGCGGGCGTGCCGCACCTCGTGCAGGCGGACGGCACGATGTTCAGCGTCTTCTTCACCGACCGCGACGACGTCACCGCGGTCACCGACTTCGACGGTGCGTCCGCGCAGCGGCTCGACCGCTTCGCCGCCTTCTTCCACGCGATGCTCGACCAGGGCGTGCACCTGCCCCCGAGCGCCTTCGAGGCGTGGTTCCTGTCGGCTGCGCACGACGACGCCGCCGTCGACCGCATCCTGGCCGCCCTCCCCTCCGCCGCCCGCGCCGCGGCCGCCGTACCCGAGAGGACCGCATGAGCACGATCGTCCACCTGCTGCGCCACGGAGAGGTGTACAACCCCACGGGCATCCTGTACGGCCGTCGTTCCGGCTACCTGCTCTCCGACCTCGGCCAGCGCATGGCCGAGCGGATCGGTGAGGCCGTCGGCGACCGCGACATCACCCACATCTGGTCCTCGCCCCTGGAGCGCGCCCAGCAGACGGGGAAGCCCCTGGCCAAGGTCCTCGGGCTCGAGATCCGGACCGACGAGCGGCTGATCGAGTCCAGCAACGTCTTCGAGGGCAAGACGTTCCCCGGCAAGAGCGCCCTGCGTGACCCGATGACATGGCCCCACCTCTGGAACCCCTTCCGGCCCTCGTGGGGCGAGCCCTACAAGCAGGTCGTCGCTCGCATGGTGGCCGCGATCAACGACGTCCGCCACGTCGCCGACGGGCACGAGGCGGTGCTCGTCTCGCACCAGCTCCCGATCTGGATCACCCGGATGCACGCGGAGAAGCGACGCTCCTTCCTGCACGACCCGCGCAAGCGCCAGTGCACGCTGTGCAGCCTGACCTCGCTGTGGTTCGAGGGCGACGAGCTGGTCCGGGTCAGCTACTCCGAACCGGCCGGTGACCTGATCCCGGTCAGGGACCGCAACGCGCCTTTCTCGGCCGGTGGCGCGCCCGACGAGGGCAAGCCGGAGGGGGAGCCGTCCGGCTCCGAGACGTGACCTCGCCCCTCCCTGCTCGGCGCCCGGGTCGGCGCCGTCCCGCGCGACCGCGGCCCGCCGCGGGCGGTGTGGCCGTCGTGGCGGCCGTGCTGTCGGTGGCGACGCTCGCCGGCTGCGGCGGGGTGGAGCTGAGCTCGGGCGACCAGGGCTTCGTCACCGCCAACGGCGCGGTCTCGGTGCTCCCCGAGGGCGAGCGCAGCGCCCCCGAGGGTGAGGTCGCCGGCGAGACCGTCGACGGGAAGCCGGTCTCGCTGGACGACCACGCGGGCAAGGCGGTGGTGATCCCGGTGTGGGGCTCGTGGTGCGCACCGTGCCGCGCCGAGGCTCCCGGGCTGGCCGCGGCCGCACGTGACCTCGAGGACGACGGGGTGGCCTTCCTGGGCATCGACGCCCGCGACCGCAACAAGGTCGACGTACGCCGCTTCCTGGAGCGCTTCGACGTCCCCTACGACTCGATCTACGACGAGGACGGGCGCACCATGCTCGCCTTCCGCGGCACGCTGCCGCCGATGAGCATCCCGAGCTTCGTCTTCGTCGACGCCGAGGGGCGGGTGGCCGCGCGGATCCTCGGTGAGGCCGACCTCCCCACGTTGTACGGCGTGCTCGAGGAGATCACCGGCAAGCAGCTGAAGGTGCCGCGCGACCTCCGATCAGCGGAGGACGCGTGAACGTCGCCGACTGGTTCGTGGAGCAGGTGACCAGCGGCACCATGCTGGTCGCGCTGCCGGTGGCCGCGGCCGCCGGCCTGGTCAGCTTCCTCTCGCCCTGCGTGGTGCCGCTGCTCCCCGGCTACGTCTCCTACGCCACCGGTCTGTCCGGTGCCGACCTGGAGCACGCCCGCCGGGGCCGGATGCTCGCGGGCACCACGCTGTTCGTGCTCGGGTTCACGGCGTGGTTCGTCGTCGTCGGGGTCACCACCGGCGCCCTCGGGGCCTGGCTGTGGGAGTACAAGGGCACGATCAGCGTGGTGCTCGGGGCGGTCACGGTCGTGGTCGGGCTGGTCTTCATGGGGCTGCCCTGGCTGCAGCGTGACCTGCGCGTCCACGCCATGCCCGCCGTGGGTCTGGGTGCGGCGCCCCTGCTGGGGCTGCTGTTCGCCATCGGATGGACACCATGCCTGGGGCCGACCATCATCGCGGTGCAGTCGCTCGCCATCAGCGAGGGCACCGTCGGACGCGGCGTCGCTCTCAGCGTGGCCTACTCGCTCGGCCTCGGGCTGCCGTTCATCCTGCTGGGGCTCGCCTACCGCCACACCCTCGGCGCGGTGCGCTGGGTGCGGCGCCACCAGCAGTGGGTGACCCGCGTGGGCGGCGCCATGCTCGTGATGGTGGGCCTGCTGCTCATGACCGGCTGGTGGGACGTCCTCGTCGCCGACATCCGTGGATGGGCCTCCGGCTACGGAGTGAGCGTGTGACGGCCGTCGGCGAGCGCGAGGCCGCACCCCCGAGCCGTCCTCCCGCGCTCACCCCCCGTGAGCTGGTCCGCTGGACGTGGCGGCAGCTGACGTCGATGCGCACCGCGCTCGTGCTGCTGCTCCTGCTCGCTCTCGGATCCGTGCCCGGGTCGGTCGTCCCCCAGGAGGGCGTCGACGCGACGCGGGTGGCGCAGTGGCGAGCCCAGCACCCCGACCTGGCGCCCGTCTACGACCGTCTCGGTCTCTTCTCCGTCTACGGCTCGGTGTGGTTCTCCGCGATCTACCTGCTGCTGATGGTGTCCCTGGTGGGCTGCATCATCCCGAGGCTCGGCGTCTACTGGCGCACGATGCGGGCCGCGCCGCCGGCCGCACCCCGCAACCTCGCCCGGCTGCCCGGGCACGCAGAGAGCCGGACCGCCGAGACGCTCGACGCGACGGTGGTGCGGGCCACCGAGGTGCTCGGCAGGCGCCGCTACCGGCTGGCTCCGCCGGTGGTCGAGCCGTCGGGTGCGGTGGCCGTCTCGGCCGAGCGCGGCTACCTGCGTGAGGCCGGCAACCTCCTCTTCCACCTGGCGGTCGTGGCCGTGCTGGTGCTGTTCGCGGTCGGGCAGATGTTCGGCTACAAGGGCGGTGTCGTGGTGCCGGTCGGGCGCGGCTTCAGCAACCTGGTCCCGCAGTACGACACCTTCCAGCCGGGCACGCTCTTCGACCCCCAGGACCTCCCGCCGCTCCACTTCACCGTCGATGACTTCCAGGCTGAGTTCGTCACCGAGGGAAGCCACCGCGGGCAGCCCGAGTCCTTCCACGCCGACCTGCGCTACGAGGAGGAGCCGGGAGCGCCGAGCCGCACCGAGCGCATCCGCGTGAACCACCCGCTGGTCCTCGACGGGGTGAGCGTGTTCCTCGTCGGGCACGGCTACGCCCCGGTCATCACGGTCACCGACGGCGAGGGCAAGGAGGTGTACTCCGGCCCCACCGTCTTCCTGCCGCAGGACGCGAGCTTCGCGTCGTTCGGCGTCGTCAAGGCTCCCGAGGGCGAGCCGCAGCAGATCGGGCTCGACGGGGTCTTCCTCCCGACCTTCGCCGCCGACGAGGACCGCGGGGTCTACTCCGCGTTCCCCGACGCCCTCAACCCCGGCGTCGCGCTGCAGGCCTACGCCGGCGACCTCGGCATGGACGACGGCGTGCCGCAGTCGGTCTACGAGCTCGACACCGACCGCATGGAGCCGGTCCTCGACGACGACGGCAAGCCGCTGCAGATCATCCTGTCCCCCGGGCGCGCGGTCGAGCTCCCCGACGGGCTGGGCACGGTGCAGCTCGACGGGTGGCAGCGCTGGGTCAAGCTGCAGGTCAGTCACTCCCCGGCCAAGAACGGCACGCTCATCGCGATCAGCGCCGGACTGCTGGGGCTCATGGGCTCACTGTTCATCCGCCGGCGTCGGGTGTGGGTGCGGCTCGTCCCGGTGGCCGGCGGCACGGCCGTGCAGGTCGGCGGCCTCGACCGCACGACGGTGACCGGTGCGCTGGGTGACGAGGTGCGCACGGTGGCCGGCTTGGTCTCCGGCACCCCGCTTCCGGATAATGGGCCCCCGGATACTGGACCGGCCACAGGACCGGGCGCGACGTCGCCCGGCAGGGAGGAGCAGCCGTGAGTCCAGCGGACGCAGCGATCGTCAGCGACCGGGCGATCATGTTCGCCTCGGTCGTCTACGTGCTGGCGATGGTGGCCCACATCGCCGAGTGGGCGCGCTCGCTGAGCCGCCCCGCCGCGGTGGCCGCACGCCGCGAGAGCCCGGTGGCGGTCGGCGCCGCGGCCCCCGGAGCAGCACCGTCGGAGGGCCACGACGTCCCTGACCGTGCCGCGATCGAGCGCTGGGAGCTCAAGGTCGAGGCGAGCGGGCGGATCGGCGTCGCCCTCACCGTCGTGGCCGGTCTCCTGCACCTCCTGGGCGTGGTGAGCCGGGCGTTCGCCACCGAGGACGCGCGGGTCCCGTGGGGCAACATGTACGAGTTCACCCTGACCGGCACCCTGCTGGTGACGCTGGTCTACCTCGCGCTGCTGCGCCGCCTCGACCTCCGGTGGCTGGGACTCTTCGTCACGGCCTTCGAGGTGGTGACGCTGATGGCCGCCAACCTGCTGCTGGCGCAGGACGCCGGGCCGCTGGTGCCGGCGCTGCACTCCTACTGGCTGGTGATCCACGTCGGCGCCGCGATCGTCTCGACCGGTGCCTTCGTGCTCGGGGCGCTCGCCTCGATCGTCTACCTGGTCAAGGAGCGGGTGGGGGACAGGCCGCGGCTGGCGGGCCTGATGAGCATGCTGCCCGGGAGCGAGCCCCTCGACCGCTTCGCCTACCGCGTGCACGCCGTGGGCTTCCCGATCTGGACCTTCGCGGTGCTCATCGCCGGCCCGATCTGGGCCGAGTACGCCTGGGGCTCCTACTGGAACTGGGACCCCAAGGAGGTCTGGGCCTTCATCACGTGGGTCTGCTACGCGGCGTACCTGCACGCCCGGGCGACCGCGGGGTGGAAGGGGCGGGCCGCCGCCTGGCTGGCGCTCATCGGCTTCGCGTCGCTGCTGTTCAACTTCGTCGGGATCAACTTCTTCTTCGGCGGCGGGAGCATGCACTCCTACGCCTGACCCCCCGCCGGGCGAGCTCAGGACCGGGGTTTGGGGCCCTCCGGACCCGTCTCCGGCCCGTCGTCCTCGTCGGGCTCACGCTCGGGGTGCAGCGACCGGAGGAAGTCCTCGTCGTCGTCGGGGGCCACCGTCCTCGGGCGGGTCCGACGACGGGGGCCGGAGCGGCCGACGGTGCGCCGGCGCTCGATCGTCCACACCAGCGCGTAGACGAACGCCCCGAGCAACGCGACCACGAGCAGCACCTTGATCACGCACCCAGCCTAGGGCGGCCCGCCAAGGCGCTGCTGCCGCAGCGACCCTAGGGTGGCCGCGTGAAGGAGTTCCTCGTCTACACCGCCGCACGCTTCGCGGTCTTCGGCGCCTGCGCGGTGCTGTCCTTCGGCCTCTTCTGGGTGATCAACGGGGGCGAGGACGTGCCGGTGCTCTGGCCGCTGCTGCTCGCGGCGGTCCTGTCGGTGCTGGTCTCGGCGTGGCTGCTGCGTGACCTGAGGGACCGCTTCGCGGCGTCGGTGCAGGCACGGGCAGACAGAGCCGTGGCGGCACGACGCGACCGCGAGGAGGAGCGCCCCCCGTCCTCAGATACCGAGTCCTCCGCCGACCAGTAGCCCGACCGAGGCACCCAGCGCGTACTGCAGCTCGGCGGCTCCGGCCAGCTGCAGCACCGGCACGAGGTCGGCGCCTCGCGACCCTCGGAGCACGACGCGCACCGCCATCGCGGCGGGGAGCACGTAGACGGCGCCGAGCATCACCCACCAGGTGGTGGCGAGCGCGATGCCCACCAGGGCCACCGCCGCCGCCAGCATGAGGAGCGCGAACAACGCGCGGGTGCGTGCCTCGCCCAGCCTGACCGCCAGGGTCCTCTTCCCCGCTGCAGCGTCGGTGGGGATGTCACGCAGGTTGTTGGCCACGAGGATCGCGCAGGCGAGGACCCCGACGCCCACGCCGGCGTACCAGGCAGCGGCGGGGAACGTCTCGGTCTGCACGTAGGTGGTGCCCACCACGGCGACCAGCCCGAAGAACACGAAGACCATGACCTCGCCGAGACCGATGTAGCCGTAGGGACGCGGGCCCCCGGTGTAGAGCCACGCCGCCGCGATGCAGACCAGCCCCACCAGCACCAGCCACCACGCGGTGGTCGCGGCGAGCACCAGCCCCGCCACTGCTGCCACCGCGAAGGCCAGGAACGCCGCTCGCTTGACGGTCGCGGGCGGGACCCGGCCCGAGCCGACGAGCCGCATCGGACCGGTCCGCTCGTCGTCGGTGCCCCGGACGCCGTCGGAGTAGTCGTTGGCGTAGTTGACGCCCACCTGCAGCGCCAGCGCGACCACCAGCGCCAGCAGCGCCTTCCACCACACCTCCGAGTCCTCGTACGCCGCGACGCCGGTGCCCGCGAACACGGGCGCGACCGCGGCGGCGAGCGTGCGGGGGCGGGAGCCCGCGAGCCAGTCGGAGAATGAGGCCATGGCACCGATCCTCCCATTGCGTTGCAGGCGTGCCCGGGTTGGTTAGGTTGTCGCCGTGGCACACCTGCACCCTGTCTCGGGCGGTCCGCTCGAGCTGGCCGAGCTGCTCCGGGAGTGGGACCGGACGACCACCCCTCCACCGGTCGTCGTCGAGACCAGCGGCTCGACCGGTCGACCCAAGCGCGTCGTCCTGTCCCGCGCGGCCATGCGCGCCTCGGTCGACGCCACGCACGGCTACCTCGGCGGGCGCGGCCAGTGGCTGCTCGCGCTCTCCCCGCAGCACGTCGCCGGCCTCCAGGTGCTCTACCGCAACGTCAGGGCGCGGGAGCAGCCGGTGGTGCTCGACGGCGACGACTGGGCCGGCGCCGTCGCCGCGATGACCGGCGCCCGCCGCTACGCCTCCGTCGTGCCCACCCAGCTGGTGCGACTGCTGGACCGCGACCAGGTCGGGCCGCTCACCGAGCTCGACGCGGTGCTCGTCGGCGGCGGCCCGATGGACCCCGAGCGCCGTCGGGAGGCGGAGGACGCGGGGGTCAGGGTGGTGATGACCTACGGCATGTCGGAGACCTGCGGCGGCTGCGTCTACGACGGCTACCCGCTCGACGGGGTCGGCATCAAGATCGACGAGAACGGCGAGATCCTGCTCACGGGCTCGGTGCTCTTCGACGGCTACGGCGACGGTCAGGGCGGGAGCGACGAGCTCGCGGGGCAGGCGATCTGGAGTCGCGGGTGGCTCCGCACCGCGGACCTGGGGCGCCTCGACGCCGACGGGCGGCTCCACGTGCTCGGGCGCCGTGACCAGGTCGTCGTCAGCGGCGGGCTCAACGTGCCCGGTCTCGCGGTCGAGCAGATGCTGGCCAAGGCCCCCGGCGTGCGCGACGTCGCGGTGGTCGCCGTACCTCACGCGGAGTGGGGCGAGCAGGTCACCGCCGTCGTGGTGACGGAGAGCGGGGATGCACCCGACCTCACCCGGCTGCGGGAGCTGGTCGAGCCCCGCGAGTGGGCTCCGCGTGCGGTGGTGGTCGTCGACGAGCTGCCCCGCACGACCAACGGCAAGCTGGACCGCGCGGCCGTGCGCGACCTGGTGGGCACGGGGAACGTCGGCCCGCGGTGACGCCGCCGGTCGTGGTGCGGGTCGCCCTGCGGCAGCGCTTCCGCGGACTCACCTCACGCGAGGTGGTGCTGCTCCGCGGTGAGGCGGGGTGGGGGGAGTTCAGCCCCTTCCTGGAGTACGAGCCGGAGGAGTGCGCCCCCTGGCTCCGCGCGGCGCGCGAGGCGGCGGCCGGCGACTGGCCGGAGCCGGTCCGCGACCAGGTGCCCGTGAACGTGACGGTGCCGGCGGTCGACGGCGTCACGGCGCACCGCATCGTCACCGACGGCGGCTGCACCACCGCCAAGGTGAAGGTCGCCGAGCAGGGGCAGAGCCTGGCGGAGGACGAGGCGCGGCTGGAGGCGGTGCGCGACGCGCTCGGGCCCCGCGGCGCCGTACGCATCGACGCCAACGGGGGCTGGTCCGTGGACGAGGCCGTGGCCGCTGTACGCCGCCTCGACAGGGCCGCCGGCGGCCTGGAGTACGTCGAGCAGCCGTGCGCCACCGTGGAGGAGCTCGCCCAGGTGCGCCGGCGCGTGGACGTGCCGGTCGCCGCGGACGAGTCGATCCGCCGCGCCGGGGACCCCTACCGGGTGCGCGACCTCGGGGCGGCCGACGTCGCGGTGCTCAAGGTGCAGCCGCTGGGCGGCGTGCGCGCCTGCCTGCGGATCGCCGAGGAGATCGGGATGCCGGTGGTGGTGAGCAGCGCGCTGGAGACCAGCGTGGGCATCGCGGCCGGCGTCGCCCTGGCGGCCGCGCTGCCCGCGCTGCCGCACGCCTGTGGGCTCGCGACCGTGCAGCTGCTGGAGGACGACGTGACGGCCGAGCCGCTGCTGCCGGTGCAGGGGTTGCTGCCGGTGCGGCCGGTCCAGGTGGACGACGCTGCGCTCGCGCGGCTGGCGGTCCCGGCCGAGCGTGCCGAGCACTGGCAGGAGCGACTGGCTGCCGTCTCGGAGATCGTCCGGCAGGCCGGCCGATGAGGAAGAGTGGGCGGTGATGGACGTCCCCCGCAACGCCGCCACCGCGCTCGCGCGCACCCTCGTCGACGAGCTGGTGCGCGGCGGCGTGCGCCACCTCGTGCTGAGCCCGGGCTCGCGCTCGGCACCGCTAGCGCTGGCGGCGTACGACGAGGCGGCGCGTGAGCGGCTCACCCTGCACACCCGCCTCGACGAGCGGACCGCGGCCTTCCTCGCGCTGGGCCTCGCCCGGACGTCGCGACGCCCCGCGGCGGTGCTGACCACCAGTGGCACCGCCGTGGCCAACCTGCACCCCGCGGTGCTCGAGGCGCACCACAGCGGCATCCCGCTCGTCGTGGTCACGGCCGACCGACCCGCGCACCTGCGGCACACCGGGGCCAACCAGACCACCGAGCAGCCCGGGATCTTCGGGTCGGCGCTGCGTGCCTCCCTCGACCTGCCGGCTGCGGTGCCAGGCCGTCGCGAGCGTGAGCAGGTGGTCGCGTGGAGGTCCACGGTGGCGCGCATGCTGATCACCGCGGCGGGCAGGGCCGAGACCGGCCGCGGCCCGGTGCACCTCAACGTGCAGCTCGACGCACCGCTGACGCCCGAGATCGCCGACGGGTGGTCGACCGCGATCGACGGCCGGCCCGACGCCCACACGTGGACGGCGGCGCCGGACCGGCCGGCACCTGCGCTCGAGCCGCTGGCCGACAGGGAGCGCACGGTCGTGGTGGCGGGTGACGACGCCGGCCCGCCCGCGCGGTTCCTGGCCGAGGCGAGTGGCTGGCCGCTGCTCGCGGAGCCGTCGAGCGGCTCACGCACCGGTGACAACGCGATCCGCACCTACCGGCTGCTGCTGACCGATCCCGACCTGGCCGGCCGGGTGGAGCAGGTGGTGCTGGCGGGGCACCCCACGCTGTCCCGACCCGTCACCGACCTGCTGTCGCGCACCGACATCGAGGTCGTCGGCCTCGTCCCCGATCATGCCGGGCCCGGTCGCTGGGCGGACCCCGGCCACGGGGTCTCACGGGTGGTGAGGGCTGCGGTCCTCGAGGGCACGGAGCCGCGCTGGTCCGCGCGGGGAGCCGAGGCCGCGCGCCCGCCCGTCAGTGCGTGGCTCACCGAGTGGCGCGAGCGCGACGCCTCGCTGTCGGCCGGCCTCGATGCGCTGCTCGACGGCTGGGCCGACCTCACGCCCCACCACGTGGCCGGCGAGGTGGCTGCCGCGCTGCCGGCCGAGGGGCTGCTCTTCGTCGGCTCCTCCAACCCGGTGCGCGACCTCGACCTGATGGTGCCGCGCTACGAGCCGGGCGAGCGGCGCATGGTCGCCGCCAACCGTGGCCTGTCCGGCATCGACGGCACCCTCTCCTCGGCGATCGGGGCCGCGCTGGGGCGCCCGCACAGCTCTCGTGCCTTCGCCCTGGTTGGTGACGTGACCTTCCTCCACGACCTGACTGCGCTGGCGATCGGTCCCGACGAACCTCGCCCCGACCTCACCGTGGTCGTCGTCAACGACGACGGGGGCAGCATCTTCGCCCTGCTGGAGCAGGGCGCGGCCGAGCACGAGCAGTCCTTCGAGCGTGTCTTCGCCACGCCGCACGGCGCCGACCTCGCGTCGCTGTGCGCCGGGCTGCGCGTGCCGCACCTGCAGGTGCGGTCGCGGGCCGCCCTGCGCCACGCGCTGTCGTCACCGGCTGGGGGCATCGAGGTCGTCGAGGCCGTCGTACGACGTGACGACCGGCGCGCGCTGGAGGAGGCGATCCGCGGCCTGGTGGGAGCGAGCGGCACCACCACGCCGTGAGTGTCGGGGCCGGTCGGGATGATGGGGCGATGGACATCACCCAGGTCGTCATCACCGCCGCCGGCGGCCCCGAGCGGCTGCAGACCCGCCCGTCGCGGCTCGAGGCCCCGGGCGACGGCGAGGTCCAGGTCGAGGTGCTGGCGGCCGGCATCAACTTCGCCGACATCCTCGCCAGGCAGGGGCTCTACCCCGATGCGCCGCCACTTCCGTGCGTGGTGGGCTACGAGTTCTCCGGCACCGTGCGCGCGGTCGGTCGAGGCACGGAGGAGGCGCTGGTCGGGCAGGACGTCTTCGGCCTGACCCGCTTCGGCGGCTACAGCAGCGGCCTCAACGTGCCGACCGAGCAGGTCTTCGTCATGCCGCCGGGGCTGTCCCACGCCGAGGCCGCGTCCATCCCCGTGGCCTACGCCACCGCCTGGCAGCTGCTCGTCGTCCAAGGCGGCCTCCGCGCCGGCGACACCGTGCTGATCCAGAACGCCGGCTCCAGCGTGGGGCTCGCCTCCCTCGACATCGCACGACACCTCGGTGCCCGCACGATCGGCACCTCCAGCGCGGGCAAGCACGACTTCCTCCGCGAGCGCGGTCTCGACGACGCGGTCGACTACCGCACCGGCGACTGGGTGCGCGAGGTGCGTGACCTCACCGACGGCCTGGGCGTCGAGCTCGTCATCGACCCGATGGGGGGTGAGAGCTTCCGCAAGTCCCGCAGCGTGCTGCGACCGACCGGCCGACTCGGGATGTACGGCATCTCTGCCGCCTCGAGCAACCAGGGGCTGCGCGGCAAGCTCCAGCTGGCCAAGACCGCGGCGATGATGCCGCTGTTCCACCCGGTGCCGATGATGAACGACAACCACGGCGCCTTCGGGGTCAACCTGGGCCACATGTGGGGCGAGGTCGACAAGATCCGTGGGTGGCTGGAGGAGATCGCCGAGGGCATCGGGGCCGGGTGGGTGCGGCCGCACGTCGACTCGACGTACCCCTTCGACCGCGCGGCGGACGCGCACGCGCACATCGAGGCCCGCCGCAGCCTGGGCAAGGTGGTCCTCACCCCGTAGGCCGCGGATGGTGACCGCTCCCGGTGGCAGGATGGCTGCGTGCGCATCACGAAGTTCGGGCACGCCTGCGTCCGGCTCTCCCACGACGGCAGCGACCTCGTCATCGACCCGGGCGTGCTGACCTCGCCCGAGGCCGTGGACGGGGCGGCGGGCGTGCTCGTCACCCACGAGCACCCCGACCACTGGACCATGGAGCACCTGCGTGCCACCGATGCTCCGGTCTGGACGATCGCCGCGGTGGCCGAGCAGATCCGCGAGGCCGACCCCGGGGTGGGGGAGCGCGTCTCGGTCGTCGAGCCCGGCCAGGAGCTCGAGGCGGCCGGCTACGCCGTCCGCGTGGTCGGCCGCAAGCACGCGATCATCCACCCCGAGCTCAAGCACTTCGACAACTCCGGCTACGTCGTGACGGCCGGCGGCACGTCGCTCTTCCACCCCGGCGACTCCTTCGAGCTGCCCGGCCAGCGGGTCGACGTCTACTGCGCGCCGGTCTCCGCGCCCTGGGCGAAGATGTCCGAGCTGCTCAACGTCGCCCGCGACATCGCAGCGCCCCGCACCCTCGGCATCCACGACGGCGTCTACAGCGACTTCGGCCTCGCCATCGCCGACGACCGCTTCGCCGACTTCATGTCCCAGCGCGACGGCACCTACGCCCGTCCCGCTCCCGGCACCGACATCTGAGCGCGGCCTTTCCGCATGTAAATCGGGGTTACGGTCGCTCAACATAGGGTGTGACACCGCGCAAGCGTCAGCAGCGCTCACCAAGTCCGACGCCGTACGCGCGGGGGCCGAGCGGGCGGGAACTGCCGCCCTGAGGCGGCACTGCGCCGTACTTGCGCGGTGCTGCGGTCGCTCAGTGAGCGGTACACCCAATGTTGAGCGACCATGACCCCGATTTACATGTGGCCAGCCGCAGCGGAGTCAGGCGAGGGCGTCGCGGACGGGGACGAGCTTGGCCTGCGACTCGGCGAGCTCGGCGTCGGGGTCGGAGCCCGCGACGATGCCGCAGCCGGCGAAGAGCCGCACGCGGCAGCCGTCCTCGGACACCTCGGCCGCCCTCAGCGCGATGCCCCACTCGCCGTCGCCGCGGGCGTCCATCCACCCGACGGGGCCGGCGTACCGCCCGCGCTGCATGCCCTCGAGCCGCGTGATCAGCTCCAGCGCCGCCGCGGTCGGCGTGCCACCCACGGCCGCCGACGGGTGCAGCGCCTCGGCCAGCGCCAGCGACGTCACGTCCTTCTCGACGACCCCCGCCACGTCGGTGGCCAGGTGCATGACGTTGGGGAGGTGCAGCACGAAGGGCGCCTCCGGGTAGGTCAGCGACGAGCAGTACGGCGCGAGCGCCTCGGCGACGGAGCGCACGGCGTACTCGTGCTCCTCCAGGTCCTTCGACGACCTGGCGAGCGACCCGGCCAGGCGCGAGTCGTGGTCCTCGTCGCCGGTGCGGCGGATGGTCCCGGCCAGCACCCGCGAGGTCACCAGCCCTCGCTCGCGGCGCACCAGCATCTCCGGGGTCGCGCCGAAGAGCCCGTCGACGTGGAAGGTCCAGCAGGTCGGGTAGCGGTCCGCGAGCCGTGCAAGCGGACGGCGTACGTCGAGGGGGGCCTCGAGCTCGGCCACGAGGTCGCGCGCGAGGACGACCTTCTCGACCTCGCCCGCCTCGATGCGGGTGACCGCCTCGGCGACCCGCGTCTGCCACTCCGCGCCGCTGAGCGCGCCGTCGGCATACATGGTCTCCCCGGCCCGGGACGGCAGCCGGTGCTCGCGCAGCCTCACGTCGCTGCCGATGTCGGCGACGTCGCCGGTGGGTGTCACGGTGGTCAGCCAGGTGACGTCGCCGCGTCGGCCGACGACGACGTGCGGCACCAGCAGCACGCTCTCGCCCGGCTCGTCGGCGAAGGCGAACGACCCGAGGCACACCAGGCCGCTCCCGGGCACCCCCACCTCGTCGCGCACGTGCGCGGCGCCGAGCAGATGGCGCCACCAGTCCTGTGCGTCCTCGAAGCGGTCCGGCCCGCCGGTGCGCACCTCGGCAGCGACCCCCCAGCCCACCAGCCCGTCGCCCCTGCGCACCCAGGCGTGCGCGGGCTCGCCCTCGGGGAGCAGCGACGTCAGCGGGACGTCCGAGTCGACCCGCCGGGTGCGGACGACGAGGGCGGGCGCGTCGTCGCGCCGGGGGAGTGGGCTGGTCGTCACGACAAGGCAGCCTACGGGCGGGCCCGCTCGAGGCGTCATCGCCCCGCGCGACGCCCCACGCCACGGCCGGGCGCAGCTCGCCGCCCGTCTACAGTGGCGGCCGTGACCCCCAGCCCCCTGGAGGCGACGTGACCCGCGCCGACCTGCACAAGAACCCCGCCGACGTGCAGGCGATGTTCGACGGCGTCGCCAAGCGCTACGACGTCACCAACGACGTGCTCTCACTCGGCCAGGACCGGCGCTGGCGCCGTGAGGTGCGGCGGGCCGTGGCCGCCCGGCGAGGACAGCGGGTGCTCGACCTGGCGGCGGGCACCGGCACCTCGAGCCAGCCGTTCGCCGACGACGGCGCCTTCGTGGTGCCGTGCGACTTCAGCCTGGGCATGCTGCAGGTCGGCAAGCAGGCGCGGCCGGACCTGCCGTTCGTCGCCGGTGACGCGACACGGCTGCCCTTCGCCGACGGTTCCTTCGACGCGGTGACGATCTCGTTCGGGCTGCGCAACATCGTCGACCCGGACGCCGGGCTGCGCGAGATGCTGCGGGTCACCAGGCCGGGCGGCTCGCTGGTGGTGTGCGAGTTCAGCTCGCCGACCTGGTCGCCGTTCCGCACGGTCTACGTCGAGTACCTGATGCGCGCGCTGCCCACCGTGGCGAGGGCGGTGTCGTCCAACCCCGACGCCTACGTCTACCTCGCCGAGTCGATCCGCGCGTGGCCGGACCAGGAGGGGCTCGCGCGCCGGATCCAGGGGGCGGGCTGGGGCGGCTGCGAGTGGCGCAACCTGTCCGGCGGCATCGTCGCGCTGCACCGTGCCCGCAAGCCGGTGGCGTGACCTCAGGCCCTCCTCCCCGTCGTTGTGCGGCACCTGGACGGGACCTCTAGACTGGGCGGCGCCGCTTCGTGAAAGTTTTCACAAGGTCACGAGCGGCTCGATCTGCAGACCCGAGAGGTGACGAATGACCGGCACCACCGCCCCCGAGCGGCAGGCCGATGTCATCGTCGTCGGAGCAGGTCCGGCGGGCGCCAGCACGGCGTACCACCTCGCCCAGGCCGGTGCCGACGTCCTCCTCCTCGAGAAGTCCGCCTTCCCCCGCGACAAGGTCTGCGGCGACGGTCTCACCCCCCGCGCGGTGAGGTCGCTGATCGGCATGGGCTTCGACCTCGACGCGCCCGGCTGGCACAAGAACAAGGGCCTGCGCATCATGGGCGCCGGCCACCGCCTGGAGCTGCCCTGGCCCGACCTCACAGCCTTCCCGCCGTACGGCGCCGCCCGGGCCCGCGCCGACCTCGACGAGGTGCTCGCGCGCCACGCGCAGAAGACGGGAGCCCGCCTGCAGGAGCGCGTCTCCGTCACCACGCCGCTGCTCGACGAGCGCACCGACCGCGTCGTCGGCGTGGTCGCCCGCCCGGTCGACGACCGCGGCCGACGGGCCGGCGCCGAGGTGACCTACCGCGCGCCGCTGGTGGTGGCCTGCGACGGCGTCTCGTCCCGGCTGGCCACCTCGCGCGGCATCCTTCGGCGCGACGACCGGCCGATGGCCGTGGCGGTCCGCACCTACTACGAGACCCCGCGCCACGACGACGCCTGGATGGAGTCCTGGCTCGAGCTCTGGAACGGCGCGCCGGGCGAGTCCGACCTGCTGCCCGGCTACGGCTGGATCTTCGGTCTCGGCAACGGCCAGGCCAACGTCGGCCTCGGCATCCTCAACTCCTCCTCCGCCTTCCAGAACGTCGACTACAAGGCGATCCTCCGCACGTGGCTCGAGCACGTGCCGGCCGAGTGGGAGTTCACCGACGACCACCAGGTCGGCGAGGTGAAGTCGGCCGCCCTGCCGATGGGCTTCAACCGCAAGCCGCACTACGCCGACGGCCTCCTGCTGGTCGGCGACTCGGGGGGCATGGTCAACCCGTTCAACGGCGAGGGCATCGACTACGCCCTCGAGGCGGGGAGCCTCGCCGCCGAGGTGATGCTGCAGGCGCTGGCACGTCCGGAGGGGCCGAGCCGGGAGCGGGTGCTGCAGGGTTACCCTGCTGCTCTCGACGCGGCGTACGGTGGCTACTTCACGCTCGGACGGGTCTTCGCCAAGATGATCGGCAACCCGACGTTCATGAAGCAGGCCACCAGGCATGGACTGCCGCGCACCCGGCTGATGAAGGCGCTGCTCAAGCTGATGGCCAACCTGACCGACCCGCGCGACGGCGACTTCTCCGACCGAGTGATCAACGCGATGAGCCGCTGGGCGCCTGACGCATGAGCACGCCGACGAGGAGGGCATCCGCCTGATGGAGCTCTACACACCTGTCATCGCCCTGGCCGCGCTCGCCGGCGGCTTCGCGGTGTTCTCCGTGGTCATCAGCACCCTGACCGGCCCGAAGCGCTACAACCGCGCCAAGCTCGACTCCTACGAGTGCGGCATCGAGCCCACGCCGCAGCCCATGGGGGGCGGGCGGTTCCCGGTGAAGTACTACATCACCGCGATGCTCTTCATCGTCTTCGACATCGAGATCGTCTTCCTCTACCCGTGGGCGGTCTACTTCGACCAGATGGCGTTCTTCGGCCTCGTCGAGATGGTGCTGTTCATCGCCACCGTCTTCGTCGCCTACGCCTACGTCTGGCGGCGCGGGGGCCTCGAATGGGACTGACATCCGAGCGCAGCGAGGAGGTTGAGGTGCGAGCGAAGCGAGCCTCGAAACCTCGCGAGGGAGGAACTGACATGGGTATCGAGGAGAAGCTCCCCAGCGGGGTGCTGCTGACCACGGTCGAGGGCGTGGCCGGCTACATGCGCAAGGCGTCGTTCTGGCCTGCGACCTTCGGGCTCGCCTGCTGCGCCATCGAGATGATGACCACGGGCGGACCCCGCTACGACCTCTCCCGCTACGGCATGGAGGTCTTCCGCGCCTCGCCGCGACAGGCCGACCTCATGATCGTCGCCGGGCGGGTGAGCCAGAAGATGGCGCCCGTGCTCCGCCAGATCTACGACCAGATGGCCGAGCCCAAGTGGGTGCTCGCCATGGGCGTCTGCGCATCCTCCGGCGGCATGTTCAACAACTACGCGGTCGTGCAGGGCGTCGACCACGTGGTGCCCGTCGACATGTACCTTCCCGGCTGTCCGCCGCGGCCGGAGATGCTCATCGACGCGATCCTCAAGCTGCACGACCGGGTCCAGCACACCAAGCTCGGCAGCAACCGTGCCAAGGAGGTCCTGGAGCTCGAGACCGAGGCGCTCAACGCCCTGCCCACCTCCGAGCAGAGGGGTCTCCTCCAGTGAACCGCCCCACGACGCCACTCACTTCGTTCATGCCGCCGCGGGGGCCCCGATGAGCGAGAGCACCAGCGGCATGCCGGAGAACGCGACCCCCGGCGGCCCCGAGCCCGACCTGCCCGCGGACCGTGGCGACCTCGCCCACGAGGTCGTCGACCGCCGCCAGGGCATGTTCGGTGTGCAGGGGTCGGGCGACACCACCGGCTACGGCGGCCTGCAGCGCACCGTCGCGATGCCGAGCGCCACCCCGCCGCCGTACGGCGGGTGGTTCGACGAGGTCGACGAGTCGCTGCGCGCAGGGCTGGCCGAGCTGGGTCTCGACGACGCGATCGAGAAGGTCGTGGTGCACCGGGGGGAGATCACCTTCTTCATCCGCCGCGCGCGGCTGCTGGAGACCGCCCGGCTCCTGCGCGACGCCGACGTGCTCCGCTTCGAGATGTGCCTCGGGGTCAGCGGTGTCCACTTCCCGCACGAGGAGGGCCGTGAGCTGCACGCGGTCTACCACCTGCTGTCGATGACGCACAACCGCCGGATCCGCCTCGAGGTGGTCTGCCCCGACGCCGACCCGCACGTCCCGTCCGTCGTCTCGGTCTACCCCACCAACGACTGGCACGAGCGCGAGACCTACGACTTCTTCGGCATCGTCTTCGACGGCCACCCCTCGCTCACGCGGATCGAGATGCCCGACGACTGGCCGGGCCACCCGCAGCGCAAGGACTACCCCCTGGGCGGCATCCCGGTCGAGTACAAGGGCGCGACCATCCCGCCGCCGGACACGCGAAGGGCCTACAACTGATGAGCTCACCCCACGAAACCGCTCGCTGCGCTCACGCTTCCGCGGGGACCCCGACATGACCGCCACGACGGACTCTGCCCACGACCCCTACGGCGCCGCGGAGTCCGAGACCACGCAGGGCCGTGTCTTCACGGTCACCGGCCAGGACTGGGACTCCGTCGTGCACGGGATCGCCGACGAGGGCGACGACAAGGTCGTGGTCAACATGGGCCCCCAGCACCCGTCGACCCACGGCGTGCTGCGTCTCATCCTCGAGCTGTCCGGCGAGACGGTGACCGAGGCCCGCTGCGGCATCGGCTACCTGCACACGGGCATCGAGAAGAACATGGAGTACCGCAACTGGACGCAGGGCGTGACGTTCTGCACCCGGATGGACTACCTCGCACCGTTCCACAACGAGCTCACCTACTGCCTCGGGGTGGAGCGCCTGCTCGACATCGAGGACCAGATCCCGGAGAAGGCGCAGGTCCTGCGCGTCCTGCTCTCCGAGCTCAACCGCATCTCCTCCCACCTGGTCGCGATCGCGACCGGCGGCATGGAGCTGGGCGCCCTGACCGTGATGACCATCGGCTTCCGCGAGCGCGAGCTGGTGCTCGACCTCTTCGAGCTCATCACCGGGCTGCGCATGAACCACGCCTACATCCGCCCGGGCGGCGTCGCGCAGCGGCTGCCACCGGGTGCGCTCGGCCAGATCCGTGACTTCATCAAGCTGATGAAGAAGCGGCTGCCCGAGTACGCCGCGCTGTGCAACGAGAACCCCATCTTCAAGGGCCGCCTCGTCGGGGTGGGTCACCTCGACCTGGCGGGCTGCCTGGCGCTGGGCATCACCGGCCCGGTGCTGCGGTCGACCGGCTACGCGTGGGACCTGCGGCGCACCCAGCCCTACTCCGGCTACGAGGACTACGACTTCGACGTGGTCACGTGGGACACCAGCGACTCCTACGGCCGCTTCCGGGTGCGCCTGGAGGAGATGTGGCAGTCGCTGCGCATCGTCGAGCAGTGCGCCGACCGGCTCGACAAGCTGCAGGGCGCACCGGTGATGGTGGCGGACCGCAAGATCGGCTGGCCCGCGCAGCTCGCGATCGGCACCGACGGCATGGGCAACAGCCTCGACCACATCCGGCACATCATGGGCGAGTCCATGGAGGCGCTGATCCACCACTTCAAGCTGGTGACCGAGGGCTTCCGCGTGCCCCCGGGCCAGGCCTACTGCCCGGTGGAGTCGCCGCGCGGCGAGCTCGGGGCCCACGTGGTCTCCGACGGCGGCACGCGCCCCTACCGCGCCCACTTCCGGGACCCCTCGTTCACCAACCTCCAGGCGACCTCGGTGATGAGCGAGGGCGGCATGGTCGCCGACGTCATCGTCGCCGTGGCCTCCATCGACCCCGTCATGGGAGGTGTCGACCGATGACGCACGTGACCGGTGCACCGGGCCCCGCGCAGGGCACCGGCACCCTCGACGAGACGACGTACGCCGAGCTGCGCGAGATCGCCGCGCGCTACCCCCAGGCGCGCTCGGGGCTGCTGCCGATGCTGCACCTGGTGCAGAGCGTCGAGGGCCGGGTCACCACCCGGGGGATCGAGGCGTGCGCGGAGATCCTCGGGCTGACCGCTGCGGAGGTGTCCGGGGTCGCGACGTTCTACACGATGTACAAGCGGCGCCCGGTCGGCGACTACCACGTCGGCGTCTGCACCAACACGCTGTGCGCCGTCATGGGGGGCGACGCGATCTTCGAGCGGCTCAAGGACCACCTGGACGTCGGCAACGACGAGACCACCGAGGACGGCCGCATCACCCTCGAGCACGTCGAGTGCAACGCCGCCTGCGACTACGCGCCGGTGGTGATGGTCAACTGGGAGTTCATGGACAACATGGACCCGTCGTCGGCCACCCAGCTGGTCGACGACCTGCGCGAGGGCAGGGAGGTGCGCTCCACCCGGGGCCCGCGGATCTGCACCTGGCGCGAGGCCGAGCGGGTGCTGGCAGGCTTCCCCGACGGGCTCGCCGACGAGGGGCCGGCGGCCGGCCCCGCCACCCTGGTGGGGCTGGAGCTGGCGCACGAGCGCGGCTGGCAGGCGCCCGACCCCGAAGACCGTTCCCTGACCTCGGGAGAGGAGCGCGGCACGTGACCGCCACCCCGCAGACACTGACCCCCGTGCTGTCGGCCCACTGGGGTGACGAGCGCCCGTGGACGCTGGAGTCCTACGAGCGCGTCGGCGGCTACCGCGCCCTGCGCAAGGCCCTCGGCATGGAGCCCGCGGACATCGTGGCGCTGGTCAAGGACTCCGGTCTGCGCGGCCGCGGCGGCGCAGGGTTCCCGACCGGCATGAAGTGGGGCTTCATCCCGCAGGACAACCCCAAGCCGAAGTACCTCGTGGTCAACGCCGACGAGTCCGAGCCGGGCACCTGCAAGGACATCCCGCTGATGCTGGCCAGCCCGCACACCCTGGTCGAGGGCGTGATCATCTCCTCCTTCGCCATCCGCGCCAACGTCGCCTTCATCTACGTGCGCGGCGAGGTGCTGCACGTGCTCCGCCGGGTGCAGCACGCGGTGGCACAGGCCTACGCCGCCGGCCACCTCGGCAAGGACATCCACGGCTCGGGCTACGACCTCGACATCGTCGTGCACGCGGGCGCCGGGGCGTACATCTGCGGTGAGGAGACCGCGCTGCTCGACTCCCTCGAGGGCAGGCGCGGCCAGCCGCGGCTGCGGCCGCCGTTCCCCGCGGTCGCCGGTCTCTACGCCTCGCCGACCGTCATCAACAACGTCGAGTCCATCGCATCGGTGCCCTCCATCGTCGACAACGGCGCCGCCTGGTTCTCGTCCATGGGCACCGAGCGCTCCAAGGGCATGACGCTGTACTCGCTCTCGGGCCACGTGGAGCGCCCGGGCCAGTACGAAGCCCCGCTGGGCATCACGCTGCGCACCCTGCTGGAGATGGCTGGCGGCGTCCGCGTCGGGCCACGAGCTCAAGTTCTGGACGCCGGGTGGCTCGTCGACCCCGATCCTCACCTCCGAGCACCTCGACGTCCCGCTCGACTACGAGGGCGTGGGCGCCGCCGGGTCGATGCTGGGCACGAAGGCGCTGCAGATCTTCGACGAGACCACCTGTGTGGTCCGGGCGACGCTGCGCTGGACGGAGTTCTACAAGCACGAGTCCTGCGGCAAGTGCACCCCGTGCCGTGAGGGCACCTGGTGGCTGGTGCAGGTGCTCGCTCGCCTCGAGCAGGGGCAGGGCACCGAGGCCGACCTCGACCAGATGCTCGACCAGTGCGACAACATCCTGGGCCGCTCCTTCTGCGCGCTGGCCGACGGCGCCGTCAGCCCGATCAGCTCCTCGATCCAGTTCTTCCGCGAGGAGTACCTCGCCCACCTGCAGCGCGGCGGCTGCCCGTTCGACCCGGCGGCCTCCACCCTGTTCGCGACCGCAGGAGCACGCGCATGAGCACACCTGCCACGACCAAGGCTTCCGGGGACGTCGCAGAGCACGACCACGTCACCCTCACGATCGACGGGATCGAGGTGAGCGTGCCGGAGGGCACGCTGATCATCCGGGCCGCCGAGCGGGTCGGCGTCCAGATCCCGCGCTTCTGCGACCACCCCCTGCTGGCCCCCGTGGGCGCCTGCCGGCAGTGCCTCGTCGAGGTCGCCATGCCGGCCCCGGACGGCGGTGAGCCGCGCACGATGATGGGTCCACCCGGGCGGGTGAAGCCGCAGGCCTCCTGCACGATGCCGGTCTCCGAGGGCATGGTCGTCCGCACCCAGCTCAGCTCCCCGATCGCCGACAAGGCACAGCAGGGCGTGATGGAGCAGCTGCTCATCAACCACCCGCTCGACTGCCCGGTCTGCGACAAGGGCGGCGAGTGCCCCCTGCAGAACCAAGCGATGAGCAACGGCCGCGGTGAGTCGCGGTTCGTGGAGCTGAAGCGCACCTTCCCGAAGCCGATCAACATCAGCGCGCAGGTGCTCCTCGACCGCGAGCGCTGCGTGCTCTGCGCACGGTGCACCCGGTTCTCGGAGCAGATCGCCGGTGACCCGTTCATCGCCCTCATCGAGCGCGGTGCGCTGCAGCAGGTCGGCATCTACGAGAAGGAGCCCTTCCGCTCCAACTTCGCCGGCAACACCATCCAGATCTGCCCCGTCGGGGCGCTGACCTCCGCGTCCTACCGCTTCCGGGCGCGCCCGTTCGACCTCGTCTCCACCCCCGGGGTCGGCGAGCACGACTCGGGCGGCGCGGCGCTGCGCGTCGACCACCGGCGCGGCAAGGTGATGCGGCGCCTGGCCGGCAACGACCCCGAGGTCAACGAGGAGTGGATCACCGACAAGGACCGCTTCGCCTTCTCCTACCTGAGCGCCTCCGACAGGATCACCCACCCGATGGTGCGCGACGACGAGACCGGGCAGCTGCGGCCGGCCTCGTGGCCGGAGGCGTTCATCGTGGCGGCCCGCGGTCTCGCCGCGGCGCGCGACGGCGGCGGTGTCGGGGTGCTGACCGGCGGCCGGCTGACCCGCGAGGACGCCTACGCGTACTCGAAGTTCACCCGCACGGCGCTGGCCACCAACGACATCGACTTCAGGTCACGGCCGCACTCGGTCGAGGAGGAGCAGTTCCTCGCCGCACACGTCGCCGGGCGCGGGCTGGGTGTCACCTACCGGGACGTCGAGCGGGCCGGCGCGATCCTGCTGCTCGGGCTCGAGCCCGAGGAGGAGGCGGGCTCGCTCTTCCTCCGGCTCCGCAAGGCAGCCATGGCCCGCGACGGCCTGCGGATCTTCGCGGTGTCGCCGTACACGACTCCGGGGCTGCGCAAGCTCGACGCCACCGTCGTCCGCACCGCGCCGGGCCACGAGCCGGCCGCGATCGAGCAGCTCGGGCACGACGGCGAGCTCGCGCTCGACGCCGGCGGCATCATCCTCGTCGGTGAGCGGCTGGCCACCGTGCCCGGGGCGCTGAGCGCGGTGAGCGTGCTGGCCGCGCAGACCGGGGCACGGCTGGCGTGGGTCCCTCGGCGCGCCGGTGACCGCGGCGCGGTCGAGGCCGGCTGCCTCCCGACGCTGCTCCCCGGCGGACGCCTCGTGGACGACGCCTCGGCGCGTGTCGACGTCAGCACGGTCTGGGGCCGCGAGGTCCCGGCAGCACAGGGCCGCGACGGCAACGCGATCCTGGCGGCGCTGGTCCGTGGTGAGCTCGCAGGTGCCGTGGTGGCCGGTGTCGAGCTCGACGACCTCGACGACGCGGTCGCCGCCCGCACGGCCCTGCGCGACCGTTTCGTGGTGAGTCTCGAGCTGCGCGCGAGCGCCGTCACCGAGCACGCCGACGTGGTGTTCCCCGTCGCGGGCACGGCCGAGAAGATCGGCAGCTTCGTGAGCTGGGAGGGTCGCGTCCGTTCGTTCGGGCAGGCCCTGCAGGGCAGCAACACCGTGCCCGACGTACGCGTGCTCGCCGGCATCGCGGCCGAGATGGCCGCACCGCTGGGCTTCCAGACGCCGCAGGGGGCGGCCGCCGAGCTGGCCGAGCTGGAGGGCTGGGACGGCGCGGCCCCCGAGCCGCCGCGCGTCCCGCCGCGGGAAGCGGTCCCTGCACGCGGTGGCGGCCTGCTGCTCGCCACCTGGAAGACGATGATCGGCGACGGGCCCATGCAGGACGGCGATCCCCACTACCACGCCAGCGGCCCCGTCCCCACCCTCGTCGCCAGCGCCGACACGCTGGCCGCCGCCGGCGTCGTCGCAGGCGAGCCGGTCGAGCTGTCCACCGACCGGGGGTCGGTCCTGCTCACCTCCGCGGCGGGTGACGTCGACGACGGCGTCGTGTGGGCGCCGTCCGCGACCGGTGGGATCAACCTGTCGCGGGACCTGGGTGCCCGGGCCGGCTCGGCGGTGCGGCTCGCAGCGCTCGACCGGCGGCTGACGTCCGACTCGACCGACTCGGCCACCCACGGCGGGGAGGAGCTGCGATGACCGCGCTGTCGCTGCACGGCCTGACGTCGGGTGTCTTCGCCGCCGGCCAGGACACCATCGAGGGCTTCGGGCAGGACCCGGTCTGGGTGATCCTGCTCAAGGCGCTGCTGATCTTCGTGATCCTGGTGCTGCTCACGCTGTTCAACATCTGGTGGGAGCGCCGGGTCGTCGCCCGGATGCAGCACCGCATCGGCCCCAACGTGCACGGGCCCTTCGGGCTGCTGCAGAGCCTCGCCGACGGCGTGAAGCTCGCGCTCAAGGAGGACGTGATCCCCAAGGCGGCCGACAAGGTCGTCTTCGTGCTCGCGCCCGTCATGGCCGTGATCCCGGCGTTCCTCGCCTTCGCCGTCATCCCGTTCGGTCCGGAGGTGCAGATCCCGTTCACCGACATCGTGACCCCGCTGCAGCTGACCGACATGCCGGTCGCTGTGCTCTTCGTGCTCGCCGTCGCCTCGATGGAGATCTACGGGATCGTCCTCGGCGGCTGGGCGTCGGGATCGACGTACTCCCTGCTGGGCGGGCTGCGCAGCTCGGCGCAGATGATCTCCTACGAGGTCGCGATGGGCCTCTCCCTGGTCGCGGTCTTCCTCTACGCCGGCTCGATGTCGACCTCGGAGATCGTGGCGGCGCAGGAGGACGTCTGGTTCGCCTTCATCCTGGTGCCGTCGTTCGTGATCTACATGATCTCGATGGTGGGCGAGACCAACCGCGCGCCGTTCGACCTCCCCGAGGCCGAGGGCGAGCTCGTCGGCGGCTTCCACACGGAGTACTCCTCGCTGAAGTTCGCGCTGTTCTTCCTGGCGGAGTACGTCGCGATGGCGACGGTCTCGGCGATCGCCACGACGCTCTTCCTGGGCGGCTGGCGCGCTCCGTGGCCGATCAGCATCTGGGAGGGCGCCAACCAGGACTACTGGCCGTTCCTGTGGTTCATGGGCAAGGTCCTCTTCTTCATCTTCGTCTTCATCTGGCTCCGGGGCACGCTGCCGCGGCTCAAGTACGACCAGTTCATGGCGCTGGGGTGGAAGTGGCTGATCCCCATCTCGCTGGGCTGGATCATCGCGGTCGCCACCATCCGCGCCACGACCCTCGACGGCGGCTTCGACCGGCGCTACCTGCTGATCGGCATCGGCGTCGTCGCCGCCCTGACCCTGGTCGCCTTCTTCGTCGGCGGCTCCGGCGACGAGGAGGCGGCAGACGAGCGGGCGGACGAGGATCAGGACACCGACTTCGACGCCTTCGCCGGCGGCTACCCTGTGCCGCCGCTGCACGCCCCGTCCTACCCGGTCACCGGGCGCACCGTGGTCACACCCCCGTCCGAGCCGGCGACGACGCGCGCCACCCCCACGCAGACGACGACGCAGGAGCCGTGATGCCGACCCTCAAGGAGCAGTTCTGGGACCCGGTCGCGGGTTTCGGTGTCACCTTCCGGACGATGTTCCGCAAGACGGTGACCGAGCAGTACCCGAAGGAGAAGAAGCCCACTGCGCCGCGCTTCCACGGCCGGCACCAGCTCAACCGCTGGCCGGACGGCCTGGAGAAGTGCATCGGCTGCGAGCTGTGCGCGTGGGCGTGCCCGGCGGACGCGATCTACGTCGAGGGCGCGGACAACACCCAGGACGAGCGGTACTCACCCGGTGAGCGCTACGGCCGCGTCTACCAGATCAACTACCTGCGCTGCATCCTCTGCGGCCTCTGCATCGAGGCCTGCCCGACCCGGGCGCTCACGATGACGAACGAGTACGAGCTGGCCGACGACAACCGGGCCGACCTGATCTACGAGAAGCAGGACCTGCTGGCGCCGCTGCTGCCCAACATGCAGCAGCCCCCGCACCCCATGCTGCTCGGCAAGGACGAGACCGACTACTACCGCGGCAACTTCCACTCGCAGGAGGGTGACCTGTGATCGCCTTCTGGCTGCTGGCCCCCATCATCGTGCTGGCGGCCCTGGGGATCCTCTTCGTGCGCAAGGCCGTGCACGCCGCGCTGCTGCTCGCGGTCGTGATGATCGGCCTGGCGGTGCTCTACCTCGTGCAGGACGCGCCGTTCCTCTTCGCGGTGCAGATCATCGTCTACACCGGCGCGATCCTCATGCTCTTCCTCTTCGTGCTCATGCTCGTGGGCGTGGACGCCTCGGACTCGGTCGTCGAGACGATCAGGGGGCAGCGCCTCATGGCCACCCTGGCCGGCCTCGGGTTCGGGGCGCTGCTGGTGCTGGGCATCGCTCAGGTCTCGGTCGGCGCCGCGACGGGGCTGGACGAGGCCAACGCCGGTGGCAACGTGCCCGGGCTCGCCCAGCTGCTGTTCAGCCGCTACGTCTTCGCCTTCGAGGTGACCTCGGCGCTGCTCATCACCGCGGTGCTCGGGGCCATGGTCCTGGCGCACCGCGAGCGCCTCACCCCCAAGGTCAGGCAGGCCGACCTCGCCCGCCAGCGGATGCGTGACTACGCCGAGCACGGCAAGCACCTAGGCCCGCTGCCGAGCCCGGGCGTCTTCGCGCGGCACAACGCCGTGGACACGCCGGCGCTGCTGCCCGACGGGAGCACCTCCGAGCTGTCGGTCTCGCGGGTGCTCGCTGCCCGGGGCACGGTCCAGTCGGCCGACGAGCTCGCCGACGACGTCACCGAGCTGACCGCGGGTGAGCACCCCCGCAGCGCCGGCGAGGACCCCGACCCGACGGTCGAGAGGGAGGAGCTGCGATGAGCGTGACGCCCTTCCTCGTGCTCTCGGCGATCCTGTTCACGATCGGCTGCGTGGGGGTGCTGACCCGCCGCAACGCGATCGTCGTCTTCATGTGCGTCGAGCTCATGCTCAACGCCTCCAACCTCGCGCTGGTGACCTTCTCGCGTGCCAACGGCAACCTCGACGGCCAGGTGATGGCGTTCTTCGTCATGGTCGTCGCCGCCGCCGAGGTCGTCATCGGCCTCGCGATCATCATGACCATCTTCCGCACCCGCCGCTCGGCCTCGGTCGACGACGCGAGCCTGCTGAAGTACTGAGGGGCGAAGACCTTGACGCACATCCTGACCGAGACCGGGGGGCACACGGTGCCCACGGTCGCGCCGGTGTCCGCCGGTGGCATCTTCGACTGGCTGTGGCTCCTCGTCGCGCTGCCCGCAGCCGGCGCCGCGGTCATCCTGCTGCTCGGCAACCGGCGCTCGTCGGCGTGGGCCCACCTGGTCGGCACCGCAACGGTGCTCGGCTCGTTCGTGCTGGGAGCGGTCGCCTTCGTGACGCTGCTGGGCCGGAGCGAGGAGGAGCGCCAGGTCGGCAGCCACGTCTACACCTGGTTCGAGGCCGGTGAGCTGACCGCTGACTTCGGGATCCTCTTCGACCCCCTGTCGTCGCTCTTCGTGCTGCTCATCACCGGCGTCGGTGGCCTCATCCACGTCTACTCGATCGGCTACATGGCCCACGACGAGCGGCGGGCGCGCTTCTTCGCCTACCTCAACCTCTTCGTCGCGGCGATGCTCGTGCTGGTGCTCTCCGACGGCTACCTCGGGCTGTTCCTCGGCTGGGAGGGGGTGGGCCTCGCGTCCTACCTGCTGATCGGCTTCTGGCAGCACAAGAGCTCGGCGGCGGTCGCGGCGAAGAAGGCGTTCGTGGTCAACCGTGTGGGCGACATCGGGCTGGCGCTGGGCGCCATGCTCGTCTTCGCGACGTTCGGCACGTTCGCGTTCTCCGAGGTCTCCGAGCTCGCCGGCGGCGCCTCGGAGACCACCCTGAACGTGCTCGGCCTGCTCTTCCTGCTCGCCGCGTGCGGCAAGTCCGCCCAGGTGCCGCTGCAGTCGTGGCTGCTCGACGCGATGGAGGGTCCGACCCCGGTCTCGGCCCTCATCCACGCCGCGACCATGGTCACCGCCGGTGTCTACCTCGTGGTGCGGTCGAACTTCATCTACGAGCGCACCGAGGTGGGTCAGCTCGCCGTGGTCATCGTCGGAGTGGTCACCCTGCTCGTCGGCGCGATCATCGGATGCGCCAAGGACGACATCAAGAAGGCGCTCGCCGGGTCGACGATGAGCCAGATCGGCTACATGATGCTCGCCGCAGGGCTCGGAGTCGCGGGCTACGCGTTCGCGATCTTCCACCTGCTCACGCACGGCTTCTTCAAGGCGAACATGTTCCTCGGGGCCGGCTCGGTGATGCACGCGATGGACGACGACGTCGACATGCGCCACTACGGCGGGCTGCAGAAGGCGCTGCCGGTCACCTTCCTGACCTTCGCGATGGGCTACCTCGCGATCATCGGCTTCCCCGGCTTCTCCGGGTTCTGGTCCAAGGACAAGATCATCGAGACCGCGTTCGCCGAGCACTGGTGGGCCGGCGTCGCCGCCCTCATCGGCGCGGGCATCACCGCCTTCTACATGACGCGGCTGATGATCCTGACCTTCGTGTCGAAGAAGCGGTGGGCAGACGAGGTGCACCCGCACGAGTCACCGGCCGTGATGACCGTGCCGCTGATCGTGCTGGCTGCGCTCTCGGTGCTGGGCGGTGTGCTGCTGCTGAGCGACTGGATCGTCGACTTCCTGGCGCCGGTCGTGGGCGTGGAGGAGGAGCACGCCCTGCCGCTGCCGGTCTTCGCCTACACCCTCATGGTCCTGGTCGTGGTGGCCATCGGCGTGGCGGTGGCGTGGCTGCTGGTGATGCGGCGCGAGATCCCGCGCGAGGCCCCGCGACGGGTGAGCTTCGTGACGCGGGCCGCCCGGGCCGACCTGTACGGCGACGCCTTCAACGAGGCGGTGCTGATGCGGCCCGGCAACAGCATGGTCGACTCCATGGCGAGGTTCGACGACCGGATGGTCGACGGCGTCGTCGACGGCACCGGCAGTGCGGCCATGGGCATGTCGGGGACCTTCCGTCGCGTGCAGACCGGCTACGTGCGCTCCTACGCGCTGTCCCTGCTGCTCGGTGCCGTCCTCGTGGTCGCGGCGATGCTGGCGGTGGCGATCGCATGACCACGCCCGCAGCCATGACCGGGCCCGGTCAGGTGCCCACGCACACCCCTGAGCCGACGAGAGGGACCCGATGAGCTTCCCGTGGTTGACCGCAGCGGTGCTGCTGCCGTTGGTGGGCGCCATCGTGGTGCTGGCCCTGCCGCGGCACGGTGCCCTCGCGCGCCAGGTTGCGCTCGGCTTCTCCGTCGCCACCCTGGGTCTGACGCTGGCGATCGCCGCGCAGTTCGACAGCGGCGCTTCCGGCTTCCAGCTGCGAGGAGACGCACACCTGGATCGAGTCCTTCGGCGCCTACTACGCGCTCGGGCTCGACGGCACCGGCCTCGTGCTGATCCTGCTCACGGCCGTGCTGGTGCCGGTGGTGGTCCTCGCCTCCTGGCGTGACGGTGAGCTCGGCCGCTGGTCGTCGAACTCCTTCTTCGCCTGGATGCTGGCCCTCGAGGGGCTCTCGATCGGCACCTTCGCCGCCGTCGACGTGCTGCTGTTCTACGTCTTCTTCGAGGCGACGCTGATCCCGATCTACTTCCTCATCGGCGGCTTCGGCGGTGCGCGTCGCACGTACGCCGCGGTGAAGTTCCTGATCTTCTCCCTGCTCGGCGGGCTCGTCATGCTGGCGGCGGTGATCGGTCTCTACGTCGAGTCCTCGCAGCTCAACGGCGGCAAGCCCACCTACCTGCTGACCGAGCTGACGCCGCTCATGGACCAGGTGAGCACGGGGGTGGGTCGCTGGCTGTTCGTGGGGTTCTTCATCGCCTTCGCGATCAAGGCGCCGATGGTGCCGGTGCACACGTGGCTGCCGGACGCCGCGGACGAGGCGACCCCGGGCACCTCGGTGCTGCTGGTGAGCATCCTCGACAAGATCGGCACCTTCGGCATGCTCCGCTTCTGCCTCGGGCTCTTCCCGGAGGCGTCGACGTGGGCCACGCCGGTCGTCCTGGTGCTGGCGGTGGTGAGCGTCCTGTACGGCGCGCTGGTCGCGATCGGGCAGCGCAGCATCCCGCGCCTGATCGCCTACACCTCGGTGTCGCACTTCGGCTTCATCGTGCTCGGCATCTTCGTGATGAACAGCCAGGGCCACACCGGCTCGACCCTCTACATGTTCAACCACGGTCTCTCGACGGGCCTGCTGTTCCTGGTGACGGGCTTCCTGATCCAGCGCCGCGGCTCCCGCCTCATCGCCGACTACGGCGGTGTGCAGAAGGTCGCGCCGGTGCTGGCCGGTCTCTTCCTCGTGGGCGGGCTCTCCTCGCTGTCGCTGCCGGGGCTCTCGCCGTTCGTCTCCGAGTTCCTGGTGATGGTCGGGGCCTTCGTGCACAACTGGTGGTACGCCGTCTTCGCGGTCTTCGGCATCGTCCTGTCGGCGCTGTACATCCTGCTGATGTACCAGCGCACGATGACCGGTCCGGTCCCGCCGGACTCGCTGCTGATGAAGGACCTCAACCTGCGCGAGGTGGGGGCGCTGGCCCCGCTGGTGCTGCTCATCGTGGCGCTCGGCTTCTTCCCGAAGCCGCTCATCGACGTGATCGAGCCGTCCGTGGACGACACCCTGAGCCGGGTCGAGGCCACCGACCCCGAGCCGGACGTGTCGCCCTCCGACGTCCCTGCTGCTGAGGAGGCTCACCAGTGACCGAGTTCGTCAAGCCGGTCATCGAGTACGCCGAGCTCTCGCCGCTGTTCATCGTCTTCGGCGCTGCCGTGATCGGCGTCCTCATCGAGGCGTTCGCACCGCGTGCGGTCCGGTCGATGGCCCAGCTGGCCGTCACGCTGGTCGGGCTCGTCGGCGCGCTGGTGGCCACGATCCTGGTGGCGACATCGCTGGAGGAGCACGAGGGCGGCCGCGGGCTGGTGGGCGCCGAGGGTGCCATCACCGTCGACGGGCCGAGCGTCTTCCTGTGGGGGCTCATCCTGGTGCTCTCGACCCTGAGCACGCTGCTCGTGGCCGAGCGTCGGCTCGACGGCGGCGTGACCGCCTTCGCCGGGCAGGCGGCCGCGCTGCCGGGCACCGAGGCCGAGCGCGACGCCCTCGCGAAGCGGCTGGAGCACACCGAGGTCTACCCGCTGCTGCTCTTCTCCGTCGGCGGCATGATGCTGTTCCCGGCGTCCAACGACCTCATCACGATGTTCGTCGCGCTCGAGGTGCTGTCACTGCCGCTCTACCTGCTCTGTGGCCTGGCCCGTCGCCGTCGGCTGCTGAGCCAGGAGGCCGCGCTCAAGTACTTCCTGCTGGGCGCCTTCAGCTCGGGCTTCTTCCTCTACGGCGTCGCCCTGATCTACGGCTACGCCGGCGCGACCGACCTCGCCTCGATCTCCGCGGCGGTCTCGGGCCGCACCGACGGTGACGTGCTGCTGCTCGGGGGCATCGGGCTGCTCTCGGTGGGCCTGCTCTTCAAGGTGGGCGCGGCGCCGTTCCACGCCTGGACCCCCGACGTCTACCAGGGCGCCCCGACGGCGATCACCGGCTTCATGGCCGCGTGCACCAAGGTGGCGGCGTTCGGCGCGATGCTGCGGCTGTTCTACGTCGGCTTCGGCGGCGCCAGCGTCGACTGGGCCCCGATGCTGTGGATCGTCGCGATCCTCACCATGGCCGTGGGCAGCCTGTTCGCGCTCTCGCAGTGGGACATCAAGCGGATGCTGGCCTACTCGTCGGTGGCGCACGCGGGCTTCCTGCTGGTCGGCCTGGTGGGCATCCACACCACGACCGAGGGCGGCTACGACATCTCCTCGCTGCAGTCGATGCTCTTCTACCTCGTCACCTACGGCTTCATGACCCTGGGCGCCTTCGCCGTGGTCACGCTGGTGCGCGACGCGGGCGGCGAGGCCAACCACCTGAGCCGGTGGGCCGGCCTCGGCCGGGAGGCGCCGCTGGTCGCAGGAGTGATGACCTTCTTCCTGCTGGCGATGGCCGGCATCCCCCTGACGAGCGGGTTCACGGGCAAGTGGGCGGTCTTCACCTCCGCCGCGCAGGGTGGCGCCTGGCCGCTGGTCGTGGTCGCGGTGGTGCTCAGCGCGGTCGCGGCGTTCTTCTACGTGCGGGTGATCGTGCTCATGTACTTCAGCGACCCGGTCGGTGACGGCCCCACCGTGGCGGTGCCGAGCATGATGACGACGGTCGTGATCGCGACCGGCTTCGCGGTCACCCTGGTGCTGGGCGTCCTGCCCGGCCCTGTCCTCGAGCTGGCCGGGACGGCGGGGTCGTTCCTGCGGTGAGCACCCACGATTCCGGACTGGCGCTGCCCGTGGTGGACCCCGGGCTGCGAAGCTCGCTGGTCGACAGCATGGTGGAGGTCGAGGAGCGCCTCGAGCGCGAGGTGCGCTCCGAGGCCGACTTCGTCACCCAGGCCTGCCGGCACCTGCTCCACGCCGGCGGCAAGCGCTTCCGCCCGATGCTGGTGCTGCTCGCGGCGCACACCGGCCGCGGCGTCAACGAGGAGGTGCTCACCGCGGCGTGCGTCGTCGAGCTGACCCACCTCGCGTCGCTCTACCACGACGACGTCATGGACGAGGCGCAGCTGCGCCGCGGCGCCACCTCGGCCAACGCGATGTGGGACAACCACGTCGCGATCCTGGCCGGCGACTGGCTGTTCGCCAGGTCGTCGCTGCTGACCGCGCGCCTGGGCCCCGAGGCGGTGGGCATCCAGTCCGAGACCTTCTCCCGGCTGGTGGAGGGGCAGATCCTCGAGACGCGCGCGGTGCTGCCGACCGACGACGCCCTCGAGCACTACCTGCGGGTCGTCGCCGGCAAGACCGGCTCCCTCATCGCCACCTCGGCCCGCTACGGCGCGCTCTTCGGCGGTGCGTCGCCGGAGGTGGTGGCCGCGCTCACCGGCTACGGCGAACGCGTGGGTGTCGCCTTCCAGCTCGCCGACGACATCCTCGACCTCAGCTCGGACTCGGAGACCTTCGGCAAGACCCCTGGCACCGACCTGCGCGAGGGGGTGCCGACCCTTCCGACGCTGATGGCGATGCGGTCGACCGAGCCCGAGGACGCGCGGCTGCGACAGCTGCTGTCGGGGCGGATCACCGACGACGCCCAGCACACCGAGGCGCTCACGCTGATGCGCAACCACCGCTCGATGCTCGAGGCGCGTGCCTACGTCCTCGAGCTCGCCCGAAGCGGGGCGGAGCTGCTGGGCGTCGTACCCGAGGGTCCGGTCAAGGACGCCCTCGTCGGCTTCGCCGACCTCGTCGCCACCCGCGCCGCCTGAGGTCGGGGGCTGGGTCGGGCGGGGTTTTTCATGTCCTGTCACCGGTTTGCGAACTTCCCTCCTGATGCATCGAGCGGGAAGAGGCAAACCGGTGACAGGACATGGGAAACCACCACCCCACGTCAGAGCGCGGCTGGTGCCTCGACGCGGAGGCGGGCTGTGCGCCAGACGCGCCACGAGTCGTAGCTGAACAGCGTCAGCGCCACCCAGATCACCGCGAAGCCCGCCCAGCGCGCCGCCGTCATCGGCTCCCCGCCGACGGTGATGCCCAGCAGGAACTGCAGCGTGGGCGCGATGTACTGCAGCAGGCCCAGCGTGCTCAGCGGGATCCGCGTCGCGGCGCCACCGAAGCAGAGCAGCGGTACGGCGGTCGCGAGGCCGGCGCTGAACAGCAGCACCTGGTGCCAGGGCGGGTCGGTGACCAGGTGCCCGCCACCGGTGACCTGCAGCCAGACGAGGTAGCCCAGGGCCACCGGGAGGATCAGCACGGTCTCGACCGTGAGGCCCTCGACGGCCCCGACGTCCGCCTTCTTGCGCAGCAGCCCGTACGTCGCGAACGAGAACGCCAGCACCAGCGCGATCACCGGCGGCCGCCCGTAGTCCAGGGTCAGACCCGCGACGGCGACCGCGGCGAGACCGACCGCCGTCCACTGCAGCGGCCGGAGCCGCTCGGCGAAGACCACCACGCCCATCACCACGGTGACCAGCGGGTTGATGAAGTAGCCGAGGCTGCCCTCGACGACGTGCTCGTTGGTGACCGACCAGATGTAGGTGCCCCAGTTGACGGAGATGACCGCCGCGGCGCCCAGCAGCAGCAGCTTGAGCCGGCGGTCGCGAAGGATCGCCCGCAGTGCCGCCCGGCGGCGCAGCAGCACGACCAGCACGCCCATGACGACGGCGGACCACACCATGCGGTGGGCCAGGAGCTCGACGGCGCCTGCGGGCTCCAGCAACGGCCAGTAGATCGGGAAGATGCCCCAGAGCGCGTAGGCCGCGATCCCGAGAAGCAGCCCGTCGGGGCGTTGTCTCATGCGCCCATCACGCGGCGAGGCTATCCGACGCCTCTGCGTGCCCGGCGTCCCTGGCTGGGAGCCTCAGGCGGTGGCAGCACACCACAGGAAACTGCTGCACACCACAGGTTGCAACGCGTGGTGTGCTCCGGTTTCCCATGGTGCCATGGGAAACCGACGGCCCCCGCCGCTACCTCAGACGACGGTCCAGGTGTCGCCGGCGCCCAGCAGGCCCTGCAGGGCGGCAGTGCGGTCCTCGACGCCCTCGGCCTCGAGGCCGACCTGCTGGCGCGCCGCGTCGTCGTACGTCGTGCGCTCCACCTGGCGGAAGATGCCGATCGGGGCCTGGTGCAGGTAGCCGCCGTCGGTGATCCGCGACAGCGCGAAGGCCGTGGTGGGGTCGTCGGCGTGGGCGTCGTGCACGATCAGGTCGGACTCGTTGGAGGCGTCCACCTCGACCACGCGGACGCCGCCGGTGGCGGGGTCGCGCACGACGCCGCGGGTGCCGAGACCGTCCTCGCCGGGGGTGCCGAACCGGATGGGCTCGCCGTGGCGCAGCGGGATGATCGCGTTCGCAGCGTCGGTGTCGGACTTCGCGCCCTTGAGGGCGTCGAAGGCGCCGTCGTTGAAGATCGGGCAGTTCTGGTAGATCTCCACGAGCGCGGTGCCCCGGTGGGCGGCGGCGGCGCGGAGCACCTCGGTCAGGTGCTTGCGGTCGGAGTCGACCGTGCGCGCCACGAAGGTGCCCTCGGCCCCCAGCGCGAGCGAGACCGGGTTGAAGGGGTGGTCGAGCGAGCCCATCGGCGTCGACTTGGTGACCTTGCCGACCTCGGAGGTGGGGGAGTACTGCCCCTTGGTCAGACCGTAGATGCGGTTGTTGAACAGCAGGATCTTGAGGTTGACGTTGCGGCGCAGCGAGTGGATGAGGTGGTTGCCGCCGATGGAGAGGGCGTCGCCGTCACCGGTGACGACCCAGACCGACAGGTCCTCGCGCGCGGTGGCGAGACCGGTGGCGATCGCGGGGGCGCGACCGTGGATGGAGTGCATCCCGTAGGTGTCGAGGTAGTAGGGGAAGCGGCTCGAGCAGCCGATGCCGGAGACGAAGACGATGTTCTCCCGGCGCAGCCCCAGCTCGGGGAGGAAGCCCTGCACCGCCGCGAGCACGGCGTAGTCGCCGCAGCCGGGGCACCACCGGACCTCCTGGTCGGAGGTGTACTCCTTGCGGTTCTGCGGCTCCTCCGACGTGGGGACGCCGGCCAGGCCGGGGAACGGCAGGTCGCTGCTGGTCGTGGGGGCGGTCATCGGCCGACCTCCTCGGTGCCGACTGCCTCGACCGCGTGCGGGTCGAGGCCGTCGATCAGGTTGGTGATGGCTTCGGCGAGCTCGGCGGCCTTGAGCGGCAGGCCGCGCACCTGGTTGTAGCCGACCGCGTCGACGAGGTAGCGGGCGCGCACGAGCAGCGCGAGCTGACCGAGGTTCATCTCGGGGATGAGGACGGTGTCGTAGCGGCTCAGGATCTCGCCGAGGTCCTTCGGGAACGGGTTGAGGTGGCGCAGGTGCAGCTGGGCGACCGGGTCGCCGGCCTGGCGCACCAGGCGGCAGGCCGCGCCGATCGGGCCGTACGTCGAGCCCCAGCCGAGCACCAGCACCCGGGCGGACCCGGAGGGGTCGTCGACCTCGAGAGGCGGCAGCGAGTCGGCGATCCGGTCGACCTTGGCCTGCCGGGTGCGCACCATCAGGTCGTGGTTGGCCGGGTCGTAGGAGATGTTGCCGGTGCGGTCGGCCTTCTCCAGGCCACCGATGCGGTGCTCGAGGCCAGGCGTCCCTGGGATCGCCCAAGGACGGGCCAGCGTCTCCTCGTCGCGCTCGTAGGGGTGGAAGACGAAGTCCTCGCCCTCGCCGGTGCTGGGCGCGGTCGCGAAGGCGGGGTCGATCGTGGGCAGCGCGTCGAGCTGCGGGATCTCCCAGGGCTCGGAGCCGTTGGCGAGATAGCCGTCGGAGAGGAGCATCACCGGGGTGCGGTAGGTGACGGCGATGCGCGTCGCCTCCACGGCGGCGTCGAAGCAGTCACCCGGTGACTGCGGTGCGACCACGGGCACCGGTGCCTCACCGTTGCGGCCGAACATCGCCTGCAGCAGGTCGGCCTGCTCGGTCTTGGTCGGCAGGCCCGTGCTGGGGCCGCCGCGCTGCACGTCGATCACGATGAGCGGCAGCTCGGTCATCACCGCCAGCCCGACGGTCTCGCTCTTGAGCGCCACACCAGGGCCGGACGTCGTGGTCACGCCGAGCGTGCCGCCGAAGGAGGCACCGAGTGCGGCGCCGATGCCGGCGATCTCGTCCTCGGCCTGGAAGGTGGTGACGCCGAAGCGCTTGTGCCGGCTCAGCTCGTGGAGGATGTCGCTGGCCGGGGTGATCGGGTAGGAGCCGAGGAACAGCTGCAGGCCCGAGCGCACGGCACCGGCGATGAGCCCGTAGGAGAGCGCCAGGTTGCCGGTGATGTTGCGGTAGGTGCCCGCGGTCATCGGGGCCGGCTTGACCTCGTAGCGCACCGCGAACGCCTCGGTGGTCTCGCCGTAGTTCCATCCGGAGCGGAAGGCCTCGATGTTGGCGTCGCGGATCTCGGGGACCTTCGCGAAGCGGCGCTGCAGGAACCCGATGGTCGAGTCGGTGGGGCGGCCGTACATCCAGGACAGCAGCCCGAGGGCGAACATGTTCTTGGCGCGCGCCGCGTCCTTGCGGGAGAGCCCGAACTCCTTGACCGCATCGACGGTCATCGCGGTCAGGTCGACGGGCTGCACGCCGTAGTCGGCGAGCGAGTCGTCGGCGAGCGGGTCCTGCGCGTAGCCGGCCTTGGCCAGGTTGCGCTTGGTGAAGTCGGCGGTGTCGACGATGATCGTGGCGCCCTTGGGCAGGTCGCCGACGTTGGCCTTGAGCGCGGCGGGGTTCATCGCCACGAGCACGTCGGGGGCGTCGCCGGGGGTGAGGATGTCGTGGTCGGCGAAGTGCACCTGGAACGACGAGACGCCGGCCATGGTGCCCTGCGGGGCGCGGATCTCGGCGGGGAAGTTCGGGAGCGTGGACAGGTCGTTGCCGAACGAGGCGGTCTCCTGCGTGAACCGGTCGCCGGTCAGCTGCATGCCGTCGCCCGAGTCACCGGCGAACCTGATGGTGACGTGGTCGAGCTGCTTGACCTGTTTGGTCACGCGAACTGCCCTTCGTCTGGGGAGAGGTCCGGTTGACCGCTCCGCTCAGCCACTGTAGAACGTGTTCTACTTTGCGGCGGAATCACCACTGGTGATTTTACGGGTCGTGTACCCCCGAGCCCGACCAGTCCCGCATCCCGGTGGGGTGACGTCCAGCACTACGCTGCGGCCCATGACTCAGCCTGCTCCCGGGTCTGACCCCGGGCCCGCACCCAGCGAGGGAACCAGCCACCTCCGCCTGTCATTCCCGGTGGACGGCGTCGCCGTGGTGACGCTGGACAACCCCGACCAGCGCAACGCGATGTCCGGGCCGATGACGGAGGCCTGGGTGCGCACCGTCCAGCAGCTCCGGACCGACCGGGACGTGCGGTGCGTCGTCGTCACCGGCGAGGGCAGCGCGTTCTGCTCCGGGGGTGACCCGAAGTGGATCGCGAGCGAGCCGGACGCGCCGGTGCACCACCTGCGCGACCGGATGCTCGGCTTCTACCGCGCCTGGCTGTCGGTGCGCGACATCGAGGTCCCGACGATCGCGGCGATCAACGGCGCCGCCGTCGGTGCCGGCCTCTGCCTCGCGCTGGCCTGCGACCTCCGCTACGCCGCTTCCTCCGCGCGGATGTCCGTGCCCTTCGTCAAGCTCGGCATGCACGCCGGCATGGCCGCGACGTACACGCTGCCCAACGTGGTCGGCGAGGCCCACGCGCGCGACCTGCTGCTGACCGGGCGCATGGTCGGCGCCGAGGAGGCCTTCCGCATGGGCATGGTGTCCGCCGTCACCCCCGACGAGGAGTTCCTGGGCTCGGTGCTGGAGACGGCCGCCGGCATCGCGGCGACCGCCCCGGTGGCCAGCCGGCTGACGAAGGTCGCGATGCGTGACGGCGGCCATGCCGACTTCCAGAGCTGCATCGACTGGGAGGCCCTGGCACAGCCGGTCACGCTGGCCACCGAGGACCTGCAGGAGGGCGTGCGCGCCGGCCGCGAGCGGCGCGCGCCGGTCTTCCAGGGCCGCTGACCGTGCGGATCGACCTGCACACCCACTCCACCGCCTCCGACGGCACCGCCACGCCGCGCGAGCTCGTCGTCGAGGCGAAGCGGGCGGGGCTCGACGTCGTCGCGATCACCGACCACGACACGGCCGCAGGCTGGGAGCAGGCCGCAGGAGCCGCAGCGGAGGTGGGCATCGAGCTGGTGCGCGGCATGGAGATCAGCACCAAGCACCACGGCGAGAGCGTGCACCTGCTCGCCTACCTGCCCGACCCGGCGTACCCCCCGCTGCACAAGATGCTGGCCCGGATCATCGCCGGCCGCGACCACCGGATCCCGCGGATGGTGGCGAGGCTCCGCTCGCTCGGCATCGGCATCACCGAGGAGGCCGTGCTCGCGAAGGCCGCCGACGCCGCGGCGGTCGGGCGCCCGCACGTGGCCGACGTGCTGGTCGACCTCGGGGTGGTGGCGTCGCGTGACGAGGCCTTCGCCGACTACCTCAGCCCGCGGGGCAAGGGGTACGTCTCGCGTCCCGCCGCATCGCTGGAGGACGCCATCCGCGCCGTGGCCGGTGCGGGCGGTGTCACCGTGCTGGCGCACCCGTGGGGCAGGGAGGGTGACCGCTCCCTGCGCAGCGAGGAGCTCGCCAGGTTGCGGGCCACGGGGCTGACGGGCATCGAGGTCGACCACCTCGACCACGACGACGACCAGCGGGCGCAGCTGCGGGGCATCGCGGCCGAGATCGGACTCGTGGCCACCGGCTCCAGCGACTTCCACGGCTCGGGCAAGCCGCAGCACCACCTCGGCGTCTGCACCACCGCACCCGAGGAGTACGAGCGGCTGCTCGAAGCAGCCGCGCGGGCTGCCGCCACCTCCGGCCGCGCAGCCCCCGCAGTCATCACGCCCTGACCCACCGCTGGCGAGACGGCATCTGCAGGACGTCGGGGGCAGCGGCGACCGACGTCCAGTAGAGCGCGCCCGGCACGCAGGCTGCGACCCCTACTTGCGCCCGAGACTCTGGAAACGGCTGAGGACCCCGGTGGGCACGTACCTCGACACGGCCACGACGGCCTTGTAGCGGACGTCGGGCACGGAGACCGCCTTGCCCTTGTCGAAGTCGTCGAGCGCCGCCCGCACCAGCCGGTCGGCGTCCAGCCACAGCCACGACGGCGCGGAGTCCCGCGCGACCTCCATGCGCTCGTGGAACTCCGTGCGCGTGAAGCCCGGGCAGAGCGCCATGGTGCGCACGCCTCGGTCGCGGTACGTCGCGTCCGCCCAGCGGGAGAGCTGGGTGACGTAGGCCTTGGCCGCCGAGTAGGTCCCGCGCGGCAGGAACCCCGCCACGCTCGAGACGTTGATGACGCCGCCGTGCCCGCGGGCCAGCATCGCGGTGGTCGCTGCGTGGCTGAGCCGCAGCACCGCGGTCACCAGGACGTCGAGCATGCGCTGCTCGTCCTCGACGTCGTTGTCGACGAGACCTCGCTTCAGCCCGAAGCCGGCGTTGTTGACCAGCAGGTCGACCGGCCGTTCCTCCTGGGCCACTCGGCGCTCGACGGTGGCCAGCGAGTCACGGTCGGCGAGGTCCGCCGGCAGCACCTCGGCGGCTGCCCCCAGGGCGCGCACCTCCGCGGCAACCTCCTCCAGGGCGTCCTCGGACCGCGCGACGAGGACGAGGTCGTGGCCGCGCCGCGCAAGCTCCTTCGCGAACGCCCGGCCGATGCCGGTGGTGGGGCCCGTGACGAGTGCGACAGGGCGTGGCTGCGACATGCCGGAGAGCATTCCATGGACGCTCCGCGTGACCCAGGGTCGGCTGGGGCACAATGGCCGCGATGACCAGCAACAGCCGCACCGTGCTCGCCGTCGCCAACCAGAAGGGCGGCGTCGCGAAGACCACGTCGGTGGCTTCCCTGGGCGCCGCTCTGGCCGAGCTCGGCAGTCGCGTCCTGCTCGTCGACCTCGACCCACAGGCCTGCCTCACCTTCTCCCTCGGCATCGACCCCGAGGACCTCGAGATCTCGGTCCACCACGTGCTGACCAAGGGCCTCGACCCGACCGAGGTCATCGTCACCACCGAGGACGGCGTCGACCTGCTCCCCGCCACCATCGAGCTGGCGCGCGCGGAGGCCGACCTGCTCACCCGCACCGGCCGCGAGTACGTCCTGCGCGCAGCGCTCGAGGACCTCGACGAGTACGACTGGGTGCTGCTCGACTGCCCGCCGTCCCTCGGCGTCCTGACGGTCGCCGCGCTCACCGCCGCCGACGGGGTGCTCATCCCGCTGCAGTGCGAGACCTTGTCCCACCGGGGCGTCGGGCAGCTGCTCGACACCGTGCACGACGTCCGGCGCTTCACCAACCGTGGCCTCAAGGTGTGGGGCGTGCTGCCGACGCTGTACGACGGCCGCACCAACCACGCGCGCACCGTGCTGGAGACGATCTCCGACACCTACTCCCTCGACGTGCTCGAGCCGCCGATCCCGAAGTCGATCCGCTTCGCGGAGGCACCCGCCGCGGGCAGGTCGATCCTCCGCACCACCCGCACCCATCGCGGCGCCCAGGCCTACCGTGAGGTGGCCCGGAACCTCTCGGGCCGCGGGTCGGACGACAAGGCGGCCTCGGCCTCGTGACCACGGCGACCGACTCCCCACGGCAGCCCCGGCCGCGCTACGGCCGGATCACTGCTTTCGGGGGAGCGGTCCTCACCACCCTCGTCTCGCTGTCCACCGGGCTGGGGCTGCTGCCCGGCGGCGGTGCGCCCGCGCAGGCGGCGGCCGGCGGCTCCATCTCGCTGACCGCCGGGATCGAGACCGCGATCGAGCTGCCCAACCCGCGCTCCGAGGCGGCGCAAGCGGCCTCGGGCCCCGGCGACGCACCCGCAGGAGCGGCTGCCGCCCGCCAGGCTGCAGCGGGCGACGTCGCAGCGCCGCGGGGCACGGGTGAGGGCCGTCGCGTCGTGTTCGACATGAGCCGTCAGCGGGTGTGGCTGGTCGACGACGACGAGGTGCTGCGCACCTACCTGGTCTCGGGCAGCGTGACCGACAACCTGGGTCCCGGCACCTACGAGGTCTTCTCCCGCAGCCGGCACGCGTCGGGCATCGACGGGTCGTCCATGGACTTCATGGTCCGCTTCACCGAGGGCGACAACGCCGCGATCGGTTTCCACGACATCCCCGAGATGGGGGGCGAGCCCGTGCAGACCCGCGAGCAGCTGGGCACGCCGCGCAGCCACGGCTGCGTCCGTCAGGCGCGCCCCGACGCGGTCGCCCTCTGGCGGTTCGCCCCGGTGGGCACGCCCGTCGTCGTCACCGCCTGAGCCGGGCTCAGGCCTCCGAGGACGCGGACGAGGACCCACCGCCGCTGCGACGCCGGCGCCGACGGCGCCCTGACGCGGAACCGGTGCCCCCGCCGCCGTTGTCGCCGGAGGAGCTCGTCTGGGTGGCGGTCGCTGCGCTGGCGGCATCGCCCACGGGCTCGCCGCTGCGCGTACGTCGCCGGTTGCGGTTCCGGTTGCGCCCGCCGCCCTGGCCGGTGGATCGTGCCTCACCGCCGGAGCGAGCGCGGTCACCGCGATCGGGCCCCCGGGAGTCCTTCTTCGGCCCGCCGCCGCGCGGAGGCCCCACGGTCCCCGTGACGTCGCGGGGGATCGAGAGCTCCTCGTAGAAGTGGTCGGAGGTCGAGTAGGTCTCCTTGGGGTCGTCGTGGGGCAGGTCGAGCGCCCGGTTGATGACCTTCCAGCGGGTGATGTCGGCCCAGTCGACGAACGTGATCGCGCAGCCGGTGGCGCCGGCGCGGCCGGTGCGCCCGATGCGGTGGACGTAGGTGTTCTGGTCCTCGGGGCAGGAGTAGTTGATGACGTGGGTGACGTCCTGCACGTCGATGCCGCGTGCCGCGACGTCGGTGGCCACCAGCACCCGCACGGTGCCGTCGCGGAAGCGTGCCAGCGCCTTCTCCCGCGCCGTCTGCGCCATGTCACCGTGCAGCGGGCTGCTCGGGAAGCCGCGCTCGGCGAGCTCGTCGGCCACGCGCTGGGCCGCTCGCTTGGTGCGGGTGAAGACGATCGCGCGGCCCGCGCCCTCCGACTGGAAGATGCGTGCGAGCATCTCGGTCTTGTCGAGGTCGTGCACCTGGTAGATGAACTGCGCGGTGGCAGGCACCATCTGGGTGTCGGCGGCGGACTCGGCGCGGATGTTGACCGGCTGGCTCATGTGGGTGCGCGCCAGGGAGACGATCGCCCCCGGCATGGTCGCCGAGAAGAGCATGGTCTGGCGCGATCTCGGGGTGCCGGCGAGCAGCTTCTCGACGTCGGGGAGGAAGCCGAGGTCGAGCATCTCGTCGGCCTCGTCGAGCACGAGCACCTGCACGTGCGAGAGGTCGAGCGAGCGCCGCTGCATCAGGTCGATGAGCCGGCCGGGGGTGCCGACCACGACGTCCACGCCGGTCTGGAGACCCTCGAGCTGGGGCTCGTAGGGGACGCCGCCGTAGACGTTGAGGATGCGCGTGCCGAGGTCGGCCGAGGCCAGCTCGAGGTCCTTGGCGACCTGCACGGCCAGCTCGCGTGTGGGCGCCACGACGAGCGCCTGCGGCTTGCCGGGCGCCTTGAGGTCGTCGAAGGTGTCGCGCCCGGGGCTGGTGGTGCGCTGGAGCAGCGGGATGCCGAAGGCCAGCGTCTTGCCGGTGCCGGTGCGGGCCTGGCCGATCAGGTCGGTGCCCAGGAGGGCGACGGAGAGGGTCATCTCCTGGATCGGGAAGGGCTTGGTGATGCCGGCGCGCTCGAGGGAGTCGGCGATCTCGGGGAGGACCCCGAGGTCTCGGAAGGTGGTCAGGATGACGCCTTTTGGTCGCGGATGTGACGCCTCATCGTATCGGTAGGCTGCGGCCATGACGACGGAGCCCGAGGACCGCCAGGACGCAGCCCCGGCTCCCTCCGCCGAGGGTCTCGGCCCGGCCGCCCGGTTGGCGCTCGAGGACCCCGCCTACCACGCCGCCGTGGTCGACCTGCTGGGAGCGATCGCGTACGGCGAGATCTCCGCGTTCGAGCGGCTCGCGGCCGACGCGCGGATGGCTCCCGGCCTCGCGGACAAGGCCGCGCTCGCCAAGATGGCGGCGGTCGAGTACCTCCACTTCGAGCGGCTGCACGACTACCTCGCGATGATGGGGGCCGACCCGATCGGCGCGATGCTCCCGTTCCAGGAGGCCTTCGACTCCTTCCACGCGCGCACCGCGTCCTCGGACTGGCTCGAGGGCATGGTGACGGCGTACGTCGGCGACGGCCTGGCCGACGACTTCTACGGCGAGATCAGCGCCTTCCTCGACCCCGACACCCGAGAGGTGGTGACCGACAGCCTCCGCGACACCGGCCACGCCGAGTTCGTCGTGCCACGCGTGCGTGCCGCCATCGAGGAGGACCACCGGGTCGGCGGCCGGCTGGCGCTGTGGGGCCGCCGGCTGATGGGGGAGGCCCTGACCCAGGCGCAGCGGGTCGCGGCCGAGCGCGACGAGCTGACCGCACTGCTGGCAGGAGGGGTCGACCGGCCCAGCCTCGACCTGGCGGCGATCGGGCGGCTCTTCGCCAGGCTCACCGAGAACCACACCGCCCGGATGGCCAGCCTCGGCCTGGACGCCTGACGTCCCGAGGACGGGGCCTCAGGAGCGGAAGCCGACCTGCCCCGTCGTGGGGGAGCCGAGCTCGACGTAGGCCAGCTTGGCGGTCGGCACCAGCACACGGCGGCCCTTGATGTCCTCGAGGGACAGCAGCCCCTTCTCGTCGCTCAGTGCCTCGCTGATCGCGCTCTGCACGGTGTCGCTGTCCTCGGCGACGTCGATGGTGAGCTCTCGTGCGCCGAACTGGACACCGATCTTGACCTCCATGGCGAGGCTCCTCCTCCTGGTCGCCCGGGACGGGCGTGGGCCGACGTCCGGAAGACTACCCAGGGCACCCAGCCGCGGACGGCGGCGGTCAGCCGGGGTCAGCCGGGCCAGCCGGGTCAGTCGCCCTCGGACAGCGGGAAGCCGGAGATGCCGCGCCACGCCAGGCTCGCGACCATCGCGGCTGCGTCCTTCTCGCCCATGGCGCTCCCGGTGTCGAGCCAGAAGCGCGCACTGACCTGGCCCATGCCCACCAGCGACACCGCGAGCAGCCCCGACACCTCGTCGGGCAGGCCGGTGTCGGCGTGGATCACCTTCGCGATCTCGGCGGCGCACTCCTCGGTGACGCGGTCGACCTGGGCCCGCACCGCCGGCTCGTTGGTCAGGTCAGACTCGAAGACCAGCCGGAAGGCACCCTGGGCGTTGGCGACGTAGTCGTAGAACGCCTCCATGGTCGCCTCGACGCGCACCCGGTTGTCGTTGGTGGAGGCCAGTGCCTGCCTGCACGCCTCGATGATCTTGTCGCAGGCCTGCTCGAGCAGCGCGAGGTAGAGCTCGAGCTTGCTCGGGAAGTGCTGGTAGAGCACCGGCTTGCTGACGCCGGCGCGCTCCGCGATCTCGTCCATGGCGGCGGAGTGGTAGCCCTGGGCGACGAAGACCTCGAGCGCCGCGTCGAGCAGCTGCGCCCGTCGCGCCGTGCGCGGCAGCCGCACACCGCGAGGGCGGGGTTCTCCCGAGGCGTGTTCGCTGGTCACGGGGGCGTGGGCCTCCTCCGTCGTCGAGTCCAGGCAGTCGAGTCCAGGCAGGGGGCGGGCGCCTGGGCTGGGCAGCCTACTCCTGACGTCTCCTCCCGCCGCCGGGGCAGGCCGGGGACGGGTCCGGGACCTCTCGGGAGCACTCAGGGCGACACCGCCGCTGGTACCGTCGACAGGAGGCGAGAGAAGAGTCAGGACATGTCCAGGACGCGGGGTGTGAGACGCCGGCTGCTGGCCGGTGTCCTCGTGCTGGGCGGGGTCGCCATGGCCTCGTGGGCGGCCGCCGCCTCGTCGGACGAGCAGGCCGATGTGGCCGTTCCCGACCGCAGCACCATCTTCTCCGCGGAGCCGGTCACGACCATCGAGGTCGAGCCGCCGCGGCGTCACCCGGCCGCCGGCGTCCCCAACCGCGTGCGCGTCCCCAGCATGGGCATCGACGCCACGATCACCAACATCGACGTGGCCGGCGGCATCCTCACACCTCCGAGCGACCCGCAGACCCTCGGCTGGTGGTACGAAGGCGCCCGTCCCGGGGCACTGCGTGGCAGTGCCCTGGTGACCGGGCACACGATGCATGCCGGGGGAGGGGCCCTGGACGACCTCGAGCAGGTCAGGCTCGGTTCCCGCATCGAGGTGCGCACCTTCAAGGGGGAGATCGACTACCGCGTCACCAAGGTCGACATCTACCGCAAGGCCAGCCTGGCCCAGGACGCGCAGCGGGTCTTCAGCCAGACCAGCACGGGTCGGCTCGTGCTGGTCACCTGCGAGGACTGGGACGGCGAGAAGTACCTCTCCAACGTGGTGGTGTACGCCGAGCCCGTCACCCCGGCCTGACCCGCGACCCGATGGGGACCGGAACAAGCGGGCACCTACGGTTGTTGATGCCGCTGACCGTCCCCCGAGACCAGGAGAGCTCGTGTCCCTGCCCCCGTTGGTCGAGCCTGCCGCCGAGCTGAGCATCGACGAGGTACGCCGCTACAGCCGGCACCTCATCATCCCCGACGTCGGCATGGACGGGCAGAAGCGGCTGAAGAACGCCAAGGTGCTGGTCATCGGCGCCGGCGGGCTCGGGTCGCCCGCCCTGCTCTACCTCGCCGCCGCCGGTGTGGGCACGATCGGGATCGCGGAGTTCGACGAGGTCGACGAGTCCAACCTCCAGCGACAGGTCATCCACGGGCAGAGCGACATCGGCCGCTCCAAGGCGGAGTCGGCCCGGGAGTCGATCAGGGAGGTCAACCCCCTCGTCGAGGTGATCCTCCACGAGACGCGCCTGGACAACGACAACGTCCTGGAGGTCTTCGAGCCCTACGACCTCATCATCGACGGCACGGACAACTTCGCGACCCGCTACATGGTCAACGACGCCGCGTTCTTCCTGAGGAAGCCCTACGTCTGGGGCTCCATCTACCGCTTCGACGGCCAGGCGTCGGTGTTCTGGCCCACGCTGGAGATCGACGGCGAGAGCGCCGACGCGCCCTGCTACCGCTGCCTCTACCCCGAGCCGCCCCCGCCGGGCATGGTGCCCTCGTGCGCCGAGGGCGGCGTCCTGGGCGTGCTCTGCGCCAGCATCGGCTCGATCCAGAGCACTGAGGCGATCAAGGTGCTCACCGGCATCGGCGAGCCCCTGGTCGGGCGGCTGATGATCTACGACGCCCTCGAGATGAGCTACCGCAAGCTGCGGATCCGCAAGGACCCGAGCTGCGCGCTCTGCGGCGACGACCCGACGGTGACGGGGCTCATCGACTACGACGCGTTCTGCGGCGCGATCTCGGACGCTGCCGCCGACGCCGCTGCCGAGGCCACCATCAACGTCTCGATGCTCAAGGACTGGCTCGACCAGCGTGACGAGGGCGAGCGCGACTTCGTGCTGGTCGACGTGCGTGAGCCCAACGAGCACGACATCAACCACATCCCCGGCGCGGTGCTGATCCCCAAGGGCGACTTCCTCAACGGCAGCGCCCTGGGCCGGCTGCCCTCGGACAAGCAGGTGGTGCTGCACTGCAAGACGGGTGTGCGCTCCGCCGAGGTGCTCGCCGTGCTCAAGGGCGCCGGGCTTCTCCGACGCCGTGCACGTCGGCGGCGGCGTGTCGGCCTGGGTCAACCAGATCGACCCCAGCCAGCCGTCGTACTGACCGGTAGGGCGGCCGGTCTGGACGGATGACCGACTCGGCGTGACCTGCCGGGCGGTGGCTCGTTGTGGGTATGAGAACTGCCCCCACACCCACGCCCTGGAGGAGTCACCCCCCATGCGCCTGCGCAACCCCATCACCGCCAGCCTGACCGGAATCGCCCTCACCGCAGCAGGGATCGCCGCCGCGACCGTGCCGGCCGAGGCGGCCAAGCGGACGACGGCTGTCACCGCGGCCTGGGCCCCGGCCGCCACCGCCCAGATCCACCCCGGCGTGCAGATGTACACCGAGGGCGCGCAGTGCACCGCGAACTTCGTCTTCACCGACGCGGCCGCCAACACCTACGTCGGCTACGCCGCCCACTGTGCAGGCACCGGCGCCGCCACGGACACCAACGGCTGTGACGCCGGTTCGCTCCCGCTGGGCACCAAGGTCGACTTCGTCGAGAACGGCAGCCTGATCAGCGCCGGCCAGACTGTCGGCACCGGCACGCTGGTGTACTCCTCCTGGCTCGCGATGCAGCAGGCGGGCACCACCGACTCCGACACGTGCGAGTACAACGACTTCGCGCTGGTCAAGGTCGACGACGCCCACGAGAGCAAGGTCAACCCGTCCATCCCGTTCTGGGGCGGGCCCACGGCTCTCAACACCGACGAGTCCGCTGCCGGGGAGAACGTCTACTCCTTCGGCAACTCCAGCCTCCGCGGTGGCATCGAGCTGCTCTCGCCCAAGCAGGGCTCCAGCCTGGGAGCCACCGGCAACGGCTGGTCGCACCCGGTCTACACGGTGACCCCCGGCATCCCCGGTGACTCCGGCAGCGCCTTCCTCGACTCCGAGGGCAACGCGCTCGGCACGCTGTCCACGATCGCCATCGCGCCGCTGCCCGCCTCCAACGGTGTCGGTGACCTCGAGCGTGAGCTCGCCTTCGCCCAGCAGCACTCGGGCATCAGCGGTCTCAGCCTGGTGCCCGGCACCGAGCCCTTCTCGCCGGCTCTCTGACCACACCGGTCCACCCGGCACGACGAGCTCGCACCCGCGAAATCAGCCGCCCGGTCACGCCTTCGAGCGTGACCGGGCGGCTTTACGTTCGTTGGACCTGTATGCGTCGATTGCGAGTCCTGGCCGCCTCCGCCACCGCGTTGCTCGCGGGCGCCGCGGTCATCAGCCCCACCGCCCCTGCCGCGACCGCGGGTTCCCGCTGGGCGCCGGCTGCGAAGGCCACCATCACGCCGGGTGTGCAGATGTACACCAAGGGCGCCCAGTGCACCGGCAACTTCGTCTTCACCGACCGCCGTGGCCGGGTCTACGTCGGGTACGCCGCCCACTGCGCCGGCAAGGGTGAGGCCACCGACACCAACGGGTGCGAGACCACCTCGCACCCGATCGGCACCGCGGTGACCTTCAAGCGGGGCAGCGGCGTCCTGAGCGCCGGGACGACCGTGGGCACCGGCAGGCTGGTGTACAGCTCGTGGGTCACGATGCGCAGGCTCGGCACGAAGGCCTCCTCCAACCCCTGCGAGTTCAACGACTTCGCGCTGGTGCGGGTCGGCGGCACCCACGTGCGCAAGGTCAACCCGTCGGTCCCCTTCTGGGGCGGCCCGACCCGCGTGGCGACCGAGTCGCCCGCCGTCGGGAGCGACGTCTTCTCCTACGGCAACTCCTCGCTGCGCGAGGGCCGGGAGGAGCTCAGCCCGAAGCAGGGCGTGGTGACCGGCCACGACGGCAACGGCTGGAGCCACTACGTCGAGACCGTGACACCCGGTATCCCCGGTGACTCCGGCAGCGGCTTCCTCGATGCCCAGGGGCGCGCCTTCGGCACGCTCTCCACGGTCGCTGTCGCACCGATCCCCCTCGAGAACGGCCTGGGCGACCTGGCCAAGGAGCTGGCCTTCGCCAAGCGCCACTCGGGCATCGGCGGTCTCCGGCTGGTGCCGGGCACGGTCCCGTTCAACCCCGACCCGACGAGCTAGCGGCCGGCCCGTCAGCCGTGCACGGAGGCGAAGGCCTGCATCGCCCCGATCACCAGGCCGGCGCCGGAGTGGCCACCCACCTCCAGCATGAGGTCGAGCGACTGCGACACCACGTCGGGGTTGTGCGCCGAGACGCCGCTGATGAAGCTGCGGAACTCCGGCACCGCCTCGCCGCGCGCGGCACACGCCAGCAGGCTCGCCGCGACCAGCGTGGTGCGGTCGAAGGCGCTGAGGGCCACCTCGCTGCGCACCTCCTGCAAGCGGGGGTGACGGATCGCGACCGCCGCCGCGAGGAATCCCGCGAGGGTGTCGTCGCCGAGGGGTGACAGCCCCGGTCCGACCCCCAGCAACCCCGCCACCGCAGCGGGGTCGCCCTTGCCGAGAGCCTCGAGGGGATCAGCCGGTAGCTGGGCCGCGAAGGCACTCACCCGCTCGCCGACCAGCCGCACCAGGTGGTCGTGCCCCCATGCGGTCGCCTCGGGGGACAGGACCGGCACCGTGGTGTCGACGATGGCGGTGACCAGCACCCTGAGGTCGCCGACGGCGACCACGCCGTCCTGGACCTGACCGACCGTGCCCGTGGCCACCGCGGGCAGCTCCGGCAGGAGCGTGCGGACGCCGATCGGGAGCTGGATCGCGCGGGCTCCCAGGATCGCGAGGGCGGCGCCCTCGAAGTCGAGGTACACCGCGTGCTCGTGGGCGTGCACCACCCTGGCCTCCCGCGCCGGTCCTGCGACGCGGCCCAGCACCCAGATGGAGGCGGAGCCGACCACGCTGGGGGCGGACGAAGTGGGGGTCACCGGCTCAAACTAGCCCGATCGGCGCGGCGCGACGGGGGAAGTGCCGAAGTCATGGCGGCGTCCGCCACACTGGCGCCAGGGGACCACGCAACCGTCGGGAGGCCGGATGCGGATCGTGATCGCGCTGGGCGGCAACGCCCTCACCGTCGCCGACGGCGACAACCCTGCCGACGACCAGCGAGCCGCTGTCGCGGTCGCCGCCGAGCCCATCGCCGACCTCGTCGCGGAGGGCCACCAGGTGCTGGTGACCCACGGCAACGGACCGCAGGTCGGCGACCTGCTGCGGCGCAGCGAGCTCGCGGCGGAGCAGGTCCCGCCCGACCCGCTGGACTGGTGCGGCGCACAGACGCAGGCCACCATCGGCACGATGCTGATGGACGCCCTGGACGTCGCGCTCGCCCGACGGGGACGGGACGAGCGCGCCACCACCCTGGTGTCGCGCACGCTCGTCGACCCCGACGACCGTGGCTTCACCGACCCCACCAAGCCGATCGGCCGCCACCTCAGCGAGGAGGACAAGGTGCTCCTGGAGGAGCACGGCCAGGTGTTCGTCGAGGTGCCGAAGAAGGGGTGGCGCCGCGTGGTCGCCTCCCCGGAGCCGCTGGACAGCCTGGACGCCGCGGCAGCCGACTGCCTGCTGGCGGCCGGCTTCGTGGTGATCTGCTCCGGCGGCGGGGGCGTGCCGACGGTGCGCGACGAGGACGGCACGCTGCGGGGCGTCGAGGCGGTGATCGACAAGGACCTGACGGCTGCGATGGTCGCCGAGCACGTCGAGGCCGACCTGCTGCTCATCGCCACCGACGTGGAGCACGTGCTCACCGGCTACGGCACGCCGGAGGAGGCGCCCGTCGAGCGCGTCGACGTCGGCGAGATGCGGTCGATCGCGAAGCGCGAGGGGTTCGCCGCCGGCTCCATGCGGCCCAAGGTGGAGGCGGTCTGCCGGTTCGCGGAGTCGGCAGGGGGGACCGGCGTCATCACCTCGCTCGAGCGCATCGGTGACGCGGTCGCAGGCCGCACCGGCACCCGCGTGGTGGCCTGACGCCTCAGTCGGGCGTGCGGGTGTCCTCGCCGGAGAACTCGCGCCGGATCTGCTCGCCGTGCTCGTCCAGCCGCGGGGGGTGGAGGTGGGTCCGGCGCCCGCCGGAGGACGACGCGTCGTCGAAGCGCAGCGCGGAGCCCGGCAGCGTGACGCGACCGAGGGCGGGGTCGTCCACCTCGAGCAGCAGGCCCTGCGACCGCGTCTGCTCCCACTCGTAGACGTCGTCGACCGCCCGCACCTTGCCCGACGGGATGCCGAGCGCGGCGAGGCGGGCCAGCCAGTGCTCGGCGGGCTGCGTGGCCAGCACCTCCTCGATGCGGGCGGTCAGCTCGTCGCGGTGGGTGACCCGCGCCAGGTTGGTCGCGAACCGCTCGTCGGTCGTGTCCAGCCCGAGCAGGCCGGCGAGCGAGAGCCACAGCCGCTCGCTGGCGCACGCGATCTGCACGGGGGCGCCCTGGGTCTCGTACATGCCGTACGGCGCGATCGCGGGGTGGTGCCGCCCGGACGGCTGGGGGCGCACGCCCGCCACGGTCCACATCGCGCCCTGGTAGGCGTGGACCCCCACCGCGGAGGCGAGCAGGGACGTCCGCACCACGCGACCGCGGCCGGTGCGGGCACGCTCGTGCAGGGCGGCGACGACGCCGTACGCGAGGTTCATCCCGGCCAGCAGGTCGGCGACGGGCACGCCGATCTTGGTGGGCGTCTCGCCGGTCAGGCTCATCAGGCCGCCCTCGCCCTGGGCGATCTGGTCGTAGCCGGCGCGGTCGGCCTCCGGCCCGTCGTGGCCGAAGCCGGTGATCGAGCCGACGACCAGGCCGGGGTTGAGCTCGTGCAGACGGGCGGTGCCGAGACCGAGTCGGTCGAGCACGCCGACCCGGAAGTTCTCCAGGAGGACGTCGGCCCGGACGATCATCCGCTCGAGCAGGGCCAGGTCCTCGGGCTGCTTGAGGTCGAGCGCGACCGACTCCTTGTTGCGGTTCGCGCTCAGGAAGTACGTCGACTCCCGCACCTCGCCCGCCTCGACGAAGGGCGGACCCCACGTGCGGCTGTCGTCGCCGTCGGGGCTCTCCACCTTGACCACGCGCGCGCCCAGGTCGCCCAGCATCATCGCCGCGTGGGGGCCGGCCAGGGCCCGGGTGAGGTCGACGACGAGGACGTCGCCCAGCGGACCGTCGAGAGGCATGTCCGCACGCTAGTCCCCGCGCGTCGCGGACCGGTGCCCGGCCGCGCGCGCTCACGCGGCAGAGTGAGGCCGACGCCAGACGCAACCGAGAGGATGACCGTGGGACTCATGCCCGCGCAGCGACCGTCCGCCTACGACTCGAGCTGGGTGCCGACCCTCCTCAAGTACGGCTCGCGAGCACAGGTGTGGTGCTACCGGCGCACGGGTGGACGCGTCGGAGGCAAGTGGCGGATCGGTGCGGGCTTCCGCAAGCCGGTGCCGGTGCTGCTGCTGGAGCACGTCGGCCGCAAGTCGGGCCGTCACCTCACCACGCCCTTGCTCTACCTGGTCGACGGGGACGACCTCGTGGTGGTCGCGTCGCAGGGTGGCCTGCCGAAGGACCCGCAGTGGTACCGCAACCTGATGGCTGCACCCGAGGCGCGCGTGCAGGTGAAGCGCGACCTGATCCCGGTGCGCGCCCGGCGGGCGGCTGCTGCCGAGAAGGCCGAGCTGTGGCCCCGACTGGTGGACCTCTACGCCGACTTCGAGACCTATCAGCAGTGGGCCGGCGACCGCGAGATCCCCGTGGTGGTGCTGGAGCGCCGCTGACCGGACGCCCGCGCGGGAACGCCCGGTGCGCCTCGCGCAGCACTGTCGGAGCGCCGTGTTCCCATGGTCCCGATGACGACGTACACCCTGCGGGCACCGGTCGGGTCGCCGGCGCAGGCACCCGATCTCGACGAGTGGCAGCGCAGCGTCGTCGACCACCCCGGGGGCCCGCTCCTCGTGCTGGCCGGCCCCGGCACCGGCAAGACCACGACGATGGTGGAGACGGTCGTCGACCTGGTCGCACGGCGAGGAGTCCGACCCGACCAGGTCCTGGCGCTGACCTTCAGCCGCAAGGCGGCCGAGCAGCTGCGCGACCGGGTCGTCGCCCGGCTGCAGCGCACCACCGGCGCGACCATGAGCGCGACCTTCCACTCCTTCGCCTACTCGCTGGTGCGGGAGGCGGCACCCGCCGACGCCTACTCCGCACCGCTGCGGCTGCTCAGCGCGCCCGCGCAGGACGCCGTGATCCGCACGCTGCTGCGACCGGCGCCGGAGTCGGTCGTGTGGCCGCCGCACCTCGCCGAGGCGGTCCGCACCCACGGCTTCGCGCGCGAGGTGCAGGCGGTGCTGGCTCGCGCGAGGGAGCGAGGTGTCGACGCGGCGACGCTGACCGCGCTCGGCCGTGAGACCGGTCGGGAGGAGTGGGTGGCGTCCGGGAGGTTCCTGGAGCAGTACCTCGACGTGCTCGACGCCGAGAGCTCGCTCGACTACGCCGACCTCATCAGCCGAGCGGTGGCCCTCCTCGAGCTGCCCGACGTCCGGGAGCGGATGCGGCGCCGCTACGAGTGGGTGCTCGTCGACGAGTACCAGGACACCGACCCCAGCCAGGTGGCCCTCCTGCAGGCGCTGGCAGGAGACGGGCGCAACCTGGTGGCGGTGGGTGACCCCGACCAGTCGATCTACGGCTTCCGCGGGGCGGAGGTGCGAGGCGTCCTCGACTTCCCGCGCGTGTTCTCCCGGAGCGACGGCACCCCTGCCCCTGTCGTGGCGCTGCGCCGCACCCGGCGCTTCGGGCCGGCGCTGCTGGCGGCGTCGCGCCACGTCGCGGGTGCCATCCCCACCGTCGGCGCGATCCCCGCGGACGTCTTCGCGGCCTTCCGGCAGCCGGAGGCCGCGGAGGGGGAGCACGGAGCCGGCGAGGTCGAGGTGCTGCACGTCGACACCGCGCGGGCGGAGGTCGAGCACGTCGCCGACCGCCTGCGCAGGGCGCACCTCGAGGACGGCATCCCCTGGTCGGAGATGGCGGTGCTGGTGCGCAGCGGCCGGCACGCGATCCCCGGCCTACGGCGGGCGCTGACGGTGGCCGGCGTCCCCGTGGAGGTCGCGTCGGACGACACCCCCCTGGCGGCGGAGCCGGCGATCCAGCCGCTGCTCGACGCGCTCCGGGTCGTGGTGCACCTGGGTGAGACCCAGCCCCAGCACGGTGAGCAGCACCCCGACCACGTCGACGCCGACCGCGCGGCCTCGCTGCTCTCCGGCCCGCTGGGGGGACTGGACGCCGCGGAGCTGCGACGACTCGCCCAGGCGCTGCACCGCCGCGAGAAGGCAGCCGCGGCGGCAGCCACGCAGACCGGTGAGGAGCACCAGGTGCTGTCGAGCGGCGAGCTCCTGCGCGCCGCGCTGCTCGACGTGTCGCTGCTCGACGGCCTGGGCGACGGATCGGGCGCGCCCCGGGGCCGCCGGGGACGGGGTCCTCAAGGCACGACGGCTCGGCGACCTGTTGGCGCGGGCCCGACGCCTGGTCGATGAGCGGGCGACAGCCGAGGCGGTGCTCTGGGAGCTCTGGTCGGGCACCACGTGGCCGCGCCGGCTGCGCCAGGCCGCTGTCGGCGGCGGTGCTGCGCTCGGCGCCCGCCCACCGCGACCTCGACGCGGTCTGTGCGTTGTTCGACGAGGCGGCCAAGCTCGAGGAGCAGCGGGGGCACACCACGGCGGAGACCTTCCTCGAGTCGCTGAGCGACCAGCAGGTGCCCGGCGACACCTTGGCGGAGCGCGGGGTGCGTGGCGCCGCCGTCCGGCTGCTGACCGCGCACAGGTCGAAGGGCCTGGAGTGGCGGTTCGTGGTGGTCACCGGGGTGCAGGAGGGGGTCTGGCCAGACCTACGTCGCCGCTCCACGTTGCTGCACGCCGACGAGGTCGGCCCCGACGGTGTGCTGCCGCCCGTGGAGACGCGGGCGCTGCTCGCCGAGGAGCGACGACTCTTCTACGTCGCGTGCACCCGGGCGCGGCAGCGGTTGCTGGTCACCGCGGTGGCGTCCACCGACGACGACGGCGACCAGCCCTCCCGCTTCACCGGCGAGCTGGGCGTCGAGCCCGTCGAGGTGGTCGGTCGCCCCCAGCGTCCGCTGTCGCTGCAGGGCCTGGTCGCCGACCTGCGGCGCACCGCGGCCGACCCGGAGACCTCCCCGGCGCTGCGGTCGGCCGCCGTCCACCGTCTGGCCCGGCTCGCCGAGACCCGCATCGGGGGGATGCCGGTGGCGCCCTGGGCCGACCCGGGCACGTGGTGGGGCGTGCGCGATGCCAGCGCCTCCGCCGAGCCGGTGCGGCCCCCGGGTGAGCCGGTCACGTTGAGTGCCAGCTCGCTGCAGGGGCTGCTGGACTGTCCGGCTCGTTGGTTCCTCGAGCGCGAGGCGGGGGGCCGCGACCGCGCCAACCAGTCACAGGGCTTCGGGCAGGTCGTCCACGCCCTCGTCGAACGCGTCGGCCGGGGCGAGCTCCCGCCCGACGTCACCGTCGACGAGCTGATGGAGCACGTCGACGGGGTGTGGCCGCAGATCCAGTTCCGCACCCCGTGGTCGGGGGCGCGGGAGCGGACGGCGGTCCGTGACGCCTTGCAGCGTTTCCTCGACTGGTCCCGTCGACCGGGCGCCCGGGTCGTGGTGGGGGTCGAGGAGCGGCTCACCGCCGAGGTGGAGGTGGGGGAGCACCGGGTGCGCCTCCACGGCTACGCCGACCGGCTCGAGCTCGACGAGGACGGCCGCGTCGTCGTCGTCGACTTCAAGACCACGAAGTACCCTCCCACCGGCTCGCTCGACGACAACCCGCAGCTGGGTCTCTACCAGCTGGCCGTGGCGGCGGGCGCCGCCGACGGCGTCACCGGCGCGCCCGCAGGCACTGCCCGCGCCGGCGGCGCGGAGCTGGTGCAGCTGCGGTTCGACGGTGAGCACGGCGCCAAGGTGCAGCCGCAGGAAGCACTGCCCGAGGGTGACGAGGCGCCGGTCCGGCGCCAGCTGGTCGAGGCGATCGACCGCGTCCGCAGCGAGGAGTTCCCGGCGGTGCCGGAGCAGAAGCGCTGCCGCACCTGCTCGTTCCAGCCGATGTGCCCGGCGCACAACCGAGGGACGGTGCTGTCGTGACGCCGCGCGCGATCGCCACCCCCACTGACCTGCAGCGCGTCATGGGCACGCCGTACGCCGTGAGCGACGAGCAGTTCGCGGCGGTGACCGCGCCGATGGAGCCGGCGGTGGTGGTGGCCGGTGCGGGTGCCGGCAAGACCACCCTCATGGCAGCGCGGGTGGTGCACCTGGTGGCGACCGGGCAGGTGCGGCCGGAGCAGGTGCTCGGGCTGACCTTCACCACCAAGGCCGCAGCCGAGCTCGAGTCCCGCATCCGCGTCGCACTGCGGCAGGCGGGTCTGGCTGCCGACGACGAGGAGTCGGGTGAGCCGCTGCAGCCGACGGTCGCGACGTACAACGCCTACGCCGCCGCGCTGCTGCACGACCACGGCCTGCGGATCGGCCACGAGCCGGACACCCGCGTGATCACCGACGCCGCCCGTCACCAGCTGGGTGCCCGCGTGGTCGCCCGCCACGCCCGCCCTGTCGAGCACCTGAGCGACCACCCGCCGACGGTCATCAACGCCATGCTGGCCCTCGACTCCGCGCTCGGCGAGCACCTGTGCAACCCCGAGGACGTCCGAGCGCTCCACCGGCGGGCGCGGCCCGCCATCGAGCGCACGCTGGAGGAGGCACGCTGCCTGCCGCGCACCAAGGGCTGGTGCACCGACCTGGAGAAGGCGCTGCACACGTTCGCGGCGCGGGAGGAGCTGCTCCACCTGGTCGACGACTACCGAGACCTCAAGCGGGCGCTGGGTCTCATGGAGTTCTCCGACCAGATCGCGCTGGGCACCGCGCTCGCACGCACGCGGCCCGAGGTCGGGGAGGCCGAGCGCGACCGCTTCCGGGTGGTGCTGCTCGACGAGTACCAGGACACCTCGGTCGCCCAGGCGCTGATGCTCTCGGCGCTCTTCTCCGGGCCCGACCTCGAGCACGGCCTCGGACACCCGGTGATGGCGGTGGGCGACCCGCACCAGGCCATCTACGGCTGGCGTGGCGCCTCGGTGTCCAACATCCTGCACTTCACCGACAGCTTCCCGCCGCCACCTGGGCATGAGCCCAGGCACTACTCGCTGCCGACCAACCGGCGCTCCGACCGCCGCATCCTCGACGTCGCCAACGTGCTGGCGAGCCCGCTCTACGCCTCCCGGCCTGGCCTGGAGCCCTTGCGCCCGGCCGGCGAAGCCGGGGACGGAGTGGTGGTCGCCGAGCTGTTCGAGACCTACGACGACGAGCTGCACTGGCTCGCCGAGGAGGTCCGGGCTGCGCGCGACAGGGTCGGCTCGTGGCGGGAGGTCGCGGTGCTCACCCGCGACAACAGCCACGCCGCCGACGTCTTCGAGGCGCTCAGCCGGGCCGAGGTGCCGGTCGAGATCGTGGGCCTCAAGGGTCTGCTGCAGCTGCCCGAGGTCGCCGACGTGGTCGCGACGCTGACGCTGCTGCAGGACCTCACCGCCAACGCGGCCCTGCTCTCCCTGCTGAGCGGCCCGCGGTGGGCGATCGGCGTGCGTGACCTCAAGCTGCTCGGGGAGCGCGCTGCCACGCTCGCCGGTGGGGGCGCCTCGCAGCGGCGCGCCGCCTCCCTGGGCATCGAGCAGGCGCTCACCGAGGCCGTGGCTGGGGCCGACCCCACCGAGGTGCCGTCCCTCTCCGACGCCCTCGACGACCCCGGCGACGCGGCGTACTCGAGGGAGGCGCGCGACAGGTTCGCCCGGCTGTCCCACGAGCTGCGCCGGCTGCGGCAGCACGCCGGCGAGCCGCTGCTCGACCTGGTCCGCCGGATCATCGACACCTCGGGCCTCGACGTCGAGCTGGCCGCCTCGGTGAGTCCCTCGGCCCGTGCCCGGCGCGACAACCTCGACCTCTTCGTCCGCGCCGTCGCCGACTTCCGTGCCGTCGACGGCGAGGTGTCGCTCTCCGCGCTGCTGAGCTACCTCGACGCGGAGGACGAGGAGGCAGGCGGCATGGAGGTCGCCACCCCCACGGCCGCGGACACCGTCAAGCTGCTCACGGTGCACCGCGCCAAGGGGCTGGAGTGGGACGAGGTCTTCCTCGTCGGGGTCGCCCGCTCGAAGTTCCCCAACACCACGGGTCGCCCGTCGTGGATCACGACCGCGGGCGCCATCCCCGCCCCGCTGCGCGGTGACGCGCACGACCTGCCGGTGCTGCGTGGCTGGAGCAAGGAGGAGCTGGCGGCGTACAAGCAGGACGGCAAGGCGCACGAGGCCACCGAGGAGCGTCGCCTGGGCTACGTCGCGTTCACCCGGCCGCGGCACCGCCTCTCGGTCTCCGCCTACGTCTGGGGCCGCACCCAGACGCGACCGCTCGGACCGTCGGAGTACCTCGAGACCGCGCGCGACCTCGCGGACGACGTCGCGCGTGCAGCGGGCGCACCCACCCTGCGGCCGTGGCCGCCGATGCCCGACAAGGGAGCGACCAACCCGTGTGTCGCCGCCGCGGCGACGGGGGTGCCGTGGCCGGCCTCCCACCGCACGCCGGAGGCCGAGCGTCGGCGGGCACTGGCGGCCGAGGTCGCCGCCCGGCTCGGGTCGGGCAGCCCTGAACCTGAACAGCAGGCGCCCCCACTGACCCCGGAGGAGGAGTGGCTCCTGGCGACGTGGGACGCCGAGACCGACCGGCTGCTGGAGGAGGCGCGGTCACGCGTGGCCGAGCGGGTCGACGTGACGCTGCCCGGCACGATGTCCGCGACCGCGCTGGCAGCGCTCCGTGACGACCCGGCCGGCTTCGCCGAGCGCGTCGTCCGCCCGATGCCGCAGCCGCCGTCGCCCGCCGCGCGCTTCGGCACTCGGTTCCACGCCTGGATCGAGGCCTGGTACGACGCCACCCGGGAGGACTTCCTCCTCGACCCCGACGACCTCGACGGCCGGGCAGACCTCGGCATCGAGGACGACGAGGAGCTCGGCAGGCTGGTCGAGGCGTTCCGCGCCGGGCCCTTCGCCCACCGCAAGGGTGCCGTGGTCGAGGCGCCCTTCGCGGTCGTGCTGCGTGGGCAGGTGGTGCGCGGTCGGATCGACGCCGCCTTCCCCGAGGACGACGGCGGGTGGCTGCTGGTCGACTGGAAGACCAGTCGCCGTCACGACGCCGACCCGCTGCAGCTCGCGGTCTACAGGGTGGCGTGGGCGGAGCTGCATGGCGTGCCGCTCGAACGGGTGCGGGCCGGGTTCTACTACGTCCGCGACGGCGTGCTCGACGTCGTCGACGACCTGCCCGATCGCTCCGACCTCGAACGGGCGCTGCTTGAGCTCGGAGAGTGACTGGGGCGGTCCCACCGATCACGAGGGCGGGACGCGCCTCCCCGGGAGCCGTGGATGGGCCTGGCACCGTGGAGCGAGGTGCAGCGACGAAGGAGCAGCACCTCGCGCAACGGGAGGTTGGCTCCCGGGGAGGTGTGGCCCGCCCTCGGGGTCGGCGTCCCGCCCGGTAGGCGCGGGCGCTTTCCCGGTCAGAACATGGCGGACAACGCCACTTCGACCATGTGGCCGAAGGTCTCCTGCCGCTCGGCGGCGGTGGTCTGCTCGCCGGTGACGACGTGGTCGGAGACCGTGCAGACGGCGAGCGCTCGCCGGCGGTGCTTCGCGGCCAGCGTGTAGAGCGCGTTGGCCTCCATCTCGACGGCCAGCACGCCGTACTCCACCATCCGCTGGGTCAGCTCCGGTCGGGAGTGGTAGAAGGAGTCGCTGCTCACGACCAGGCCGACCTTCGTGGTCACCGGCTGCTCCTGCGCCGCCTCCCACGCCTTCCTCATCAGGTCGAAGTCGGGCACCGCGGCGTAGTCGAGCCCCTCGAAGGTGATGCGGTTCATCGCGGAGTCCGTGCACGCACCGGAGGCGATGACCAGGTCGCGCAGCTGGAGGTCCTCGGTGAGCGCACCGCACGAGCCGACGCGGGTGACGGCCTGCACGTCGTACTCGGTGAAGAGCTCGTTCAGGTAGATCGAGATCGACGGCATCCCCATGCCCGAGCCCTGGACCGAGACCTGCTCCCCGCGCCAGGTGCCGGTGTAGCCGAGCATGCCGCGGACCTCGGTGTAGCACCTTGCGTCGTCGAGGAAGTGCTCGGCGATCCACGTCGCACGCAGCGGGTCGCCCGGCATCAGGACGTGGGGCGCGACCTCGCCGGCGGCCGCTGCGATGTGCGTGCTCATCCGCTCACCCTAGGGCGCTGCGACGGCAGCGATGCGCGTGGCGCAGTCGTGGCAGGTGGGCGGACTAGGGTCGCTGGATGACCGACCTGTCCCCCGACCGCGACGGGATCGAGATCGCGCTGTCGCGCCGCAGCCACGAGCGGCTCGGGCACCGGCGCACCGACGAGGCGTGGCTCGCGGAGCAGTGGGCGGCTCCCGCGACGCGGGTGCTGGTGCTGGCGGGCGGCAGGTTTCCCGTCGACGAGCAGGAGGACCGGGCCGAGGTCCGCTGGCTCTCTCCGGGAGAGGCGGATGCCGTCGCGGGCGAGGGCGAGCGTGTGCTGCTGGGGCTGCGTGACGACGTCGTCCACTTCGCACTGATCCCGGGGGAGCTCCGCGCTCCCGACGACTGGGGGATGCTCCGGTCGCACGGCCCTCGGCTGCCGGGTCGGGACCAGGCCCTCGTGGTGCAGGCCCAGGCGCTGGCGGAGTGGTACCGCGCGCACCGCCACTGCGGGCGCTGCGGCGGTGGCCTGCGGCGCAGCGACGCCGGCTACGTCTCCGTCTGTGACGACTGCGGGCGCCAGCACTTCCCACGCACCGACCCAGCCGTCATCATGCTCGTCACCGACGGCGAGGACCGGGCGCTCCTGGGCAGGCAGCCGTCGTGGCCGGCCGGCCGCTGGTCGACCCTCGCGGGGTTCGTCGACCCGGGTGAGAGCCTGGAGGACGCGGTCCGCCGCGAGGTCATGGAGGAGGCGGGCGTCGAGGTCGGGGAGGTCGTCTACTTCGGCAACCAGCCGTGGCCCTTCCCCTCGAGCCTCATGGTGGGGTTCTTCGGCCGTGCGACGACCGCGGAGATCCAGGTGGACGGCGACGAGCTGGAGTCGGCTCGATGGTTCACCCGTGAGGAGATCGCGGCCGGCGCGGAGTCGGGTGACCTGGTGGTGCCCGGGGAGTTCTCGATCAGCGGGTCACTGCTGCGGGCGTGGTACGGCGAGCGGCTGCCCGGCCACTGGTGAGGACGGGTCAGGCCGTCTGGAGCTCCGCGAGCTTGCCGAGCACGACCTTGAGAGGGGGGTTGGTGTGGACGCTGCCGTCGCCGTAGACGACGGTCGGGACGGTGCGGTTGCCACCGTTGATGGTCATCACGAGCTCGGCCGCCGCCGGGTCGCGGTCGATGTCCACCACCTCGAGCTCGACGCCCTCGCGGTCGAGCTGGCCCTTGAGCCGGGTGCAGTAGCCGCACCACGGGGTGGAGTACATCGTCAGGCTCGTCATCAACTGTCCTTCCCGAGACGTAGGGTCGTCCCCGTGCTCGTGCTCATGCCCTGTCGACCGTCGCAAGTCGGTTGTGACCCGAATTGTTCCCGATGAGCGACGTGTCAACCACCACATCTCTGAGCCCGGACGCCCTCCTCGACGCCCTCGACCCCGAGCAGCGCGAGGTCGCGCTCGCCCTGCGCGGTCCGGTGCGGGTGCTCGCCGGTGCCGGCACCGGCAAGACCCGGGCGATCACCCACCGCATCGCCTACGGCGTCGCCACCGGCGTCTACAACCCGCACCAGGTGCTCGCGGTCACCTTCACCACGCGTGCGGCCGGCGAGATGCGCTCCCGGCTGAGCACGCTGGGGGCCAGGGGGGTGCAGGCGCGCACGTTCCACTCCGCGGCTCTGCGCCAGGCCCGCTACTTCTGGCCGCGGGTCTACGGCGTCGGCCTCCCCGAGCTGGTGGAGTCCAAGCTCGGCATGGTGGCCCAAGCGGCGCGCCGCAACCGGCTCGACAGCTCCCCGGCGACCCTCCGCGACCTCGCCGGTGAGATCGAGTGGAGCAAGGTGAGCAACGTCCGCCCCGAGGACTACGAGCGCGTGGCCGGCGCGCGGGGGCGGGAGGTCGGCGTCGCGCCCGCGGAGGTCGCGCGCGTCTTCGCGACGTACGAGGACGTCAAGCGCACGGCCGGGCGCATGGACATGGAGGACGTCCTGCTGTGCGCGGCCGCCGTCCTCAGCGACGACGAACGGGTGGCCGCCGAGGTGCGCCGGCAGTACCACCACTTCGTCGTCGACGAGTTCCAGGACGTGAGCCCGATCCAAGCGGCTCTGCTCCAGCTGTGGCTCGGTGGGCGCCACGACGTCTGCGTGGTCGGCGATCCCTCGCAGACCATCTACTCGTTCGCGGGGGCGGGTTCGCGTCACCTGCTGGACTTCCCGCAGCACCATCCCGGCACCACGTCGGTGGAGCTCGTGCGCAACTACCGCTCGACCCCACAGGTGGTCGAGGTCGCCAACAGCGTGATCGGCGCGGCGCGAGCCGGCTCGTCGGCCGTGCGGCTGCGCGCGACGCGGGAGGGCGGGCCCGAGGTCGAGTTCCTGGAGCAGCCCGACGAGGTCACCGAGGCGGCGTCCGTGGCGGCGCGCATCCGAGCCCTCGTCGACGAGGGCACTCCGCCGCGCGAGTGTGCGGTGCTGGTGCGGATCAACGCCCAGTCCGAGGCCTTCGAGGACGCTCTGACGGCGGAGTCCGTGCCCTACGTCGTGCGTGGCGCCGAGCGCTTCTTCCAGCGGCCAGAGGTGCGCCAGGCGGTCACCCTCGTCCGAGGCAGTGCGCGCGCCGAGGAGGGTGCAGGCGTCGGCGCCGAGGCACTCGTGGAGCACGTCGCCGCGGTCCTCGCGGGGATGGGCTGGACTCCGGAGCCACCGACCGCCCGCGGCAACCAGCGTGACCGGTGGGAGTCGCTGCACGCCCTGCTGGGGCTGGTGCGCACGTACGTCGCCGAGCAGCCGGAAGCATCGCTCGCGGGCCTGGTCGACGAGCTCGACCGCCGCGCGGCCGAGCAGCACGCCCCGGCCGCCGACGGCGTCACGATCGCGACCCTGCACGCCGCCAAGGGCCTGGAGTGGGACGTGGTGTTCCTGTGCGGCGCCCACGAGGGCGCGCTCCCCATCAGCCACGCGATGGATTCCCCGGCCGCGGTCGAGGAGGAGCGCAGGCTCTGCTACGTCGGGGTCACGCGGGCACGGTCGAGGCTCTCGGTGTCGTGGGCCCGCTCCCGCACGCCTGGCGGGCGCGGCAGCCGCAAGCTCTCCCGCTTCTTCGACGCGGTCGCGGCGGCACCGGTGCAGACAGCTGCCACTTCTGGTAGCAGCAACAAGAAAAAGAAGAAGGGGAAGGGCTCGGCCTGCCGAGTCTGCGGCGAGCGGCTCTTCGACGTCGCTGCTCGCCGGCTGGGCCGGTGCGTCGACTGCCCCTCCTCCTACGACGAGGAGCTCTTCGAGCGGCTGCGGGAGTGGCGGCGCCTGCGCGCGGCCGAGGAGTCGGTGCCGGCCTACGTCGTCTTCACCGACGCCACCCTCCAGGCGATCGCGGAGGTGCGGCCAGCCACGGAGCAGGAGCTGCTGCGCATCAACGGCATCGGCGCCTCCAAGCGGGACAAGTACGCCGACGACGTGCTCGAGCTGATCCGGGCAATTGGTCCCGAGTTCAGCGCCACGAAATAAATACGTTGCACGCCGGCGAGAAGTCGCACTACCGTTGGCGAACGCCGTGGGCAAGTGCCCGCTGCTGCACGTGTCAGTCCCGAGTGACTCAGAGGAGGTGTTCCCCAGTGGTCAGCTACAACATCCCGAGCCGGAAGCGTCCGATTGCCATGCCTGCCTCGAGCTGTGTCCGCATGTCCTGGAGCGCACTTCCGGTTCTCACGGGTGACGTGCGTCCGGACGCCTTCGGCCAGCTCGCCATGGCGGCCACCGACGCCCGCACCACCACCCCGGGTCACCTCGCCTGGAGTCCACCGATCTGACATCCCTTGATCGGCAGCCTCCAGGCCGCGGAACCCGAAACCCGGGATCCGCGGCCTTTCTCTTTGGTCGCACAACATCGACACAACAATGTGAGAAGAGGAACGACATGAGTACCGCACTCCTCGAACGGCCGCGGTCGGCTCGCGAGGAATCGCTGCCCTGCCGAGTCGAGGACCCCGAGCTGTGGTTCGCCGAGTCACCCAGCGACGTCGAGGCGGCCAAGGCGCTCTGCACGCGCTGCCCGCTCCGGGCCGAGTGCCTGGAGGGCGCCCTCGAGCGGCGTGAGCCGTGGGGCGTCTGGGGCGGCCAGCTGGTCGTCCAGGGCCAGGTCGTCGCCCGCAAGCGCCCCCGTGGCCGTCCGCGCAAGGACGAGGTGGCCGCATGACGGGCCGGCTCAGAGGACAACCGTCGCACCCACAACGACCGACACGAGCAAGAAGGACCAGCAGAAAGGAGGGGTCATGGAGCACATCTACGCCGACCTGAACCGCGTGCACCTGGCGGAGCGCCTCGACGAGGCCGACCGCCAGCGTCGCGGGCGGCGCGTGCAGGTGGCCCGCCGGCTGTCCCGGCGTGCCGAGCGCGCCGCGCAGCGCGCACGGCTGGCCGTCGACCGGTCGCTGTGATGGGGGGCCCCGACACGGGCCGCCGTCACCGACGTCGAAGGCTTGGCCGCAAACGACGACAGCTCCCGAGTGAGACTCGGGAGCTGTCGCCGTTTTCGGGCTTGCCCGGCGTAGTGTGCGAAGCGTGACCGTGACGTGCGACAGCTGCGGGCGGGTGCACGAAGGTGACACCCCGCCCATCACCTGGTCGCTCTCTTTGGAGAAGGGTCGCGCCGTCCGGCTCTGCGAGGAGTGCACGCGCCAGCACCTGCGCGCCATGGAGGGCAAGCTCGACCGCACCTACTGGTGAGCCGGCGCCCGACCCTGCTGATCAGATCGGGTCGGTGAACCCCGGCATGAGCTCCTCGAGGATGCCCTGGAAGGGCACCTCGGCCTCGAGCTGGCACAGCACCCCGATGCCTCCGACGAGGGTGCGGTGGATGAGGAGGTACTCGGGCGGGAGCGTGAGACGCAGTGCCGTCTGCACCTCCGGCGAGCGGGGGTCCTGCACGCGCTGCATCTGCGCACGCATGAAGTCGCGGGAGAAGCGGAAGCGCTCGTAGCGGGCCGGCTCCATGAAGGGCGCGAGGTAGGACTGCAGGTTCGCCACGTCGACGCGGATGTTCTGCTTGATGAAGCCTTCTTCACGCAGTGCCTGCTCCACCGCGGCGTAGTCGTCCAGCAGGGAGATCTGCCCCAGTCGGCCCAGCGGGGCGGGCAGCCCGCCGTCGGGCAGGCGGGCGACGGCGCCGTAGTCGAGCACGCCGAGGCGGTCGGGTCGGCCGTCCTCGCCCGGGATCAGCCGGAAGTTGCCGGGGTGGGGATCGGCGTGCAGCAGTCCTGTGCGGGCGGGTCCCTCGAACATGAAGCGCGCGTAGAGCAGGCCCCAGTGGTCGCGCTCCTCCTGGGTGCCCTTGTCGATCATCGTCGCCAGCGAGCCGGTGCCGGGCATCCACTCGGTGACGATCGCGCGGTGCCCGGCTTCGAGCACCCGCGGGACGGCGTAGCGGTCGTCACCGGCGAACTCCTCGGCGAACCGCGCCTGCGCCTCGGCCTCCAGGCCGTAGTCGAGCTCCTCCGCGACCCGGTCGCGCAGCTCCTCGGCCAGCACCCTCACGTCGATGCCCGGGAGCAGCCCTCCGAAGGCCTTCGCCAGCCTGGTGATCTGCCTGAGGTCTGCGAGCAGCGCCTCCTCGGCGCCGGGGTACTGCACCTTGATCGCGACCTCGGTGCCGTCCTTCCACCGGCCGCGATGCACCTGCCCGATCGACGCCGACGCGGCGGGGACGTCGTCGAACTCGACGATCTCGCGCTTCCAGCCGGCCCCGAACTGCTTGACCAGCTGCTGGTGCACGACCGCGGCGCTCATCGGCGGGGCAGCGTCCTGCAGCCGGGTGAGCTGCTCGCGGTAGGGCGCCGCGATCTCCTCCGGCAGCGCACCTTCGAAGATCGACAACGCCTGGCCGAACTTCATGGCGCCGCCCTTGAGCTCACCCAGGGTGCGGAAGAGCTGCGCGGCGGTGCGCACCTGCACCTCGTTCATCACGACCTCGGCCGGCGCGCCACCCAGGCGCTTGCCCACGCCGATCGCCTGCCTGCCTGCGTAACCGAGAGGCAGGCCTGCAAGGCGCGCGGTGCGCGTGACCGCTTTGCGAGGGAGGTCTGCCATGCCGCCATTCTGCCGTCTGCGACAACCCTCAGCGAGTGAAGCACCCGCAGTCAGGACGTTGGGGCCACTCCTGCAGGACCACCTCGACCAGGTCGGGCGTCATCGTGAACGTGCGCGAACGGGTCACCGGCGTCGTGCCGTGCAGGTGCGCAGCGACGTCGCGCACCGCCCACCCGGTCGCGACGGCGGCCAGCGCGGCGTCGACCGGCTCGGGGACGCCGTCGGAGCGGTCGTGGCGGGTGAGCCGGGCGTACTGCTCGAGCAGCAGTGGCCACGCAGGGTCGGTGTCGGTGCGGTGCAGGTCGACGCAGTGGAGGCACCCGGTGCGTCCCGGCACGACGAAAGGGCCCAGCACGGCGCGGCCCTCCACGAACCGCAGCACCAGGTGCGAGGTGCCGGCTTGGACGCGGTCGTCGAGCAGGGATCGCGGTGGCTCCCCGACACCGACGACGACGTGCACCTCGGTGGGGGCGGGGTCCTGTCGCGGTCCGGGCCGCCGTTGCGCGGGGGCCGGCAGACCGGACCGCCGGAGGAGGGTGCGCAGGTCGTCCGCGAGGCGCTCACCCAGCCGGCCGCCGTACGCCTGCACGAGCACGATGACGTCGGCCGGCGCCGGTGTGGGGCGCTGCGTGAGGCCGAGGCGGGCCCGTGAGGCGAGCGAGTGACGTGCCCAGAGCGCCTCGGGTTCGGTGCTGTCGACCGCGGGCAGTGCAGCGCGCAACGGTGCGTCGTCGGGGAGGAGGACGCGCTCGAGCGTGGCGACCTGGGCGCCGGCCGGGGGCTCGAGCACCAGTCGCCGGTGCCGTGGGGTGTCGGGGAGCAGGACACGCGCAGCGGGGTCGAGGCCGACCTGCAGCGTGTCGGCGTCACGGCGCAGGACGTGCGTGCCCGGCAGGAGGATCGGATGCATGGCGGCGACCCTCGCGCGAGGGTCGGTCGGCGTCGAGCCGTTGTCCACACGTGGACGGAAACGGGCGCGCGTGGCACGTCGGCGCCGGTGGTCCGCCAGAAAAGCAGCACGGGGCGAGGACCGTGGTCCCCGCCCCGTGCAGAGCTTTCGTCAGGCGTCCCGACTCAGGCCTTGCCCAAGATGCGGTTGAGGTTGGTGCCGCAGACCGGGCAGACGGCCTTGGCCATCCGGGTGCCCTTGTCGTTGACCTTGACCTCACCCTCGGCCTGGCGCTTCTCCTTGCACTTGACGCAGTAGAACTCGCCGCTCCAGGTCTCTGCCATTTCGGACTCCTAGCTTTCTTGTCGACCAGTCGATGTCGAACGTCGCGGCGAGCACGAAACCGACCCGCCGGAGCCGCGTCTCACGGCCGCCCCGACCCTACGCCCATGAGCGTGGCTCAGGCGGGAGCGACCCCCCTCTCCCGGTGAGTCGCGTCACGAAGGGGACCACCGTCCTAAGGTCGGCCCATGACAGCCGAGCACCCCGCGACGGGGCACGACGACTGGTCGGGACGGCACGGCGGCGCCCTCGTCGTGGGTGCGAGCGGGGCCATCGGCGCGGAGATCGTGCGTCTGTTGCGGCTGCGCGGCGCGCGCGTGGGGGCGACGTACCGGAGCCACCCGGTGGACGTCGCTCCGGCCTGGCAGCTCGACCTCGGCGACGCCGACGCGTGCGCGCGTGTGGTGGAGGATGCGGAGACGGAGCTCGGGGGCCTGCACACGCTGATCTACGCCGCTGGGCCGCACGTGCCGATGACCCACCTGTCGCGAGTGTCGCCGCATCAGATGGCGGAGCAGCTCGCGTCCGACGCAGCCGCCTTCCACGCGGTCGTCCAGCCGGCTCTGCCTGCGCTGCGGCGGGCGCAAGGCTCGGTGGTCGCCGTGACGACCGCGGCCACCACCCGGTTCCCGGTCCGTGACGCGCTGTCGTCCGCACCCAAGGCGGCGGTCGAGGCGATGGTGCGCGCGATCGCAGCAGAGGAGGGCCGCTACGGCGTGCGCGCCAACTGCGTCGGCCCGGGCATGCTGACCGACGGCATGGCCGAGCGGCTGATCAGCAGCGGGGAGCTCGACGAGCGTGCCCTCGAGGTCACCCGCGGCAACATCCCGCTGCGACGCTTCGGCACCGCCACCGACGTCGCGGAGGCGGTCTGCTTCCTGGCTTCCGCGCGCGCCGGGTTCGTGAGCGGTCAGAAGCTCGACGTCGACGGCGGGTACGGCGTCTGAGCCGGCACCGCGGTCCGGTCACTCGCCGGTGCGACCGTCCACCAGCTCGCGCACGACGTCGAGGTGGCCGACGTGGCGCGCGTACTCCTGCACGAGGTGGAAGAGCACGCGTTCCAGGCTGGCCGGCTCGTCGCCGTCCCACCGCTCGCCGGGGGCGCCGGTCTCGGCCAGGTCGTGCGACTGCACGACGCGACGCGTCTCCTGCGCCTGGGCTTCGAGGTCGTCCAGAAGGCCCTGCAGGGTCGCGTCGGCGTCGACGTGCCAACGCCCGTCGAGGCTGTCGCCCCACGGGTCGGGGACTTCGCGTCCCTCGAAGCCCCAGACCAGCCAGCGTCGCTCGACGTGCGTCAGGTGGTTGACCAGCTCGAGCGGGCTCCAGCCCGACGGCAGCCGGCTGCTGCGGAGCTCGGGCTCCGGAAGGTCTGCGACCTTGTCGACGAGGACTCCGCGGAAGTAGTCGAGGTAGCGGAGGAACACCTCTGCGCGCGAGTCGGCGGGCACGGTCGGGGACGGGAAATCGAGGGCCATCACGGCACCGTGCCACTGCCGGCACTCGGGGGCAACGAGGGCCGCGAGCCCTGGCTACGATGAGGGCCGTCGTACGCCAGGTGCGACGTCGCCGGTGTAGCTCAGTTGGTAGAGCGCCTCACTTGTAATGAGGATGTCGCGGGTTCGACTCCTGTCACCGGCTCACAGTCTGCGGTGTCGACCGAGCCGGTCCTCATGGGTCGATCGCGGTCACCGTGTGACTGCGATCGACCCGCCAGTGCAGTGGCCGGTTCGGCAGGCGGTTGCACGCCGCGTTGTCCGGGTAATTGTGTGGCGCCGCCGCTGTCCGTCCCCACGCCGGGAGGCACCGTGAAGATCGGAACCGCACTGCTCGTCATCTGGCTGCTGATCGGTGTGCTCGCCGCCTACCAGCGCGGGTACTTCGGGGACGCGAAGGACGTGAGCTGCAAGAAGGCCAGCGACACGGCGCTGACGATCGTGGCGGGGCCGCTCAACTACGTCGGGGTCAACCCGAAGGTGAAGTGCCCCGACGCCAAGGTGCCGCAGCCGTCGAAGTGAGTCCGGTCGGCACTACTCCGGATCGGCTACGGCCGCGTTGACGCGGTCGGTCACGTCGGCCAGCACCGCTGGCCAGTCGTCGATGCCGAAGTCGCGACCGGTGCGGACGACGACCACGTCGGTCCCCGGGTCGACGTAGATGAGCTGACCCTTGTTGCCGCGAGCCAGGAAGCTGCCCTCGCGGGACGTGTCCACCCACCAGAACCACTGGTAGTGCGGCGCCGGATCGGTCCGGCTGTCCGCTGCGGTGGCGCGAGCGACCCATCCCCGCGGGAGCACCTGCCGTCCGTCGACCCGCCCGTCGTGGGCGACGAGGTAGCCGAACCTGGCGTAGTCGAGCGGCCGGGCGTTGAAGCCGCTCTCCATCTTGGCGAACCCGTGCTGCTCGCTGTCGAGGCTCCACGAGGCGTCGTACTCGGCCCCCATCGGCTGCCACAGGTGGTCCGACACGTAGTCGGCGAGCGGCCGGTCCGTCGCCCGCTCCAGCACGAGGCCGAGCAGCAGCGGGTTGTAGTTGTTGTAGAGCCACCGCGTGCCCGGGGCCTCCTCGACCTCCGCCGACAGCGCGGTGCTCCTCAGGTCGGGGGAGTAGTAGGTCTCCGCGTCGTCCGACCAGGGCATCCCCTGCTCCTCGTAACGGAGCCCCGACGACATCGACACCAGGTGGCGCAGCGTGATGCGGCCGAACCGCTCGTCGCGCTCGAGCAGCTCGGGGACGTAGTCGGTGACCGGGTCGTCCAGCGAACCGACCTCGCCGCGCTCGATCGCGATGCCCAGCACAGTGGAGAGGATCGACTTCGCCACCGAGAAGGACGTCGCGACGTCGTCGCGGTCGCCGCCCAAGGGGTACTCCTCGACCAGCAGCTCGTCGTCGTGGAGCACCAGGAACGACGTCGACTCCGTCCTCTCCAGCAGGTCGCCCAGGTCCTCGGTGTCGCCGCCCGGCATCGTCACCTCTGCCAGCACGTCGCCCCGCAGCCGGCCGGCCCGCAGCTCGAGCACCTCGTCACCCGCCGGCACGGCGTCGGCCGGGAAGCGTCGCCAGTCGTCGACGTCGGCGTCCACCCACAGCATCGCCCTGGCGAACGTCGAGCGGTCGACCATCACGCGCGCCCACACCTGGCTCACCGCGGCCGCCACCAGCAGCACCACGAGCGTCGTCACCGTCGCGCGGAGCCAGCGCGGACGGTGGCGGAGCAGGCGGCGGCACAGGTAGCCCGCCGCACCGCACAGCAGCACGACGACGATCGGCAGCGTCCACCAACCGGTCATGCTGGCACGCTACGCGGACGCGGGGAGCCGGCCCACTGAGTGGCGGCAAACTGCAACGCCGGGAGGCGGATCCCTGTCGTTCGCCGCCACTCAGTGACGCCTGCCCCGAGGCCCTCGGTGGCCCTCGCGCCGTCGTCGAGGAAGGATGCCCGTGTGCATCGTCCGACGACCCGAGCGACGGCCATGGCCGTGGCCGCGCTGGCTCTCACCGCGTGCGCAGGGGGCGATGGCGACCGACCCAGGACGGCGCCGACGGACAGGGACCCGACGTCCGCACGTCCAGCGTCGCCGGCGTCGTCGGAACCGACGGCGACCCTCAGCCCGGCACTGACGCGGGAGGAGCAGGCAGCCCTGGACCGCCGGCTGATCGCCGCCGCGTGGGACAACGACGTCGCGAAGGCGAGGCGGCTGATCGCGCAGGGCGCCGACGTCGACGCGAAGGACGGGACCGAGCAGAACGCGTACCTGATCACCACCAGCGAGGGGTACGACGCCCTCCTGGAGCTCACGCTGCGCAGCGGCGCCGACGTGCGTGCGTTGGACCGCTTCGACGGCACGGGCGTCATCCGCGCGGCGGAACGCGGCCACTGGAGCATCGTGGGTCGACTCGCCCAGGAGGCGGTGCCGGTCGACCACGTCAACAACCTCGGATGGACTGCGCTGCACGAAGCGATCGTCCTGGGCGACGGGACGCGCGACTACGTCGACACGGTGCGGGTCCTGGTGGCCGCGGGGGCGGACGTCACGATCCGCGCCCGCAACGACGGCACCGCTCCCGTCGAGCAGGCGCGAGCGCGTGGCTACGACGCCATCGCAGCGCTGCTGGGCAAGACCCTGCGCGCCGACTCCGGCCCGGCTCGGTCGGCACCCGACCGGCGACTCGCTCGCGCCGCGAGGCAGGGTGACGCGGACGCCGCAGCGCTCGCGCTCAGGGAGGGAGCGGAGGTCACGCCTGCCGCTGGGTGGGGCCGCTCGCCGGTCGAGGTGGCCGCCTCGAGAGGGCACGCCTCGGTCGTCCGGCTGCTGGTCGCGATGGGAGCTCGGCGGCCCTGAACCGCCGGGCGTCTCAGCCTCTGAGGGCGACGCAGCAGTAGCCGGGGCTCGGTGCGAGGTGAGCGGTGAGACCGGCCAGCTCCAAGCCCTCGAGCACGCCCTCGATGAGGGCGAGGTTCATGCCGCACACCAGCGTGGTGTGCTCGGCAGCCAGGCGGTCGAACGGGCAGTTGCAGAGCCGGAGCCCCTCGCCTGCACCTGGGGTCGGTAGCCGTGGCGCTCCAGGACCTCCGCGGCCAGAGCGACGTCGCCGTCCGGCCCCGCTGCTTCCGCCGCCGCCCCCAGCTCGTGGCCGACCTCTCGCGCCACTGCACGGACCTCCTCGAGGACAGGGGTCTCCCGTGCGCCCGCCCGGTCGACGGCCTCCGCCAGCACCTCGCCCACCAGGTCGTAACGTCGGGGCGGGACCGAGACAGCGACCTCCCGCGTCGCTGGGCGGTACAGCTTCGCCGGCCGGCCCGCGCCGGGTCCGGTGCGGCCGCTGAGGCGCCGGTACTCCACGTCGAGGAGCCCCACCCCGGCCAGCTTGTCCAGGTGGAACTTGGCCGAGTGGACCGGCAGCCCGACCGCCTCGGCGGCCTGCTCACGGCTCACGGCGTCCGCCTGGGACACGACGTACTCGTAGAGGTCGCGCCGGGCCGGCTCGGCCAGGGCGCCCACGGTCTCGAGCTCTCGGTCGACGTCTGGCACGGCTCCCCGATTCTATCGGATAAAACTGTTGACGAAAGAGGCGGCAGTCTCTACCGTCAAAACTGTACTCCTTTAGAGAGACCGCAGGAGGTCATCATGGCCAGTCCCCGACCTATCCAGGCCCGGACCCGCCCACAGCCGGCTGAGAGCGCCTGATGTCCACTCCCGTGCAGACCTCAGGACGAGACGCGAGCGCACCGGTGCGCAGCCGCCCCGACGGTGCCTGGCGCCCGCGGGTGGTGCCACCCGCACCCGCAGTGGACCTCACGGCTGCGCGCCGGGCCGCGGCAGCGCTGCTGACCGCCCTCGGTCAGCCGATCGACTCGCCCCACATGGCCGACACCCCCCGGCGCCTGGCCGAGGCCTACGCCGAGCTGCTCACCGCCGAGCCGTTCGACTTCACGACGTTCCCCAACACCGAGCGCTACGACGAGCTGGTGCTGGTGCAGGACATCCCGATGACATCGGTGTGCGAGCACCACATGCTCCCGTTCACCGGGGTCGCCCACGTCGGCTACCTTCCGGGTGACCGCATCCTCGGCCTCTCGAAGATCGCCCGGCTCGTCGACGTCTTCAGCCGCCGCACGCAGACCCAGGAACGGCTCACCAAGCAGGTCGCCGACCACCTGCAGGAGCAGCTCGCGCCGCGCGGCGTCGGGGTGGTGATCGAGGCCGAGCACACCTGCATGAGCCTGCGCGGCGCCCGCGCGGCAGGAGCGAGGACGGTGACCTCGGCACTCCTCGGGACGTTGCGCACGGATCCGTCGTCGCGCTCGGAGTTCCTCGCCCTGACCCGTCGCCCGCAGGACCGGCGATGACCACCCGGGCCCGTGGCGCCGGCCCCACGTTCGTCGTGGTGGGCGGCGGGCTCGCGGCCGCGTCGGCGGTGGCGACGCTGCGCGACGAGGGCTACGACGGCCGGCTCGTGCTGATCGGCAGCGAGCCGCACCTCCCGTACGAGCGGCCCGTGCTGTCCAAGGCCTACCTCACCGACCGCACGACGTCGCTGGAGGACGCGTTCGCCCAGCCGCCGGAGTTCTACGACCAGCGCGACGTGGAGCTGTGGCTGGGCACGACGGCCACCGCCGTCGACCTCGAGGGTCATCTCGTGGCCGCCGGCGACCGGACCGTGCACTACGACAGGCTCCTGCTCGCCACCGGGTCCTCCGCGCGACGGCTGCCGGCCGCCGACCGCAGCGGCGCACCCGTGGCCTACCTGCGCACGATCGAGGACGCCGCGCGCCTTCGCGCCGAGCTGCGACCCGGCCGGCGCGTGCTGGTGATCGGCGGCGGGTGGATCGGCCTCGAGGTCGCAGCGGGGGCGCGCACCCAGGGCTGCGACGTGGTCGTCGTGGAGCCCCTTGACCAGCCGCTGCTCAGGGTGCTCGGGGCGACCGTGGGCGGCGCCTTCGCCGCGCTGCACCGTGAGCACGGCGTCGACGTGCGCACCTCCACGGGCGTCGAGGCGATCTCCTCGGGCACCTCGGGCTCGACGGCAGCAGAGGTCCGGCTGAGCGACGGCACGGTCGTCGACGCGGACCTTCTCGTCGTGGGGATCGGTGCCGTGCCCGGCACCGCGCTGGCCGAGGCCGCCGGGCTCGAGGTCGAGGACGGGGTGCTGGCCGACGAGCGGCTCACCACCACCCACCCCGACGTGTTCGTCGCCGGCGACATCGCCCGCGCGCACCACCCGACCTTGGGCACGAGCGTGCGTGTCGAGCACTGGGACAACGCCAAGGCGCAAGGAGCGACCGCCGCCCGGAACATGCTCGGGGCCGGTGAGCCCTACGACCGCCTCCCGTACTTCTTCTCCGACCAGTACGAGCTCGGCATGGAGTACGTCGGTCACGTCGGACCGGAGGGCTACGACGACGTCGTCGTCCGCGGGGACCTGGTCACGAAGGGCGCGGCGTTCTGGATCCGGGACGGCCGGGTGCTGGCGGGCATGCACACCAACGACTGGGACGCCGCGACACCGCTGCGGTCGATCGTGGCCGCCGGGTTCGTCGACCTCGCGTCCCTCCGTGATGCCGCGACTCCCCTCGAGGACGTCGTGAGCTGAGGACGGGGCGGTTGGTCAGGCCTCGTCGTCCTCCGGGATGACGTGCATGGCAGCCTCTTCCGCGGTCGCGCCTGCGCCGTCGATGCCGGCGTCCTGGGCGAAGCGGTCGTCGTGGTGCTCCTCGTCGCTCATGATCAGGCGCCCCGAGCGGCGGTCGCCCACCTGCCGGTCGTCCAGGTCCTCCTGGTCCCAGTCGGTGGCATCGACGTCGGGCTCCTCCTGGGCGATGCGCTGGTCCAGGCTCTCGCCCTGGCGCACCTCGAGCGGGGTGTTGCCGAACTTCTCGGCCGGCGACCAGCGCTCGCGCGTCACGATCCCCTCGTCGAGGATGTCGTCGACGCCGTGCTCGTCGAGGGTGTCCTGGGGTTGCAGCTGCTTCCCGGTCTCCGCGTTGCTCTCGTACGCAGTCCCGCTGTCCTCGTACTGCTCCGCCACGGGAGATCCACCACCTTCGAAGTCACGGCGCGCAGGGTGCCCGCTCACTCCGCATCCTGCCACCGCTTGCGGGTGCCCAACCGTGCCGCCGACCGGTCCAGTCGTGCGCTCCGCCACAGTGACCTTCCCCTAACCTGCGCCCTCCTCGCCTCGTTGGGTACAACAAGGATGGAGGGACACATGAACAAGATCATCATCGACACCGCCGGCTGGGTGCGTGCCGACGTCGAGGCCGAGGCGGTCGAGGTGCAGCTGGCCTACGACCCCGCCGACCCGCTGGCGGTGAGCCTGCATGTCGTGGGCGTCGACCGCGAGGAGTGGTGGGTGTTCGGACGTGACCTGCTCGCCGACGGTCTCCGCTCGCTGGTGCCCGTGGGCAACGGCGACGTGCAGGTCCAGGCGACCTCCGTGCTCACGGAGATCTCGCGCCGCGACCCGACCGGGTCGTGGGAGACGCTGCGCCTGCCGTGGTGGAACACCCGCGAGTTCATCCGCCTCTCCCACATCGAGGTGCCCCGGGGCAGCGAGAGCTGCGACGTCGACGCATGGGTCGAGGAGCTCACCGCACCCGAGCACTGATTCCGCGCCGGAACGGCGGACCGACGGGCGTTTTGATCGGTACAAACACCCGCAAGAGGCGCAACCCGCGAGTAGCGAAAGGACCACTTCGGGTCCGATGCCTAGACCGGACCAAATAATTGGGTCAAGTGACCGACATGGGACCTTGGTCTGGGCATAGTGGGACCGAGGTCGTTCCCTTCGGGAGGGGGAGCGCCGAATCTGGGAGGTACACAACGATGTGTGCGCACGTACCGGCTTGCCCGCAGGCCACCGACAGCTGCTGCTGGACCGCCCACGTGGTCGACGACCACTCCGAGCAGGGCTGGTGCCGGCTCTGCAACGGCGTGATCGTCTTCGACGACGGCTATTTCCTGGCCCCTGACGGCCACACCGAGCCGATCCGCCCGGTCGCCGCCTGACTTGCGGCGCACACCGTTCCGGGCAGCCACGCTCTGGCTCACCGGGGTCCTCGCCCTCGCCACCCCGGCCGTCGCGGCCGCGCTGCCCATCGAGGACTACGCGCCGTACGAGCCGCAGACGGTCTGTCGTGACCGCGCGCTCCCCGGCACCACCGCCTTCGCCGGCTGGGTGAACCGCTCCTTCGCCGGCGGCACCGCCCGTGCCACCCTGCGAGCCTGCTCCACCGGCGGCCGCTCGGAGCACAAGGACGGCCGTGCCGTCGACTGGACCATGTCGGCCACCTCCACCCGCGACCGCGCCACGGTGCGGAAGTTCCTCGACCGCCTCCGCGCCACCGACCTCGAGGGCAACACCGACGCGCTGGCGCGCCGCATGGGCATCATGTACGTCATCTGGAACGACCGGATGTACTCCGCCTGGGACGAGTTCGAGCCCGAGCCCTACCTCAGCTCGTCCTGCCGCAGCCTCAGCACCTGCTCGCGCACGCTGCGTCACCGCGACCACGTGCACGTCTCGCTCAGCCAGGACGGCGGCTGGGGCCGCACCAGCTGGTACGCCGGGCGGCTCTGACCGCGGCCCGACGGCGGCCGCGACCTGTACGGCGGAAGTAGAACTTGTTACAGTTTTCGGGTTCCCGTCTGCCGCCGCAAGGAGCCACGCATGGCCCCCCTGTCGACCACGCTGCCCGCCTCCATCGACGACGCGCTGCTGCGCCGGCTGACCCGCATGGTCGCCTCCGACGGCAGCTCGACGTACAAGCTGACCGAGGTCTACACCGGCGACCTGATCTGCGAGCTGCCGCAGTCGACGCCCGACGACGTCGCGGGTGCCTACGAGATCGCGCGGTCGGCGCAGCGGGAGTGGGCCTCGTGGCCGCTGAAGAAGCGACTCGGTGTGATGAAGCGCTTCCACTCGCTGCTCATCAAGCGCCACGAGGTGGTCGTCGACCTCATGCAGGCCGAGACCGGCAAGGCCCGTCGGATGTCCTTCGAGGAGGTCTGCGACGTCGCCATGACCACGAGCCACTACATCAAGAACGCCCCGCGCATCCTCGGCGAGAAGAAGCGCGGCGGGGTCGTGCCCGTGGTCTCCACCAGCACCGAGGTGCGTGCCCCGAAGGGCGTCATCGGGCTGATCTCCCCCTGGAACTTCCCCTTCGCGACCAGCCTCTCCGACGCCATGCCCGCCCTGATCGCCGGCAACGGCGTCGTGCTCAAGCCCGACAACAAGTCGACGCTCAACGTCGCTGCCGGCATCGAGCTCCTGTACGAGGCCGGGATGCCCGCAGGCCTGGTGCAGATCGTGTGCGGCGAGGGGGCCGACGTCGGGCCCGCGATCATCGACGGGGCGGACTTCGTGATGTTCACGGGGTCCACCGCCACCGGCCGGTTCGTGGGGGAGCGCGCCGGCGCGAACCTCATCGACTGCACCCTCGAGCTCGGCGGCAAGAACCCGCTCATCGTGATGCCGGACGCCGACCTCGACGAGACCGTGCCGGGCGCCCTCTTCGCCTGCTTCCTCAACGCCGGCCAGGCCTGCATGCACGTCGAGCGGATCTACGTGCCCGAGGAGCTCGCCGAGGACTTCACCCGGCGCTTCGTCATCGCCGCGCAGAAGCTCGCGCTCGGAGCGACCTACGACTTCGAGCCGCAGATGGGGTCTCTCATCAGCACGGGCCACCTCGAGCGCGTCTCGTCCCACGTCGAGGATGCCCGCGAGAAGGGGGCGGAGGTGCTCTGCGGGGGCCGCGCACGCCCCGATCTCGGCCCGACCTTCTACGAGCCGACCGTGCTGCGCGGGGTCACCAAGGACATGGTGCACGCGACGGAGGAGACCTTCGGCCCGGTCGTCGCCGTCCACACCTACCGCGACCTCGACGAGGCGGTCGCGATGGCCAACGACACCGAGTACGGCCTCAACGCGAGCATCTGGGGCGCCGACCTCGACGCCGCCGAGGCGCTGGGCCGCCGCATCCGGGCGGGCAACATCAACATCAACGACGGCCTCGCCACGTCGTACGCCAGCAAGGCCTCGCCCTCAGGCGGGGTGAAGGCGTCCGGGGTCGGGGCGCGGCACGGCGACGCCGGGATGCTCAAGTACACCGACCCGATCAACGTGGCGGTGCTCAAGAAGCAGGTGCTCACGCCTCCCACCGACCTGGACGGCTACCTCAAGCACTACAAGCAGACGAAGATCTCCCTCAAGGCCATGCGCAAGCTGCGGGTCCGCTGAGGGGGTCGGTTTCCCATGTTCACATGGGAAACCGGCACTTCCCTCGCGTTGCAGCGTGTGTGAAGTGCCAGTTCCCCACGTTCACATGGGAAACCGACGGCCCTCACGCCACCAGCAGGGAGCGTTTGGAGAGGCCCATCCAGTAGCCCTCGAAGAGCTGCTCGGCGGGCTGGGCGGGGTCGGTCGCTGCGCCGAGGGTGACGAAGAGCGGCGTGTAGTGCTCGACCGTCGGGTGGGCGTAGGGCATGCCGGGCGCGAGGTCGCGGTACGACGCGAGCGTGTCGACGTCGCCCTCGGCGATCGCCTCCGCGGCCCACAGGTCGAAGTCCTTCGACCAGCCGGGCGCCTCCGCCTCGATCCGGAACTCGGTCAGGAACGGGAGTCCGTGGGTCAGGAAGCCGGAGCCGATCACGAGCACACCCTCGTCGCGGAGCCCCCGCAGCCGGCGCCCGAGCTCCATGAGGCGGCCCGGGTCGTGGGTCGGCATCGACATCTGCACCACGGGGATGTCCGCGTCCGGGTACATGATCTTCAGCGGCACCCAGGCGCCGTGGTCGAGGCCTCGGGTCCCGTGCTGGTGCACCGGCTCGTGCGCCGGCATCGCCGCTGCCACCCGTGCCGCCAGCGCCGCGGAGTCGGGGGTCGCGTAGGTCTCGCGGTAGTACCTCGGCGCGAACCCCCCGAAGTCGTAGACCAGGGGGGTGCCCGCCGAGGTCGCGCTGAGGCTCAGCGGTGCCGCCTCCCAGTGGGCGGAGACGATGAGGATGCCGCTCGGCCGGGGCAGCCGGGCCCCCAGGTCGCGCAGCTGCCCGCTCCAGACGGGGTCGTCGAGCAGGGGCGGTGCGCCGTGGCCGATGTAGAGAGCGGGCATCGTGCTCAAGGTGGGACCTCCTCCGGTCGCCATCATCGTACGCGGTTTAGTTGAAGCATCAACTTCCGCCGCCGGTCGATCAGGGGAGTGACCAGTCGACAGGAGCGCCACCTTGCTGCACCAGCAGCTCGTTGGTGCGGCTGAACGGCCGCGAGCCGAAGAAGCCGCGCGACGCGGACAACGGAGAGGGGTGCGCGGAGGCGACCCAGGGGATCGTGCCCAGGGCGGTGGCCGCCGCGCGGGCGTCACGACCCCACAGGATCGCCGCCGCCGGCCCCCCGCGGTGCGCCAGCACCTCGAGGGCGCGCTCGGTCACCCGTTCCCAGCCCTTGCCCCGGTGCGCCGCCGGCCGGCCGGGCTCGACGGTGAGGACCCTGTTGAGCAGCAGCACACCCCGCTCTGCCCAGGGGGTGAGGTCACCCGTGGACGGACGCTCGGCCCCGACGTCGTCGCACAGCTCGGTGAAGATGTTGCGCAGCGACCCTGGCAGCGGGCGTACGTCGGGCGCCACGGAGAAGCTCAGGCCGACGGCGTGCCCCGGTGTCGGGTAGGGGTCCTGGCCGAGGATGAGCACCCGTACGTCGGCCAGCGGCCGGCTGAAGGCACGCAGCACGCGGTCGCCGACCGGGAGGTAGGAGCGCCCGGCCGCGATCTCGGCGCGCAGGAACCTCCCCATCGCCGCGATGTCGTCCTCGACGGGCGCCAGGGCCGCCGCCCAGTCGGGGGCGACCAGGCCGCGCTCGACCAGGGCGTCGAGCGTGCCGCTCATCGGCCGGCCTCCGCGCGCACCACGTCGAGGACCCTCGCGGCCACCGCGGCCTGGCCCTCGGCGAACGGGTGGAACGCCAGCGCACGCTGCTCATCGGTCCGTCGGCCGTTGACCCACGGGTCCGGTGAGCAGATCTCGTGCCCGCGGGACGCCGCGTGCATGTCGACGTACGCCGCCCCCGCCGCGTCGGCGGCCGATCGAAGCGTCCGGTTGAGCCGTGACTCGACCCCGGCGACGTCGTCGAGCAGGCCGGTCGGCACCGGGATGGCGGGGCACGGCCGCCCGGGCGCCACCAGGCGGGGGTAGCCGACCAGCACCACGAGCGCGTCGGGGGCCTGCCGGGCCAGGGCATTCAGGACGCGGACGAGCCGGGCACGGGTCCGCGCCAGCACGTCACGAGAATCGGAGACGAGCGCGTCGGTGCAGAGGTCAGGCGGACCCCGCCGCGGTGCACCGGCTGACGAGTGAGGCGAAGAGGCCCTCGTCGTTCGCGCCGATCCCCAGGGTCACCAGGTCGGCGGACTCGTCGACCGCCCGCAGCTGTGCCGGGACACGGCCGCGTCCACCCGCGGTGGCCTGCGGACCGGTGACGTCCTCGGTCTCGGCGGCGCTGCAGGAGACGTCGGCGAAGCGCTGCGGGTCGAGCTCGTCGGCGACCAGCGACGGGTAGTTGCCGTCGGAGCGGAAGCAGCCGTCGGCGAGGTCGGTCGTGGGCACGAAGGGTGCGGAGGTGTAGGAGTCGCCGAGCGCGACGTACGACGTCACCCGGACGCCGGGGGAGGTGTCCCCGCGGGCCTCCGTGCTCGGCTCCAGTCCGCTGCTGTCCGTGCAGCCGGCGACCAGGCCGACGAGGAGCAGGAGCAGGGCGAGACGCAGGACGAGCGCGCGGGGGCGGTCCTCAGCCCGCATCGCGCTTGGGGCGTCCTCCGGCCAGGCTCCGGGAGCTGGCGGAGGTGAACCTCCGCTCCTTGTTCGCGCCGATGACTGGCTCAGCGGTCTCGGCCGGAGCCTTGCTCGCCGGGCCCGGCTCGGCTTGACCTTGGCCTTGGTCCTGGGCTTGGCCGCGTGGCCTTGCGGCCTGGCCTTGGCCGCAGGCCGGTCGCTGGCGTGCTGGTCGATGAAGTCGTCCATGATCAGCCACGTGGTCGTGCGCGCACGGCGGCCGGTCAGCATGCCGAGGTGGCCGCCGGGCACGACCTCGAAACGCATCTCCGGCGCGTTGGGCACGAGCTCGGTGATCGGCTGGACGCAGGTGACCGGAGCGATCGTGTCGCCCGCCCCGCCGAAGGACAGCACGGGCACGGTGATGTCGGCGAAGTCGACGTCGCGGCCCTCGAAGGTCACCCGGCCCGTCGCGAGCTCGTTGCCCTTGATCATGCGGTGGTAGAGCTGCCCGAACGTGCGGCCGGGGTAGGCGATCATGTTGCGGGTGAAGCGGTCGACCGCCTCGATCTGGGCGAGGAAGTCGGTGTCGTCCAGCTTGGCGAGCTGCACGAAGGGCTTGGTCACCAGCTTGTCGAAGGCGGACAGCTGGAAGGCGCGGCGCACCAGCGGCTGCGGCACCCCACCCATCGCTCGGTAGGCCAGGGAGATGATCGACGCCCGGTCGGGCACGACTCCCAGCAGCGGGCGGACGGGCGCGATGAGGGGCACCTGCCGCAGGTCGATGGGGGTGCCCACGGTCGTGATCGTCTGGATCGGCAGGTCGTCCCACGCCGCCGCCGTCAGCAGGGTGAAGACGCCGCCGAGGCTCCAGCCGACGACGTGCACGGGCCGCCCGCCGGCGTGACGGCTGGCCGCGCGGATGGCCTCGGGCAGCACCTCGCGCACCCAGTGCTCCATGCCGAAGGTGCGGTCCTTGAAGAGCACCTGGCCGTACTCCACGAGGTACGTCGGGCGGCCCTGCCCGACGAAGTGCTCCACCAGGGAGCACCCGCGGCGCAGGTCGAAGCACAGCGACGGTGCGGCGAGGGGGGTGACGAGCAGGACGGGGTCGCCCTCCTGCTTGACCTTGCCGGCCGGCCGGTAGTGGTAGACCTCCCGCAGCGTGCCCTCGTCGATCAAGGTGCGGGGCATGGGACGGAGATCGGCCAGGCCGCCGTACAGCACCTTCTGTGCGACGTTCGCGGACGCTGCCACGATCTGGTCCGGCTTGGGGATCAGATCCATGGGCGCATGGTACCTGCGGGCACGCCCGCCACCGGGGGCCGCGCCCACCCGCTGGTCACCGCAGGAGCACCGGACGCAGGCGCTTGCCGTGCGCGGGGCGCTTCTCCTGCAGCGGCGCGAGGAACTCCTCGGCCCAGTCGGTCACGGTGTGGTCGCGCACGGTCTTGCGCATCGCCTTCATGCGCTTGTTCAGGTCGCGCGGGCGGGCCTCCGCGGCCTCCATGATCGCCGCCTTCATGCCGTTGATGTCGTAGGGGTTGACCATGAACGCCTGCTTGAGCTCGTCGGCCGCCCCGGCGAACTCCGAGAGCACCAGGGCGCCGTCGTCCATCTCGCGGCAGGCGACGTACTCCTTGGCGACGAGGTTCATGCCGTCGCGCAGGGGTGTGACGACCATGATGTCGGCGGCGCGGAAGAGGGCGGCCATCTCCTCGCGGGGGTAGGAGGAGTGCATGTAGGAGATCGCGGGACGCCCGATGCGGCCGTAGTCGCCGTTGATGTGCCCGACGAGACGCTCGATCTCCTCGCGCAGCACGCGGTACTCCTGCACGCGCTCGCGCGACGGGGTCGCCACCTGCACGAAGACCGCGTCCTCGACGCTGAGGCGGCCATCCTCGAGGAGCTCGCCGAAGGCGCGGAGCCGGTCGTAGATGCCCTTGGTGTAGTCGAGCCGGTCGACGCCCAGCAGCACCATCCGCGGGTCACCGAGCTGCGCGCGGATCTCCTTGGCCCGCGCCATGGTCGCGTCGGAGGCGGTCAGCTCGGCAAGACCCTCGTAGTCGATCGAGATCGGGAAGGACTTCGCCTGCACCGTGCGCCCGTCGGGCAGGTAGATCAGGTCGCGGTGGGTCTTGTGGCCCAGCCGCTCGCGCATGAGCCGGACGAAGTTGCGCGCCCCGCCCTTGCGCTGGAAGCCGACCAGGTCGGCGCCCAGCAGGCCGCGGAGGATCTGCTCGCGCCACGGCAGCTGCACGAAGAGCTCGCTCGGCGGGAACGGGATGTGCAGGAAGAAGCCGATGCGGAGGTCGGGACGCATCTCCCGCAGCATCGCCGGCACCAGCTGCAGCTGGTAGTCGTGCACCCACACCATGGCGCGATCGGCGGCCTGCTCCGCCGCCCGCTCGGCGAAGCGCCGGTTGACCTCGACGTAGTTGTCCCACCACTCCCGGTGGAAGCGCGGCTTGGCGACGACGTCGTGGTAGAGCGGCCACAAGGTCGCGTTGGAGAACCCCTCGTAGAACTCCTCGAGGTCGCACGCGGAGAGCGGGACCGGCACCAGCCGGACACCGTGCTCGTCGTCGAAGGGCTCGTCGGGCCCGTCGGTGCCGCCGTCCCAGCCCACCCAGGCACCCTGGTGGCGCCGCATGATCGGCTCCATGGCGGTCACGAGCCCGCCGGGCGAGCGCCGCCAGCGCACGCTGCCGTCCTCGTCGACGACCCGGTCGACAGGAAGGCGGTTGGCCACGACGACCAGCTCGTAGTCCCCCGTGGTGGTGGTGTCGCTCATCGCCGACCACTCTAGTCGGGCACCCTGAGCGTCGATGCACCCGTTCGGGCGGGGACGAGGGCTTCTCCGACGGTTCGGCGGCACGCCCGGAGCGGCAAATGACAACGTTGTGGTTCGTCACTAGCATGACACGAGGAGCCCGGGCCCGGGCTCCCCCGGCACCACGACTTGCGTCACCGCGCGAAGGAGCGCCCATGGACTCCGTCACCGCCCGTCAGACCCAGCCCGAGCCCGCCCAGGAGCTGTCGGAGCGCGACCAGTCGGTGCTGGACTTCGAGCGGCAGTGGTGGAAGTACGCCGGCGCCAAGGAGCAGGCGATCCGCGAGCAGTTCGGCATGTCGTCCACGCGCTACTACCAGGTGCTCAACGCCATCATCGACCGTCCCGAGGCCCTGGTGCACGACCCGCTGCTGGTGCGGCGGCTCCGCCGGCTCCGCGCTGCCCGTCAGCGCGCCCGTTCCGCGCGCAGGCTCGGCATCGAGCTCTGAGATGCGCGCACCCGACCGTTCCGCCCCTCGGCTGACCCGGCGCTCCTCGCGGCGGGCCGCGGTGCTGCGAGCCCAGGCCGCGCGCGCGGAGGCGAGGCGCACGGCCTGGCGCCGGACGCCGCGGTCCGACGAGGGGTTCGCGATGTCCTCCCCGCTGGCGATGGTGGCCGCCACGGTGGTGGCCGCTGCGGGCGTCGGGTTCTTCGCGACCGACGGCGCACGCGAGGTGCAGCGGGAGCGTGAGGCTGCGCTGGTGACCGCCCCGGCGACGGTCGAGCCCCCCACCACGCTGAAGTCGGAGAAGCCGAAGCCGAAGCCCAAGCCCGAGCCCGACGTCGTGGAGCGCAGCAAGGTCTACGCCGAGGTCTACAACAACTCCAACATCACCGGGCTCGCCGGCTCGACGTCGGCTCGCCTCTCGGGCCTCGGGTGGCAGGTGGTCACCACCGACAACTGGTACGGCACCATCCCGGGGAGCACCGTCTACTACCCGGGGCAGCTGAAGGCCGCGGCGAAGCTGCTCGCCAGCGACCTCGGCATCGCCCGGGTGCTGCCCGCGGTCGACCCGATGAGCTTCGACCGGCTCACGGTCGTGCTCACCGCCGACTTCGCCTGACCCGCGCCGGCCCACCGCGGTCGATGCTGCCCTCACCGGCGGTGCAGCTGCCCTCACCGGCGGTCGAGCTCGTCGAGACCCGTGATTGGCTGGTGAGGTGACCGGATCACGCTCCCAGGCCGAGTCCCGCCGGCGCGACGTGCGAGCCGTGCTCGAGCGCACCGTGGTCTGCCTCGACTTCGACGGCACCCTCTCGCCGATCGTGGACGACCCGGACCGCGCGGTCATCCACCCCGACGGCCCCGCCGCGCTGCGCGAGCTGGCCGCGCACGTGCTCGCCGTCGCGGTGGTCACCGGCCGGCCCTGCCGCCAGGTGCTGGAGCTCGGCGGCCTGGAGGCGGTGGCGGACTCGCTCGGCACAGGCCCCGGAAGGATCGAGGTGCGGGGGCAGTACGGCAACGAGCGGTGGTCGAGCACCGACCGCCGCGTGGTGTCGCCCGATCCCCCGGCGGAGCTCGCCGAGCTCCGCCGCCGCCTGCCCGGACTCCTGGAGGAGGCGGGCCTCGGCGCGGCGTACGTCGAGGAGAAGGGCCTGGCGCTGGCGGTGCACACCCGCCGGCTCCCCGATCCCGACGCGGCTGCGCGCACCGCGCGCGAGGCGCTCGAGGGTGAAGCCCACGACCTCGGCCTGGTGCTGGAGCCGGGGCGACGGGTGGTCGAGGTGCGTGCTCCCGGCGTCGACAAGGGGGCCGCGGTCGACCAGCTGGTCGCCGAGCTCGACCCGGCGGGACTGGTGTTCGTCGGCGACGACCTCGGCGACCTCCCCGGCTTCGACGCCGTCGAGCGCTTCCGGGACGGCGGTGGGGCCGGCCTGCTGGTGTGCTCCGGATCGACGGAGCAGGCAGCGCTGGCCGAGCGCGCCGACGTGGTCGTGGACGGCCCCGACGGGGTGCTGGCGGCGCTGCGCGCACTGCACGAGCCCGCGCCGGACGAGTGAACGGGTCGGCTCGGGGTCCGAGCCCTGGCCGAAGCCGAGTGGGCCAAAAGACGGCCGGAGAAGCACGAATGCTTCTCCGGCCAAACCCCGTCGCACCCACGAGGTGGGAACAGCGTAGAGCCACCGGGTCGCCGGCGCAATCCCGCAGAGGTCCCATGTTGCGGGGACCTGGAGCACGCGTCCGGCCCGTTCTTGCACTCGCATGGGTCGAGTGCTAAACAGGTGTTAGCACTCTCGTACCGAGAGTGACAACCGGTCACGCGAACGAGGTCCGTAGCGCCGGCGGGAAGGGACCGCTGGGCAGCCGGGTCGTCCGTCGCGGGCGTTCCGTGACCGAATCATCGGACTCTTCACGCGTGAGGAATCGCAGGAGTTATGTCGAAGCTGATTGCTTTTGATGAGGAGGCCCGCCGCGGTCTCGAGCGGGGCATGAACACCCTCGCCGACGCGGTCAAGGTCACCCTCGGGCCCAAGGGACGCAACGTCGTCCTGGAGAAGAAGTGGGGAGCCCCCACGATCACCAACGACGGTGTCTCGATCGCCAAGGAGATCGAGCTCGAGGACCCCTACGAGAAGATCGGCGCCGAGCTGGTCAAGGAGGTCGCGAAGAAGACCGACGACGTCGCCGGTGACGGCACCACCACGGCGACGGTGCTGGCCCAGGCGATGGTCCGCGAGGGCCTGCGCAACGTGGCCGCCGGCGCCAACCCGATGGCGCTCAAGCGCGGCATCGAGCAGGCCGTCGAGCTGGTCTCCTCCCAGCTGCTGGAGATGGCCAAGGACGTCGAGACCAAGGAGCAGATCGCCTCCACCGCCTCGATCTCCGCCGCGGACCCCCAGGTCGGCGAGATCATCGCCGAGGCCATGGACAAGGTCGGCAAGGAAGGCGTCATCACGGTCGAGGAGTCGAACACCTTCGGCCTCGACCTCGAGCTGACCGAGGGCATGCGGTTCGACAAGGGCTACATCTCGCAGTACTTCATGACCGACCCCGAGCGGATGGAGACGGTGCTCGAGGACCCCTACATCCTCGTGGCCAACCAGAAGATCTCCAACGTCAAGGACATGCTCCCGGTGCTGGAGAAGGTCATGCAGGGCGGCAAGCCGCTGCTGATCATCGCCGAGGACGTCGAGGGCGAGGCGCTGGCGACCCTGGTGGTCAACAAGATCCGCGGCACCTTCAAGTCCGCCGCCGTCAAGGCCCCGGGCTTCGGTGACCGGCGCAAGGCCATGCTGCAGGACATCGCGATCCTCACCGGTGGCCAGGTCATCAGCGAGGACGTCGGTCTCAAGCTGGAGAACACCGGGATCGAGCTGCTCGGTCAGGCCCGCAAGGTCGTGCTCACCAAGGACGAGACCACGATCGTGGAAGGCGCCGGTGACGGCGAGCAGATCCAGGGTCGCGTCAACCAGATCCGCGCCGAGATCGAGAAGAGCGACTCCGACTATGACCGCGAGAAGCTGCAGGAGCGGCTGGCCAAGCTCGCCGGCGGCGTCGCTGTCATCAAGGTCGGCGCGGCCACCGAGGTCGAGCTCAAGGAGCGCAAGCACCGCATCGAGGACGCCGTGCGCAACGCGAAGGCGGCCGTCGAGGAGGGCATCGTCGCCGGCGGCGGCGTCGCGCTGCTGCAGGCGACCGACGCGGCGTTCGAGAAGCTCGAGCTCGACGGCGACGAGGCGACCGGTGCCGCGATCGTGCGGCAGGCCGCCGAGGCCCCGCTCAAGCAGATCGCGATCAACGCCGGTCTCGAGGGCGGTGTCGTCGTGGAGAAGGTGCGCAACCTGACCCCGGGCAACGGCCTCAACGCCGCCAACGGCCAGTACGTCGACATGATCGCCGAGGGCATCCTGGACCCGGCCAAGGTCACCAGGTCCGCCCTGCAGAACGCCGCGTCGATCGCGGCGCTCTTCCTCACCACCGAGGCGGTCGTCGCGGACAAGCCCGAGAAGGCTCCCGCGATGCCGGCCGGTGCCGACGGCGGCATGGGTGGCATGGACTTCTGATCCCGCCGCAGCACGTCCGACGCGGGCCCGGACCCCTACGGGGGACCGGGCCCGCGTTGCTTGTCGGGTGGACAGGTGTACACGCCGGAGGTGGGTCGCTACCGAGTTGGTCCGCGTGCGCCCGTTAGGGTGAGCCCGCCTGTCAACGAGCAAGGGGTTGAGGAATGCGGACACGTAAGAGGACTTTCGCTGCGGCTGGAGTCGGTGCGGCGCTGGCCATGGTGCTGGCCGGGTGCGGCGACGACGGCGGCAGCAGTGGCGGCAGCGGAGAGCTCGACGGTGTCTCGATCACGGTGGGCTCCAAGGACTTCACCGAGAACATCCTGCTGGGCGAGATGCTCGTGCTCGCGCTGGAGAACGAGGGCGCCGACGTCGAGAACCAGATCAACATCGGCGGCACCTCGGTCAGCCGGGACGCCCTCGAGAGCGGCGAGATCGACGTCATGCCGGAGTACAACGGCACCGGGTGGACCGTGCACCTGGGTCAGGAGGACCCGAGCTCGGACCCGGAGGAGCTCTTCACCGTCACCGCGGAGAAGGACCTGAAGGAGAACGACATCAAGTGGGTCGGGCGCTCGCCGTTCAACGACACCTACGGCTTCGCGGCCAACGGTGACCTGGCGGAGGAGGAGGGGCCGCTTCGACTTCCAGGGCATGGCCGACTACCTCGAGGCCAACCCCGACACCACCGTGTGCATGGAGACCGAGTTCCCGGACCGTCCGGACGGCTTGGTGCTGTTCGAGGAGGAGACCGGCTACGAGGTGCCCCGGAGCCAGATCAAGATCCTCGACCTCGGCCTGATCTACACCGAGACCGACAAGGGCGCCTGCGACTTCGGTGAGGTCTTCACCACCGACGGCCGCATCCCGGCCCTCAACCTCGAGCTGGTGGAGGACCCGGGCGTCATGATCGTCTACAACGTCTCCTACACCTACCGCAACGAGGTCTACAAGGAGAATGCCGAGCTCTACGACCAGCTGGCGGATGACATCTTCGCCGACCTCGACAACGAGAAGATGGCCGAGCTCAACGCTCAGGTCGACGTCGACGGCATGCAGGCTGAGCAGGTCGCCGAGGACTACCTCAAGGAGATCGGCGTCCTCTGAAGCCCCGGGCCCTCAGCTGAGGGCTCAGCCTGAAGCAGACGAAGCCGTCGGGTGCACCGCACCCGACGGCTTCGTGCTTCGTCAGCACGCCGCGCTGTCGAAGCCACCGTCGCCGACGGTGAGCGGTGCGTTCCCCTTGTCACGGGGGATGAGTCCCACGCCCTCGAAGGCGGGTGAGACCTCGAACGCCTGGTTGGCCCCGGCGTTGGCGTTCGCGGAGGTCAGGCAGTGCAGTGGCGAGATCCCGTGGACGTGGGCGTCCGCGGGCGCGACCGCTCCGAGGGTGAACAGGCCCGCAACGGCCGGCAACATCAACAACGTGCGCATGGTGGTGCCTCCTTTCGGCGCTGCCCTCCCACGTGCCTACGCCTGCGCTCCGCGCGGCGTCAAGGCGCCCGCGTCAGAGACCGCGCGGGCGCAGGTAGCGCTCCGCGACGGCGCCGAACCAGTCGAAGGTCAGCGCGACCAAGGCCACCAGCACAGCCGCCGACGATCAGCACGTCGTTCTGGTTGAGCTTCAGGCCCGAGCTGATGGTGATGCCGAGGCCACCGCCGCCGATGAGGAAGGCAAGGGTGGCCATGCCGATGTTGAGGATCATCGCGGTGCGGACGCCGGCGATGATGACCGGCACCGCCAGCGGCATCTCGATCCTGCCGAGCACCTGCAGGCGCGTCATGCCCATGCCGCGCCCGGCCTCCAGGATGCTCCGCTCGACCGCGTCGAGGCCCACCATCGTGTTGCGCAGCACGGGCAGGAGGGCGTAGAGCGCGAGCGCGCAGATGACCGTGAACTGGCCCTGTCCCATCATGATGAGGAACAGCACGAGCAGGCCGTAGGCCGGCAGGGCCTGCCCGGAGTTCGCCACGGTGAGGATGGCCGGGGCGTAGCGCCGGAACGCCGCGCGGGTGAGCACGATGCCGAGGGGGATGGCGACCAGGATGACGATCACCGTGGACCAGAAGGCGATCTCGAGGTGCTCGATCATCTGGGGCTTCAGCTTGCCTTCCCAGCTCAGCGCCGAGGTCATCTGCTGGGGCGCGTCACCCGACGTCGAGGCCCAGGCTCCGGTAGTAGAGGAACAGCAGTCCGGCGAGCGCGGCGATCCCGATGGGCGCGCCCCAGAGGCCGATCTGGTTGACCAGCCAGGCCCGGCGCTGCGACGGCGGAGTGGCGGGCTTGTCCTCGACCTCGTCCTCCAGGCGCTGGTCACGACTGTCCGCCGGGGCCTCGTCGGGCACCGACGTCCGGTCACGCGCGACCGTGTTCGACTCGCTCATGCGTTCCTCTCGAGCTCCTCGTAGTGGCGCCTGGCCTCGTACTGCGCTCGGCGGATGGCCTTGGTGAGGTGTCCCATGTCGATCACGCCCTCGAAGCCGCCCTGCTCGTTGATCACGCAGCACTTGCCGGCCGAGCTCTGCACCATGACCTCCAGGGCGGTGAAGAGGGTGTCGTCGGGCTGGAGGTAGGACCTGACCTCCTCGCCCCGCTCCGCGAGGTCGCCGTCGCCCTCCTCGAAGTCCTGCTGGCGCAGCCACCGGACGGGTCGGAGCTGCTCGTCGGTCAGCACCAGCCACTCCTCGCCGCTGTTGCGGAGGAGGTCGGCACCCTTCTCCGCCGGGTCGCTCACCTGGATGTAGGGGTAGTCGGCCAGCGTCAGCGACCTCACCTGGAGGAAGTTGAGCCCCTTGATGGTGGAGCCGCTGCCGATGAAGTCGTCGACGAAGTCGTCCACGGGGTAGGCGAGGATGCGCTCGGGGGTGTCGATCTGCCGGATCGTGCTGCGGTCACCGAGGATCGCGATGCGGTCGCCCATCTTGATGGCCTCGTCGATGTCGTGGGTGACGAAGACGATCGTCTTGCGCAGCTCGTTCTGCAGACGGAGGAACTCGTTCTGCAACCGTTCGCGGGTGATCGGGTCGATCGCACCGAACGGCTCGTCCATGAGCATGATGTCAGGATCCGCGCCGAGCGCACGGGCGACGCCGACGCGCTGCGCCTGCCCTCCGGAGAGCTCCTTGGGGTAGCGGCCGCGGTACTGCTCGGGGTCGAGGCCGACCATCGTCATCAGGTGCTCGACCTGTCCGTTGGTCTTGTCCTTGTCCCAGCCGAGCATCTTCGGCACCGTCGCGATGTTCTGCGCGATGGTCTGGTGCGGGAAGAGACCGATCTGCTGGATGACGTAGCCGATGCGACGGCGCAGCTTGTCCGCGTTGACGCGGGTGACGTCCTCACCGTCGAGCAGGATGCGTCCGCCGCTCGGCTCGATCATGCGGTTGATCAGACGCAGCGTGGTGCTCTTGCCGCAGCCCGGAGGGCCCGACGAGGACGAGGATCTCGCCCTCGTGCACGTCGAGCGTGAGCTCCTCCACGGCGGGAGTGCTCGACCCGGGATAGACCTTGGAGACTCGGTCGAGATGGATCTTGGCAACGGAGGTCATGATCTTCTTTCGGGTCGAGCGATCAGATGCGGAGGCCGCGGGAGGTGGTCAGTCGCTGGACGGTCGCGAACACGACGTCCAGGGTCAGCCCGAGCAGCACGGTGAAGATCACGCCCGTCCACACCGACTCGGCTGCGAACGGCAGGCCGAGCCTGGTCAGCCCGGCCTGGATGAAGGTGCCGAGGCCGTCGCCACCGACGAGCACAGCGATGGCAGCGATGCCGACCACCATCAGGCTGGAGATCCTGACGCCGGCCATGATCACCGGCCACGCGAGGGGCAGACGGACGCGGAACAGCTGCTGCATGGTGTTCATCCCCATGCCCCTGGCCGACTCGACGACCGCGGGACTGACCGCGTCGAGCCCGGTGACCGTGTTGCGCAGGATCGGGAGCAGGGCGTAGAGGAACAGCGCCATCATCGCCGGGGTGTTGCCGATGCCCACCACCGGGATGAACAGGGCGAAGAGCGCCAGCGACGGGATCGTGAGGAAGATGCCGGCGATCGCGAGGACGATGCTGCGCAGCGCCATGTGGCGCTGGATGGCAACGCCCAGGACGAGCGAGAACGCCGTCGCCAGTGCCACGACGATCAGGGCCATCCGGGCGTGCTGGAGGGTCGCCTCGATGATGAACTCGAGGTTGTTCTCGACGTAGGTGAACCAGTTCTTGAGGGCTTCCACGCGTCCCTTTCCCAGACGTCGTCGCGACGCTGCTGGGCAGGATTATGTCAGTGTGGCCGCTCCACCGGCGGTCAACTCACCCTTTCGGGCCACCTCAGAGCACGCCGCGCGTGCGGAACTGGATGCTGATCCTGGGCCCGCAGGGGGTCGTGGACTTCGGCACGGAGTGCTGCCAGGTGCGCTGGCACGAGCCGCCCATCACGACCAGGTCGCCGTGGCCCAGGGCCACCGAGTGGGTGGTGCCGGGCACGTGACGCTCGGGGTCCGGCCGCAGCAGGAGGCGCCGGGTCTCGCCCAGCGACAGGATCGCCACCATGGTGTCCGTGCGGCGTCCCCGCCCGATGCGGTCGCCGTGCCAGGCGACGCTGTCACGGCCGTCGCGGTAGAGGCAGAGCCCGGCGGTCCGGAACGGCTCGCCCAGCTCGTCGGCGTAGTGCCGGCTCAGCGCCTCCCGCGCCTCCACCAGCAGGGGGTGGGGGAGCGCGTCGTGCTCGCCGTAGAAGCACAGCAGCCTGGGAACGGCGACCTCCCGGTCGTACATCACCCTGCGCTCTGCTCGCCACGGCACGTCGTCGGCGAGCCGCCGGAAGAGATCGTCGGCGCCCCCGGCCAGCCAGGTGGGCAGGTGGTCGACCCAGGCGCCCGCGCTCAGCGTGGTGCGCCGCGCCCCGGACAGCGCTCGCCAGCCGCGCTCGTCCTGCTCCGGCTCGAAGAGCGAACCCTGCAGACTCACCATGCCGGCAGCCTAACCCACGTTCGAACACATGTTCTAGAGCCGAAACGGCCGCGCGTCGGGACCTTGGCAGGTGTCGAAGAGCCGGGCGGCGTGCCTAGAGTCGGCGGCACACGAGCCTGCAGAGAGGGGAACACCATGGCAGGCACCGACACCCCGGACATCACCACCGAGCAGATCACCACGTTCCTCGGTGTCGCCTCGGTCGGCTTCGGTGTCGCCGGCATGCTCGCGCCCACCACGTTGCGGCGCGTGTACGGCGTGGCCGAGAGCGACCCTGGCGGCGGGCTGGTCTACCTCGGCCGCATGTGGGGCAGCCGCACGTTCGTGATCGGCGCTCTCGCGCTCGCTGCGAAGGCGCCCGAGGACCAGCGACGGGTCCTGGCGCTCGCCGCCGGCATGAACGCCTTCGACGCCCTCGTCGCGGCCGGCGCCCGGGCGCTGCCGCCGCGCTCACGGGTCATGGGGTCGATGACGTCCGGGTTCTTCGCCGCGTGTCCGCGTACGGCGCGAACCAGGACTAGCGGCCGGGCCCCACCCGCGGGTCCCGGGAATCCAGGGTCGCGCCAGGGCAAACCCTGTCGTCGGTCCGCGGTGGTGCCGGATAGCGTTCGGGTGGGAGGCCCCGGGAGGCGGTCCTCCCACGCAGCAGGGGGAGACAAGGACGGGACATGAGCGAGCGCAGAGTGGCGGCCCGGGTGCAGGACCTGAGCAAGGTCTACGGCGAGGGTCAGGCAGAGGTGCGCGCCCTCGACGGCGTCACCCTCGACATCTACGGCGGCGAGTTCACCGCGGTCATGGGCCCGTCCGGCTCCGGCAAGTCGACGCTGATGCACTGCTGCGCCGCGCTCGACACCCCCACCGACGGCACTGTCGTCGTGGACGGCACCGAGCTCGGTGGTCTCAAGGACAAGGAGCTGACACGGCTGCGCCGCGACCGCGTCGGTTTCGTCTTCCAGTCCTACAACCTGGTGCCCACGCTGAGCGCCGAGGAGAACATCCTCCTTCCGCTGTCGATCGCCGGCCGCAAGCCCGACCGCGAGTGGTACGAGACCGTGATCAGCACGGTGGGTCTGCAGGACCGGCTCAAGCACCGCCCCAACGAGCTCTCCGGGGGCCAGCAGCAGCGCGTCGCCGTGGCGCGTGCGCTCGCCTCGCGACCCAGCATCGTCTTCGCCGACGAGCCGACCGGCAACCTGGACAGCCGCGCGGGTGCCGAGGTCCTGCTGCTGCTCAAGCGGTCTGTCGACGAGTTCGGGCAGACCGTCGTCATGGTCACCCACGACCCGGTGGCCGCGGGCTACACGGACCGCATCCTCTTCCTCGCCGACGGTCGCGTCGTCGACGAGATGCGCGAGCCCACTGCGGAGCGGGTGATCGAGCGGATGGGTCAGTTCGCCGTCGCGAGCGCGCCGGTGACCGCCGGCACGGGTGGCAGGGCCTGAACCGTGCGCACGTTCATCTGGCGCAACCTGGTCGCCCGCAAGCTGCGGCTCTTCTTCAGTGCCTTCGCGATCGTCCTCGGGGTCTCGTTCGTCTCGGGTGCGCTGATCTTCACCAACGCCATCGGCGGGGTCTTCGACTCGATCATCGACGGCGGCACCGCTGACGTCGAGGTCGCCTACGAGGGGGCCGGAGGGTTCGAGTCCCAGGCAGACGTGCGCACCTTCGACCGCGAGGTCGTCGACCGCGTCGAGGAGCTGCCGGAGGTGGCCGAGGCCTACCCGCAGGTGATGTCCACCTCGGTCTTCGTGATCGGCGACGACGACAAGGTGGTGGGGGGCAACGGTCCCCCCGGCCTCGCCTTCAACCACACCGAGGTCGAGTCGATGGGCGACGACCTCGTCTACCAGCTCGACGACGGCCGCTTCCCCGCAGAGCCGGGGGAGATCGCCCTCGACAGCAGCGCGATGGAGAAGGGTGGCATCGCGGTGGGCGACGAGGTCGACCTCGTCCTCCCCGGCCCCGACCCGACCGCCAGCGCCACGGTCGTCGGTGAGTTCACGTTCAACGGCGGCAGCGCGGCCGGGGCCACGATCACGCTCTTCGACCTCGAGGAGATCCAGCAGCTGCTGGTGGGCGGGCGCGACGCCTTCAACTACATGCAGCTGACGGCAGCCGACGGCGTGAGCCAGCAGCAGCTCGCGGACGCCACCCAGGAGGTGCTGCCGGAGGGCCTGGAGGCCCGCACGGGCGACGTGGTCGTCGCGGACGCGAAGGAGTCCGTCGACGAGATCCTGGGCTTCATCACCACGTTCCTGCTGGTCTTCGCCGCGGTGGCCCTGGTCGTGGGGATCTTCCTCATCATCAACACCTTCTCCATCCTGGTGGCGCAGCGCAGCCGCGAGCTCGCCCTGCTGCGGGCGATGGGTGCCTCGCGCAAGCAGGTCAACCGCTCCGTCATCGCCGAGTCGATCGGCGTCGGGCTCGTCGGCGCGACGATCGGTCTCGGCGGCGGCTGGCTGCTGGCGCAGGGGCTCGCCGCCCTGTTCGCGACCTTCGGCGCCGAGTTCGGCGGCGCGAGCTTCGTGCTCACCTGGCCCGCCGTCATCGCCTCGTACGCCGTCGGCGTGATCGTGACCGCGGTGGCGGCCTTCCTGCCCGCGCGCCGGGCCGGCCGCATCGCCCCTGTCGCGGCGCTGCGCGACGACGTCGCGATGCCCGAGAGCGCGATCCAGCGCCGGGTCATCGCCGGTGGACTGCTCATCGCTGTCGGTGTCGCCGCCATGGTCGCCGGCCTCTTCGAGCTCGGTGGCGACCCGTTGTGGGAGATCGGCCTCGGGATCCTCGCGGTCGTCGTCGGCTCGGCGCTGGTCTCTCCCGTGCTCGCCACTCCCGTGATCGCGGTCTTCTCGCGGCTCTACCGGCCGTTCGGCACGGTCGGCACCCTCGCCGCCGAGAACTCCCGCCGCAACCCGCGGCGTACGGCGGCCACGGCGTCGGCGCTCATGGTGGGGCTCGCGCTGATGACGATGATGTCGATCTTCGGCGCCTCGGCCTCGGCCAGCACCGACTCCGCGATCAGCCAGTCCTACCGCTCCGAGCTGATCATCTCCAACGCCATCGGCCAGCCCTTCTCCACCAGCGTGGCCAAGGAGGTGCGCCAGGTCGACGGGGTCGCCGCGGTGGCGTCGCTGCGCTACGCCGCCCCCAAGGTCGACGGGCGCACGGCCTGGATGGGCGCCGTCGACCCGAAGGAGTTCGACCAGGTCGTCGACGCCAGCTTCAGCGCCGGAGACATGCTCGACCTCGGTCCCGGCAAGGTGCTGCTGGGCGAGAACGTCGCCAAGTCGTTCGACCTCGAGGTCGGCGACACCCTCGAGGCGGACTTCCAGGGCGGGAAGGTCGAGCTCGAGGTCGCCGGCGTCTACTTCTTCAGCGCGGCCATGCCGACGGAGTGGCTGGTCACGCACGAGACGTTGGTCCAGGGCGGCCTCGCCCCGCTCGACAACATGGTGTTCATCACCAAGGAGCCCGGTGCATCCACCGCGGAGATCACAGGGGCGGTCGACCAGATCACCAAGGACCTGCCCACGGTCAAGCTGCAGACCATGCAGGGGTTCGCCGACCAGCAGCGCCAGCAGACCGAGCAGTTCCTGTCCCTCATCAACATCCTGCTCGCGCTCTCGGTCCTGATCGCGGTGCTGGGCGTGGTCAACACGCTGGCGTTGTCGGTCATCGAGCGCACCCACGAGGTGGGCCTGCTCCGCGCGGTCGGCATGAGCAGACGCCAGCTGCGCACGATGATCCGGCTCGAGTCCGTCCTCATCACCGTCTTCGGGGCGATCCTCGGGATGCTCCTGGGGGCGGCCTTCGGAGCCGGCCTGGTGACCGCGCTGGAGGACCAGGGGCTGACCGACCTGGCGTTCCCGGTCGGGTCGATGATCGGATTCACGGTGGCCGCCGTGGTCATCGGCGTGCTGGCGGCGGTGCTGCCGGCCCGCCGTGCCGCCAGGCTCGACGTGCTCTCTGCGGTCGCAGCCGACTGACGAGGCACCTCGCTCGGGCGCGCCCCGCGGAGGTCCGGACTGTCCATGACACATCGGGGTGGCGCCCTCCCCGGGCAGTGGGTCCGGCCGGAGGGGGGCCGTCAGTCCCGTGCCAGGCGCGCCGTACGGGTCTAGGGTGACGTGGGTAACACCAGGAGAACCCGACCGAGGCGACGAGGTATTCATGGGGCAGGCGGCGCTGACAACACCGCCCGCGCTCGGCGGTCCGCCGGCTGCCACGCGAGCACCGGCGGGCCCGGCGAGGCAGCGGGCGGTCCACAAGCACGTGCAGGTGCGCGAGTACGTCCGCGACCTGCTCGACGGCGCCGAGGCCGGCACGCCCGCACCGTCCGAGCGGGAGCTGGTCCACCGCTTCGGGGTCGCCCGCATGACGGTGCGCCAGGCGCTCGACGCGCTGGTCGGCGAAGGCATGCTCGAGCGCGTGCCCGGGCGGGGCACCTTCGTGGCGCAGCGCCGCACCCAGCCGATCGCGGTGCTCACCAGCTTCACCGAGGACATGCGCCGGCGCGGGCTGCGCCCGACCAGCCAGACGCTGGTGGCTCGGCTCGAGTCCGCCGGCCCCGGGGTGGCGCGGGCCCTGGAGATCTCCGAGGGCGACCGGGTCGTCCACTGGCAGCGTCTGCGCTGCGGCGACGGCACGCCCGTCTGCATCGAGAACGCCTACCTCAACGCCGACATCATGCACGGTCTGCTCGACCGGCTGCCCGAGTCGCTCTACGAGGAGCTGGCCCGCCGAGGGCTCGAACCCACGTGGGGGGAGGACTCGGTGGAGGCCGCGGTGGCCGGCACGCCGGAGGCCAGGCTGCTCGACGTGCCCCCGGGCTCCCCGGTGCTGCGCATCGCACGCCGCACCTGCGCCGACAAGATGCCGGTGGAGGTCTCCCGCTCCACCTTCCGCGCCGACCGCTACACCATGTGGGTGCCGCTGTCGCGGCACGACGGCCGGCACTGAGCCGACGTCCGTCCTGGTCTACCTGCGCAGCCGGCCGAGCGGAGCGACCTCGGCGCCGGAGCGCTCGCAGAACCACCGCGGGTCGGGACCCCCGATCTCGGGGTGGACGTAGAGGGAGTGCGGGTCGTCGTCGGCGCACCGGTCGCACAGCGGCCATCGACCCACGCGGTCCAGCAGCGCGTCCTGGACGTCCTGGGCCACCAGGCCCGCGACGAAGGCGGCACCCTCCGGCCACTCCTGCGCCCACCACCGCCGCTGGCTGACGGCGTCCTCGAGCAGCGAGACCACGTCGGGGTCGGCCACGCCCGTGGCCTCGAGGTCCTGCAGGACCAGCGCTCGCGCCTGCAGGGACGGGTCGCTCAAGCGGCGACCGTGGGGCCGGTGAGGACGGCGAGGCGCAGCGTGCTCATGGCGTCATCCTACGGCGGCCAATGTCGCCGAGGCGTGGCTCAGACGTCGTGCTCGTCGACGATCGAGTAGGCATAGCCCTGCTCGGCGAGGAACCGCTGCCGGTGCTGGGCGTACTCCGCGTCCACGGTGTCCCGCGTGACCAGGGTGTAGAACCGCGCCGACCTGCCGTCGTCCTTGGGTCGCAGCAGACGGCCGAGGCGCTGGGCCTCCTCCTGCCGCGACCCGAACGACCCGGAGACCTGGATCGCCACCGTCGCCGAGGGCAGGTCGACGGAGAAGTTCGCGACCTTCGAGACGACGAGCAGCCGGATGTCGCCGTCGCGGAACGCCTGGAACAGCCGCTCCCGCTCGTTCACCGGCGTCTCACCCTTGATGACGGGTGCGCCGAGCTCCTCCCCGATCTCGTCGAGCTGCTCGAGGTACTGGCCGATGACCAGGGTCATCTCCCCGGCGTGCTTGTCGACCAGCCGTCGCGTCAGCCGGGTCTTGCCGCGGGTGGAGGCAGCGAGCCGGTAGCGCTCGTCGGGCTCGACCGTGGCATAGGCGAGCCGCTCGCCGTCCGGCAGCGTGACCCGCACCTCGACGCACTCGGCGGGGGCGATCCACCCCTGCGACTCGATGTCCTTCCACGGGGCGTCGAAGCGCTTGGGGCCGATGAGGGAGAAGACGTCGCCCTCGCGACCGTCCTCCCGCACGAGCGTGGCGGTGAGGCCGATCCGTCGCCTGGCCTGCAGGTCCGCGGTCATCCGGAAGATCGGCGCCGGCAGCAGGTGCACCTCGTCGTAGACGACGAGGCCCCAGTCGCGGGCGTCGAGCAGCTCGAGGTGGGTGTAGGCGCCCTTCCGCCTCGTGGTCATCACCTGGTACGTCGCGATCGTGACCGGGCGCACCTCCTTGCGCGCACCGGAGTACTCGCCGATCTCGTCCTCCGTCAGCGAGGTGCGCCGCAACAGCTCGTCGCGCCACTGCCGCGCAGAAACTGTGTTGGTGACAAGAATGAGCGTCGTTGCCTGCGCGCGGGCCATGGCGGCCGCGCCGACGATCGTCTTCCCCGCTCCGCACGGAAGCACGACCACGCCGGACCCCCCGTGCCAGAAGGAGTCGACGGCGTCCGACTGGTAACGGCGCATCGACCAGCCGTCCTCCCGGAGCGCGATGGGGTGCGCCTCGCCGTCGACGTAGCCGGCGTGGTCCTCGGCCGGCCACCCGAGCTTGAGCAGCGCCTGCTTCAGGTTGCCGCGCTCGGAGGCGTGGACGAGCACCGTCAGGTCGTCGATGCGCTCGCCGAGCATGCCGGCGACGCGCTTGGCCCGCACGACCTCCTCGAACACGGCGCGGTCGGTGGAGGAGAGCACCAACCCGCGGGTGGGGTGCTTCTCCAGGCTGAGGCGCCCGTAGCGGTCCATGATCTCCGCGACGTCGACGAGCAGGGCGTGCGGCACGGCGTACCGGCTGAAGGTGAGCAGGGTGTCCACCACCTGCTCGGCGTCGTGGCCAGCGGCGCGTGCGTTCCACAGGCCGAGGGGCGTCAGGCGGTAGGTGTGGATGTGCTCGGGGGAGCGCTCCAGCTCGGCGAACGGCGCGATCGCCTTGCGGCAGTCAGCTGCTTGTGGGTGGTCGACCTCCAGGAGAAGGGTCTTGTCCGACTGGACGATCAGGGGGCCGTCATGCACCTCACCGATGGTACGGACCCGGACACGCCCGGCTCGCCCGGTGCGACTCGTCTCACGCGTGCGTGACGTCACCGTGGCGCAGGTGGAGGGCGCCCTGGGTCCTGCGTATGTTGGTGCCTCATGCGAACACCTGTCACTGCCCCCGACAACGTGTCCGCCCCGCAGTCGGTCTGCGAGACCGACGGCCTCGGTGCCTGCGAGGTCGTGCTGAGGGTCACCGACAGCCCCGAGGCCGCGGGCGCCGCGGAGTGGTTCGTCGACCACGCGCTCACTCCGCTGATCACGGCCATCATCCTGATCCTGACGGGCATCATCCTGCGCTGGCTCGCCCACCGCAGCATCGACCGCGTGGTCACCAGGGCGGAGGCCGGCGTGCTGCCCGGCCGGCTGGGCAGCTTCGGCCGCAGCAGCGCGGAGGGCGACGCCAAGATCAACTCCCGGCGGGCCCAGCGGGCCAAGAGCCTCGGCAGCCTGCTCAAGAGCCTGACCACCGGCATCATCTTCGGCGTCGTGCTCGTCATGTGCCTCGCCGAGTTCGACGTCAACGTCGCCCCGATCCTCGCCAGCGCCGGCGTGGTGGGCCTGGCGCTCGGCTTCGGTGCCCAGACCCTGGTCAAGGACCTGCTCTCCGGCGTGGCCATGCTGCTGGAGGACCAGTACGGCGTCGGCGACGTCGTGGACCTCGGCGAGGCGACCGGCACGGTCGAGGCCGTGGGGCTGCGCATCACCCGGCTGCGAGCCGTCGACGGCACCGTCTGGTACGTCCGCAACGGCGAGATCCAGCGCGTCGGCAACCAGAGCCAGAACTGGGCGCGCTCCGTGCTCGACGTCGGGGTCCGCTACGACGCCGACCTCGCGAAGGTCCGCGCCGTCCTGCAGGAGGTGGCGCGCGACCTGTGGCACGACGACGAGTTCGCCGGCGTGATCATCGAGGAGCCCGAGGTGTGGGGCGTGGAGTCGCTCCTGCCCGACCGGGTGCTCGTGCGGGTCACGCTGAAGACCGCACCCCTGGAGCAGTGGCGGGTGGCGCGCGAGATGCGCGAGCGGGTCAAGGCCCGCTTCGACTACGAGGGCATCGCGATGTTCACCCCGCAGCTGGTGGTGCACGACGAGGCTCCCCCCGGCGACCCCTCACCGCCGCTGCGCGCCTGACCCGCGTCGGCTAAGCCGAAGGTGTCCGGTGCGCCCGGTCGTAGGCGAGGAGCGCGACGCCCACGGACATGAGGGACGACGGGTCGGAGAGGTCGCAGCCCAGGACCCGCTCCAGCCGGGCGATGCGCTTGTACGTCGCCGGTCGCGAGCGGTGCGTGCGCTCGGCGAGCCTGGTCATGCGGCCACCGACCGCGACGTAGTCGCGCAGCAGGTCGAGCAGGCCGTCGCCCTGGCGGGCGTCGTGCTCGAGCAGCGCCCCGAGCTCGGCCTCCACGAACACCTGCACCCGGGGGTCGTCGTGCAGCAGCGCCAGCAGTCCGTGCAGCCGCACGTCGGCGGCGCGGAACCAGCGGCGACCACCTCGCCCCGGCACGGTGGACTGCGCGACCTCGGCCACGTGCAGCGCCTGTCGCAGCCCTGCGCCGGCGACGCTGACGGTGGCGCCCACCGGCCCGATCCCGATCACCGAGTCGGGGGCGAGACCGCCGAGACGGTCCAGGGTGCCGACGAGGGCTCGGTCGCCGTCCGCCGGCAGGGCGAGCAGTCCCGCGGCGTCGCGGCCGGCCACCACTCCCGTGAGGCCGGCGATCCCGGCGGGGGGCAGCGCCCGGGCCAGCTCCTCCACGAGGGCACGCGCCCCGCGTCGCTCCGCGACAGGGTCTGCGCCCGGAGTGACGGTCTCCGCCCCGACCCGGACCACCACGCCGACGTAGCAGGGGGAATCCGGGAGGCCGAGCGCAGCGGCGCGGGCCTGTGCGGACTCCTCGTCCAGGGTGCCGTTGAGCAGGTCGGCGAGCAGGCCGCCCTGCGCCTGCAGGTGCAGCCCCAGCCGGTCGCGCTCGACCATGCGGCCGAGCTCCAGCGCCTGCGCGGCCCGCTCGAGCACCATGCGCAGCCGGCTCTGGCGCACGTTCGGGTCGGGCACCACGAGACGGGCCCACCGTTCACCCGCCCCGCCCACCGGGGCGGTGAACCACCCCTCCGGCCCGGTGATGCCGGGGGCCGGCAGGTGCCCGGCCGCCCGCGAGCGCCGTTCCCAGTCCGCGAGCAGCGAGGCGGCGGGACGGCTTCGGGCCGCGAACGCGGTCACCCGGCGGCCGGCGTCCTCCAGGACCACGCCCGACCCGCACAGGTCCGCGGTCACCCGCACGATGGTCTCGGCGTCCGCGCGCTCCAGGCTCAGGGCGGTGAAGGTCTCGTGGACCTGGCGGGTGAAGTCCACCTCCGCGAACTGGTCGCTGACGATGGCCCGGTGCACCTGCTCGGTGACCTCCACGAACCGCACAGGGGCGTGCAGCACCACCAGCGGGAGACCGGCTGCGCGCGCCCGGGCCACCACCGCGTCGGGGACGCTGTCGACGACCTCGCCCAGCTCGACCACGAGCCCAGCGGCCCCGTCCGCCACGAGGTCGTCGACGTAGCCGGGCGGGTCGTGGCTGCGCAGCGGCAGACCGGTGGTCAGCACCAGCTCGCCACCGCGGAGCAGGCCCCGCACGTCGCGCACGTCGGCGACGTGCACCCAGCGCACCGGGGAGTCGAGCCGCTCCTGGCCGGTGAGCACCTCGGGGCGCCCCGGGCTCAGCGAGGACGAAGCCAGCACGGACCTGACCGTCGGTTGCACGACGCCAGGGTGACAGATCGTCACCACTGCCAGCAACTCGGTGACGTTCCGTCCCTCGCGCGGAGCGACGAGCAGGCGGAGACTGGGCAGCATGACTGACCTGCCCCTGATCCCCCACTGGTACGACGGCCGCCGCCACGACGGCACCCCCGGCCGCACCGGAGACGTCACCAACCCCGCCACCGGGGAGGTCTCCGGCCGCGTCGCCTTCGCCGACGCCGACGACGCCCAGCGCGTCATCGGTTCGGCGTCCGCGGCGGCGCGTCAGTGGGCGGAGACGTCCATCGCCGCACGCACCCAGATCGTCTTCGCATTCCGCGAGCTGCTCAACGCCCGCAAGGAGGAGCTGGCGGCGATCATCACCCGCGAGCACGGCAAGGTGCTCGCCGACGCGACGGGCGAGGTCGCCCGGGGTCTCGAGGTGGTGGAGTTCGCCTGCGGCATCCCCCACCTGCTCAAGGGCGGCTACTCCGAGGGAGTGTCGACCGGCGTCGACGTGCACTCCAAGCGTCAGCCGCTGGGCGTGGTCGGCATCATCAGCCCCTTCAACTTCCCCGCCATGGTGCCGATGTGGTTCTTCCCGATCGCGATCGCCGCGGGCAACACCGTCGTGCTGAAGCCGAGCGAGAAGGATCCCTCGGCCGCGATCTGGATGGCGGAGCTGTGGGCCGAGGCCGGGCTGCCCGCCGGCGTCTTCAACGTGCTCCAGGGTGACAAGGAGGCGGTCGACGCGCTGCTCGACCACCCGGAGGTCAAGTCGATCAGCTTCGTCGGCTCGACCCCCATCGCGCGCTACGTCTACGAGCGCTCGTCGGCCAACGGCAAGCGCGTGCAGGCTCTCGGCGGCGCCAAGAACCACATGGTCGTCCTGCCCGACGCGGACCTCGACCTCGCCGCCGACCAGGCCGTCAGCGCCGGCTTCGGCTCCGCGGGCGAACGATGCATGGCGATCTCCGTGCTCGTCGCGGTCGGTCCGGTCGCCGACGACCTGGTCGCCAAGATCGCCGACCGGACGCGGGGCCTGCGCACCGGCGACGGCACGCGGGGGAGCGACATGGGCCCGCTGGTGACGCGGGCGCACCGTGACAAGGTCGAGGCGTACGTCGAGGAGGGCGAGGCCGACGGCGCCAAGGTGGTCGTGGACGGTCGCGACGTGCAGCCCGACGGCGAGCAGCAGGGCTTCTGGCTCGGCCCCACGCTGTTCGACCAGGTGGCCCCGGAGATGTCGGTCTACACCGACGAGATCTTCGGTCCCGTGCTGTCGGTGGTGCGCGTGGAGACCTACGACGAGGCGGTCGCGCTCGTCAACGCGAACCCCTACGGCAACGGCGTGGCGCTGTTCACCTCCTCCGGAGGAGCGGCGCGGAAGTTCGAGCGCGACATCGAGGTCGGCATGATCGGGATCAACGTGCCGATCCCCGTGCCCATGGCCTACTACTCCTTCGGAGGCTGGAAGAACTCGCTCTTCGGCGACAGCCACGCCCACGGCGTCGAGGGCGTGCACTTCTTCACGCGCGGCAAGGTGGTCACCAGCCGCTGGGGCGACCCGGCGGTCAGGCCGACGGGCGGCCTCGAGCTCGCCTTCCCGCAGAACAGGTGAGTGACGTGGGCGTAGTCCGGGCCTCGAACCAGGCGAGCCTCGAAACCAACGAGCCTCGAAACCACGACCGGAGCGGGAGAGACCAGGGCCTACGAGCTCGACCGCGCCCACGTCTTCCACTCGTGGTCGGCGCAGGCCAGCGATCTCCCCGATGGTCATCGCCAAGGCCGAGGGGTCGAGGGTCTGGGACGAGCACGGCAAGGGCTACCTCGACTTCTCCTCACAGCTGGTGTTCACCAACCTCGGGCACCAGCACCCGCGCATCGTCGAGGCGATCCGCGACCAGGCGGCCACGCTGTGCACGGTCGCGCCGCAGCACGCCAACGACGCCCGCTCGGAGGCGGCCCACCTGATCGCGGGCATCGCACCCGAGGGTCTCGAGCACGTCTTCTTCACCAACGGCGGCGCCGAGGCGATCGAGCACGCCGTACGGATGGCCCGGCTGCACACCGGCCGGATCAAGGTGCTGTCGCGCTACCGCAGCTACCACGGCGGCACGAACACCGCGATCAACCTCACCGGGCGACCCTCGTCGGTGGGCGAGCGACTACGGCTCCTCCGGCACCGTCAAGTTCTTCGGCCCCTTCCTCTACCGCTCGGAGTTCGACGCGACCACCGAGGCAGAGGAGTGCGAGCGAGCGCTGCGCCACCTCCGCCGCACGGTCGAGCTGGAAGGCCCCCAGACGGTCGCAGCAATTGTCTTGGAGACAATTCCTGGGACCGCAGGGATCATGCCGCCGCCACCCGGCTACCTCCAGGGGGTGCGCGAGCTCTGCGACCAGCACGGGATCGTGCTGGTGCTCGACGAGGTGATGGCCGGCTTCGGTCGCGCCGGCTCGTGGCTGGCGCTGGACCGCTACGACGCCAGGCCCGACCTGGTGACCTTCGCCAAGGGAGTGAACTCCGGCTACGTCCCCCTGGGCGGGGTGATCATCAGCGACGCGATCTACGAGACGTTCGCCCAGCGGGTCTACCCGGGTGGGCTCACCTACTCCGGCCACCCGCTGGCGTGCGCCGCGGCGGTCGCCACCATCGAGGCGATGCGCGACGAGCAGGTCGTCGAGCACGCCGACCACCTCGGCCGTGACGTGATCGGTCCTGCGCTCGCGGACATGAAGGAGCGCCACCCCTGCGTGGGCGACGTGCGCGGCCTCGGCGCCTTCTGGGCCCTGGAGCTCGTCAGCGACCGGAGCACCAAGGCACCGCTGGCGCCGTACGGCGGCAGCAGCCCGGCGATGGACGAGATCGTCAAGGCGTGCAAGCAGGGAGGCCTGCTGCCCTTCGCGAACTTCAACCGCATTCACGTCGTCCCGCCGTGCACCACGTCCGCCGACGAGGCGAGGGAGGGCCTGGCGATCCTCGACGAGGCCCTCCGGCACGGGGACGTGCATGCCCAGAGGTGAGGCGACGGTCTACGAGCGGCTCGCTCCTCCGGCCGACGTCGTCGACGAGGCGCTGCGCGGCGCCGAGGACGACTGCTTCTGGCTCACCGACGCGCCCGGACCCTCGTACGAGCCGTTGACGGCCGACCGCCGGACCGATCTGTGCGTCGTCGGTGGTGGTTACACCGGGCTCTGGACCGCGGTGCGCGCGAAGCAGCGCGACCCCGGGCGTCACGTCGTCCTGCTGGAGGGCAACCGGCTCGGGTGGGCGGCCTCGGGTCGCAACGGTGGCTTCTGCTCGGCCTCGCTCACGCACGGGGAGGCCAACGGGCGCACCCGCTGGCCGGAGGAGTACGACGTCCTCGAGCGCCTGGGCAAGGACAACCTGGCCGAGATCGCGGCCACCGTCCGCGACCACGCCATGGACGTCGACTACGAGCACACCGGGGAGCTGGACCTGGCGGTGGAGGACCACCAGGTGGCGTGGCTCCGGGTCGCGGCCGCCACGGGTGAGGGCAGGTTCCTCGACCAGGAGCAGGTGCGCGCGGAGGTGGCGTCGCCGATCGCCCTGGCCGGCCTGCTGAGCGACGGCACGGCGCTGCTGCACCCGGCCAAGACGGTCCGCGAGCTGGCGCGCGTGGCCACCGAGCTCGGCGTCGAGATCCACGAGGGCACCGAGGTGACGTCGCTGGCCGCCGAGCACGACGGCATCGAGGTGTGCACGCCCGCGGGCACGGTGCACGCCGACCAGGTGGCGCTGGGCACGAACGTCTTCCCGGCACTGGTGCGGCGCTACCGCCACTACACCGTGCCGGTCTACGACTACGCCATCGTGACCGAGCCGCTGAGCGCCGAGCAGCGGGCGGCGGTCGGGTGGCTCAACCGGCAGGGCCTGGCCGACCCCGCCAACCACTTCCACTACTTCCGGCTGACCCAGGACGACCGCATCCTCTTCGGCGGCTACGACGCCGTCTACCACTTCGGCAAGCGGGTCGACAGCGCCTACGAGGACCGGCCGGAGACCTACGCGAAGCTCACGTCGCACCTGCTGACGACCTTCCCGCAGCTCGAGGGCATCCGGGTGAGCCACCGGTGGGCGGGCGCCATCGACACCTCCACCCGCTTCAGCGCCTTCTTCGGGGTGGCGCACCGCGGCCGGGTCGCGCACGCCGCGGGCTTCACGGGTCTCGGGGTCGGGGCGACGCGCTTCGCCGCCGACGTCATGCTCGACATGCTCTCCGGTGAGCGCACGGAGCGCACCGAGCTGGAGATGGTGCGCCGCAAGCCGGTGCCGTTCCCCCCGGAGCCGGTCGCGTCGCTGGGGATCCACACGACGCGGTGGGCACTGGCGCGCGCCGACCACCGGCAGGGGCGGCGCAACGTCTGGCTGCGCACCCTCGACCGGCTGGGTCTCGGCTTCGACTCCTGACGGCTGCCGCGTCGGGCGCTCAGTCGTCGCGGGTGGCGGCCCGCACCGACTTGATCCGGTGCACGGCGTAGGAGCGCGTGCGGTCGCTGCGGTGGTCGTAGCCCTTGAGCCTGCCGCCCTCGACCCCGAGCGGGTCGACCACGCGGTCGTGGATGGTGCCGTCGTCGTCGACGTACCCGATCACCACGGTGGTCGACGACTCCGCCGCCTCCCTGAGCAGCGCAAGGGCGGAGGCAGGGGTCTGGTGCTCGGCACGGGAGGGCCCGCGGGTCGCCCGGGCACGGTCGCCGGCCCGGATCGCAGTGGCGGTCGCCGCTGCGCGTGCGATCGCGTGCGCGGCTGCGGCCGCGGGGGGAGCCGGCCGCCCGGTGCCGGCTGCGCGCATCCGGGTCGGGCCGGCAACGCGCACCACCCCGTCGTGGTCCTCGACGACCGGCGCGAGCCCGACCTCGCGCAGCACCGGCAGCAGCACGTCGGCCGGGACGGAGCTGACCAGCACCGTCGGGGCGATCCGGCGCAGGCCGAGCCCGATCGTGCGGGGGTCGTGGACCAGCGCGGCGAGGGCAGCCTCGTCGTCGCTGCGCACGAACGACTCGGCCACGCCGAGGCGCACCGTGCCGAAGGTGCGGGCGACGTCGTCGACCAGGTAGCGCAACGGCTGAGGCACGTCGGTGCGGGCCGCTCGCTCGATCAGCTCGTGCACCTCGGCGGCCGACCACCCCAGGTCGAAGGCGTGGCGCACCGAGCCCTCCGTGAACCGGTAGACCGTCGCGCCACCCCGCGACTCGACGTGCGCGACGGTGGCGAGGTCGCGGGCGAGCCGGCTCTCGAGCGGGCCAGGCGCGACGGCGGTCAGGTCGGCCTGCAGCAGCACGTGGTCCACGGGTCTCGGCAGCAGGCCGCCGACCGCGGCGGCCGCAGCCTCCTGCCCGGACTCCAGCAGTGCCCGGCCGTGGGCGGTCATCCCCCCGAGCCCGGTCACGCCCAGCACCGCAGCCTCCAGCACGGTCCACCCGACGGCTTCGTCGCGGCCGGTCGGACGGCGGGGGCGCAGCCAGTGCAGCCGCTCGACCAGCGAGGGGAGGCCGGTGCCCGACGCCAGCGTCCGGCCCTGCTCGAGCGAGGCGAGCTCGCGCAGGGTGGCGCGTCGTACGTCGACGGCCCACGCCACGTCGATGTCGGGCGCGAGCGCGTTGACCGCCCGCCCGTCGCGGCGCCTGCCGACCAGCCCCACCAGCCGTGGTGAGTGGAGCCAGGCGTCGGCGAGCCGTGCCCACCGCGTGGCCAGCGACCCCGCGCGCCAGACGTCGAACGCGTCGGTCGGCAGCCACGCGTCCGGTGCCCCCGGCGCGGAGCCGCGCGCGACCAGGCCGGCGGCCAGCGCGACGTCCAGGACGAGCGCGGCGGTCGCGTCGTCCGCGTGCAGGAGGGAGGCCAGCGCTCGCTGGTCGCGCACGGCGAGGCCACCCTGCCGGAGGACCCCCGCCGGCTCCTCGCTCCAGCGGTCGAGCACGAGCTCGACACGGTGCACCAGCTCGTACGCCGCCCCGGCTCCCGCCCGGTCGACGAGCTCGCCGGACCTGGCGGTCGTGGCGACCTCGGGCGGCTGGTCGACGGCCTCCTTGGTGGTGCGGCCACCGCGGAGCGCGACGACCACCTCCCTCGGCACGGCCAGGTGCCTCCGGTCGCGCGGTGCGAGCAGCCCCCGCGCCAGCAGCTGCTCGACCGGGGTCCGCGCGGTGGGCACCGCCACCTGGTGGTCGGCCGCGTCGGAGCGGCCGTCGACGCCGCTCGCCTCGAGGTGCTCCAGCGCGGCGCGCGCCGCGTCGTCGCACTGCCCGAGGAGTCGTTCGACGTGATCGGGGTCGCGCAGCAGCGTCGCCAGCTGCGCGAGGTCGGCGTCGCGGTCCCCGGTCGGGCGGCCACCGGCGCCGGTGAGCAGCTCGGCCACGCGCCTGGGTCCGGCGCCGTCCAGCAGCGTCGTGAGCGGCTGACCCAGCCGGTTGACCGAGCCGGCGAGGGTGTCGGCCACCGCGCTGACCAGTCGCAGGTCGTCGTCCTCACCCCAGACCAGCGCGAGGTCCTGGGCGAGCCCCAGCCGCTCGCGCACCGCCTCGGGGGAGGCGTGCACCAGCGTCACCACCTCGGTCGCCGCGGCGCGGCCACCCAGGACGCCCAGCGCCTCCAGCACCGTCAGCGTGCAGCGGTCGAGCTGGTCGACAGCCCGCATCACGGACGCCCGCGTGGCTGCGCGCGAGGCCAGCTGGCCGGAGTCCTGCGGCGCGGGGGTCGCGAGGTCCGGACGCGCCACCAGCAGCGACCGCAGCCGGTCGTCCGGCCAGCTGCGGAGCTGGTCGGCGAGGGACCGGTGGGCGGGCATGGACATCCGCTCCACGATACCGGCGGCGGTCGGGCACCGAGCCGGCCGTGAGGAGGTCAGCCCCGGACGCTGTGCAGCGCGACCCAGTCGGGCTCGTGGACGCGCAGCCAGGCCCGGGTGCGACGCCGGTAGCGCCACACCTGGGTGAGCCCGAGCGCCCACAGCACGTACTGGAACGACATCGCCCACCGGAAGGCCTCGGGGGTGTACGCCGTGGACGAGCCGGGTGTGCGCCAGTCGAGGATGATGCCGATCGCGACCACGAGCAGCAGGCTCGCGTAGAAGCCGCCCTGGTTGATGATCCCGGTGGCGCTGGCCAGCCGCTCGGCGGGGTTCGAGGTGCGGCCGAGGTCGAAGCCGATCATCGAGGCGGGCCCGCCGACGCCGGTGACCACGACCAGCAGGAGCAGCAGCGGGAAGGGCGCGTCGCCCGGCCACGCGAGCACGAGGGTCCACACCGCCACGATCGCGCCCACGATGCCCAGCACGAGGGTGGAGCGGTGCCACGGGCGCACCGTGATCCGCCAGCCCAGCACCGGCCCCGCGGTCATCACCGCCAGCACCATCACGGTGAGCAGCACGCCGGCGGCTGCCTCGCTCTGCCGCTCGCCGCGCACGAAGAACGGATAACCCCAGAGCATGCCCAGCGTGGTCGCGCTGAACTGGGTGGAGAAGTGCATCCAGAACCCCAGCCGCGTGCCGGGGTGCGCCCACGAGGCCATCAGGCTGGCCCGCACGTCGGCCGGCCTCATCGGCGGCCCGGTCCGCGTCCGCCGGCCAGGCGCGTCGTGGACCACGAGGAGCAGGGCGACCACGATCACCACACCCGCCGACGCGGCAGCGAGGTAGGCGCCGGTCCACCCGAGCCTCGACAGCGCCCACGTCATGGGGGCGGCGGCGATGATCGCACCGACCTGGCCGAGCACGCCGGTGAGCTGGGTGATCACGGGGATGCGCCGTTCACCGAACCAGGTGTTGACCAGCCGCAGCACGCAGATGAAGGTCATCGCGTCGCCCATGCCGACGAACAGCCGGGCCACCAGCGCCGTGGGGTAGCTCTCCGCGAGGGCGAACCCCACCTGCGCGAGCGTCAGGAGGACGGCTCCGACCGTGAGGATGATGCGCGGGCCGAACCGGTCGACGAGCAGCCCCACCGGCACCTGCATCCCGGCGTACACCAGGAGCTGGAGCATGACGAACGACGACAGCTCGGCGGCGCCGATGTCGAAGCGCTCGGTGGCCAGCAGCCCCGCGACGGCGAGTGACGAGCGGTGGAAGACCGCGAGCAGGTAGGCGGCCAGCGCCACCGACCAGATCGCCAGCGCCGCCCCCAGCCTGCGGTCGTCGACCGGCTCGGCCGGAGGGGGTGCGGTGCTCACCGCTCGATCGTAGGGACGGGCCCAACCCCTTCGACCCAGCCCGGGGCCTGACCGTAGGCTGGGCGGGCACGGAAACCAGTGGGCCCCGGGCGGGCCGCGACGCAGACGAGGAGCACCGGTGCCAACGGGCAAGGTGAAGTGGTACGACGTGGAGAAGGGCTTCGGCTTCCTCTCCAAGGACGAGGGCGGCGACGTCTTCGTGCGCTCCAGTGCGCTCCCCGAGGGCACCGCCACGCTGAAGCCCGGCACCCGCGTCGAGTTCGGGGTGGCCCAGGGCCGCAAGGGCGAGCAGGCGCTGCAGGTGCGGGTGCTGGACGCTCCTGCCTCCGTCTCGAAGGCGATGCGCAAGAAGCCCGCCGAGATGGTCAACATCATCGAGGACCTCTACCGGCTGCTCGAGGGCGTCGAGCGCGGCTACCGCGCCGGACGACACCCCGACCCGCGCACCGCCAAGCCGACCGCCATGCTGCTGCGCGCCCTGGCCGACGAGCTCGAGCCCTGACCCTCGGGCGTCTTACACAAGAGGGGCTGCGCGGCCGCCCTCCGCGTCGGCGGCTGCCCGGCGTACGCCCAGGAGCACCCACGCGGTGATCACCAGGAGCGCGAGTGCGCCCGTCCCCAGACCCACCCGGGGGATGAGCGGCAGCGCGATGCCGAGGAAGCCGCCGGCGACCCACGAGAGCTGCAGCAGCGTCTCCGACCTGGCGAACGCGCTGGCCCTGGTGTGCTCGGGCACCTGCCCCTGGATCAGCGAGTCGAGCGAGAGCTTCCCGAGCGCCTGGCAGACCCCGGCAGTGAGGCCCAGCGCCACCACGGTGACCAGCCCGTACAGCGTGGCGGCGAGCACCACCGCCACCGTGTCCGCCACGAGCACGAGGACGACCACGAGCTCGGCTCGGACGGCCCGCAGGACCGCCCCCAGACCGATGCCGACGGCGTTGCCGAGGCCGGCGGCCCCGATGACCAGTCCGAGCAGCAGCTCGGGCCGGTCCTCCCACCCGGGCAGCGGTTTCTCGCGCAGCAGGAAGGCCATGTAGAGGGTGAGGAAGCCGCTGAGGAGCCGCAGGCCGGCGTTGCAGCGCAGCGCCCGCACGACCAGGGCGGGCACCCGCTTGCGGCCGGCGCCGGTGAGGTGGGCGGTCTCCTCGTCATCGGCGTGGTCGACCCTGGCCGGGAGCAGGATCGCCAGGATGGTCGCGCAGACGAACACCACGAACCCGTAGCGCAGCGACCACTCCGCGCCGAGCGTGGAGAACCCGATCGCCAGCGGCGCGGAGATCGCAGCCCCGCTGATGCCGGCCAGCGAGATCCGCGAGTTCGCCTTCACCAGGCCCAGCCGCTCCGGCATGACGCGGGGTACGGCGGCCGCGCGCGTGACGCCGTACGCCTTGGACGCGACCAGCACGCCGAGCGCCGCCGGGAAGAGTGCCAGCGAGTCGCCGCCGACCGCCCCGGCCAGCACCCAGCAGAAGAACGCCCGCAGCGCCATGGTCGCGCCGATCGCCCACCGCCGGCCGCGGCGGAAGCGGTCCAGGACCGGGCCGATGAGCGGCGCGACGATCGCGAAGGGCAGCATCGTCAGCCCCAGGAACAGTGCGACCTGGCCGCGCGCCTGGTCGGTCGGCACCTGGAAGAACAAGGTGCCGGCCAGGCTGATGGCGACCGCCGCGTCGCCCGCGGCGTTGAACGCGTGCACCTCGATCAGACGTGCGAGGCCGCTGTCCCCGGCGCCCTCGGCGTGCGTGGCGCGGCGGGCCTGCCGGTAGACGTAGCCGGCGGCGGCGCCGGTGCCCCGCCCGGCCCGCCCGAAGCCGCGGGCGGTCGCCCCCGACGCGCGCCGGACACGTCCCGGGCCGCGGCCCGCCTCGGCCGGGTCGGTCGCCGCTCCGGGCGCCGCGCCGTGCTCGGTCCCGTACTCGGCTTCGTGCTCGGAGCCGTGGTCGGCCCCCTCGGTGGCACCGGCCGGCGCGGGCGGTCCGGGCTGGTCGCCGGACGGGTTGTCGGGGGGCACGCCCCCATCTTGCCCGGGGGCCGGCACCGATCTGTGCCGGGTGCGGCGAGACGGGACGCCAACCGGTGAGGGACAATCGCTCCGTGACCCCTGTCAAGACACCGAAGCCGGACGCCAAGGCCGCCGAGGCGGTCGACGAGGCACGCGCCGGCGTGCTCGAGCTCGTGCCCGCCGACCAGGTCGGTGACCACCTCGGCGTGCAGGCCGAGGAGGACAAGGTCGTCACCCACTACTTCGAGTGCCGTCAGCCCGGCTACCGCGGCTGGCGCTGGTCGGTCACGGTGACCCGGGTGCCCCGGTCCCGCAGCATCACCGTCGACGAGGTCGTGCTCCTCCCCGGCGACGACGCCGTGCTGGCCCCGCCGTGGGTGCCGTGGCGCGAGCGGATCCGCCCCGGCGACCTCAGCCCGGGCGACCTGCTGCCCACCGAGGACGACGACCCGCGCGTGGTGCCCGCCTTCACCGGCGCCGACGAGTGGCCCGACCCGCAGGAGGCCAGGCGCGTGGCCGAGGAGCTCGGGCTCGGCCGCAAGCGGGTGCTGTCGGTCGAGGGCCGCGAGCTCGCCGCGCAGCGCTGGTACGACGGCTCCCACGGCCCCGACTCCGACCTGGCGAAGTCCGCGCCCGGCAAGTGCGGCGACTGCGGCTTCTACGTGCGCGTCACCGGCCCATTGGGCCGGATCTTCGGAGTCTGCGCGAACGCCTACGCCAACGACGACGGTCGCGTGGTCTCCGTCGACCACGGGTGCGGCGCCCACTCCGAGGCGCGCCTCAGCCGCAAGAACCTGCCGCAGCCCCTTCCCGAGCCCGCGCTCGACACCCTGCGCTGGGAGGACCTCGAGACCTTCTGAGGTCACGCCGCACCTTTGCGGAATCGGTGGTCTCGGACCATCATGGGTGCGGAAACCTGACAGGAGGGCTCATGCGGATCGGTATTCCGAAGGAAGTCAAGAACCACGAGTACCGGGTCGCGATCACCCCGATCGGGGTCCACGAGCTGGTCGCCCACGGGCACGACGTGGTCGTCGAGAAGGGCGCCGGCGTCGGCTCCCAGATCATGGACGACGAGTACGTCGCCGCGGGGGCCACGATGCTCGACGGGGCCGACGACGTCTGGGCCGAGGCGGAGATGGTGCTCAAGGTCAAGGAGCCCGTCGCCGAGGAGTACCACCGCATGCGCGAGGGGCAGGTGCTCTTCACCTACCTCCACCTCGCCGCGGACAAGCCGCTGACCGAGGAGCTGGTCAAGCGCCGCGTCACGGCGATCGCCTACGAGACGGTGCAGCTGCCCTCGGGTTCGCTCCCCCTGCTCTACCCGATGTCAGAGGTCGCCGGCTGCCTCGCACCGCAGGTCGGCGCCCACGCCCTGATGAAGGCGCAGGGCGGGCGCGGCGTGCTGCTGGGCGGTGTCGGCGGCGTGGCCCAGGCCAAGGTCGTCGTCATCGGTGCCGGCGTGGCGGGACAGAACGCCGCCAACATCGCGCTCGGCATGGGCGCCGACGTGACGCTGCTCGACACCGACCTCGACAAGCTGCGGATCGCCTTCTGGCGCTACAACAACCGGGTGCACGGCCTGGCTTCCTCGGCGCTCGCCATCCGCCAGCAGGTCATGGAGGCCGACATGGTGATCGGCGCGGTGCTGATCCCCGGTGCGGCCGCGCCGAAGCTCGTCAGCAACGAGCTGGTCTCGCGGATGAAGCCGGGCTCGGTGCTCGTCGACATCGCGGTCGACCAGGGCGGCTGCTTCGAGGACACGCACGCGACCACCCACGCGGACCCGATCTACCAGGTGCACGAGTCGATCTTCTACTGCGTCGCGAACATGCCGGGCGCCGTGCCCAACACCTCGACGTACGCGCTGACCGCGGCCACGATGCCCTACGCGGTCACCCTGGCCGACAAGGGCTGGCAGCAGGCCTGCCGTGACGACCACGCGCTGGCGCTGGGGCTCAACACCCATGCGGGCGACCTCACCAACGGCCCTGTCGGTGAGGCGGTCGGCATCGACGCCGTGCCGCTCGACGCCGCTCTGGGTTGAGTGGCCGAGGACAAATTCCCATGTCCTGTAGGGACTTATCGGGCAGGCGTCGTACTCCCCCCGAGGAACTCACGCTCCCCTCGTGATGCATGGGCAGGGGAGTGGGAATTTCGGGACAGGACATGGGAAACCCGGTCAGCCGCCATCGAGCGCGACCTCGAGGATCCGGTCGTCGGCCGCCGCCGGGTCGCCACGCCCGTCGCGGTTGCTCGTCGTCACCCACAGCGTGCCCCGCGGTGTCGCGGTGACGGTGCGGATGCGGCCGTAGTCGCCGACGAACCAGCCGCGCGGCTGGCCCACGCCGTCCGCGGTGACGGGGACCTGCCACAGCCGCTCGCCGCGCAGCGCGCCCGCCCACAGCGAGCCGTCGAGGTAGGCCAGCCCGGAGGGCGAGGCCTCGCTGGTGCGCCACGTGACGAAGGGGTTGAGGAACTCCTCCTGCTCGCCGCGGCCCTCCACGAGTGGCCAGCCGTAGTTGGTCCCGCGGCGGATCTGGTTGAGCTCGTCCCAGGTCTGCTGCCCGAACTCCGTGGCCCACAGCCGGTCGCGGTCGTCGAGGGCGAGGCCCTGGACGTTGCGGTGCCCCAGCGTCCACACGGGTGAGCCCTCGCGCGGGTTGCCGGGGGCGGGGTCGCCGTCCGCCGTGATGCGCAGGACCTTGCCGCCCAAGGAGTCGGTCTGCTGGGCGAGGTCGCTCTGCCCTGCCTCGCCGGTGGAGACGAACAGCGAGCCGTCGCCGTCGAAGAGGAGCCTGCCGCCGTCGTGGATGAACCCGTTGGGGATGCCGGTGAGGATGGGCTCTGGCTCACCGAGCCGCCCGCCGCGGTAGGTCATCCGCAGCACCCGGTTGTCCTGCGCGGTGGTGGCGTAGACGTAGACCAGCCGGTCCTCGTCGTACGACGGGGAGACGGCCAGCCCCAGCAGCCCGGCCTCGCCCTCCGGGGCTGCCTCGTCGATCCGGCCCACCTCACGCACGCGACCGCGGGGAGTGACGGCGAGCACCCGGGTGCTGTCGCGCTCGGTCACCAGCGCCGTCCCGTCGGGCAGGAAGCCGACGCCCCAGGGCACCTCGAGGCCCGAGGCCACGGTGCGCACCACTCGTGGCCGGGCCGGCTTCGCCGTCAGCGACCGCTGCGGCTCCGTGGGGTCCGGCCCCGCGGTCACCGTGCTGGGCTGGTCGGTCGGAGTCGCGCCGAGGTCACCGGCCTCCGGTTCGGACCCCGCGCACGCGACCAGGGCCGCCAGAGCCACGACACCGACCAGGGCCGCGGCGGGCTGGGTCCGGCTCATGCCGTCAGCGTAGGTGGCGCGGGTCTGACGCCGGCCACGAACGCCGGCTACGCGGCGGCCTCGGACTCCTCCACCTGCTCGATGAGCTCGCGCAGCAGCCGGGTGACCAGCTGCGGTCGCTCGAGGGTGAGGAAGTGGCTGCCCCAGAGGTTCACGTACGCCGCGTCGGGGATGCGGTCGGCCGCCGTCCGCATGTCCTTGGCCGACGCGAGCAGGTCGAGGCGCCCGGAGACGAAGGCGCAGGGCACCTCGACCTTCGACAGCGAGACCCGCAGGTGCCGGGCGGAGTGGAGGGCGAGGTGCATGTACCAGTCGACGGGGGTGGTGAGGAACTCCCGGACCGCCCGTCGTACGTCGGCGTTCTTGGCCGGGGGGAACATGATTCCGCTGTAGCGCAGCACCCGCGTGCCGATCGGCCCCATCGGGATGCGGCGCGCGATGGGGGTGAGCACCGGGCTGCCGGCCTTGAAGGCGCGCGCGAGGTTGACGGTGATCGGCTCGCGCAGCGGGCGGGGGACGTACATCGGGGCGAGCATCGACTCGAACGTGCCGCCGGGCACGCCGGCGACGGCGAAGATGCCGCGCACGCGCTCGGGGTGGCGCACCGCCAGCTCGAAGGCGGTGTTCACCCCGATGGACCAGCCGGCCACGATGGCCGACTCGATCCCGGCGGCGTCCATGACCGCGACGGCGTCCTCGACCATCGCGTCGACGCCGCAGCGCTCGGGGTCGTCGGGCCGGGCGCTGCGCCCGACACCGCGGTGGTTCCAGGAGATGACGCGGATGTCGCAGTCCGGGCGGAGCAGGTCGGGCCAGGCGTAGGCGTTCGTGCCGAGTCCGTTGCAGAGCAGCACCACCGGGCCGTCGGACCCCCGGTGCCACGCGTCGTTGTGCCAGGCCTCGATCAGGGTGCCGTCCGCGCTGGTGATGCGGTGGAACCGCACGATGGACTGGCCGGGGAGCCGGGGAGCGCCCTCGGCGTCACCGAGGCGGGTCGTGGAGGGGGCGCCGGGGTCGGCGCGGAAGCCCTTCTCGCGGGTCGGCATGCCGGGAGTATCCCGGGCCGGAACCGATTCGAATCCATTTCGTGCCGGATATCACCCGGCGGGTCGCGGCAGGAGTGCGGTCAGGGCGGTCAGCCGTGGGCCGCCGCGCTGGTCTCGCGTCGCGGTCGGTACGCCGCCAGGAACGCCTCGACCTCGAGCTGCTCGCTCCGGCGCTGCCGGATCTCGCTGGCCGCGATCATGGCGTTGCGACGGGCGCCCTGCTGGCTGGCGACCGGCCACGCGACCACGCGGCGGCCGAGGTCGAGGACGTGGCGAGCGGGGCGGAGGGCGAGGGTGGGGGGACTCTCCATGACGGCTCCTAGAAGTCTAAGTAGTGTTAAACACTACAGTTACTCAACAAAGATCCCAAGGGGTTTCGGGAGGGGCGTGTCGAGTGGTCCCGACGCTAGGAGACGCCGGCGACAGTGGCGTTGCTCGTGTGTGACGTGCCCGTGAACTCTGCCCGGGCGCGAGGAGACCCGTGGGGCGCTGCGGCGTCAGGCGGAGCAGGGCGTGGCGACGCGCGTGGCCTCGCTGCGACCGCGCACCACCATCGGCTCCAGCTCGCACCAGTGCCGGGCCTCTTCGGCGTCGGCCGCCTCGACCAGGGCCTGGTTGACCAGCACCAGCCGATCGGTCTCCTTGGCCGCGGTGGTGAGCCGGGCGGCCTCGTTCACGGGGTCGCCGATGACCGTGTACTCGTAGCGCTCGTGGGTGCCGACGTTGCCGGCGACGCCACGGCCGCACGAGACGCCGATGCTCGCGCGGATGTCGCGCACCTCCTGCCGCAGCCGGGCGGCCATGACACGTGCAGCCTGCAGGGAGCACGTGTGGATGTCGTCGTTGGCGACCGGGGCACCCCAGACCGCCAGTGCAGCGTCGCCCTCGAACTTGTTGACGAAGCCGCCGAACTGGTGCACCACGTCGATCACCACCTCGAAGAACTGGTTGAGCAGCGTCACCACCTCCTCCGGCTCGCAGTTCTCGGCCAGGGAGGTCGAGCCGATGACGTCCACGAAGAGCACGGAGATCTCGACCACCTCGCCGCCCAGCTGGATGCCGCGGTCGAGAGCCGCGCGCGCGACGTCCTCTCCCACGTGACGCCCGAACAGGTCGCGCATCTCCTCGCGCTCCCGCAGACCCTCCACCATCTCGTTGAAGCCCGCCTGCAGCAGGCCGATCTCGGTGCCGTCGTAGATCGGCACGTGCACGGTGTAGTCGCCCGAGCCCACGTGGTCGACGGCCTCGCGCAGGGTCCGCACGGGCTCGCTGCTGGCCTGCGCCGAGAGGTAGGTGGAGAAGACGCCTGACCCGAAGATGAGCACGCCCAGCGCGATGATCGTGATCGACAGCTGGCGGGTGGTGACCTCCTCCTCCGGCGCCAGCAGCCCGCCGATGCCCAGCAGCACCAGCCCCAGGACCGCCACGCCGGTGCCCAGCCCCCACGCGAACATCGTGCGGTTCGCGACCGAGCGCACGAACCTGCGCTCGGGGAAGCCGGCGGCGAGCACGCGGCGAGCCACGGGCCGCAGCGCCCGCTCGCAGAGCAGGTAGGTGATGCAGGAGGTCGTCCATCCCGCCAGCCCCACCATCAGCCCGATCGCGACCCCGAGCTCGCACCGACTGCAGGCCGTTGACGACACCGATCACGACCGACGCGACCGCCCAGAGCAGTGCCTGGAACAGGAAGATCCTGCGGGGTGCCGCCAGCACGTCGCGGCGCTCGTCCTCGGTCGGCTCCTCCCCGGGACGCAGCATGATGACGACCGGGTGCAGCACCTTCCAGGCCTGCAGCGTGCCGACGACAGCCGCCCACGAGAGCCAGCAGGAAGCCGAACGCCAGGCTCTGGCTCGTGGCGACCGACCCCTGGTCCTCCGGCAGCGGCACCACCCACATCGCCATGGCGAACACCACGACGATGCCGAGGAGGTTCGACACCGTCAGCCCGGCACCCAGGGCGGCCCGCACCTGCCACTCGGGGGTCATCCGGGCGAACATCCGTGTCGCCGTACGACGGAAGGTCACCCCCCGACGGTACCGAGGTCCGGCTCCCGAGAACTGCGGCTCGGGGGCCGAGAACCCGCTTGTAGGCTGCCCGACATGGCCGACGGACAGCCCGACATCAAGCCCCGTTCCCGCGACGTCACCGACGGGCTGGAGCGGGCCGCGGCGCGCGGGATGCTGCGCGCGGTGGGCATGGGCGACGACGACTGGGAGAAGCCGCAGATCGGCGTGGCCTCGTCGTGGAACGAGATCACGCCCTGCAACCTGTCCCTCGACCGGCTGGCCAAGGCGGTCAAGAACGGCGTGCACGCGGCCGGCGGGTTCCCGCTCGAGTTCGGCACGATCTCCGTCTCCGACGGCATCTCCATGGGCCACGAGGGGATGCACTTCTCCCTCGTCTCGCGCGAGGTGATCGCCGACTCCGTCGAGACGGTGATGATGGCCGAGCGGCTGGACGGTTCGGTGCTGCTCGCCGGCTGCGACAAGTCGCTGCCCGGCATGCTGATGGCCGCCGCGCGGCTCGACCTCGCCAGCGTCTTCCTCTACGCCGGCACGATCCTGCCGGGCAAGGTGGACGGCGAGGACGTCACGATCATCGACGCCTTCGAGGCGGTCGGCGCCTGCCTGGCCGGCAAGATCAGCCGCGAGCAGGTCGACAAGGTCGAGCGCGCGATCTGCCCCGGGGAGGGCGCCTGCGGCGGCGCCTACACCGCGAACACGATGGCCAGCGTCGCGGAGGCGCTGGGCATGAGCCTGCCCGGCAGCTCGGCCCCGCCCGCGGTCGACCGGCGGCGCGACGGCTACGCGCACAAGTCCGGTGAGGCCGTCGTGGGGATGCTGCGCCGCGGCATCACCGCCCGGCAGATCATGACGCGGGAGGCCTTCGAGAACGCCATCGCCGTCGCCATGGCGCTCGGCGGCTCCACCAACGCCGTGCTGCACCTGCTCGCGATCGCGCGCGAGGCCGAGGTCGACCTGAGCCTCGACGACTTCACCCGCATCGGGCAGAAGGTGCCGCACCTCGGCGACCTCAAGCCGTTCGGGAAGTACGTCTGGGTGGACTTCGACCGCGTGGGCGGCATCCCGATGCTGATGAAGCTGCTGCTCGACGCCGGCCTGCTCCACGGCGACGTACTCACGTGCACCGGCAGGACGCTGGCCGAGAACCTCGCCGACATCGACCCGCCCGGTGTCGACGACGAGGTGATCCGCCGCCTGGACCGGCCGATCCACGCCACCGGCGGACTCACGATCCTGGGCGGGTCGCTGGCGCCCGAGGGCGCGGTGGTGAAGTCCGCCGGCTTCGACGACGAGGTCTTCGAGGGACCGGCCAGGGTCTTCGACGGCGAGCGTGCCGCGCTCGACGCGCTGGCGGCCGGGGAGATCAGGCACGGCGACGTGGTGGTCATCCGCTACGAGGGCCCCAAGGGCGGGCCCGGCATGCGCGAGATGCTCGCGATCACCGGGGGCATCAAGGGAGCCGGTCTCGGCAAGGACGTCCTGCTGATCACCGACGGTCGCTTCTCCGGCGGCACCACCGGGCTGTGCGTCGGCCACATCGCGCCGGAGGCGGTCGACGCCGGGCCCATCGCCTTCCTGCGCGACGGTGACCGGGTGCGCCTGGACGTGGCCGGCGGGCTGCTCGACGTCGACCTCGACGACGCCGAGCTGGCCTCACGCCGCGAGGGCTGGGCGCCGCGCGAGCCGAAGTTCACCAAGGGCGTGCTCGGCAAGTACGCGAAGGTCGTGCAGTCCGCCGCCCACGGCGCCGTCTGCGGCTGACCCCACACGCTTTCAGACGAAAAGCGCCTCGACAGCGCGGATCGAGGCGCTTCACGTCGGAAAGCTCTGCGGCGGGGCGTGGTCTCAGACGTGGCCGCTGAGCTGGGCCATCCGGGTCTCCAGCTTGGCCAGCAGGTCACCGCAGCGCTTCTCCGGCATCGCCGAGCGCTTGTCGCCGCCCTGGGTGCAGACGGGCAGCACGTCGACCGACAGCTTCGCCCCGCCGGCCAGCGCCCGCAGCTCGTCGACCTTGTCGCCGAACGGCGACCCGCTGCCGGGGGAGTAGTAGCGCACGACCTCCTCGAGGTCGTCGGGGTAGAGGTCCGCCTTGGTCACCGCGATGACCAGCCAGGTCGGGCGGTCGCGGCGCACGGACATCGACGCGATGCGGTGCGCGGTGATCGCCCAGTCCTCCAGCTCGGCCGCCAGCTGCTCCTCGCGGGTGGCCTCGGCGGCGCCGGTCGTGCCCGCGGTACGGCGGGGGGTCGCGTAGCCGTTCGCGACCACGTGCAGGACCCCGTCGACGGGCTCGTCGTGGAAGACGTCGTCGAGCGCGCCCAGGCGGGTGGCTGCGTTCTCCCCGGGTACGACGAGGAACCTGAAGCCGCGCAGCCGTGCCGCCCTGCGGGTGCGCCGTTCCATGGTCGCGGAGCCGACCTCCGTCGAGGCGACGGTCTGCGAGCGCCGGGCGAGCCGGTCGGCCAGCGCGGTCTTGCCGACGCCGGTCATGCCGGTCACCGCGACGGTGGGGTAGCGGCGGCGGAAGACCCGGGACACGCGCTCCGGCGCACCTGCGAGCGAGGCCAGCGCGGTCGTGGCCAGGCCGGTGCTGATGGCGGCGGTGCGGCCGTGGCCGACCAGGGATCTGCCGGGGCGTCCGGCAGGGGCGGGTGAGGTCATGACGGCTGTCCTCGCTGCTCGATGGCTGGGTGCACATGGCTGGGTGCACATGGCTGGGTGCACAGGTGGGTGGGTGCACTGTGTGAACCCTGCCCAGGGGAGCGGGTGTTCCCACGTGGACGACATCATGGCCAGCATCACGCGGTGCGAGCGGCGTCCCGAGACGTAGGACGGACGTCCCGAGATGTGAGACGCCTGACACACTGGCTTGACGGGCACAGCAGCGACAGGGACCGTGGACCCATGCGTTTCGAGGTACTCGTACGTCCCGGCGTGAGCTGACCGACCACAGTCGACGACTCACGCCGTCCCCCGTCTGCGCCCGGCAGGGCCACGGGGGTTTTGTTTTGCTGACACCGACGACGAGACACGGAGCAGAGGAGGCCCCGGCCATGACCGAGCCGAGCAGGGAGCCCACGTCGACCGACAGCGGCGAGACGATGACCGGCGCGCAGTCGCTGATCCGCTCCCTCGAGAGTGCGGGCGCCGAGAACGTCTTCGGCATCCCGGGCGGGGCGATCCTGCCCGCCTACGACCCGCTCTTCGACTCGGTCAGGCTGCGGCACATCCTCGTGCGCCACGAGCAGGGTGCGGGGCACGCCGCGCAGGGCTACGCCGCTGCCGGCGGCACCGTCGGCGTCTGCATGGCGACCAGCGGGCCGGGCGCGACCAACCTGGTCACGCCGCTCGCCGACGCGCACATGGACTCCGTGCCGATCGTGGCGGTCACCGGCCAGGTGTCGAGCGCCGCCATCGGCACCGACGCCTTCCAGGAGGCGGACATCCGCGGCATCACCATGCCGATCACCAAGCACAACTTCCTGGTGACCGACCCCGCGGAGATCCCGCGCACCGTCGCCGAGGCCTTCTACATCGCGCGCACCGGTCGACCCGGCCCCGTGCTCGTCGACGTGGCGAAGGACGCGCTGCAGGCGACGACGACGTACCGCTGGCCGACCGAGCTGCACCTGCCCGGCTACCGGCCCGTCACCCGCCCGCACGCCAAGCAGGTGCGCGAGGCCGCTCGGATGATCGTGGACGCACGCAAGCCGGTGCTGTACGTCGGCGGCGGCGTGATCCGCGCGGGGGCCTCGGCCGAGCTGGCCCGCCTCGCCGAGCTCACCGGCATCCCGCTCGTCACCACGCTGATGGCGCGGGGCGCCTTCCCCGACAGCCACCCCCTGCACATGGGCATGCCCGGCATGCACGGCACTGTGGCGGCGGTCGGCGCGCTGCAGCGCAGCGACCTGATCATCAGCCTCGGGGCGCGGTTCGACGACCGCGTCACCGGCGCGCTCGACAGCTTCGCCCCGCACGCGAAGGTCATCCACGCCGACATCGACCCGGCCGAGATCGGCAAGAACCGCTACGCCGAGGTGCCGATCGTGGGCGACGCCCGCGAGGTCATCGCCGACCTGATCGTCGCGCTGCAGGCCGAGCACGAGGCCGGTCGCACCGGTGACTACGAGGGCTGGCAGAAGTTCCTCCTGGGCGTCAAGGAGCGCTACCCGCTGGGGTACGACGCGCCGTCCGACGGGTCGCTCTCGCCGCAGTACGTCCTCGAGCGGCTCGGGGGGATCGTCGGCCCGGAGGCGATCTACACCTCGGGCGTGGGGCAGCACCAGATGTGGGCCTCGCACTTCATCGGCTACGAGCACCCGGGCACGTGGATCAACTCCGGCGGCCTGGGCACCATGGGCTTCTCCGTGCCCGCGGCGATGGGCGCCAAGGTCGCCCGCCCCGACGCCACCGTCTGGTCCATCGACGGCGACGGGTGCTTCCAGATGACCAACCAGGAGCTCGCCACCTGCGCGATGGAGGGCATCCCGATCAAGGTCGCGATCATCAACAACGAGTCGCTCGGCATGGTGCGGCAGTGGCAGACGCTCTTCTACAACGAGCGCTACTCCAACACCGACCTGCAGCGCGTCACCCGTGGCGAGATCGTGCCCCGGCGGATCCCGGACTTCGTCAAGCTCGCCGACGCCTACGGCTGCGTCGGTCTCGCGTGCGAGAGCCCCGAGGACGTCGACGCGACCATCGAGAAGGCGATGGAGATCAACGACGTGCCCGTCGTGGTCGACTTCCGCGTGCACCGCGACGCCATGGTGTGGCCGATGGTCGCCGCCGGCACCAGCAACGACGACATCAAGGTCGCCCGGGAGATGGCGCCCGACTGGGAGGGTGACGACCTGTGAGGCCCGAGACGCCCGACGTGACGCACACGCTGTCGGTGCTGGTCGAGAACAAGCCGGGCGTGCTGGCGCGCGTGGCCGGGCTGTTCAGCCGCCGCGGCTACAACATCGACTCCCTCGCCGTCGGCCCGACCGAGCACCCGGAGATCTCGCGGATGACCATCGTGGTCAACGTCGAGGAGTCCCCGCTCGAGCAGGTGACCAAGCAGCTGAACAAGCTGGTCGAGGTCATCAAGATCGTCGAGCTCGACTCGGCGTCGTCGGTCTCCCGCGAGCTGCTCATGGTCAAGGTCAAGGCCGACGCCGCGACCCGTGGCCAGGTGCTGGAGGTCGCGCAGATCTTCAAGGGCAAGGTCGTCGACGTCGCCCCCGACGCCGTCACCATCCAGGTGGTGGGCCACCCCGAGAAGCTGGACGACTTCCTCCGCGTCATCGAGCCGTACGGCGTGCGCGAGCTCGTGCAGTCCGGCGTCGTCTCCATCGGCCGCGGCTCGCGGTCGATCTCCGAGCGCACGCTGAAGCCCGTGCCCGTGCCGGTCGCACCGAGCGCCTGAACACCCAGAACCCGCAACAACCAAGCAGAAGGAGAGCCCTTCGTGGCCGAGATGTTCTACGACGACGATGCCGACCTGGCGGTGGTGCAGGGGCGCCACGTCGCGATCCTGGGCTACGGCAGCCAGGGTCACGCCCATGCGCTGTCGCTGCGTGACAGCGGGGTCGACGTCCGCGTCGGCCTGCCCGAGGGCTCCAAGAGCCGCGCGAAGGCCGAGGCCGAGGGCCTGCGGGTGCTCACGCCGTACGAGGCGTGCGAGGAGGCCGACCTGATCATGGTGCTCGTGCCCGACCACGTGCAGCGGCACGTGTACGCCGAGGCCGTGGAGCCCAACCTGGTGGAGGGCGACGCGCTCTTCTTCGGCCACGGGTTCAACATCCGCTTCGGCTACATCACCCCGCCGCCCGGCGTCGACGTCTGCATGGTCGCCCCGAAGGGCCCGGGCCACCTGGTGCGCCGCGAGTTCACCGAGGGCCGTGGCGTCCCCGTGCTGGTGGCCGTGGAGGAGGACGCCTCCGGCAAGGCGTGGGAGCTCGCGCTGTCCTACGCCAAGGGCATCGGCGGCCTGCGTGCCGGCGGGATCAGGACGACGTTCACCGAGGAGTGCGAGACCGACCTCTTCGGCGAGCAGGCGGTGCTCTGCGGCGGCGCCTCGCAGCTGGTGCAGTACGGCTTCGAGACGCTGATCGAGGCCGGCTACCAGCCCGAGGTCGCCTACTTCGAGTGCCTCCACGAGCTGAAGCTCATCGTCGACCTGATGTACGAGGGCGGCATCGCCAAGCAGCGCTGGTCGGTCTCCGACACCGCGGAGTACGGCGACTACGTCTCCGGCCCGCGCGTCATCGACGCGTCGGTGAAGCAGAACATGCAGGCCGTGCTCGAGGACATCAAGAACGGCGCCTTCGCCCAGCGCTTCATCGACGACCAGGACGCGGGGGCGCCGGAGTTCAAGGAGCTGCGCGCGAAGGGCGAGCAGCACCCCATCGAGGGCACCGGCCGCGAGCTGCGCAAGCTGATGGCGTGGGTCAAGAGCCACGACGACGACTACACCGAGGGCACCGCCACTCGGGGCTGAGGCTCGTCGGTTTCCCATGTGAACATGGGAAACCGTCACTCCCCACGCGTTGCAACGCGTGGGGAGTGCCAGTTTTGCGTGGGGGGTACGCCGGGTGCGGCCGACGCGGGGGGAGTACGCCGGGTCGGGCCGCCCGCGCCGCCGCCCCCGCCGCGGCACCGGGTACGGCGGTCACACTGGTGCCATGCCGCGTGAGTCCCTCGACCTGGTGCCGGACGAGCGCGGCCTCCGAGCGGTCGAGGGACTGTGGCACCGGCTGCGCGACGCCGGGCTGCCGTCGCAGGCCGAGCACCGCGGCCGCAGCAACAAGGTCCACCTGACGCTGGCCGAGGCCGCCTCGATCGCCGAGCCGGCCCGGGCAGCGAGGGTGGTGGGCTCGATGCTGCCGCTGACCCTGCCGGTCACCGGGCTGGTGGTGCTGGGCTCGGGGCGCTCGGCGGTCGCCCTGCTGGTGAGCGCCCCGCCCGACCTCACCGCGGCGGTCTCGGCACTCCGGGCCGAGGTGGGTCACGAGGAGCCGCCGTGGGTGCCGCACGTGACGCTGGCCCGGCAGGTGCCGCGCGACCGGGTGGGCAGGGTGGTCGACGCCGTCGCCTCCCACGGGCTCACGGCTCTGCGCTTCGTCCAGCTGCGGCACTGGCAGCCGCAGACCCGCGACGTGACGGTCCTGGCCGCCGGGCCTGGCTGAGCCCGCTCACACACGTGTGCGGTGGGCCCGACACACACAGCGTCAGGCCCACCGCACAGCCTAGCCTCCCTACGTCGTACGCCGGCTGTCCGGCATGAGGATCCAGAGCACGATGTAGATCAGGAACTGCGGGCCGGGGAGCAGGCAGCTCACGACGAACAGCAGGCGCACCGTGTTGGCGGTGAGGCCGAACCGCTGCCCCAGGCCGGCGCAGACCCCGGCGATCCATCGGTCCTCCGGTCGGACGAGTGCGGTGCTCATCGCGGGCTCCTTCCTACGGTGGTCGAGCACCATCGTCACTTGACCTCGGACCGCAGCACCAGGCCGATGCCGACGGCGAGCGGCACGACGAGCCAGACGAGGCCGGTGACCCCGACGTGGGCCCACTGCGTCGCGGTGAGCGCCTGGTCGTTGAACAGCTGGCCCTGGGCGAAGTTGGGGTCCACCCAGCCGCGGATGTCGCGGAACCACTCCTGGGTCGCCCCCAGCAGCTCGGTCAGCGGCGGCAGCACGAAGCTGTAGACGAAGTAGGTGACCACGGCCGCCGCCGAGTTGCGCAGCAGCACGCCGAGCGTGAAGCCCATGAGCAGGCCGAGGACGTTGCCGAGCGTGATCTGCCAGAACATCGTCAGGCTCATGTCCCAGACGGGGTCGGTGCCGGCGATGGCAGGGCCGACGAGGTTGCCGATCGCCCCGACGGCGAAGGCCACCGGGATGGCGGTCACGCCGATCAGCACGGAGCCGAGCGCCTTCGCCGCGATGACCCGGTGACGGTGGGGCACCAGCGTGAACGTGGTCAGCCCGCTGCGCTGGCTCCACTCGCCGGTGACGGAGAGCACCGCCAGGATCGGGAGGATCACGGCCATCGGCACCCCGACCGCCGCACCGAACGAGCCGTAGGTCAGCTCGGCGTCCGGCGCGAAGGCGACGACCGCGGCGGTGGCGAGGATGGCGGTGATGACGATGCTGGCGAGCATCCAGAAGCCGGCACGCGTGTCGAACATCTTGCGCAGCTCGACGCGCAGCAGGCGCCCGAAGGGGATGGGGTCGAACGTGCGGGCCTCGGCCGTGGGCAGGGTCCGTTCGGGGACAGGGACGGGGGTGGTGAGCAGGGCGGTCATGCCGCGGCTCCTTCGGTAGTGGTGGAGGTGGACGAGGTGAGGTCGTCGCGCTGGGTGTGCGCGGTCAGCTCGAGGAACATCTCCTCGAGCCCTGCGCCGTCGGCTGCCCGCAGCTCGGTGAGGACGACGCCGGCGTCGAGCGCGAGCGCACCCACGACGTGCGGGTCCGCGTCGGTGTGCACGGCGGAGGCGTCGGTGGCGGACGCCTGGTGGCCGGCCGACTGCAGCGCCCGCAGCATGCGGGCGGGGTCGGCGGAGCGCACGAGCGTCCCGGCGGCTGCGAGGAGGTCCGCCTTGGTGCCCTGCGCGACGATGCGCCCGTGCCCGATCACCACGATGTCGTCGGCGATCACCTCGATCTCGTGCAGCAGGTGCGAGGAGAGCAGCACGGTGCCGCCCCGGTTGGCGTAGTCGCGGAGCAGGTCGCGCATCCACCGGATGCCGGCGGGGTCGAGGCCGTTGGCCGGCTCGTCCAGGATCAGCACCTGGGGGTCGCCGATGAGCGACGTGGCGATGCCCAGGCGCTGGCGCATCCCGAGCGAGTAGTTGCGCACCCGGCGGCCCGCCTCCGCCTCGGTGAGGCCGACCAGCTCGAGCATCTCGGACACGCGGCCGGCGGGAAGGCCCATGGTGCGCTGGGCGATGGTGAGGATCTCGCGGCCGGTGCGCCCGGCGTGCTGCGCGGAGGCGTCGAGCAGGACGCCGACCTCGCGGCCCGGGTTGGGCAGGTCGCGGTAGCGGCGCCCCAGCATCGTCGCCGACCCGGACGTGGCCGGCGTGAGGCCGGTCATGATGCGCATGGTCGTCGACTTGCCCGCCCCGTTGGGGCCGAGGAAGCCGGTCACCCGGCCGGGCCGGGCGGTGAAGGAGATGGTGTCGACGGCGAGGACGTCGCCGTACTTCCTGGTGAGTTGCTCGACGGTGATCATGGCGACGAGCCTCTCGTCGTCGGCCCCTCCGCGACATCAGGGACGACGCTGGAACCACCCCGGACACCGCCCCTGAGAAGCCCTCGGGGTCGCCCCTGAGCGGCGGGAACACTCGTGGCGATTCGTCCGTTGTGCCCACATGCTCATCGAGATCTGGTCCGACGTCGTGTGCCCGTGGTGCTACCTCGGCAAGCGCCGGCTCGAGCGCGCCCTGAGCGACTACCCGCACGCCGACGAGGTCGAGGTCGTCTACCGCTCCTTCGAGCTCGACCCCACCGCCCCTGACCACGGCACCGAGCCGGTCGTCACCGCGCTCGGCCGCAAGTACGGCGGTGGCCCCGATGCCGGCCGCCGGATGGTGCAGCAGATGGTCGACCTCGGCGCCGCCGAGGGGCTGCGCCTCGACTTCGCGGACGCACCGCACACCCGCACCCTCGACGCCCACCGGCTGCTGCACCTCGCCCTCGCCGAGGGGGGACCGGCGCTGCAGGGAGCGCTGAAGGAGGCCCTTCTCGACGCCTACTTCGCCCACGCCCGCCAGGTGGCCGACCACGACGTGCTGCGGGAGATCGCTGCGTCGGTGGGGATGGACCCGGCGCGGGTCGATGACGTCCTGACCTCCGACAAGCTCGCCGCCGAGGTGCAGGCCGACCTCGCGCAGGCCCGTGCCTACGGCATCACCGGAGTGCCGTTCTTCGTCGTCGACCGCAGGTACGCCGTAGCGGGGGCGCAGCCCAGCGAGGGGTTCGTCCAGCTGCTCGAGCGCGTGAGGTCCGAGGCGCACCCGTCCCTGCACCTGACGGCCGACGGCTCCGTCTGCGGCCCCGACGGCTGCCCGGTCTGAGGGAGCCGCCGTGCAGACGTTCCTCCCGGTCGCGGGGTTCCGTGCGTCAGCGGAGATCCTCGACCTCAAGCGGCTCGGCAAGCAGCGGGTCGAGACCATCCAGGTCGTCCGCGGTCTCGTCGTCGAGGGCTACGGCTGGCGCCACCACCCGGCGGTGAAGATGTGGCGCGGCCACCTGGAGGCGCTCGGCCGCTACGGGCTCGACTGCTGCGAGGTGTGGCTCGACAAGGGGTTCGCCGACACCTGCGCCGGCACCATCCGTGCCGACCTCGCCACCGTCGGCGTCGAGGAGGTCCGCACCCAGGAGGAGCTCGCGCTCGCAGGCGAGCTGCCCGCCTGGCTGGGGGACGAGGACTTCCACCGCAGCCACCGGTCTGCCCTGCTGCGCAAGGACCCCGACCACTACGGCCCGCTCTTCGGCGACGACCTGTCGGCTCCCGACGACCTGCCCTACGTCTGGCCGGGTGGCCGGGGATGAGAGCGTCGGCACGACCGCTCCACGGTGACGTCGCAGGCGGTCTCGCCGGTGAGACCGCGGTGCGCGCTGCGGTAGGCTGGCCCCCGGGCACAGCGTCGTGCACGGTCCCTCGTCGTCCTCCCTTGTCGGAGCACCGAGCGCGGACCTCCTGCCAGCCGACACCCATCCCGTGAGGACACCCGTGAGCAACCCCGTCGTACTCATCGCCGAAGAGCTCAGCCCCGCCACGATCGACGCGCTGGGCCCGGACTTCGAGATCCGCCGCTGCAACGGTGCCGACCGCGCCGAGCTGCTGTCGGCGATCGTCGACGCCGACGCGATCCTGGTGCGGTCCGCGACGAAGGTCGACGTGGAGGCCCTGGAGGCCGCGAAGCGTCTGCAGGTGGTCGCGCGCGCCGGCGTCGGCCTGGACAACGTGGACGTCAAGGCCGCGACCCAGCTCGGCGTCATGGTCGTCAACGCGCCCACGTCCAACATCGTCTCCGCCGCGGAGCTGGCGGTCGGGCTGATGCTCGCCGCGGCGCGTCACATCAGCCCCGCGCACGCGGCGCTGAAGGACGGGGAGTGGAAGCGCAGCAAGTACACCGGCATCGAGCTCTACGAGAAGACCGTCGGGATCGTCGGCCTCGGCCGCATCGGCGTCCTCGTCGCCCAGCGGCTCAGCGCCTTCGGCATGCGCGTCATCGCCTACGACCCCTACGTCCAGGCGGGCCGGGCAGCGCAGATGGGCGTGCGCCTCGTGTCCCTGGACGAGCTGCTCGCCGAGGCCGACTTCATGTCGGTGCACCTCCCGAAGACGCCGGAGACGATCAGCCTGATCGGGGCCGACCAGCTCGCGAAGGTCAAGCCCGACCTGGTGCTCGTCAACGCCGCCCGCGGCGGCATCGTGGACGAGCAGGCGCTGCACGACGCGCTCAAGGAGGGCCGCATCGCGGCTGCTGGGCTCGACGTCTTCGCCAAGGAGCCGTGCACGGACAGCCCGCTCTTCGACCTCGAGAACGTCGTCGCGACGCCGCACCTCGGTGCCTCCACCGACGAGGCCCAGGAGAAGGCGGGCATCGCGGTGGCCCGGTCCGTCCGCCTCGCGCTGAGCGGCGAGCTGGTGCCCGACGCCGTCAACGTCCAGGGTGGCGTGATCGCCGAGGACGTGCGCCCCGGCATCCCGCTGACCGAGAAGCTCGGGCGCATCTTCACCGCCCTCGCAGGCGAGGTCGCGCAGCAGATCGACGTCGAGGTCCGCGGTGAGATCACCGAGTTCGACGTCAAGGTGCTGGAGCTCGCCGCCCTCAAGGGCGTCTTCGCCGACGTCGTCGAGGAGCAGGTCTCCTACGTCAACGCGCCGCTGCTGGCAGCAGAGCGCGGCGTCGCGGTCCGCCTGGTGATCGAGCCGGAGAGCCCGGACCACCGCAACCTGATCACGATCCGCGGCACGCTCGCCGACGGCAACCAGGTGTCGGTCAGCGGCACGCTCATCGGCATCTCGCAGCGGGAGCGGCTGGTCGAGGTCGACGGCTACGACGTCGACGTCGAGCCCACCGAGCACCTGGCTTTCTTCCGCTACGAGGACCGGCCCGGCATGGTCGGCACCGTCGGCGGGCTGCTCGGCGAGGCCGGCATCAACATCGCCGGCATGCAGGTGTGCCGCGACAGCAAGGGCGGCCACGCGCTCGTCGCCCTGTCGGTCGACAGCGCCATCCCCGCCGAGGTGCTCGTCGGCATCGGGCGCTCGATCGAGGCGGTCGAGGTGCGCGCGGTCAACCTGGCCGAGTGACCCGGCGGCAGCCCGGCTCCCGAGGTGGGCCGACCGGTCCGCCTCCCCACCCGGCTACGACCGCGTCAAGAGCACGATCGCACTAGCCCTCTTGGGCCAGTGAGGATGAGTCTGCCGCCGAGGGGCCCTGCAACCGTTGCCCCGCCGACGGTGCAGGAGCAGGATGCGTGGAGCGCCCCATGCCCCGACCCGCGCACCCCGGGCCGAGCTCGCCCACCACTGACACGGAGGCCCACGTGTCACCTACTGCTCGGTCTGTCACACGACGAGACATCGTCGGAGTCCCCGCCGGCTCCTGGCTCACCACCAGCCTGGGGCGGCTGAAACCCGGCAGCGTCGGCCGGTGGACCGAGGTCCCCGCCCAGGCGGCCCAGAAGATGCTGCAGGAGACCACCCGCCTGGTCGCCGACCTGCCACGCACCGGCAGCCGCACCGTGGTCTGGGTCTCCGGCACCGACGAGCTCCGGGTCGCCACCGACCAGGTGACGCTGACCTGCCATCCCGGGCTCGTGGCCATCCGGATCCCCGTCGACTGTGACCAGCTCACGGGCCGCGACGCTCGCGTCGTCGAGGTCGCGCTGGCAGTCGGCACGATCGAGTCACCGCGCGGTCTCATGATGGCCACGCTCAGCGAGCCGACCGGGCCGGGCGTCGTCACCGACCTGTGGGCCGACAGCCTCCATGCCTTCGCGTGGGAGTCGCTGCTCACGCTGGCGCGCGAGATCGCCGCCGCCGTCGGCCACGACCGCGAGGGCCGCGACCTCGTCCCGGTCGCGGTGGGCGCTGCGGAGGGCGTCCTCCTCGTGCGCTCGATGGCCCGGCACCCATGAGTGTCGACCAGGGCACCCTCGGCGCGTTCGGCGACCTCGCGGTCGCCCTCGGCATCCTGGGGCCGGACGGTCAGCCCAACGCCGGTTGGTTCGCCGACCCTGTCGCCGGGGGCTCGGACGCCGCCACCGGCCACGGTCTGCAGCACGTCATGGCCGACCCGGCACAGCGCGCGGCGCTCGTCCGCTTCGTCGACGAGACCCTCGGTCCTCCCGAGCAGCGCAGCTCCGGTGGCCAGACCTGGGTGCCGCTCTTCGACGAGACCGACCCCGACATCACGGTCTACGCCGTGGTCGACGACGGCGCCGCCACAGGCGACGCCGTCCACCTCGGAGTGGGCTTCACCCACACCACCGCCGGGGGTCCTCCCCGTGTCACCACGACGGTCCACGTCCCGCTGTTCCGCTTCGCCGAGCGCGACGCCACGCTGACCGGCGAGGGCGACACGCCTCTCTGGCTCCTGCTCGGCCGGGAGGGGGGTGTCGTCGAGGTCGGGGTCGACGCCGTGCTCAGCGAGACGCCACCGCCTCCCGGCGAGGCCTCGCTGGGCGGCCTGGCCGCCACCGTCCGGGTCGGCACCCACGACCCCGAGGTCGGCTTCGCAGTGACACTGCGCGACCTGCAGCTGCCGGGAGCCGCGGCCCCGCGCACCTTCACCCTCGACGTCTCCGACGCCACCTCGCCCGACGAGCTGCTGGACGACGTGCTCGACCTGGCGGCGGGGCTGGTGCGTGCGCAGGCCGATGCCCTGGGTGACCTCGACGTCCCCGAGCTCCGCCGGTTCGCCGGGCTCGCCGGGATGCTCGGTCTGCGCGACGTCGAGGACCTGCCCCCGCTGCCGTTGGCCGACCTGCCCACGCTCGGGATCGATGCGCTCGTCGGCTGGGCCGCCACCGTCGTGCAGGACGACGACGCGCGTGACGCCTGGCTGAGCCAGCTCGGGCTGCTGGTCGGTGCGGTCGTGGACCCCGCCCGCGACGCGGTCACGGTGGATCTCGACCCGCTGACGCTGACGGTGGGAGTCCGCGTCGAGGCCGGCACAGGTGGGCACCCCGCCCTGGTCCCGTGGGTCGAGGTCGCGCTGGGCACCCGCGCCGGCGCCGCGGCTCGCGCGTACGCCGACCTGTTCCGCGTGGACACCGGCACGGGCGGGTGCGTCGGCTTCCCGGCGCTGCGCCTCGAGGGCGTGTTCGGCTCCGAGGCCGGGGGCACCGCCCTCGTCACCGGCACCGACCCGCACGTCGGCGGCGCCCGGCTCGGCCTGGCTCTGAACCCGGCGATCGGCACCGGCGCCTCACCGGTCCCCGTGTTCCACCTGACCCTGCACGACGTCCGGCTCGGTGGCGCCCAGCACGACGTGCTCGACCTCTCCTCGCCCCAGGCCGCCCTCGACGCCGCCGGGTCCGTGGTCGGCGGCGCGCTGACGGAGGCGCTCGAGACGCTGGGTGCGCCCGGGGAGCTCGTCGCCGACCTGCTCGGCCTCGACCCACCATCAGGCGTCGACGCGGTCACGGCCACCGCTCTGCTGGGCGATCCGGTGGCGGCCGTCCGGGGCTACTGGACGGACCTCCTCGCCTCCGCCGCCGCACTGGAGGAGACCCTGGGCAGCCTCCAGGAGGTGCTCACCGGCGTCACCAGCGCGCTGCCCGGCGGCGGCACGGCCACCGACCCGTGGGCGTTCCCGCTGGTGGGCCCCCTGTCGCTGCGGCTCTGGCTGACCGGCGTCGACGACCCGACGCAGGTGGCGTTGCACGCCGAGCTGGCGGTGGCCGCGGAGACACCCGTGCTCGGAGAGCTCAGTGCGGAGACCGCGCTGCGGCTGGGCCTGGTCACGCTGGAGCCCGCGGCGGGACGGGTCACCTTCGCCGACGGTGCCACCGCATCGGTGATGCTGGGCCGCACCGACGGCTCGACCACGCGCCTCGACGTCGGTGACCTCGCGCTCGTCGCGGGCTCGGTCGGCGTGGAGCTCGTGTGGCGGCGGGCAGCCGGTCTCACCGGTCGGCTCGCCGCCGACGACCTCGCCCTCGAGGTCGACGTCCCCGCCCGGCTCCTCGGTGCCACGGCCGCCGTCCCGATCCCCCTGCCGGAGGTCGGTGCCGACGGCCGGCTCCGGCTGCCGAGCCCCGACTGGGACGCGGTGGAGCGCGCCCTCGCCGCGCTCGTCGCCCGCGTCGGGGTGCCCGAGCTCGACGCGGTCGTCGGCCTGCTCGGCTGGAACGGACGTGGCCCCCGCCTGAGTCTCGCGGCGCTGCTCGCCGCCGACCCGGCCGCCGCGGTCTCCGCGTGGCTGGCCGACCTGCTGCTCGACTGCGAGCGGGTCAGGTCGGCGCTCGGCCCCGTCGCCGCCCTGCTCAGCGGCTTCACGCTGCACGCCCCGCTCGGCACCGGCAACGCCCGCACCCCCTTCCGCTGCCCGGTCGCCGGCGAGCCCAGGGCACCCGGTGTCGCCGTCTGGGTCGACCCGGGTTGCGCGGTGCCTCCGCCGCGGCTGCGCGTGGAGCTCGACCCGCTCCTGGGAGCGGACGTCCCGGACATGGAGAGCGTCGCGGCCGCGCTCCGCTCCGCGCCGATACCGGACGTCGCCGACCTGCTCGTCGCGCGCGACGCCCTCGGCGAGGGCCTGGACCAGCTCGCCACGCGCTGGTCCGGCAGCGACGGGCTGGTCGGTGAGCCCGACGACCTGCCCGACGACGTCACCGGCGTGGTGCTCGACGGGCGGTCGTACGACGAGCTCGTGGCCCTCGGGCTCACCGGCGGCCTGGCGGCCGAGGTGCTCGACCCGCTCCCGGCCGCGGTCGTCCACGTCGGGTGCGAGGCGCTGTGGGTGGCCGACCGGCCCGCCGGCACGGCGTTCGACCTCAGCGAGTCCCTCGGAGCCGGCACGACGCTGCCCGCGGCCGGCGCCGGCGCGTGGACGGTGCGGCTGCCGACCCCGGCAGCAGCCGCCGCCGACAGGCCGGACCGCGGGGGCGTGGGGGAGCAGGCCGCCCGGCTGGTGGCGTTGCTCGCCGACCGCACGGATCCCGTCACGGTGGTCGGGTACGGCGCGGCCGGCGCGGCGGTCGTCCGCGCGGCCTCGACACTGACGGCTGACCGTCCGGCGCTCGACCTCGCGGTCGCCACCGTCGGCACGCCGTACGCCGAGGTCGCGACGGCCTCCCTCACCGCCGGCCTCAGCGGTGACGCGCTCCGGCTGCTCGCCCTGCTCACCAGGGTGGAGGCCCGCAGTGAGGACGCCCGATGGTCCGCCGAGCTGCTGGCCCACGAGTGCACCCCGGTGCAGCGGAGCAGGATGCTCACCGCACGGAGCCTGGCGGCGACGACCGACGGGCTGCCGCCCGTCGCGACGCCGGCCCCAGGTCAGCAGGTCACGGCGGTCTTCGGCGCCCTCGACCGTGACGGCGTGCTGCGCGGGATCGCGGCCCATGCCGCCGACGGACTGTCGGCGCGCGTCGACGCGGCGGTCGCCGCCGCCGACGCTGCTGCCGCCACGGGCCAGGTCACCGCCGTCCACGCGGGCCTCGACCTCCCCGTGCTCGACCTGACCATCGGTGACCTCCTGGTGGGCGCGGGCGTCCGGGTCGAGCTGGCGGAGGTGGGCCGCGCGGACGACGGCACGCTGACCGCAGGGTTCGCCCGCGGCGTCGTGGTGGACCTGCACCTCGGGGTGCAGGGCGGCTGGCTGGTCGGCGGGCCGGGCGTCGCCGGGGGAGTCGGCGACCTCCGGTGGATGTCGGCGCGGGTGGAGGTGCCGTTCGACGGGTCGCCCGGCACCAGCGAGCTCGTGCTGCACGAGGTGCGGGGGCTGGGGATCGACCGTGAGCGCTGGGTCGTGCGGGCCGGTGAGCTGCCGGACGTCGCGGCTCGGGTCGTGGGCGAGGTGACGGAGTACGTCGATGCCGCTGTGCCCGAGGTGCGGCTCCTGCTGGGCGAGGTGGCCGGGCGGCTCGCGAGCGCGTCGGCGGAGCTGGGGGACCTGCTGGAGCTGTTCGGGCTGCTGCGTGCGGACGCGTTCGACGCCGACGCCCTCGACCGCCTCCTCCACGACCCGGCCGTCCTCCTGCGCGGACGCCTGGCGCTCGACCCCGCCGCGGTCGCCGCCGCGCTCGAGCCGCTGGTGCCGGGGGCGGGGGCCACCGGGTCGCTGCTCGCCTGGACGGTGGGGCCCGCCACCCTCGGTGTCGACCTCGGCACCGGCGAGCTGGTCGCCTCGCTGGCGGTCGGGGGCGAGGCCGGCGACGTCGCCGACCTCGAGGTGGTGGTGACCGCCGGGCCGGAGGAGGCCGCAGCACGCCTGTCGTGCGGCGCGGTCGACCCGATGCTGGGTGGGGTGCAGCTGGCCGTGCGGGCCGCCACCGGGACAGGCGCCTCGGCCGCCGTGGAGTGGGCCGCCCCGGGTGCGGCACCGAGCAGCCTCGAGCTGTGGCCGACGCCGGACACCGACGGAGTGGAGTCGCTCGCAGTCGCGCTGGTCCCGGCACTGGGGCTGAAGACCCTGGCGGCGACCGCGTTGCAGCACGTGTCGGCGGAGGCCAGGCCGCTGCTCGAGCAGGCACTGGCCATGCTGGGCATGCTCCCGGCCACGCCCGACGGCGTACGCCGCCTGGTGCTGCCACTGGGCCTGGTCACCGACCCCGCTGCGTGGTTCGCCGCACTGGCACGCACCGAGAGCCTCACCCTCGGCCCGGCCGGCGTCGCGCTGCTCGACGCCCTGGCGCCCCTGGTCGTCCCCGACCGCGGCAGCGACCCGGGGTACCCGCTCACCGACGACGTCCGCATCGACTACGCCGACGAGGCGGGCCGCCTGCGGCTCACGCTCAGCGCCGTCCTGGAGGAGACGGTCGGCAGCGGCGCCGGGGCGACCGCGGTGGCCACCGACCTCACCGCGGGTGTGCTGCTCGGCCTGGGGGCACTGCCCCGGCCGGTGGTGTCGGCGGCCGTCACCGTCGACGGGCCGGGTCTGCGCGTCACCGTCGACCCCGATCTCCGCATCGACCTGCTGAGGGGCACCGGCGACCCGCTGCCCCTCTACCCCGCCGGGCCCGGCTTCGGCGACCTCCTCGACGCCGGCGTGGGCCTGGTGGTGCCCCGCGTCCTCGACCTCGTGGCGGACCAGGCGACGAGCGCCACCGGGCTCCGACGTGACGTCGGTCAGCTGGTCGCGGACGTCGGCGACGCGCTCCTGCTCCGCGAGTCGGGCTCCTTCGTGGAGCAGGCGGTCCGCGACTTCGCCGCCGATCCCGCCGCGGTGCTGCTGGCGCGGCTGCCTGCGCTCGTGGGGGCGGCCACGACCGCTCTCGCCCGGGCACTCGACCCGGGCGGCAGCCTCGTGCGGGTGACGCCGGGCACGGGCACGACCACGCTCGGGTTCGGCGCGGTGGACCCCACCGAGCCGGTCGACGCGGTCACCGTGCTGCTCGACACCGCCGGCCCGCTGCCGAGGGTCGTGGTCGCCGCGACATGGGAGGTGCCGGACCTCGGGCCGGTCACGCTGGAGGGCCTGGAGCTCTCGGCAGCCGGCGTCGCGGTGTCGGCTCGGCTCGGTCCCTTCCCGGTCGCGGCCGGCCCCGTCGCCCTGCGCCCGATGGTCGAGGTGCGGGCCGGCACGGTGACGCCCGGGGACCGGATGGTGGGCGTGGGGCTCGCCCTCGACGACTCCGGGGACCGCTCGGTGCAGCTGCGCTGGGGGCTGGACGCACAGCCACCTGTGCTCGCAGCCGTCACCCAGGCCGCGACGCCCGGAGGGGCCGACGACGTCCGAGAGGACCTGGCGCCCCTCTGGATGCTCTCCCTGGCGATCGGGCTCGCCGGGGGAGTCCTCGTCGACGGTCTCGACGACCTGCTGGACACGCGCGCCGCCCGGATGCTGCGCGGCGTCGTGCTGACCGAGGCCGCCACCGCCACGGACCTCGCGGTCGACCCGGGCTTCGCCCTCGATCTGCTCGAGCCCGCTCAGCTCGTCGCACGCCTCGAACGCCTCCTGTGGAACCTCGCCACCGACAGCGAGCCGCTCAGCGTCACCCTCGACGGCACCGTGACCATCGGGCTGGCGGCCTCCGGCACCGGCGACGACCGGCAGCTGGGCGTGACCGTCACCCTCGTGCCCGGCACGCGGTTCACCCTCGCCGAAGGCTCGGTCACCGTCGAGCTGGACGTCGACGCGTCCTGGCTGCAACCGGAGGTCACCCCCGGCCTGACCGTGTACGCCGTCCGCGGCGTGCGCACTGCCGGGTCTCCCGCGACATACGCCTTCTCCTTCGAGCCGGGTGTCACCGTGGCCGGCCTCGGGCTGCGGTTCACCAACCCGGCGGGGCCCCTGCTGGAGCTGGGCCCGGTGAGCCTCGACGGCATCGCTGTCCGGGTGTACGCCGAGGCGGTGACGGCGGGCGTCGGCGGTGGAGCGCAGCTGGAGCTGACCGGGCTCGCGTTCGCGCCGACCGGGGGTGCGCCGACCAACCCGGTGGCCTCCTCGATCCTGGCCGACGCAGCGGAGTCCTCGCCCTCGGCGCGCCCGGCGTTCTCCCCGGCCGTGGCGATCCAGCGCCACCCGGAGGACGACGACTTCCGTTTCACGGTCCGGGCCGGCCCGCCGCCGGGTCCGTGGTGGCTGGTCATCCAGCGCCAGCTCGGCCCGCTGTACCTCGAGCAGATCGGCTTCGACTCCGCAGAGGTCGACGGGCGCGTCAGCAGCGTCACCCTGCTCTTCGACGGCCGCGTCGAGATCTTCGGCCTCACCGCCGCCGTCGAGGAGCTGTCCCTGACGTGGCTCGGTGGTGACTTCTTCGACATCACGCGCTGGGCCGTCGACCTCAAGGGGCTGGCCGTCTCCGCCGAGCTGTCCGGGGTCTCGCTCGCCGGCGGCATGCTCAAGACCACCGACGGCGGCGTCGTGTCCTACGTCGGCATGCTGCTCGGCAAGTTCGGCATCTACGGTCTCTCGGTCTTCGGCGGCTACACCGACGACGCCGGCAACCCGTCGTTCTTCGTCTTCGGCGCGTTCAACGGCCCCATCGGCGGTCCGCCCGCCTTCTTCGTGACCGGCATCGGTGGCGGGCTGGGCATCAACCGGCGGCTGGTGATCCCGGCCGACCCCGCCCAGTTCCCGAGCTACCCCTTCATCTACGCGCTGGACCCGTACGCCTCGGTGCCCGAGCCGATGCAGGCGCTGCGCGACCTCAACGTGTACTTCGGCCCGGAGCGCGGCACCTTCTGGTTCGCCGCGGGCATCAGCTTCACGTGCTTCTCGCTGGTCGACGGCATCGCCGTCCTCGCGGTGTCCTTCGGCAACGGCCTGGAGATCAACCTCATGGGCCTGGCGCGGATGGCGCTGCCCAACCCCGCAGCACCCCTGGTGTCGATCGAGCTGGGCCTGCTGGCCCGGTTCTCGACGACCGAGGGCCTCTTCATGATCCGGGCGGCGCTGACCGACAACTCCTGGCTCCTCTACGAGGACGTCCGGCTCACCGGCGGCTTCGCGTTCGTCGTGTGGTGGAAGGGCCCGCTGGCCGGGCAGTTCGTCCTCACCATCGGCGGCTACCACCCCGACTTCCGCCGCGACGGCTACCCCGACGTCCCGCGTGTGGGCCTGGCCTGGCAGGTGTCGGACGACATCTCCATCAAGGGGGGCTCCTACTTCGCGCTGACCTCCGAGGCCCTGATGGCGGGTGTCGGCGTCGAGGCGGTCGCCGACTTCGGCTGGGCGTGGGCACGCGCCAGCTTCGGTGCCGACGGACTCGTGTACTTCGACCCCTTCTGGTTCGACGTCGAGGTGCGCGCCACCATCTCGGCAGGAGTGGAGATCGACACCTGGCTCGGCACCGTCAGCTTCTCCATCACCACCGGGTGCGGGGTGCACGTCTGGGGCCCCGACTTCTCGGGCGAGGCGACCGTCCAGGTGGGGCCGTGCTCGGTCACCGTGCCCTTCGGCAGCGGCGCCCAGCGACCGGGGATCCAGCAGGACTGGCCAGGCTTCGTCGAGAAGTACCTCGAGCCGGCCGACGGCGGCGTGGCCCGGGCACTCACCGCGATCACCGGCCGCGGCTCGCTGCCGAGCGCCACCGACGGGGAGCGCTCGGCGCCAACCCCCGACGGCACCGTGGACCGGCCCTTCGAGGTGTACGCCGAGTTCGAGCTCACCGTCACCACCAGCGTGCCGACGAAGTCCTTCGCCGTGGGGCTCCCGTCCGAGGTCGAGAGGAGCGTCGTCCGCTCCGACGGCGCCGGCACGGGACTGGGCCTGAACCCGATGCGCGCGACCCTGGGCACCTCCCGGCTGCGGCTCACGCTCGAGAAGCTCGACCAGGACTCCGGCGACTGGGAGGAGCAGGCGGCCGGGCTCGCCAAGGTCGCGAGCAACATCACCGCCTCGGACCCGGCGCCTGACGGCAGCCGGATCGCGACCGGGTCGTTCCCCCTCGGGGTCTGGGGCCCGCCCGACCCGCCCGGCACCCCCAAGCCGGCCCTCCCGGCGGGCGACGTGCTGACCACCGGCAACCAGGTGACCCTCGTGGCCTCGGCGACGATGCCCCCGCCGGGCCCGAGCGTCAGCTTCTACACGCGTCACCACCGGGCTGCGACGCAGGCTGCCCCTGCAGGCGGACATGGGTCCCCGGGCCACGCTGCTGACCCGTGCCGACGGGGTGACCGTCCCCACGCCGACGACTGCCGCCGCGGCACTGTCCGCGGCCCGCGACCTGCTCTTCGCCGCACCACCGGAGCTCGTCCGCGACGGGCCGCAGGCGAACGGCGTGCGCAGCCGGCTCGACAGGGCCTCGTACGTCGGCCGCACGGCGGCGCCGCCGCGCTTCGGCACGCTCGCCGACGGACTCGCTCAGCTCAACGGCGACAACGTCCTGCGCGAGGTGATGGAGAAGCCCGACCAGGTCGCACCAGCGCCGCCCCGTGACCCCCGGGTCGTGGGCTTCCTCGCCTCCGGCGCCGACGTCACCGCCCGCCGGCAAGGCACCACCGTTGCCGACGGGCAGCTGCCCCGCCGTCCCGCCCCGACCACGTCGTCGGTGCTCGCGCGGATGGGACGCCACCTGCCCGTGCAGCTCGACGTCTCGCTGCCACCCGGTGCGACCGCCAGCGGCGGACGACAGCGCACCTTCGTGCCGCGCGCTGTGCCGCGCACCGGCGCGTCCGGCACGGTCCAGTCCTTCCCGCTCGGGGTCGGGCCGGCGGCCTCGGCCGTCGCCGGGCTCACCGGTCTCGGCGGTGCGATCCCCAAGGCGGGCCGCAGCCGCGGCGCCTCGACGCCCCTGCGTCCCGGCGACGTCGTGGCGCTCCACGCCCCCGACCACGCCTTGGACACCGCTGCAGCCCAGTCCCGGCGGCCACGGCTGGTCGTCGACGGCTCCGCCCGGGTGACACTGCTCCGCGGTGACGGTGTCGTGCTGGCCGACCGCACGCAGTCGGGGGAGGCGACCGTGGCACCCGGCACGGCGTACGTCGTGGCACAGGCGGGCGCGACGGTGGCGCCGGCCGAGGGGATGGCGGGTTGGCACGTGCGGTCCCAGGTCGTCTCGCTCGGCACCGGCACCGCGCTCGCCGCAGGGTGCGTGCTCACCCTCGACAACGCCGGGGCGGCGCCGACCGTGAGCTGGTGCCTCGCGGGCGAGGCGGTGCGGGGCGCCGACACCGTGCTGACCTCCTTCACCGGAGGGGATGGCCAGGCCCCGGTGCGCACGGTGGTGGTGGTGGTCGAGTCGAGCGACCCCGAGCGGGTCGAGGACATGGGTCTCACGCTGCACGGCGCGGTCCGTGCGCGCGACCGCGCCGGTGCGCTCGTGGAGCCCACCCTGGTGGTCAGCGGGTCGCAGGTCTGCGCCGTCTACCCCGTCGAGCCCGTCCCACCGGGCGACCCCGGAGGCCCCCAGACGGTGCCCGGCGCCGCGTCGGTCGCTGTCCGGGTCGCCACGGGCTCGACCTGGCGGCTCACCGGTGTCCTGGCGGGCACCGACCCGGTCGAGCAGACGGCCGCGGCGCTGAGCCGGTTCGGCGTCGCCACCAGCACCGCGCGGCTGCTGGCCCCGGGTCGCCTGAGCGACGAGGCGGGCGGCGCCGACGCCGGTCGTGGTGGATGCACCCTCACCTGGAGACGCGGGAGGAACAGCCGATGACCGTCCCCGAGGGGCACTTCCGCCTCTACTCCCGCGTCGACCCGCCGCTGACGGCCGGCGACTACCGGCTCACCAGCGCCCAGGAGCTGTCCGCCAGCCGCCCGGGCGAGGTGCTGGAGACCGATGACCTGCAGGTCGAGGAGCTGGCGACGCACGTCCGGGTCCGCTCCCCGCAGTACCAGCTCCCGCCCGACCAGGTGCTCTCCACCTTCCCGCCGGCCGGCAGCGAGGGTGCCTACGGTTCCCGGCTGCCCCAGGTGGTGATCCGGCGTCGGACCCTGCCCTGGGAGCGCACGGTCCAGGAGGGCCACGAGGGCGAGCCCTGGCTGGCACTGGTCGTCATCGCCGAGGGTGAGGCCGAGATGCGCCTCAACCAGGCCGTCGCGCAGTGCGTCACCGACGGGGTGGAGCTGGACCGGCCGGCCGACGTCGAGCTCGGCAACTGCCTGGCGGTCCGCAAGTCCGTCGTGGACCGGGTCTTCCCCACCCAGGAGGAGGTCCGGCTGCTCGCCCACGCCCGTGAGGTCGACGTCGACGACACCGAGCTGATGATGGGCGACGACGACGGCTACCTCGCCGTCGTGATCGCGAACCGCCTCCCGCTGCCAGGGCTGGACGCGGAGGGCAACGAGGTGCCGGTCAAGTACCTCGCCTGCCTGGTGAACCTGTCGGAGCAGTTCGACCGGCTGCTGGAGAAGGCGCCCGAGCCCTCGAAGTTCACCGGCAAGCCGTTCTCGGTCGCCCATGCGACGGCGGTGACGCTGGCGGACATCGACCACGCATCGATGGGTTCGACCCACTACACGCCCGGAGCCTTCACGACCGCCGGCTCCGCGGCGCTGCCCCACGGGGCGGGAGCGGCGCAGCCGAAGGCCGGACCAGCCGGGACGAGCACCAGCCGGGCAGCTCTCGACGACGGCCTCGCCTCACCCCTGCGCCCGCGGGAGGGCTGGACGCAGCAGGTCGCCGACGCCGGCGTCGCCGAGGTGTACACCGCGATGGCCGACCCCTTCCGCACCGCCGCGGTCTCCGGCTTCGTGGGCGGCAAGCTGCCGTCGCTCGACCCGACCCTGGTGTTCCCCGTGCTGCTGCACTGGGGCTTCACCTCGACCGGCAAGGTCACGTTCAGGCGGCTCATGGAGAAGCTGCGCTCCGGCCTCCTCGGCACCACCGAGGACATCAGCGCCGACGAGGCCGTGGGTCGTCCACCGTTGGAGAGCGTCGAGACCGGTCACGTCGGCCTGGCGCACCGCACCCGGCGCGGCGACGGGGTGCGGTCCTGGTACCGCGGCCCCTTCGTGCCCCACCCCACCGCCGACGCGCCGGAGGGACGACTCCCGCTCGCCCACACCGCCGACCAGGTGCGCGTCGTCGTGCCGGACGGGCGCGAGGACATCTCGCTCGCCGCTGCCTTCGAGATCGGCCGTCTCCTCGCCCTGTCGCGGCCGTCGATGGTGTCCTCGCTGCTGCGCTGGCGACAGCTCGGCTACCAGGCGGCCCAGCGGGAGGCGGCCCTGGCCGGACAGGGGTCGATCCTGGCCGAGCTCGGGGCGCACGAGATCCTGGTCGACCGTGACCTGGGAGGGCACCTGGCGGGCGTCCTCGCCGGCGTCGTCGCCACAAAGCCCGAGCAGTTCCTCGGCGACCCCAGCCCCCTGGTGACCCCCGGTCGTCCGGTCCTCGGCGACGAGCCTCCGGCCGTGAACGAGGTCCTCGCCACCGGCCTGGGGCTCGACGCCGCGACCTTCTCGGGGTCACCTCAGACCGTGCTCGGGCGGCTGGCCACCGCTGACGCGCCGGTGGCCAAGGTGCGACGCGGCTTCGACGCGGGAGTCCTCAACGCGGTCCTGCAGCCCCGCCTCGCGGGCACGCTGGAGCGGCTCGCCGTCGACGCGCTCGTCGAGGACCCGCGCTTCGACGCGATCGTCAAGTCGGCACTGTCACGGCGCCCGGGCACCCCCGGGCCAGGCGGAAGGGAGGGGCCGTGATCAGGTACGACGCGCAGGTCGTGCTCGACCGCATCGGCGAGCACCTGCGAGCAGAGCTGCCGCCGATCGGGCCGGTCACCGACGACGAGGTCGATGGCGTGATCCCTGCGGAGCTCCGCGCGTGGCTGCTGCAGCTGCGGCTCCTCCAGGCGCTGCCGTTCTCCTACCTGGTGCCCGACTCGGCGCTGCTGCCGGAGGAGTCCATCCGCTGGTTCTACCTCGACCGCCGGTGGACCGACGCCCTGGTGCAGGGGGCGCTCTCGGTGGGCACCGCGAACAGCGACGACCGTGCCCACCTCGCCGCCCGGTACGCCGACATCAGGGCCGAGCTCGACACCGAGGAGCGCAACCAGCGCCGACGGCCGGGGACGTCCCGCATCAGTGGCGGAGGGGGCGCGGTGAGCGGGTTCCTGCTGCGCTCCCGGGCGGTCTCGGGCTGGCCCGCCCTGCACGTCAGGGCCTTCGACGTCGACCCGGCAGGGGCTGACGACGCCGAGGTGCCGGAGAACGCCGAGGGGCGGATCTCGTTGCTGCGGCTGGAGCGGCTCGCGCCCGCGGTGCTGCTGTGCCTCTTCGACGGCGTCCCCAAGGTCGTCCACCTGGAGGAGCCGCGGCAGGGTGTGCAGTTCGGCTTCGACGAGAGCGAGACCGCGGCCGGCCGCGTGAGTGCCACCCTCAAGCCCCGCAACGCCTCGACGTTCGAGGACCTCTCGCACGATCCCGTCACGGTGCCGTTCCGGGCGGGCGCCAGCGGGGTCGTCGACATCAAGCGGCTGGAGCGCACCCTCCAACCGATCGCCGGCAGCGGCGCCGACGACGAGGAGGGCATGAACAGCGCGGAGTACGCGATGCAGCTCGTCCGCTTCCCCTTCCGCCAGGTGTGGGGCGACCCCGAGAAGCTCACCCTCACGTCCGTCTTCAAGCCCACCGTCCGCTACTCGGTGATGGTCTCCGTCTTCGCCCAGGAACGCTCATGACCCCACCTCTCGACGACCAGTTCTCCCTCTCGCTGAGCCGGACCGCCATCGAGCGCGCACTCGCCACGCCCCGGTTCGAGGTGCTCGGACGCCTCGGCGTCGACCGCGACCTCATCGGCACCTGGGACCCCCGGCTGCCCCGCCGACGCCGCATCCTCGTGCCGGTCGACGTCCAGGCGCTGGTCACCACCACCGACGAGCCGGTGCCGGTGGTCCCGCTCACCGGCCGCCAGCTCGACCCTCCGCCGTTCGCGACGCCGGACAGCCTGAAGCCGGGTGTCCACCTGCACTGGGCGATGCCCGACTCCCTGCTCGCCGGCGGCCACGACGAGGACACCCGCACGCTGACGATGCGTCACACGCTCCCGGACACCTGGGTCGTGGTGCGGACACTTCAGCCGGTCGGCCGGCGCACCGTGCAGGCCACGGGCTGGGTCATCGACGCACGGAGCGCGGTCGTGGTGCCCTTGGCGGGCTACACCGGCACCTTCCCGGCGCAGAGCGACTCCGAGGTGCCGACCTTCGACCCGCTCACCGGTGCTTCGGACAGCACGACGTGGACGGCGTCGTACGCCGCCAGCGCCGGAAGGTTCGGCCTGTACGACGACCTGGGCGACCTCGACGAGCTGGCCGCCGAGGCCCCGGACGGGTGGGAGGACGACCAGGCCGTCTACACCGTCGCGGGCTGGTGGCGCGACCAGGCGCAGGACCCGCTGGCCGGTGCCCGTGGACCCGACCAGCTCGACCGGGTCCTCGCGACCCTGGGCTGGACGGTGGACCACGACGGTGACGAGACCGCGATGCTGGGCCCCGACCCCCGGGTCTCGCGGCTCCGGGAGGGCCTCGGTCTCGATGCGCCGGACGACGAGCCACCCACCACGGTGGTCGGCGGCGACGGCCGGAAGCTCTCCGGGGCCTGGGACGCCACCTCCTTCTCCGTCGCCTACCCCGTCGACAAGGTCGGCTCGGTCGTGGTCGCCGACGCGCTCCCGCGCTACGACTCGCTCCTGCACGGCAGCGTGCTCGGCGTGCCGGTGCGGGGACCGTTGCCGGGGGCCGACGACCGCCCGGCGCCCGACTCCCTCTCCGTCGCGCTCGGCTCCGACCTGGACGACGTCGTGGCCGCCTTCGGTGCCGCGGCCCTCCACGAGGGCGACGCCGACCGGCGCGGCGCGGTCGAGGACGTCGTGGCCGCCTTCAGCGCGGGCATGGTCTCGCGACTGGGCAGCACCGACGGGCTCGACGACCTGGGGGAGCGCGAGCACACCAGCGGCTTCTGGGCGCTCCCCGGCGGCCCCGTCGCCGGGGCCCGGCCCGACCGGCTCCGCGCCGAGGACACGCTGGCCGCCGGTCCGATGACGGTCGGCCGCAAGGGCCGCGCCGCGGTCAACCCGTCCGGGTCGGCCGCACGGGCGGCGGCCGACCGTGAGGGGACGTCCCGCCCCACCAAGGAGCCCCGGGTGACCTCCGACGCGTTCGGCGTGGGCGAGGCGAGGCTGCGGTGGCGGCAGACCTTCGACCTCGACGACATCACCTCGAGCGTGGACGCCGCCGGTGGGAAGCGGCCGGCGGGCAGGCCACGCGGCGCCCAGCAGGAGCCGCCACCACGCCCCGCTCCCGCGACGCCCCAGGTGCGTGAGGTCGAGCGACCCGTCCCGCGCTACCACCGCCCGGCGCCGTTCGTCCTGGCGGTGCGCGGTGCGGGGGCCAGCCACCGCCACCACGGCGACGGGCTCTTCGACGACAACGGCAGGCTCGGCTGCCGCTACCCGGGCGCCGCGGTGCCCGGCCACGACGGCATCGTGGACGGGGCGACGGTGCTCCCCACGCTCGGCTCGGGAGCGGTCCCCGACGAGGTGCTCACCGTGGTGCGCGAGGCCGTGCTCCTCAACCCCTACGGTCACCGCTGGCTGGTCGCCGCCGGGGCGCCGGAGCCGGAGCTGGAGGGGCCGATGCTGCGGCGGCTGACCGCCGAGATGGTGCGCTTGCACGGGACCGACGGCTCCTACGACGGCACGGCGCACGTCTCGTTCCCCCGGCCCAAGGCCGCGTCCGCGTGGAGCGATCACGGGGTCGCCGCCCGGGCGGCCAAGCAGCAGGTGGCTGCGGAGATGGCAAGGTTCTCGCTGGTCCGCGGCACACCGCCGAGCCCGGTCGCGCACACCACGTGGCGCCAGCCGTGGGTGCCGCTCTGGGTGGAGTGGAAGGTCACGCTCGAAGGCTCCACCGGGCTCGACGGCTGGACCCTCGACGGGTTCGACCTCGAGCCCGCGGACGCCGCCGGGCCCGGTGCGACGCCCTTCGCCACCACCGTGACCGGCCGGTCCCTGCTCGGTCCGGGCCTGGCCGACTCACTGACCGCGGCCGTGGCGGCATGGGTCGGCAGCGAGCTGCAGCGGCAGGCCACCCGCGGCCGAGACGCCTTCGGCGACGCAGCGGTGCTGCAGCGCCTCGGAGACCTGCGCGCCCCGCTCGACCTCGTGTCCGCCTCCCTCGACGGGATCCGCGAGCAGCTCCTCGGCATCGACTTCACCGGGGTGGTCGAGCGGTCCACCGGAGGGAAGCCCACCGCCTCGGGGGAGCCGACGGTGCTGTTCGGGGGCACGCTGCGACTCGACGAGCTGCGCCTCGTCGACGCCTTCGGCCGCACGCTGGACGCCACCACCGCCGTGCTCGAAGCCCTGGAGTCGACCGTCGAGCTCGAGGTCGCGGGCGCGCCCCGCACCATCCGCGTGCGCCCGCGCATCCAAGGGTCCGCCCGCTGGCTCTGGCGTCTCGTCGATGCCGCACCCCCCTCGGGCACCGCCCCGGAGCTCCTCGGCGAGGCGTTCGTGGACCAGCTCGACCCCGCTGCCGCGACCAACCCCGTGGCCGGCTTCCTGCTCCCGGACCACATCGACGAGACCCTCGAGGTCTTCACCACCACGGGCGACGCGCTCGGTGAGGTCGGCCACGACCCGGTCACCGGGGCCGTCATGTGGGAGCCGGCTCCCGGCCGCCCGGTGCCCCCGGACGCCGGACCGCTCGTCGACGTGCCCGCCCAGTCGCGGGTGGTGGCCGAGGTCGCCGCCGCCCTCGTGCGGGCCGACGCCGCCGCCCGCGCCGCCGCGGCACCGTCGACGGACACCGCCCTGACCGCGCTGCTCAAGGCCGTCGACACCACGCTGTGGACGGTCGACACCTACGGCGCCCTCGGGAGCGGCACCGTCGCAGGGCTGGTCGGACGGCCGATCGCGGTCGTGCGCACCACCCTCTGCCTCGACGTGCCCGACGACGTGGCCGAGCTCGAGGTCACCGCCCCCGGGGGCGAGCAGGCGCGGCGTGCGGCGTACGACGCGCTGGCCGACCAGCTCGTCGAGGTCCACCTCGGCAGCCTGGCGCGCAGCGACGACGCCCTGCTCGGCTACTTCGTCGGCGACGACCTCGAGCACCTCCACCTCGTGGACAAGGTGCTCCAGGAGCACGCACGCGACAGCGGCCGCCACGTCAGCCAGCTGGGCGTGCTCGGCACCGCCGACCAGCAGGCGGTGCCCGGGGAGACGACCCTCGACCACCCCTACCTGGTGACGGACGGCCGGCTGCTGGTCCGCCCGCGGCGGGCTGTCGTGCTGACGCTGCTCATGCTGCCCGCGGGGCGCGCCCACCTCACCTCGGGGGTGCTGCCTCGCAAGGACCTGGCGCTGGCCGACAGCTGGGTGGCGCCTGGTCTCACCAAGGTGATGCCGTCGGTGAGGGTCGGGCCAGTGCTCGTCGACCCTGCCGAGATCCGGCTGCCGCTGGTCAGCCTGCTCGGTGACAAGCAGACCTTCACCCGCCGCACCGGCGAGCTCACGTGGCGCGACGACCCGATCCTCGCCGCCACCCAGACGGCGTACCTGCCCCGGCTGCCGCACGAGGCGCAGGAGGGCTGGATCCGGGTCACCCCGCCCGAGCCGGACGCCGGCGCCGGCCCCGGAGCACCGGGCGGCACGTCATGAGCCGCGCCGCGAAGCGCGACCGGGCACTGGGCCGGCACCGCCACGTCGTCGCGCGCGCCGGGGACTTCGACCTCGCCGCCGTCCAGGAGGCCTCCGCCAAGGTCGCGGAGCCGCCGCCCACCAAGGGCCGGGGTCGCGGGCGGGCGCGGCAGAAGGCGTTCCCCACCGGCGACGTGCGCCGCTGGGTGCCGATCGGGCCGGCGGTCGTCCGGCGCGGGCAGGGCGGAGGGCGGCCGAGGGTCAGCGGTCGCATCCGTGACATCGCGGTCTCGGGCGACGGGCGGCGGGTGTACGCCGCCAGCGCCATGGGCGGGGTCTGGTACTCCGCCGACGGCGGCACCAGCTGGGACCCCGTCGGCGGCTGGGCCGACCGGGAGGCGCGCTCCGGCGGCGCCAACAACGCCCAGTCCTGCGGCGCGCTGCTCGTCGACTTCGGTGGGACCGCGGCCGGCGACGTCGTCCTCGTCGGGACGGGGGAGGACATTCCCAGGCTGTCGCCCATCGGGGAGACCAGCTTCGGCGGGCTCGGCATCCTCGCCGCGATCGCCCCGGCGAACGCCCTCGTGGGTGCCAACCCGTGGGAGCCGGAGGCCGGCATCGGCGTGCTCGAGGGGGCGGGGGTCTTCCGGCTCGTCCGCGAGCCCGGTGCCACCGCCGGGTCCAGCGGAGACCACCTGGACAGGGTGCTCGCCGCCACCAGCGGCGGGCTCTTCCTGGGCACCCGCACGCACGTGGGTGACCCGGCTCCGGCCGGGCACGACGAGTACCAGTGGACGAAGCTGACGTCGATCGACCAGCTCGCGTACGGCGCTCCGGCCCCACCTGCCGGATCCAGCACGCCGCCCGTCACCGACGTGGTGTGGCTGCCGGGAGGCACCGTGGTCGTGGCGCTTGCGGATCCCGCGCCGGGTGTGGCGCGGGGCGTCGCGGTGAGCCCCGACAACGGCGGCACGTTCTCCTGGGTGCCCGGCTGCAACGACCCGGTGTCGGCCACCGGGATCCAGGGGCGCAGCAGTCTCGCCGTGGCACCCGGCACCAACCGGCTCTACGTCCTCACCGCGCTCGCGCAGACCCCGGGCTCGGCCTTCCCCGACACGCCCGCGCTGTTCCAGGTGCCCGACATCACCGTCGCCGGTGCGGCCGTGCAGCGCGTGGGCGCCGTCCCCCAGGTCTCTGGGACGGGCAGCGCGACTACGACCAGGCGATCGCCGTCGACGTCGTGGCCGGCACCGACCGCGTCTACCTCGGTGGCTCCTTCTTCGACGTCAGCACCGACCCCACGGGTGCGGGCATCGGCGCGAGCCTCTGGTGCTTCGACGTCGTGGCCTCCCCGCCGGCACCGCCCCCGGCCACACCCTGGGTGCTGCGTGCCACCGAGGGCGTCTCCCGCCGTGGCGCACCGGCACCTCCGCCGCCTCCCCCGGCTCCGGCGGGGGCCGGCGAGGGGGCCGACCGAGCTGGGCTCATCGGCAACAACGTCCACGCCGACGTGCACCGCATCGTGCTGGCCGGCGCCGCGCCCAACCGGCAGGTCTGGGTCGGCTGCGACGGTGGCGTCTACCTCTCCACCCAGGCGGGGCGGGTCAACACCTTCGCCGCCAGGTCGACGGGCATGGCGGTGCTGCAGCCGACGTTCGTCGCCGCGCACCCGACCTCGACGCACTTCGTGGCCTCCGGCTTCCAGGACAACGGCACCCAGGTGCGCTCCGGGGACACGCTGTGGGAGGAGATCCTCGTCGGCGACGGCGGCGGCACCGTCTTCCACCCGCGGCTCTCGCAGTACGTCATCTCCCAGTGGACCGCCGGCAGCTGGTTCAGCCTGCCGCGCTTCGGTTTCGTCGGGCCGATCGCGCGCACTGCCGGCGGCGGCGTCGCCGGGGGTGACCGCGAGGACCAGCAGGGCATCTCGGACTTCTACTCCGGGGCGTCCATCGTGGCGACGGGGGCGGGCAGCGCCGCCCGGCTCGCGCTCGGCACCCAGCGCGTGTGGATCAGCGACAACGTCGGGCTCGCCGGCACCAACGCCTGGCGGGTGCTGCCCTACCCCAACGGCGCGGCGACCGACCCGCGCTTCGCCGGTGGCGGCGAGCGGCCGGGCCAGTCCTACCGCGGCGTCCCCACGGACGCGGCGCTGGGACCGCTCGTGCCCGCGCCGTGGGTCGGCGTCACCGGCAACGTCGGGCCGATGCTGAGCGTGGTCACCGTCAAGTGGCAGTCCCCGACGAACCTGCTCGTGCTGTTCAGCCAGGGCGTGATCCGCTGGGTGGAGGCACCGGCGGGGCAGTGGACGGCCACCGTCGTGCTCACCCCGGCGACGGTGCCCGCCGGCACCGTGCTCACCGACATCGCGGTGGTGCCCGGCAGCCGCGACTTCTACCTCACGACGACCGGCGACCCCGCCAACACCGCCACCGACACCTGCTACCTGTGGGACGACCTCAACGGCGTGCTGGTCGGCACCGGGCTGCGCCGCGCCATGGACCCGCCGTCCCCGCCGGCCCCCGCCGGCACGCCCGGGCCGCTCGACCCGGCGTACTCCGTCGTGGTGGACCCCGAGAACACCCGCGAGGTCTACGTCGGCACCGTCACCGCGGTGTGGCGCGGTGTCCGTGCACCCTTCCCCTCGAACAACCACACGTGGCCACGGCCGGGCTTCGTCAACGGCCTGCCGCAGGCGGCGGTGCAGGACCTGTCGATCTGGCACGACCCGGCCGACGCCGCAGCCCCGAGGCTGCTGCGCGCGGGCGTGCAGGCGCGCGGGGTCTGGGAGGTCGACCTGCGGGCGCCGACCGAGCCGGCGCGGACCTACCTGCGGGTCCACGCCCGCGACGACCGGAGACGTCTCCCGACCGCGATGGCCAACCCCCGCAGGTCGCCCACCGCCACCCCCGAGCCGGCCTTCGCCAGCCCGGACATCACCGTCCGGCCGCGGCAGGACCCGGCGGCAGCGCCCGCCTACGGAGGCCAGGTCATCAGCGCCGGCAACGTGCCGGCCTACCAGCTGTGGACCTTCCAGACCGCCTTCCGGTGGCTCTACCCGTCCGTGGTGCCGTCGGGGCTGTGGACCGACGCCTTCGGCGACCTCGTGGAGCTGGAGCGCGCACGGCGGCGCCTCCCCCTGGGGCGCTTCATCGACCGCAGGCTGTGGGAGGGGGTCGTCGGCGGGACACGGCTCGCGCCCGACCTCACCGTCTCCGAGCTCGCAGGGCACCCGCTGGCGGTGTACCGCCCCGCGTGGCAGACGCCGCTCGCCCCCGGTGCGGTGGCGACGGAGGTCGACCTGCTGGAGTCGGTGCAGCCGAGGAGCGTGGTGGCGGACCGCTGGGTGGTGCACTCGGAGCCGTCGACCGTCGACGTGCTGCTCCACCACCGAGACACCAGACGGGTGCCGCCCGGTGACGCCTACGCGATGCTCCTGTGGCGCTCCGGCACGTCCGGGCCGGACCTGCTCACCACGCCCGCCGACGGCATCGTGACCTGGGCGAGAGGGGTGGCCGGAGGTGGCAACCCTGCCGTGCCGGCGGGCTGGACGGTCGGCGGCCCGGCACCGGGACGCAACCCCCTGACCGTGACGCTGGACGCCCGGCTGCCGAGGGCGGTGCCCATCGACGTGGACCTCTCCGACGTCGACGCACACCACCGGGTGCTGCTCGTCGGCATCGCTGCCTCCGCCGGCGACCGCTGCGCCGCCGACCCGGTGGGCCTGCCGGCCGGTGCGAGCGTGGTGGACCTCGCCCAGCGCTGGCCCTACGCCGCGCTCCGCCTGGTGTCGGTCACGCCCCGCTGACCTTGTCGTCGGTCGAGCTTGTCGAGACCTGGTGACCTCGACGGCCGCTCGCTCGATCGCCGGGCGACGCCTGGGCCGGGGTCACCCCGAGGCCCGTGTCGTCGGTCGAGCTTGTCGAGACCTGTGACCTCGACGGCCGCTCGCCGCTCGATCGCCGGGCGACGCCTGGGCCGGGGTCACCCCGCGGAGGGCTGATCCTCGAGGGGCTCCACCGAGTCGACGACGAACGTGCGCCACGACCGGGTGCCGACGACGCGCACCCGCCTGCCCTCGTAGGCCGTCAGCTCGGGCTCGGCGTCCAGGCGGACGGCACCACGCCGCCGCAGCACGACGGTCTCGGCGCCCGTCTCGAGGACCGCTGCGGGCATGGCCGCCTTCGACCCCGCGTCGACGACGCGGACACGCAGGACGCCCTCGAGCTGCTCCGCCCGCCCACCGGTGGAGCCGCTGCCCTGGCCGCCGGGTGGAGGCGACCCGGAGCCGCTCACTTGCGGAGGACCACGCGGGTGTCCATCCGGCCGTCCTCCTCGCGTGCGGACAGGAAGCCGGAGCGCCGACCGACCCGCACCGGGGCGACGTGGTAGCGAGTGCCGCGGCGCGGTCCGCGTCGGTGCTCCCCGAACGTCGTCACCTCACCGACCTCCCCCTCGCGCAGTCCGGCACGGCGTGCCAGCCCGCGGCGGTCGGTCTCGGCCCGGCGACGGCGGCGACCGGCGCGGCCGACGGCGCCGTCCAGGGCCCGCCCGGTGGCGGCGAGCGCGGCGCGGCGCCCGGCGCGTCGACCCTTGGGCGACACCCCGGCCCTGGCGGGTGCGGCGTGCGGGGCCGGCAACGCCACCGCGTGCAGGCTCGGGTCACCCAGGAGGTCGAACTGGGCCAGGGTCTTCAGGTCCTCCGGAGCCATCGCACCGGACTCGCGCACGAACCGCTGCCGCGCCTCCAGCAGCGCCCGGCCCGACGACGCACCCGCCACGACGTTCTCGAGGAAGAAGCGGCAGATCAGGTCGGCCTGGCCGTTGCCGTCGGCTGGTCCGTAGGCGGTCGACGAGGAGCCGACCGCGGCGTACGCCCCGCTGCGCAGGTAGGCCCACATCATCGGCAGCCGGCCGTCCTGCGACGCGGGCTCCTGGTGCATCGCGCCGAAGCAGCACTCGGCGGCGACGACAGTGCCGTCGACCAGGCGACCGTCGACGTCCTCGGGGCAGAGCGCGACGGTGTCCACCGGGCCGTCGGTCTCCTGGCCGAACCAGTCGGGGGTGGTGTCCCCTCCGTGGCAGTTGACGAGGTGCAGCAGGGGCGAGAGCTGGGCCTCAGTCCAGCCGCTCGTGGCGGGTGGGCTGTCGAACACCTGCGGGGTCGGCCCCGGGAGCAGGGTCGCGCTCAGCTGGGTCGAGCCGTGCCAGGCCGCGGCCGTGAGCGCGAAGACCTGCTCGTAGGCCGCCGGCCCGCGCTGGGTGTAGCCGGCGGCTGCCTCGAGGACGCCGAGCAGGAACGCGGGGTCGGTCGCGCCGACCACGTCGGGGATGCGGCCGACGACCCGGGTGACCGCCAGCAGGTCGCTCGGGTCCAGTCGCGCGCCCTGGCCCAGCGCCTCCCACGGGCCGGTGCCGTCGTCGGGCAGGTCGCAGGCGAAGGGCAGGTCGGCGGGCACGTAGGGGTCGAGGTCGTCGCCCATGCCCGCGAACGGGTTGTCCACCTGCGCCTGGGGGACGACGTCGGTCGCGCCGACGATCACGAGGTAGGACGGCGCGTAGCGGGCGCAGGCCCGGTCTGCCGCGCGGAGCGTGGCCACCCAGTCGCCATCGGGCACGCGCGTCGACCCCACGGCGCGCATCGACTGGTAGTTGTCCAGGTCGAGCACATGGCTGTCGAGACCGCGGGCCTCGTCCGCGGAGACGAGGGCGTCGAGGGCGTCGCGCACCCGGTCGGCCCCGGCGCCGCCGTACTTGCGACGCAGCGCTGCGCCGTGGGTGACCAGGAGCTTGTCGTGGGTGGCCACCAGCTCAGTATGCCGACACCGGGCGGGGGGCGCGCCCGGCTCAGCGCTTGGTGGCCACCAGCGTGGCCGTGTCACAGGCGACCATGAGCTCCACCGCGGTGAAGCGGTCATCGGTGAGCCAGGCCTCCCGCAGGTTGTCCACGCGTCCGCCGGAGACCGGTGGCCAGGAGTCGCAGGGCGTGAAGTCGTCGAGCACGACGAGACCGCCGGGCTCGACGAGGTCGCAGACGGCGTCGGGGCCGCTCGCCTCGGGCTCGCGCGCGTCGAGGAAGAGGAGCGAGAAGGGTCCACGGTCGCGCAGCGTGGACCAGTCGGCCGCGACCACCTCGACCCGGTCGTCCTGGGCGAAGATGTCCGCGGCGGCCCCGGCGAGATCGGTGTCCAGCTCGGCACTGAGGATGCGGGTGCCGGCCCGGACGCCACTGCGCAGCCAGGCGGTGCCCACACCGCAGCCGGTCCCGAACTCGGCCACCGTGCCTCGGCTCGCGGCCGCGAGGGTCGCCAGCAGGCGCCCGGTCTCGTTGCGGCAGAAGGACGCATAGCCGCGTCGCCTCGATGCGTCGAACGCTCGGGCGACGACCTCGGGGACGTCCGGGGGTGCGCTCATGGCGGCGATCCTGTCACTGCCGCCGTGCTGTGCCCAGCATGCGGGCACGCGTCTCACCCAGTGGGAATGGGACGAAAGTCGGGTGTGGGGTGCGCGCATCGTCGCTACGGTGGCCAGGTCATGCGGACCTTCTTCGTACTTATCAGCCGCCGCGGCGGGGCCTCCTAGTAGGGCCACCTCGCCGCGGAGTCTGGCGTTGTACGGCCCTACGACCCGCGGTGAGTGAAGAAGAGCGCATCCGCTGAGATCCAGCAGGTCTCTCGAGGGCTTTCCCCGTCGTCCACGACGCGACCCGTCCGCCGTCGCCGGACCCTCTCACTCGTCCGCGGACCGTCCGCGACCGACCGACCGACCAGACACTGCACAGCACACGAGCGAGAGAGACCTGAGATGTACAGCATGTATCCCGAGTGGGGACCCGCCCGCCACCGACCCGACGAGACCGAGCCGATGGCCGCGCCGACGCGCCGACCGCGCTACTGGGAGCGCGACCTCGTCGGTGCCTCGGTCGGCGCCCGAGACACCGACGGCGAGGCCCCCGACGACAACTAGAGTCCGCGGCATGACCCAGACCTCCTCGTCGCAGCAGCGTCTCGCCGTCATCCCCGGCGACGGCATCGGGCAGGAGGTCACCGACGAGGCGCTCAAGGTGCTCGCGGTGGCCGCCCCTGCCGAGCTGAAGTTCGAGACGGAGCGCTACGACCTCGGCGCCGAGCGCTACCTGCGCACCGGCGAGGTGCTTCCCGACTCGGTCCTGGAGGAGATCCGGGGTCACGACGCGATCCTGCTCGGCGCCGTCGGCGGGAAGCCGGGTGACCCCAACCTGCCTCCCGGCATCCTCGAGCGGGGCCTGCTGCTGCGACTGCGCTTCGAGCTCGACCACTACGTCAACCTGCGGCCCTCGCGCATCTACCCGGGCGTGACGTCCCCGCTCGCCGCGCAGGTGCTGGATCGGGGTGAGGTCGACTTCGTGGTGGTCCGCGAGGGCACCGAGGGCCCCTACACCGGCAACGGCGGCGCCCTCCGCGTGGGCACGCCGCACGAGGTGGCCACCGAGGTCTCGGTCAACACCGCCTTCGGCGTGGAGCGCGTCGTGCGCGATGCGTTCGCCCGTGCCTCCCGGCGCCCGCGGCGCAAGCTCACCCTCGTCCACAAGACCAACGTGCTGGTCAACGCCGGCGCGGTCTGGTCACGCATCGTGGGTGAGGTGGGTGCGGAGTTCCCCGAGGTCGAGGTCGACTACCTCCACATCGACGCCGCGATGATCTTCATGACCACCGACCCGCAGCGGTTCGACGTCATCGTCACCGACAACCTCTTCGGCGACATCATCACCGACCTCGCCGCCGCGATCACCGGCGGCATCGGGCTGGCGGCGAGCGGCAACGTCAACCCCGACCGGACGGCGCCCTCCATGTTCGAGCCCGTCCACGGGTCCGCCCCCGACATCGCCGGGCAGCAGAAGGCCGACCCCACCGCGGCGATCCTGTCCGTGGCACTGATGCTCGACCACCTCGGTCTCGAGGAGCCGGCGCGACGTGTCGAGGAGGCCGTGCTCGCCGACCTCGCCGGGCGCGACGGCACCCCGCGGCGTACCTCGGAGATCGGTGACGCCGTCGCCGCCCGCCTCGCCGGGTAGCAGTAGCCTGCGCCCATGACCAGGTCCGACAGCAGCCTCGAGATCGCCTTCCAGGAGCGCCCCGACCTCACCAGCGACGAGGACCTCGCCGAGATCCTGGCGACGCCCGGCTTCGGCGTGCACATGACGGACCACATGCTCACCGTCGAGTGGACCCCCGACGAGGGGTGGCACGCCGCTCGCATCGGCGCCTACGGGCCGCTCACCCTGGACCCTGCGACCGCCGTCCTGCACTACGCGCAGGAGATCTTCGAGGGGATGAAGGCCTACCGGCACGACGACGGCTCGATCTGGACCTTCCGCCCCGAGGCGAACGGCGAGCGGATGCGCAGGTCCTCCCGTCGGCTGGCGCTGCCGGAGCTGCCCGTCGACGACTTCGTCGCGACCGTGGACGAGCTCGTCCGCGTCGACCAGCGCTGGGTGCCGGAGTCGTCGGGGGAGAAGAGCCTCTACATCCGGCCCTTCATGTTCGCCTCCGAGCGGTTCCTCGGGGTGCGGCCGGCCAAGCACGTGACGTACATGGTCATCCTGTCGCCGGCCGGCTCGTACTTCAGCAAGGGACCGACGCCGATCACGCTCTGGCTCACCGAGGAGTACACCCGCGCCGGACGTGGCGGCATGGGTGCGGCGAAGACCGGGGGCAACTACGCCTCCTCGCTGGTGGCGCAGCAGGAGGCCATGGGCCACGGGTGCGACCAGGTCGTCTTCCTCGACGTCCAGGACGGTCAGTACGTCGAGGAGCTCGGCGGCATGAACCTCTACTTCGTCCACGCCGACGGCTCGGTGGTGACCCCGGAGCTCGGCACCATCCTCGAGGGCATCACGCGCGGCACGATCATCGAGCTGCTGCGCGAGATGGGTCGCAAGGTCGAGGAGCGCAGGTTCCACATCGACGAGTGGCGCGAGGGCGTGGCGAGCGGCGACATCGTCGAGGTCTTCGCCTGCGGCACCGCCGCCGTGGTCACGCCGGTCGGCGCGCTGAAGTGGGACGGCGGCGAGACCCCCCACGTCGAGAAGGCCGGTGAGCTCACCATGGCCGTCCGCAGCGCCCTCGTCGACGTGCAGTACGGCCGCGCCGAGGACAAGTTCGGCTGGATGCACCAGGTCTGCTGAGGGTGCGGGGCCGTGGTTTCCCATGTCCTGTCACCACTTTGCAACTCCCCGGCTGATGCATCAGCAGGTAGGTGGCAAACCGGTGACAGGACATGGGAAACCGTCCTGCCCCTACCCCCAAGCAGCGGCGACGCGGTCGGCGACGTCGGCGGACTGCCGGAGCCCGGCGCGTGCAGCGTCCGCGCGCTTGCTGGGGTCGAGCACGTTGCGCCCGAAGTCGCGCAGCGCCGCCCTGTCGGGGATCACGAGCGCGCTTCTGCTGGGCAGGCGTCGCATCTGTCGTTGCACGGCACCCATCGGACTGATCCCTCGCGGGATGGGGGCGAGCACGACGACGCGGTCCGCGAAGTGCGCGAGGTCGGCGTTCGCCGGGGTGCGCATGCCGCCGTCGAGGTACGGCGTGTCATCGATCGAGACGCACGGCCACACGATCGGCACCGCGCAGCTCGACGCGACCGCGTGCACCAGGTCGGCCCCCGACGTCGCGGTCCCACACCACGAACTCACCCGTCTCGGCGTTGACCGCGGTGACCCGGAGGTCACGGTCCTCCGGCCACGTGGAGACCTGGATGCGTGCGCGGATCACGTCGATGCGGTCGTGCCCGCCGGGCGGGTGAGCCCTGAGCGCCGCGTCGCCGAGTCGGCGGCGCTTCGTGCGCGGCGTGCCCGGCAGCAGGCTGGGCAGCGCCATCCGCACCAGGACGCTGGTCCCCATCTCCGCCCCGATCTCGGAGTCCGCCGGCCGCAGCTGCTCGGCGTACAGCTCGTCGAGGTCGTGCCCGGTGGTGAGCTGGGCGCCCACCACGGAGCCGGCGGAGGTCCCGATCACGGTGTCGGCGGCGGTGAGGTCGATGCCGCGGTCGCGCAGGCCCTTGAGCAGCCCGAGCATCCAGGCGATCCCGGTGATGCCGCCGCCCCCGAGGACCAGCGCGGTGTGCGGAGGAGTCTCGCGAGGGGAGTCCATGGGCGGACAACCTAGTCCTGTGCGGGGCAGCGTCTCGTCGTTAGGGTCGGCAGGGATGTCCCACCCGATCATGTTCGACGACGCCGACCCGCTGCTGAGACGCGTGCGGGAGCTGTGCCTCGCCTTCCCGGAGGCCGACGAGCGGGTCAGCCACGGGCGGCCGACGTTCCGGGTGGCCAAGCAGTTCGCGGTCTACGGCGGCGGGCAGAAGTCGGCCGACGGTCACCTCCGGCACGACCACGCGCTCCTCTTCATCGCCGATCCCGCCGAGGTCATGGCGCTCGACCAGGACGACCGCTTCTTCGTGCCGGCCTACTACGGCCCCGCCGGCTGGCGGGCGACGGACCTGGACCGCGAGGACGTGGACTGGGCGGAGGTCGCCGAGCTGGTCGACGCGTCGTACCGGATGGTGGCCAACAAGCGACAGCTCACGGCGCTGGACGCAGGGGCGTGACGAACCGCCGCGGTCCTGCCGGTCGAGACCGGCAGCGCGCCACCGCACGGTCTGGCAGACTGTGCGACGTGCCTGTGCAGGTGGTGATCATTAGCTAGCGCGTCGGAAGCCCTTCCGGCGCGCAGACCTCTCGTTGATCGGGAGGTTTTTTTGTTGCAGAGACAGTGCAGAGCACACGACCACGAGAAGCAGAACCGAGGCAGACATGACGGACAGCACCACCACCACGGACGGACACGTCCTGGACCGTGAGGCCTTCCACGTCTACGACACCACCCTGCGCGACGGCGCCCAGCAGGAGGGCCTGAACCTCTCGGTGCAGGACAAGCTGCACATCGCCCGCGCGATCGACGAGCTCGGCGTCGGCTTCATCGAGGGCGGGTGGCCCGGCGCCAACCCCAAGGACACCGAGTTCTTCCGGCGTGCCCGCGAGGAGCTCGACCTGCAGCACGCCCAGCTGGCCGCGTTCGGCGCCACCCGCCGCGCCGGGGTGAAGGCGGCGGACGACCCACTGGTGGCGGCGCTGCGCGACTCGGGCGCCTCGGTGGTGACGCTGGTCGCGAAGTCGCACGACCGCCACGTCGAGCTCGCCCTGCGCACCACGCTGGAGGAGAACCTCGCGATGGTGCGCGACACCGTCGCCCACCTCACCGCCGAGGGTCAGCGGGTCTTCCTCGACGCCGAGCACTTCTTCGACGGCTACCGCGCCAACCGCGACTACGCCCTCGAGGTGCTGCGCACCGCAGCCGAGGCGGGGGCCGACGTCGTCGCGCTGTGCGACACCAACGGCGGCATGCTCCCGCCCTGGGTCTCCGACGTCGTGCTCGACGTGCGGGAGACCACGGGCGCCCGGGTCGGCATCCACTGCCACAACGACACGGGCTGCGCGGTCGCCAACTCCCTCGCCGCCGTCGACGCCGGAGCATCGCACGTGCAGGGCACGCTCAACGGGTACGGCGAGCGCACCGGCAACGCCGACCTGGTCTCGGTGGTCGCCAACCTCGAGCTCAAGCTGGCCCGGCCGGTGCTGCCCGGCGGGAGCCTGCGCGAGGCGACCCGCGTGGCGCACGCGGTCGCGGAGGTCACCAACGTGCCGCCGTCCTCACGGCAGCCGTACGTCGGGGTCAGCGCCTTCGCCCACAAGGCGGGGCTGCACGCCAGCGCGATCAAGGTCGACCCCGACCTCTACCAGCACATGGACCCCGCCGGGGTCGGCAACGACATGAGGCTGCTGGTCTCCGACATGGCGGGCCGGGCCTCGATCGAGCTCAAGGGCGCCGAGCTCGGCTTCGACCTCTCCCGGGACAAGGACCTGGTCAACCGGGTCACCGCCCGGGTCAAGGCGATGGAGGCGCGCGGCTACAGCTTCGAGGCGGCCGACGCGTCGTTCGAGCTGCTGCTGGTCGAGGAGGTCGAGGGCGCCCGGCCGTCGTACTTCGACGTGGAGTCGTGGCGGGTCATCACCGACTCGACGCCCGGCGACGACGCGGTGTCCGAGGCGACCGTCAAGCTGCGCGCCGGGGGCGACCGCATCATCATCACCGGCGAGGGCAACGGCCCGGTCAACGCGCTCGACCAGGCGCTGCGGCAGGTGATCGAACGCGTCTACCCCGAGGTCGCGAAGTTCGAGCTCATCGACTACAAGGTGCGCATCCTCGACCAGGGCCACGGCACCGACGCGATCACCCGGGTGCTCATCGAGACCAGCGACGGGCTGTCCACGTGGGTGACCGTCGGCGTGGGCGCCAACGTGATCGAGGCGTCGTGGGAGGCGCTGCTCGACGCGTTCACCTTCGGGCTGCGCCGCCACCAGCAGGAGCCCCTCGGCTGAGGTGCGGCGCCGTACGGTTTCCCATGTCCTGTCACGAAATTCGCACTTCCCTGCTGATGCATCGGGAGGGAGGTGGGAATTCGGCGACAGGACATGGGAAACCCGTCAGGCCCCCACCGCCGAGCGGATGGCGGTCGCCAGCACCTCGGCGGCGGCGACCTCCAGCACGAGCAGCGTCGCCGCGTCGGCCTCGGGTGCACCGGGCTCGGCCGTGCTGCTGACGAAGACCGTGTCGCCGTCGTAGGACGTGTGCACGGGGTGGATCGCGCGGGCCATGCCGTCGTGGGCCACCTCGGCCAGCCGGTGTGCCTGGGTCTTCGTCAGCGCCACGTCGGTGGCGAGGACCGCCAGCGTCGTGCTCGTGCCGGGCTCGGGCGGGCTCGTCGGCTCGAGCCCGTGCTCCAGCAGGCGCTCGACCGTGCCGGGACCCGCCAGCACCCGGCCGTCGGCTGCGACCACGTCGCCGACCGCGTTGACCGCAGCGACCGCTCCGACCACGTGGCCTGAGGGCAGCCGCACCGAGGCCGTGCCGAGGCCCGAGTCCACGAGCGAGCCGGGCCCGAACAGCTTGCCCACCGTGGCGCCGGTGCCCGCGCCGACCTGCCCGCCGCCGCAGGGGTTGCCGGCGACCGCGTCCGCTGCAGCCGCTCGCCCGGCCTCCGCGTCGGGCCGTACGTCGGCTCGACCCGCCGCGAGGTCGTAGAGCACCGCCGCGGCCACGATCGGCACCCTGCCGGCCGGCGTCTGCCACCCGACTCCCTGCTCCTCCAGCCAGCGCATCACGCCGTCCGCGGCCGCCAGCCCGTACGCCGACCCGCCGGCCAGCACGAGGGCGTGCGCCACCGGCACGCTGTTGCCGGGGGAGAGGAGGTCGGTCTCCCTCGTGCCCGGCGCGGCGCCCCGGACGGCGACCGACGTCACCCGGCCCTCGTCGGGGAGCAGCACGACCGTGCAGCCCGTGCGCGCCTCAGCGTCGGTCCAGTGCCCCACCCGGATCCCGGGCACGTCGGTCATGTCGCCGGTCATGACCCCAGGTTAGGCGGGGTGGCTCCGGGGTCGATCCAGGTCACCTGGTGACCGCCGACGACCCGACAGGGTCACACGAGTCTGCAGGCGGTCGCACCAGTCGGCGGGCGGCGTCCCGCTCGAGCCACTTCGAGCCCTCAGTGACGGTGACCCCGTCGTTGTGCGTGGTCTTCGCTCGCCACGACGCGGTCGCGGGTGGCTTCTCCCACACTCGGCGCACGTCGTCACGAGAGGAGAGAGACATGCACGAACTGAGGGAGAAGCTGTCCGTGTGGATCGCGGGCTTGGCCGGCGCCCTGGCGTTCGTGGGCAGCGCCACCGTCCTGGTGCTGGCCGGAGATCAGGAGCAGGCGCACGCTGTCACGAGCGGGGTGCGCAGAGCCCTACGGCGGGTGCGACGAGGCGTGGCAGGCGCCGAGGTCCACAGGGGCGGATCGCTGCCGAGAGCTGGGCTACACGGTCTCGGCACGCTTCGTGTTGAGCCCGCGCGGCGTGGTGCTGCACTCGTCGCTCCCGCACTGCAGGTTCGAGGACGGCAGCGGAGGACGCCGGCCCTGCACGTGGAACGTGGGCCCCCGCGTCGACGGCAACGGCATCGGCTTGGCCTACAAGGTGCGCCGTGACATGTCGGTCCGCTACGTGTGGGCTGCATCCCCGGCTGTGGACGGGTGGCGGTGGGTGGGCCGACGACTCGCGTACAGGCTGCTCGGTCACTTCACTCGGCCGGGCGAGCGCAGAAGCGTCACCGCGTGGCAACGATGCGTGGTCCGCCGCGACGGCACGATGAGGGTGAAGTGTCCCGACGGCGCCCGGTACAGACCCTGAGGCACTGTCAGGGCTGCACGCCGAGCACCTCGTCGCACCACTCGATGAGCTGCCCGCGCAGCGGCGCCCCGCGTTCGGCGAACCCGCGCTGTGCCGCGACGTACTCCGCCTTGCCCTCTGGCGTCTCGACGGGCAGCGGCGCGTAGCCGAGCTCGCTGAGGTCGTACGGCGACGCGCGCATGTCCAGCTCGCGGATGTCGCGGGCCAGCTCGAAGCAGTCCGCGACCAGCTCCGACGGCACCAGCGGGGACATCCGGAAGGCGTGCTTGTAGAGATCCATCCCCGCGTGCAGGCACGCCGGCTGCTCGAAGGCAGGCCGGTCGTCACGACCCGGCTGCAGGGCGTTGCGCGGCCGCGCGGCGTCGGTGAAGAAGCGGAAGGCGTCGAAGTGCGAGCAGGCGATCCGGTGCGACTCGACCACCCGGTCGGTGCCGGCGCCCCCGAGCCGCAGCGGCCAGGAGGAGTGGCGCAAGTCATCGGCGGGCTGGCGGTAGACCATGGCCCACTCGTGCATGCCCAGGCAGCCGAAGTTCGCCGCTCGGCCCGCAGTCGCGACCAGCAGCGTGCGGATGTCGCGCACCAGCCGTCGAGCACCCTCGAGGTGCTCGGCGCCCACCGAGGTCACACCGTCGACGCGTCGTGTAGCCCTTGTACGACGCGTGGTCCGTCGCCTCGGCCAGGCCGACGCCGTGACCGGGGTGCCACCGCAGGAGCGCCGCGGGCCGGTGCGAGTAGTAGGTGAAGAGGAAGTCCTCGACGGGGTGGGCGGCTCCCGTGCCCCGCCGGAGCAGGTGCGGCTCGACCCACGCGGACACGCGTGCGCGGTGGGCGGACTCGCGTGCCCGCCACTCCTCGGGGGCGAGCACGAGCAGGGCTGCCGCGGTGCGCACCGCACCAGGGTAGGCGCCTGCAGCTGCCTTGCTGCGGTCCCCCAGACTGCACCCATGGCGCCCGTCCCCGACCCTGCGACGGCCCGTGCGCGGGCGACCGTCCTGGCCGAGCTCGGTCCCGTCGCGCAGCTGCGTGTGGGACGCCTCGGCCGCCGGCTGCCGCAGCTGTTCGTGGGGCTGGTCCTCTACGGCGTCTCGCTGGCCATGATGCTGAGGAGCGGTCTGGGGCTGGCGCCGTGGGACGTCCTCCACCAGGGGCTGACCCGCCACCTGCCGATCACCATCGGACAGGCGGTGGTGGCAGCGAGCTTCGTCGTGCTGCTGCTGTGGATCCCGCTGCGCGAGAAGCCGGGTGTGGGCACGATCGCCAACGCGGTCCTCGTGGGGGTCTCGGTCGACGTGACGCTGCTGCTCCTGCCCGCTCCGGACGGCATGGCCTGGCGGATCGGCTTCCTCGTGGCCGGGGTCGTCGGCAACGCCCTGGCGACCGCGATGTACATCGGCGCCCAGCTCGGACGCGGTCCCCGTGACGGGCTCATGACCGGGCTGTCGCGGCGAACAGGCCGGTCGCTCCGGCTGGTGCGCACCGTGCTCGAGGTCACCGTGGTGCTGCTCGGCGTGCTGCTCGGCGGCACCCTCGGGGTGGGCACCGTTGCCTACGCGCTGGCGATCGGACCGCTGTCGCAGCAGATGCTGCCCACCTGGCTCGTCCGCCGTCGACCTCTCCCGCCTTGGTGCGGGCCGACGGACACCCCGCCGGTAGGCTCGCCGGGTGCGCATCGCCAGATTCACCACCGGTGACGACCCCCGTTTCGGCGTGGTCTCCGGCGACCTCGACGAGCACGGCGAGCTCTCGCCCGACGCGGTCGTCTCCGTGCTCAAGGGCGACCCGATGTACACCGGCATCGACCCCAGCGGCGAGCAGCTCGCAGTGGCCGACGTACGCCTGCTCGCGCCCGTCATCCCGCGCAGCAAGGTGGTGGCGATCGGGCGCAACTACGCAGCGCACGCCGCGGAGATGGGCGGCGAGGTGCCGGCCGAGCCGCTGATGTTCATCAAGCCGAACACGTCCGTCATCGGCCCGGGCGACCCGATCACCTACCCGCGCCAGTCACGCGAGGTGCACTTCGAGGGCGAGCTCGCCGTGGTCATCGGGCGCATCTGCCGCGACGTCCCCAAGGAGCGCGCTCACGACGTGATCCTCGGCTACACGATCGCCAACGACGTGACCGCGCGCGACCTGCAGCGCAGCGACGTGCAGTTCACGCGGGCGAAGGGCTTCGACACCTTCTGCCCGCTCGGGCCCTGGATCGAGACCGAGCTCGACACCGCCGACCTGCGGGTGCGCACGCTGCTCAACGGCGACACCAAGCAGGACGGCACCACCCGCGACCTGGTCTTCGACGTCCCCACGCTCGTCGCTCACATCAGCAGCGTGATGACGCTGCTCCCTGGTGACGTCATCCTCACCGGCACGCCCGACGGGGTGGGGCCGATGGAGGTCGGCGACGAGGTCGACGTCGTCATCTCCGGCCTCGGCACCCTCACCAACAAGGTGGTCTCCCGTGACTGACGCGCCCGCGTCCGCCGTCCGCGTCCGCTTCTGCCCCTCCCCGACGGGCAGCCCGCACGTCGGCATGGCCCGGACGGCGTTGTTCAACTGGGCGTTCGCCCGTCACCACGGCGGCACCTTCGTCTTCCGCATCGAGGACACCGACGCCGCGCGCGACTCGCAGGAGTCCTACGACACCATCCTCGAAGTGATGCGGTGGCTGGGGCTCGACTGGGACGAGGGCCCCGAGGTCGGCGGCGACTACGGTCCCTACCGCCAGTCCGAGCGGTTCGACGTCTACGCCGACGTCGCCGCCCGCCTCCTGGCGGCCGGCCGCGCCTACCAGTGCTACTGCTCGGCCGAGGAGCTCGAGGCCCGCAACGAGCAGGCACGCGCGGAGAAGCGTGCGCCCGGCTACGACGGTCACTGCCGCGACCTCAGCGACGCGCAGCGCCAGGCCTACGAGGCGGAGGGCCGGCGCCCGGTCGTCCGTTTCCGGATGCCCGACCGCGAGATCACCTTCGACGACCTGGTGCGGGGCGACATCACGTTCGGCGCAGAGCACGTGCGCGACTACGTGCTGGTCCGCGCCAACGGGCACCCGCTCTACACGCTGGTCAACCCCGTCGACGACGCCCTCATGCGCATCACGCACGTGCTCCGCGGCGAGGACCTGCTCTCCTCGACGCCCCGCCAGATCGCGCTGTACGACGCTCTGGCCGAGGTCGGGGTCGGCGACGGCCTGGTGCCGCGGTTCGGCCACCTGCCCTACGTGATGGGCCAGGGCAACCGCAAGCTGTCCAAGCGCGACCCCGAGTCCAACCTCCTGGGCTACCGCGACCGCGGCTTCCTGCCCGAGGGGCTGCTCAACTACCTCGCGCTGCTCGGCTGGGCGATCGCCGAGGACCGCGACATCTTCTCGATGGAGGAGATGGTCGCCGCCTTCGAGATCGACCGGGTCAACCCCAGTCCCGCACGGTTCGACCTCAAGAAGGCCGAGGCGATCAACGCCACGCACCTGCGCGCGCTGTCCACCGACGACCTCGCTGAACGGATGACGCCGTACCTGGCCGCGGCGGGGTTGGTCTCCGAGCCCCCCGACGACGCGCAGCGGGCCCTGCTGGCCCAGGCGGCTCCCCTCGTCCACGAGCGCATGGTGACGCTCGACCAGGCGGTCGACATGCTGGGCTTCCTCTTCGTCGGCGACGGTTTCGCGCGCGACGAGGCGGACGCCGCCAAGCTGCTGTACAACGACGACGGCCGCACCGTGGTGAAGGCGGCCCACGATGCCCTCGGCGCGCTCGACAGCTGGGACACCGCCTCGATCGAGGAGGCCCTCCGCGTTGCACTGATCGAGGAGCTCGGCCTCAAGCCCCGCAACGCCTTCGGGGCGGTGCGCGTCGCCGTGACGGGTCGCCGCGTCTCCCCACCCCTGTTCGAGTCCCTCGAGCTGCTCGGTCGCGAGCGGTCCCTGGCGCGGCTGACCGTCTGAGGCCGTCATGAGCGACCAGCCGCCGTACGACCCCGAGCCGGACCCGCCGTCAGCCCCCGCGCCGACGGCGCCCGCGACGCCGACCACGCCCCCGGCGCCCACCACGGAGGAGTGGCGTCGCTACGAGGAGTGGCAGCGCTACGAGCAGTGGCGTCGCGCCCAGTGGGAGCAGTGGCAGGCCTGGCAGCACCAGCAGTGGCAGCGGGAGTGGCAGGCCCACCACCAGCGCCTCGCGACGCAGCAGCCCGGTCAGGGCGGGGCAGCACAAGCACCGATCCAGCCACCGACCTTCCCCCACGCCGAGCCCATGCCCTACCACCTGGTGCTGCGCACGTGGACCTACCACTGGTGGCGGCCCGCCGTCGGGATCTTCCTGCTCGTCCTCGGCATGCTCGTCGTCGTGCCGCTGCTCGCGCTGCCGGTGCTGCTCGTCGGGGTGGCCATCGAGGGCGGGGACGGCGGGCTCGACGGCTACCTCGACGCACTCACCCGCGCCCTCGACCTGACCGAGCTCTCACCCTCCGGTCTGCTCTGGCTCAACCTCAGTCTCGGCGGGCTCATCCTGTGGACCTGGGCGCTGGTCCGCTTCCTGCACAACCTGCGACCGCGCTGGCTCTCCTCGGTGATGCCGAAGATGCGGTGGCGGTTCTTCTGGGCCTGCATGGGCATCGCGGTCGTCGCGCTCGTGGCGCAGGTCGTCGCCGGCATGCTCATCCCCACAGCCGGCGACCCCAGCCTCGAGGGCGGCGCCAACCCGGTGACGGGGCAGACCGTGGCGCTGCTCGTCGTGGTGGTCCTCACGACCCCGCTGCAGGCCGCGGGCGAGGAGTACGCCTTTCGTGGCTACCTGCTGCAGGCGGTCGGCGCCCTCACCAAGCGGGCGTGGATCGCGCTGACGTTGACCTCGCTGCTGTTCGCGATGGCCCACGGGGTGCAGAACTTCCCGCTGTTCTTCGACAGGTTCGCCTTCGGGTTCATCGCCGGGTGGCTGGTGATCCGCACCGGTGGCCTGGAGGCGGGCATCGCGCTCCACGTCCTCAACAACCTGCTGGCCTTCGGCCTCGGCATCCTCTTCGGCGACATCGGGGAGATGGTCAACGTCAGCGAGATCAGCTGGTGGAACATCCCCGTCACGCTCACCCAGTCGCTGCTCTACGTGCTGCTCGTGCTGTACGTCGCGCGCCGCATGAACGTCCAGCGGCTGAGCCGGCCACCCGCCGCCGAGGAGCCCGAGAGGGAGCCCGAACCGGTCGCCTGAGCAGGCCGCCCCGGGGGCTGCTGGAGGGGTCGGCCGCTTTGGTGGGCGGGAGGCTCGACGTGTATCCTCGTCCGGGCTTCGCAGGAAGCCCTTCCCATGGGGTATGGGGTAATTGGCAGCCCGACTGGTTCTGGTCCAGTTAGTCTAGGTTCGAGTCCTAGTACCCCAGCGATTTGGTCGCGACTCCCGCCTCGGCTAGAGTTCCGATCGCTTCAAGGCCCCCGTTGTGTAGTGGCCTAGCACGCCGCCCTCTCAAGGCGGTAGCGCCGGTTCGAATCCGGTCGGGGGTACACACCAGACTCACCTCTCCAGTGGCGTGCAGCACGCCGCGCTCTGTCCTCTCGGGCAAGGCGGTAGCGCCGGTTCGAATCCGGTCGGGGGTACACACACACTCCGCAGCAGCCTCGCTCGTCTCCACGACGAGGCTGTGCCCGTTTCCGGTCGTTGAGGTGCGAGGGCCCGCCAGGGGCCCGAGCCTCGAAACGACTCGATCCCCGTCCCGACCTGTCGTGTCTGAAATCCGCTAGGTCAGCGACCTTCGCCGGGGCAGGATGGACCTCGTGCACAGAGACGCAGTGGCCTGCTACCGGGCCGTGGAGAGCCGGGACCGGAGGTTCGACGGCGTCTTCTACACCGCCGTCCGCACCACGGGCATCTACTGCCGTCCGTCGTGCCCGGCACGCACCCCCAAGCCGGCCAACGTCACCTTCCACCGGACGGCGGCAGCAGCCCAGGCCGCGGGCTACCGCGCCTGCAAGCGCTGCCTCCCCGGAGCCGCTCCCGGGTCGCCGGAGTGGGACCTCGCGGCCGACGTCGCGGGCCGGGCGATGCGGCTGATCGCCGACGGCGTGGTGGAGCGCCACGGGGTCGACGGCCTCGCCGACCGGCTGGGCTACAGCACGCGCCACCTCACCCGCATCCTCACCCGTGAGCTCGGCGCCGGTCCGCTCTCGCTGGCCAGGGCGCAGCGCGCCCAGACCGCCCGCACCCTGCTGGAGACCACGTCGTGGCGCGCGGCCGACGTCGCCTTCGCCGCCGGGTTCGCCAGCGTGCGGCAGTTCAACGACACCATGCGCGAGGTGTACGACGCGACGCCGTCGCAGCTCCGCGCACCGGGCGCGCGACGCGGTGAGGCGATCCCCCCGGACAGCACCGGCCCTGGGGCGATCTCGGTGCGGATCGCCGTACGCCACCCCTACGACTCCGGCGCCATGCTCGCGTTCCTCGCGGCCCACCTGTGTCCCGCGGTGGAGAACGTCGCGGGGTCGGCCTACTCCCGGTCGCTCCTGCTCCCGCACGGGCCTGCGCTGGTCACCCTCGACCTGGGGGCGGAGGTCGACCCGGAGCAGCGCGGCTACGTCGAGGCGACATTCCGGCTCAGCGACATCCGCGATCTTGCAGCCGCGACGGAGCGTTGCCGGCGGCTGCTCGACGCCGACTCCGATCCTCTGCCGATCGCGGACGTGCTGGCGCACGACGCTGTCCTCGCCGGCTCGGTGCGTGCCCGCCCCGGACTGCGGGTCCCGGGTGCTCCGGGGGGCGACGAGCTCGCCCTGCGGACGGTGCTCGGGCAGCAGGTCTCGCTGGCTGCCGCCAACCGCCTCGCGGGCACGGTGACGGCCCTCGCCGGCACGGACATGCCGGAACCCATGACCACGACCGGTGTGACGCGCACCTTCCCGACGGCGGCCGCTGTCGCAGCGCTCGACCCTGCCGACCTGCCCATGCCCAGGTCTCGAGGTCGCGCGGTGGTCCGGCTGGCGGAGGCCCTCGCCGTAGGAGAGGTGGCCCTCGACCGGAGGGCGGACCGCGACGAGACGCGCGTCCGGCTGCTCGCACTGCCGGGGGTCGGCCCCTGGACGGCCGACTACGTGCGGATGCGCGCGCTGGGTGACCCCGACGTGTTCCTCCCCGACGACGCGGCCGTCCGGCGCGTGGCTGCGGCCGCGTCGCCGGAGCTCGCCGACCGTGGCGTGCTCGCCCGCCGCGCCGACGCGTGGCGGCCCTGGCGCTCCTACGCGCTCATGCACCTGTGGGCGGATGTGCTCCAGCCCCCGAAGTTGTCATCATTACAAGAAGAGGTGTGACATGTGGACCGTCGTCCCCAGCCCCGTCGGTGACCTGAGGGTCGTCGCGCGCGAGGGAAGCATCACGGCCATCGACTTCCTCGGCGAGGCACCCACGTCTGCGAAGGAGAGCAGGAGCGTGGCGCGGTTCGCAGCCCGGGCAGCAGGCACCCCCCTCGGGGAGCGGCACGACGACGACCCGCTGCTGCGGGAGGCGGTGCGACAGCTCGACGCCTACTTCTCAGGCGCCTCCCGTGAGTTCGACCTCCCACTCGCACCGCAGGGCAGCGCGTTCCAGCAGCGGGTGTGGGCCGAGCTGCTGCGGATCGGCTACGGCGAGGTGGCGACGTACGGCGACGTGGCGTCGCGCCTGGGCCTGACCGGCCACGCGGCGCGCGCGGTCGGCGCGGCCAACGGGCGCAACCCGATCCCGATCGTCGTCCCCTGCCACCGCGTCGTCGGCGCCGGTGGGGTGCTCACCGGCTACGGCGGTGGGCTGGAGCGGAAGCGGTGGCTCCTCGACCTCGAGCAGGACGCGCTCTTCTGAGCGGGGCGCTCGGGTGGCCGGGTCACTCGGCGCGGCGCAGCGACTCCGAGAGCCGCTCCGCCGCGGCGAGCACCGCGGGGGCGTGCATGCGCCCCGGCTGCCGGGTGAGCCGCTCGAGCGGACCGGAGACGGAGACGGCCGCGATGACCTTGCCGGAGGGGGAGCGCACCGGCGCGGAGACCGAGGCGACGCCGGCCTCACGCTCACCGATGGACTGCGCCCACCCGCGGCGACGGATGCCGGAGAGCGCGGTCGCCGCGAAGGCGGCGTTCTGCAGCCCCTTGTTCATCAGGTCGGGCTCCTCCCAGGCCAGCAGCACCTGGGCGGCCGACCCGGCGCGCATCGTGAGCTGGGACCCGACCGGGATGGTGTCGCGCAGGCCGGAGGGGCGTTCCGCCGCAGCAACGCAGATCCGGTAGTCGCCCTGGCGGCGCCACAGCTGGGCGGACTCGCCCGTGATGTCGCGCAGGCGGGCCAGCACGGGCCCGGCGGCCGCCAGCAGCCGGTCCTCGCCGGCGGCGGCGGCGAGCTCGCCGAGGCGGGGGCCGAGCACGAACCTCCCCTGCACGTCGCGCGCGACGAGACGGTGGTGCTCCAGGGCGACCGCGAGACGGTGGGCGGTCGGGCGCGCCAGGCCCGTCGACGCCACGAGCCCGGCCAGGGTCGCCGGACCCGCCTCGAGCGCGGTGAGCACCTGGGCCGCTTTGTCGAGGACGCCGACTCCGCTAGAGTTGTCCATACTCTGATAATGACGTCTCGCATTGTGATATGCAAGACGGCAGGTCCTGGCGAGAGGAGAGCTGATGGGACGCACACTGGCCCAGAAGGTGTGGGACGAGCACGTCGTCCGCACCGCCGAGGGAGAGCCGGACCTCCTCTACATCGACCTGCACCTCATCCACGAGGTGACCTCGCCGCAGGCGTTCGACGGCCTCCGGCTCGCCGGCCGCACGGTACGTCGGCCGGACCTGACGCTCGCCACCGAGGACCACAACGTGCCGACCGTGGACTTCGACAAGCCGATCGCCGACCCCGTCAGCCGCACCCAGGTGGAGGCGCTGCGCAAGAACGCCGCCGAGTTCGGCATCCGCCTCCACCCGCTCGGCGACGTCGAGCAGGGGATCGTGCACGTCGTGGGTCCGCAGCTGGGGCTCACCCAGCCCGGCATGACGATCGTGTGCGGCGACAGCCACACCTCCACCCACGGGGCCTTCGGGGCGATCGCCTTCGGCATCGGCACCTCCGAGGTGGAGCACGTGCTGGCGACCCAGACGCTCACCCAGGCCCGGCCCAAGATGATGGCGGTCACCGTCAACGGCTCCCTGGCCGAGGGCGTGACCGCCAAGGACCTGATCCTCACCCTGATCAGCCAGACGGGCACCGGCGGCGGTCAGGGCTACATCGTCGAGTACCGCGGCCAGGCCATCGAGGAGCTCTCGATGGAGGCGCGCATGACGATCTGCAACATGTCGATCGAGTGGGGCGCCAAGGCCGGGCTCATCGCCCCCGACCGGACGACGTTCGACTACATCGAGGGCAAGCCGGAGGCGCCGAAGGGCGCCGACTGGGACGCCGCCCTCGCGCACTGGCAGACCCTGCTCACCGACGAGGACGCGGTCTTCGACAAGGAGATCGTGCTCGACGCCGCGGAGGTCACGCCGTTCGTCACCTGGGGCACCAACCCCGGTCAGGGTGTGCCCCTCGGCGCGAGCGGTGCCGAGCCCGGACGACTTCGAGGACGAGTCCGACCGCGTCGCCGCGCAGAAGGCGCTCGAGTACATGGCGCTCACGCCGGGCACCCCGATGCGCGAGGTGCCGGTCGACACGGTCTTCGTGGGTTCGTGCACCAACGGCCGCATCGAGGACCTCCGGCTCGCCGCCGAGATCATCAAGGGCCACAAGGTCGCCGACGACACCAGGCTGCTCGTCGTCCCCGGCTCGGTCCGGGTGCGGCTCCAGGCCGAGCAGGAGGGCCTGGACAAGGTCTTCCTCGAGGCCGGCGGGGAGTGGCGCGGCGCCGGGTGCTCGATGTGCCTGGGCATGAACCCCGACCAGCTGGCGCCGGGGGAGCGCAGCGCCTCGACGTCCAACCGCAACTTCGAGGGCCGCCAGGGCAAGGGCGGCCGCACCCACCTGGTCTCCGTGCCGGTGGCGGCAGCGACAGCCGTGGCCGGGCACCTCGCCAGCCCGGCCGACCTGGCGGCCACCGCGGCGGCGGCCCCCGTCGCCACCGAGGAGGTCTGAGCCATGGATGCGTTCACCGTGCACACCGGGACGGCACTGCCGCTGCGTCGCAGCAACGTCGACACCGACCAGATCATCCCGGCCGTCTACCTCAAGCGGGTCACGCGCACCGGGTTCGAGGACGGCCTCTTCCGCGCCTGGCGCAACGACCCCGACTTCGTGCTCAACGACCCGGCGTACGACGGCGTGACGGTGCTGCTCGCCGGCTCCGACTTCGGCACCGGTTCCTCCCGGGAGCACGCCGTCTGGGCACTGATGGACTACGGGTTCAAGGTCGTCGTCTCGAGCCGGTTCGCGGACATCTTCCGCGGCAACTCGGGCAAGGCCGGCCTGCTCGCTGCCCAGGTCGAGCAGCCGGTCCTCGACCGGCTCTGGGAGCTGGTGGAGTCCGACCCGCGCACGCAGGTGACCGTCGACCTCGAGAAGTGCGAGGTCCGTGCGGGAGACCTGGTGGCGCCCTTCGCCATCGACGACTACACCCGCTACCGCCTGCTCAACGGGCTCGACGACATCAGCATCACGCTGGGTCATGACGACGACATCAGCGCCTTCGAGGACGCACGGCCTGCCGTGGAAGCCGGTCACTCTCTAGCCGACGGTGCGTGCCCGCTCTTGGGCCGGAATCCCGCGTGAATACGGGGAATCCGGCCCTTGTCGCATTCCCGGGAACGCGAATCGCAAGAAAACAAGGGGCAATTGCGCGGTTGGTCATTGTGACCATGCCCACTTTTGCCTAGCGTGCGGGACAGTCGCCGAGCGCAGAGCTCGGCCATAGCTCGTTCACGAAAGGGATCCCGGTGAACAAGACAGAGTTAGTCGACACGCTGGCTGGGCGCTTCGAGGGCAATCGCAAGCAGGCCCAGCACGCGCTCGAGTCCGTGCTCGACGTGATCACGCGCGAGGTGGCCCGCGGCGAGAAGGTCGCCATCACCGGCTTCGGCTCGTTCAGCAAGCAGGTGCGCAACGCACGCACCGTCCGCAACCCCCGCACCGGTGAGTCGATGCGCGCGAAGAAGAAGGCCGTGCCGAAGTTCACCCCCGGCGCCGACCTGAAGGCGATCGTCTCCGGGGCGAAGAAGCTGCCCAAGCTGCCGGCCGCGCAGAAGTCCATCGACTCGGCCCGCAAGGCCGCCGACGCAGCCAAGAACACCTCCGCCGGGCAAGCGGCGACGTCGGTCGCCAAGAAGGCCTCCGGCTCCGCCAAGAAGGCTGCGGGTGCGGCCAAGAAGACCGCCAACCGTGCCTCCGGCGGCGCAGCCAAGAAGTCGAGCGCCACCAAGAGCACGGCGAAGAAGTCGACGGCGAAGAAGGCCAGCTCGGCGAAGAAGGCGCCCGCGAAGAAGTCGAGCGCCACCAAGAGCACGGCGAAGAAGTCGACGGCCAAGACGTCGCCCGCGAAGAAGTCGACGGCGAAGAAGTCGAGCTCGGCGAAGAAGGCGCCCGCGAAGAAGTCGAGCGCCACCAAGAGCACGGCGAAGAAGTCGACCGCCAAGAAGGCGCCCGCGAAGAAGTCGGCGGCCAAGAAGTCCACGGCGAAGAAGTCCACGGCGAAGAAGTCGACGGCCAAGAAGTCGACCGCCAAGAAGAGCTGACCTCAGGCTCACAGCAGGGACCGGCCGGGCTGGCCGGTCCCTGCTGCTGTCGTGGCATCTCGCGGGTCAGAGCCGGTGGCGGGTCAGCACCCACCGGGTGCGCTCGCCCAGGCCGAGCTCCCGAGCGGCCGCCAGGTCCGCCGGGGTGTCGACGTCGCGCCGCAGACCGGGTGCGGCCTCGTCTGTCAGGTCCTGGACTCCGGCTGCGACGTGAGTGGCCCGCGAGCCGTGCCCGAACTCCGGCACGAAGGCCGCCGCCGTGGTCGCCCGCAGCATCGTGGTGCCGGTGCCCTCGACGTCGGCCACCAGAGCCGTCGGGGTCGACGGCGCGACGGAGAGCCAGGCGTCCAGGTCATCACCGGTGAGGGCGGGCAGGTCCGCGAACGTGGTCAGCACTCCCACCTCCGGTGCCCGTCGTACGACGTCCGCGGCACCCTCCACCAGCGAGGCGTTGAGGTCGCTGCCGTGCCCGTCGGGGATCGCCCAGGCACCGAGCCCGGTCGCGGTGCCGGCCAGCGTGACGTCGTCGGTGACCACCACCGCGAGCCGCACCCGGCTGCTCTCGAGCACGGCGGAGACCGTGTCGTGCAGGAAGGCGACCACCAGCTCGCGCCGGACCTCGTCGCCCAGGCCGGCGAGCCGCGACTTGGCCGCGGAGACCCGCTTGGCGGGGATCACGACGCCCCAGCTCCGGGCACGAACGGAGTCACCGGGGACGCCGGTGTGCTGGCTCGACATCGCTCCCGATCCTGCCAGTCGCGGGCAGTAAAGTGCCATCGACGGGGCCTCACGAGGGTCCACCGGCGGCACGGCGGATCCGGGACGACAGCGAGCGGCGGGAGGCGACACGGTGGGCAAGCCCCGACCCATGCGCGAGCGCCGCGGAGTCGCCTTCACCATCGCGGTGTCGATCCTCAAGCCCCTCCTGCGGGTCTTCACCAGGCCGCACTGGAGCGACGGCACCAAGATCCCTGCGGAGGGCGGCGCGGTCATCGCGGCCAACCACGTGTCCCACGCGGATCCGGTCACCTTCGCCCACCTCGTCTGGGACCACGGCCGGTTGCCACGCTTCCTCGCCAAGGCAGTGCTGTTCGACGTCTTCTTCGTGGGGTGGGTGCTCCGGTCCAGCGGCCAGATCCCCGTCTACCGCCTCACCACCGATGCCGCGCAGGCCTTCAAGGCGGCCGTCGCCGCCGTCGAGAAGGGGCAGATCGTCATCGTCTACCCGGAGGGCACGATCACCCGTGACCCCGACCTGTGGCCGATGCGCGGACGCACCGGCGCCGCGCGCATCGCCCTGAGCGCGGGCGTGCCGGTGATCCCGGTGGCGCAGTGGGGCGCTCAGGACCTGCTCTACCCCTACGCGAAGAAGCCGGACCTGCTGCCGCCGACGAAGGTGTACGCCAAGGTCGGCGACCCGGTCGACCTCGACGACCTGCGCGGCAAGCCCATCAGCCACGACGTGCTCGTCGAGGCGACCGAGCGGATCATGGTCGCGATCACCCACCTCCTGGAGGAGATCCGGGGCGAGCAGGGCCCGGCCGTACGCTTCGACCCGAAGGCGGCGGGCGTGCGCGAGATCGGCAACCCCCATCAGGCCGAGAAGCTGCGGCGCAGGAGGAGGACACGATGAGGGTCGCGGTGTTCGGTGCCGGTTCGTGGGGCACGGCGTTCTCGATGGTGGTGGCGGACGCCGGCCACGACGTCACGATCTGGGGACGGCGCGAGGAGGTCTGCCGCGCCATCAACGACAAGCACGAGAACGCCGACTACCTCGCGGACGTCGAGCTCCCGACATCGATCTCCGCGACGCCCGACCCCGCCGAGGCGGCCGACGGCGCCGAGCTGGTGGTGCTCGCGGTGCCCTCGCAGACGCTGCGGACCAACCTCGAGTCATGGGCCGAGGTCCTCCCCGACGACGCCCTGCTGATGTCGCTGATGAAGGGCGTCGAGCTCGGCACGCTCAAGCGCATGACCGAGGTCGTCCAGGAGGTCACCGGCGCCGGCCCGGAGCGGGTCGCTGTGCTCTCCGGGCCCAACCTGGCCCGCGAGATCGCCATGCGGGAGCCGGCCGCCAGCGTGGTCGCGTGCGAGGAGGAGTCCGTGGCCTCCGACCTGCGCGAGCAGCTGCACGGGCCGACGTTCCGGCCCTACTCCTCGATCGACGTCGTCGGCTGCGAGCTCGGTGGCGCCTACAAGAACGTGATCGCGCTCGCGGTCGGCATGGCGGTCGGCCGTGGCTTCGGCGACAACACGACCGCCTCGCTCATCACGCGCGGCCTGGCCGAGACGGCGCGACTGGCGGTCGGTCTGGGTGCCGACCCGATGACGCTCATGGGGCTCGCGGGGCTGGGCGATCTCGTCGCGACCTGCTCCTCACCCCTCTCGCGCAACCGCACCTTCGGGGAGAAGCTCGGCCAGGGCATGACGACCGAGGAGGTCACCGCCTCCACGCGTCAGGTGGCCGAGGGCGTGAAGTCGTGCGGCTCGATCCTCGCGCTCGCGCAGCGCAACGACATCTACGCCCCGATGGTCCAGGGCGTGCACGCGGTCATCGTGGGTGACGTGACCGTCGAGGAGATGATCGACAGCTTCCTGTCCCGGGAGACCAAGCACGAGCGCGACTAGCTGCCGCCCGCGACCTCGTAGGACCAGAGCTCGCTCGAGACCCCGACCGGGCGCTGCTGCTCCCCGGACGCATCGCCCGCGCGGTCGTCGCCGCCGCTGCCCGCGTGACCCCGCCGGAACGCCGACGACTCCATCCAGGCCTGGAAGGACTCCTCGTCGCGCCACCGCGTGACCACGAGCCACACCGTGCGTTCGTCCGTCGGCTTGAGCAGCTCGAACCCCTCGAACCCGTCCTGGTCGTCGACGGCACCTGCGCGTGCCGCGAAGCGGCGCGCCAGCTCGTCGCCGCTGTCGGCAGGAACGGTGATGGCGTTGATCTTGATGACGCTCATGGCGTCGATCCTGTCAGCCCGCTGGACGAGCCGGGTGCCTCGAGCGTGAGGTCCAGCGCCTGGGAGAGATCGCGCCACAGGTCCTCGACGTCCTCGATGCCGACCGAGATCCGCACGAGGGCCTCGGGGATGGTGCTCGCCTCGGTCTTCCACCGACGGCGGCGCTCGAAGGTGGACTCCACCCCGCCCAGGCTCGTCGCGTGCACGAACAGCCGCGTGGAGTGGGTGACGAGGTCGGCGGCCAGGGGACCGCGCGCGGCCACGAAGTTCACGATGCCGCCGAACCCCGGGTAGGTCACCGATGCCACCGCAGGGTGGGTCTCTAGGCGACGTGCGAGCTCCGCGGCGTTGGCCTGTGCGCGCTCGACCCGGAGGTGGAGCGTGCGCAGGCCGCGCAGGGCCAGCCACGCCTCGAACGGCCCGGGGGAGTTGCCGAGCAGGTCGCGGCGCTTCTTGAGCACGTCGTACAGCTCCTCCGACCTTGTCGCCACCGCCCCCATGACGACGTCGCTGTGCCCCGCGATGAACTTGGTGGCCGAGTGGACGACCAGGTCGGCGTCGAGGTCGAGGGGCTGCTGCAGCAGTGGGGTGGCGAAGGTGTTGTCCACCACCACGTAGGCCCCGGCGTCGTGCGCAGCGGCGATCACCCGCGGCAGGTCGACGATCTCCAGGGCCGGGTTGGTGGGTGACTCCATCCAGACCAGCGCTGCGTCCTCGCACGCCGCGACGACCGCCTCGGTGTCGGTCACGTCGACGAGGCGCACCGCCAGCCGGCCCCTGGCCTCGAGGTCGGCCAGCTGCATGACGGTGCCGTTGTAGGCGTGGCGGGGAGCCACCACCACCGCCCCGTGACCGACCAGGTCGACGATGGTGGCGACCGCGGCCAGGCCCGAGGAGAAGGAGAGGCACCGCCCTCCCTCGAGGGCGCCGAGGGCCTCCTCGAACGCCGTCCAGGTCGGGTTCCCGTAGCGGCCGTACTCCACGTCGCCGCCCGCGACGTACGTCGAGGCCATCGTGATCGGGGCGTTCAGGGGTGCGTCGGGCTCGTGCGGCGGGCGTCCCGCGGTGACCGCGACGGTGGCAGGTGACAGGGGGTCGGGCATGCCGCCACCCTAGGTCCGAGCGAAGCTCCGAGCGTCAGGGAGTCCGAGCGCAGCGAGGAGGTTGAGGTCCGAGCGCAGCGAGGAGGTTGAGGTGCGAACGAAGTGAGCCTCGAAACCCCGCAACGGTGCACGACAAACGAGATCCGCACCCGCGTGCGGCTCCCAGGACCAACAGTGCCCCGTCGGTACTGTCGAGCCACCATGAGCGAGCCAACCCCAACGCCGTCAGGTCGGAAGCCACGCGTGGCGGTCCTCTTCGGAGGGCGCTCCAGCGAGCACGCCATCTCCTGCGTGACGGCCGGCAGCATCCTCGCTGCTCTCGACCCGGACAAGTACGAGGTGGTCCCGATCGGCATCGCCCGTGACGGTCGGTGGGTGCTCGAGACCGGCGACGCCGGGCGACTGGCCATCGGCGGCAGCGGAGAGCTGCCCGAGGTCGACGCGTCGCGACCGGTGCTCTCCACCTTGCAGGACGGCGCCACCGGTGCCCTCGTCGTGCACGAGCCGGGCGAAGGGGCGCGCCAGCTCGACCGCGTCGACGTGGTCTTCCCCGTGCTGCACGGGCCGTTCGGTGAGGACGGCACGGTGCAGGGGCTCATGGAGATGACCGACGTCCGCTACGTCGGGTCCGGGGTGCTCGCCTCGGCCGCGGGCATGGACAAGCACTTCATGAAGGTGGTGCTGGAGTCGGTGGGGCTCCCGGTGCTGCCCTACGTGGTGGTGACGGCCGAGAGGTGGCGGACGGAGGCAGCGGACTGCCGCGACGCGGTGGACGCCCTCGGCTACCCGGTCTTCGTCAAGCCCGCGCGCGGCGGGTCCAGCATCGGGATCAGCAAGGCCCGGTCGCGCGACGAGCTTGACGAGGCGATGGCGGAGGCGCAGCGCTGGGACCCCAAGGTGGTCGTGGAGGCGTCGGCGGGCGAGGGGTCACGCGAGATCGAGTGCGGAGTGCTCGACGGCTTCGACCACGACCCGCCGCGTGCGAGCCCGCCCGCCGAGATCACCGTCCACGGGGACCACGACTTCTACGACTTCGAGGCCAAGTACCTCGCCGGCTCCTCCACACGCATCGACCTCCCGGCAGACCTCGACGAGGAGGTGGCCGACGAGATCGGCCGGCTGTCGGTCTCGGCGTTCGAGGCGCTCGAGTGCGAGGGCCTGGCCCGCGTCGACTTCTTCCTGCTCGCGGACGGGTCGCTGGTCATCAACGAGATCAACACGATGCCCGGGTTCACGCCGAGCTCGATGTTCCCGCGGATGTGGATGGAGACCGGGATGACGTACGCCGACCTCATCGACCACCTCGTCCAGCTGGCGTTGCGCCGCCCGACCGGGCTCCGCTGACCCCCTCCGGGGCGCGGCGGGCGTCTAGGCGCGGTCCGGTGCGGGAGGTAGGTTGTGGGCACCCGCCGAGCCCCGGGCGGGACGCGACCGAGAGGGAGCCCATGACCGCTCAAGCCTTCATCCTCATCCAGACCGACAACGGCAAGGCCGGCGACGTCGCCAACGCCATCCGTGACATGAAGGGCGTGACCCTCGCCGAGGACGTCACCGGGCCCTACGACGTCATCGTCCGCGCCGAGGCGCCCGACGTCGACGCCCTCGGGCAGCTCGTCGTCGCGCACGTGCAGTCGATCCCCGGCATCACCCGCACGCTGACGTGCCCGGTGGTGCACATCTGAGCACCGCTGCCCCGTCATCCGACAGAGCCCGGCGCCCCGTGACCTCGGTCCGGGGCGCCGTGCCGTCCCTCGCGGGGGCTCTCCTCCTGGCCGGCTGCGGGGCGGGCACGGTCACGATCGAGACCCCCTCGATGTCCGGCGAGACGCGTGACGCCTGCGAGCACCTCGTCGGCGCGCTGCCCGACCAGGTCGCCGATCTCGAGCGACGGGAGACCGATCCGGCGGACGCCCTGGGCGCCGCCTGGGGCGACCCCGCGATCGTCGCTCACCTGCGGGGTCGGACGACCGGCGGACTACGACCCGGTCAACGGCTGCACCACGGTCAACGGCGTCGACTGGTACGTCCCGACGGACCAGCTGGACGCCAACGGCGATCGCGACCTCACCATGACCACCATCGGGAGGACCGTCGCCGTCGAGGTCGTCATGCCGGGGGAGTACTGGCCTCCGGCCACCACGCTCGCCGACCTGTCGACGGTCGTGGCCGAGCACACGCGCCGTACCGGGCGCTGCGTGTGAGGCGCTCACCGCACCGCTCACCGTACCGGGCGTCCGATCGGGTTGAATCGGTCCGATGAGCGCAGCAGAGACCCTCGGGGACGTCGGAGAGTTCGGCACGATCGCGCGCCTGGTCGAGCGCTTCCCGGCCACGGATGCCGTGCTCGTCGGGCCCGGCGACGACGCGGCACAGGTGGAGGTGGCGGACGGTCGCGTGCTGGTCTCCGTCGACGTGCTCGTCGACGGCCGGCACTTCCGACGTGACTGGGCCGAGGCCGTCGACGTCGGCCGCCGGTGCGCCGCGCAGAGCCTGTCGGACCTCAACGCCATGGGCGGCACCACGACCGCCGTCGTCGTCGGCGTCACCGCACCACCCGACCTGCCGGTGGCGTGGCTGCTCGACCTCTGCACCGGGCTGGCCGAGGAGTGCGCGCTCGTGGGTGCCGCTGTCGTCGGTGGCGACCTCACCCGCGCCGAGCTGCTCACGATCTCGGTCACCGCCGTCGGGCACGTCGAGGGCGGGTCGCCGGTGCGCCGAAGCGGCGCCGGTGCCGGCGACGTGGTCGCGCTGCGTGGGCGCCAGGGCTGGGCAGCCGCCGGCCTCGCGGTGCTGCAACGCGGCTTCCGGTCCCCTCGCGCCGTGGTCGAGGCCTACCGCCGGCCCGAGGTGCCGTACGGCGCCGGGGCCGAGGCGCGGTCGGCGGGTGCGACGGCGATGGTGGACGTCTCCGACGGTCTGGTCGCCGACGTGCGGCACGTGGCCGAGGCGAGCGGGGTCGCGATCGACCTGCGGCGCGACGCCTTCGACCTGGCCGAGCCGCTGCAGGCCGTCGGGGCCGCGCTCGGGGTGGACCCGCTGGACTTCGTGCTCGACGGCGGCGACGACCACCCGCTCGTGGCGTGCTTCCCTGCGGCCGACCAGGTGCCGTCCGGCTGGACAGTGATCGGCGACGTCAGCGACGGGGCGGGGGTCACGGTGGACGGCGAGGAGCGCGAGGGCGCCGGCGGCTGGCGCCACTTCTGAGCCTGTCGAGACCAGTGGACGCGTTGACGCACCAGGTGGGTCAGGACGTCCAGCGAGGGCGGGTCGACCGCGGCGAAAAGCACGAGAGCCGCCCGTGGGCGGCTCGTCGGTGCTGGCTCAGCGCGTCAGCGGGTGACCTTGCCGGCCTTGAGGCAGCCGGTGCACACGTTGAGGCGCTTGGGGGTGCCGTTGACCTTGGCGCGCACGCGCTGGATGTTGGGGTCGAAGCGACGCTTGGTGATCTTGCGGGACCACGGTCGGTTGTTGCCGAAACCGGGCCCCTTGGCGCAGATGTCGCAGACGGCAGCCACCGTGAACTCCTGGGGGTGAACTCGAGATCAGATCAGGGTCCGGAGCATGGCCGGACAACCGCGCTAGCGTATCCGATGCCCGTACGTCGGTGCCAATCGAGCGAGGAGGGGAGGCGGCCGTGACCCCCAGCGACGACCGGTCGCAGCCCCGGTCGGAGGCCCAGGAGCAGGAGGGGGGCGGCCTGGCGCTCCCGCCGTTGCTCCGGTTCTCCGACCTCGCGGTCGAGGCGCTGCACGCAGCGCGCGAGGAGATCGACGGTCTCAACGTCTACCCCGTGCCCGACGGCGACACCGGCACCAACCTCTTCCTCACCTTCGACGCCGCCCACCAGGCCCTCCAGGCCTCGATCGCCGAGCAGGGTGGCGAGGAGGCCGCCGACCTGCCCACGAGCATCGCGGCGTACGCGCGAGGGCTGCTGCTCGGCGCCCGGGGCAACTCGGGGGTGATCATGTCGCAGCTGGTGGGGGCGCTGTTCCGCCGGATCGCGGCGGCCTCCCCGGGCGAGCGCGCGGCGGCGGTCTTCGCGGCCGGCATGGAGGAGGCGACCCGCGCCAGCTACGAGGCGGTCGCCGAACCCGTCGAGGGCACGATCCTCACCGTCGCCAGGGCGGCGACCGACGCGGCCGTCCGCGCGGTCCAGGACCCCGAGGTGCGCAGCGCCGACGTGATGGCCGCGTCGCGGCGCGCCGCGGAGGAGGCGCTGGCGCGCACCCCCGACCAGCTCGAGGTGCTGCGACGGGCTGGTGTCGTCGACGCGGGCGGGCGCGGTCTCTGCGTCGTGCTGGACTGCGCCGAGGCGGCGTACACCGGGCGACGCGAGCTGGTCAGCCGCATCGAGCAGCGCGCGCGCCGATCCGTGCCGGTGATGCCGCTGGCGGAGGCGGGCGCCGACCTGAGCGAGGAGGGGCCGGCCTACGAGGTGATGTACCTGCTCGACGCGGCGGACGACGCGGTCCCTGGGCTGCGCGAGAAGCTGGCGCCCCTCGGCGACTCGCTGGTCGTGGTCGGCGGCGAGGGCCTCTGGAACGTCCACGTGCACGTCGACGACGTCGGGGCGGCGGTCGAGGCGGGGATCGAGGCGGGCCGGCCCTACCGCATCCGTGTCACGCACTTCGCCGAGCAGGTGGCGGCGTCGGCGGCGCGCAACCGCGAGCGCACCGGGCGCGGAGTCGTGGCGGTGGCCGCCGGCCCCGGACTCGCGCAGGTCTTCACCGACGCCGGCGCCGAGGTCGTGCAGTGGCGGCCGGACGCCCGGCCCTCGACCGGTGAGCTGGTGGCGGCCATCACCGCGACGGGCGCGGGCGAGGTGGTCGTGCTCCCCAACGACCGCGACGTCGTGCCGACCGCCGAGGCGGCTGCCCGCCTGGCCACCGAGGAGCTCGGCCTGCGGGTGGCGGTGATCCCGACGCGCACGCAGGTGCAGGGCATGGCCGGGCTCGCGGTGCACGAGCCCGGGCGCGACTTCGACCAGGACCTCGTCGAGATGAGCGCCGCCGCACGCCACGCGCGCTCCGGTGCCGTGACGGTCGCCGTGCGCCGGGCCATCACGACCGCGGGCGCGTGCGAGCCGGGCGACGTGCTGGGTGCGGTCGAGGGCGACTTCGCCGTCATCGGCGCGCAGCCGGAGGGTGTCGCCCGCGAGGTGCTCGACCGGCTGCTCGGCGGCGGTGGCGAGCTGGTGACCGTGATCGCGGGGCGGGACAGCGACGGGCTCGCCGAGGCGTGCGCCGTCTACCTCGCTGCGGCGTACCCGAGTGTCGACGTCCTCGTGTACGACGGGGGACAGGACCGCTACCCGGTCCTGTTCGGAGTCGAGTAGGTGAGGCGTTGACGCTGGACGTGGTGGGCTCGTGGGACACCCCCCTGGCCAAGGTCGTGGGCAAGGACGCGAAGAAGCTCGCCGACGAGCTCGGGGTGAGCACCGTCGGTCAGCTGGTGAGCCACTACCCCCGACGGCTGATGCGGGCAGGCGAGGCGAGCTCCCTCGACGAGCTGGTCCCTGACGAGCGCGCCAGCGTGGTGGTGACGGTGCGCGAGGCCAAGGTGCACACCTACACGCAATCGGCGGACGGGCAGGCGGGCCTACCGCGTCGAGATCCGTGCGGCGCTGCAGGGCGGCGACATCTGGATGACCTTCTTCGACAACCAGGCCGGACGTGCCAACTGGCGCGCGGAGCAGCTCTCGCCCGGCACGACGCTGCTGGCGGCGGGCAAGTTCCAGCGCACCAGCTACGGGAAGCCCCGTTGGGAGCTCGCCCACCCCTACTACGAGGTGGGCGACGCCGACTCCGTGCCCGAGCTGCTGCCGATCTACCCGATCAAGGGCGACGTCTCGTCATGGCAGATCATGCGCGCGATCCGCATCGCACTCGACGTCCTCGGAGAGCTGGCCGACCCGTTGCCGGAGACCGTGCGGCGGCAGCACGACCTGCTCCCGCTGCGCCGGGCGCTCGAGTGGATCCACCGGCCCGAGACGCTCGAGCAGCACGAGGCGGCGACGCCACCGGCTGAAGTTCGACGAGGCGGTCGTGATGCAGGTCGCGCTGGCCCAGCGGCGCCACGAGCAGCGTGGGCTGCACGCGGTCAGCCGGCGGGGCCGCGAGGGCGGGCTGCTCGACCTGTTCGACGCGCGGATGCCGTTCGAGCTCACCGAGGGGCAGCGGCAGGTCGAGGAGGTCGATCATGGGAGACCTCGCCGGCGAGCACCCCATGCACCGCCTCCTCCAGGGCGAGGTGGGCTCGGGCAAGACCGTCGTCGCCCTGCGCGCGATGCTGCGGGTGATCGACTCGGGTGCGCAGGCCGCGTTGCTCGCCCCCACGGAGGTGCTCGCCCAGCAGCACCACCGCTCGATCACGACGATGCTCGGCGACCTGGCCGGCGGCGACATGCTGGGCGCGGCGGAGCAGGCGACGGGCGTCGTGCTCCTGACCGGGTCGATGGGTGCAGCCGCCCGCAGGAGCGCGCTGCTCGACGCGCAGTCGGGCCACGCCGGCATCGTCATCGGCACCCACGCGCTCCTGGAGGACGTCGTGCAGTTCGCCGACCTCGGGCTCGTCGTGGTGGACGAGCAGCACCGTTTCGGCGTGGAGCAGCGGGCCGCGCTCGCAGCGAAGGCGGCAGGCGGCTCGCCCCACGTGCTCGTCATGACGGCCACCCCGATCCCGCGCACGGTCGCGATGACCGTCTTCGGCGACCTCGAGACCTCCGAGCTCCGCCAGCTGCCCGCGGGACGGGCGCCCATCCAGACGACCGTCGTGCCGGTCGCCCAGCAGCCGTCCTGGCTCGACCGGGCCTGGGAGCGGGTCCGGGAGGAGGTCGCGGCGGGCCGCCAGGTGTACGTCGTGTGTCCCCGCATCACGACCAACGACGACGAGGACGAGGGAGCTGGTGCCCTGGGACGTCCCGGCCGAGGAGGGGGGGCAAGCGTGCGCTGGCCGCGGTCGACGTGGTCGCGCCCATGCTCGCCGGCGGACCGCTCGCAGGTCTCCGCGTCGCGGCCCTGCACGGCCGGATGCCGCCGGACGACAAGGACGCGACCATGCGTGCCTTCGCTGCGGGCGAGACCGACGTCCTCGTGTCCACGACCGTGATCGAGGTGGGCGTCGACGTCGGCAACGCGACGATGATGGTGATCCTCGACGCCGATCGCTTCGGCATCTCCCAGCTGCACCAGCTGCGGGGTCGGGTGGGTCGAGGCGGTCACGCAGGGCTGTGCCTCCTGGTCACCGCCGCGGGGAGCGTGTCGACGGCGGCAGCGGCTCGACGCGGTCGCCGGGTCCACCGACGGCTTCCGGCTGGCCGAGCTCGACCTCGAGATCAGGCGCGAGGGCGATGTCCTGGGCGCGCACCAGTCGGGCCGGCGGACGTCGCTCCACCTGCTCTCGGTCCTGCGTGACGCCGAGGTCGTCGAGGAGGCCCGGGCGGTCGCGACCGGCGATCGTCGACGCCGACCCGGGCTCGCCGAGCACCCGGACCTGGCTGAGGTCGTGCGCGCGCTGCGCGAGGGTGACGCGGCCGACTACCTGGAGAAGGCGTGACGCGAACGCCCGTGACCTGCGAAAAGGCGCTCTGAGCTGCGAGAACACACTGTTGAGCACCGTTGGCAGAAGAGGGTAAAGAACGGTGGGCTGCGGACGTCCTGCGGACTTGTTGCGGACTGGGGACTACGCGATCCCCTAGCGTCGCGCCGGCGGCACGAGGCGTGGCAACCGTAAGTCGCGGAGATCTCTGCCTAAGAGGGCAAGCCCGAAGGTCGACAGGTCGAACGACGCGCTAAGACGGTGCTACGCGTCAGTACCGGTGGAACCTCTCGGTGCACTCGTCCATCGGCCCAGTCACTCGATACAGGGTGTTCCCGTGCATCGTGGAAACGGTGCCCTCCTCCTCGGCGGCAGGAGTCATGAACTCGACTCTGCGGCCATCGGTCAGCGTCAACACCAGACTTCCCCTGGCCTGCGCCAGCGTGGCGGTGGCCCCACCGCCCGCGCTATGCAGCCGCTCCTTCATGTACTGGGTGCCGGGGATTGGCTCGCCGGTTGCAGGGTCCACTTCCACCGGGATGCAGGTTCGCGCGTCAAAGCTGGACCCTCCGCCAGTCTTCTTGCCGAAGGTGAGCGATTGTGAGGTGGTGAGAGTGCCGATCACTCCGGCGCCGGTGTATCGGTCGACTACCGAACTCGAGAGGTTGACGGTGGCCCTCCTCAAGTTCGGGGACAGGACGACATCGCCGGGCTGCAACTGCGTTTCGACGGTGTCCCCGATCAGCAACGTTTCGTCGGTGCACTCATCGACAGCCACGACCATGAAGTTGTATCCACTACCCCTACCAAGACCCACCTCGAGGAACGCGGCCTTCCAGATGCATGGGTGAGAGCTGTCGACGTATGACCAGATCATGCTGGTCGTGGTCCTGGAGTTCCCTGCGGCCGCGGGCCCCAGGCTCGACCCCGCGGCGGCCGCCAAGATCGCCAGACAACTGAGCGCAGCGACGGCGAGGCGCCGGTACGGCCGCAGCCGACCTCGCTGGGCGCGGGTTTCGAGTGCGGGAGCTGTCGCGACGCTGAGCGGCTCTGTCTGGGTGCGCATATCTTCTCCTTGAGAAGGCCCGCCGGCTATCGACCGCCCACTCTCAGCTACGACCCTGCGCGTGATGTAGGCCGCTCGAATAGAGCACGAGGTCCCAATGGGTTGGCGGATGCGTCCTAACAGGCCACTCGCCGCCGCCGAGCGTGGTAGCGGTCACGCTCCCGCAGGTCGCCGAGGAGCTGGCCACCAGCGAGGTCCAGGTCATCGCGATGCTGCGCCGCGGCGACATTCGCGCCCTACAGCTCGGCGGGCGGCGGCAGTGGCGGATCCAGCGCGCCGAGTCTCGAGGCGTACATCCAGCGGTGCTACGAAGCTGTGCAGGAGCAGACGAACCAACGCGCCAGACCCTGGGTGAGGCTTCCCACATGGAGTTAGGTCGGAGGTCACGAAGTGCACTAGCCAGGAAGGGGCATTTATGTCCCGCCATGGATGCGCGGTAGTGACAGCAGCGCTGGCCCCGTTCAAGGTGGCCCAAGCGCGGCCGCCGGTCGCGCCCATCAATCACGGGAGTTCCCACATGCGTCACCTCCACCGCGCAACGACCGTCGCGGCAGCCACCATCTCAGTGCTCACCATCAGCGCCGGATCGGCGTTCGCGCATCAGTGCGTAAACGCCAACAAGCAGGCCGGGGCCGGCGCGCAGATCCTCGTCGACGTGAACGATGAAGTCGATCACCTTCCTGACCCAAGGGATGAGGAAGAGGTTCGAGAGCGGGGTCACGACCGAGGACACTTTCCGTGGTCTGGTCGGACTGGACTTCGACAGCGACGGCAAGGCGGATCTGACGACGTACATCGTGGGGAAGTACGGCGAGATCCCCATGCGTGCCCAGGAGGCCGGGGCTGAGTGCAACGGCATTGTCAACATTGAGGCCTACTTCGGCTGCATGGAAGCCGAACTCGCGGGGTGACCTGAGCGGCGTTCAGGTGGCTAGCCTCGGCCCATGACCTACCACCAGCTCGACGGCCACGACGCGCGTAGGGCACTCATCGGCCGCAATGACCCTCGATGTCTACTCCCACCTGTGGCCAGACTCTGACGAGCGGTCGCGGGCTGCGATTGACGCCTACGCTGGAGGACTTGCGGACTCTGTGCGGACTGGGGTGGCTTAGGTGCAGGTCAATGGCGGTTTCCCGGACTACCTGGAGAAGGCGTGACCCGCATCATCGGGGGCTCGGTCGGGGGCCGTCGGTTGCAGGTCCCTCCCGGCACCGGCACCCGTCCCACCTCCGACCGCACCCGCGAGGCGCTGTTCTCCGCGCTCGAGTCGATGCTCGGCTCCTGGCAGGGAGTCACCGTGCTCGACCTGTACGCCGGATCGGGCGCGGTCGGCCTGGAGGCGCTCTCGCGCGGCGCGTCCGACGCGGTGTGCGTGGAGCAGGACCGCCGCGCCGCCGCCATGGTGAGACGCAACGCCGCCGAGCTGTCGCTGCCGCTACGGGTCGAGCCACGCTCGGTCTCGGCGTACCTGGGAGGGGAGCCGCGCGAGTTCGACCTGGTCTTCCTCGACCCGCCGTACGACATGGACGAGCAGGCGCTGCAGCGCGACCTCACCGTCCTGGCGAGGGGCTGGCTCGCGCCCCGTGCGGTGGTGGTGGTCGAGCGGTCGTCCCGGTCGGCGCTGCGGGAGTGGCCCGACGGCTACGAGCCGGTGCGGTCGCGGCGCTACGGCGAGACCGTCCTGGCGTACGCCCGCTTTGGTAGCGTCGCGGACTGACCAGCCCGGACGGACCCTCCGTCCGCCTTCCGCGAGGAGAGCTCGTGCGCCGTGCCGCCTGCCCCGGCTCGTTCGACCCGGTGACCAACGGGCACATCGACATCATCGGCCGGGCGGCCTCGCTCTTCGACGAGGTCGTCGTCGCGGTGGGGGTCAACAAGTCGAAGAGCCGGCTGTTCAGTGCCGAGGAGCGCATCGAGATGCTCACCGAGGCGGTGGCCTCGTGGGACAACGTGGTCGTCGACTCCTTCGACGGGCTGCTCACCGACTTCTGCCGCGAGCACGACGTGGTGGCGATCGTGAAGGGCCTCCGCGCCATCAGCGACTTCGACTACGAGCTGCAGATGGCGCAGATGAACGCCAGCCTGAGCGAGGTGGACACGGTGTTCGTCCCCACCTCCCCCGAGTACTCCTTCCTCGCCTCCAGCCTCGTCAAGGAGGTCGCCACCTTCGGCGGCGACGTGTCCGGCCTCGTGCCCGGCCACGTGCTCGACAGGCTCAAGGTCAAGCTCGCGGAGCGTCGCAGCGCCGACGGCTGAGCCCCGGGTCCGCGGGCGGCCCCGCGGCTTTTGGCCAGGAGGGGGTCGCCGCCGGTATCCTGCTCGTTGGTCCTCGTGTCGCCGGGGCCTCTCAGCCGGTCCAGCCGGCACCAGGGGATCCGCCGAGATGGGGACCGTGATCTGTCCGCCGACGACGAAGGTTGTCCCGTGCGTCTCGACCCGAGAGCGCCGCTCGTGCTCGACACCCGCGAGCTCGGCCGCCGCCCCGGGACGGAGCGTCGCGTCAGCCTGACCGCGCCGGCACCGGCAGATCTCGGCATCGAGGTGCTCCGCGTCCCCGAGGGCGAGCCGGTCGAGTTCGACCTGCGGCTCGAGGCGGTCGTGGAGGGCGTGCTCGTCACCGGCACCGTGACAGCGGGGCTGGAGGGGGAGTGCGCCCGTTGCCTCGAGGACATCCGTAGCGACGTCCACGCCGACCTGACCGAGCTCTACGTCTACGACGACCCTCATGACACCGAGCCACGGCGGGACGACGCGGACGACGAGACCAGCCGGCTGCAGGGAGACCTGCTCGACCTGGAGCCGGTGCTACGGGACGCGGTGGTGCTTGCGCTACCGTTCCAGCCGTTGTGCCAGGACGACTGTCCGGGCCTGTGCCCCGAGTGCGGGGCACGCCTGGCGGACGACCCCGGACACCGGCACGCCGAACCGGTCGACCCGAGGTGGGCGGCCCTCCAGGGGCTGCTTCCGCAGGGCGAGCAGGACCCGCAGCAACGCGGTCGGTAGCACCACCGGCCCGGACCCAGAAGTTCGACCCAGAAGTTCGACCCAGAAGTTCGACGCAGACCGGCCGCACCAGCGGCCCGATCGAGGAGTGACAAGTGGCAGTCCCGAAGCGGAAGATGTCGCGGAGCAACACCCGCCACCGCCGTTCGCAGTGGAAGGCCTCGGCCCCTGCCCTGGCGACCTGCGCCAACCCCGCGTGCGGCGCGAAGCACCTGCCCCACCGGGCGTGCCCGTCCTGCGGCCAGTACGGCTCGCGCTCCGACCGGCGTCCCGTCCTCTGACCGACCTGCGGGTCCGATGACTCCGTTCACCGAGGGGCACACCGAGGGGCACCCCGATGGCTCGCCGCCCGAGCGGGTCGCGGCGACCGCGCCCGTCGGTGCGCAGGGGGGCGCGACGTACCCCGACCTGCGCCAGGCACTCGGTGACCCGCGGCTCGACGACGCGCTGCTCGAGCGCGCGCTGACGCACCGCTCGTTCGCCTACGAGAACGGTGGCCTGCCCACCAACGAGCGGCTCGAGTTCCTCGGCGACTCCGTGCTCGGGCTCGTCGTCACCGAGACGCTGTACAACGAGCACCCCGACCTCTCCGAGGGCCGGCTGGCCAAGCTCCGCGCGGCCGTGGTCAACGCGCGGGCCCTGGCCGACGTGGCTCGCGCCATCGGCCTGGGCGAGCACGTCAAGCTCGGCCGCGGCGAGGAGATCACCGGCGGCCGCTCGAAGGCCTCGATCCTCTCCGACACCGTCGAGGCGGTCATCGGCGCGGTCTACCTCACCAGCGGGTTCCACGGCGCCGCCGCCGTGGTGCACAAGCTCTTCGACGACCTCATGCGCACCGCCGCCGGCATGGGGGCGGGGCTCGACTGGAAGACCTCGCTGCAGGAGCTGTGCGCCCAGCTCGGCTCCGGCGTCCCGGAGTACGTCATCACCGACGAGGGCCCCGACCACGCCAAGACCTTCACCGCCCAGGTCCAGGTCGGCGGGCAGCGCTACGGGCTCGGCGTCGGCCGCTCCAAGAAGGAGGCGGAGCAGCAGGCCGCCGAGACCGCCTACAACGAGCTCAACGACGGCGTGCGGCGCCGCCCTGTCGTGGCCCGCACTCCCGACCCCGTGGTCGACCCCGTCGCCGACCCCGTCGCCGGACCCCGCCGACCCCGTCGTCGACCCCGTCGACCCCGCCGACCCGGTCGTCGACCAGGTGCCGGACCAGCCGGAGCAGGCACCCGAGTAGATGCCCGAGCTGCCCGAGGTCGAGGTCGTCCGGCGCGGCCTGGAGGCCCACGTCGTCGGGAGGCGGCTCGGCACCGTCGAGGTGCTGCACCCGCGGCCCGTGCGTCGCCACCTCGGGGGAGTCGAGGACTTCGGAGCCGTGCTGCGTGGTCGCGAGGTGCTCGCAGCCCGGCGCCGCGGCAAGTACCTCTGGCTCCCGCTCGACAGCGGCGACGCCCTGGTGGCGCACCTGGGCATGAGCGGGCAGATGCTCGTCCAGCCCGCCTCGGCCCCGGACGAGCGGCACCTGCGGGTGCGCTTCGCGCTCAACGGCGATGCCTCCGGTGCCCCGGAGGAGCCTCGGGAGCTGCGCTTCGTCGACCAGCGCATGTTCGGTGGGCTCGCCGTCTCCGGTGGCGGCGCGGACGTGCCGGGCGAGATCGCCCACATCGCGCTCGACCCGCTCGACCCGGCCTTCGACGACGGACGCTTCGCCCGCGAGGTGCGCCGGCGCAGCTCCGCGGTCAAGCGCATCCTGCTCGACCAGCGGGTGGTCTCGGGCGTGGGCAACATCTACGCCGACGAGGCGCTGTGGGCGGCCGGCATCCACGGCGACCGACCGGGCTCGCGCCTGAGTCCTGCGCAGGTGCGCAGCCTGCTCGCCGAGGTCCGGGCGGTGATGCACGCGGCGCTGCGGCAGGGCGGCACGTCGTTCGACTCGCTCTACGTCAACGTCAACGGGGAGAGCGGCTACTTCGAGCGCTCGCTGGCGGCGTACGGGCGGGAGGGGCGGCCGTGCCGCCGGTGCGGCACCGCGATCAGGCGGGTCACCTTCATGAACCGGTCGTCCTTCTTCTGCCCCCGGTGCCAGCCCGTCCCCCGGGCCCGGCGTACGTCGCGCCCCGCAGCGGGGACGACCCTGGCCGAAACTGCTCAATTGGCCCCCTGACCAGCAGGTTCCGGTGTGGACCGGGTCGCGTCACGTTGACCGCGGACGCGCGCTCGTGAGACTCTGGCCACGTCTCCGCGCCCTCACCGCCGCCCCCATCACCTGCGGCTCGCGCGTCAGGCCACCACGCGACCGGGACCGGTCGCCGAGACGCAGGAACGATCCAGACGACGAAGGACCGCACACAATGGCCAAGGCCCTGATCGGTTATGTCGGCACGCAGGACCCCCGGGTCACCTCCCGGCTCGTCACGGAGAACCGCCAGCTGCGGCAGCAGGTCGCAGACCTGCGCGAGCTCGTGCTCCGTCTGCAGCAGGAGAACGACGCGCTGACCGCTGCGATCGACCCCGCCCTCCTCGAGGTGTCGTCGAGCACCGAGGACATGCAGCCCGTCTGACGGTTCCCGACCGTCCCCTCCGTCTCCGTCCCGGAGCCACCTCGCCTGCTGGTGCGCCCCGGGACGTCCTCCGTCCGGCCTCGTGCGGGCGCGCGCCCGCGTGCGCCGTGCCTCCCCGGAATCCACCAGCCGCCGTACTAGGGTGGCGGCGCTGACGTGCTGGCTCCCCCGCGACGGGCGTTCCGTCGTGCGGCGCGGCTGCGAGGCAGGGCCGCCCGCAGGGGCGGTCGGCGGACCGGTTGAGGAGCCCACGTGTACCTGAAGAGCCTGACCCTCAAGGGATTCAAGTCCTTCGCCTCCTCCACGACCCTGCAGCTCGAGCCGGGCATCACCTGCATCGTCGGGCCCAACGGCTCCGGCAAGTCCAACGTCGTCGACGCGCTCGCCTGGGTCATGGGCGAGCAGGGCGCGAAGTCGCTGCGCGGCGGCAAGATGGAGGACGTCATCTTCGCCGGCACCGCCGGGCGCCCGCCGCTCGGCCGCGCCGAGGTCGCCCTCACCATCGACAACACCGACGGTGCGCTGCCGATCGACTACTCCGAGGTGACGATCAGCCGCACGATGTTCCGCAACGGCGGGTCGGAGTACGCCATCAACGGCCAGCCCTGCCGGCTGCTCGACGTCCAGGAGCTGCTGTCCGACTCGGGCATCGGTCGCGAGATGCACGTCATCGTCGGGCAGGGCCAGCTCGACTCGATCCTGCACGCGACCCCGGAGGACCGGCGCGGCTTCATCGAGGAGGCCGCGGGGGTCCTCAAGCACCGCAAGCGCAAGGAGAAGGCGCTGCGCAAGCTGGAGTCGACGGAGGGCAACCTCACCCGGCTCAGCGACCTGCTCAGCGAGATCAGGCGCCAGCTCAAGCCGCTGGGGCGGCAGGCCGAGGTCGCCCGCCAGGCCGCGGTCATCCAGGCCGACGTGCGCGACGCCCGGGCCCGGCTGCTCGCCGACGACCTGGTGACGGTGCGCCGAGCCCTGGAGCAGGAGCTCGCCGACGAGACGCTCCTCCTCGAGCGCCGCGCCGAGGTCGAGGCGGCGGTCGAGGAGGCGCGGGCGGCCGAGGCCACCCTCGAGGCCGCGCTGCGCGAGGACCTCCCGGCCCTGTCGCGGGCCCAGGAGACGTGGTTCGCGCTCGCCGGGCTGCGCGAGCGGCTGCAGGGCACCGCGTCGCTGGCGGCCGAGCGCGTCCGCAACGCCGCCACGGAGCCCGATCTCCCAGCCGGCCGCGACCCCGACGAGCTCGAGGCCGAGGCGGAGCGGGTGCGGGAGCAGGAGCGCACCATCACCGCCGAGGTCGACCGGCACCGCGCGGCCCTCGACGAGGCACTCGCTCGCCGGCAGCAGGCCGAGGACGCCCATGGCGAGGAGGAGCGCCGCGTCTCGGCCGTGCAGCGCGCCGCCGCCGACCGCCGCGAGGGCCTGGCCCGGTTGCACGGCCAGGTCAACGCGAAGAAGAGCCGGGCGGCCGCCGCCCAGGACGAGCTGGGCAGGCTGGAGGTGGCCCGCACCGAGGCGACCGCACGTGCGGAGCGCGCGCAGCGCGACTTCACCGCGCTGGAGACCCAGATCGCCGGCCTGGACGCCGGTGAGCAGGGCCTCGACGCCGAGCACGAGGTGGCGGCCGCCGCGCTGGAGGACTGTGACGCCCGACTGGCGAAGATGCGCGACGAGGCCCACCAGGCCGACCGCGAGCGCGCAGCCCTGCTCGCGCGGCGCGAGGCGCTCGAGCTCGGTCTGAGCCGCAAGGACGGGTCGGGGGCGCTGCTGGCGGCGACCGAGCCCGTCTCCGGGCTGCTCGGGTCCGTGGCGGCCCTGGTCGACGTGCGCTCCGGCTACGAGACGGCGGTCGCGGCGGCTCTCGGCTCGGCCGCGGACGCCGTCGTGCTGGACGGCCTCGACCACGCGGTCGGGGCTCTCGACCGGCTCAGGTCCGACGACCTCGGTCGGGCCGGCATGGTGCTCAGCAGCGCCGCCGCCACCGACCGTCGCGACTGGCCGGCCCTTCCCGCAGGCGCGACGTACGCCTTCGACGCGGTCAGCTGCCCGGAGCAGGTCAGCGGGGCCCTGCAGCGACTGCTCGACCGCACCGCCGTCGTCGACGACCGCGCCACCGCTCGCAGGGTGCTCGCCGCCACGCCGGAGGTCGTCTGCGTGACCCGTGAGGGCGACGTCCTCGGCACCCATTTCGTCGCCGGCGGGTCCTCCAGCGCCCCCAGCCTGCTCGAGGTGCAGGCCGCGCTCGACGAGGCCGACGCCCGGATCACCGAGGTCACCCACACCGCGCAGCGGCTCGCCTTCGAGCTCAACCGCGTCGAGCAGGAGCGTCACGACGCGGCCCGCCGCGTCGAGGTCGCGCTGGCCAAGCTGCACGAGTCCGACGCCCACCTGGCCGCGGTGGCCGAGGAGCTCGCCCAGCACGGCGGCACCGCGCGCGCCGCGCGGGCGGAGGTCGAGCGGCTGGAGCGGGCGATCGTGGAGGCCACCGAGGCCCGCGACGCCGACCTGTCCGGGCTCGCCGAGCTGGAGCAGCGGCTCGCCGCGGCCGAGTCCGCGCCCGACGAGGAGCCCGACGTCGACGTCCTGCAGCAGCTCGCCGACGCGGCCCGGGCGGCCCGCACGGCAGAGACCGAGGCGCGGCTGTCGCTGCGCACCTCCGAGGAGCGCGCCCGTGCCCTGGCGGGCCGGGCCGACGGCCTGCTCCGCAGCGCGCAGCAGGAGCGCGACGCCCGTGCGCGGGCGGTCGCCCACCGCGAGCGGGTGCGGCGCGAGGCGGAGACCGGCCGGGCGGTGGGGGAGGCGGTCACCGTCGTCACGGGCCTGCTGGAGCGCTCGCTGGAGCTGGCCGCGCAGCGCCGTACCGAGATCGAGGCCAGCCGGCGCGAGCGGGAGCAGCAGCTGCTCGACGTGCGTGCCCGGCTGCGCGACCTCGGACGGGAGCACGACGAGCTGGTCAGCACGGTCCACCGTGACGAGATGGCACGCGCGCAGCAGCAGATGCGCCTCGAGCAGGTCGAGGAGCGGGCGCTGGAGGAGCTCGGGCTGGACGCCGAGAGCCTCGTCGCCGACTACGGCCCCGAGGTGCCCGTGCCCGTGCTGGTCGCCGACGACGAGGGGCAGGCGACCGAGACGCAGTCGGTGCCGTTCGTGCGCGAGGAGCAGCAGAAGCGGCTCCGCGCCGCGGAGCGTGCGCTGGCCCAGCTGGGCAAGGTCAACCCGCTGGCGCTGGAGGAGTTCTCCGCGATGGAGGAGCGCCACAAGTTCCTCACCGAGCAGCTCGAGGACCTGCGCAGGACCCGCCGTGACCTCCTCGACATCGTCAAGGAGGTCGACGAGCGGGTGGAGCAGGTGTTCACCGAGGCGTGGGAGGACGTCCGCGACGCCTTCGACCACGTCTTCACCCGGCTCTTCCCCGGCGGCGAGGGCCGCCTGGTGCTCACCGACCCCTCCGACATGCTCACCACCGGCATCGAGGTCGAGGCGCGCCCGCCCGGCAAGAAGGTGAAGCGGCTCTCGCTGCTCTCGGGCGGCGAGCGCTCCCTGGTCGCGGTCGCCTTCCTGGTCTCGCTGTTCAAGGCACGCCCGTCGCCGTTCTACATCCTCGACGAGGTCGAGGCGGCGCTCGACGACACCAACCTGGGCCGTCTGCTCGACATCTACACCGAGCTGCGCGACAGCTCGCAGCTGCTGGTGATCACCCACCAGAAGCGCACGATGGAGATCGGCGACGCGCTCTACGGCGTCACCATGCGCGGCGACGGCGTCACCACGGTGATCAGCCAGCGGCTGCGCGAGGCCGAGCCCGCATGAGCGAAGGTCGCCCGCGCCCGACCCGCGGCGACTACGTCGTCTGGCGCACGGCGACGACACGGTGGGCCGACGACGACGTCTACGGGCACATGAACAACGCGGCCTACTTCGAGCTCATCGACACCGCGGTCAACGCCCACCTCATCGAGGCCACCGGCACCGACATCCGCTCCCTGCCCGCGGTCGGGATCGTGGCGGAGGTGGGGTGCCGCTACTTCGAGGAGCTCGGCTTCCCCGCCCCCGTGGAGCTCGGCCTGGCTGTGGAGAGGCTGGGCACCTCCTCGGTCGTCTACCGCGTCGGCCTCTTCCAGGGCGACGGCGAGGATGCCCGTGCCGAGGGTCGGTTCGTCCACGTCTACGTCGACAACACCGTCGAGGGGCGACGTCCCGCCGTGCCGGTCCCCGCCGAGATCCGTGAGGTCCTCGAGCCCCTCGTCCGGGGCTGAGGCGGGCGGGCCGTCGGTTTCCCATGTGAACATGGGAAACCGGCGCTTCCCACAGGATGCATCGCGTGGGAAGTGCCAGTTCGGTGTGGGGTGTTCGGCCGGCCGCGCCGCTCGACGCGCCCCTGACCTCTGAGGGCCTGGCTCGTTGTCCACCGCGAGCGACCCGAGGAGAGTGCCGTGCCCTTCCTGTCCAAGCGACCAGCCACTGCGGTCCTGCTGGCGGCTGCCGCCGTGATCGCGGCGGTGCACGCACCAGCCGGTGCCGCCGTCGGCCCGGAGCCGGGCACCCCCGAGTACACCGAGCGCGACACCCGCAACATGGCCGACGCCTACGGGCGCATCACGGGTCCGGGTGGGCAGCTGCAGAACCCGGCCTACCTCACCGCTCTCGCGACAGAGGTCCCCGCCACCTCGGTCGCCCACCTGCTCGAGCAGGCTGCCCGCCCGAACCACCTCGCGCTCACGCCGGGCGTGGTGTTCCCCGGCTGGGACGTCGGCAACCCGCTGCGCAAGGGATGGGACGGCACCCGTGGGGTCGCGGAGGAGGTCCGCTTCACCAACCGGTACGGCGCCCTGCTCCGCGGCACGGTCTGGCGCCCGAAGCGCGGTGCGAGAGACCCCTACACCGGGAAGGTGCTGCGGGGTCCCTTCCCAGGAGTCGTCATCACGACGGGGTCCGTGCAGGGCAGCGAGGGGATGTACCACTGGCTCGCGCAGGACCTCGCCGAGCGGGGCTACGTCGTGCTGACCTACGACGTGCAGGGGCAGGGGGAGAGCGAGACGTTCCCCCACGAGAACAACAACGCGCTGCCCTTCTGCAACCCGTTCGCCGAGCCGCAGGACGGCGAGGCCTACGGCTGCCCGGGCGTCCCGGCCCAGCAGCTGTCCAACTTCGTCGTCGGCACCCGCGACGCGCTCAGCTTCTTCCTCTCCACGCCGGCCCGGCCGTACGCGAACCCGCGGTCGGCCGACGCGGACGTCGACGACGTCAACCCCTACTGGCGCTCGTTCGACCGCAGCCCCGACCCGCGCCCGTACACACAGGGCCGCCGCACGCGCGTGGCGATCGTCGGCCACTCGCTCGGAGCGGCCGCGGTCTCGCAGGTGCAGGGTCACGACCGGCGGGTCGCCGCCGTGGTGGCGCTCGACAAGCTCTCGGGCGGGTCGGGGCAGGGCGTGCCCGCGGAGACCGACGTCGAGCCGGTCGTGCCGGCCCTCGCGCTGCAGGCGGAGTACGGGTTCACCGTCTCGCCCTGGTGGCTCAGCGGGGGTTCGTCGCTGACGCCGCAGCCGTCCCCGGAGGGCCCGGACCCCCGACGCGAGCGGGCGACCGGCTTCGACGCCTGGCGCAAGGCCGGCGTGGACTCGATGCTGGTCGTGCCGCGGTCGTCGACGCACCTGGAGTGGACCGACATCCCGCTGGTGCTGCCGGCCAGCCGGTGGGGGCAGGCGCTGAGCAGCCGCTACGTCCAGGCGTGGCTCGGCCGCTACCTCAAGCACCAGGACACCCGCGGGGTGCTCCTCGCGAAGCGGCTGCGCTACCTCGAGCCGGTCGCCCCGGGCACGTGGGCGCCGGTCACCCTGCGCCGCGACCGGCTGCTGAGCTTCTACTACTGCTCGGCCTACGACTTCCGCCAGGGCGGGCGCACGTACGCCGACCCGGACACCACGGGCGTGGGCTGTCCCCGCTGAGTCAGAGCTGAGGTGAGACAGGTCACCTGCCGCAGCGGTTGAGAACCCTGTCGGCGAGGACAAGGTTGACCCTGGACGTCTGTCGAGGGTCGGAGGGATCCATGGTCTTCGTGGTGCTCACCATGCTGGTGTGCCTGCTCGTCTCCGCCGGCGTGGCGCTGTACGTGGCGTACACCGCGCGTGGACGCCCGCTGCCGTCGGCGCGCCCGGTCACGGCGCGACGTGGCGACCGACCGGCCGGCAGGACCGGCTCGCAGGCGCCCGTGGAGCAGGAGGCGCGCCGCTGACCGTTGGGCCCGGATGGTTGGATGGCGGCCGTGGATGACCTGCTGTACCTGATCATCGCGATCGCCGTCGTGGCGGTCCTCGTCGTCGTCGGCCTCGTCACGACGGGAGCGCGCCGTGGGCGCCGTCCCCGCGGCGGCACCGACGTCATCACGCGCCCGTCGGCGCCGGCCGAGGCCCCGCCGCGCGAGGACGCCGCCGGTGCCACGGCGGTGGAGCCACCGGTCGCCGAGCCGCCCGCCGCCCCGGTCCTGGAGCGCCCCGAGAGCGCGGCCAGCCGGCTCGTCCGCCTGCGCCAGCGCCTGGCCCGCTCGCAGGGCACGCTCGGGCGCGGGCTGCTCGCGCTGCTGTCGCGCGACCGGGTCGACGAGGACACCTGGGAGGAGATCGAGGACACCCTCCTCACCGCGGACGTCGGCGTGGGGCCGACCCAGGAGCTGGTCGAGCGCCTGCGCACCCGGCTCCGTGTCGAGGGCGGCACCGGAGCGACCGCGCGGGACGTGCTGCGCGAGGAGCTGCTCGCACTCGTCGACCCGTCGATGGACCGTCGGCTCGCCGTCAGCCGCCGTGACGGCAAGCCCTCCGTCGTGCTGATGGTCGGCGTCAACGGCACCGGCAAGACCACGACGGTGGGCAAGCTGGCGCGCATCCTGGTCGCCGAGGACCGCCACGTGGTGCTGGGCGCAGCCGACACCTTCCGCGCGGCCGCCGCGGAGCAGCTGACCACCTGGGGTGAGCGGGTCGGCGTCTCCACGGTGAAGGGCCCCGAGGGCGGCGACCCTGCCAGCGTGGCCTTCGAGGCCGTGCGCACGGGCGTCGAGCAGGAGGCGGACACGGTCATCGTCGACACCGCCGGCCGGCTGCAGAACAAGGCCGGCCTCATGGACGAGCTGGGCAAGGTCAAGCGCGTCGTCGAGAAGCAGACGCCCGTCAGCGAGGTGCTGCTCGTGCTCGACGCGACCACCGGCCAGAACGGCATGATCCAGGCCAGGGTGTTCTCCGAGGTCGTCAAGGTCACCGGTCTCGTGCTCACCAAGCTCGACGGGTCCGCCAAGGGCGGCATCGTGGTCGCCGTGCAGCGCGAGCTCGGCGTGCCGGTCAAGCTCGTCGGCCTGGGCGAGGGCCCTGACGACCTGGCGCCGTTCGACCCCGAGTCGTTCGTCGACGCGCTCCTCGGCGAAGGCTGAGGTGCCCGGCCGTCCGCGGTTGCGTTAACGCACTCGCAACACAGGACGGTGATCCGTCACACGGGCGCAACGTCGGTCATGCGCTCCTGAAACCTCCGCGCCCCAGGCTGAGCCTCGTCACGGAGGACGTCCCCGACAACGCAGTCAGGGCGGGTCTCCGATCGCCCGCCCGGCTGCTCCCGCGGCCGCTGTCCCGGAGGTCTCATGGACGGCTACTACGCCTTCATGCTGGTGGCATCGACCTTGGTGTTGATGATGACCACCCCCGCTCTCGCCCTGTTCTACGGCGGCATGAGCCGCTCGAAGTCCGTGCTCAACATGATGATGATGTCGTTCGGCGCCCTCGGGATCGTCGGCGTCGTCTACGTCCTGTGGGGCTACTCCATGAGCTACGGCGGCGCCGACATCGCCGGGCTCTTCGCCAACCCGTTCACCACGTTCGGGCTCAAGGACGTCACGTTCGACACCTACATCGTGGTCGCCTTCCAGATGACCTTCGCGGTCATCACGGCCGCCCTCATCAGCGGGGCCATCGCCGACCGGGCGAAGTTCTCGGCGTGGATGGTGTTCGTGCCGATCTGGGTCACGCTCTCCTACTTCCCTCTCGCCCACATGGTGTGGGGCGGCGGGTTCCTCTCGCCGCTCAACGAGAGCGGCCTGCCGGCGCTGCTCTACGGCTTCGCCGACGGCCTCGCCGAGGTCATCCCGCAGGACTACGCAGGCGGCACCGTGGTGCACATCAACGCGGGCATCGCCGGCCTCGTGCTCGCCATGGTGATCGGGCGCCGGCTCGGCTTCGGCCGGGAGCCGATGAAGCCCCACAACCTGACGCTGACGATGATCGGCGCGGGACTGCTGTGGTTCGGCTGGTTCGGCTTCAACGTCGGCTCGATCGTCTTCATCGAGGGCGACGGCGCCGCGAAGGACACCGCCCAGTTCATGTCCGAGACCGGGGTCACCTGGGTCAACACCACGGTCGCGACCTGCGCGGCGATGCTCGCCTGGCTGCTCATCGAGCGGATCCGCGACGGCAAGAGCACCTCGCTGGGCGGGGCCTCGGGCATCGTGGCCGGTCTGGTGGCGATCACCCCCGCCTGCGGCGCGGTGGACGTCTACGGCGCCCTCGCGATCGGCGCGGTCGCCGGCGCCCTGTGTGCCATGGCCGTCGGTCTGAAGCACCGCTTCAACTACGACGACTCGCTCGACGTCGTCGGCGTGCACCTGGTCGGCGGGCTGGTCGGCACGATCATGATCGGCCTGGTCTCCGCGGGCTCCGCGCCCGGGGGGCATCGACGGGCTCCTCTACGGAGGCGGCTTCGCCCCGCTCGTCATCCAGACCCTCACCGCGCTCTTCGCCATGGTGTGGTCCGGGGTCGCGACGCTCCTCATCGCGCTCGCGATCAAGGCGACCATCGGCTGGCGGATCGAGGAGGACGAGGAGGTCGACGGCATCGACTTCGCCGAGCACGGCGAGGCGGCGTACGACCTCACCACCCGCGGCGGAGGCAGCTTCTCCGGCAGCCGCCCGCCGCACGTCGCAGCGCCGCCGACCGGCGGCACCAAGTCCGACAACAAGGAAGGTGCCCTGGCATGAAGCTCGTCACCGCGGTCATCAAGCCGCACAAGTGGGAGGACGTCCGGGTCGCCCTCGAGGCCTTCGGGGTCACCGGGATGACGGTCAGCGAGGTCTCCGGCTACGGACGCCAGAAGGGGCACACGGAGGTCTACCGCGGCGCCGAGTACGACATCGCGCTGGTGCCGAAGGTGCGGGTCGAGATCGTCGTCGACGACCCCGACGCGGAGGACGTCGTCGGGGTGATCGTCAAGGCCGCCGCCACCGGCAGCATCGGCGACGGCAAGGTGTGGGTCGCCCCCGTGGAGACCATCGTGCGGGTGCGCACCGGAGACCGCGACATGGCAGCGGTCTAGTCGACCCGGCGGAGCACCGCCGCCGAGCACGGTGAACCGACCCTCTCCCTTGCGCAGGGAGTGGGTCGGTTCACATGCCTGTAACACGGCACGCTGCGGCGTGAAACAAACGGCCTCCACAGTGTGGCCTGCGTCCGCCTCCCCTCGGGGGCGGGCGCAGCCATGACCCCTGCTGGAGGACCCATCCATGCCGACATCGGTCAACACCGGCGACACCGCCTGGCTGCTCGCAGCCTCCGCCCTCGTCCTGCTGATGGCCCCCGGCCTCGCGCTGTTCTACGGCGGGATGGTGCGCTCCAAGAGCGTCCTCAACATGATCATGATGGTCTTCGGTGCGCTCGCCGCGGTCAGCGTCGTGTGGGTGCTCGTCGGCTACTCCGTCGCGTTCGGCGACGACCTGGGCTGGGGGCTGGTGGGTGACCCCACGCAGTACTTCGCCTTCGACGGGATGCTGCCCGACACCACCTCCGAGGAGGGCGGGCTGCCGGTCACGCTGTTCGCGATCTTCCAGGGCCTGTTCGCCGTCATCACCGTCGGCCTCATCGCGGGTGCGATCGCCGACCGGACGAGGTTCGGCACCTGGCTGGTCTTCTGCGCGGTGTGGACGGTGGTCGTCTACGCGCCCATCGCCCACTGGATCTTCGACTTCTCCACCGACGACCACGTGGGCGGGTGGATGGCGAACAGCCTGGGCGCCCTCGACTTCGCCGGTGGCACCGCCGTCGAGATCAACTCCGGCGCCGCGGGGCTGGCCGCCGCCCTGGTGCTGGGGCCGCGCATCGGCTTCGGGCGTGAGCCCATGAAGCCGCACAACCTCACCCTGGTGATGCTCGGCGCGGGCCTGCTGTGGTTCGGGTGGTTCGGGTTCAACGCAGGCTCCGCGCTGGCCGCCAACAACACCGCTGCCGTCGTCTTCGTGAACACGCTCCTCGCCGGGTGCACCGGGATGCTGGCCTGGCTGTTCGTGGAGCGCCTGCGCGACGGGCACGCCACGTCGTTCGGCGGCGCCTCCGGTGTCGTCGCCGGGCTCGTCGCGATCACCCCCTCGTGCGGTGCCGTCACGCCCGTCGGGGCGATGGTCGTCGGACTGCTGGCCGGCAGCATCTGTGCACTGGCCGTCGGGCTGAAGTACCGCTGGGGCTACGACGACTCCCTCGACGTCGTCGGCGTCCACCTCGTCGGGGGGCTGGTGGGCATGTTCGCCATCGGCCTCCTGGCCAGCGCTGCCGCGCCCGCAGGTGTCGACGGGCTGCTGTACGGCGGTGGTGCCGACCAGCTCGGGCGCCAGCTCGTCGCGATGGGCGCGACCTTCGCCTACTCCTTCGTCGCCACGGGCATCCTGGTGTGGGTGCTGCAGCGCACGATGGGCTTCCGGGTGGAGGAGGAGCACGAGCTGAGCGGCCTCGACCTCGTCATCCACGCCGAGAACGCCTACGACCTGCACGTCACCCCGGGCGGGGCGCGACCGCACCTCGGGTCGGCGGGACCGGCATGATGACGTGCGAGCACACGACAGAGAGGGCGGCACACCGATGAGGCTGGTCACCGCGGTCATCAAGCCGCACCGCTGGGAGGACGTGCGCGCCGCGCTGGAGACGGTCGGGGTCACCGGGATGACCGTGGCCGAGGTCTCCGGCTACGGACGCCAGAAGGGACACACCGAGGTCTACCGGGGCGCGGAGTACGACGTCTCGATGGTGCCGAAGATCAAGCTCGAGATCGTCGTCGACGACGCCGAGGTCGATGCAGTCGTCGAGGCCGTGATCGGTGCGGCCCGCACGGGCGCGATCGGTGACGGCAAGGTGTGGGTCTCCCCGGTCGAGCGGGTCGTGCGCGTGCGCACCGGCGACGAGGACGAGGCTGCGCTCTGAGCCCTGCTGGTGAGCCCCGGTGAGCGCGGCGGATCGCGAGGCCCGCACGAGCGCGGCCGACGAGCTCTGCTCGGCGGCACTCACCGCGGCGCTCGGCGACCGTCCCGACACCGGCATCTCCCTGGTCGCCGTCGGCGGCTACGGGCGGGGTGAGCTGGCGCCGTACTCCGACCTCGACGTCGTGCTCATGCACGACCCCGACGTCGACGTCGCCGAGGTGGCCGGGCAGGTGTGGTACCCGCTGTGGGACAGCGGGCGTCCGCTCGACCACTCGGTGCGCGCCCTCGACGAGGTGACGGCCGCGGCGCGGGCGGACGTGCGCGTGGCGCTGGGTCTGCTGGATGCAAGACACCTGGCCGGGGACACCGCCATCTCCCTGCGACTGCGAGCCGACGTGCTGTCCGGCTGGCGCCGCAACGCCCGTCACAACCTGCCGCTGCTGCGTGACCTCGCCCGCGAGCGCGCCGAGCAGCGCGGTGAGCTGGCGCACGCCTCCGTGCCTGACCTCAAGGAGTCGTCGGGTGGGCTCCGCGACGCGACCATGCTCAAGGCGCTGTCCGCGTCGTGGCTGGTGGACGTGCCGCACGTCGACCTCGAGCGCTGCCGGCACCAGCTGCTCGACGTGCGTGACCTCGTCCACGACGCCGCGGGCCGTGCCAACGACCGGATCCTGCCCGAGGCCTGGGACGCCATCGCCGCGGGTCTCGGGCTGGCCGACGCGGTGGAGGCGCAGCAGCGGGTGCGCCGGCTCGGCCGCCGGATGACGCACCTGTCCCGGGTGAGCTGGCGGCGCGTGGAGCGCGCGCTCGACCCGCCCGCCGGCGTACGCCGTGGCCGTGCTCCCGCGCTGGAGCCCGTCGCCCGGGGGGTCGCCGTCGCCGGCGGCGAGGTCGTCCTGGACCGGGGAGCCCGTCCCGACCTCGACCCCTACCTGCTGCTGCGGTGCGCCGTGGTGGCCGCCGAGCGCGACCTGCCCCTGTCGCCGGCCTCCGTGGCCAGGCTCGCCCGCGAGGCGGTGCCGCCGGACGAGCCCTGGGACGAGGAGGGCAGGACGCTGCTGACCCGGCTGCTGGCCTCGGGGCGCGGTCTCGTCGCGGTCTGGGAGACGCTCGACGAGGTGGCGGCACTGCGCCTGGTGCTGCCCGAGTGGGACCGGATCCGCCTCCTCCCGCACGCCTCGGTGGTGCACCGCTTCACCGTGGACCGGCACGTGGTGGAGACCTGCGTCGAGGCCGCCGGACTCATCCGCAAGGTGTCGCGCCCCGACCTCCTCCTCGTGGCCGCGGTGCTGCACGACATCGGCAAGGGCGGCAGCGAGGAGCACAGCGCAGCGGGGGAGCCGATCGCCCGGGACGTCGCACGACGATGGGGCTTCGACGAGGACGACGTCGAGGTGGTCGCGAGGCTGGTGCGTCACCACCTGCTGCTCCCGCGGGTCGCCACCACCCGAGACCTGGCCGACCCCGCAACCCCGCAGGAGGTGGCGCAGGCACTGGGCGAGCGCCGCGTGCTCGACCTGCTCGAGGTGCTGACGGAGGCCGACGCCCGCGCCGCCTCACCGCAGGCGTGGACGGCGTGGCGGGCAGGGCTGGTGCGCGAGCTCGCGCGGGGAGTGCGCCGGGCGTTCGCCGGGGTCGCCCCGGAGCAGCCCGCCCTGGTCACCGACACCATCGGCGAACGGGTCGAGGTGTCCACGAGCTCGGCCGGGGTCGTCGTGCGGGTGCGCGAGCCCGACCGGGTCGGCATGCTGGCCGACATCGCCGGAGCCTTCCTGGCAGCGAGGCTCCCGGTGCTGTCGGCCCGGGCCTCCACCCAGGACGGCGTGGCCGGCTCGGTCTGGCTGCTCGACCGGGACGAGGTGGAGCCGACCTGGCTCAGGCGCCGGGTCGTCGCCGCTCTCGACGAGGGCGCCGACCCCGTCGACGTGCCCGTGCGGGCAGGCGAAGGACTCCCGGCCGAGGTCGAGGTGGCCGACGCGTCGTCCGACGCCACCGTGCTCGAGGTGCGCGCCCAGGACCGCCCGGGCACGCTGCACGCGGCCCTGCGCGTCCTCAGCGACCTCGGGATCTCGGTGCGCTCGGCCCACGTCGGCACCGTCGGCCCCCAGGTCGTCGACGTCTTCTACGTCTGCGACTCCGAAGGGCGACCGCTGTCGGAGCCGGCGACCGCGGGGGCCGTGGCGGCGGTACGTCGTGCCCTGTCGCCCGCGGCTACCCTGGACGCCTGACCCGCTGGACCAGCGGCGGCCCGATCCCGACGTACGAGGACTGACCACACGTGTTCGCCACTTTGTCCGACCGTCTCGCCGAGACCTTCAAGAACCTGCGCGGGAAGGGCCGGCTCTCCGAGGCGGACATCGACGCCACCGCCCGCGAGATCCGCATCGCCCTGCTCGAGGCCGACGTCGCGCTGCCCGTCGTCAAGCAGTTCGTGGCCGCGGTCAAGGAGCGGGCGCGCGGCTCCGAGGTCAGCCAGGCGCTCAACCCCGCCCAGCAGGTCGTCAAGATCGTGCAGGAGGAGCTCGTCACCATCCTCGGTGGCGAGACCCGGCGGATCAGGTTCGCCAAGCAGCCGCCGACGGTCATCATGCTCGCCGGCCTGCAGGGCGCCGGCAAGACGACGCTGGCGGCCAAGCTCGCGCTGTGGCTGAAGGAGCAGGGCAACACCCCGCTGCTGGTCGCGGCCGACCTGCAGCGACCCAACGCGGTCGGCCAGCTGCAGGTCAACGGCGAGCGGGCCGGGGTCAAGGTCTACGCACCCGAGCCTGGCAACGGCGTCGGTGACCCGGTCGCGGTCGCCCGCGGCGGCGTCGAGGAGGCCAAGCGGTCGCTGTACGACGTCGTCATCGTCGACACCGCGGGCCGGCTCGGCGTGGACGCCGAGCTGATGCAGCAGGCCGCCGACATCCGCGACGCCGTGCAGCCCGACGAGACGCTCTTCGTCGTCGACGCGATGATCGGCCAGGACGCCGTCGTCACCGCGCAGGCCTTCCTCGACGGCGTCGGATACGACGGGGTCGTCCTCACCAAGCTCGACGGTGACGCCCGCGGCGGCGCCGCGCTGTCCATCCGACAGGTCACCGGCCGGCCGATCATGTTCGCCTCCTCCGGCGAGAAGCTCACCGACTTCGACCTCTTCCACCCCGACCGGATGGCCTCGCGCATCCTCGACATGGGTGACGTGCTCACGCTCATCGAGCAGGCCGAGAAGGCGTTCGACGCCGACCAGGCCGCGAAGGCGGCGGCCAAGCTCACCGGCGAGGGCGGCGAGTTCACCCTCGACGACTTCCTCGAGCAGATGCAGCAGCTGCGCAAGATGGGCTCGCTGACCAAGATCATGGGGATGCTGCCCGGGATGGGGCAGTTCCGCGACCAGCTCGCGAACTTCGACGAGCGCGAGATCGACCGCGTGCAGGCGATCATCCGCTCGATGACCCCGCAGGAGCGCCACGACCCCAAGATCATCAACGGGTCGCGCCGCTCGCGCATCGCCCGCGGCTCCGGCGTCCACGTCTCCGAGGTGAACAACCTCGTGGAGCGCTTCTTCGAGGCCCGCAAGATGATGCAGAACCTCGCCCGGGGCGGCGGCGTACCCGGCATGCCCGGGGTGCCCGGCGTCCCCGGGGCAGGCAAGAAGGCCAAGCAGCAGAAGCAGAAGGCCAAGGGCAAGGGCCGCAAGGTGTCCGGCAACCCCGCCAAGCGGGCGCAGCAGGAGCGCGAGGCCGCCGAGCGGGCCGCTTCCGGAGCCGGCCAGCCCGCCAACCCGTTCGGTCTCCCGACCGGGGACCAGGAGCTCGACCCCTCCGAGCTGGAGCTCCCGCCCGAGGTCGCCAAGTTCCTCAAGCGGTAGTCGTGGTTTCCCATGTCCTGTCCTGGTTTTCCAGCTCCCCTCCTGATGCATCACGAGGGAAGTGCCGAAATCGCGACAGGACATGGGAAACCCCACCGACCCCTACCCTGACCCCGTGAGCGCACTGAGGTTCTCCGGCCCGGTCCTGCCCGAGGGCGAGGCCGGGGAGCTGTACGTCGTCGACGGCCGGGTCACGTACGAGCGCCCGTCCGGCGCCGAGACCGGCGCGGAGGGATGGATCGTCCCCGGCCTCGTGGACGCCCACTGCCACCTCGGCCTCGAGGAGCACGGACCGGTCTCCGAGGAGGAGACCGAGCAGCAGGCGCTGCTCGACCGTGACGCCGGGGCGCTGCTGATCCGTGACTGCGGGTCCGCGGCCGACACCCGCTGGGTCCACGAGCGCGACGACCTGCCCCGGCTGATCCGCTGCGGGCGCCACATCGCCCGCACCAAGCGCTACATCCGCAACTACGCCCACGAGATCGAGCCCGGCGACCTCGTCGACCACGTCGTCCGCGAGGCCCGCAGCGGCGACGGCTGGGTGAAGCTCGTCGGCGACTGGATCTCGCGCGACGAGGGCGACCTCACGCCCTCCTTCCCGGCCGAGGACTTCGCCGCCGCGATCGAGGCCGCGCACGAGCACGGCGCGAAGGTCACGGCGCACTGCTTCGGCCACGACGTGCTGCCCGGCCTCATCGACGCCGGCATCGACTGCATCGAGCACGGCACCGGGCTCAGCGAGGACCTGATCGACCGGATGGTCGCCCAAGGGATCTCGCTGGTGCCGACCGTGATGCAGCTCGAGAAGTTCCCGCAGTACGCCGACGCCGGGCGCGAGAGGTTCCCGCAGTACGCCGAGACCATGGAGGACCTGCACCGCCGCACCCGCGAGACCCTGATGGCGGCGTACGAGGCAGGCGTCGCGATGTACGCCGGCTCCGACGGCGGCGGCATCGCGCGCCACGGCAACCTGCCCGGCGAGGTGGCCGCGATGGCCCAGCTCGGGATGCCCGTGGACTACGCCCTGGGTGCGGCCAGCTGGCGCGCCCGCGAGTGGCTCGGGTGGAACGCCGGGCTCGAGGAGGGTGCCCCGGCCGACTTCGTGGTCTACCCGCGCAACCCGCTCGAGGACCTCAGCGTGCTCTACGAGCCCGCCCGGGTCGTGCTGCGCGGCGCCGTCGTCGCCTGAGCTGGCCGCTCGATTCGCCCCGGCTGCGCCGGGTCTGGCACAATGACCCGCTGAGTCCTGGCCGCCGGACCCTCTCAACCGGCGCGACAGGTCCCTGGAGCCGAGCACCCGGTGTCCCCACCTGGGTCGGCGCGGCTCACCCGACCTCCACACCTCAAGGAGACACCACACACGTGGCCGTCAAGATTCGCCTCAAGCGCATGGGCAAGATCCGCGCGCCGTACTACCGCATCGTCGTCGCCGACGCCCGCACCCGCCGCGATGGCCGGGTGATCGAGGAGATCGGCAAGTACCACCCCAAGGCCGACCCCTCGGTCATCGAGGTCGTCTCCGACCGCGCGCAGTACTGGCTCGGGGTCGGCGCGCAGCCGACCGAGGCGGTCGCTGCGATCCTCAAGGTCACCGGTGACTGGCAGAAGTTCAAGGGCGAGCCCGGCGCCGAGGGCACCCTCAGGCTGGCCGAGCCGAAGACGTCCAAGCAGGACATCTTCAACGAGATCCTCAAGGAGAGCCACGCCGACCTCGACAGCGAGGCGGTGACCAAGAAGTCGTCGTCGAAGAAGGCCGCCGACAAGCCTGCTGAGGACACCGCTGCCGAGGACAAGCCGGCCGAGGACAAGCCGGCCACGACGCCGAAGGCGAAGGCCGCCAAGGCCGCCACTCCCAAGGCGGAGGCCCCAAGGCGGAGGCCCGAAGGCGGAGACCCCGAAGGCCGAGCCGGCCGCAGCCGCGGACGAGGAGACCACCAAGGCCGCCGTCGAGGCGACCGGTGGCGACGCCGATGTCGAGGACACCCCCGCCGCTGAGGCCACGGGCGCCTCGTCCGAGGGCACGGAGGAGCCGGCCGAGGCCAAGACGGCCGAGCAGACCGGGTCGAGCGAGGCCTGAGGCGATGCTCGCCGAGGCGCTCGAGCACCTGGTGCGTGGCATCGTCCAGCACCCCGACGACGTCGTCGTCCGCGACAAGGAGACCCGCCGCGGGCCGCTGCTGGAGGTCCGGGTCAACCCCGAGGACCTCGGCAAGGTCATCGGCCGCAACGGTCGCACCGCCACGGCGCTGCGCACCGTCATCAGCGCGATCGGCCGGGGGTCGACACGCGTCGACTTCGTCGACGTCGACCGCCGCCGCTGAGCGCAGGGTCACCACCCACCGAGAGGCCGTGCCGTGGAGCAGGTGACGGTCGGTCGCATCGGCCGGCCCCACGGAGTCCGCGGGGAGGTCAGCGTCGAGGTGCGCACCGACGAGCCCGAGCGTCGCTTCCACGAGGGGGCGCGGCTCGCCGTCCGCGCGCCACGTGCCGGTGCGCCCGTGCCCGACCCGTTGACGGTGACCGGCACACGCTGGCACCAGGGCAGGTTGCTGGTGACCTTCGCGGAGACGCGTGACCGCACCGCCGCCGAGGCGCTGCGCGACTGCCTGCTCCTCGTCGACGTGGATCCCCGCGCCCGCCCCGACGACCCCGAGGAGTTCTACGACCACCAGCTGGTCGGCCTCGAGGTCCGTGCCCGCGACGACGGGGGCACCCGGTCCGTCGGCAGCGTCACCGAGGTGCTGCACTCCGGCGCCCAGGACCTCCTCGTCGTACGCCGTGACGACGGTCGTGAGGTGATGGTGCCGTTCGTCGCCGCCCTCGTGACCGAGGTGGACGTTGCCGCAGGCCACCTGGTCGTCGACGACCGCCCGGGTCTGCTCGACCCCGAGGAGTGAGCGCCGTGCGCATCGACGTCGTCACGATCTTCCCCGACTACCTGGCACCGCTGGAGCTCTCGCTGCCCGGCAGGGCGAGGCGCACCGGGCTGGTCGACCTGCAGGTGCACGACCTGCGCCGGTGGGCCCACGACCGCCACCGCACCGTCGACGACACCCCGTACGGCGGCGGCGCCGGCATGGTGATGAGGCCGGAGCCGTGGGGCGAGGCGCTCGACGAGCTGACGAGTCCCGACTCCGTGCTCGTCGTGCCCACGCCGAGCGGCCGGCGCTTCGACCAGGCAACCGCTCGCGAGCTGGCTGCGCGCGACCACCTGGTGCTGGCGTGCGGCCGCTACGAGGGCATCGACCAGCGGGTCGTCGACCACGCCGCCGAGCGGATGCGTGTGGTGGAGGTGTCGCTGGGCGACTTCGTGCTCAACGGGGGTGAGGTCGCAGCGCTCGCGGTGATCGAGTCGGTGGTGCGGCTGATCCCCGGGTTCATGGGCAACCCCGACTCGCTCGCCGAGGAGTCGCACGAGGGCGGGCTGCTGGAGTACCCCGTCTACACCAAGCCCGCCGAGTGGCGAGGGCTCGCGGTCCCTGACGTGCTCCTGTCCGGCGACCACGACAAGGTCGCGCGGTGGCGTCGCGACCAGGCCCGTCGGCGCACCGCCGAGCGGCGACCCGACCTGCTCCCGCCGGCGGACCTGGTGGAGGCGTCGGAGGTGCTGGGCGCCGACGTGCAGTGGCGGCCCGCCACGCGCGCCGACGCGGGCGAGATCCTGACGCTGCAGCGTGCGTGCTGGGTGGACGAGGCGGTGGCGGTGGACTGGCTGGGCGTGCCCGCCCTGCACGAGACGCTCGACGACGTCGTCGCCGACCTGGACCGGTGGGACACCTGGGTGCTGCGCTCGGTGGGGCGGCTGGTGGGCTCCGCGCGCGGCCGGCTGGCACCCGACGGCGAGACCTGGGAGGTCGGGCGGCTGATGGTGGCGCCCGACCTGCGGGGCCGCGGCCTGGGGCGCTGGCTGCTGGCCCGGGTGGAGGAGCGCGCCCCCGACGCCGCCACGGCGTACGACCTGGTCACCGGCGACACCAACCTCGGCAACCAGAGGTTCTACAAGCGCGCCGGCTACCGCCCGGCCGGGTCGGGCGGCGAGCACGCCCTGCGCATGGTCAAGCCCCGGCGCCGCTGAGCACTCGCCTGTCGAAGGGAGTGCGGCGGGCAGCCGGCGATTTCGTGCCGAGGACGGCGGTGTGGCAGAATCTTCGTTTGGTCCGGAGGGGCTCGACGACCTGTCTCCGCGCGATGGAGACGGCCGGCGGCACACCTGCCACAGGGGGCTCGCCGCACAGCCGCACCGACCGGACACCACGCACTGCCACCAGACCGTGGGCGACCTGTGGCGCCGACGAGGAGACAGCCATGACCAACGTCATCGACGACATCGCCGCCGCGTCGAAGCGCGACGACCTGCCCGCGTTCCGCGCCGGCGACACCCTCAAGGTCCACGTCAAGGTCGTGGAGGGCAACCGCTCCCGGATCCAGGTGTTCCAGGGCGTGTGCATCCGGGTGCAGGGGTCCGGCGTCGGCCGCACCTTCACCGTCCGCAAGGTCTCCTTCGGGGTCGGCGTCGAGCGCACCTTCCCGCTCCACACCCCGATCGTCGACAAGATCGAGGTCGTCACCCGCGGTGACGTGCGCCGGGCGAAGCTGTACTACCTGCGCAACCTGCGCGGCAAGGCGGCCAAGATCAAGGAGCGCCGCGAGACCGCACGCTGACCGACAGCCACTCGCTGTCGACGTGCCGTTCGTCCCCTGTGTCTGACCCCGTCGTAGGCTCGGCCCCGTGACGGACCCCGAGCGTGACGAGCATCCCGCAGAGGGGTCGCCGTCCGACGACTCGGCAGTGAACGGCGGGCGCCGCAAGGCCCAGACGGAGCGCACCCACCTGCCGTTGTGGCAGGAGATGGGGCTGCTCCTCGGCATCGCCCTGCTGCTCGCCGTGGTGATCAAGGCCTTCCTGATGCAGGCCTTCTACATCCCGTCCGGCTCGATGAACGACACCCTGGTGTTCAACGACCGCATCCTCGTCCAGAAGGTGTCCTACTGGGGCGCCGACGGCCCGGACCGCGGCGACATCGTGGTCTTCTCCGACCCCGGCGGCTGGCTCGACGCGAGCGCAGGCCCGCGGCCGAGCAACGTCATCAGCAAGGCCCTGGAGTTCGTGGGCCTCTTCCCGACCGGCGGGCACCTCGTCAAGCGCGTCATCGCGGTGGGTGGGGACACCGTGCAGTGCTGCGACAAGCAGGGGCGGGTGCAGGTCAACGGCACCCCGCTGCAGGAGCGCCCCTACCTGGCGCCGGGCACCCGGCCGTCCCTGACCACCTTCAAGCAGGAGGTGCCCAAGGGGTATCTCTGGGTGATGGGTGACAACCGCGCGGAGTCCGCCGACAGCCGCGTCCACCTGGGTGACCCGGGCGGGGGCTTCGTGCCGGTGGACAACGTGGTCGGCAAGGTGTTCGCGGTGGTGTGGCCGCTGGGGCACGCCAAGCTGCTGGGACGCCCGCAGACCTTCGAGGCCCTGGGGGGTGACGGCGGGTGAGCGAGCTGCCACGTGGCGCGACCGTACGTCGTGACGCCGGGCTCTACGGCTACGAGCGGGCGCTGCGGCGCCGGGGCCTCACCCCGATCGCCGGTGTCGACGAGGCCGGTCGCGGAGCCTGCGCCGGTCCGCTGGTGGCGGCGGCGGTGGTCCTGCCCGAGGGTGGCCGTGGGGTGGTGCCTGGCCTGGCCGACTCCAAGCTGCTGACGCCTGCGGCCCGCGAGCGCTGCTACGACCAGGTGGTGCGCCGAGCGGACTCCTGGTCGGTGGTGGTGGTCGAGCCGGGCGAGTGCGACCGGCTCGGCATGCACGTGGCCAACGTCGAGGCCTTGCGGCGGGCGCTCTTCCGGCTCGACGTGCGGCCGAGCTACGTGCTCACCGACGGGTTCGCGGTCGACGGGCTGGGGGTGCCGGGGCTCGCGGTGTGGAAGGGCGACCAGGTCTCTGCGTGCATCGCCGCCGCCTCGGTGCTGGCGAAGGTCACGCGCGACCGGCTCATGCTCGAGGAGCACGAGCGGTGGCCGGTCTACGACTTCGCGACGCACAAGGGCTACATCACGCCCTCGCACTCGGAGGCGCTGGAGGCGCACGGGCCGTGCGAGATCCACCGGCGGTGCTTCATCAACGTCCGACGAGCCGTGGGTGACAATGGCCCCGTCCTGCCTGAGGTCGACGACGAGGTCGGCGACCGGGTCGAGTGGGTGCTGGAGGAGAGCCGATGAGTGCCGAGGACCTCGAGAAGTACGAAGCCGAGATGGAGCTGCAGCTCTACCGGGAGTACCGAGACGTCGTCAACATCTTCAAGTACGTCGTGGAGACCGACCGGCGCTTCTACCTCTGCAACCAGGTGGACGTGAAGGCCCGCACCGAGGCCGACGACGTCTTCTTCGAGGTCACGCTCACCGACGCGTGGGTCTGGGACATGTACCGTCCCGCCCGCTTCGCCAAGAACGTCAAGGTGCTCACCTTCAAGGACGTCAACGTCGAGGAGCTCGCGGAGTCCGACCTGCGACCGCCCGAGGGCTGAGGCAGCACCGCTCTCCGCCGGGCCGCTCGTCGTCACCAGGGTCGCTGACCTGCCCGCTGTCCCGGGCTCCACGCCGTCGTGCCACGGCCGTCCCTCCCCACCGCGATCGTGGCGGTCGAGGAGGTGCCCATGGCGACGGCACAGCAGAGACAGGCGATGGGGGCGTACGGCGAGCGCAGCGCCGCACGACACCTGACCGAGGAGCGGGGCATGACCCTGCTCGACCACAACTGGCGCGGGCCGGCGGGCGAGCTCGACCTCGTCCTGCGCGACGGCGACACCCTGGTGGTCTGCGAGGTCAAGACGCGTCGAGACGAGGAGTACGGCGCACCACTCGAGGCGGTGACTTCCGACAAGTTCGAGCGCCTGCGGCTGCTTGCGGCGCAGTGGCTCGAGCAGCAGGGGCTGCACGTCCCGGACGTCAGGATCGACCTGGTGGGCGTCGACCTCAGCCGCCCGGCCGCGGAGCGGATCACCCACGTGCGCGGTGCGGGCTGATGTCCGTCGCGACGACGCACACCGTCTCGCTGCAGGGCATGACCGGTCACGTCATCGACGTGCAGGCGGACGTGTCGAGCGGTGTCGTCGCGACCACCCTGGTGGGACGTCTCGACGCCTCCATCAACGAGGCCCGCGACCGGTGCCGGGCGGCCATGACCAACAGCGGTCTCAGCTGGCCGGTGACCAAGCGTGTGACCGTGCTGCTCTCCCCGGCCGACCTGCCGAAGACCGGCCCTCACTTCGACCTCGCGATCGCGGTCTCGGTGCTCGCGGCCTGCGGCGTGGTGCCGGAGAAGTCCCCGGCCGGCATGGTCCTGGTCGGCGAGCTGAGCCTGGATGGTCGGGTCCGCGCGGTGCCGGGTGTGCTGCCGATGGTGCTGGCGGCGCGCGACCGGGGGCTTCGCCACATGGTGGTGCCCGACTCGCAGACCGAGGAGGCCGCGCTCGTCCCTGGCGTGTCCGTGACGGGTGTCCGGTCGCTGAACCAGGTCGTCGCCCTGCTGCGTGAGGAGGAGCTGCCGGATGCCCCGGAGGTGGCGCCGCGGGTCGCTGGCCACGTGCTGCGCTGGCGGGGTGACGACCGCGCCGAGTGCCTCGACCTGGCCGACGTCCACGGCATGGCGGACGCGAGGTTCGCGCTCGAGGTGGCGGCCGCCGGCGGCCACCACCTGATCCTGACCGGGCCGAAGGGAGCCGGGAAGACCACGCTCGCCGAACGGCTGCCCGGGCTGCTGCCCGACCTCAGCCTCGAGCAGTCCCTGGAGCTCTGCGCCGTCCACTCGCTGGCCGGCGACCTCGTGCCGGCGCTCGGCCAGGCGGTGCGGCCGCCGTTCCGCGCCCCGCACCATTCCGCCACCAAGGCGAGCATGCTGGGCGGGGGTTCCGGCCGGGTCCATCCCGGCGAGATCAGCCGGGCCCTGCACGGTGTGCTCTTCCTCGACGAGTTCCCGCTCTTCAACCTCGACATCATCGACGCGCTGCGCCAACCGCTGGAGAGCGGCGAGGTCACGATCGCCCGGGGTGACGAGGTCGCCACCTTCCCGGCCCGGTCGCTCGTCGTGCTCGCGAGCAACCCGTGCCCCTGTGGCGACTACCATCCCGACGCCCGGGTCAGCCGCTGCTCCTGCAGCGAGGTCCGACGGCGGCAGTACCGCGCCCGCGTCAGCGCCCCGGTCGACGACCGCATCGACATCAAGCGCTACGTGCAGCCGGTGCAGCCCTACGAGCTGCGCGACCCGCTCGCCGCACCGGAGCCGACTGCAGCCGTCCGCGCCCGTGTCGAGGTGGCTCGCGCTCGCCAGGCGGATCGCTACGCAGGCACGCCGTGGCGCACCAACGCCGACGTGCCCGGCCCTCGCCTCAGCGGCGAGTGGCCGCTGACACGTGAGGCCACGGCCCTGCTCGAGGGCAAGGTGCTCGACGGCGTGCTCACCCGCCGGGGCGCGGTGCGCGTACGACGGCTCGCCTGGACCCTGGCCGACCTCAACGGCACCTCGGAGCAGGCGCCCCCCGGAGTCGCCGAGGTCGACACCGCGGTGCGCCTGCGCACGGGTGCGGCGCTGCCGGTGAGCGTGGTCGAGGCGGCTGCGCGGTGACGCAGGCAGGCACGGAGCTGGAGGTGGAGCGGCTGGCGCGGGTCGCGCTCAACGCGCTCGCGGAGCCGGGTGACCCGCGATTCCCACGTCTCGTGGCCCAGATGGGTGCGCGCCGGCTGTACGAGCGCCTCGCCGCGAGGATCGACCTCGACGGCCTGAGCAGCCAGACCAGCGAGCGCCTGGTCGGCCTCGACCCCGCGGTCGTGCTCGAGCAGGCGGAGCGCCTCAAGATCCGGTTCGTGGTGCCGGGCGACCCGGAGTGGCCGGCCACGCTGGACGACCTGGACCACGTCGAGCCGCTCAACCAGATGGCCGGCGCACCGCTCGGCCTCTGGGTGCGAGGGCCTGCGTCGCTCGCCGAGGTGCTCGCAGACTCGGTGGCGATCGTGGGATCCCGCTCGGCCACCACCTACGGCACCAAGGTCGCCGCCGACCTCGCGGCCCACCTGGCGGCCGCGGGCACGACTGTCGTCTCCGGGGCGGCGTACGGCATCGACCAGGCCGCCCACCGCGGTGCGCTGGGCGCCGGCGGCACGACGATCGCGGTGCTCGCCTGCGGCGTCGACCGCGCCTATCCCTCGGGGCACAAGGCCCTGCTGGACCACCTCGCCGAGAGCGGCGCCGTGGTCTCCGACCTGCGGCCGGGCTGCGCGCCGTCACGCCACCGCTTCCTCGCCCGCAACCGGCTGATCGCGGCGATGACGCAGGGGACGGTGGTCGTGGAGGCTGCCGTGCGCAGCGGCGCCCTCAACACCTCGAGCTGGGCGCAGCGACTGAACCGCACGGTCATGGCGGTGCCCGGTCCGGTCACCAGCGCGCCCTCCGAAGGCGTCCACGAGCTGGTGCGCGGCGGCGGCGCGTCGCTGGTGACGCGGGGCGAGCACGTGCGTGAGCTGCTGGCGCCGATGGGGGAGCACACCTGGGCGCCGCCGCGCTCCGAGGACTCGCCGTTCGACCTGCTCGACGACCTCGACCGGCGCGTCCTCGAGGCGGTGCCGCTGCGCGATGCCGCCTCAGCCCGGTCGATCGCGCGCACCGCGGGTCTTGCCACCGCCGACGTCACCTCGGCACTGCGGCGGATGGACAAGGAAGGCTGGGTGCGCGTGGACGGTCACGGCTGGCGTCGTGCAGCGCAGTGACCGCGGGCTAGGAGGTGCGCCAGTTGGAGACGTACTTCCAGGTGCAGTTGGAGTAGGAGCCGCTGTTGCCGTCGCCGTCCCACTCGCACAGCATGATGCGGATCTGCGTGAGCTTCGTCGAGTACTTCCTGGGTCCTGGGTCGAAGCGGACCCGTCCGTTGCCGCAGCCGTTGGCGTCGGCGCCGACGCGGCGCCGGTCGAGGAAGTGTCCTCCGTCGGGGCCGGAGATGACGCGCTCGATGTAGACGTAGGCGCCGAAGCCGTCACCGGGGCACTGGTCGGAGACCCAGCCCTTGACGTCGTAGGCACGCCGCGACGGGAAGGCCACCGTGACCTGGGTCTTCACGTGGCCCGCGGTGTCGGGCGTCTTGCCGTCGGTGGTCAGCCCGACCGTCTCTCCCGCGAAGGCGGCCTGCGGGGCCGCGAGCGTGAGCCCCAGGGCGACGGGCATCGCTGCCGCGAGCAGCGTGGCGACTGAACGACGGGACATGGGCTGCTCCTGCTGGTGGCGGGAGCCGTGCCGTGCCCCCTCGGTGGCGCCAGGATAGGGATGCAGGCACGAATCGGGCAATCCGTCCTGGCGCGGTCGCGGTGCCCGCCGCAGGGCAAGGCCGCAACGGCTCCGTCGCCACGGCCGCGACACCGCGGCCCACGTCTGGCAGAGGCGTACTGTGCGGGCATGTCGGAGGCGGAGGGCCCAGAGGTGCGGCTGCCGCCGGCACTGCGCGAGCCGCTGGAGGAGTTCGGTCGCCACCTCGCCACCGAGCGCAACCTGAGCGCCCACACCGTGCGCGCCTACCTCGGTGACGTCGAGTCGATGCTGACCCACTGCGCCGCCCTCGGCGCCGAGCGCCTCGAGCAGCTCGACCTCCGGGCGCATGCGCAGCTGGCTTGCCAACCAGCAGACACGGGGCCGCGCCCGGACGACGCTCGCCCGGCGCGCGACGGCGGTGCGCGTCTTCGGCGCCTGGACCGTCCGCACCGGCCGGCTCCAGGCAGACCCTGCGGCGGGGCTGGGCTCGCCCAAGTCGCACCGCACCCTGCCCCCGGTGCTCGGGCACGACGACGTGCGCCAGCTGCTCGACGCCGCGGCGGAGCACGCCGTCGGCGGGGGTGCACTCGCGGCGCGCGACGTGGCCGTGCTGGAGCTGCTCTACGCGACCGGCATCCGGGTCGGCGAGCTGTGCGGACTCGACGTCGACGACCTCGACGACGGCCGGCGGGTCGTCCGCGTGCTCGGCAAGGGGCGCAAGGAGCGCACCGTGCCCTACGGCGTCCCGGCCGAGCGCGCGCTGCGCGCCTGGCTGGCGCAGCGGCCACGCCTGGCGAGGCAGGGCTCCGGGCCGGCGCTGTTCCTCGGCGCACGGGGCGGTCGCATCGACCAGCGGGCGGTGCGTGCGCTGGTGCACGACCGCCTCGCGGAGGTCCCCGGGGCTCCCGACCTGGGCCCTCACGGCCTGCGCCACACCGCGGCCACCCACCTGCTCGAGGGCGGGGCCGACCTGCGGTCGGTGCAGGAGCTGCTCGGTCACGCCTCGCTGGCGACCACGCAGATCTACACCCACGTGAGCGCCGACCGGCTGCGCGCGGCGTACACCCAAGCCCACCCGCGCGCCTGAGGCTCACCAGGGCAGCAGCCTCACCGGCCGGGGTGCGTCCACCAGCGTCAAGGGGTCGAGGTAGACCTCACCCCGGCGCAGCCCCCAGTGCAGGCATGACCGCGGCAGGCAGTGACCCCCGGACGTCGAGAGCCGCCCGATCACCGTGCCGGCGGCCACGCGGTCACCTCGGCTCACCGTGCCCAGCACCGGTTCGTACGTCGTGCGGGTGCCGCCGTGGTCGACGACGACGACGCCCCGGCCCGCGACACGGCCGACGAAGGAGACCCTGCCGGCCAGCGACGTCCGCACAGGCTGACCGGGATGCCCGGCCAGGTCGGCGCCCCGGTGGCCGGCTCCCCAGCGCGTCTCGGGTGCGTCGAAGGGTCGGACCACCTGGGGTCGGGGCTGCAGCGGCCACACGCCGTGCGCGGGGCCGGCGCGGGTGGCGCCACGAGGACGCCGCAGCACCTCGGCCAACGCCACGTCCGCGACGACCGCGCCGTCGCTCGGGTGTGGGACGACTGGGCGGTCGCTCGGGCCCGCGACCAGGCGAGCCGAGGCGGGGGAGGCGCACAGAGCGGTGCTCAGGGTCGCGAGGGCGAGGGCCGCCACGAGGGCTGACCAGGAGAGGCCGGGCAAGCGGGTCATGCGGGCACGATCGCGCGGCAGGGCGCCGCGCGGCACCCCTCCGGCGCGTCCCTGGGGAGAGCCTGCAGGTCAGGCGGCCGGGGGACGGCCTCCGGCCCCTCCGCGGATTCGTGCGTCGCGGGGCGAGCGACTACACTCACCGGTGGCGACTCGCGCGAGCGGGTCGACTATCGCACGTCCGTCCAACCGCACAGCGCCCTCCGGGGCCCGCGGGCGGAGCGCCTCGGTCCGACCGGCAACCGGTCAGGTGGTGCTCCTGCCGGGCGTCAGGGCAGGGCCGCAACCGCGTGCCTTGTGACAACCGAGAACAGCACCACCGCCTCGACTCCGGCCGCGCCGGACGGTCGTGTGCCGTGGTGCGAACAGGAAAGTGAGTCGAAGGCCATGGCCGTCGTCACCATGCGTCAGCTCCTCGAGAGCGGCGTCCACTTCGGGCACCAGACCCGCCGGTGGAACCCGAAGATGAAGCGCTTCATCATGACCGAGCGCAACGGCATCTACATCATCGACCTGCAGCAGTCGCTGGCCTACATCGACCGCGCCTACGCCTACATCAAGGAGACCGTCGCCCGCGGCGGCTCGGTGATGTTCGTCGGCACGAAGAAGCAGGCGCAGGAGGCCATCGCCGAGCAGGCGACCCGCGTCGGGATGCCCTACGTCAACCAGCGCTGGCTGGGCGGCATGCTCACCAACTTCCAGACCGTGCACCAGCGGATCAACCGGCTCAAGGAGCTCGACGAGCTCGACTTCGACGACGTCGCCGGCTCTGGGCGCACCAAGAAGGAGCTGCTCCAGCTCAAGCGCGAGCGCGACAAGCTCGAGAAGACGCTGGGCGGCATCCGCGACATGACCCGCACCCCCAACGCCGTCTGGGTCGTCGACACGAAGAAGGAGCACCTGGCGGTCGAGGAGGCGCGCAAGCTGCGGATCCCGATCATCGGCATCCTCGACACCAACTGCGACCCCGACGAGGTCGACTTCCCGATCCCGGGCAACGACGACGCGATCCGCGCGGTCTCGCTGCTGACCCGCGTCGTGGCCGACGCCGTCGCAGACGGCCTCATGGCCCGCGGTGCGGCGAGTGGCGGCACCGCCGAGACCGGCGCCGAGCTCGGTGCCGACGAGCCGATGGCCGACTGGGAGCGCGAGCTCCTCTCCGGCAGCGCCGACGAGGCCGCGGTCGCGGCCACGGGTGGCGACCCGAGCACCGAGGGCACACCCGCCACCGAGGCGACGGGCGCGTCCTCCGAGGGCGCCGACCAGACGCCGCCGGCAGCAGCCGAGGCAGCCGAGGGAGCCGAGGCAACGGAGGCGACGGAGGCAGCCGGGACGACCGAGCTGGCCGAGGCCGCCGCCGACCCGGAGACCACGGGTCCGGTCGCGACGAACGAGACCGATGTCGCGACCACCGCCGACACCACGGAGCCGGTGGACGCCCCGGCGGCGGAGGCACCCACGGCCGAGGCCGCCGACGCCGGCGGCCCGGACGCGACCAAGGCGCCGACCGACCAGGCCTGACAGCCGGCCCGGTGCGGCGCGCGGCCTCGAGCAGCGCGTCGTACCGGGACGCGTCGCGCTCGCCGGGTGGCGACCCCCGACATCCACACAGAACACGAGGACAGGACGACATGAGCTTCACCGCTGCGGACGTCAAGCGTCTCCGCGACCAGACCGGCGCCGGGATGATGGACTGCAAGAAGGCCCTGACCGAGGCCGAGGGCGACTTCGAGAAGGCCGCCGAGATCCTGCGCGTCAAGGGCATGGACAAGATGAAGAAGCGCGGTGAGTCGCGCGAGGCCAAGGCCGGTCTCGTCGCCACCGCCGGCGGCGCCCTGGTCGAGCTGAACAGCGAGACCGACTTCGTCGCCAAGAACCAGGAGTTCGTCGACGCCGCGCAGCAGATCGCGGAGGCGGCCAGCTCCCAGGGCGTCGGTGACCCGGAGAAGCTCAAGGGCGTCTCCCTGGGCGACTCCACCGTCGGCGACGCGGTCGAGGGTCTCGCGGTCAAGATCGGCGAGAAGATCGAGCTCGGTCGGGTGGCGTACTTCGAGGGCGACACCGTCGTCTACATGCACCGCCGCGCGGCCGACCTTCCCCCCACCGTCGGAGTCCTCGTCGAGTACGAGGGCGCGGACGCCGAGGCCGCCCGTGCTGCTGCGATGCAGATCGCCGCGATGCGCCCGCAGTACGTCAGCCGCGACGAGGTGCCCGACGACGTCGTCGCCAAGGAGCGGGAGATCGCCGAGGCCACCGCTCGCGAGGAGGGCAAGCCCGAGCAGGCGCTGCCCAAGATCGTCGACGGCCGCGTCAACGGGTTCTACAAGGAGGTCGTGCTGCTCGACCAGCCGTCCGTCACCGACAGCAAGAAGTCGGTCAAGGGCGTCCTGGACGAGGCCGGCGTCACCGTGAAGCGCTTCGCCCGGTTCGAGGTCGGCGCCTGAGCGGCGTCGGCGTCGGGCCCGCCTCGACCCGTCACCGCCCGCAGCGCGGCGGGTAGGGTGAGGCGACCGAACATTGCGAGGAGGCCGGTTGGTGGAGGACACGTCCACTGACCGGCCCCTTCCCGTTGTAGAGCCGACGTGCTGGGTGGTCCGCGCCGGCCGCCCCGGAAGGAGCCTGACGAGTGTCGTCGTACAAGCGGGTGTTGCTCAAGCTCTCGGGCGAGGTGTTCGGGGGCGGTCTCGTGGGAGTCGACCCGCAGGTCGTCAACGGCCTGGCCAAGGAGATCGCCGACGTCGTCCGCCAGGGCGTCCAGGTGGCCATCGTCGTGGGCGGAGGCAACTTCTTCCGCGGCGCCGAGCTGCAGAAGAGCGGCATGGACCGCTCGCGTGCCGACTACATGGGCATGCTCGGCACGGTCATGAACTGCCTGGCCCTGCAGGACTTCCTCGAGAAGCAGGGCGTCGAGACGCGGGTGCAGAGCGCGATCACCATGGGTCAGGTCGCCGAGCCCTACATCCCCCGCCGCGCCATCCGGCACCTCGAGAAGGGCCGCGTGGTGATCTTCGGCGCCGGTGCCGGGATGCCCTACTTCTCCACCGACACGGTCGCAGCGCAGCGCGCGCTCGAGGTGCACGCCGAGGTCATCCTCATGGGCAAGCAGGGCGTCGACGGGGTGTACGACGCCGACCCCAACAGGGACGCGAGCGCGGTCAAGTTCGACACCCTCAGCTACGACGAGTTCCTGGCCCGGGGGCTGCAGGTGGCCGACGCCACCTCCGCCAGCCTGTGCCGCGACAACGACCTGGACATGATCGTGTTCAACCTGTCGACCGAAGGCAACATCGCCCGCGTCGTCGCAGGTGAGAAGATCGGCACGACGATCTCGCGCGAGGGCTGAGCTCGGGGCCACGGCTCGCACGACGCAGCCAGACCCACGACCACGACGTACGGCACGGAGGAGAACGGTGATCAAGGAAACCCTGAACGAGGCCGCCGACAAGATGGACAAGGCGGTGTCGGTGACCCAGGAGGACTTTGCTGCCATCCGCACCGGGCGTGCCCACCCGTCGATGTTCCACAAGATCACCGTGGAGTACTACGGCAGCCCCACCCCGCTCCAGCAGCTGGCCTCCTTCACCGTGCCCGAGCCGCGCGTCATCCTCATCAGCCCCTTCGACCAGAGCTCGATGACCGCCATCGAGAAGGCGATCCGCGACTCCGACCTCGGCGTCAACCCCGCCGACGACGGCCGCAACATCCGGGTGGTCCTGCCCGAGCTCACCGAGGACCGCCGCAAGGAGTACATCAAGATGGCCAAGCACAAGGCCGAGGAGGGCCGGGTCGCGGTCCGCAACATCCGGCGCCACGCCAAGCAGACGCTGGAGCGCATGGAGAAGGACGGCGAGGTCGGCAAGGACGACGTCACCGGCGCCGAGAAGCGGCTCGACGGCCTCACCAAGAAGCACGTGGACTCCATCGACGACATGCTCAAGCACAAGGAGGCCGAGCTGCTCGAGGTGTGACCTCGACCCGGCCCGCTCCCATGTCCACCAGCCACGACACCCCGGCGACCCCGTCGCCGGGGGAGAAGAAGTCGAGCCGCGCCGGCCGCAACCTCCCGGCGGCCGTCGCCTCGGCCGTGGTGCTGCTCGTCGCGATCGGCGTCTGCCTGGCGACGCTGGACGGCTTCCCGTTCGTCTTCCTCGTGACCGCGGCCATCTGGGTCGGTGTCTGGGAGATGCGGCAGGGCCTCGCGGTGCGCGGCATCGTGCTGCCGTGGGAGCCGGTGCTGGTCGGCACGGTCTTCATGCTCTTCGGCGCCTGGTACGGCGGCACGCCGCCGAGCGCGACCGCGCTGGCGGTCACGGGCCTGGCGGTGCTGCTGTGGCGGCTCCGCCTGGGTGTCGACGGCTTCGTGCGCGACGCCACCGCCGGGGTGTTCACCGCCTTCTACCTGCCGTTCCTCGCCAGCTTCGTGGTGCTGCTGCTCCGCTCCGACGACGGCGTGTGGCGGGTGATCACCTTCATCCTGGTCACGATCGCCTCCGACATCGGCGGCTACGCCGCCGGCGTCCTGCTCGGGCGGCACCCGATGGCGCCGGTGATCTCACCGAAGAAGTCGTGGGAGGGCTTCGCGGGCTCCGCGCTCTCCTGCATGGTCGTGGGGTGGCTGTGCGTGGTCCACCTGCTCGACGGCGACTGGTGGGTGGGCGTGCTGCTGGGTGCCGTGGCGGTGGTCGCGGCGACGCTCGGCGACCTGTGCGAGTCGGTGATCAAGCGCGACCTCGGCATCAAGGACATGTCGCAGGTCATCCCCGGCCACGGCGGCATCATGGACCGCCTCGACTCGCTGCTCGCGACGGTCGCCCCGACCTGGCTGATCCTGTACTACCTCGTCGACGTGAGCCCCGGCGCCGGCCTGTGAACCTTCCCCTGGTCTTCGACGAGCCGCGCGGCCGGCGCAAGCCGCCACGGCACCTGGCCGACCTCACGATGGAGGAGCGCAAGGAGCTCGTCACCGGTCTCGGTCTTCCGGCGTTCCGCGCGACGCAGCTGTCGACCCACTACTTCTCCCGGCTCGTCGACGACCCCGACGAGATGACCGACCTGCCGGCGGCCGAGCGCGGCGGCCTCGTCGAGTCGCTGCTGCCGACCTTGATGGAGCCCCTGCGCACCATGGAGGCCGACCGCGGCACCACGCGCAAGACGCTGTGGAAGCTGTTCGACGGGGCGCTGGTCGAGTCGGTGCTGATGCGCTACCCCGACCGCGCCACCCTGTGCGTGTCCTCGCAGGCCGGCTGCGGCATGGCGTGTCCCTTCTGCGCCACGGGGCAGGGCGGGCTGCAGCGCAACATGACGACCGCCGAGATCGTGGAGCAGGTGGTGGCCGGCGCCCGGGCGCTGTCCCGGGGCGAGGTGCCCGGCGGACCCGGCCGGGTCTCCAACGTCGTCTTCATGGGCATGGGCGAGCCGATGGCCAACTACAAGGCGGTCATCGGCGCCGTACGGCGTCTCACCGACAAGGCGCCCGGCGGGCTCGGCATGTCCGCCCGCGGCGTCACGGTCTCCACCGTGGGCCTGGTGCCCCGCATCGACCAGCTCGCCGACGAGGGCATCCCGGTCACCCTCGCGCTGTCGCTGCACGCGCCCGACGACGAGCTGCGCGACGAGCTGGTGCCGATCAACACCCGGTGGAAGGTGCACGAGGCGGTCGAGGCCGCCTGGCGCTACGCCGAGCGCACCAAGCGGCGGGTCTCCATCGAGTACGCCATGATCCGCGACATCAACGACCAGGCATGGCGAGCGGATGCCTTGGCCGACGTCCTGCTGTCCTACGGCGACTGGGGATGGGTGCACGTGAACCTCATCCCGCTCAACCCCACGCCCGGCTCGAAGTGGACCGCGAGCCGCCGCGAGGACGAGCGTGAGTTCGTCCGCCGGCTCGAGGCGAAGGGCGTGCCCACGACCGTGCGCGACACCCGTGGTCAGGAGATCGACGGAGCGTGCGGGCAGCTCGCCGCCGCGCCGTAGCCCGGCGCTCGCCTCAGACCCGCGCTCCGAGCGTGGCCGACGCCAGCTCGCGACCCCACTCGCGTCGCCCGCTCGAGCTCGCCGTCCAGCAACGGGCCAGGTGTGTCCTCGACGTAGAAGCTCGTGCGGGGGCGGCCAGACGGTAGCCGTGACGGCGGACGGCCCTGGCGGCGCTGCGCGCGGCCGAACCGGGGAGCCGGCGCACCTTCTCGACGCGGGTGTCGAACGTCGCGACGGGAGGACCGTCGGCTCCGGCCGGCAGGTGGGTGAGCCACTCGCGTAGGCCGATGGCGCGCACCGCGCTCGGCGCGCCCTGCTTGACCGCGTCGGCGCGTGTGCTCGCCCGGCTCATCGAGAAGGCATGGGTCGGGCCGCCGGCCACGACCAGGTCGACGTCGCCGGGTGCGGCCGGGGCTTCTGTGACATCGACGACCTGCACGTCGGCGCGCTCGGCCAGCCCCGCGGCGACGGCCCGAGCGATCTCTTCGGTGTTGCCCCACATGGACTCGTAGACGACGAGTGCTCTGATGTTGAGTGACTGCATGGATATCGCCTCCATCTCCACGTTCCGCCTGCGCTGCAGGGCGCGCAAGATCTCGCAGGCGTTCCGCTCGTCACACCCGGCGCACTACCGGTGGAGGACCTCCACGGCCTCGTCGACGGTGTCGACCAGGTGCAGCTTCTCGTGCAGGTCGCGGTGCTCTCCGAGGGCGCTGAGGAGCTGCCAGACCGGCAGCTCCCGCGTCCAGTAGGCCCGTCCCACCAGCACCATCGGGGCACGGTCGGACGGGGCGGCGTAGTAGTTCTCGCAGGCGTCCTGGAAGACCTCCTGCACCGTGCCGGCGGCCCCGGGGAGGAAGACCACGCCCGCGTTGCAGAGGTGCAGGAGGGTGTCCTCGCGGAGCGCGTTGCGGAAGTACTTCGCGACATGAGTGGCGAAGACGTTGGGCGGCTCGTGGCCGTAGAACCACGTCGGGACGCCGATCGTCGACCCGGTCGCCGGAGAGTCCGTCGACGGCGGCCAGCCCGGTCCGGGCCCAGTCGGTCACCGAGGGGCGGAAGCTCGGCGCCGCCGCCACGATCTGCAGGGCGTCCGCCAGCTCGTCGTCCGAGGCCGCCCGGGCGCCGAGGTTCGCGGCCTCCATGGCACCTGGGCCCCCGCCGGAGGCGACGGTCCAGCCACTCCCCGCGAGCGTCCGCGCCAGCCCGGCGGCGGCGGCGTACTCGGCGCTGCCGCGGTCGATCGCATGGCCGCCCATGACCCCGACGACGTCGAGCCCGGCGGCCACCTCGCTCAGGGCGTCGTCGATCGCGTGGTCGTGGAGCGCGGCCGCGAGCGTCGCGGCGAGGTCGCCGCTGTGCTCGAGCGACCAGGCGTAGGTGCGTGCGTCGGTGGTGCCGTCGTAGCCGGTCCCTCCGTGCAGCCCGGCGTAGAGGTCGGCCGCGGAGTACAGCGTCGCGCGGTAGGGGTCGAACGGCACCTCGGGGACCCCGGGGAAGACCAGCGCGCCCCTCTCCCGGAGGTCCGACTCCGTCGAGGGCTCGAGCTGCCCGCCCAGCACCACGAGCCCGCCGACATCCAGCCGGGCGAGCGCCTCGGCGTACGGCCGCAGGTCGAGCCCCTGGAGCCGCCAGCCCGCCGCACTCACCGGACCTCGGGCCAGCAGCCGGTCGAGCTCCTCGGCTGACTCCACCTCGTGCACGCGGTCGACCATGGCTGCCACCCTGCCATCCCCGGGCGGTGGCGCGGCATGGCCCGTCACCAGGCCTGGGCGACGACCTCGCCGAACAGCTCGTGCTCGTCCACGTCCATCCCCCGACGGCGGAACCACGCGCACATGTTGGCGCAGTCGCGCAGCAGGAAGTCCTGCCCGGACGGGTTGGCCACCAGGTCGACGACCTGGGGGAGGTCGATGACGACCAGGCGTTCCCCCGTCGCGAGCACGTTGTACGGCGACAGGTCGCCGTGCACCAGCCCTTCGCGCGCCAGGACGCCGAGGAAGTCGCGGAGCTGCTCGTAGTAGCTGACCAGCAGGTCCGGCCCCGGCCTGGCTGACGCGAGGCGGGGTGCCGCCTCGCCCGCGAGGTCGGTGACCAGCTCCATGAGCAGCTCGGTGCCGTCGATCTGGACCGGGTAGGGGACGGCCGCGCCGAGCAGCCAGAGCCGCTTGAGCGCGTCCCACTCTGCGAAGGCCCACTGTCCGGCAGCCACCGAGCGGCCGTGCGCGGTCCCCTTGGCCAGGGCACGGGTGTCGCGGGTGCTGCGCATGCGCCGCCCGTCCTGGTAGGCCGCGCTGCGGTGGAAGGCCCGGTGCTCGTCGCTCCGGTAGCGCTTCGCCGCCAGGAGCGAGCCCGCCTCCCCGGGAAGCGCCCGGCGGAGGATGAAGACGTCGGCCTCCTTGCCGGTCTTCAGCACACCGAGCTCGGTGTCGACCGCTGCCCGCTGGGTGACGACCCAGTCGGGCACGGGTTCGGGGCCGCGGCAGAGCCGTTCGACGTCCCAGTAGGTGCTCCAGCGCTGGTCGTCGTCGAGGTCGTCGGTCGGGACGAACTCGAGCGTGAAGCGAGCAGGGTGGTGGGCGCTGAGAGGATGCCGCTCAGCAGGCGGCGAGGGATGAGTCACGAAGAGGTCCTCGGAGGAGAGTGCTGGTCGTGGGCAGGCGGCGAACCACGATGACGGCCATGTCTCCTCCTCTCCTCGTGACGACGGGTGCTCGACCCGGGCCCGATGTGGGGCCTGTTCCAGGATGAGGGCTGCTGCTCGCGAGCTCAAATGATTTTGTGCGTGCTTGCCCTACCCTTTGTCCGACACCGGAAGAGAGAACGTCGTGCCCCGACCCCCCGCGCTGCTGCTGGCGCTGGTCGCCGCGCTCGCGGCCGTGCTCGGTGTCCCCTCCGTGCTGGGGCCGACGACCACCGCGGTGTCACTCGAGAGCCCGCGCGCTGTGCACGGGTCCGCCCAGGGCGAGGACGCCTACTTCCCCTGGGACGGCAACGGCGGCTACGACGTCGACCACTATCGGATCAACGCGACGTTCACGCCGAGGGACGGTCATCTCCGCGGCAGCACGACCGTGACCGCCCATGCCCTCGGCGACTCCCTCAGCAGCTTCAGCCTCGACCTGGTGCTGACCCCCGACTGGGTCAAGGTGGACGGCGTACCGGCGGGCTTCAGCAAGCCGAGCACCCACGAGCTCCGGGTGACGCCGCAGGCACCGGTCGCCGCCGGCAGCGAGTTCACGGTGGCCGTCGGCTACCACGGTCGGCCCGCCCGGGTGAGCGCCACCGGGGTCAGCCCCTTCCAGTGGTCCTCCGGTGAGGCCATGGCGATCGGTGAGCCTCAGATCGGGGCGTGGTGGTTCGCGGCCAACGAGACCCCGACGGACAAGGCGTCGTTCGACGTGACCGTGAAGGTGCCGCGCGGGCAGCAGGCGATCAGCAACGGTCGTCTCGTCAGCCAGGTCAGGGGTGACCGGTGGACGACATGGCGATGGGTCCAGGACGAGCCGATCGTCACCTATCTCGCCTTCTTCGCCGCGGGGAGCTTCGCCCTGGAGAAGTCCGTGGTCGACGGCCGCCCGACCGTCTACGCCGTGTCGAAGCGGCTGAGTGGCGCGGCGCAGGACCGGTCGTTCCGTCTGCTGCGACGAACCGCCGGGGTGTTGACCTGGCTGGAGAGCTGGCTCGGCCCCTACCCCTACGACAACAGCGGGGGCGTGGTCTCGTCGTTGTGGGCGGGGTTCGCGCTCGAGAACGCCGGACGTCCCACCTACCCCTACGTCGGTGGTCCGAGCCAGTCCAACGTGCGGCTGGTCGTCCACGAGATGTCGCACCAGTGGTTCGGCAACGACGTCAGCGTGCAGCGTTGGCGCGACATCTGGCTCAACGAGGGCCTGGCGTCGTACGCCGAGTGGGCGTACGCCGAGGACAAGTGGGGCCACCAGGTCGAGGAGCGGCTCCAGCACGAGCACGGGTCCTACGGCGCCACGAACACCTTCTGGGACCTCCAGCTGAGCGACCCCGGAGCCTCGAGAGTCTTCGACTACCCCGTCTACGAGCGCGGCGCGATGACTGTGGCCGCGCTCCGCTGCCGGATCGGCGAGGCGGAGCTGGACGAGCTGCTCCGCGCCTGGCTGGCGCAGCGCTCGGGAGGCAACGGCACGGTCGACCAGTTCCGTGCGCTCGCCGAGACGACCTCGGGGGAGGACCTGTCGGGCTTCTTCACCGCCTGGCTGGACAGCGCCGACAAGCCCCTGCACACCCAGGACAACGGGCTGGAGGGCTGCGTGCCGCCACCCGGCTGACCGGGGCAGCGTGCCGGGGCCGCCATTTATCCGTTCGCGGGGGTCGTCGAGGGCGCCGAGGTGTGTGCAGGATGGCGCACATGACGACGTACGAGCAGGCCTTCTCGCGGAGCATCGACGACCCGGCAGGGTTCTGGGGCGAGGCCGCTGCCCTGGTCGACTGGATCCGCAAGCCCCGACAGGTGCTCGACGACAGCCGGCCGCCGTTCTACCGGTGGTTCCCCGACGCGACGCTCAACACCTGCTTCAACGCGCTGGACCGCCACGTCGCGCACGGACGCGCCGACCAGCCCGCGCTCATCCACGACAGCCCGGTGACCGGCACCAGGACGACACTGACCTACGCCCAGCTGCTCGGCGAGGTCGCCGCGTTCGCCGGCGTGCTGCGCGGCCTCGGGGTCGACAAGGGCGACCGCGTCATCGTCTACATGCCGATGATCCCGGAGGCCGTGATCGCGATGCTCGCCTGCGCGCGGCTCGGCGCGGTGCATTCGGTGGTCTTCGGCGGCTTCGCGGCGCAGGAGCTCGCCGTCCGCATCGACGACGCCAGGCCGACGGTGGTCGTCGCGGCGTCGTGCGGCATCGAGCCGTCGCGCGTCGTGGAGTACAAGCCGCTCGTGGACCGCGCGGTGGAGATGGCGGAGCACGAGGTCGGCGCCGTCGTCGTCAAGCAGCGGCCCCAGTGCGAGGCCGAGATGGTCGAGGGTCGTGACATCGACTGGGACCTCGCGATGCGGGCAGGGCGCACCGACCCGGCGGAGTGCGTCGAGGTCGCGGCGACCGATCCCCTCTACGTGCTCTACACCTCGGGCACCACCGGCAAGCCGAAGGGGATCGTGCGCGACAACGGCGGTCACGCGGTGGCGATGGCGTGGTCGATGCCCAACGTCTACGACATCCACCCCGGGCAGGTGTGGTGGGCGGCCTCCGACGTCGGCTGGGTCGTCGGCCACTCCTACATCGTCTACGGCCCCCTCGTCACCGGCGCCACGACGGTGCTCTACGAGGGCAAGCCGGTCGGCACCCCCGACGCCGGTGCGTTCTGGCGCGTCGTCGCCGAGCATCGCGTCGAGGGTCTCTTCACCGCGCCGACGGCGATCCGCGCCATCAAGAAGGAGGACTCGACGGGGTCGCTGATGCGCGACCACGACCTCTCCAGCCTCCGCACCCTGTTCCTGGCGGGGGAGCGGCTCGACCCGGACACCTACGAGTGGGCGACCCGCACCCTGGGGGTGCCGGTGGTCGACAACTGGTGGCAGACGGAGACGGGCTGGCCGATCGCCGCGAACCTGCGCGGCCTCGACCCGATGGACATCAAGCCGGGCTCACCGTCGGTCCCGGTGCCCGGCTACGACGTCCAGGTCCTCGACCCCTCGGGCCTTGCCGCCGCCGCAGGGGAGGAGGGCGCGATCTGCGTGCGGCTGCCGCTGCCGCCCGGCACGCTGCCGACGCTGTGGGGCGACGACGAGCGATTCGTGTCGTCGTACCTCTCCACCTACGAGGGCTACTACGTCTCCGGCGACGGCGGGTACGTCGACGAGGACGGCTACCTCTACGTGATGGGCCGCACCGACGACGTCATCAACGTCGCCGGTCACCGCCTCTCGACCGGCTCGATGGAGGCCGTCATCGCCTCGCACCCGGCGGTGGCGGAGTGCGCGGTCATCGGCGCCGCCGACCCGATGAAGGGTCAGGTGCCGCGGGGGTTCGTGGTGCTCAAGGCCGGGGTGGACGCCGACCCCGACGAGGTGCGCCGGGAGCTGGTGGCCAAGGTGCGCGACGAGATCGGGCCGGTGGCGGCGTTCAAGGAGGTGGACGTCGTGCCCGGCCTGCCCAAGACCCGCTCCGGGCAAGATCCTGCGCAAGACGATGCGGGAGATCGCTGACGGCCACGGGGCGCTCCGCCGTCCACGATCGAGGACGCCGGGGTGCTCGACGCGCTCCGCCCCACCCTCCGCCGCGACGGCGCGCGGCTGATCGAGCAGCGAGCCTGCGAGCGGGTCGAGATCACCGGTCTCGACAGGCTCGACCGATGCCGGCCGGGTCAGTGGCCGCCGACGAGGGGTGACATCATCCGGGCGATCCGGCTGGGGCGGCGGGTGAGGCGTTCCTCCCGGTCGGCCAGCGACATCGCGGTGAGGCCGGAGTTGATGCCGAGCCACCGCAGGGGCTCGGGCTCCCACCGGCGCGACCGCCGGTTGACCCACGGCAGGCGGGTCAGCTCGGTGTCGCGGCCCAGCACGAGGTCACGGAGGGTCCGGCCGGACAGGTTGGTGGTGCTGACGCCGTCGCCGACGTAGCCGCCCGCCCACGCCAGCCCCGTGCCGCGGTCGAGGCCGACCGAGGCGCTCCAGTCGCGCGGGATGCCGAGGGGGCCGCCCCAGGCGTGGGTGAACCTCACGTCGTCGAGCACCGGGAACATGTCGCACAGCGTCGCGCGCAGGTCCTGCCACACCCGCGGCTCCGCGTCGTACGACGGCCGGACGCGGGACGCGTAGTGGTACGGCGCCCCGCGGCCGCCGAAGGCCAGCCGGCCGTCGGCCGTGCGCTGGCCGTAGACGACGAGGTGGCGGTGCTCGCTGAAGGTCGGCCGGCCCGCCAGACCGACCAGCTCCCACTGCGCCTCGCTCAGCGGTTCCGTGGCGACCATGAGCGAGTACACCGGCACCACCTCGCGCCGGGCTCCGTCGAGGCCGGGTGTGTAGCCCTCGGTCGCCCGCACCACGACGTCGGCCCGCACCGTGCCGCGGTCGGTGACGACCCGTCCCTGCTCGAGGCGAAGGGCGCGCGTGTGCTCGTGCACGACCGCCCCGAGCCGCTCCACCTCCCGCGCGAGGCCGCGGACCAGCTTGGCCGGGTGCACCGCCGCGCAGTGGGGGGTGTACGTCGCACCGAGGGCGCCGTCCATCCCGACCATGGCCTCGGTCTCCGCCCGGTCGAGGAGCCGCAGGTCGTCCTCGCCGCGGCCCCAGTGGCGGGCGTGATCGACCTCGGCGCGGGCGCGGTCGAGCTGGGTCGGCGTGCGAGCCGACCACCACCGTGCCGCCCTTGACGTAGTCGGCCTCGATGCCGCGCGCCCCGACGACCCTCCCGACCTCGTCGACGGTGTCGCACATCGCTGTGTGGAGCGCCCGGGCGGCCTCGGGGGACGAGCCCGGCCGAGCCGCCAGCTTGTCCGGCCCGGCAGGGAAGAGCGCCGAGCACCAGCCGCCGTTGCGGCCGGAGGCGCCGAAGCCGGCCGTCTCCGCCTCGAGCACCACGACCCTCAGCGACGGATCGGCCTCGAGCAGGTAGTACGCCGTCCACAGCCCGGTGTAGCCGGCGCCCACGATCGCGACGTCCGCCTCACGGTCGCCCGGCAGCGGCGCGCGCGGGCGCCAGTCGTCGTCGGCGGTCTCGTGCCAGAGGGACAGCGCGGCGTAGGTCAGCGCACACCCCACGAGTACGTCTGCTTGCGGAGCCGGAGGTAGACGAAGATCTCGGTGCCGACGACCTCGGGGATGGAGCGGATGCGCTTGCTGACGATCTCGAGCAGGTGCTCGTCGCTCTCCGCGACCACCTCGACCATGATGTCGAAGGAGCCGGCGACGATGACGACGTAGTCGACCTCGTCCATGGAGGCGATGGCGTCGGCGACGGGATCGAGCTCGCCGTTGACCTTGACGCCGATCATCGCCTGCCGGTTGAAGCCGAGCTCGATGGGATCGGTCACCGCGACGATCTGCATGACCCCGGACTCGATCAGCCGCTGCACCCGCTGGCGCACTGCGGCCTCGGAGAGGCCGACGACCTTGCCGATGGCGGCGTAGGAGCGGCGGCCGTCCTGCTGCAGCTGCTCGATGATGGACTTCGAGACCTCATCGAGCTGCGTGGCGCCGTTGTTGACGCGCACCCGTCCTCTGTTCACCCGCTGATGGTGGCACCGGCGTGATTCCTCGTCAAAGGTTTGGTGCCCATTTCCTGATCGAATCCGTTGTGCAACGTAAACGTAACGACGGAATCCCTTGTCGCGTGGGGGGCGACGTGCAATTATCCACGCGTGAGCCGAGGAGGTCCCATGCCATCACCCCGCCGCTTCCGTCCCCGAGCCGAGCACCTGCTCTCGATGTCCGACCTGGACCGCCGGGTGTTCCTCCGTGGCGCCGGACTGGCCGGACTCGGCCTCGGTGCGCCGAGCCTGCTCAGCGCGTGCGGCACCTCCGGCAGCAAGGTCGAGTCCGACGAGTGCGAGAGCACCGACAAGTCCGACTCCGAGAAGGAGCTGATCTGGAGCAACTGGGTCGAGTACATCGACCCGATCAAGCAGAAGGACTCCACGCTCAAGACCTTCGAGCAGCAGACCGGCATCAAGGTCAGCTACACCGAGGACGTCAACGACAACAGTGACTTCTTCGCCAAGGTGCAGAACCAGCTCGGCGCGTGTGAGCCCGTGAACCGCGACATCTTCGTGCTCACCGACTGGATGGCCGCGCGCATGGTCGACTTCGGCTGGCTGCAGCAGCTCGACATGAGCAACATGCCCAACGTCGAGGCCAACCTGATCGAGACACTGCGCAGCCCCGACTGGGACGAGAACCGCGACTACAGCGTCCCGTGGCAGAGCGGCTTCACCGGCATCGCCTACAACGCGAAGTACACCGGCGAGGTCCGCAGCTTCGAGGAGCTGCTGACGCGCAGCGACCTCAAGGGCAAGGTCACCCTCCTCAGCGAGATGCGCGACACCATGGGCTTCATGCTCAAGCTCATCGGTGCGGACCCCGGCGACTTCACCGAGGACGAGTGGGGTCAGGCGATCGAGCGGATGGAGCAGGCGGTCGACAGCGGGCAGCTCCGGTCCTTCACCGGCAACGACTACGTCGAGGGACTGCCGACCGGTGACATCGTCGCCTGCGAGGCGTGGTCCGGCGACGTCATCGCGCTCCAGTACGACAACCCGGACATCAAGTGGGTCGTCCCCGAGGAGGGCCTGATGATCTGGACCGACAACATGCTCGTGCCGAACAAGGCCGAGCACAAGGCGAACGCCGAAGCCGCGATGGACTTCTACTACGACCCGATGAACGCCGCCAAGCTCGCGGCCTGGGTCAACTACGTCTGCCCCGTCGAGGGCGCGCAGCAAGCCATGGAGAAGGTGGACAGCTCCCTGGTCGACGCCCCGCTGATCTTCCCCACCGACGACTTCCTCCAGCAGACGATGCAGTTCATGAGCCTCGACGAGGACGCCGCGCAGCAGTACGAGACCGACTTCTCCCAGGCGATGGGATAGCACAGCGTGAGCAGTGCGGCGGACGACCAGCGGCACGGGTCCGACCGAGACCGGTCGTCCTCGAGCGTCACCGAGGGCGACCTCGTCCTCGAACAGGTCACGAAGCGGTTCGGCTCCTTCACCGCGGTCGACGACCTCAGCCTCACGGTGCCGCGCGGCGCCTTCTTCGCACTGCTCGGGGCGTCCGGATGCGGCAAGACCACGACGCTGCGTATGGTCGCCGGGCTGGAGCGCCCCACCGGGGGCACGGTGCGGCTCGGCGACGAGGACATCACCGACCTCAAGCCCTACAAGCGGCCGGTCAACACCGTCTTCCAGAGCTATGCGCTCTTCCCGCACCTCACGATCTTCGAGAACGTCGCCTTCGGGCTGCGGCGCCGCGGCAAGAAGGACGTCAAGGGGCCGGTTCAGGAGATCCTCGACCTCGTCGAGCTGGGGCAGTACGCCCAGCGGCGTCCGGCTCAGCTCTCGGGAGGCCAGCAGCAGCGGGTCGCGCTGGCCCGCGCGCTGATCAACCGCCCCCAGGTGCTGCTGCTCGACGAGCCGCTCGGTGCGCTCGACCTCAAGCTCCGGCGCGGCATGCAGATCGAGCTGAAGCGGATCCAGACCGAGGTCGGCATCACGTTCGTGCACGTCACCCACGACCAGGAGGAGGCCATGACCATGGCCGACACCATCGCGGTGATGAACGCCGGCAGGATCGAGCAGATGGGTGCGCCGGGCGAGCTCTACGAGCACCCGCGTTCGACGTTCGTGGCGAACTTCCTGGGCCAGTCCAACCTGATCGAGGGGCACGTGAGCCGCACCGACGGCCGCGACGTGACCGTCGACGCCCACGGCGTGACCGTCGGCGCGGTCGGCGAGCGCTCGTCCGGGCTCGACGGCAACGTCTGGCTCGGCGTACGGCCCGAGAAGATGACGCTGGTCGAGGCCTCGGACGGCAGTGCCGCGGGCAACCGCCTGCCGGACGGCGTCGTCGTGGACGTCAGCTTCGTGGGCGTGAGCACGCAGTACCTCGTCCGCCTCCCCTGGGGGCAGGAGGTGATGGTCTTCGAGCAGAACACCGGCGAGCGCAAGCTGCTGGCCCTGGGCACCGAGGTCGACGTCACCTGGTCGCCGGAGCACACCTTCCTCCTCGACGCCTCCCAGGACGCCCACGCGGGCGACCAGTCCTACGCCGAGGTGCACGGATGAGTGGGTCGGGGCGCCGGTGAGCGCCGCGCTCGGCAACGCCCCCGCAGGGGCCGCAGCCGCGCTCCCGGACGACGAGCAGCCGACACGGCGCGGAGTCGTCGGCTACTTCCTGCTCGGCCCCGGCCTGGTCTGGCTGCTGCTCTTCTTCATCATCCCGTTCGTGACGATGGCCGCCAGCAGCCTCTACGACCCCACCGGGTCGCTGGCCGAGGGCTACCAGATGACCGGCCACTGGCAGAACTTCACCGATGCCTGGGCGGAGTACGGCACCGTCTTCCTGCGCTCGTTCGTGTACGCCGGCCTGGCGACGCTCGCATGCGTGCTGCTGGGCTTCCCACTGGCCTACGCCATCGCGTTCAAGGCCGGCAAGTGGCAGAGCCTGATGCTGGTGGCCGTCATCGCGCCGTTCTTCACCAGCTTCCTGGTGCGCACGCTGTCCTGGAAGCTGCTCCTCGGTGACAACGGCTTCGTCGTCGACACGCTGCACGCGGTGCCCGGTGTGCCCGACACCCTTCGTCTGCTGGCGACCCCCTTCGCGGTCATCACCGGGCTCACCTACAACTTCCTCCCCTTCATGGTGCTCCCGCTCTACGCCAGCCTCGAGAAGGTCGACCAGCGTCAGGTCGAGGCGGCCGGCGACCTCTACGCCTCGCCGTTCACCGCGTTCCGCAAGGTGACGCTGCCGCTGGCGATGCCCGGGCTGGTCGCCGGCACGCTGCTGACCTTCATCCCGGCGGCGGGCGACTTCATCAACGCCGAGCTCCTGGGCAACCCGCAGACCCGCATGATCGGCAACGACATCCAGGAGCTGTTCGCGGCCGCCAACCTGCCGACCGCCTCCGCGCTGTCGGTCTCGCTCATGGTCGCGATCGTGGCGCTGGTCTTCCTCTACGTCCGTCGCGCAGGCACGGAGGACCTGCTGTGACCCACCCCACGACGCCACTCGCTCCGCTCGCGCCGCCGCGGGGGCCCCGGTGAAGCGCGTCGGCACGTGGTTCGCCGACCACGTCATCCTTCTGCTCGGCCTGCTGGTCCTGCTCTACATGATCACGCCGGTGCTCGTGGTCATGCTGATGTCGTTCAACGAGGGCGGGCGGCGCGGCTACGACTTCCGCGGCTTCACCCTCGACAACTGGGCGAACATCTGCGAGCCCAGCGGCATGTGCTCCTCGGTCCTGCTGAGCATCCAGATCGCTCTGCTCGCCACTGCCATGGCCACGGCACTCGGCACGCTCATGGCCTTCGCGATGGTGCGGCACCGCTTCCGGGGCCGCAGCGCCGCCAACCTGCTGGTCTTCCTCCCGATGGCCTCACCGGAGATCGTGCTCGGCGCCTCGCTGCTGGCGCTGTTCGTCAACGCGGGCTTCGCCGGCCAGCTGGGCTTCTGGACGATCTTCGTGGCGCACGTGATGTTCTGCCTGTCCTTCGTGGTGATCACGGTGAAGGCGCGACTCTCGGGCATGGACCCGCGGCTGGAGCAGGCGGCCGCGGACCTCTACGCCAACGAGTGGCAGACGTTCTTCCGGGTCACCCTGCCGCTCGTGCTGCCCGGCATCATCGCCGCGGCCCTGCTCAGCTTCTCGCTGTCGTTCGACGACTTCATCATCACCAACCTCAACTCCGGGCAGGAGGTCACCTTCCCGATGTTCGTGTGGGGGGCTGCCCAGCGCGGCGTGCCGATGCAGGTGAACGTGATCGGCACGATCATGTTCCTGGTGGCGCTGAGCCTGGTGCTGGGCCAGCAGTTCGCGCAGCGCCTGCGCCACCGCCCCGTCAGCGCCTGACCGAGCCGCCGACGCTCGAATTCCCGGCGGTCGAGCTTGTCGAGACCCCGTGCGGGCTAGAGGATCGACCAGGCTTCGGTGAGGACGGAGCGGAGGATCTGCTCCATCTCGTCGAAGTGCTGCTGGTCGCAGATCAGCGGGGGAGCGAGCTGGACGACAGGGTCGCCGCGGTCGTCGGCGCGGCAGTAGAGCCCGGCGTCGTACAGCGCCTTGGAGAGGAAGCCGCGCAGCAGCCGCTCGGACTCGTCCTCGTCGAACGTCTCCTTGGTCGCCTTGTCCTTGACCAGCTCGATGCCGTAGAAGTAGCCGTCGCCGCGGACGTCGCCCACGATCGGCAGGTCGTTCAGCTTCTCGAGCGTGGCGCGGAAGGCACCCTCGTTGTCCAGCACGTGCTGGTTGATCTGCTCCTTCTCGAAGACGTCGAGGTTGGCCAGCGCCACCGCCGTCGAGACCGGGTGACCGCCGAAGGTGTAGCCGTGCAGGAACGAGTTGTTGCCCTGCAGGAACGGCTCCATCAGCCGGTCGGTGGTGATCATCGCGCCGAGCGGTGAGTACCCCGAGGTCAGTCCCTTGGCCGAGGTGATGATGTCGGGCTGGTAGCCGTAGCGGTCGGCGCCGAACATGTGGCCGAGGCGGCCGTAGGCGCAGATCACCTCGTCGCTGACGAGGAGCACGTCGTGCTTGTCGCAGATCTCGCGCACCCGCTGGAAGTAGCCGGGCGGGGGCGGGAAGCACCCGCCGGAGTTCTGCACCGGCTCCAGGAACACCGCGGCGACCGTGTCGGGGCCCTCGAACTCGATGGCCTCGTCGATGCGGTCTGCGGCCCAGCGGCCGAAGGCCTCCAGGTCGTCGCCGTGCTCGGGGGCGCGGTAGAAGTTGGTGTTGGGCACGCGGAACGTCGAGGGCACGAGCGGCTCGAACGGCGCCTTCATGCCCGGGATGCCGGTGATCGACAGCGCTCCCTGGGGGGTGCCGTGGTAGGCGATCGACCGGCTGATCACCTTGTGCTTGGTCGGCTGGCCGGTGAGCTTGTAGTAGGCCTTGGCCAGCTTCCAGGCCGACTCGACCGCCTCGCCGCCACCGGTGGTGAAGAAGACTCGGTTGAGGTCCCCCGGCGCCAGGTCGGCGATCCGGGCCGCCAGCTCGATGGCGCTCGGGTGGGCGTAGGACCACAACGGGTGGAAGGCCAGGTCCGCCGACTGGCGTGCGGCGGCCTCGGTGAGCTCGGGGCGGCCGTGGCCGAGCTGGTTGACGAACAGGCCAGCCAGCCCGTCGAGGTAGCGCTTGCCGGAGGCGTCCCAGATGTACGGCCCCTCGCCGCGCACGATGACGGGCACGTCGGCGTGGTCGTACGTCGAGTGCCGGGTGAAGTGCATCCAGAGGTGATCGCGTGCCATCTGCTGGAGTCGGTCGGAGCCTTCGGTGCCCTCGGCCTGGGGGGCACCGCCGGGGCCGATCGGGTCGCCGGACTTCTTCGGTTGCGCACCGGGCAGGTGGGACCAGGGCACGATTCACTCTCCTCAGGGGTCGACTCTCCCCAGTGTGCCTGCCGGACCTGAGAGCGGCAAGCGAATCCGTTGATCACGAGCACCCGGAGGGCGCTCATCGTTGGTGACGGCCACGTTGGGCCACGAAATCCGTTGCCGTCGACCCTTCCGCCGCGGCGGTGCACTGACTACCCTCGGCGCCATGAGCCAGAACTTCCGCAACGTCATCAACGGCGAGCTGGTCGACGCCGCCTCCGGCGAGACCTACGACGTCATCAACCCGGCGACGGGACAGGTCTACGCCCAGGCGCCGGCCTCGGGCCCTGCGGACGTCGACCGGGCGATGCAGGCGGCGGACAAGGCGTTCGAGACGTGGGGCGAGAGCACCCCCGCCGAGCGTCAGCTCGCGATGCTCAAGATCGCCGACGCGCTGGAGAAGCGCATGGCCGAGTTCGTGAAGGTCGAGTGCGAGAACACCGGCAAGCCGATCCACCTCACCGAGGAGGAGGAGCTGCCGCCGTGCGTCGACCAGCTGAGGTTCTTCGCCGGCGCCGCGCGCGTCCTCGAGGGCCGGTCCTCCGGCGAGTACATGAAGGACTACAACTCGGTCATCCGGCGCGAGCCGATCGGCGTGGTCGGCCAGGTCACGCCGTGGAACTACCCGCTGATGATGATGATCTGGAAGATCGCGCCGGCGCTGGCCGCCGGCAACGCCGTCGTCCTCAAGCCCTCCGACACCACGCCGGCCTCGACCACGCTCTTCGCTGAGCTGGCGCAGGAGTTCCTCCCGCCCGGCGTCTTCAACGTGGTGTGCGGCGATCGCGACACCGGCCGCGCGCATCGTCGAGCACCCCGTCCCCGAGCTGGTGTCGATCACCGGGTCGGTGCGCGCGGGCATGGAGGTCGCCGGCTCGGCGGCCAAGCAGCTCAAGCGCGTCCACCTCGAGCTCGGCGGCAAGGCGCCGGTGGTCGTCTTCGACGACGCCGACCTCGAGGCCGCGGTCGAGGCGATCTCGGTGGGCGGCTACTTCAACGCCGGACAGGACTGCACGGCGGCGACCCGGGTGCTCGCCCAGGGCGGCATCCACGACGAGTTCGTCGCGGCGCTGACCGAGGCCGCGAAGAACACCAAGACCGGGATGCCCGACGACGCCGACGCGTTGTACGGCGCGCTGAACAACGCCAACCAGCTCGAGCGTGTGGCGGGCATGGTCGACCGGCTGCCGGACCACGCCACCCTCAACGTGGGAGGGAGCCGCGTCGGCGAGCAGGGGTTCTTCTACGAGCCCACCGTGGTGTCCGGCCTGCAGCAGGACGACGAGCAGATCCAGGAGGAGATCTTCGGCCCGGTCATCACCGTGCAGAAGTTCAGCGACGAGGCGGAGGCGCTGCGCCACGCGAACGGGGTCAAGTACGGCCTGTCCTCGTCGGTGTTCACCCGGGACCACGGCCGCGCGCTGCGGATGTCCAAGCGTCTCGACTTCGGGGTGGTGTGGGTCAACACGCACATCCCCTTCGTCGCCGAGATGCCGCACGGCGGCTTCAAGCACTCGGGCTACGGCAAGGACCTGTCGATGTACAGCCTGGAGGACTACACGCGGGTGAAGCACGTGATGTCCTTCATGGGCGACTGAGCAGCGGCCCGCGAGGGACGAGCGGACGCGTCGCGAAGGAGGGTCGAGCAAGTGCCACGACCGAGGCACGAGGTCGTGACGCACGCGTCGAGACCTGGTGAGACGAAAGGCAGGCTGACGTGAGGATCCTCCTGATCGGCGCAGGGGGCGTCGGTGGTGCCTTCGCCGCCATCGCCGCCCGTCGCGACTTCTACGACACCATCGTGGTCGCCGACTACTCCGAGGAGCGAGCCCAGCGCGCGGCCGCTGCCGACGACCGCTTCACCCCCGCCCAGGTCGACGCCTCGTCGGCCGAGGCGGTGTCGTCCCTGTGCCGCGAGCACCGCATCACCCACGTGATGAACGCGGTGGACCCGGTGTTCAACATGCCGATCTTCGAGGGCGCCCGCGCCGCCGGCGCGCACTACCTCGACATGGCGATGTCGCTGTCGCGGCCGCACCCGAGCGCGCCGTACGAGCGTGTCGGGGTCAAGCTCGGCGACGAGCAGTTCGCGCAGGCGCAGCAGTGGGAGGACGACGGGCTGCTGGCGCTCGTCGGCATCGGCGTCGAGCCCGGGCTCTCCGACGTCTTCGCCCGCTACGCCGCCGACCACCTCTTCTCCGACATCGACGAGCTGGGCACACGGGACGGCGCCAACCTCGTGGTGCGTGACGAGGACGGCAACGAGATCTTCGCGCCGTCGTTCTCGATGTGGACCACGATCGAGGAGTGCCTCAACCCGCCGGTGATCTGGGAGAAGTCGCGCGAGGGCGTGGACGGCGGGTGGTTCACCACACCGCCGTTCTCCGAGCCCGAGGTGTTCGACTTCCCCGAGGGCATCGGTCCGGTCGAGTGCGTCAACGTGGAGCACGAGGAGGTGCTCCTCATGCCCCGCTGGGTCGACTGCAAGCGGGTCACGTTCAAGTACGGCCTCGGCGACGAGTTCATCACCGTCCTCAAGGTGCTCAACACCCTCGGCCTCGACCGCACGGAGCCGGTGCGGGTGAAGGGGGTGGAGGTCTCCCCGCGTGACGTCGTCGCGGCCGTCCTGCCCGACCCCGCCACCGTCGGCCCCCGGATGACCGGCAAGACGTGCGCTGGCCTCTACGTCACGGGCACGGGTCAGGACGGTGAGCCGAGGTCGACGTACCTCTACCACGTGGTCGACAACGAGTGGTCGATGCGCGAGTACGGCCACCAGTGCGTGGTCTGGCAGACCGCGGTCAATCCTGTGATCGCGCTCGAGCTGCTGGCGACCGACGTGTGGTCCGGGACGGGCGTGCTCGGCCCCGAGGCCTTCGACGCGGTGCCCTTCCTCGACCTGCTGCGTGAGTACGGCGCCCCCTGGGGCCAGCGCGACGACTGACCCACTCCGGCGATCGAGCCCACCCCGTCGATCGAGCCCAGACCCGTCGATCGAGCCTACCCGTCGATCGACCCACCCCGTCGATCGAGCTTGTCGAGATCCCCCGTCGATCGAGCCCACCCCGTCGATCGAGCTTGTCGAGATCCCGCCTGGGCATATCCTGCTCCGACACGGCACGGGGCCGGGGGAGGGCACATGAGGCTGACACGTCGCACGTTCGTCAGGTCCGGAGCGGTGGGCGCCGGCACCGGCTTCACCCTGGGCGGGCTGGTCCCCTCCGCGTACGGCGCGATCCGCCGGCGCGGCACCACGCTGGCGAGCGAGGATCGTGCGTGGCGCACGCCGCCGCGACGGCTATCGCGTGCTGCGCAGGATCGACGGCGAGCCGCACCTCGTGCGCACCGACCTGGGTGCGGCGGCGAAGAAGGGACGAGCCCGCCGCCGCGAGCCGCTGTCGGTGTTCGTCCAGCTCAGCGACGTCCACATCGTCGACGCGCAGTCTCCCCTCCGGGTGGAGTGGGTCGACCGCTACGACGACGCCGGCGACAACGACGCCCCAGGGCCGGGTCTCTTCAGCTCGGCCTACCGTCCCCAGGAGATGCTGACCGCGCAGGTGGCCGAGGCCATGGTGCGGCGGATCAACGCGATCGGCCGTGGCCCGGTGAGCGGCCGCCGACTGGGCTTCGCCGTGCAGACCGGCGACAACTCCGACAACGCGCAGTTCAACGAGATCCGCTGGAACATCCGGCTCCTCGACGGCGGCCCGATCACGCCGAACTCGGGGGCTGCTGACCGGTGGGAGGGGGTCGCCGACGGCCATCCCGAGACCTACGACGTGCACTACTGGCATCCGCACGGCACGCCCCCCGGGAAGGAGGCCGACATCCCCCGGGCCGACTACGGCTTCCCGGTGGTCCCCGGCCTGCTCGCAGCAGCGCGCCGTCGGTTCCGTGCGACCGGCCTCGACATGCCGTGGTACACGGTCTTCGGCAACCACGACGGACTGATCCAGGGCAACTTCCCGACGTCGACCACCGACCTCAGCGCCGTGGCCACCGGCAACATCAAGGTGATCTCGCCGCCTGCGGGGGCGAGCCAGGCCGACCTGGTCGACGCACTGGCGTCGGGCGACTTCGCGCAGTTCTTCGCCGAGCAGGCCCCGGGCTCGCCCGGCGTCCGCGAGGTCACGCCCGACGACGACCGTCGACTGCTCAGTCGCGCCGAGATCGTCGAGGAGCACTTCGACACGCGCGGCACTCCTGTCGGGCACGGGTTCACCCAGACGAACCGCACCGAGGGCACGGCCTACTACACGGTGGACCGTGGCCCCGACGTGCGCCTGGTCGTGCTCGACACCACGAACCCCAACGGCTACTCCGAAGGGTCGCTCGATGCGCTGCAGTTCGCCTGGCTGGAGCAGCAGATCAGCCTGGCCGCGGCCAGTGACCGCTTGGTGGTGGTGTGCAGCCACCATGGGTCGGACTCGATGGACAACCCCTTCCTCGGCACGGGCGGCGACCCCCAGCCGCGTGTGCTCGGTCCAGTGGTGACGGGCCTGCTGCGCCGGCACGCGAACGTGATCGCGTGGGTCAACGGTCACACCCACACCAACCGCGTCATCGCGCACCCCCCGGTCCTTGATGGGGACGGCCCGGGGTTCTGGGAGATCAACACCGCCTCCCACATCGACTGGCCGCAGCACGCGCGGATCATCGAGATCCTCGACAACAAGGACGGCACGCTGTCGATCTTCTGCACACTGATCGACCACGCCGCGCCTGTCTCCTACGACAGCCGGACGGACACCCCGCTGCGGCTGGCGGCGCTCGCCCGCGAGCTCACCGCCAACGACTGGCAGGCCCGTGACGCCACCCAGGGCCCACGCAACGGCCGCAACGTCGAGCTGCTCGTCAGGAAGCCACCCCTCCCGAGCTGACCCTGCGCCGCGGGGTGAGCCGGTTCCGTCGGTCGAGCTTGTCGAGACCATTGTCAGGAACGGTCGTCGGTCGAGCTTGTCGAGACCCGGTTCCGTCGGTCGAGCTTGTCGAGACCCGCTTCCGTCGGTCGAGCTTGTCGAGACCACGGAGTAATCCACAGGCTGCGTACTCGCGGTGCGCGCAGGCGCCCAACCGGAGGAGTCTCGGCCCATGGCGTGGGTGTACATCCTCGAATGCAGCGACGGCAGCTACTACGTGGGCAGCACGAAGGACCTGCACGTGCGGGTCCACGAGCACCAGCAGGGTCGAGGAGCCGTGTACACGCGGCGCAGACTGCCCGTCCGTCTCCTGTGGTCCCACGAGTCGGAGACGATCGCTGAGGCCTTCGCCCTGGAGAAGCAGATTCAGAACTGGTCGCGCGCCAAGCGGGAAGCGTTGATGAGGGGAAGGTTTGACCTCCTTCCTGGTCTCGCGCGCGGTCGTACTTGAGACGCGCGAAGCGGGGTCTCGACAAGCTCGACCGCCGGGGTGTCGAGCGACGCGGTGGCTCGACCGCCGGTGGACGATCTAGAGGTCGACCCACCAGCCGAAGTTGTACTCCTTGGTCTCGCCCCCACGCAGGTCGGTGCAGGACCAGTGGGGCGGGGCCAGCGAGCCCCACCACGTCGACTTCCACTGCAGCCGGTAGGTGCGGTAGTTCTCCCCGGTCTGGTCGACGCACTCGCGCTCCGCCGCCCGCTGGAAAGCCTGTGTCAGCGGCGGACCGTAGAGGTAGTAGAAGAGGGCCAGCATCACGAGGAACGTCGCGAGGACGTAGCGGATGGTCTTGATGCTCATCCGCTGACCGACCGAGGAGATCCCCACCGTCGCTCCAGTTCCCGCAACCCGGAGGGGTCGCGTCTGGGGCCAAATGTAAGGCTCCGAGACCGGGGGCGTGGGGCATTGGCGGCCTCTGCTGGGAGGATGTCGCGCGTGCCACCAGCTCGCCAGCGCCGTGACGTCGTGATCCTGGGGTCGACCGGATCCATCGGCACCCAGGCCCTCGAGGTGGTCGCCGCCCACCCCGAACGCTTCCGTGTGGTCGGCATGACCGCAGGCGGATCGCAGCCCGAGCTCTTCGCCGAGCAGGTCGCACGCTTCTCCCCGGCGTACGCCGGGACGGGGGAGGGCGCCTCGGTGGAGGCTGCGGCGCTGGGCTGCGACGTCGTGCTCAACGGCATCACCGGCGCGGTCGGCCTGCGGCCGACGCTCGCCGCGCTGGAGGCGGGCAACGTGCTGGCGCTGGCCAACAAGGAGTCGCTGATCATCGGTGGCGAGGTCGTCACCCGTGCTGCGGGGGAGGGGCAGATCGTCCCCGTCGACAGCGAGCACAGCGCGCTCGCCCAGTGCCTGCGAGGTGGGCGCGCGGACGAGGTGCACCGCTTGGTGCTGACCGCCAGTGGCGGACCCTTCCTCGGCCGTCGGCTCGAAGAGCTGCACGACGTGACCCCGCAGCAGGCGCTGGCGCACCCGACCTGGGCGATGGGGCCCGTGGTGACCACCAACTCGGCCACGCTGGTCAACAAGGGCCTGGAGGTGATCGAGGCGCACCTGCTGTTCGGCATCGCGATGGAGCGGATCGAGGTCGTGGTCCACCCGACGTCGGTCGTCCACTCGATGGTGGAGTTCACCGACGGCTCGACCCTGGCGCAGGCCTCTCCGCCGACGATGCTCATCCCGATCGCGCTCGGGCTCGCCTGGCCCGACCGGGTGCCGGGCACGGCGCCGGCGGTCGACTGGACGACGCGGCAGACCTGGGATTTCCACCCCCTCGACCACGAGGCGTTCCCCGCCGTCGGCCTGGCTCGCGAGGCGGGCCGGCGCGGCGGCACCGCCCCGGCCGTCTACAACGCGGCCAACGAGGTGTGCGTCGAGGCGTTCCTGCGCGGCGGCATCCGCTTCACCGAGATCGTGCCCGCGGTGGAGCGCGTGCTGACCGCGCACGACGTACCCTCGGAGGTGCGGGCGCTCAGCGTCGACGACGTCCTGGCCGCGGACTCCTGGGCGCGCGGCGAGGCCCGGGCCGTGCTCGGGATCGACGGCTGAGCGAGGGAGGTGACCCATGGTGACGGTCCTGCTGTTCCTGCTGGGCGTCCTCCTCTTCGTCGTCGGTATCGCCGCCTCGATCGGACTGCACGAGCTCGGTCACCTGGTGCCCGCGAAGCGCTTCGGCGTCAAGGTGACGCAGTACTTCATCGGCTTCGGCAACACCGTCTGGTCCTTCCGGCGCGGTGAGACCGAGTACGGCGTCAAGACGGTGCCGCTGGGCGGCTACGTCAAGCTCGTCGGCATGCTCCCGCCGGCCAAGGACGACCCGGCAGGCCGACCCCGCCAGGCCACGACCGGCATGTTCAGCCAGCTGATCTCGGACGCCCGGAACGCCGAGGCCGAGCACGTCAAGCCCGGCGACGAGGACCGGCTCTTCTACAAGCTGCCCGTGTGGAAGAAGGTCGTCGTGATGTCCGGCGGCCCGCTGGTCAACATCGCCATCGCCTTCCTCCTCTTCGCGGGGCTCTTCGGCATCTACGGCACGCTCGAGCCGACCACCACCGTCGACAGGGTCTCGGAGTGCGTCGTCACCCAGGCCGAGGCCGACCGGGAGTGCACGCCCGAGGACCCGGTGGCGCCCGCCGCAGATGCCGGCCTCCGGCCGGGCGACAGGCTCGTGTCCTTCAACGGTGAGCCCGTGGAGGAGTGGTCCGAGCTCGTGCCGCTGATCCGCGGCAACGACGACGGCCGCGCGGTCATCGGCTACGAGCGCGACGGGGAGCTGCTCACCACGACGACGAGCACCACGGTCAACAACGTCCGCTCGCTCGAGGGCGACGACACCTTCGTCGAGGCGGGCTTCCTGGGTGTCACGCCCGCAGCCGTCCGGGAGCAGCACGGGCTGCTCTTCACCGTGGAGCAGATGGGCGTGATGACCAAGGAGACGGTCATCGCGCTCGCGCAGCTGCCGGTCAAGGTGTGGGGGGTGGCCAAGGCTGTCGTCGGTGTCGAGGAGCGCGCCCAGGACAGCCCGATCAGTGTCGTCGGCGCCGGGAGGATCGCGGGCGAGGTCACCTCCGACGTGAGCAACCCTGTGGCCGACCGCATCGCCTTCCTGGTGAGCCTGCTCGCGGGACTCAACCTCTTCATCGGCATGTTCAACCTCGTGCCGCTCCTCCCGCTGGACGGCGGCCACATCGCCGGCGCGCTCTACGAGGGGTTGCGGCGCACGTGGGCTCGGGTGCGGCGGCGGCCCGACCCCGGGTTCGTCGACGTCGCGAAGCTCCTCCCGGTCGCCTACTGCGTGGCCGGCGCCCTGCTGCTCATGAGCGTCGTCCTGATCGCCGGCGACCTCGTCGCCCCGATCTCCATCAGCTGACCTGCAAGCCGGAAGCACGAAAGGACCACGATGACCTCGGTCTCCCTGGGGATGCCCGCAGCACCTCCGCCGGTGCTGGCGCCACGTCGCCGCACCCGCCAGATCAAGGTGGGCAAGGTGTTGGTCGGGGGCGACGCGCCCGTCTCCGTGCAGTCGATGACGACCACGCTGACCGCGGACGTCGACGCGACCCTGCAGCAGATCGCGGAGCTCACCGCCTCGGGCTGCGACATCGTGCGCGTGGCGTGCCCGAGCCAGGACGACGCGGAGGCGCTGCCGGCGATCGCCCAGAAGTCCCAGATCCCGGTGATCGCCGACATCCACTTCCAGCCGCGCTACGTCTTCGCCGCCATCGAGGCGGGCTGTGCCGCTGTCCGGGTCAACCCGGGCAACATCAAGAAGTTCGACGACCAGGTCAAGGAGATCGCGCGGACCGCGAAGGACCACGGCACCTCGATCCGCATCGGTGTCAACGCGGGCTCGCTCGACAAGCGGCTGCTCGCCAAGTACGGCAAGGCGACGCCCGAGGCCCTCGTGGAGTCCGCGGTCTGGGAGGCGAGCCTCTTCGAGGAGCACGACTTCCACGACTTCAAGATCTCGGTCAAGCACAACGACCCCGTCGTCATGGTGCGGGCCTACGAGATGCTCTCCGAGCGGGGTGACTGGCCGCTGCACCTCGGCGTGACCGAGGCAGGCCCGGCGTTCCAGGGCACGATCAAGTCGTCCGTGGCGTTCGGTGCGCTGCTCTCGAAGGGGATCGGCGACACCATCCGGGTCTCGCTGTCCGCTCCTCCGGTGGAGGAGGTCAAGGTCGGGCTGCAGATCCTCGAGTCGCTCAACCTCCGTCCGCGTCGGCTGGAGATCGTCTCCTGCCCCTCGTGCGGCCGGGCCCAGGTCGACGTCTACAAGCTCGCCGACGAGGTGACCGCCGGTCTCGACGGGCTGGAGGTGCCGCTGCGGGTCGCGGTCATGGGGTGCGTGGTCAACGGCCCCGGCGAGGCGCGCGAGGCCGACCTGGGCGTCGCCTCCGGCAACGGCAAGGGCCAGATCTTCGTCAAGGGGGAGGTCATCAAGACCGTGCCCGAGTCGCAGATCGTCGAGACCCTCATCGAGGAGGCGATGCGCATCGCCGAGTCGATGGAGACGGGGGACGGCGCGCCCGAGGTCAGCGTCGGCTGAAGCCCCGCGCACGCCGGCGGTCCGCGCGTAGGCTGCCGCTGTGCTCAGCACTCGGAGCGGAGACGTGCGCGTCCTGGGGCCTCCCGACCTCGACGCGGTCACGACCCTGCTCGCCGAGGACCCCGTCCGCAACGTCGTGGTCGACTACCGCGCCCGGCTCACCCGGCTCGACCCCCGCTGGCTCGGTGGCGAGGTGTGGGGCTACTACGAGGACGGGCGCCTGGCCTCGGTGTGCCACTCGGCGGCAAACCTGATCCCGGCGATGGCCACCGGCGACGCGCTGCACGGGTTCGCCGAGCGCGCGCTGGCGCGCGGTCCGCGGTGCTCGGCGATCGTCGGAGAGGCCCACGACGTCGAGGTGCTGTGGGGGGAGCTCGAGCCGCACTGGCCGACGCCCCGCGAGCTCCGACCGGAGCAACCCCACTACGAGATCGCCCACGCCCCGGGGGTCGAGCCGGACCCGGCCGTGCGGCGTACGACCCGCGACCAGCTCGACGCGCTGTACCCCGCCGCGGTGGCCATGCACCTGGAGGAGGTCGGCATCTCGCCCGAGAGCAACGGTGGTGGTCCGGCCTTCCGGGCCGGCCTGCAGCAGGGGATCGCGTCGGGGAGGTCGTTCACCCGGATCGAGGACGGCCGCGTGCTGTTCAAGGCCGACCTGGCCGCCGTCACACCGCACGCCTGCCAGGTCCAGGGGGTGTACGTCGACCCCGAGCGTCGCGGTGAGGGCATCGGCACGGCGGGGATGGCCGCGGTGGTGGCGATCGCCCTGCGCGAGGTTGCCCCCGTGGTCGCGCTGTACGCCAACAGCTACAACACCTCGGCGCTGAGGACCTACCAGAAGGTGGGGTTCCGGCGCACCGCGACCTTCAGCACCATCCTGTTCTGACCTGCTCGCACCGCCCGTCCACCATCAAGGAGAACCCGTGTCGCACCCCACACCCCTGCGCGCCGACGCCAAGGCGGTGGTCGCCGCCTTCACGGTCTCCGGCATCGTCCACCTCGTGCGGCCGAGGACCTTCGAGCCGCTGATGCCCCGGTGGGTGCCGGCGCACCGCGAGGTCATCTACGGCAGCGGGGTGGCCGAGCTGCTGTGCGCGGCCGGTCTCGTGCTGCCGGCGACGCGGCGAGCCGCGGGCCTGGCGAGCGCGGCCGTGCTGCTCGGGGTGTTCCCCGGCAACGTCAAGATGGCCGTCGACGCCTCGCGCACGAGCAACCGCCGGTTCCAGGCCGCGGCGTACGCCCGGCTCCCCCTGCAGCTGCCCATGATCCGCGGCGCCCTGCGAGCCGGGCGGTCGTGAGGGAGCGGTTCGCGGCGCCCTCGGCAGGAGCTCGTCTCGCGGGGTGGGTCATGGGCGACGGGCCGCCGGTGCTGCTGCTCCACGGAGGTCCCGGACTGTCCTTCACCTACCTGGATGCGCTCTCTGACCAGCTGGGCGGCTTCCGGGTGGCGAGCTACCAGCAGCGTGGCCTGGCGCCGTCGAGCGTCGAAGGTCCCTTCTCCGTGTCCGACCACGTCGCCGACGCGTGTGCCGTGATGGACGAGCTCGGGTGGGACCGCGCCCTCGTCCTGGGCCACTCGTGGGGCGGGCACCTGGCCCTCCACCTCGCGGTCGCCTCCCCGGACCGCCTGCTCGGAGCGTTGGCGGTGGACACGCTGGGGGCGGTCGGTGACGGGGGTGGTGCCGAGTTCGGGGCTGAGCTGATGCGGCGTACGCCGGCAGAGGACCAGCAGCGCATCCGCGCGCTGAACGAGCGAGTCGACGGTGGCAAGCCGGTCGAGACGGATCACCTCGAGACCCTCCGGTTGCTGTGGCCGGCGTACTTCGGCCGTCGTGAGGACGCGCCGCCGATGCCGCCTGTTGCCCTCGGGGTCGAGTGCTCTGTCGAGACGAACGAGTCGATGACAGCGTTCATGCCCGAGCTCGAGTCCGCGCTGGGCGACATCCGGGTGCCGGTCGGGTTCGTGACCGGTGAGCGGAGCCCGATGCCTCGGACAGCGTCGACCGACGCAGCGGCGCGAATTCCCGATGCCTGGACCGAGACCGTCCCCGGCGTCGGACACTTCCCCTGGATCGAGCGCCCCGGCTGCATGCTGGCCCCGCTCGAACGACTGAGAGCACAGGCCGGATAACCCGGAGGCCGGAGGACCCGGCGCGCGGCTAGCCTTGCGCGCATGATCCTCCGGATGTCGACGCTGTTCCTGCGCACCCTGCGGGAGGACCCTGCCGACGCCGAGGTCCCGAGCCACCGCCTGCTGGTGCGCGCCGGCTACATCCGCCGCGCCGCCCCCGGTGTCTACTCCTGGCTGCCGCTGGGCTACCGCATCTACCGCAACGTCGAGCGCGTCGTGCGCGAGGAGATGGACGCGATGGGCGCCCAGGAGGTGCACTTCCCGGCGCTCCTGCCCCGCGAGCCCTACGACGTCACCGGCCGCTGGACCGAGTACGGCGACAACCTCTTCCGGCTGAAGGACCGCCGCGAGGGCGACTACCTGCTCGGTCCGACGCACGAGGAGATGTTCACCCTGCTGGTCAAGGACCTGTACTCCTCCTACAAGGACCTACCGGTCTCGCTCTACCAGATCCAGGCGAAGTACCGCGACGAGGCGCGTCCCCGTGCGGGGCTGCTGCGGGGCCGTGAGTTCGTCATGAAGGACTCCTACTCCTTCGACGTCGACGATGCCGGCCTGCAGGCGTCGTACGACCGTCACCGTGCGGCCTACATCAGGATCTTCGACCGGCTCGGGCTCAGCTACGTCATCGTCAACGCGATGTCGGGCGCCATGGGCGGCTCCTCCAGCGAGGAGTTCCTCGCCCAGGCCGACGTCGGCGAGGACACCTACGTGCGGTGCACGGCCTGCGACTTCGCCGCCAACGTCGAGGCCGTCCGCGTGCCCGTCCCTCCGGCGCAGCCCTACGACGGCGCCCCCGCGGCGCACGTCGAGGACACCCCGGACACCCCGACGATCGAGACCCTGGTGGCGCACCTCAACGAGCGCCTCCCGCGCGAGGACCGCCCCTGGCAGGCAGGCGACACCCTCAAGAACGTGCTCGTCGTCCTCGTGCACCCGGACGGCCGGCGAGAGCCGCTCGCGGTGGGGGTGCCCGGCGACCGCGAGGTCGACCAGAAGCGGCTGGCTGCCCAGGTGGAGCCCGCCGAGGTGGAGCCCTTCACAGAGAAGGACTTCGAGGCCGCTCCCGCCCTGGTCCGTGGCTACATCGGTCCGGGTGTGCTGGGGGAGGAGGGCAAGTCAGGGGTGCGCTACCTCCTCGACCCCCGCGTGGTCGAGGGCACCCGGTGGGTCACCGGGGCCGACCAGCAGGGCCACCACGTCGTCGACCTGGTCGCCGGGCGCGACTTCACCGCCGACGGCACGATCGAGGCCGCCGAGGTGAAGCCGGGCGACCCGTGCCCCCGCTGCGGGGGCGAGCTCGAGTCCGCGCGCGGCATCGAGGTCGGCCACATCTTCCAGCTCGGCCGCAAGTACGCCGACGCGCTCGGGCTGCGTGTGCTCGACGAGAACGGCAAGCTGGTCACGGTCACCATGGGCTCCTACGGCGTGGGCGTCTCCCGGCTGGTCGCGGCGATCGCCGAGAGCACCTGCGACGACATCGGCCTGGTGTGGCCGCGTGAGGTCGCTCCGGCCGACGTCCACCTGGTGGCGACGGGGAAGGACCCCGCCGTGCTCGAGGCGGCCGAGCGGCTCGCAGCCGAGCTCGGGCAGCGTGGGCTCACCGTGCTCTTCGACGACCGCCCCAAGGTCTCGCCCGGGGTGAAGTTCAAGGACGCCGAGCTCGTGGGGGTCCCCACCATCGCGGTGGCGGGCCGGGGCGTGGCCGACGGTGTGCTCGAGGTGAAGGACCGTGCGAGCGGCGAGCGCACGGAGGTGCCGCTCGACGACGCCGCCGACCACCTGGCCGCCCTCGTCCGCGGCTGAGGCTCGGCTCGGGATCACTCCGTCGGTCGAGCCACTCCGTCGGTCGAGCTTGTCGAGACCACTTCGTCGGTCGACGGTCGCTGCGAGACCACTTCGTCGGTCGAGCTTGTCGAGGCCACGTGATCTCGACGGGCGCTCGCTTCGCTCGCTGCTCGATCACCGGGCCGTTCTAGGACGTTCGTGTCATGCGGTCGTCAGCTGAGCTCGGGGAGGCCGGGGAAGGCGGTCGGGCGGCCGCCCAGGGTGAGGGAGCGACGGGCCGAGTCCGTGAGCGCGGCGACCGCCCAACGGCGCTGGGCTCCGGTGGTGCCCGCGACGAGCTGGGCGTAGGCCTCCGCGCACCGCTCCTCGGTGCGCAGCGCGATCGCCACGAGATTGTCCGCCGACCGGTCCTCGGAGCCCACGGCGTACGCCGGTGCCGGCGCGACGGGGGTCGAGCCGCGGCGGCTGATCTCCCCGACCAGGTGGTCGCGGCGGCCCCGATGGGTCTCGTACGCCGACCGGACGAGCGCGACCTCCCGCGGGTCCTCCGAGACCGAGAGCCGCCCGCCCACCTCGGCGAGCACGGCCACGGCGGCGTGCTCGGCCGCCAGCGCCTGCTGCAGTGCGTCCACGGTGCTCATCGGCCCGCGCCCCCGCGCTCGCGCCACAGGTCGGACTGCTGCGCGGCCGCTGCGGCCATGGCGGCGAGCACGCGGGCGAACTGTCCGCTGGAGGCGCGCACGGCCAGCGCCGCGTGCCGACGCGCCAGGTCCTGCTCCACCGACGCGAGCCGTCGGATCCGGCGACGCGCCTCGGTCCCCCGCAGGGCAGGGCCTGGTTCGATGTCGCGCCCAGAGTCGTCCAGCAGGTCCAGGTGGGCGCGGTGGATCCGCAGCGTCCCCAGCAGGGGCGCTCGCAGGCCGGCAGGGGCGGCGCCCCACGAGGGGTTGCAGCAGCGTGAGTGCCTGCCGCTCCGCCTCCACCGCCTCGTCGAGCAGGGCGTCGTCCGGGTCCACGTCCGGGTCGTCGCCCGCACCAGGCGTGGACCCGCCGCGCAGCACGTCGTCGCAGGCGGCCACTGGCAGGACGCCCGCGGCGACGACGACGGACAGGACGCGGCGTCGGCGGAGGGGCCCGACGCGGGCGCGAGGGAGCTGGCTCACGGGACCCGGTGGCTCACTTGATGCTGAAGGCGCGCAGGGTCCAGTGACGCTTCTTGGCCTTGCCGTCCGCGCTGATGTCGATGAGGAAGTCCGCGCCCCGGTGGGCGTCGTTGTCGTTGCGGAACGTGCCGTCCTCGAAGAACGACTGCGAGGCGGGGATGTCCACGACGGCGGTCGCCACGTCGACCTCACCGTCTTGGCGGAAGGTCACCTTGCGCACGTCGACGCCGGACAGCTGGACGTACCAGCCCTCCTTCTCACGCTCGGCGAGCTCCTGGCGGAGGCTGTCGCACCCGCGGCAGGGCTTCTTGCCCGACTCGTCGAGGAGCACCACGGGATCGTTGGTGTTCAGTGCGTAGGCCCAGCCCTCGACGATGTAGGTCACGTAGGCACGCTTGCCGGCCGCGGAGTCGGCGAAGCCGGGCTCCTGGGGCAGCTCGGCCGTCGGCGGCTCGGTCTCGGTGGGGGTCGGGGAGAAGTCCGTGGTCGACGCCGAGGGCGAGCTCGGACTCTCGCCCGGATCGGCCGCGGGCTCCTCGTCGTCACCGCCTCCGCAGGCGCCGAGGACAAGGGCCGCGGTGGCTGCGGCCGCGCACAGACGAGCCGGACGGGCGACGCCTGTGCGCGCACGTGTGCTGACGGCGTCTGCCTGCCTCATGGGCTGAGGCTATACCGACGCGCCTCCTCCGCATGCGTGTCGCGGGTGCCTCGTGCGGGTTGGGTAGTGTCCGAAGGCAGGGCGACGTCCCACGCGGCCGAGAGACTCGTGGACACGCCTCGCCGGCACGTCACAACAGCACACCAGCGGAGGAGGCGTCCATGGCAGACCGGACCCGGGAGCGGCTCCTCGAGGAGCTGGCACCACCTCTGCAGGAGGCTGGCTACGACCTCGAGGCCGTCGAGGTCAGCCCCGCAGGCCGCCGCCGTCTCGTGCGCGTGGCCGTCGACAAGGACGGCGGGGTCACCATGGACGAGATCGCCGAGGCGACCCGCGCCGTCTCGCGCCGGCTCGACGAGTCCGACGTCATGGGCGAGCAGCCCTACACCCTCGAGGTGACCTCCCCGGGTGTGGACCGCCCGCTCACGCTGCCCCGCCACTGGCGCCGCAACCGGGACCGCCTCGTGGCAATCCATCTCACCGACGGCAGCCAGGTCACCGGCCGGGTGCAGGACAGCTCCGAGGAGAGCGTGGACCTGAAGACCGACGCCGGGGTGCGCACGCTCGCGCTCGCGGACGTCGCCAAGGCGCGCGTGCAGGTCGAGTTCAACCGGAAGGAAGCCTGACCATGGACATCGACATGTCGATCCTCCGCGCCCTCGAGCGCGACAAGGAGATCGGTCTCGACATCGTGGTCGACGCCCTGGAGCAGGCGCTGCTCACGGCGTACCACAAGACTCCCGGCGCCCAGGAGAAGGCGCGTGTCGAGATCGACCGCCGCTCCGGTCGCGTCACCGTCATGGCCGCGGAGGTCGACGAGGAGGGCGAGGTCGTGCGGGAGTACGACGACACTCCGGACGGGTTCGGACGTATCGCTGCCACCACCGCCAAGCAGGTGATCCTGCAGCGGCTGCGCGACGCCGAGGACGACCTGCGGTTCGGCGAGTTCTCCGGGCGCGAGGGTGACCTCGTCTCCGGGGTCATCCAGCAGGGTCGCGACCCCCAGGACGTGCTCGTCGACCTGGGCAAGATCGAGGCGCTGCTGCCGGCGGCGGAGCGGGTGCCCGGGGAGCGCTACGAGCACGGCACCCGGCTCAAGTGCCTCGTCGTCAGCGTGCGCCGCGGCATGCGTGGCCCGCAGGTGCACCTCTCCCGCACCCACCCCAACCTGGTCAAGAAGCTCTTCGCTCTGGAGGTGCCGGAGATCGCGGACGGCACCGTGGAGATCACTGCCATCGCCCGCGAGGCCGGTCACCGCACGAAGATCGCGGTGCGGTCGACGGTGGCCGGCGTGAACGCCAAGGGGTCCTGCATCGGGCCCATGGGACAGCGCGTGCGCAACATCATGCACGAGCTGCACGGCGAGAAGATCGACATCATCGACTGGTCGGACGACCCGGCCACGCTGGTCGGCAACGCGCTGTCCCCGGCCCGCGTGTCGGCGGTCCACGTGGTCGACGAGGCCGGTCGGGCGGCACGGGTGGTCGTGCCCGACTACCAGCTCTCGCTCGCCATCGGCAAGGAGGGGCAGAACGCCCGGCTCGCGGCCCGTCTGACCGGCTGGCGCATCGACATCCGCTCCGACGAAGAGCCCTCCGTCACCCCGGGTGCGTGACGCGCCGGTTCGGCCTGCGACCCCTGGCGCGTTAGACTGACCGACGGTTGCTCGCTTCCCACCGCTCCCAGGACGCTGACCCATGTCTGCCACACCGGTCCGCACCTGCGTGGGCTGTCGGCGGCGAGCCGCCAAGCAAGACCTGCTGCGAGTGGTCGCACAGGATCTCGGTCACGGCCCCCAGGTCGTGCCGGATCCGGCGGGACGAGCCGAGGGCCGAGGTGCCTACCTGCACCCCACCGTCGACTGTCTCGACCAGGCCGTCCGTCGCCGGGTGTTCTCCCGGGCGCTCCGCGCGCCCGTGGGCGCCGTCGACCGGGTGCGGGACCACCTGGCAGCAGGAGACCAGAACGAGACCGACTGAGATGGAGCAGCAGCTCATGAGCACTCGATGAGTACTTCCCGATGAGCATGCAACACAAGTAACGGTCCGGGTCACCCCCGACTCGGACCAGAAGGAGAAGCGTGTCGAAGGTCCGAGTCCACGAGCTCGCGAAGGAGCTCGGAGTCGAGAGCAAGGTCGTCCTGGCCAAGCTCAAGGAGATGGGCGAGTTCGTCAAGTCGGCGTCGTCGACGGTCGAGCCCCCCGTCAAGAAGAAGTTCATGGACAAGTACGGCGCCGAGCTCGGCGCCGCTGCTGGTGCGTCCGAGAAGCCGGCGGCTGCGAAGGCGCCCGCCAAGAAGGCCGCGGCGAAGGCCGCCGAGGCGCCTGCGGCTGAGCAGCCCGCTGCGGTGGCGCCCGACGCTCCGGCGGAGCCCACTGCGGCTCCGGCAGCGCCCGGCCCGAGGCCCGGCCCCCGGTCGGCGCAGCAGCCCGCTGCGGAGGCACCGGACGCACCGGAGACCCCCGCTGCTCCGGCGGCTCGCGCCGAGCAGCCCACCGACCGGCAGGCACCACGCCCGCAGCCGGGTCGCGACGCCGGTGGCTCCGGTGGCGCGGCACGCCCCGGCGCGCGCCCCTCTGCTCCACGCCCCGGTGCCCCGCGCCCGGGCAACAACCCGTTCGGTGCAGCGACCGGCATGGGCCGTCGTCCCACGGCACCGAGCGCCCCCGGCGGCGCGCCCGGCGCTCCCGCCGGTGACCGGCCTCCGCGTCCTCCGGCCGGACGCGACGGCGGACTGCCGCGTCCCAACCCCGCGATGATGCCCAAGTCGCCCGCAGCCTTCGGTGGTGGCCAGGGCGGACGCCCCGGCCCCGGCGGACCCGGTGGCCGCGGCGGTGCCCCCGGCCGTCCCGGCGCGCCTTCGCGACCCGGTGCCGGCGGAGGCCCCGGCGGCCCGGGCGGCCCCGGTGGCCGCACCGGCGCCCCTGGCCGCGGTGGCTTCGGCGGCGGACCCGGTGGGCCCGGTGGCCCTGGCGGCGGACGTCCCGGTGGCGGTGGCCGCCCCGGCGGGCGCGGCAGCACCCAGGGTGCCTTCGGTCGCCCCGGTGGTCCCTCGCGCCGCGGCCGCAAGTCCAAGCGGCAGCGCCGCCAGGAGTTCGACAACATGGAGGCGCCGACGATCGGCGGCATGCGGGTCCGCAAGGGCAACGGCGAGACCGTCCGTCTCGCCCGTGGCTCCTCGCTGACCGACTTCGCCGAGAAGATCGGCGTCGACCCGGCGTCCCTCGTGCAGATGCTCTTCCACCTCGGCGAGATGGTGACCGCGACCGAGTCGGTCAACGACGCCACGCTGGAGCTGCTCGGCGACGAGCTCAACTACACCGTCGAGGTCGTCTCCCCCGAGGACGAGGACCGCGAGCTGCTCGAGTCCTTCGACCTCGAGTTCGGCAGCGACGAGGGCGACGAGGGCGACCTCGTGGTGCGTCCTCCGGTGGTCACCGTCATGGGTCACGTCGACCACGGCAAGACCAAGCTCCTCGACGCGCTGCGTGAGGCCAACGTGGTCGACAAGGAGGCCGGTGGCATCACCCAGCACATCGGTGCCTACCAGGTGCACACCGACGTCGACGGCGCAGACCGTCGGATCACGCTGATCGACACCCCCGGTCACGAGGCCTTCACCGCCATGCGAGCCCGCGGTGCGCAGGCGACCGACATCGCGGTGCTGGTGGTCGCGGCCGACGACGGCGTCATGCCGCAGACGGTCGAGGCGCTCAACCACGCCAAGGCCGCCGAGGTGCCGATCGTGGTCGCGGTCAACAAGATCGACAAGCCCGAGGCCGACCCGTCCAAGGTGCGCGGACAGCTCACCGAGTACGGCCTGGTCCCCGAGGAGTACGGCGGCGACGTCATGTTCGTCGACGTCTCGGCGAAGTCGCACCTCAACCTCGACTCGCTGCTCGAGGCGATCGTGCTCACCGCGGACGCGTCCCTGGACCTGCGGGCCAACCCGACCCAGGACGCCCAGGGCCTCGTGGTCGAGGCACACCTCGACCGCGGCCGCGGTCCGGTGGCCACGATCCTCGTCCAGCGCGGCACGCTGCGCGTGGGTGACTCGATCGTGGCCGGCCCGGCGTACGGCCGGGTGCGGGCGATGCTCGACGAGCACGGGGACAACATCGAGCAGGCCGACCCCTCGCGTCCCGCGATGGTCCTCGGTCTGACCGCCGTCCCCGGTGCGGGCCAGAACTTCCTCGTCGTCGACGACGACAGGATGGCCCGCCAGATCGCCGAGAAGCGCGAGGCCCGCGAGCGGGCCGCGATGCAGGCGCAGCGCCGTGTCCGCCGCAGCCTCGAGGACTTCATGAAGTCCATGGAGGAGGGCGAGGCGCAGGAGCTCAACCTGATCCTCAAGGGCGACGTGTCCGGCTCGGTCGAGGCCCTCGAGGACTCGCTGGCCAAGATCGACGTCGGCGAGGAGGTGTCGCTGCGCGTCATCGACCGTGGTGTCGGTGCGATCACCGAGACCAACGTGATGCTGGCCGCCGCGTCCAACGCGATCATCATCGGCTTCAACGTCCGGCCCCAGGGCAAGGCGACGGAGCTGGCCGACCGCGAGGGCGTGGAGATCCGCTACTACTCGGTGATCTACAACGCCATCGAGGAGATCGAGGCCGCGCTCAAGGGCATGCTCAAGCCGGAGTACGAAGAGGTCCAGCTGGGCCAGGCGGAGATCCGCGAGATCTTCCGCTCCAGCCGGATCGGCAACATCGCCGGCTGCATGGTGACCTCCGGGGTCATCCGACGCAACGCGAAGGTCAGGCTGCTGCGCGACAACGCCGTCGTCGCCGACAACCTCGACCTCTCCTCGCTGCGACGTGAGCGGGACGACGTGACCGAGGTCCGTGAGGGCTTCGAGTGCGGTCTCGTCCTGCGCAACTACCAGGACATCAAGCAGGGGGATGTTGTCGAGGCGTTCGAGCTGAAGGAGATCCCGAGAGGGTGAGTCGCTCGCCTCGCTCTGGGGGTGCGGCGGGCGCGCCCGAACGCCCAGGGCGGGGCAACCATCCGCCCACGGCGCACGATCCCAAACCCGGGGCGGTGGCAACCACCCGTTGCGCCGGGTGCTGCTCCTTCGTCGCTGCACCCGGCTCCACGGAGGCCAGGCCCATCCACGCCCGCCGCCCCGGGCCCGCGCTCGCACGCCGCTCGTGCCCACCGGCGGCCCGCAGTCCAAGTCGGCCGCGAACTAGTAGGACGGAACAGAGATGGCTAGCCCGAGGGTCAGGAAGATTGCTGACCGGATCCATGTGGTGGTGGCGGAGATGCTGGAGAGGCGGATCAAGGATCCGCGGCTCGGGTTCGTGACCGTCACCGACGTGCGGGTCAGTGGGGACACCCAGCACGCGACGGTCTTCTACACCGTCTTCGGCGAGGACGACCAGATGGCGGCCTCTGCCGCGGCGCTGGAGTCGGCCAAGGGCCTGATCCGCTCCGAGGTGGGCAAGCAGCTCGCGATGCGCCACGTACCGTCGCTGGAGTTCGTCCACGACGCGCTGCCGGAGAACGCCCGCCACCTCGAGGAGCTGCTCGCACAGGTCCGCGAGTCCGACGCCGCGGCCGCCGCGTCGGCCGCAGGAGCGACCTACGCGGGTGAGCCGGACCCTTACCGCAAGCCGCGTCCCGACGACGAGGACGACGAGCACGACGCGGAGGCCACGGACGCGAGCGGGGAGACCGGCACCAGGGAACCCGGGGCGTGAACCAGGCCCTGAGCGGCCTCATCGTCGTCGACAAGCCCGCCGGGATGACGTCGCACGACGTCGTCGCCCGGGTCAGGCGGGTGGCCGGCACCCGCAAGGTCGGGCACGCCGGCACGCTCGACCCGATGGCCACCGGGGTGCTGCTGCTCGGGATCGGGCGGGCCACGAGACTGCTGGGCCACCTCACCCTCGCCGAGAAGACCTACGACGCCACCGTGCGGCTCGGGATCTCCACCACGACCGACGACGCCGAGGGGGAGCCGCTGCACCGGACCTCCGCCGCCGACGTCGCCGAGAGCGACGTGCGAGCCGTGCTCGCAGGCGTCGTGGGCGAGATCGACCAGGTCCCCTCGACCGTCTCGGCGGTGAAGGTGGGTGGCCGCCGCAGCTACGAGCGCGCTCGCGCCGGGGAGGAGGTCGAGCTCGCTCCACGCCGGGTCACCATCCACGAGCTCGCCGTCCACGACGTCCGCCGGGTCGAGGCCGACCAGGGGGTCCTGCTCGACGTGGACCTCACCGTGCGGTGCAGCAGCGGCACCTACGTGCGTGCCGTCGCCCGCGACCTCGGCGCCACGCTGGCGGTGGGTGGCCATCTCACCCGGCTGCGGCGGACGCGCATCGGGGCCGGCGGCCGGGGAGTGGGCCTGGCCGACGCCGCCGCGCTGGACTCGCTCGACACGGTGGGCAGCCCGGACGAGGTGCCCGTGCTGACGATGGGCGAGGCCGCTCGCCGGTTCTTCCCCTGCGTCAGCGTCGGGACGGACGAGGCCAGCGTGGTCGGTCACGGCCGCAGGCTGCACCTGCACCCGGACCCGCCGGAGGCGGATCCCGTGGCGGTGCTGGACCCGGACGGCGGGCTGCTCGCGCTCTACCGGCGTACGGACGCCCACGAGGACGGCAGCCACGCTCCCCTCGCGGTGCTGGTGTGACGCTGTGGCAGGCTTGCCGGTGACAGGGAGAGCAGCGACGAGGCGTGCGAGCAGGAGGTTGCCGGTGCAGATCTGGCGCTCGCTGGACGAGGTCCCGCGCGACCTCGGGCACACCGTCGTCGTGGTCGGCAACTTCGACGGCGTCCACCGCGGTCACCAGGCAGTGGTCCGGCGCGCCCACGAGGTCGCCGCCCGGCTCGAGCTCGGCCGTGTCGTTGCGGTCACCTTCGACCCGCACCCCATCGCGGTGCTGCGGCCCGAGCACGCCCCCACGAACCTCACCACCGTCGAGGAGCGCGTCGAGCTGCTGCGGGCCTCGGGTGTCGACGACGTGCTGGTGGTGCCCTTCGACCGGACGGTCGCGGAGTGGCCGCCGGAGCGGTTCGCCGAGGAGGTCCTCGTCGACACCCTCCACGCCGCCGCTGTGATCGTGGGCGCCAACTTCCGGTTCGGCAAGCAGGCCTCCGGCGACGTCACCCTGCTGCGCCAGATCGGCGTCGACAACGAGTTCATCGTCGAGGGGATCGCCCTCGACGGTGGCCCGATGGTGTGGTCCTCGAGCTACGTGCGCAGCTGCCTGGCCAGCGGCGACGTCGAGGGGGCTGCGGAGGCGCTCGGGCGTCCGCACGCGGTGCGCGGCACCGTGATGGCCGGCGACGGACGCGGGCGCGACCTCGGCTGGCCCACCGCCAACCTTCCCGTCGACCCCGGGGTCGCGGTGCCGGAGGACGGCGTCTACGCCGGCTGGCTGCGCGAGCTCCCCGACGGCGAGCGCAGGCCTGCGGCCATCAGCGTCGGCACGAACCCGACGTTCCGTGGCCGCCGCGAGCGCCGGGTCGAGTCGTTCGTCCTGGACGCCCCCGACGACCTGGACCTGTACGACAAGAAGGTCGAGGTCGAGTTCGTCTCCCGCATCCGGGGTATGAAGCGCTTCGACGAGGTCGAGCACCTCGTCGCGGCGATCGGGGACGACGTGGAGCGGGCTCGGATCGCCCTCGGTCTCGACAGCTGACCCCAGTTCCCCAGCACCAGGAGGTCCTCGTGCCCGTGCGGGCCAGGCAAGAGTCCGACCCAGTCCAGGAGACCGAGGCATGGTTCCTCCGCAACGGTCTGCCGTACTTCGTGCCGTCCGAACGTGCCAGGGTCCGGCACGGCCTGGCGCCGCGGCGCACGTTGACGGTGCTCGGGCTGAGCCTGCTCGCCGCCGTCGGTGTCGCCCTCCTGCTCACCTGGGTCACCTCCGACTTCGAGCTCGACCCGGCGAAGCTGGTCTCCTTCGGGCCCGCCAGCCTGCTCACCATCGCCGCGCTGGCCCTGATCTTCTACGGCGTCACGGCGCTGCGGGCGCGACCGATCCTCACCTACGCCGTGAAGCACTCCGGCGCCAGTCTCCGCACGTTCCTGACCCTGGTGACCCGCGCGCTGCCGCTGCTGCTGGTCTTCATGACGTTCCTGTTCATCAACGCCGAGGTGTGGCAGATGAGTGCCTACCTCGACGGCGGCGCCCTCTGGGTCACCGTGCTGCTCTTCACGGTGCTCGGCATCATCTTCTTCCTGGTGCGGCTGCCCGAGGAGATCGAGCGGGCCGACGACGAGCTCGACGACGAGAGGGTCGTCCAGGTGGTCGAGGGCACTCCCATGGCCGACGAGGCGCGCCGGCTCGCGCGTCACAAGGGCCTGCTGGCCTCGGAGTCTCGCGTCACCCGCTACGAGCGCGTCAACCTCACCCTGGTGCTGCTCATCGCCCAGACCGTGCAGGCGATGCTGCTCTCGGTGGCCGTCTTCTCGTTCTTCCTGGTCTTCGGGTCGATCACCATGAAGCAGGCCATCGCCAACGCCTGGATCGGCGACGGCGGACCGGTGCACGCCCTCAGCTGGCTGCCCAACCTCTCCGTGGAGCTGCTGCAGGTCTCGATCTTCCTGGGTGCGTTCGCAGGGCTGTACTTCACGGTCTACGCGGTCACGGACGAGATCTACCGGCAGCAGTTCTTCTCCCGCGTCCAGCGCGACCTGGAGCGCGCGATCGCCGTGCGGGCGGCGTACGTCGCCTGGCACCGCGCGCACGGTCGCGAGGACGAGCTCGACGAGCCGCACCCCGAGCGTCACGATCGGCCGACCGGTGAGGGGACGACCGAGCTGCCGGCCGCCCCGCCGCCGCGGCGGATGACCAGCCGACCGTGCAGCTGAGGCCTCCGGGCGACTGAGCGGGATTTCGGGGGAGAGGTGCGGCACGGACCTCGTCAGTGACAGGCTCCGTGCTGCCACCAGCGAAAGGGGAAAGCACCATGGTCCAGCGACTGCCGCACGACTCGGCCTCGATCGAGATCGAGGCGCCCCCCGAGCGCGTCTACGAGCTGGTCTCCGACATCACCCGGATGGGCGAGTGGAGCCCGGAGTGCAGGCGCTGCACGTGGGTCCGGGGGGCGACCGGGCCGGAGGTCGGCGCCCGGTTCCTGGCCAGGAACAAGGGCCGTCGTGGCCCGTCGTGGTTCACCCTGCCCGTGGTCACCGTCGCAGACCCGGGCAGGGAGTTCGCCTTCAACCGCAGCGGCCCGGGCATCGGCTCCTACACCTGGCGCTACGTCATGGAGAGCACGCCGACCGGCACCCGGCTCACGGAGTCCTACGACGCCGAACGCCCGCTGCCCGGGGCGATGGCCTGGCTGACCCAGAAGTGGGTCGGCGGCTCGGACCGCGACGAGGACCTCCGCGAGGGGATGCAGGTGACCTTGCAGCGCATCAAGGCTGCCGCCGAGCGCGGCTGACCTCCCGGCCGGTCCGCCGGCGGGCACGAACCGACACGACGAGGCCCCTGCCACCAGGTGGTGGCAGGGGCCTCGGCTGCGTTCGGACGCTGCGCGTCAGGCCTTGGGGCCGGTGGTGGTGCGCAGGTAGGGGAAGTGCTCCTCGACGTCCTCGTACTTCTCGCGCGCCTGGTCGGTCGGCACGGTCGGGGGGACGATCAGCTTGTCGCCCTTCCGCCAGTCGACCGGCGTCGAGACGGCGGCGCTGTCGGTGGTCTGCAGCGCGTCGACCGCGCGGAGGATCTCGTCGAAGTTGCGGCCCACCGACTTGGGGTAGGTCAGCGTGAGCCGGACCTTCTTGCTGGGGTCGATGATGAAGACCACGCGCACCGACGAGCTGTCGCCCTCGGCGGCGTGGATCATGTCGAACTGCTGGGCGACCTTCTTGTCGGGGTCAGCGATGATCGGGTAGGTCAGCGTGGTCTGCCCGTAGCTCTCGATGTCGGACTTCCAGCTGCGGTGGTCGTCGGCGGAGTCGACGGAGAGCGCGATCACCTTGACGTTGCGGGCGGCCCACTCGTCCTGCAGCTGAGCCACGCGACCCAGCTCGGTGGTGCACACCGGGGTGAAGTCGGCGGGGTGGGAGAAGAACACCACCCAGCTGTCGCCGGCCCAGTCGTGGAAGGAGATCTCTCCTTCGCTGGTCTCGGCGGTGAAGTCGGGGGCGGAGTCGCCCAGGTACAGGCTCATGGTGACCTCTCTGTCAGTCAGTGGCTGTGCGTACGAGCGGCACAACGCTCGCCCGGTTGTCCGGTGTTCCCACTCTGGCAGCGGCGCACAGCAGATCCAGGGGGTGTCACCTGTCGGACACCCCGCGTCGCGGACGCGCCCGGGTGCTAGCCGCGGGCCGGCTCGGCTGCCTCACGGGAGGGCCGCTCCGGCAGGGGTCCCGCCGCGGTGAGCGTGACAGGGACCCCGCTGAGGGCGCTGTTGCCGCTCACGTCCAGCAGCTCGGGGTCGGTGAGGTCGTTGATGCTGACGCCGGGCACCTCTGCGGCGTTGCCCATGCGGGTGCCTGGGAGGCCGTGGCCGTAGCCGTGCGGCAGCGACACGACTCCCCGCATCACGTCGTCGGTCGCCAGCACGTCGACCTCGACCTCGCCCACCCTGGAGGTCACCACCACGCGGGACCCGTCCTCGATCCCTCTGTCGGCGAGGTCGTCCGGGTGGGCCAGCAGCTGGTGCCGTGGCCTCCCCTTGGTGAGGCGCTTGCTGTTGTGCATCCAGGAGTTGTTGTCGCGCTGGTGCCGCCTGCCGATCAGCAGCAGCTGGTCGCCGTCGGCGCCCTGCGCGGTGTCGAGCGCCGCCCGCAGCCGGGCCAGGTCGTCGAGCACCAGCGGCTGCGCGAGGTCGATGCGCCGGCCGGGCGTCCGCAGCCGCTCGGGCAGCCGCGGCTCCAGGGGACCGAGGTCCACACCGTCCGGCCGGGCCCTGAGGCGGCGGACCGAGAGCTTCTCCGGACCCCGGCGCAGCAAGAGGTCCAGGAGCACGGTGGGCGAGGTCCGCAAGCGGGCCTGGCGCTTCAGCCGAGCGCGCAGCGGCGTGCGCTTGCCGGAGCGCCGTTCGGTGCGAGCCGCCAGGCCGAGGGCCAGGTCGCGGAAGATCTCCCAGTCGTGCCGGGCTCCCTCGGGCTTGGGGAAGACCGCAGGGGTGTAGCGCGCCGTGTTGCGCACGGCGAGCGCGTGGAAGACCAGGTCGTAGTGGTCCCGCTCGAGCAGCGTCGTCGGCGGCAGGATCACGTCGGCATGGCGGGTGGTCTCGTTGAGGTAGATGTCGACGGACACCATGAAGTCCAGCTCTTCCAGGGCCTCCCCGAGCCGCTTGCCGTCCGGCGTGGAGAGCACGGGGTTGCCCGAGGCCGTGAGCAGCCCGCGGACCTGGCCGGCGCCGGGGGTGAGCATCTCGTCGGCCAGGGTCGCGACCGGCAGCTCGCCCGAGGTCTCCGGCAGGTCACGCACGCGGCTGCGCCACCGGCCGTGGGCGCCGCGCCCGACCACCCCTTGACCGACGATGTCCACCGCGGGGCTCGTGAACATCATCCCGCCGGGACGGTCGAGGTGCCCGCTGAGCGCGTTGAGGCAGTGGATGGCCCACGAGCTCACCGTGCCGAACGCCTGGGTCGAGACCCCGATGCGGCCGTACGCCGCGGCCGCGCCTGCAGCGGCGTACTCGCGGGTGAGGCGGGTGATCACCTCGGCCGGCACCCCCGAGACCCCGGCGGCCCACTCCGGCGTCAGGTCGGCCACCGCGGAGCGCACCCGGTCGACCCCGTCGACGTACGCCGCGGGCGAGGCGAGGTCTTCCTCGAGCAGGGTGTGCACCATGGCGAGCAGCACCGCGGCGTCGGTGCCAGGGCGCACGAAGTGGTGCTCGTCGGCTGCCCTGGCGGTCTCGGTGCGCCGGGGGTCCAGGACCACCATGCGCCCGCCCCGGGCCTTGAGGTCGCGCAGCCGCTGCGGGAAGTCGGGCACCGTCCACAGGCTGCCGTTGGAGGCCATGGGGTTGCCGCCCACGACGAGCAGCAGGTCGGTGCGGTCGATGTCCGGCACCGGCAGCATGAGCTGGTGGCCGTAGAGCAGGTGCGCGACCAGCTGCTGCGGCAGCTGGTCGACCGACGTGGCTGAGTAGATGTTGCGCGACTTCAGGGCCTTGGCGGCCTGCGCGGCGTGGGTCATGCCCCCCAGGCTGTGGATGGTGGGGTTGCCGAGGTAGGCCGCCACGGAGTCCTGGCCGTGCTCGTCCTGCACGCCCGCCAGGCCGTCGACCGCGAGCTCGATCGCCTCGCGCCACCCGATCTCCTCCCACTCGACGGTCGAGCCCTTCCCACCGGCGGTCGAGCCCTTCCCACCGGCGGTCGAGCCCTTCCACCGGCGGTCGAGCCCTTCCACCGGCGGTCGAGCTTGTCGAGACCTTGCGCAGCGGCCGCCGCAGCCGGTCGGGGTCCTCGTGGAGGTCGGCCAGCGCGGTGCCCTTCGGGCAGATGTGGCCGCGGGAGAGCGGGTCGTCGGGGTTGCCGCGGATGCCGGTGACCGCGCCGTCCTCGATCGTGATGAGCAGTCCGCAGACCGCCTCGCACAGGTTGCACACGCCGTGCCGGGTCTCGCTCGCGCCGGAGGTCGCCATGCCCCGATCCTCACACGGCGTGCTCCCGGTCGGGAGGGCCCAGACTGGTGACGTGCTCCGCCGACGCCGGTCGACCTCCCTCGTCGTGGCCGCCCTGACGACCCTGCTGGTCGCGGGCTGCTCGAGCGACGCCGGCGAGGGGACCAGCAGGTCCGAGCCCAGCGGACCCGTCTCGCCGACTCGGCGCACGGAGCCGGTCGAGCCCACCACCACGGCGTCCCGGGAGGCGCTGCCGCCCGATCCCCGGTGGCTCTTCTTCACCGAGGACCGCACCAGGTACCGCTCTCCGTGGTACCCCGGCCGCCACCGCGTCATGATCGAGTACGGCTGCACCGACGCGCCGTTCTACGTGCCGGACGCGCGGTGCGACGGAGGAGGCTTCCACCACGGGGTCGACGTCGCGCTGCCCTGCGGGACGCCGCTGCTCAGCGGCGTGCGCGGCACGGTCGTGACCCCGGCAGCGGGGACCGTGGGCCCGGCGTACGGTCGGCGTCCGCTGCTGCTGCGCACGACCGTCGACGGCAGACCCGCGGACGTCCTGGTCGGACACGCCCGGCGGCTGCTGGTGCGGGTCGGCGACGACGTCGCTCCCGGTGACCCGGTCGCCCTCACCGGCGCCTCGGCGGCGCCGGACGGCTGTCACCTCCACCTCGAGCTCCGGGAGCCCGGTGGGGGCGTCGACACCGCCCGCGACCCCGATCCGGTCCTGCGGCTGCGGTGACCGGCCGTGCCCTCGCGGCCGCTCAGATGGCCTCGATCTCGGGGTAGCGCGGCTGCCACATGCGTTCGTAGACCTGCTGGATCGGCTCGGACAGCGGCGCCTCGGCGACCCCCTCGGCCGCGGCCCGCTCCGCCACCGCGATGGCGACCGTGGCCGAGACCAGGCGCAGGTCGCCCATGCCCGGCAGCAGCGGCGCCCCGGGCCGCCAGGCGTTGACCAGGCCGGCCAGCGCCTCCGACGCGGCCGCGATCATGCCCTCCGTGACCCTGGTCGCGTGGCAGGCGGCCACCCCCAGGCCGAGGCCGGGGAAGATCAGGGCGTTGTTGCACTGCGCGATGGTGTGGCGCACGCCCTCGTGGTCGACGGGCGGGAAAGGGCTGCCGGTCGCGATCAGGGCCTCCCCGTCGGTCCACTCGAGCAGCTCCGTGGGTGTGGCCTCGGCGCGGCTCGTGGGGTTCGACAGCGGGAAGATGATGGGCCGGGCGCAGTGCTGCGCCATCTCCCGCACCACCTCCTGGTTGAAGGCGCCGCCCTTGGTCGACGTCCCGATGAGGATGGTGGGCTTGACGTGGCGCACCACGTCGAGCAATCCGATGTAGGGCGGGCGAGCGAGCTCCCAGCCCTCGACGTCGGACTTCGCCCGGGCGTAGGGCTCCTGGAAGTCCAGCAGCTCCTCGTCGCCCTCGACGTAGAGGCCCTGCACCCCGATCGGCCAGAACCGGCCGTAGGCCTCCTCCTCGGTCTCGGAGGCGCCCTGGCGCAGCATCGTGTCGCGGATCTGGTTCGCGATGCCGATGCCCGCGCTGCCGGCGCCGAAGATCACCACGCGGTGGTCGTCCAGGTCGATTCCGGTCACGTCGACGGCGGCCAGCACCGCGGCGAGCACCACGGCCGCGGTGCCCTGGATGTCGTCGTTGAACGTGCACACCTCGTCGCGGTAGCGGTGCAGGATGCGGTGAGCGTTGCGGGTGCCGACGTCCTCCCAGTGGATCATCGCCTGGGGGAACAACCCGTGCACGGTGCGCACGAAGTGCTCCACGAAGTCGTCGTACCGTTGGCCGCGCACGCGACTGTGGCGCTCGCCGAGGTACATCTCGCTGCTGAGCAGACCGAGGTTGTCGGTGCCGACGTCCAGCACGACAGGCACGGTGCGGCGGGGGTGGATGCCGGCCGCGGCGGTGTAGACGGACAGCTTGCCGATGGCGATCTGGATGCCGCCGATGCCCTGGTCGCCGATGCCGAGGATGCCCTCGGAGTCGGTCACGCAGACCAGGTCGACGTCGTCCGCGTCCAGCCCGTAGTTGCGCAGCGAGGTCTCCACCAGCTCGGGGTGGTCGATGGACAGGAACACCCCGCGCGGCCTGTTGTAGGTGTGGCTGAAGCGCTCGATGGCCTCCCCGATGGTCGGGGTGTAGATGAAGGGCAGCATCTCCTCCAGGTGCGAGGTCACGAGGTTGTAGAAGAGCACCTCGTTGCGGTCGCGCAGCGCGTTGAGCGTGAGGTACTTGCCCAGCGGGGTGGTGGTGTTGCGCACCTGCTCGTAGACCCGCCGCGTCTGGTTCTCCAGGGTGGTCATGCCGGTCGGGATCAGCCCGACGAGATCCAGCGCCGTACGCTCCTCGGGGGTGAACGCGGTGCCCCGGTTGGTCATCGGGTTGGACAGCACCGGCCGACCGCGTGCCCGGATGCGGAGGGTGCCTGCGGACACGGTGGTGTCCTGCTCGTAGTCGGCCGTCATCGCCCCACCCTGCTGGCCCGAGGACCCCCGCTGCAAGGGCGCCGCTGCTGCTGGTTTCCCATGAGAACATCGGAAGCTGGCACTTCTCACGCGCTGCAACACATGAGAAGCGCTCGGTTTCCCATGTGAACGTGGGAAACCGACCGCCCGCGACCGATTAGGGCGGGCTGGGGGTGCGTTGGTAGGCTCGTCCAGTTGCCGTCTGAACGGCCGCGGATCGAGAGTGCCCGGGTGAACAGGCCCCGGCGCGCCGCGCAGCGAGACCCCCGAGAGGAAACCAGTGTCGCAAGGTACCGACGCGCAGACCAAGAAGCAGATCATCTCCGAGTACGGCCTGTCCGACAGCGACACCGGGTCCCCCGAGGTCCAGGTCGCGCTGCTCAGCCACCGGATCGCCCACCTGACCGAGCACCTCAAGCAGCACAAGCACGACCACCACACGCGTCGTGGCCTGCTGCTGCTGGTCGGCCGCCGTCGTCGGCTGCTCAACTACATGCAGGACCAGGACATCAACCGTTACCGCTCGATCGTGGAGCGTCTCGGTCTACGACGCTGACTTCGTCAGCCGGAGCGGCTGCCTGACCCAGGTGGCCGCTCCGGCTGCATCAGGGCCCTGGTCCTGGTCAGCCCACAACTGAACACCAACCCAACCAGGAGCGACCGCGAACGTCTGGCTCGGTCCTCGGTAGTGGCCTTCGGGTCTCGACAAGCTCGACCATCGAGACAAGACCCGCGGGCCTCGATCGAAGACCGGCCCCCAGGTCCGAGAATCCAGAACACCTGGCACACAGGCAGTCGCGGGTCGCTTCACGACCCGTAAAGGAGTTCCCATGGAGGAACCCACCATCACCGCCGTCGAGACCGTGATCGACAACGGCAAGTTCGGCACCCGCACCGTCAAGTTCGAGACCGGGCTGCTCGCCCGTCAGGCACAGGGGTCGGTCACCGCCTACCTCGACGACGAGACCATGCTGCTGTCGGCGACCACCGCCGGCAAGCACCCGAAGGACCACTTCGACTTCTTCCCCCTGACGATCGACGTCGAGGAGCGGATGTACGCCGTGGGCCAGATCCCCGGCTCGTTCTTCCGGAGCGAGGGTCGTCCCGGTGAGGACGCGATCCTCACCTGCCGGCTCATCGACCGGCCGCTGCGCCCGACGTTCAAGAAGGGCCTGCGCAACGAGGTCCAGGTCGTCATCACCGTGATGGCGCTCGACCCCGACCAGCCCTACGACGTGCTCGCCATCAACGCCGCGTCGCTGTCGACCCAGATCTCCGGCCTGCCGTTCTCCGGCCCGGTCGGCGGCGTCCGCGTCGCCCTCATCGAGGGCCAGTGGGTCGCCTTCCCCTCGCACGGCCAGCTCGAGCACGCGGTGTTCGACATGGTGGTCGCGGGCCGTGTCACCGAGTCCGGTGACGTCGCGATCATGATGGTCGAGGCCGAGAGCACCGAGACCGCGTGGGACCTCATCCACTCCGGCGCCCAGGCGCCCAGCGAGTCGGTCGTCGCCGGTGGTCTCGACGCCGCGAAGCCCTTCATCAAGCAGCTGTGCGACGCCCAGGCCGAGCTGGCCAAGCAGGCCGCGAAGCCGGTCCAGGAGTTCCCGGTCTTCCTCGACTTCGAGGACGACGTCTACGCCGCGGTCGAGTCCGCCGCCTCCGACGACCTCTCGTCCGCCCTCACGATCGCGGGCAAGCAGGAGCGCGAGGGCAGGCTCGACGAGGTCAAGGACAAGGTCCTGGAGCAGGTCGCCCCGTCCTTCGAGGGCCGCGAGAAGGAGATCGGCGCGGCGTTCCGCGCGGTCACCAAGAAGCTGGTCCGCCAGCGCGTGCTGCGCGACAAGGTGCGCATCGACGGCCGCGGGCTGACCGACATCCGTGACCTGCACGCCGAGACCGGGGTCATCCCCCGCGTGCACGGCTCAGCGCTCTTCGAGCGGGGCGAGACCCAGATCCTGGGTGTCACCACGCTCAACATGCTGACGCTGGAGCAGAAGCTCGACACGCTCTCCCCGGAGAAGTCGCGTCGCTACATGCACAAGTACATCTTCCCGCCGTTCTCCACCGGCGAGACCGGCCGCGTCGGCTCCCCGAAGCGTCGCGAGGTCGGTCACGGAGCGCTCGCCCGTCGCGCGCTCCTGCCGGTGCTGCCGACCCGCGAGGAGTTCCCCTACGCGATCCGGCAGCTGTCCGAGGCGATGGGCTCCAACGGCTCCACCTCGATGGGCTCGGTCTGCGCCTCGACGCTGTCGCTGCTCGAGGCCGGCGTGCCGCTGCGGGCGTCCGTGGCCGGCATCGCCATGGGCCTGATCTCCGACGAGGTCGACGGCGAGACCGAGTACGTCGCGCTGACCGACATCCTCGGGGCCGAGGACGCCTTCGGCGACATGGACTTCAAGGTCGCCGGCACCCGTGAGTTCGTCACGGCCCTGCAGCTCGACACCAAGCTCGACGGCATCCCCGCCGAGGTCCTGGGTGCGGCCCTGGAGCAGGCCAAGGACGCGCGGCTCGCGATCCTCGACGTGATGGCCGAGGCGATCGCCGAGCCGGCCGAGATGAGCCTGCTGGCGCCGCGGATCATCACCGTGAAGATCCCGGTCGACAAGATCGGCGAGGTGATCGGGCCCAAGGGCAAGGTCATCAACCAGATCCAGGACGACACCGGCGCCCAGCTGAGCATCGAGGACGACGGCACGATCTACATCGGCGCGACCAACGGCGAGGCGGCCGAGGCGGCCCGTCAGGCCGTCAACGCGATCGCCAACCCGACCATGCCGGAGGTCGGCGAGCGCTACCTCGGCACGGTGGTCAAGACGACCAACTTCGGCGCGTTCATCTCGCTGCTCCCGGGCAAGGACGGGCTGCTGCACATCAGCAAGCTGCGCTCCCTGGCCGGCGGCAAGCGGGTCGAGGCCGTGGAGGACGTCGTCTCCGTGGGTCAGAAGATCCAGGTCGAGATCGCCGAGATCGACGACCGCGGCAAGCTCTCGCTGATCCCGGTCGTCGAGGAGTCGGAGTCGACCTCCGAGGAGGCCGGCGACCCGGAGGCCGTGGAGGCGTGAGCGGTTCCCGTGCTCGTCGCTGAGCAGGAGCCAGGCACCACCCGCACGCTGCTCGAGGAGAGGGACTCCGCAGGGACCGTGGTCTCCACGGTCCGGCGGAGCGTCCTCCCCTCGGGCCTGCGCGTCGTCACCGAGGCGATGCCGGGCGTCCGCTCGGCCAGCGTGGGTGTCTGGGTGGGCACCGGGGCCCGCGACGAGTCGCCGTCGCTGTCCGGTGCCTCGCACTTCCTCGAGCACCTGCTCTTCAAGGGCACTCCGACCCGCTCGGCGATGGAGATCTCCTCCTCCATGGACGCCGTGGGCGGGGAGTTCAACGCCTTCACCGCCCGCGAGTACACCTGCTTCCACGCACGAGTGCTCGACGACGACCTCCCCCTCGCGGTCGACGTGCTCGGTGACATGGTCACCAGCTCGCTGCTGCGGCCCGGCGACGTCGAGGCGGAGCGGGAGGTCATCCTCGACGAGCTCGCCATGCACGACGACGACCCCGAGGACGTGGTCGCCAACCTGTTCGCCGCCACGGCGTGGGGCGACGGCCCCCTCGGACGACCCGTCGGCGGCCGACCCGAGACGGTGGCGGCGCTCAGCGGGGAGCAGGTCGCGGACTTCTACCGCGAGCACTACCGCCCCGACAACATCGTGGTCTCCGTGGCCGGCAACCTCGACCACGACAACGTCGTGGGGCTGGTCTCGGCTGCCTTCGCCTTCCCTGACGCCGGTGACGCTCCGCCGCGGGCTCCCCGGCCGGACACGCCGTTCCAGCACGTGCGGGCGGACACCGCGCGGATGCACCGCAGCTTCGAGCAGGCCAACGCCATCCTGGGCTTCGAGGGTCCGTCGCGGGGGGACGACCGCCGCTACGCACTGGGGGTGCTGGCCACCGTGCTCGGCGGCGGGTCGTCCTCCCGGCTGTTCCAGGAGGTGCGCGAGCGACGTGGCCTCGCCTACTCCGTGTACGCCTACCCGATCCACACCGCCGACAGCGGCGCGCTGTGCGTCGGGCTGGGCTGCCTCCCGGACAAGCTCGAGCAGGTGCTCGGCGTGGTCCGTGACGTCCTCGCATCGCTGCGCGACCACGGCGTCTCCCAGGAGGAGCTCGAGCGCGGCAAGGGCCAGGTGCGCGGCGGCCTGGTGCTGGGTCTGGAGGACTCGGCGTCGCGGATGGCGCGCATCGCCAAGGCGGACCTCCTCAGCGGCGAGCTGACCGGCATCGACGAGACCCTCGAGCGCGTCGCGGCCGTCACCGCCGACGAGGTGCACGCCCTCGCGGCCGAGGTCTTCGCCCGCCAGGAGACGCTGGCGGTCGTCGGCCCCCGGGGCTGAGCCGCTGGGTGACCGGCCTCAGTCGACGGAAGCGCCGTAGCTCTCGGGGAAGAAGCCCGCAGCGAGGTAGTCGGGGGTCGCGTAGGCGAAGCCGCGGTGCCCCCACGAGGTGCCCCAGCTGTTGCGGACGATGAACCGCCCGTCCTCGCGATAGCCCACGATGCACACCGCGTGACCGCCGTCGGCCGACCCTGCGTGCCAGGAGTCCAGCTCGCCGTCACCGCTGAGGTTCATCCAGTGCTTGTCGACCCACAGCCCGGCCAGGATCGGCCCCTTGCCGGCCAGCCACGACTTCCACCGGGACAGGTCGCGGCCGAGGTTGACGTAGCTGATCCGGCGCCGGGCGGCGGAGGCGTAGAGGGCGCTCTCGGCGCCGGCCCACATCGTGGTGTCCACCGCGAAGGGCACCTCCTTCTCCAGCGCGAAGCCATAGCGCCTGCCCACGTTCATCGCGGCCTTCAGCGAGGTGCCGGCCTCCTCGACGAAGGACGTGGGGCGGTCGCGGAACTCGTCCCTCTCCTTCGACGACATCCAGGTGAAGCGGGGCGAGAGCCGCTGGTTGCGGGTGATCTTGCCCGCCTCGGTGAGGACGTGCCGTCCGACGCCGTCCGCGGCCGCCCACCCCACGCACGACCCGGTCTGACCCTGGTCGCCGACCCGCCACCACGACGCCCGCAGGTCGACGCTGTCGGGCAGCGCGACACGCGCCTTCGCCAGGCCGCCGCCGACGGCGTCGTCGTAGGTCCAGTCGCCGGCGGTGTCGCGGGAGGGCACCAGGTTGAGGACTCGCTTCTTCGCTGCCATGGCGGGGAGCCTAGGTAAAGGACGCGGTCGAGGACAGGCGCGAAGGTCCGGACTCGGACTTAGCGGTCCAGTGTGGCCGCCGGGGGCGACTACGGTGGGCGCCGTGAGCGGAGTCATGAAGGTCGGGGTGCTGGGCGCCAGGGGCAAGGTCGGGCGCGAGGTGTGTGCGGCGGTCGAGGCCGCCGAGGACATGGAGCTGGTGGCCGCGGTCGATGTCGACGACGAGATCGACGACCTCGTGACCTCGGGCGCGGAGGCGGTGGTCGACTTCACCCATCCCGACGTCGTCATGGACAACCTGGAGTTCTGCATCGACCACGCCATCCACTGCGTGGTCGGCACCACCGGGTTCGACGACGCGCGGCTGTCGCAGCTGGAGTCCTGGCTGGGCGACTCGCCACCGTGCGGCGTGCTCGTCGCACCCAACTTCTCGATCGGCGCGATCCTGATGATGCGGTTCGCCCAGGAGGCCGCGCCGTTCTACGAGTCCGTGGAGATCGTCGAGCTGCACCACCCCGACAAGGCGGACGCTCCGAGCGGGACCGCGCGACGTACGGCGCAGCTCGTCGCGAAGGCGCGCCAGAAGGCGGGCAGCGGGCCCGTGCCCGACGCGACCTCGAGCGCCCTCGAGGGTGCCCGGGGTGCCGACGTGGAAGGCATCCGGGTGCACGGGCTGAGGATCCGCGGGATGGTGGCGCACCAGGAGGTCGTGCTGGGTGGCATCGGAGAGACGCTGACCATCAGGCACGACTCCATGGACCGCGTCTCCTTCACCCCGGGCGTGCTCCTCGGCCTGCGCGAGGTCGCCGACCACCCCGGCCTGACCGTTGGCCTCGAGGCGTTCATGCCTCTCGACTGATCGAGGACGTCGTGACAGGGATCCCTCCGAACTTCGCCATCGTCACCCTCGGGGTGCAGGACCTCGACGCGTCCGTCGCCTTCTACCGGGCCCTGGGGTGGGAGCTGCACGGCGACACCGCGCAGGGGATCGTCTGGTTCCGCACCGCCGGGTCGTGGATCGGGCTGTTCCCGCACCGCGACCTGGCGGACGACGCGGGGCTCGAGCCGGACGGAGCGCCCTTGCCCGCCTACCGGGGGAGCACGCTGGCGCTGAACCTCGCCACGGAGGCGGCCGTCGACGCCGGCGTCGAGGCGGCTCTGGCTGCGGGGGCACGGCTGGTGAAGCGGCCGGTGCGCCTCGAGTGGGGCGGGTACAGCGGGTACGTCGCCGACCCCGACGGCCACCTCTGGGAGCTGTGCTTCAACCCGGGCTTCCCGCTGGACGACCACGGCCGCATCGAGATCCCCTGACCCGCCTCAGAGCAGCCTGACGAGGGCCGCGGCGAGCGCCGCGGAACCCACCACCACGAGGAACGAGGCACGCAGCAGCAGCGCGAGCACCGCCACGCCGAGCCCCACCACCCGTGCGTCCAGCACGAGGGCGCGGTCGGCGCCGAACACCTGGACCGCGACCAGTGCGGAGAGCAGCGCGATCGGCAGCAGGTCGGCCGCCAGGGAGACCCGCGGGTGGCGCAGCAGCCGTTCGGGCGCCGACAGGCCGGCGAGCTTGGCGAGGTAGCAGGCGAGCGAGGCGGCCAGGACGCCGACCCACAGCGCGCTCACGGGAGCTCCCCGAGCGGCTCGTCTCCTGCTGGGTCGGACGTGACGTCCCGCACGGCGAGGGCGGCCGCGACGGCCACCAGCGAGGCGGCCAGGACAGGGACCCCGGGAGCGGTGAGGGGCACGAGGCCGAGCGCCACCGCGACCGCGCCCGCCGCCGTGAGGCGGTGGACCGTGCCGTGCAGCCGCGGCCACACCAGCGCGAGGAAGGCAGCCCCCACGGCCGCGTCGAGGCCGTAGGCCCGCGGGTCGCCGATCATGGTGCCGCCCAGCGCACCCAGCAGCGTGAAGAGGTTCCAACCGACGAAGATGGTCGCGCCGGTCACCAGGAAGCCGGTGCGCGCCGCCGCGGGGTCGGGCCGGCCGATCGCCATGGCTGTGGACTCGTCGATGACCAGGTGTGAGGCGGCCACGCGCCTGGCGCCGCGGAACCCCAGGAGCGAGGCGAGGCGGAGACCGTAGAGGGTGTTGCGGAGACCCAGCATGGTGGCGGTGAGGGTGGCCGACACCAAGGTGCCGCCTCCGGCGACGACACCCACGAACGCGAACTGCGAGCCCCCGGTGAACATCAGCAGGCTGAGCGCACACGTCTGCCAGACGTCGAGGCCGGCAGCCACCGACACCGCGCCGAAGGAGACGCCGTACACGCTCACTGCACCTGCCACGGCGAGGCCCTCGCGGGCGGCGGCGCGCTGGGTCGGGGAGCGGCTCACCCCGGGAACTGTAGGAGGGTGGTCAGGCGCGTCGGCCGCGGGACGTCTGCACGCTTCGGGCGACCGCGCTGAAGGTGTGGCAGTAGACCCCCACGAGGGCCGGGCCGAGGACGGCTCCGAGCAGCGCGCCGGAGTACCAGACCATCGGGACAGGGGTGCTGAGCGACAGCCATGCTCCGGCGCCGACGCAGGCGAGCAGCCCGACGACCCAGAGGACGACCTCGTGACGCATCGGCAGTCGACCGACCACGGCGCCTCCTCGGTGGGTGCTGGAGTGACGTGCCGCCAGTCCTCTACCCGGGGCTCCTGACCCCAAACGGGGAGCGCCTCAGTCGCTCGGCTCCTCCCGGAGGTCGGTGTGCAGGCGCACCTGCTTCACCCGGACGGACCCGTCGCCGTAGAGGTCGAGCTCGCGGTGCGCACCGTCGGTCGCCCACCCCGAGTCGGTCAGGAACCGCCTCCGCGCGTCGTCCGTGGCAGTGAGCCAGCACGTCGCACGGACGAACCGGTCGGCCCGCAGCGTGTCGACGCAGGCGTGCAGCAGCCGGGAGCCGTGGCCTGCGCCGCGGTGCTCCGGGTCCACCACGAGCTCGGTGACCTCCCCGTCCGCGATGGGGTCGGAGTCGGGGTCGGGCGACGGCGTGGTCACCGCGAACCCCCGCAGCGTGTTGCGCTCGAGCGCGACGAGGACGCGGTTGCGCGCGTCCTGCGGCGTCACCAGCGAGGCGTGCCAGGTGCCGGCGAATTGCTGCACGTCCATGGAGGCCAGCACCTCCTCGGGAAGCAGGTCGGCGAGCTCCTGGCGCCAGGCGGCCACCTGGACCGCGGCGATGGTCTCGGCGTCGGCCGGCCAGCCGACGCGCACCGACACGTCGGCGGACGGTCGGGAGGGGTCCGGCAGGTCGGTGGGTGCGTTCACCGGACCCATTGTCCCCGGTCAGGTCCGGTCGTCCGAGGGTGGTCGCGCCATCACGCCGACGAGGCCGCGCGGTGCTAGTTTGCTGCGATGCAGCAGTACCTCGACCTGCTTCGCCGCATCCTCGCCGAGGGGGTGGAGAAGGGCGATCGCACCGGCACCGGCACCCGGAGCGTCTTCGGCCACCAGATGCGGTTCGACCTCGCCGAGGGGTTCCCCCTCGTCACCACCAAGAAGGTCCACACGCGGTCCGTCTTCGGTGAGCTGCTGTGGTTCCTGCGCGGTGACACCAACGTGCGCTGGCTGCAGGAGCGCGGCATCACGATCTGGGACGAGTGGGCAGACGAGCAGGGCGACCTCGGACCCGTGTACGGCGCACAGTGGCGCTCCTGGCCCGCCCCCGACGGCAGCCACGTCGACCAGGTCACGAAGGTGATCGACGCCCTGCGCCGCGACCCGAACTCACGCCGTCACATCGTGTCGGCCTGGAACGTCGCCGACATCCCGCAGATGGCCCTGGCTCCGTGCCACGCGCTGTTCCAGTTCTACGTCGCGCCGCCCGCGGCCGACTCGCAGTCGGGGCGCGGACGGCTCAGCTGCCAGCTCTACCAGCGGTCCGCCGACGTGTTCCTCGGCGTGCCGTTCAACATCGCGTCGTACGCCCTGCTCACGCACATGGTCGCCCAGGTGACCGACCTCGACGTCGGCGACTTCGTGCACACGCTGGGAGACGCCCACCTCTACCTCAACCACCTCGAGCAGGCCGAGCTGCAGCTGACCCGTGAGCCGCGCCCGCTGCCGGAGCTGTGGCTCGACCCGGCGGTGCGCGACATCGACGCCTTCGACCTCGAGCACATCGACGTCAAGGGCTACGACCCGCACCCGGGCATCAAGGCGCCCATCGCCGTATGACGCAGCGCGTCGTGCTGGTCGCGGCCGTGGCCGACAACGGCGTGATCGGGGTGGACGGCGAGCTCCCGTGGCACCTGCCCGAGGACTTCGCGCACTTCAAGCGCACCACGCTCGGACATGTCGTCGTCATGGGCCGCAAGACCTTCGAGTCGATGGGTCGCCCCCTGCCGCGGCGCACCAACATCGTGGTCACCCGGCAGAGCGACTGGGGATCCGAGGGTGTGGTCACTGCTGCTTCGTTCGCCGAGGCCCTGGAGGAGGCCGCGCGCCACGACGGTGACGTCATGGTCATCGGCGGTGGCGAGATCTATGGCCAGGCGCTGCCCGTGGCCGACGAGCAGGTGATCACCGAGGTGCACCTGAGCCCTGAGGGCGACGTGCGCTACCCCGAGTTCGACCGCTCCGCGTGGCGCGAGGTGCGCCGGGAGGCGCACGAGCACGACGGCACCCGCTTCGACATCGTGTGGCTGGAGCGAGCCGCTGACTGACGCTCGCCCCTCGTCGGTGCAGCGGTCTGGCGGGGTGAGCGGACCGGCGGCCCGCACCGAAGTAGCCTGACCCACATGACGTCGAACGCTGCGCCCTTCGGACGTGTCCTCACCGCGATGGTCACGGCGTTCCACGACGACGGTTCCGTGGACGTCGAGGGCACGGCGCGGGTCGCCGAGCACCTCGTCGCCCACGGCAACGACGGCGTGGTGGTCTCCGGCACGACCGGCGAGTCCCCGACCACGACCACCGAGGAGGACGGCGCGATCCTGCGCGCGGTCATCGAGGCGGTCGGCGACCGCGCGACGGTGGTGGCGGGCGTGGGCACCAACAACACCGCCCACTCGGTCGAGCTGGCCGAGCAGGCGCAGCGGCTGGGGGCGGACGGCACGCTCGTGGTGACGCCCTACTACAGCAAGCCCACCCAGGACGGCCTGCGCGCGCACTTCGAGGCCGTCGCGGACGCCGCCGACCTCCCGGTGATGCTCTACGACATCCCGAGCCGCAGCAGCATCGCGATCGCCCACGAGACCTACGCCCGGGTCGCCGAGCACCCGCGCATCGTCGCGGTCAAGGACGCCGTCGGTGACCTCGAGCGCGGCGTGCGCATCATGCGTGACACGGGCCTCGCCTTCTACTCCGGCGACGACGTGCTCAACCTCGGGTGGCTCACCCACGGTGGCGCAGGACTGGTGTCCGTCGTCGGTCACGTCGCGGGGGAGCGCTACGCCGACATGGTGGGGGCGGTCGACAAGGGCGACCTTGCGCAGGCGCTGGAGATCTATCGCGAGCTGGTTCCGCTGGTGCAGGCCGTGATGACCCGGGTGCAGGGGGCGATGGCGGCCAAGGCCGCTTTGCAGCTCCTGGGTGTGCTCGACAACCGCAACGTGCGGCTGCCCCTGGTGCCGTGCCCCGAACCCGTCGTCGACGAGCTGCGCAGCGTCATGACCGATCTCGGCTTCCTGGACGGAGCACCCGCGTGACCCACGCACACCCCGAGCTGCCCCCCGTCGGACCGCTCGCCGACGACGCACTGCGCGTCATCCCGCTCGGCGGACTCGGCGAGGTCGGCCGCAACATGACGGTCTTCGAGCACGCCGGCAGGCTGCTCATCGTCGACTGCGGCGTGCTCTTCCCCGAGGAGAACCACCCCGGCATCGACCTGATCCTGCCCGACTGGTCCTCGATCGTGGACCGGCTCGACGAGGTCGAGGCGCTGGTGCTGACCCACGGGCACGAGGACCACATCGGCGCCACGCCGTACCTCCTCCGCGAGCGGCAGGACATCCCGCTGGTGGGCTCGAAGCTGACGCTGGCGCTGCTGCGCTCGAAGCTGCAGGAGCACCGGCTGAAGGAGACCGCCCAGCACGTCGTGACCGAGGGCGACCGCATCACCTTCGGGCCGTTCGACCTCGAGTTCGTGGCGGTCAACCACTCGATCCCCGACGCGCTCGCGGTCGCGATCCGCACCGGCGCGGGCATGGTGCTGCACACCGGCGACTTCAAGATGGACCAGCTCCCGCTGGACGGCCGGATCACCGACCTGCGCGCCTTCGCGCGGCTGGGGGAGGAGGGCGTCGACCTCTTCATGGTCGACTCCACCAACGCCGAGGTGCCGGGTTTCACGACCAGCGAGATCGAGATCGGGCCGGTGATCGACCGGGTGTTCCACCGCAGCGGCGGCCGGATCATCGTGGCCTGCTTCGCCTCCCACGTGCACCGGGTGCAGCAGGTGCTCGACGCCGCGGTCGAGCACGGCCGCAAGGTCGCATACGTCGGCCGCTCGATGATCCGCAACATGAACATCGCCAAGGACCTCGGCTACCTCAACGTGCCGGCCGAGACCCTGGTCGACAGCCGCGAGATCGGCGACTACCCGCCGGAGAAGATCGTGCTGATCTCCACCGGTTCCCAGGGTGAGCCGCTCTCGGCGCTGGCGCGCATCGCCCAGCGCAACCACAACTTCGTCCACCTCGAGGAGGGCGACACGGTCCTGCTGGCCTCCTCGCTCATCCCGGGCAACGAGAACGCCGTCTACCGCGTCATCAACGGTCTCGCCCGGTCCGGCGCCACCGTGGTGCACAAGGGCAACGCTCTGGTGCACGTCAGTGGCCACGCAAGCGCGGGTGAGCTGCTCTACTGCTACAACATCGTGCGCCCTCGCAACGTGCTGCCGGTGCACGGCGAGGTGCGGCACATGCAGGCCAACGCCGCCCTGGCGCGGGCGACAGGGCTCTCGGCCGACAACGTCGTCATCGCCGAGGACGGCGTCGTCGTCGACCTCGTCGACGGCAAGGTCTCGATCGCAGGCAAGGTGCCGTGCGGCTACGTGTTCGTGGACGGACAGACGGTCGGCGACATCACGGAGTCCTCGCTCAAGGACCGCCGCATCCTCGGCGAGGAGGGGTTCATCTCCGTCGTCGTGGTGGTCGACCTGGTCGAGTCGAAGGTCGTCTCCGGGCCGGAGATCCACGCGCGCGGCTTCGTGGAGGACGACTCGGTCTTCGACGAGGTGAAGCCGCAGATCGCCGACGTGCTCGTCGCCTCCATGCGTGAGGGCATGGACGACTCCTACCAGCTGCAGCAGGCCATCCGCCGGGTGATCGGCAAGTGGGTCAGCTCGACCCACCGCCGCCGACCGATGATCATCCCGGTCGTCGTCGAGGCCTGAGCAGAGGTCGGGCGCTCGGGCGCCTCCGGCGGTGGAGCGCTTTCCAGCGGTGGAGCGGCTTTCCGGCGGTGGAGCGCTTCCGGCGGTCGAGCTTGTCGAGACCCCACGAGCGAGATCTCGACCGCCGCTCGCAGGCTCGCTGCTCGATCGCCGGCAGCTCGAGGTCAGACGGCGACGTGCGGGACCTCGGCCTCCAGCTTGCGCCGGGGAGCCAGCTCCACGAGCAGCATCGCGGACAGCACCATCGCCCCGCCCAGCAGCATGCGTGAGGTCGGGTCCTCCCCGCCGAGCGTGACGGCGAAGGCGGCGGCGAACACCGGCTCCATCGTCATGATGATCGCGGCCCGGGTGGGCGGCAGGTGGGCCTGCGCCCAGGTCTGCGCCGCCAGCGCGAGCGCGGCGGCCACCACGGCCATGTAGATCACGCTCCACCACGCCGAGGGGCTGCTGGGCAGCTCCACCCCGTCCGGGGCGCTCGCGACCAGGCAGACCGCGGTGATCACGGCGAGCTGCACGATCGTCAGCCCGATGGCGTCGGCCGGCCGGGACCAGGCGCCGAGCCCGACGATGTGCAGCGCGTAGAGCACCGCGGCGACGAGGGTCAGGGCCTCGCCGTAGCCGACGCTCAGCCCGTGCAGGCTCAGCACGGCGAGTCCGCCCACGGCGAGCAGCACCGCGACCCAGGTCAGGCCTCCGATGCGCTGCTTCAGCAGCGGCGCCGCCAGCAGCGGCGTGCACACGACGTACATGCCGGTGATGAACCCGGAGACACTGGCCGGGGTGTGCGCCAGGCCGGCGGTCTGCAGGATCTGTGCGAGGCCGTAGAGCAGCCCCAGCACCACGCCGCTGCGCCTGGCCTGTGGCGAGATCCGGCCGACCGCCCGCGGGAAGATCAGCAGCAGCGTGGCGGTCGCGATCGCGAACCGGACCGCCAGGAAGTCGAGGACCGGCAGCTCCTCCAGGACGTCCTTGATGAGGAAGAACGTCGATCCCCAGGACGCGGTGACCAGGAGCAGGGCGAGCGTGGCCAGCAGGGAGGCGCGGCGCGCGTCCACTCAGGTCTCCCTCGGGTGGCAGCGGAGCTGCATCAGCAGCCTGCCCGGCGCGGACCGGCCGGGCGCAGTGCCGGCATCAGACGAGGTAGAGCGTGATCGTGCTGCCCTCGGGGACCGACTCCTCGGCCGCGGGGGACTGGCGGACCACGCGGTCCCAGCCGATGTAGACGTCGGTCTGCTCGGTGCGCACGTCGAAGCCGAGCTCCTCGAGCTGCTCGGTCGCCTCCTCCACGGGCATCGTGGTCACCGTCGGCACCTCGACCATGACCGGCCCCAGGGACACCACGAGCGCGATCTCGTCGTCCTCGAACCCCTTGCCCGACGACGGCGTCTGGGAGATCACCCGCCCCTCGTCGACGTCGTCGCTGTTCTCCTCCGTGAGGCTCACCCGGAAGCCGAGCGCCTCGAGCCGGGCCTGCGCCCGCTCGGCGTCCTTGTCGGTGAGGTCGGGGATGCGGACCGGCTTCGGTCCCTTGCTCACGGCGATGTCGACGGTCGCGTCGCGGCGCAGCTCGGCACCGGCCGGGGGAGTGGACCCGACGACGAGGCCCTCCGGCACCCTCTCGTGCCAGACCTCCGTCACGTCACCGACGCCGAGGTTGCTGGACTCGAGCACGCCCTCGACCTCCTCGACGGGGCGTCCGGCGAGCTTGGGCACGGCGTAGCGCTCGGCGCCCTTGGAGAGCACCACCTCGATCGTGTCGCCCTTGACGATCCGGGTGCCCGCGCCGGGATCGGTCTCCATCACCGACCCCCGGGTGACGGTCTCGGAGAACTCACGGCCGGCGACCTCGAGCTCGAGCCCCGCCGCCTCGGCCTTCGCCTGGGCGTCGCCGCGGCTCAGGTTGATCAGGCCGGGCGTGGAGGTGTAGCGGCCCATGCCCAGCCACCAGCCGGCCAGCGCCACGAGAGCCACCAGCAGCACGACGACGAGCAGCAGGGCGACTCCGCGCCTGGAGCCACGGCGTCGCGTGGAGGGGCGCGGTGACGACCCGCCGCCGGGGGGACCGCCGTACGCCGGCCGCGCCGACGGACCGGTGCCGTCGGCGCGGGGCCGCGCAGCCTGGGCAGGGAGGTCGGTGACCGTGGGAGCGACGGCGACGGGGGCGCCCACGACGGCGGCAGCCGTGGCGGTGCGTCGTGCCGCCGGGTGGATGACGGTCGTCTCGTCGTCGGACAGCGCCTCGACGTCGTCGATGCCGCGGCCGTGCCGGTCCGTCACCTCGACCGCCGGCAGGTGCAGCGTGCCGGGCTCGTCGACGTAGTCGATCCCCACCTCCGGGCTGCGCCGGGTGGGGTGGAAGTCGGAGGCCAGGTCGGCGTCGGCGGTGACGCCCGCTTCCACCGCGGCGCGTGCCCGGCGGGTCTGCATGAGCATGACCTTGGCGTCGGCGGGCCGCAGCTCGCTCGGCCGTGCCGTCGCCGCCTGCACCAGGGCGTCGACGTAGTCGGGGACGTGCTGGTCGGTCTCCGCGGAGGGCGGCGGGACGTCCTCGTGCACGTGCTTCCACGCGATCTGGATGGCGCTGTCGCCGCCGTGCGGCTTGCGGCCGGTCAGCATCTCGAAGAGCAGCACACCGGCTGCGTAGACGTCGGTGCGGGCGTCGGCGTGACCGTGCTCGATCACCTCGGGAGCGAGGTAGGAGACGGTGCCGATCACGACACCACCGGTGCGGGTGTGCTGGGTGTCGGCGCCGAGCGCGCGGGCCAGGCCGAAGTCGGCGACCTTGACCTCGCCGGTCGTGGAGATCAGGACGTTCTCCGGCTTGATGTCACGGTGCACGATGCCCTGCGCGTGAGCCGCCGCCAGCGCCTGGAGCACCTGCTCCATCAGCGCCAGCGCCCGGGCGGGCGCCATCGGGGCGTGCTCGCGGACGGCGTCGCGCAGCGTGTGGCCGCGCACGTGCTCCATCACGATGAACAGGCGCCCCCGGTCGTCGCCCTGGTCGGTGACCGCGACGACGTTGGGGTGGGAGATGCGGGCGGCTGCACGCGCCTCCCGCACGAAGCGGCTCGCGAAGTCGGTGTCGTCGCCGAGGTCGTCGTGCATGATCTTGACCGCCATGTCGCGGGCCAGCCGGAGGTCGTGGGCCTCGTACACCGACGCCATGCCACCTCGTGCGATGCGGGCGCCGATCTCGTAGCGGCCGTCGAGCACGCGACCCGTCATGGGATCGGCATCGTGCGACACGGCGGTTCCCTCCGGGTCGGGGGTGGATCGACTCGACGACCGGTCTCGGGCGGTCGGCTCCGCCGATTCTAGGTCCGCAGCGGGCGCCAGCCCCGCAAGGGCGTGTCCCGCGAGCGCGGCTAGGGTTTCGTCATGACCGCGGAATCCAACTCCGGCCCGGACCAGCGGTTGCTCGACCTGAGCGCCCTGGTCGGCGAGTGGCTCGACTGGCCGCAGGTGGCCGCCGAGCTCGACGTCCCCGTCAGCCGCGTCGGGAGACTGGTCAAGGAGCACCAGCTCGCAGCGGCGGTGCCGACACCCGGCGCGGGGGCGCGCGTGCCGGCGGCCTTCCTCCAGGACGGCGAGATCGTCAAGGGGGTGTCCGGGCTGGTCACGCTGCTCCACGACGCTGGGTTCGAGGACGTCGACATCATCACCTGGGTCTTCACCGAGGACCCCACGCTGCCTGGCCGGCCCATCGACGCCCTGCGCGAGAACCGCGGGTCGGAGGTCAAGCGTCGGGCCCAGGCGATGGGGTTCTGAGGCCCCCGTCCTCGGGTCTAAGGTCGGAGCTGACGGCCGGCAACGGTGCCGGTCGCACGGCGAAGGAGGCCTTGATGAGCGGACTCGCGGCGCTGCTGGCCGGGCACAACCCCCCGGGTGCCTACCAGTGGCACAGCGCAGCCCAGGTGGACGACGTACGCCACGCGGTGGAGCACGCCGGCTGGCAGTTCTGCCACGTCGACGGCTGGACCGTCGAGGAGCGCGAGCCCTTCGCGAAGGCGCTCGGTGCCGCCCTCGGTATCGACGACTCCGGTGACCTCACGTCCGTCCGCGATGCGCTGCCGTCGGTCGGCGCCGGCCACGACCACGGCACCGTGCTGCTGTGGGACGGCTACGCCCCGCTCGCGCGCCAGGACCGCGAGACGTTCGACGAGGCGCTGTCGATGCTCGCCGAGCGCACCGGCCGGCCGGGGCAGTTCGCGGTGATCCTGCGCGGCGAGGGCCCCGAGCTCGACCTGGAGGAGCTGCCGCACAAGCACTGAGCCGCTGGCCGCCACTGGCCCGGCCGCGGCACTCACACCACGCGCTGCGTCGCCGCCTCCGCGAGACCTCGCAGCACCCGCCGCCCGTCGTCGGTGAACGGTGCCGCGGCCAGCGCGTCCAGGGCCTGGGTGGTCAGCCGCTCGATCTGCTCCTCGACCTCGCCGTGCGCCCCGCTGCGCTCGATGATGCGCTGCAGCTCGGCGACCTCCGAGCCGGGCAGCTGCTGGCCCAGGGACGTCGCCAGGCGGGTGGCGTCGGCCGGCTCCGCGTCACGCAGGGCGAGGGCCACCAGCACCGTCCGCTTGCCCTCCGAGAGGTCGTCGCCCGCGGGCTTGCCCGTCACCTCCGGGTCGCCGAAGACGCCGAGCAGGTCGTCGCGCAGCTGGAACGCCTCCCCGAGCGGCACGCCGAACGCGGTCAGGGCGGCGACGGACTCCTTGTCCCCGCCGGCGAGCGCGGCCCCCACGTGGAGGGGTCGCTCGACGCTGTACTTCGCCGACTTGTAGCGCAGCACCCGCATCGCCTGCTCGATGTCGGACTCGCCCCGCGCCTGCACCGAGACGTCGAGGAACTGGCCCGCGATCACCTCGGTGCGCGTGACGTCGTAGACCTCGAGCGCTGCGAGCACCTGGTCGTGCGGCAGACCACAGGACCGCAGCAGCTCGTCCGCCCAGGCCAGCAGGAGGTCGCCCAGCAGGATCGCCGCCGCGGCGCCGTACTGGTCCTGGTGGCCGGGCCACCCTGCTCGGCGGGCCTCCTCGGCGAACGCGCGGTGGACCGAGGGACGACCCCGGCGGGTGTCGGAGGCGTCCATGTAGTCGTCGTGCACCAGCGCCGAGGAGTGCAGCAGCTCGAGGGAGGACGCGGCGCGGAGCACGGCCTGCTCCTCCACCGGGTCGCAGAAGTCGCGCACCGCGCGGAAGCCCCAGAGGCAGAACATCGCCCGGAAGCGCTTGCCGCCCTGCACCGCCAGCTTGGCGGCGCGGGTCAGCCGGGCCGCGTCGTCCCCGAGGTCGCTCAGGGCCGTCGACTGGGTGTCGACGTAGTCGTCCAGGGTCTGCTGCACGTGCGCGCGGAACCACGCAGGGTCCCAGGACTCGGCGGTGAGGGTCACGCTCGCGAGCCTAACCCGCGGGACAGCGCTCGGGCCCGGCCTCGTCCGCCGTATGGTTCGGGACATGGACTCGGCGCAGCACGACCCCGTCAACGCCGGCACCGTCGGTGACACGGTGGCCGGGCTGCTGGCCCGTGGGCGCTCGTACTCCTTCGAGTTCTTCCCGCCGAAGGACGAGGCCGGGGCCGAGGTGCTGTGGCAGTCGCTGCGCGACCTCGAGCCGCTGCGACCCACCTTCGTCTCCGTGACCTACGGCGCCGGCGGCTCCACCCGCGACCGCACGATCGAGATCACGCGCCGGATCGCGGCGGAGACCTCCATGCTCCCGATGGCGCACCTGACGTGCGTGGGCCACTCGAGGGACGAGGTCTCCGAGGTGGTGCGGGCCTACGCCGACGCAGGGATCCGCAACGTGCTGGTGCTGCGGGGCGACCCGGCCGACGGACCCGGGACGCCGTGGGTGGCGACTCCGGGCGGGCTCAGCTACGCCAGCGAGCTGGTCGCGCTGGTGCGGTCGCTGGGCGACTTCAGCGTCGGGGTGGCGGCGTTCCCCGAGGGGCACCGGGAGGCGGGCAGCCTGGAGGACGACGTCGCGGTGCTGCGCGCGAAGCAGGACGCCGGCGCCGAGTTCGCCATCACCGACATGTTCTTCCGCGCCAACGACTACCTCGCGCTCGTCGACCGTGCCCACGCAGCCGGCGTCCACATCCCCGTCGTGCCGGGCATCATGCCGATCACCAACCTCGCCCAGATCCGTCGCATGGCCGAGCTGTCCGGGCGCGAGGTGCCGGCAGAGGTGGTGAGCCGGGTCAGTCGCTGGGACGGCGACCGCGAGGCGGTGCGGGCCGAGGGTGTGCAGGTCGCCTCCGAGCTCTGCGCCACGCTGCTCGACGGCGGGGCCCCTGGCCTGCACTTCTACACGCTGAACCGCTCGAAGGCCACGCGCGAGATCTACGCCAACCTGCGTCTGCCCGTCGGCTGACGCTGCCAGCCGGCCGTCCAGCGGGCTCAGGCGTCGCGGCGGCGTACCAGCAACACGCCCATGGCGATCCAGCACGCCTCGAAGGCGAAGAGTGCCAGGTCGTGCCAGATGTAGACCTCGTTCACCGCCAACGCGACGAAGAGCGTCACGGCCGCGACCGGGGACAGCCACCACGCCGAGCCGATCACGTGCCGCATCGGTCGTGCGACGACGAAGTGCGCGACGACGAACAACAGGAAACCGATGGCGAAGAGGATGAAGTTCTCCGGGACCTCTCCGGTCGTCGCCGCGGCGATGGCCAGCTGGACGGCGAACGCGACGAGGAAGGCGGTGCCGGCGAGGCCGATCCCCGCGCCGATCCGACCCGCCCTCGAGGAGTGGAGCAGGACGCGCAGCGACGCGAAGGCGACTCCGAAAGCCAGGATCGCGCCTGCGAGCAGCGTCACCAGGATCACGAAGACCGGCTTCGAGTCGTCGCCGACGACGAGCTCACCGCCCTGCCCCAGGAAGAACAAGGCGCCGGCGGCTGCTCCCGCGATCCCGGCCCGGCGCGCGACCCGGGCGTCCCGCGCCGCGAGGACGGTGACGTCGCCCTTCCTCCGGGTTGCCTCCGGTGAAGCCTCCGAGTCCGTCATGCCCCCACCCTTCGTCTGCTGCCTCCTGCCGGACTATTGCCGAAAGTCCGGTCTGCCGCCAGCACCGAGCCCTGGACCCAGCGATCACAGCACCGCGGTGTCGGGGCCAGGCGGGGCCGGTCACCCGGTGAGCATTCGGGGATTCCCGCGCCGGCGCCAGGTCGCGGCCGTAGCATGCAGGTCCGCACAGCGAAGAGGGGACGCGGCCATGAGGCGCACCATCATCTGTCTGCTCACGTCGGCCACCACCGTGCTGGCCGCTCTGGTCGTCAACGCGCCGGTCGCCTCGGCAGCGTCGCCGATCACCGGGAAGCTGGTCGACCGGACGACGCAGGGCACCGCCACGGTCGAGGCGGTGCCGGGCGCGACCATCAGGCTCCGCGCGATCAACGGTGACGGCTCGCCGGGCGCGGTGGTCTCGGAGGACACCACCGACTCCGCAGGCGGGTTCTCGATCCCCGTGAGCGACGGGTCGGCGGAGTACTACCTGCGGGTGCTGCCGACCACCGACTACCAGGGCGGCTGGGTCGCGCTGAGGTCCTGGGACTCCAGCCACAACGTCGAGACGAGCCTCGCCCCGACCTCCACGGACCCCGACTTCACCTACGCCGCCGGCGACACCCTCGGTGACGTCGGCACGATGCCGGCGTACTTCTCCGGTCGCGTCATCAACTCCAAGACCCTGCGCCCGGTCGCCAACGCCCGGATCACGGGTCGGGACGCCAACGAGGGCATGGCCGTCGAGGGGACCGACCTGAGCGGGCCGAAGGGCTACTTCCGGGTGAACGGCCTCACGTGCGAGGACAGCTGCTACCTGAAGGTGAACGGATCGGCGATCGGCTACGAGACCGGCTTCCTGACCGGTCACCGCATCGTCCCCACGTGGGGCGCAGCAGTGGCGACGTCGCCCGGGCCGGTGGGGAACGTCAGGCTCGACCGGCTCTGACGCGGTCAGGCGGGGCCGATCGCCTCCGCCACGACCGCGGCGCTGAGCCCCACGAACGGCACCCAGCCGCCGCCGCCCACGTGCGCCCCTGCGGCGTACACCTCGGGCAGCGGGGTGCGTGTGGAGACCCGGTCGGTCACGGTCGCCCGGCCCTGCCACAGCACCCCCGACGGTGAGCCCGACCAGAGCTCGACCTGGTCGCGGGGCGTGAGGGTCACCTCGGTCTCGACGACGTCACGCAGGTCGATGCGCTTGCGGGCCAGTGCCATCACGAGCCCCTCCGAGATCTTGCCGCGCCCGCTCAGCGTCCACGCGGCCTTGCCCTCGGGTGCCCGGCCGTCGGTGCGGATGGAGATCACGTGGTCGTCGTGGACCACCACCTCGGCGGCCATGTCGGGGACCTCCTCGGAGAGTCCCACGTGGGTCACGAGCGGCGGGATGGCGGGCATCGACCGGGCCACGTGCCGCGCGAGCGCCGGCAGCCGCCGTGGGTCGACGGCGACGACCACCTTGTCGGTCTCCACCGCGCCCACGGTGGTCTCCACGGCGACCGGCCCGTCGGTGCCCATGACCAGGTCCTTCGCGGTGACGTCGGTCAGCACGGTGACCTTGCGCTCCGCCAGCCGCTTGGTGAGCAGGCCGGCGAGCCGGCCGAAGCCGCCGGGGAAGGTCCAGGTGCCGAAGTTCTGCTCGAGGTAGTCGAGCATGCCGAACCACGCCGGGACGTTGCGGGGGTCGTGCCCACCCTGGACGCAGTGGTGCCAGGCCAGGGTGCGCAGCCGCTGGTCCTTGAAGCGCTTGGTGACGGCCTTGTGGAGCATCAACCTGCTGCGCAGGAGGTCCTGGGTCTCCTCGGCGGCGAGGTCGGGTGACCACGGCCGTTCGAGGTAGTCGCGCCGCAGGTGGTCCCACGCCTCGGCCTGGTCGTGCACGTAGTCGGCCCACTCCCGGCCGAGCCCCTGGCCGAGGCCCTCGTCGATGGCCTCGATCTGGGCGCTGCGGTTGCCCGAGGGCAGCCTCACGCGGCTGCCGTCGGCGAACCGGTGCTCGCGCATGGGGTCCACGTGGACGAGGTCGAGCTCGCGCTCCAGCGGTCGGCCGGACTTGCGGAAGAGGTCGCGCAGCACCGCGGGGAGCGCGGTGGCGTGGGGGCCGGTGTCCCACTCGAAGCCGTCCTGCTCCACCACCCCGATCGCTCCGCCGAGCGTGGGCATGGCCTCCACGAGGGTGACCTCGTGGCCGAGCTTGGCGAGCCTGGCGGCGCTCGCGCACCCGGCGAGCCCGCCGCCGACCACGGCGACGCGGGCCACTCAGCGCACCTCGATCTCGGTGGCACCGGTGACGCGGCGCAGCTCGTCGTACGTCGTGGAGAAGACCGCGGCGGGGTGCCCCGCACCGGCCCAGAGCACGTCGTGGTGGCGGAGGGACCGGTCGAGGTACGCCGGCAACGGCGCGGGGTGACCCAGCGGAGCCACGCCGCCGATGACCTGACCGGTGTGGGCTCGCACGAAGTCTGGCGTCGGCCCGCCGCAGCTCGGCCAGTCCCTGCTCGGCGGCCACCTTGGCGGTGTCCACCCGGTCCCCGCCGCTGGCCAGGACGAGGACGGGGTCGCCGGCGCAGTCGAAGACCAGGCTGTTGGCGATCGCGGCGACCTCGCAGCCGAGCGCCTCGGCGGCCAGGGCGGCGGTGTGCACGGAGGCGGGGAGCACGACGATCTCGCCGGTCCCGCCGGCGGCGCGCAGCGCGGTGCGGAAGGAGGCGACGGCGGGGTGCTCCTGCCCGGGGGCGGCCGGAGTGTCGGCGGCCTCGGCTTGGCTCGGTGCTGGCTCGGACAACGCGTTCTCCACAGGCGGACAACTTGGTCGGAAGGGTTGACGAAGTGTCGGGAAGGGGGTGTAGCGTGAGGCTCGTTCGAACACATGTTCGAACGAGTGGCGGGGGTGACCTCGACCCCCACCCCCGCCACCGCACTCTACTCACAGAGGGACTGGGGTCGGACGGGTCGAGACGTTCACAGGTGGGTCCGGATCGACTCGTTCGGAGGAAGCAGATGCGCACGTACGACGACCTCGTGGAGGTCCGCAGAGGGATGGTGGCCGGCACCCGGGGCCAGGTGGAAGGGCCCGCCCAGTTCCTGTGGCGGGGCAGGCTCTGGAAGGTGTTCGACGTCGTCGCGCAGTGGGTGGAGACCGCGCCGTGGTGGCAGTCGGAGCAGGCGCGCGACCTGCTCGCCGAGCGTGAGGTCTGGCGGGTGGAGGCCGCCCCGGGGCGCACCGCCCTCGAGAGCTCCGGCGGGGTCTTCGACCTGGCCTTCGACTGGTCGCAGGGCACCTGGACCCTCGCGCGTTGCATGGACTGAGAGGAGACCACGATGACGACGACACCCACCGACACCGCACCCCGGTCGGCGCCCCCGTCGACACTGGGTCCCTTCGACGTGCCCGCGGCGACCTTCGCCTACCTCGAGCGCGCGGCCTCCTCGCTCCGGGAGGCGGTGACCTCGACCGACGTGGGGCTGCGCTACGCCCACGCCCACATCGCCGCGCTGCGGGCCACCGCAGCCCTGCTCGCGGCCCGCGCCCAGCCCCAGGTGGGGCGCCGGGGCCGGTCGCCGCAGCGCAACGCCTGGACCCTGCTGGCCCGGGTGGCCCCCGAGTTCGCCGAGTGGGCGGGCTTCTTCGCCGCCGGCGCCGCCAAGCGCGCCGCGGCCGAGGCCGGCTCGCGACGAGCGGTCACCGAGCGCGAGGCCGACGACCTGGTGCGTGAGGCCGACCGGTTCCTCGCCCTGGTCGAGGAGTCGCTGGGTCTCACCCGTCACCTGCCGGTCGGTGACCGGCTCGTGCGCGTCGCGGTCGGGTGAGACCGTGGGCGACCCGTTCGTCCACCTCCACGTCGCCTCGGGCTACTCCCTCCAGTACGGCGCCTCGCACCCCGAGGTGCTGGTGGAGCGTGCCGTGGAGCAGGAGATGGACACCCTGGCACTCACCGACCGCGACGGCGCCTACGGCGCGATCCGGTTCGTCAAGGCCTGCCAGTCGGCGGGCATCCGTCCGGTCCTCGGCGTCGACCTCGCGCTGGCGTCGCAGGAGGGTCCTCAGGTCGCCGGGTCGGTGAGGGGCCCCGCCCCGCGAGCACGCACCCCGGTGCGCGGCGGCACCTTCCGTGACCCCCGCCTGCCCCGGGTCACCTTCCTCGCCGGCAGCCGGCAGGGGTGGGCCGCGATCTGCCGGCTGATCTCGGCCACCCACCTCAGCGGCGAGCGGGGCGACCCGGTCTGCACCCTCGACCTGGTCGCCGAGCACGCCGCCGGGCGCGACGTGGTGGCGCTGCTCGGCCCCACCTCCCCGCTGGGCGCGGCCGCCACCACCGGTCGTGACGACCTCGGCGCCGCCGTGCTGCGCCGGTGGCGCGACCTCTTCGACCCCGCCGACCTGGTGGTCGAGGTGGTCGACCACCGTGTGGGGGGACGCGGCCCGGGATCGGCCGCGCACGCGGCCCGCATGGCGGGCATGGCGCGGGCGGCCGGTGTGCCGGCTGCCCTCTCCAACGCGGTGCGCTACGCCGACCGGGCCGACGCGGTCGTCACCGACGTGCTCGACGCCGCCCGGCGGCTCGTGCCTCTCGACCTGCGCCACCTCGACCGGCGCAACGCCGAGGGCTACCTGAAGTCGGGCAAGGAGATGGCGGCGGTCGCCGACGAGGTCGCCCGGACCGCGGGGCTGGGGGAGCGCGACGCCCGCGAGCTGCTCAGCCGCACCCGGGTCGTCGCCGACCGGTGTGCCGTCGACCCGTCCGCCGACCTCGGCATCGGGGAGGTCCACTTCCCGGAGATACACAGCCCGGAGCTGCGGGCCGGGGGAGCGCCGGCGGGCACGCTGCTGCGGCAGCGCTGCGAGACCGGGATCGCCCACCGCTACGGCAACGCCCCCCGCCAGCGCATCTGGAAGCGGCTCGACGACGAGCTGCAGCTGATCGACCGGCTCGGCTACGCCTCGTACTTCCTCACCGTGGCCGACGTGTGCGACATGATCCGCGAGATGGGCATCCGCACGGCGGCCCGTGGGTCGGGTGCCGGCAGCCTGGTCAACTACCTGCTCGGGATCTCCGGCATCGACCCGATCCGCCACGGCCTGCTCATGGAGCGCTTCCTCTCCCCGCTGCGCTCGGGGCTGCCCGACATCGACATCGACGTGGAGTCCGCCCGCCGGCTGGAGATCTACGAGGCGATCCTCGACACCTACGGCGGCGAGCGCTGCGTGAGCGTCTCGATGCGCGACACCTACCGGGTCCGCCACGCCATCCGCGACGTGGGCGCCGCGCTCGCGATGCCGCCGGCCGAGATCGACATGATCGCCAAGGCCTTCCCCCACATCCGCGCGCGTGACGCCCGGGTGGCGCTGCGCGAGCTCCCCGAGCTGCGGGCGGCGGGGCTGGAGGAGGAGCGGCTCCAGCAGCTGTTCGGCCTCGCCGAGCGGCTCGACGGGCTGCCCCGCCACGTCGCGATGCATCCCTGCGGGGTGCTGCTCTCCGACCTGACGCTGCTCGACCGCACGCCGGTGGAGGCCAGCTTCGCCGGGTTCCCGATGAGCCAGTTCGACAAGGACGACGTCGAGGACCTCGGCCTGCTCAAGCTCGACGTGCTCGGCATCCGGATGCAGTCGTCGATGGCCCACGCGGTCGCCGAGATCAGGCGGGTCGACGGCGTCGAGGTCGATCTCGACGACGAGGCCCAGGTGCCGCGCGACGACCCCGCGACGTACCAGCTGATCAGCAGCTCGCGCACCCTCGGCTGCTTCCAGATCGAGTCGCCGGGCCAGCGCGAGCTGGTCGGCAAGTCGGGGATCGAGACGTTCGAGGAGATCGTCGCCGACATCTCGCTCTTCCGCCCGGGGCCGGTCAAGAGCGACATGATCACGCCCTACCTCGAGGCCAAGCAGGGCTGGGCGATGCCGCTCTACCTGCACGACGACTTCCGCCCGATCCTGGGCCAGACCCGCGGCGTGGTGGTCTACCACGAGCAGGTCATCGAGCTGTTCTCCCAGCTCACCGGCTGCACCCTGGCCGAGGGCGACGAGGCCCGACGGGCGATGTCGTCCCCGGAGGGCATGGAGGCGGTCCGCACCTGGTACATGCCGCGCACGCTCGGGCGCGGCTACTCCGAGCGGCTGGCCGAGCAGATGTGGGGGGTGCTCGCCTCGTTCGCGTCGTTCGGGTTCTGCAAGGCCCACGCCGCCGCCTTCGCGCTGCCGACCTTCCAGTCGGCCTGGCTCAAGACCCACCACCCGGCGCCCTTCTTCGCCGGGGTGCTCACCCACGACCCGGGCATGTACCCCAAGCGCCTGATCCTCGACGACGCCCGGCACTTCGGGGTCGAGGTGCTCGGCGTCGACGTCGACCACAGCGACGCGACCTACACGGTCGTGCGGCTGGACGACGAGCGGCACGCCATCCGCGTCCCGCTGTCGGAGGTCAGCGGCATCTCCGAGACCGAGGTCACCCGCATCGTGGCGGCCCGCCCGTTCCAGTCCCTGACCGACTTCTGGCACCGCGCGGGGGTCTCCCGCCCGGTCGTGGAGCGGCTGGTGATGGCCGGCGGGTTCGACGGCATCTACGGCATCCGCAGCAGCGCCGGGCCGGGGGGACGTGGCCGGGTGACGCGGCGCGACCTGCTGCTGCAGGTGGCCGACCTCGACCGCTACACCCGGGGCCTGCAGCGCGCCGCCGCACGCGGTCGCGGCCGGTCGCGCCCGGCCCGGGGCACCGCACCCGGCCCTGCATCCGGGGGTGCGCACGTCACCGTCCGTGACCGCGCCGCGGCCCAGGCCCGCACCCCGCGCACGCCGGAGCCCGTCGACTCGGTCCAGCTGACCCTCGACCTCGGTGACTCCCCGGCCGACGCGCTCCACACCGGTGAGGTCAGCGGGCTGCCCGAGATGGCCGCGGTCGAGCGGGTGCACGCCGAGCTCGAGGTGCTCGGGCTCGACACCAGCCGGCACGTGATGGACTTCTACGCCGACTTCTTCGACGACCTCGGGATCACCCGGTCGACCGGCCTGCTGCAGCGGCGCCGCGCGGAGTCGCTGCTGGTGGCGGGGATCAAGGTGGCCACCCAGACCCCACCCATCAAGTCCGGCCGCCGGGTCGTCTTCCTGACCCTCGACGACTCGACCGGCCCGGTCGACCTGACCTTCTTCGAGGACGCCCTGACCACCTGCGCGACCACGGTCTTCCACTCCTGGATGCTGGTCGCCCGGGGCGAGCTGCGACGCACCGGACGCCGCGGCGTCTCGCTCCGGGCGACCGGGTGCTGGGAGCTGGGGGCGCTCCACGAGCTGTGGCGGCGGGAGGGGCCGGACGCCGTCCACCGGCTGATGGCGGAGACCGGCACACCCGCTGACCGGCCGGCCGGGGAGGAGCCCGGCGGACGCCGGGTGCTGGTGCACTCCAGCGGCTTCCGGATGTCGCCGTACGCCGACATCAAGCCCGCCGGCACCGAGGCGCCGGCCGCCTGGCAGCCGCCGCGACCGCTGTGGCACTCCTCCCCGGGGAGCTCGGGGCCATGAGGAGCCGCCGGACCGTAGGGTGGGCGCCATGGTCGGCACCGGCACCTCCTCCAGCGGGGCTGGGTCGCGTGCCCACACCCGCACCGCGGTGGTGTGGCGGGGGCTGTCCCAGCGCATCCAGGACCTCCCTGCCGGAGCGCAGGTGCTCGACATCGGCGGTGGCACCGGCGGTTTCGCGGTCCGGGTCGCCGAGCAGGGGCACCAGGTCACCGTGGTCGACCCCAGCCCCGACGCGCTGGCGATCCTCGGCCGGCGCAGCAGCGAGACGCAGGTCTCCGACCGCGTCCGAGGCGTGCAGGGCGACCTGTCCACGGTGGCAGACCTGGTGGCGGCCGGGGAGCTGGCAGCGGACTTCGACCTCGTCATGTGCCACGGCGTGCTCGAGGTGGTCGACGACCCCGCAGCCGCGCTGCGGGTGCTGGCCGAGCGGGTCCGTCCCGGCGGCCTGCTCAGCCTCCTCGTCGCGCAGCGGCACGCCGCCGTGGTCGCACGGGCGATGGCCGGTCACCTCACGCAGGCCCTGGCGGCACTGCGCGGTCAGGACACCCCGCACCGGTTCACCGCCGAGGAGATCTCCGCGCTGCTCGACGACGCCGGCTTCACCGACACCACCATGCACGCGGTGCGGGTCTTCACCGACCTGGTGCCGAGCTCGCTGGTCGACCTCGAGCCCGGCGCCGGTGGCCTCATCGCCGAGCTGGAGGAGGAGGTCGCCGAGCGGCCGGAGTACCTCGCCCTGGGCACGCAGGTCCACGCCCTCTCCCGCCGCCCCTGAGCCGAATCCTGAGCCGAATCCTGGGCCGGCTCCTGGGCCAGGCTCCTGGGTCGACCCCTGGCCGCGCCGGAGGCCTCCGGTGACGCCGATCCTCCACGTCGACATGGACGCCTTCTACGCCGGTGTGATGACCCGGGGACGCCCCGAGCTCCAGGACGTCCCGGTCATCGTGGGCGGAGGCCACCGCGGGGTGGTGCTCTCGGCCAACTACCTCGCCCGCCGCAGCGGGGTGCGCTCCGGCATCCCGATGGGCCGTGCCCGCCGGCTGTGCCCGCAGGCGGAGGTGGTCCGGCCCGACTTCGACCTCGTCACGACGGTGTCGTCGTCGGTGATGGAGATCTTCGCCCGGGTGACACCGCTGGTGCAGCCGATGTCGCTCGACGAGGCGTTCCTCGACGTCCGCGGGGCGCTCCGGCGGATCGGTGACCCCCTGGCGATCGCCGAGCTGATCCGCGCCCAGGTGGCCGACGAGCAGGGGGTCACCTGCTCGGTGGGGGTGGCCGGCACCGTCGGGGTGGCCAAGGTGGCCAGCCGCAAGGCCAAGCCGGACGGCGTGCTGGTGGTCCCGGACGAGGAGGTGGTGCCGTTCCTGCACCCGTTGCCGGTCGAGGAGCTCTGGGGAGTGGGCGACAAGACCGGTGCCCAGCTGCGCCGCTTCGGTCTGGTCACCGTCGGCGACATCGCCCACACCCCGGTGACCACGTTGCGACGCGCCATCGGCCACGCCGCCGGCAGCCACCTGCACGACCTCGCCTGGGGGGTGGACCACCGCACCGTCGCCGGCGCCAGGCCGGTCCGTGCTGCCTTCGGCATGCCAGGGCCCCCTGGCCAGCCCGACAAGAGCATGGGTGCCGACGAGACCCTCGGTCGCGACACCGACGACCCGGAGGTGATGCTGCGCGAGCTGCTGCGGCTCACCGCGAAGGTGACCGCGAGGATGCGCGCGGCCCAGCTGGTGGGTCGCACCGTGACCCTGAAGATCCGGTTCTCCGACTTCACCACGATCACCCGCAGCCGCACCCGCGCGGAGCCGAGCGACGTCACCTGGGACGTCTACGGCACGGTCCGGGAGGTCTTCGCCTCGCTGGGCCTGCAGCGGGCGCGGGTGCGGCTGGTCGGGGTGCGGGTCGAGGGCCTGACCCCCCGCGCGGGCACCACACGGCAGCTGGTGCTGGGCGAGCCGGCGCGAGGCTGGTCGGAGGCGGACCGGGCGGTGGACCGGGCGGTGGACCGCTTCGGCACGGCCGCTGTCCGTCCCGCCTCGCTACTGGTCCAACGCTGATCCCGCCCCACGCATGGACCCACCCAGGCTGGGGAAATTCTCCTCGCCGCTACCACGGCAACCAGGGGGAGCCTAGAATCGGACCACGATCGTCGCCTTGGAGGGACCGTGCCGCTCTCGGAAGAAGAGCTGCGTCTGCTGGAGCAGATGGAGCGCGCGCTTGTCGCCGAAGACCCCAAGCTGGCCTCGACCATGCGCGGCGCCAAGGTCCACCAGCGAGCGCGACGCCAGATGATCCTCGGTGGCCTCGGCTTCCTCGCGGGCGTGGGTCTGCTCATGACCGGCGCGATCAGCAAGATCATCGCCGTGGGCATCCTCGGCTTCGTGGTGATGCTCGCCTGCGCCTACCTCGCGCTGTCCGCCTGGCGTGGCCAGGGCAACGCGCCGGTCGAGTCACCGGAGGCTCCCCCGCAGAGCGGCGACACTCCCGGCCTCCGGATGGTCCAGGGCGGCAAGCGTCCCCGCCGCGGCCGCCAGCCCAAGGCCCCCGACAAGGCCCACGGCTCGATGATGGAGCGCTTCGAGGAGCGCTGGCGCAGACGCCGTGAGCAGGGCGGCTACGGCGGCGACTACTGAGTCACCCTGACTCACCCTGGGGGTCTCAGACCCTGACGTTGTCCTCCAGCACCGCCCGCACCTGGTCCTCCGCCGACTCCCCGGGGTCACCGGTCGAGCCCGTCTCCGGGGCACCTCCGACCCGGAGCGACCGCGGCCACCACGTCGCCAGCCGGCGCTGCCGGATCTCGCTCCGCTGCCACAGCGCCTGACCGATGTCCTGGGACCGTGCCCAGGCCTCGCGGCCCTGCTCCGCCGGCACGGGGGCCGGTGAGAACCTCGCGCGCTCGACGGCCCGGACCACGGTGTCGACGCCGGCGCGCACGCGGTCGACGGGCTGCGGCGGCGGCGTCCCGGAGGTCCGCGAGGCCACCGGCGGCCGCTGCAGCAGCAGGAGCAGCCGGCGCTGCTGGTTGCGCAGGGTCGTGTGGTCGTCCCAGGGGTGCCCGAGGTCGATCACGGTGGCGCGCAGCTCGTCCCAGGCCGCTTCCGCGCCGCGGTCGCCGCCGGAGGCCCCGGCTGCCGCCCGCAGCCGCAGCTGCCGCACCCGCAGCAGGCGCGGGCCCACCAGGAGCAGCACCACGAGGGGCAGCGCCAGCAGCCAGAGCCACCGCCAGGGGGAGGGGTCCTCGGTCTCGAGCTCGGTGCTGCCCGACTGCACGGGGTCCTCGGCGCGCAGCGACCTGGTGGCACTGGGCGCGCTGGCCGAGGCGGTGGGATCGGTCTGCTCGTCCAGCTCGGGCAGCTGCCCCGCGGTGTAGCCGGGCACCGACGGCGCCTGGTCGGCCGGCGTGGGCTCGAAGCGCACCCAGCCGACCCCGGCGAAGAACAGCTCGGGCCACGAGTGCAGGTCGTGGGCACTGAACCGCCAGGTGCCGGCGGCGACCGCGTCCGGTCGCAGGAAGCCCACGGCCACCCGCGCCGGCACCCCGGCCACCCTGGCCATCACGGCCATCGCAGAGGCGAACTGCTCGCAGTACCCGACCCTGCCCTCCGGCCCCGGCGTCAGGAACACCCGGAGGTCGTCGATGCCGTTGCCCGCTGACCGGGCGGTGGAGTACTCGAAGCTGCCCGAGTCACGGAACCAGCGCTGCAGGGCGATCCCACGGGCGAAGTCGGTCTCCGCGCCGGCGGTGATGTCGTCCACGAGCGTGGCCAACCACTCCGGCACCTCGTCGTCCTCGAAGGGAAGCGCGGCGTTGTCCTCGGTGACGGCGGAGGGCGGCTCCGGCGCCTCGAGCAGCTGGCGCGCGGTCGGTGTGACCTCGAGCCCGGTGGCGGTGTACCGGAGGTCGGCAGCGTTGAGGTCCTCGTCGAAGGTGGTGACGTCCAGGGTCTCCTTGTCGTACCTCCAGTCGCCGTCGGCGGCGGCGGCGACCGCCGGGAACGGCAGCGGCAGCCAGTCGGAGGTCAGGTCCTCGGTGGCGGCCAGCTCGTAGCTGTGACGCACCTGCTGCACGCTCTCGTTGAGCCCGAGCGGGTCGGGCAGCTCGCCGCCGATCCGCTGGCTGGGGGGCAGCTCGCGTCGCGAGGGCCGCCAGGTGTCCCCGTCGAAGGAGTCCAGCGCACTGATCCTCAGGTACGACGGGTCGGGGTCGTCGGTGGTCACGTCCAGCAGGTCGTAGTCCGGCCCCTCCACGAGGTCACGCCGCAGGTCGACGATGGGGTTGTCGATCCTCACGTCGCCCGCGCCGCCGTCGCCCGGTCCGCCGCGCCCGAACATCCCCGATCCCTCGGGCACCAGCAGGGACCCCGCGACCGCCACCAGCAGGGAGGGCGCGAGCACGCGGACGAGCGCACCCCGGTTGCGCGTCAGCATCGCGCCGGTCGTGGGCAGCGCGGGGTGCTCGTCCGACGGGCCCCGGGCGGAGATCCCGGTCAGTGGCCGGCCCCAACGGCCGACGGTGTGCAGGTGCTCGGCGGCGACCATGAGGAGGAAGGCGCACGCGGCCAGCATGAAGTGGTCCCAGCGCATGCCCCCGGTCACGGCGACCGGAAGTGTGAACGCGGCCAGGAGGGCGAGCCCGGCCAGGCTGGACCGCCGGTAGGTCACCGCGTAGGCGTCGACGCAGAGGATCACCGCGGCACCGATGGCGATCATGAGCGGGTCGAAGGACGGCACGTCGGCGGGGACGGGCGCCGCCCACTGCCGGGACGCGGTGACGGCGCGGCTCATCGTGTCGCCGACCTCGCCGAGCGACGTGGCGTTGGGCAGCAGACCCGCGGTCGCCGTCCCCCGCGACCAGAGCAGGTGCAGCACCTCGGCCGTGCCGGCGACCTGCACGGCGACGACCAGCGGCCGGGGCAGGCCGATGCTGCGCAGCACGATCCCGGTCACCGCGACACCGATGGCGAGGAGCACCAGTGGGCGGATGAAGCCCCCGGGGTCGATGGCCAGACCGGACCAGCCGAGGATCGTGAAGCACGAGGCAGCTGCGGCCAGCAGGGCAATGGTCACGCCGCGCAGCACCACCTGGTCGCGTAGACGGGCCGCGCCCCGCTGTGTCGCGCTCATGACCGCACCGCTGCCGCCCGGACGGCGCCCAGGGTGCGCCAGACCTCGGGCAGGCTGTCGTCAGGCGTGAGCGCAGCGGCGCGCCAGCCGTGCGCCACCAACCAGGGCGGCCCGAGCGGTTCCTCGGGAGCACGCACGCGGGGGCCTGAGGTGGCGGGGGCGCGCTGGGCCCACCCGGCGACGTCGAGCTGCAGCGCGAGGGTGTGGTCGGCACTGTGCCGCAGCTGACGCAGGGCGGCGGAGTCCGAGGCCGTGCAGCTCCCGAGCACGGCGACCACGAGGCCACCCTGCTGCACCCTGGTCGCCCAGCTCGTGTCGATGCGGAGCCGGTCGGTCAGCTGGAGGACGGCCAGCGACTCGAGCAGGGGGGCGGACTCCGTCGCCGTCACCCCGTGCTCGTGCCACTGCTGCACGTTGGGCCCGACCGGGTCGGAGGTCGTGAGGCGCACCCGGTAGCCACGCGAGATCAGGTGGAGTGCCACCGAGGCCGCCAGCGACACGGCGCGCTCGAAGGAGGACGCCGCGCCTTCCCCGGCATGCGCGCGACGGCGGTTGTCCACGAAGACAGTCGCCCGGGACTGCCACGGCTGCTCCTCCCGCCGGACCATGAGCTCGCCGGTGCGCGCAGTGGAGCGCCAGTGCACCCGACGCAGGTCGTCGCCGCGGCGGTACTCCCGGATGGTGACGTCCTCGGCGCTGCCGCCCGCGAAGGCACGGGGACGGTTGTCGCCGGACCCCGTCCACATGCCCGCGAGCGCGATCGGCGGGAGGTCCTCGGTCCTCGGGGTGACCACCAGGTCGCCCGAGGAGGTGAAGGACCGGAAGGACTCCACCATGCCGAGCGGGTCCGTGACGCGGACGGCCATGGGCCCGAGCGTGTAGTGGCCGCGGACGTCGGGCCGCAGCCGGTAGGTCATCTCGCGGTTCCAGCGGCCCATCGCCCGGTCGACCACGAAGCGGGGACGCACCCCGAGGGCGTAGGGGAGCTGCTCCTCGAGCAGCAGGATCCCGCCCACGGCGCTGCCCTCGCAGGAGAGCCGGAGCCGCACGGTCACCGGCTGTCCCACCCCGACGGTGACCGGCTCGACCCGCCGCGAGAGCCCGAGGCGGTGCCGGAACTGTCGCAGCAGCAGGGCCGAGACGGCAGGGACGACGAGCAGCAGCACACCGACGCGGGCCAGGTCGTCGAGCCCCAGCGCGAAGGCGCTCAGCAGCGCGGTCGCGCCTGCCGAGGCGAAGGCCCGGCCGCGACCCGTCAGGGAGCTCAGGAGCGTGCGCACGGCTGGTCCATGCTCAGGCCCGCCAGGAACCGCCGCCCGGCGCCGGGACGGCGGTGAGCACCTGGTCGAGCACCCGCTCGACGGTGCGCCCGCTCATGGTGGCCTCGACGGTCGGGAGCAGGCGGTGAGCGATGACCGAGGGCGCCAGCCCCCGGATGTCGTCCGGGGTGACGAAGTCGCGGTCCTCCAGGGCGGCCGACGCCCGGGCGGCGCGCACCAGGTGCAGCGTGGCCCGGGGGGAGGCGCCGAGCACCAGCTCGTGGCTGGCGCGCGTGGCAGCCGCGATCGCGACCGCGTAGCGCTGCACGGCGGGGGAGACGTGCACCTGGGCGACCTGGCGGATGAGCCCGCGCACGGTGGCGGCGTCGGTGACGGGGCGCAGGTGCTCGAGCGGGCTGGCGGAGGCGTGGGAGTCGAGCATCGCGATCTCCGCGGCCTCCACGGGGTAGCCCATCGAGACCCTGGCCATGAAGCGGTCGCGCTGCGCCTCCGGCAGGGCGTAGGTGCCCTCCATCTCGATCGGGTTCTGGGTGGCGACCACCATGAACGGCGGCTCGAGGTGGTAGGTGGTGCCGTCGACCGTGACCTGCTGCTCCTCCATGCACTCGAGGAGGGCCGACTGGGTCTTGGGGGAGGCGCGGTTGATCTCGTCGCCGACCACGATGTTGGCGAAGACCCCGCCGGGCCGGAACTCGAACTCCCGGGTGTCCTGGTTGAACACCGACACCCCGGTGACGTCGCTGGGCAGCAGGTCGGGGGTGAACTGGATGCGCCGCACCGAGCAGTCGATGGAGCGCGCCAGCGCCTTGCTCAGCATGGTCTTGCCGACGCCCGGGACGTCCTCGATGAGGAGGTGCCCCTCGGCCAGCAGCACCACCAGCGACGTCCGGATGACGTCGCGCTTGCCCTCGATGACCTGCTCGATGTTGGCGGAGATGCGGCCGATCACCTCGGCCAGCTCGGCCTCGGCCAGCTCGGCCCCCGCACTCGTCGTCCGAGTCGTCACGCGCTCGTCCCTCTCCTGCCCACCGGTCACGTGCGACCACTCTCTCAGCCGCGCGGGCCGTGCGCCACGGTGATCGCCGCGGCGGTCGCTGGGTCCACTCTCGCAGCCCACCCAAGCCTCCTCGGTGCGCGTGGGCGGGCCTGATGGGGGACGAGTGGGGCCAAAGTCATTGACGGTGGGGGAAAGTGGAGTAAGGTGGAGCGCAGTGGTGGAAGAGGAGCCTCACGGGCGGCGGGAGGTGTCGGAATGTTCTTCGGCACGTACACCCCGAAGCTCGACGAGAAGGGCCGCCTCTTCCTCCCCGCGAAGTTCCGCGACCAGCTGTCGGGAGGGCTGATGGTCACCAGGGGTCAGGAGCACTGCCTCTACGTGTGGCCGCAGGCCGAGATCGAGCGGGTCACCGAGCGGCTGCGGGAGGCTCCGGTCTCCAACAAGGCGACGCGTGACTACATCCGGATGTTCTCCTCCGGCGCCTCCGACGACGCTCCGGACAAGCAGGGCCGGATCACGATCCCGACGCAGCTGCGCGAGTGGGCGGGGCTGAGCAAGGACGTGGTGGTCATCGGCGCGATGAACCGGCTCGAGATCTGGGACGAGGCGCAGTGGAACGCCTACTCCGAGGAGCAGGAGGAGGCCTTCGCAGAGCTGTCGGAGGAGGTGTTCCCCGGCATCTAGGCACGCACAGCAGGCAGCTGACCCGGCGCCGACGTCGCGAGACGAGGCCCACGCCCGCTCAGCCCGGTCGTCTGGCACACCTTCCCCGGTGCCAGAAGACCCTCTCCCAGGGCAGAGCGGGTGGGGACCTGGCCTCACGAACCGGCCACCGACCAGCCGCACGACACCAGCACGACACCAGCAGGCACCAGCACGGCAGCACACGGCAGCACAGCACCACCGAGGAGGAGGCAGGAGACATGAGCGTCGTCGCAGAGCCGGGTCCTCGGCGCACCTCCGCCGGCCTCCGCCCCTTCCCACCGCGCAGCCATCCAGGAGGCCCTGGACAACCGCCGGTGCTCGCGGCGGGTGCGCTACGAGGTCCGCGACGGCGTCGCGGTGGTGGCCTTCTCCGCGGCGTCCTCGACGGTGGCCGCGATGGCCTTCGGGTTCCTCCTCTCGCGGGTCGGGTAGCCCGGGTGGCCGTGATGACCCCGCCGCGGCACGTCCCTGTCATGCGGGACCGCATCGTGGCTCTGCTCGCCCCCGCGCTCGGTGCACGCCCCGACGGACCGCAGCCCGTGGTCGTCGACGCCACGCTGGGGCTGGGCGGGCACAGCGAGGCCCTGCTGGAGGCCTTCCCGGGTGTGCGGCTGGTGGGCATCGACCGCGACCCCGAGGCGCTGCGGCTCAGCGGCGACCGGCTGGCGCCCCACGCCGACCGGGTCGCGCTCGTCCACGCGGTGTACGACGAGATCGGCGACGCGCTGGCCGACCTCGGTCTGCCCGTGGTGCAGGCGGTGCTGTTCGACCTCGGCGTCTCCAGCATGCAGCTCGACGCGCGCGACCGGGGCTTCGCCTACGCCGAGGACGCGCCCCTCGACATGCGCATGGACCACGGCACCGGTCGCACCGCGGCCGACGTGCTCAACACCTACTCCGCCGCCCAGCTGGCCCGCGTGCTCTCGGAGTACGGCGAGGAGCGCTTCGCCGGGCGCATCGCCTCGCGGATCGTCCGGGAGCGCGAGCGTGAGCCCTTCACCGGCTCGGCCCGCCTGGTCGAGCTGGTGCGCGACGCGATCCCTGCTGCTGCCCGGCGTACCGGTGGCCACCCGGCCAAGCGCACGTTCCAGGCGCTGCGGATCGAGGTCAACGACGAGCTGGACGCGCTGCGCCGGGCCCTGCCCGCGGCCGCGGACGCGCTGGCGGTCGGTGGGCGGCTGGTCGTCATGTCCTACCACTCGCTGGAGGACCGCATCACCAAGCGCTTCCTCACCCGCCACAGCACCCTCGACGTCCCCCCCGACATGCCGGTGGTGCCCGACAGCGCCCAGCCGCTGCTGCGGCTGGTGACGCGGGGTGCGGAGCAGGCGAGCCCTGACGAGGTCGAGAGCAACCCGCGTGCCAGGTCGGTGCGGGTGCGGGCAGCCGAGCGCACACGACCTGGACCGGTGGGAGCGACGGAGAGGAAGCGGGCTCGATGAGCGGACTGATGGAGCAGGCGAGGTCGCGGCTGCCGCGCATCGCCGAGCAGGCGATCGAGCGGGCGCGGCTCACCGTCGTCCCGCGCACGCGGCCGGCCGCCCCGCGCACGCCCTTCGTCCTGGTCGTCGCCGCCGTGCTGCTGGTGGGCGTGGTCGGACTGCTCATGTTCAACACCTCGATGCAGCAGGCGTCGTTCGCGGCCGCCGAGCTCGAGGAGAGGCGGGCCGCCCTGCGCGCCGACGAGCAGCACCTCCTCATGGAGCTCGACCGGCTGCGCGACCCCCAGCGGGTCACCCAGGAGGCACAGGCGCTGGGCATGGTGCCGATGCTCACCCCGGTCTTCCTGGACCTCTCCGACGGCACGGTGATCGGGGAAGCCGCGCCGGCGTCCGCGGTCGACCGCATGCGGCTGCGGCCGCTGCCGCCCCCGGTGCCGGAGCAGTACCGCGTCGAGCCCGAGGTCGTCGAGGTCCCGGTCGAGCCAGGCCAGGAACAGGTCTCCATCGAGGGCGGCGCGCCTGCCATGCTCGGGGAGCCCGAGCAGGGATCCTCGGACGAGGACGACCCGGCCGGTGCCACGGACCGGGCGGCCGCCCGAGACCAGGCCCGCTGACCCCCGGAGCTTCCTGCTGTGCCTCATCCCACGCGTGCCACCTCCACCCGCAAGCGCGCGGGCAGGCGCTCGGGCAGGCGCTCGGGCAGGGTGGTGCCGCTGCGCCGGATGCACGTCGGGTTCCTGGCGGTCGCGATGCTCATGTCCGTCTTCGCGGTGCGGCTGATCCAGCTGCAGGGGGTGGATGCCGCCGCGTACGCCGCGCAGGCGCGCGCCCTCGGTGTCGTCAACGAGGTGCTGCCCGCGACCCGGGGCACGATCCGCGACCGTCACGGAGTGGCGCTGGCCGAGTCGCTCGACGGCATGATGGTGGTGGCCGACCCGACCAAGACCCGCGACGACGCTCCTGCCATCGCCGAGATCCTGCAGAGGCGTCTGGGGATCGACTACATCGACGCGGTCAAGAACCTCGACTACCCCGACGAGGACGTCCACTTCCGCTACATCGCCCGGCGAGTGCCGTCGGCGAAGGCGCGCGCCGTGGTCGAGGAGCTCGACGAGCTCGGCTACAAGGGGATCGACGTCAGGCGCGACCCGCTGCGCAGCTACCCCGGCAAGGACATCGCCGCCAACCTGCTGGGCTACACCAACCGCGAGGGCGAGGCCGTCGGCGGCGTCGAGATGGTCTACGACTCGCTGCTGTCCGGCAAGGACGGCTCGACCACCTACGACGTCGGCATCGACGGCGCCCGGATCCCGCTGGGCGACAACAGCACGGTGGACCCGACCGACGGCGACGACCTCACCCTCACGATCGACCGAGACGTGCAGTTCTACGCCCAGCGCCTGCTGCGCCAGGCCGTCGAGGGCGCCCGGGCCGAGTCCGGCAGTGCCGTCGCGATGGACGTGCGCACCGGCGAGCTGCTCGCGGTCGCCGACTACCCGTCGTACGACGCCAACGACGACTACCACGAGACCACGGGCAACCTCGGTTCGGCGGCGTTCGCCGACCTCTACGAGCCCGGGTCGGTGCAGAAGGTCGTGACCGCGGCCGCCCTCATCGAGGAGGGCCTCGTCACGCCGCGGACCCGGATCACGGTGCCCGAGAAGCTCAGCAGCTCCGACCGCGTGATCAGCGACCACTTCGAGCACGGGCTGCTGCGGCTGACGATGACGGGAGTGCTCGCGAAGTCCTCCAACATCGGCACGGTGCTCGCCGCGCGCGAGATGCCGTCGCCCACCCTCTACCGGTACCTGCGCGAGTTCGGGCTGGCTGATCGTGTCGGCATCGAGGGCTACGGCCAGGAGCCCGGGATGCTGTCGCACTGGAGCGACTGGATCCAGGTCGAGCGCGACAACATCGCCTTCGGCCAGGGCATCGCGGTCACCGCGATGCACATGACCGCGGCACTCAACACCATCGCCCGCGGCGGTGAGTACATCCAGCCCAGCGTCGTCCAGGGCCGGGTGATCGACACCCAGGGCCGCGCGACGGGCACCGAGACCGCCGACACCCGGCAGGTGGTCGGTCCACGGGCCGCGACCCAGGTCATGCGGATGATGAAGATGGTGCTGGACGAGAAGGAGGGCACGGCAGCCACTGCAGGCGTGCCGGGCTACCAGGTGGCGGGCAAGACGGGGACGGCCCAGCGTGTGAGCCCCCAGTGCGGCTGCTACGGCCGCGACTTCACGGTGTCCTTCGGAGGGTTCGCCCCTGCCGCCGACCCGCGGTTCACCGTCTACGTGGTGGTGCACAAGCCGCGCAACGGCGGCGGCGGCGGCTCGACCGGCGGCCCGGTCTTCCGCAAGCTGATGGGCTACCTGCTGCAGAAGTACGCCGTGCCGCCCTCGGACGACGGCTTCGGGCGGCTGCCGGTCGAGTGGCACCCCACCCCGACCGAGCGCGAGGACGCCGCGCTGCGCAAGGCGGACAACGGGCGCGGCGCGGGATACCTGCGGATGGGGCGGTAGATTCCGGGCGTGATCCGGACCAGGCCGAGACACCCTCGCCGCACCCCCCTCGGTGAGCTGGCCGGGCGACTCCCCGCCTCCCTCGACCCAGTCGACGGGCACGTGGCATCGGTGGAGGTCACCGGTATCACGGTCGACAGCCGGGCGGTCGAGCCCGGCGACCTGTACGTCGCAGCGCCGGGTGCCTCGACCCACGGAGCTCGCTTCGCCTCGGGGGCTCAGGCCTCAGGAGCGGTGGCCGTGCTCACCGACGACGAGGGCGCGGTGCTCTGCCGGGAGGCCGGCGTCACGCTTGCCGCTGCTCCGGGTGCAGCGACCGCGTGGCGTGCTCGGAGCGGTTTCCGCCCAGGTGTACGGCGAGCCCGCGGAGTCCTTGCGCCTGGTCGGGGTCACCGGCACGCAGGGCAAGACCACGACGACCCGGCTGGCGGAGGCGGCGCTCGCGGCGAGCGGCGAGCGCGCTGCCGTCGTCGGCACCGTCGGCACGCGCATCGCGGGCCACGACGTCGCGTCGTCGCTGACCACGCCCGAGGCGCCCGCCCTGCACGCGCTGTTCGCGGTCATGGTCGAGGAGGGGGTGTCGGGCTGCGCGATGGAGGTGTCCAGCCACGCCCTGGTCATGGGGCGGGTCGACGGCGTGGTCTTCGACGTCGCCGCCTTCACCAACCTGGGGCGGGACCACCTCGACTTCCATGCCGACCTCGAGGACTACTTCGCGGCCAAGGCGCAGCTGTTCACCCCCGAGCGCGCCAGGCTCGGCCTGGTCAACCTCGACGACGAGCACGGGCGCCGGCTGCTGGCCGAGGCAGCCGTCCCGATGCGCACCTTCTCCCGGCACGCCGACGCCGGCGCCGACTGGTGGGCGGACCAGGTGCAGCCGACGCCGACCGGGTCCCGGTTCGTGCTCCACGGCCCGGGCGGGGAGGTGCCGGTCGAGGTGCCGCTGCCCGGCGACTTCAACGTCGCCAACGCGGTGTGCGCGGTCGCGGTGCTGGCCGAGAGCGGCTACGACGCGGCCACGGTGGCGGCTGCCATGGGTCGGGCCGGTGGCGTGCCCGGCCGGATGGAGGCCGTCGACGAGGGCCAGGGCTTCACCGCCGTGGTCGACTACGCCCACAAGCCCGACGCGGTCGAGGCGGTGCTGGGCAGTGTTCGGGGCTCGACGCCGGGCCGCGTCATCCTCGTCATCGGAGCCGGGGGTGACCGCGACCGCGGCAAGCGGCCCGTGATGGGCGAGATCGCCGCGCGGCTCGCCGACGTCGTCGTGGTCACCGACGACAACCCGCGCAGCGAGGACCCCGCGTCCATCCGCCGCGAGCTCCTCGGCGGTGCGCGACGCGGCGACGCCGAGGTGCACGAGGAGGGTGACCGCCGTGCCGCGATCCGGCTGGCCGTCGGCCTCGCGGGTCCCGGCGACTGCCTGGTGGTGGCGGGCAAGGGTCACGAGACCGGCCAGGAGGTCGCCGGCGTGGTGCACCCCTTCGACGACCGGGACGAGCTCCGGGCGGCGCTGCGCGCGGTCGTCCGCGAGGGAGCGTCGTGATCGGCTGGACCCTGGCCGAGGTGGCCGACATCGTCGGCGGCAGGGTGGCCGACGACGTCCCCGGCGCCGCCGACGTGGTCGTCACCGGGCCCGCCTTCATCGACTCGCGCGAGGTGGTGCCGGGCGGGCTGTTCGCGGCGTTCGTCGGGGAGCGGGCCGACGGCCACGACCACGCCGCCGCAGCTGTTGCGTCGGGAGCGGCGGCGGTGCTCGGCAGCCGACCCGTCGGGGTGCCGGCCGTCCTCGTCGACGACGCGCGGTCGGCGCTGCAGGCGCTCGCGCGTCGCCTGCTCGCCGAGCTGCCCGACCTCACGGTCGTGGCCCTGACCGGGTCGCAGGGCAAGACCACCACCAAGGACCTGCTGGCCGTCGTGCTGACGGCCGCGGGGGAGACGGTGGCGACCCAGGGCTCGTTCAACAACGAGCTCGGCCTGCCCCTCACCGTGCTGCGCGCGGGCCCCGGCACCCGCTTCCTCGTCCTCGAGATGGGCGCTCGCGGGGTGGGCCACCTGCGCGAGCTCTGCGCGATCGCCCCGCCCGACATCGGGCTCGTGCTCAACGTGGGCAAGGCGCACATCGGCGAGTTCGGCAGCCAGGACGCGATCGCGACGGCCAAGGGCGAGCTCGTCGAGGCGCTCCCGGACGACGGGGTCGCGGTGCTCAACGCCGACGACGAGCGCGTGGCGGCGATGGCGCGGCGCACCGCGAGCGCGGGTGACGACGTACGGCCGCGACGCCGACGCCGACGTGCGGATCGAGGAGGAGCAGCTGGGTCCGGACGGATGTCCCGCGTTCCGGCTCGTCCACGGCTCGCAGGCGGCGGACGTGCGGCTGCGGCTGCTCGGCGCCCACCAGGCGTCCAACGCCGCAGCCGCCGCGGCGGTGGGCGTCGCGGTCGGCATGTCGCTCGACGACGTCGCCGCCGCGCTCGCGACCGTCGCCTCGCTGTCCCGGTGGCGCATGGAGCTGCACGAGCGTGCCGACGGGCTGGTGGTGCTCAACGACGCCTACAACGCCAACCCGGACTCCATGGCCGCAGCGCTGCAGGCACTGGTCGCGGTCGCGCGCGGCCGCGACGCCCGCTCCGTGGCCGTGCTGGGCGAGATGCGCGAGCTGGGCGAGTCGGCTGCCGCCGAGCACCGTGCGGTCGGCAGACTGGCGGTCGACCTCGGCGTCACCCGCGTCGTCGGTGTGGGCACCGTGGCGCAGGACGTCGTATACGGTGCCGAGGAGGCGCTGCGCGAGCGCGGCGCCGCAGAGGGAGAGGAGCCCGTCCTGGTGGAGGACAACGAGGCCGCGGCCGTCCTGGCTGCGCGACCGGACCGGCGCCGGTGACGTGGTGCTGGTCAAGGCCTCGCGCGGCGCCGCCCTCGACGAGGTCGCGGACGCCCTGCTGGCGGGGTCGGCGCCCGGGGGCGGTGGCGGCCGGTGAGGGCGATCCTCCTCTCCGGGGGCCTCTCGCTCGTGCTGACGCTGATCGGCACGGTGAGCGCCATCCGGTTCTTCCGCCGCCAGGGCTACGGCCAGCTCATCCGCGACGACGGCCCCACCACCCACCACACCAAGCGGGGCACCCCCACGATGGGCGGGACGGTCATCATCGGGGCGACGGTGCTGGGCTACTTCCTGGCCAACCTGCTGACCGGCCTCACGCCGTCGGCCTCGGGCCTGCTGCTGATCTTCCTGTTCGTGGGTCTCGGTGCCGTGGGGTTCCTGGACGACTACATCAAGATCGCGCGTCAGCGCTCGCTCGGCCTGCGCAGCAAGGCCAAGATGGCCGGGCAGTTCCTGGTGGCGATCATCTTCAGCCTGCTGGCGCTGCAGTTCCCCGACGACCGCGGCGAGACCCCGGCGTCGAGGTTCATCTCCTTCACCCGCGACCTGGAGCAGTGGATGCTGCCGACCGTGCTGGTCGTGCTCCTGATCCTGATCATGATCGCGGGCGCCTCCAACGCGGTGAACCTCACCGACGGCCTCGACGGCCTGGCCACCGGCGCCTCCACGATGGTCTTCGGCGCCTACACGATCATGAACATCTGGCAGAACAACCAGTCGTGCCGGCTCAGCCCCGGCCCCGCCTGCTACGGCGTGCGCGACCCGCTCGACCTCGCCGTGCTGGGGGCAGCGCTCACCGGGGCCTGCTTCGGGTTCCTGTGGTGGAACGCCTCGCCGGCCAAGATCTTCATGGGCGACACCGGCTCGCTCGCCCTGGGCGGCGCCCTGGCCGGCTTCGCGATCTTCACCCGCACCGAGCTGCTGCTGGTGGTGCTGGGAGGTCTCTTCGTGGCCCAGGCGGCGTCGGTGATGCTGCAGGTCGGCTACTTCAAGGCCACCGGCGGGAAGCGGATGTTCCGCATGGCTCCGCTGCACCACCACTTCGAGCTCAAGGGCTGGGACGAGATCACCGTCGTCATCCGCTTCTGGATCATCTGCGGCCTCTGCGTGGCGGGAGGCCTGGGCCTGTTCTACGCCGAATGGGTGGCCGGGGCATGAGCACCCCGCGGACCTGTCGGCGCTGGGCAAGCACGACTCCTGGGACGGCGTGCGCGCGGTCGTGGCCGGCTTCGGCGTGTCCGGTTTCGCTGCCGCCGACAACCTGACCCACCTCGGCGCCCGGGTGACCGTGCTCGACGAGTCCGACGCCGGCGACCGCGGCGAGAAGGCGACCCTGCTCGAGATCCTGGGTGCGTCGGTCAGGCTGGGGGAGGGCACCACGGCCGTCCTGCCCGACGACGTCGACCTCGTGGTCACCTCGCCCGGGTGGCGGCCCGACGCCCCGCTGCTGGCACAGGCAGCAGCGCGTGGGGTGCCGGTCTGGGGCGAGGTCGAGCTGGCCTGGCGGTTGACGCACCAGGGCACCCACCCCGAGCCGCCGACCCCGTGGCTGGGGGTCACGGGCACCAACGGCAAGACCACCACCGTGCAGATGCTGGACGCGATCCTGCGCGAGGCCGGTCTCCGGTCGATCGCCTGCGGCAACGTCGGGCTCCCGATCGTCGAGGCCGTCATGGAGCCGGACCCCTACGACGTGCTGGCGGTGGAGCTGTCGAGCTTCCAGCTGCACTACACGACCTCCCTCGCGTGCGAGTCGTCCGTCGTGCTCAACGTCGCCGAGGACCACCTCGACTGGTACCCGTCCCTGCGCGACTACGCCTCGGACAAGGGGCGGATCTACCAGAACGTCGAGCGCGCCTGCGTCTACAACGTGGCCGACCCGATGACCGAGGAGCTGGTGCGCGAGGCCGACGTCGTCGAGGGCGCCCGCGCCATCGGCTTCACCCTGGGCGTCCCGGGTGTGGGGATGGTGGGCCTGGTCGACGAGATCCTCGCCGACCGGGCCTTCGTGGAGGAGCGGCGGCACAGCGCCGCCGAGCTGTGCACCATCGACGACCTCGCCTCCCCCGCTCCGCACTTCGTGGCCAACGCGCTGGCCGCCGCGGCCCTCGCCCGTGGCCACGGTGTCAGCCAGGTGGCGGTGCGCGACGGACTGCGGTCCTTCCGCCCCGACGGGCACCGGATCGCCCACGTGGCGCGGGTCGACGAGGTCGACTACGTGGACGACTCCAAGGCCACCAACCCGCACGCGGCGCAGTCGTCGCTGCAGGCCTACGAGCACGTGGTCTGGGTGGCCGGCGGGCTCGCCAAGGGCGCCAGGTTCGACGACCTGGTCACCACGGTGGGAGACCGGCTGCGGGGGGTCGTGCTGCTCGGTCGCGACCGCGCCGTCATCGCCGAGGCGCTCGGGCGACACGCGCCGCAGGTGCCGGTGATCGAGGTCGCCGACGAGGACACTGGAGCGATGGATCGCGTGGTCGGCGCCGCGGCCGGTCTCGCCCAGCCGGGTGACACCGTCCTGCTGGCGCCGGGGTGCGCGTCCATGGACATGTTCGCGAACTACGGCGCGCGTGGGGACGCCTTCGCCGAGTCGGTCCGCCGTCTCCGCGAGAGCTGAGCACCACAGCCGGGAAGGCCATGGCGATCTCGTGACCACGACGGCGCACCGCACCACGCCCGTGGCGACCACCGTCCGGCCCCGGGGCCGGTGGACCGAGGCGCTGCGACGCACGTTCGACCGTCCGCTGGCCTCCTACTACATGCTCGTCGGCTCGGTGGGCCTGCTGCTCACCCTGGGCCTGGTCATGGTGCTGAGCTCCTCGAGCGTCGACGGCTTCCGCACCTACGGCAACAGCTACTACTACTTCCTGCGCCAGCTCACCTGGGTGGTGCTGGCGGCGCCGTTCGTGTGGTTCGCGGTGAGGCTCCCGCAGCGGGGGCTCCGCGCGCTCGCCTGGCCGGGCATGGTGCTCGCGATCGTGCTGCTCAGCCTCACGCAGTACATGGGCGTCGAGGTCGACGGCAACAAGAACTGGCTCGCGCTCGGCCCGATCCGGATCCAGCCCTCCGAGATGGCCAAGCTGGGCGCGGTGCTGTGGTGCGCGCACGTCTTCGCCAACAAGGAGCACCTGCTCGGCGACTGGAAGCACACGCTGATCCCGGTGCTGCCGATGATGACCGCGGTGGTCGTCCTGGTGGTCCTGGGCCACGACCTCGGCACCGCCCTGGTGCTGCTCGCCATCGTGCTCGGCATGCTCTGGGTGGTGGGAGCCCCGACGCGGATGTTCGTCGGGTCCTTCATGGTCGCGGCGGTCGGGGCGTTCTCCCTGGCGGCGTCCTCACCGGAGCGCATGGAGCGGCTCACCAGCTTCGTCGACCCCTTCCAGACGTTCGACGGAGCCGGGTGGCAGGCGGCCCACGGGATCTTCGCGATGTCGAGCGGGGGGCTCTTCGGCAAGGGCATCGGGGCCAGCCAGCAGAAGTGGGGCACGCTGCCGGCCTCCCACACCGACTTCATCTTCGCGGTGCTGGGGGAGGAGCTCGGGCTGGTGGGCACCCTCCTGGTCCTCGGCCTCTTCCTCACCTTCGCCTACGCCGGGTTCCGGGTGGCGCGGCAGGCGCGCGACCCCTTCTCCCGCTACCTCGCGGCCGGCGTCACGATCTGGCTGACCGCGCAGATGCTCATCAACGTCGGCATGGTGCTGGCGCTGCTGCCGGTCATCGGGCTGCCCCTGCCGCTGGTCTCCTACGGCGGGTCGGCGCTGCTGCCCAGCCTGGTCGCGGTCGGCCTGCTCATCGCGATCGCCCGAGCCGAGGCGGACGACGCCGCCGGAGGCCCCGGCCGTCGTCGGGTGGCCGGGGTCGTCGCACGCGGGCTGTCCTCGCGCCGAGCCCGGACCCGGGCCGGCCGGTGAAGGTCCTCATGGCCGGCGGAGGCACCGCCGGCCACACCTCGCCCCTGCTCGCCACCGCCGACGCCGTGCGCCGGCTCGAGCCCTCGGCCGAGGTCACCGCACTGGGCACGCCACGTGGGCTCGAGGTGCGGGTGGTGCCCGAGGCCGGCTACCCGCTCGAGCTGGTGCCGCCCGTGCCGCTGCCCCGCCGCGTCTCGGCCGACCTCGCCCGCGTGCCCGGCCGGCTGCGCGCCGCCAGGGCGGCCGCCCTCGAGGTCATCGACCGGGTGCGACCCGACGTGGTGGTGGGGTTCGGCGGCTACGTCTCGGTGCCCGCCTACCTCGCGGCCCGCAAGCGCCGGCTGCCGATCGTGGTCCACGAGGGCAACGCCCTGCCCGGCGTGGCCAACAGGCTCGGCGCCCGGTTCACCACCCACGTGGCCACCAGCTTCCCGGAGACGCCGCTGCGCCATGCGCGCTACGTCGGGCTGCCGATCCGCCGGATGATCTCGACGCTCGACCGCCCCGCGCTGCGTGCGGAGGGGCGTGCCGCCTTCGGCCTCGACCCCGAGCTCCCCACCCTGCTGGTGACCGGGGGGTCCCAGGGCGCGCGGCGGCTCAACCAGGCCGTCTCGGCGGCGCAGCCGGCACTGGCGGGAGCAGGCGTGCAGGTGCTCCACGTCATCGGCCCGCAGCAGCAGGTCGACGTCGCGGCGCAGCCGGGGCAGCCGCCGTACCAGGTGCTGGCCTACGTCGACCGGATGGATCTCGCCTACGCCGCGGCCGACCTGGTGATCTGCCGCGCGGGGGCGAACACCGTGACCGAGGTGGCCGCGGTCGGGCTTCCCGCCGTGTTCGTGCCGCTGCCGATCGGCAACGGTGAGCAGGCGCTCAACGCACGTCCCGTCGTCGACGCCGGCGGCGGGCTGCTGGTGGACGACTCCGCGATGACCCCGGAGTGGGTCGGCGGCACCGTGCCGGGCCTCCTCGGTGACCACGACCGGCTCGGGATGATGAGCCGGGCGGCCGCCGACCTCATCCCGCGCGACGCCGACGAGCAGCTCGCCCGGATGATCCTGGAGGCCGCGCGGTGAGGGTCCCCGTGCCCGTCGACATCCCGGCTGCCGACGCGCTGGGGTCGGTGCACTTCGTGGGGATCGGCGGGGCGGGGCTCTCCGCGATCGCGCGCATCATGCTGTCCAGGGGCATCACCGTCAGCGGCAGCGACGCAGCGGAGTCGGCCACGCTGGCCTCGCTGCGCGACCTCGGGGCGAGGGTGCACGTCGGCCATGCAGCCGATCAGGTGGAGGGCGCGGACACCGTGGTCGTCTCGACCGCAGTGCGGGAGGACAACCCCGAGGTGGTGGAGGCCACGCGGCGCGGCCTGCTCGTGCTGCCGCGCTCGGCGGCGATGCAGGCGCTCATGCTCGGCCGACAGGTGGTCGCCGTGGCCGGCACCCACGGCAAGACCACGACGACGTCGCTGCTGGCCACCGCGCTGCTCGCGGCCGGCGCCGACCCGACGTACACGATCGGCGGCGACCTGAGCGCCAGCGGCACCAACGCGGCGGAGGGGTCGAGCGACCTGTTCGTGGCCGAGGCGGACGAGAGCGACGGCGCCTTCCTCGTCTACACGCCGTACGCCGGCGTGGTGACCAACGTCGAGGCCGACCACCTGGACCAGTGGGAGACCGAGGAGGCCTACCACCAGGCGTTCACCGAGTTCGTGCTGCGCATCGACCGCGCCGGGTTCCTGGTCGTGTGCGCGGACGACGCGGGGGCCGCCGCGCTCGTCGAGGTCGCCCGGGACGCCGGGCTCGACGTGGTCGCCACCGGCGAGGGTGAGGGGCACGACCTGCGTGCGGTCGGGCTCGAGCTCGTGGGCAGCACGTCCGCCTTCGACGTGGTGCAGGGCGGGGAGACGCTGGGCCGGGTGACCCTGCAGATCCCGGGGCGCCACTACGTGCTCGACGCGCTCGCGGCGCTCGCCACCGGGCTGCGCCTGGGCTTCCCGTTCGACGCCCTCTCCCGCGGGCTGGGGTCGTTCACCGGCACCCGTCGCCGCATGGAGCGCAAGGGCGAGGCGGCCGGCGTCCGCGTCTACGACAGCTACGCCCACCACCCCAAGGAGATCGCGGGGGACCTCCAGGCCGCTCGCGCGCTCGCCGGAGAGGGCCGCGTCATCGTCGCCTTCCAGCCCCACCTCGTCTCCCGCACGAGGATCTTCGGGGCAGGCATGGGAGAGGCGCTGGGTGCCGCCGACGAGGTCGTCGTGCTCGACGTCTACCTCGCCCGGGAGGACCCCGAGCCGGGAGTGGACGGCGCCCTCGTCGCCGCGCACGTGCCGCTGCCCGAGCAGCACGTGCGGTTCGTGCCCGACCGCACGCAGGTGCCAGCCCTGCTGGCCCGGCTCGCCCGCGCCGGCGACCTGGTGCTGACCCTGGGCGCGGGCGACGTCACCGAGCTCGCACCCCAGGTGCTCGCCGAGCTCAGCAGTGGAGGAGGAGCCTGATGCCCGCGCTACGCCAGCGTCCCCGACCCCTCGGACAGCCCGGACCGCCCGCCGGCGTGCCGCCCACCGTGCAGCGCAGCCGCAGCCGGTTCCTGCAGCGCGTCCGCGCCCGGCGCTGGCGCCTGCTCAAGCGCGTCCTGCTCGTGCTGGCGGCGATCGGGCTCGTCGCCGGCGGCGTGTGGCTGGTCTTCTTCTCCTCCGTGATGGCCGTCAAGAGCACCGAGGTGCAGGGCCTCGCCGTGCTGTCGGAGCGCGAGGTGCGCGACGCCGCGCAGGTGCCGACCGGCGTACCGGTGGCCACCGTCGACCTCGACGCGATCCAGGCCCGGGTGGAGGAGCTGGCGCCCGTGCGCTCCGCGGACGTCTCGCGGGCGTGGCCCGACGCGATCTCCGTCGAGGTCACGGAGCGGCAGGCCGTGGTGGCCGTCGACCGCGAGGGCACCTGGCGCGGCGTCGACGACCAGGGCGTCGTCTTCCGCGACTACGCCGAGCAGCCGAAGGGGCTGCCGTGGGTGCAGATGCGCGCCACCACCTCGGTGGAGGCGCTGGCGGAGGCGGCGCAGGTCGTCGGCTCGCTGCCCGACGACATCCTGAAGCGGGTCGAGCGCCTCGACGTCGGCAGCATCGACCGGATCGTGCTGCACCTGCGGGGCGGTGCTCGCGTCAACTGGGGGAGCGCCGACCAGGCGTCGGACAAGGCGCGCGTGCTCGAGGTGCTGCTGCAGCGCAAGGGGTCGGTCTTCGACGTCACCGCCCCCGGCCGCCCCACCGTCCGCCCCTGAGTCCCTGAGCCCGAGCGCCCCGAGACCCCGGATGGCCTCCGGTCGCCGGACGCCACCGCCCCCGCAGCCATCCACCCGTTCCGCGGCCCGCTGCTCCTTCGTCGCTGCGGCCCGCTCCACGGAGGCCAGACCCATCCACGGCTGCGGGGGCGGCGTCGCCCGACGCCCTCGGCTCCAGGGCCTCGCGCGTCCCGTCCGGCTCGTGCCCCACGAGCCGTGGGTCGGTGGCTGGCCGCCGAGAAAGTTCCGCGATTTGTCGACACGCCTGCGTGTCTGCGGGGTCCGCGGCCGTGGCGGACCTAGGTTCTTCGTCAACGACAGGTTGACATAACGTTAACCCTCCACCTGAAGGTTAATGTTTCGGAAGGCCAGTCGCTTCCCCGCCGATCGAGCACAACCCATCGGCCGTCAGACGGCGGCCCACCGAGTGAGAGGGATCCCAGCCGTGGGTGCACCGCAGAACTACCTGGCCGTGATCAAGGTCGTCGGGATCGGCGGCGGTGGTGTCAACGCCGTCAACCGCATGATCGAGGTCGGCCTCAAGGGCGTCGAGTTCATCGCCATCAACACCGACGCGCAGGCGCTGCTCATGAGCGACGCCGACGTCAAGCTCGACATCGGGCGTGAGCTGACCCGGGGCCTCGGCGCCGGCGCCAACCCCGATGTCGGCGGCAAGGCCGCCGAGGACCACGCCGACGAGATCGAGGAGGTGCTCAAGGGCGCCGACATGGTCTTCGTGACCGCCGGCGAGGGCGGTGGCACCGGCACCGGCGGCGCACCCGTGGTCGCGCGGATCGCGCGCTCCCTGGGTGCCCTCACCATCGGTGTGGTCACCCGGCCGTTCGCCTTCGAGGGCAAGCGTCGGGCCAACCAGGCCGAGGAGGGCATCTCCGGGCTGCGCGAGGAGGTCGACACCCTCATCGTCATCCCCAACGACCGCCTGCTCTCGATCAGCGACCGCAGCGTCTCGATGCTCGACGCCTTCAAGCAGGCCGACCAGGTGCTGCTGCAGGGTGTCTCGGGCATCACCGACCTGATCACGACCCCCGGCCTGATCAACCTCGACTTCGCCGACGTGAAGTCGGTGATGCAGAACGCCGGGTCCGCGCTCATGGGCATCGGGTCCGCCCGGGGCGACGACCGCGCCATCGCCGCAGCCGAGATGGCGGTCTCCAGCCCGCTGCTCGAGGCCTCCATCGAGGGCGCCCACGGCGTCCTGCTGTCGATCGCGGGCGGGTCCGACCTGGGCCTCTTCGAGATCAACGAGGCCGCGGCGCTGGTGTCGCAGGCGGCGCACGCGGACGCCAACATCATCTTCGGTGCCGTCATCGACGACGCCCTGGGTGACGAGGTCCGGGTCACGGTCATCGCGGCCGGGTTCGACGGCGGGATGCCGAAGCGTCGTGAGGGCGCCATGCGCCGCGAGCCGGTGCCGAGCCAGACCCAGGCCGACACCCGGGCAGCGATCGCCGGCCTGCGTCGTGAGCCCGACCGGCCCAGCCCGAGCCGTCCGGCCGCGAGCCAGCCCAGCACCCGCCCGGCCGAGGCGCCGCGCACGCCGGCGCCGGTGGCCAGCCGCCCGCGCGCGCTGGAGGAGCTCGACGTCCCCGAGTTCCTGAAGTAGGTCGCACCCCTCGGTGTTCGCCTTCGAGGACACGCTCGGCCCGGTCGGTGTCGCCTTCACCGACCGGGCCGGCGGCGTCTCCACCGGGCCCTTCGCCAGCCTCAACCTCGCGGTGCGCACCCAGGACGACCCGGCGGCGGTGCAGGACAACCTGCGCCGCGTGATGTCTGCCTTCGCCGGCGACCCCGAGGCCCCGGTGGCCCGGATGCGCCAGGTGCACGGCGCCGCCGTGGCCGTCGTACGAGCGCCCGCCGACGAGCTGCCGGAGGCCGACGGCCTGGTGACCGACGAGCCCGGCCTCACCCTCATGGTGCTGGTCGCCGACTGCGTCCCGGTCCTGCTCGCGGACCCGGGTCGGCGCGTGGTCGGGGTCGCGCACGCGGGCAGGGCCGGGGTCCGTCGGGGGGTCGTGACCGCGGTGGCCGAGCGGATGCGCGAGGTCGGTGCCGAGCAGCTGACAGCGTGGGTCGGTCCCCACGTCTGCGGAGCCTGCTACGAGGTGCCCGACGACATGCGGGCAGAGGTGGCGGAGGTGGTGCCCCAGGCGTGGGCGGAGACCTCGTGGGGCACCCCCTCGCTCGACCTCGGGGCCGCGGTGTCGGCCCAGCTGAGCCGGGCGGGCGTGGCCGTCGTGGACGCCGCCCGCTGCAGCCGGGAGAACGACGACCTGTACTCCTACCGTCGTGACGGAGACGGTGCCGGGCGTATGGCGGGTCTCGTCCGGGTCCTCCCGTGAGCGCGGCGGACCGGCGGCTCGAGATCGAGCGCGGCCTCGGCGACGTGCGGCGTCGCATCGGTGAGGCCTGCGCGAGCGTCGGGAGGGCGGCGGACGACGTCACCCTGGTGGTGGTCACCAAGTTCTTCCCCGCCTCCGACGTGCGGCTGCTCGCCGACCTCGGGGTCCGTCACGTCGCGGAGAACCGTCACCAGGAGGGGGTCGCCAAGCGCGCGGAGTGCGCCGAGCTCGACCTCACCTGGCACTTCGTCGGGGGACTGCAGAGCAACAAGGCCGCGGCCGTCGGGGAGTGGGCCGACGTGGTGCAGTCCGTCGACCGGCCGCGGCTGCTCCCGGGCATGAGCCGCTCGGCGCACGAGCGCGGGCGACCTCTCGACGTGACCGTGCAGGTCAGCCTGGACCCACCGGAGGCGCGGAAGAAGCGCGCAGGGGTCGCACCCGGTGACCTCGCTGCCCTCGTGGACGCCGTGCTCGACGCCGAGGGCCTCCGGCTGCGCGGCGTGATGGCCGTGGCGCCGCTCGACGCCGACCCGGACGAGGTGTTCACCCGTCTCGCGACGATCGCCGCACAGACGCGTGAGCAGGCACCGGGTGCCACCTGGCTGTCCGCGGGCATGAGCGCCGACCTCGAGCACGCGGTGCGCCACGGCGCGACACACGTGCGCGTCGGGAGCGCGGTCCTCGGAAACCGCCCCGCGCACCGTTAGCCTCGAACAGCACCAACGACACACAGCGGAGGTTCGGTCATGGGCAGCGCGATGCGCAGGATGGGTGTCTACCTGGGGCTGCTCGAGGACAGCGAGCGCTACGACGACGACTACCTCGACGGTGACGAGCCAGGTCGCGCCGCGACGCCGTCCGTGCCCCGGCAGGGCGACGACTCCCGGCCCGCACCCGTGTCGCAGCTCGCGGAGCGCCGACGTGGTGGCAGCACCACCGTCACCGCCACCCCCCAGGTGACCGAGCTGTCGCGCATCACCACGCTCCACCCCACGACGTACAACGACGCCCGCGCTGTGGGCGAGGCCTTCCGGTCCGGCGTCCCCGTCATCATGAACCTCTCGGAGATGGACGACTCCGACGCCAAGCGGCTCGTCGACTTCGCCGCCGGGCTCATCTTCGCCGTGCACGGCAGCATCGACCGGGTCACCGCGAAGGTGTTCCTGCTCTGCCCGCCCAACGTGTCGGTGGCGCAGGAGGAGCGGCAGCGGATGGCGGAGAACGGCTTCTTCAACCAGAGCTGACCTGCCACCGCTCAGGTTCCTCACATCTGCGACGCCTAGGCTCTCCCGGTGCAGATCATCGGCGCCATCATCTATGTGGTCCTCCAGCTGTTCCTGATCCTGCTGTTCGTGCGCTTCGTCTTCGACTGGGTGCAGGTCTTCGCCAGGTCGTGGAGCCCGCGAGGCTTCCTGCTCGTGCTGCTCGAGATCGTCTACTCCACCACCGACCCGCCGATCAACCTGGTGCGCAGGTTCGTGCCGCCGCTGCGACTCGGCTCGATCATGCTCGACCTCGCCTTCATCATCGTGCTCATCGCCGTCTACGTGCTCATGGGCATCACGCGGGCCGTCTTCGGGCTCTAGTCGCTCCGTGGGACGCCCGGGAGCGCTCGGGGCGACACGCGGTACGGTGACCCCTGGCACCCGGCGTGCCATCGGCATCGGACACGACGACAGGGGGGTTCATGCCTCTGACTCCTGAGGACGTGAGCAACAAGCGCTTCACCGCCGTACGCCTGCGCGAGGGCTACGACATGGGTGAGGTCGACCAGTTCCTCGACGAGGTCGAGGCGGAGCTCACCCGGCTGACCAAGGAGAACGACGAGCTGCGCTCGAAGCTCGAGGCCGCCGGTGGCGAGGCGCCCGCCAAGGCCGAGCCCGAGAAGCAGCCCGAGAAGCAGCCCGAGCCCGAGCCGGAGGCGGAGAAGAAGCCCGAGCCGGAGCCGGCCAAGCAGCCCGAGCCCGAGCCGAGCGAGCCGGAGCCGCAGAAGGTCGCCGAGGCCGGTGGCCGGGGCGAGGTGGAGACCATCCAGGTCACCACCACCGCCGACGCCTCGCGCGCTGCGACCCGTCTGCTCGAGCTGGCCGGCCGCAACGCCGACGAGCTGGTCGCCGAGGCCCAGGAGCAGGCCGACCAGATCCTGGGCGAGGCCAAGGCCGAGGCCGAGCGCGTCAAGGAGGAGACCTCGAGCAGCGCCAAGCATGCCGAGGAGGAGGCCCGCGAGCGCGCCCAGGCCCTCGACGCCGAGACCGCCGAGCGCCGCCAGCAGCTCATGGGCGACCTCGAGTCGGAGAAGAGCCGGCTCGACGAGGAGGTCACGCGCCTCCGGGAGTTCGAGAAGTCCTACCGTCAGGAGCTGCGCGACTACTTCCAGCAGCAGCTCCAGTCACTCGAGGGCGACGGCAAGGCTGCCGCCGCCTCGTCCGACGGTCAGCAGCCCAGTCAGAGCTCCACGAAGCAGGACTCCACGAGCTGACACGACCTGCACGGACAGCGCCTCCCGGCCCGGCCGGGGGGCGCTGTCGTCTGTCGCGGCGGACGAGGGTCCTCAGGCACCCGACGTGGGCACCGGCGTGCCAGGTGCTTCAGGCGCGCACGACGCTGAACCGCAGGCCGAGCTCGGTGTCGCCGAAGACCTCGCCGCTCGGCTCGCCTGCGCTCATCGACGTGGCGAGGACCTCGCCGGCCACTGACTCGGCGTGCTCGCCGATCGCGGCCGCGAGCTCGCCCTCGGCCTGCCACACCAGGGAGATCCGGTCGGAGACGTCGAAGCCGCTGCTCTTGCGGGCCTCCTGCACCAGCCGGACCACCTCGCGCGCCAGGCCGGCGCGACGCAGCTCCTCGGTGACCTCGAGGTCGAGGGCGACCGTCTCGCCCTGCTCGTTGACGACCGACCAGCCCTCCCGCGGCCGCTCGGAGACGATGACCTCGTCGGGCAGCACCTCGACTGTCTCGCCCTCGACGACCACGTCGGCGCGACCCTGGTCGCGCAGCTCACGGGCCAGCTGCTCCGCGTCGGCCGTGGCGATGGCCGCGGCCACGAGGGGCGTACGCCGGGCGAAGCGCTTGCCGAGTGATCGGAAGTTGCCCTTGGCGCTGTGGTCGACGAGGTCACCGGCGTCCGAGAGCCGCTCCACGGCCCCGACGTTGAGCTCCTCGGCGACCTCGGCGAGCAGCGGGCCGTCGAGCAGGTCGTAGGCAGTCGAGGGGATCAGCGCCCGCCGCAGCGGCTGCCGGGTGCGCACCTTCGCCTCGGCGCGTGCCGCGCGGCCGAGCTCCACGAGGCGGCGCACCAGCGCCATCTGCTCCGCGAGCCGGTCGTCGACCAGCGCCCCGTCGACCTGCGGCCAGGAGGCCAGGTGCACCGACTCGGGCACCTCGTCCGAGGTGGCGGCGAACATGTCCTGCCACACCCGCTCGGTGATGAACGGCGTCATCGGCGCCATCAGCAGCGTGACGACGTAGAGGCACTCGTGCAGGGTGGCCAGCGCCGCGGGGTCGCCGTCCCAGAAGCGCCGGCGCGAGCGCCGGACGTACCAGTTGGAGAGCTGGTCGACGTACCCCGAGAGCAGCGAACCCGCCCGCTGGGTGTCGAACCCCTCCAGGGACGCGGTGACCCGCTCGACGAGCCGGTGGGCCTCCGACAGGGCCCAGCGGTCGAGCGCCGGCCGCTCCGCGAGCGGAGGCGCCGGGCTGTCGACGGGGTGCCATCCGGCTGTGCGGGCGTAGAGCACCTGGAAGGCCACGGTGTTCCAGTAGGTCAGCAGCACCTTGCGCACGGTCTCCTGCAGCGCCGCCGGCCCCACCCGACGCGCCACCCACGGCGAGCCCGACGCGGCCATGAACCACCGCACCGCGTCGGCGCCGTGCTCGTCCATGAGGGGGATCGGCTCCAGGATGTTGCCGAGGTGCTTCGACATCTTCCGGCCGTCCTCGGCCAGGATGTGGCCGAGGCACACGACGTTCTTGTACGAGCCACGGTCGAACACGAGCGTGTTGACGGCCATCAGCGTGTAGAACCACCCGCGGGTCTGGTCGATCGCCTCGCAGATGAAGTCCGCTGGATACGCGTCGGCGAACCGCTCCGCCGAACCCGCCACGTGGGGGTATCCCCACTGCGCGAAGGGCATCGACCCGGAGTCGAACCAGGCGTCGATGACGTCGGGCACCCGGCGTGCCTCCTGGCCACAGGTGGGGCAGTCGAGCACCACCTCGTCGACGTACGGGCGGTGGGGGTCGAGCCGGGACTGGTCGGTGCCGGAGAGCTCGGACAGCTCGGCCAGTGACCCCACCCAGACCTGGTGGTCGTCCTCGCAGCGCCAGACCGGCAGCGGGGTGCCCCAGTAGCGCCTGCGTGACAGCGCCCAGTCGACGTTGTTGTGCAGCCAGTCGCCGTAGCGACCCCACTTGACCGTGTCGGGGTACCAGTTGGTGCGCTCGTTCTCGCGCAGCAGCTCGTCCTTGCGCTGGGTGGTCCGGACGTACCAGGAGGGCTGGGCGTAGTAGAGCAGCGCGGTGTGGCACCGCCAGCAGTGCGGGTAGCTGTGCTCGTAGGCGAGGTGGCGGAAGAGGAGCCCGCGCTCGTCGAGGTCCCTGACCAGGCCGGTGTCGGCGTGCTTGAAGAACTCCCCGCCGACGAGGGGCAGCGACTGCTCGAACCGCCCGTCCGGGCGCACCGGGTTGACCACGGGGAGGCCGTAGGCGCGGCTGACCGCCATGTCCTCCTCGCCGAAGGCGGGGGACTGGTGCACGAGTCCGGTGCCGTCGTCGGTGGTGACGTAGTCGGCGAGCACGACGAAGTGCGAGCGGCCGCCGTCCTGCCCCGGCGGGAACTCGACCAGCTCGAACGGCCGCTGGTACTCCCAGCGCTCCATGTCCGTGCCGGCGTAGCGGCCGGTGACCTCCCAGCCCTCCCCGAGGACGCTCTGCCACAGCGGCTCGGCGACGAGCAGGGTCTCGGTGCCGTCGGTGGCGACGACGTAGTCGACGTCGGGACGAACCGCCACTGCGGTGTTGGACACCAGTGTCCACGGCGTCGTCGTCCACACCAGCAGGGCTGCGCTCCCGGCCAGCGGACCCGACGTGAGCGGGAACCGCACGTAGACGCTGGGGTCCACGACGGTCTCGTAGCCCTGCGCCAGCTCGTGGTCGGACAGACCGGTGCCGCAGCGGGGGCAGTAGGGCGCCACCCGGTGGTCCTCCACGAGGAGTCCGGCGTCGTGGATCTGCTTCAGCGCCCACCAGACCGACTCGATGTAGGCCGGCCTCATGGTCTGGTACGGGTCGTCCATGTCGACCCAGTAGCCCATGCGCTCGGTCATCTCCTCGAAGGCGTCGACGTGGCGCAGCACCGACTCCCGGCAGCGGGCGTTGAACTCGGCGATCCCGTACTTCTCGATGTCCTGCTTGCCGGCGAAGCCGAGCTCCTTCTCCACGGCGAGCTCGACGGGCAGGCCGTGACAGTCCCAGCCGCCCTTCCGCTCGACGTGGTAGCCCTGCATGGTGCGGAACCGTGGGAACACGTCCTTGAAGACGCGGGCCTCGACGTGGTGGGTGCCCGGTCGGCCGTTGGCCGTGGGTGGCCCCTCGTAGAACGTCCAGGACGGGGCGCCCTCGCGCGCGGCCAGGGACGCGGCGAACGTGCCCTGCTCGCGCCACAGCCGAAGGACCTCCCGCTCCATCGCGGGAAGGTCGACCTGGGGCGGGACCGGCTTGTAGGCGTGCTGGTCCCCGGGTGTGGCGGTGCTCATCGGGCGGCTCCTGCGTCGGCGCTGGTGCTTCGTCGTGCTGACGAAGGGACGAAGCCGGGGCTCCGCGGTACCACCCTCCTTGGTGCCCTCCTCGTGGGGAGCACCCCCTCATTGCGTGCACCGCTGCCGGGTCTACCCGCCCGGACCGTGGATTCGGCGGTCGGACGCTCTTCCGGCGGCTCGGGGGTGATCTTCGCTCCGGACAACACCCCCGGGCTCGCACCGTCCCCGGGTCGCTGCCGGCTGTGCTCGGAGCTACTCGTCCCGTCCACACCGTGCGGTGCGGCAATTCTGCCAGAGAGTGCCAGGGGCTGGGCAACGTGCCTCCCGCCTCGGGGCCCGGACGGGGTCGTCGGCCCCGGGCGTGGGAGGTTGTCTCCGCAGGTCGGGGCGCATATTCTCGCCGCGAGCTTCCGCTGGAAGCCCGAACTTTCAGGCAGGTTGTTCGACTCTGCAGGCGAGCTGAGCAACTCCGTCAGGAGGGCCCTCGTAGGAGGGCCCGCGTCGACAAGGAGTCTCTCGGACATGGCCCGTTCGACCGCCAAGAAGCTGGCCGGCAAGACCGCGGCCGCAGCACGCAAGGTCACCTCGGTAGCGCGAAAGTCCGCAGGCACCCGGAAGTCCGGCGCAGGAGCCGCGAAGCCGGCCTCGACGTCGAAGGCAGCGACGAAGGCGCCCGCGAAGGCGCCCGCGAAGGCGGCGAAGAAGACACCGACCACGAAGGCCGCCTCCACGGCGTCCAAGGCGACGAAGACGACCAAGCCGAAGGCTCCGCCAAGTCCGCCTCCAAGGCCACTGCCGCGTCGGCGGCGGCCCCCAAGAAGGCTGCCGCCAAGAAGGCGCCCGCGAAGAAGGCGCCGGCGAAGAAGGCGCCGGCGAAGAAGGCGCCGGCGAAGAAGGCGCCGGCGAAGAAGGCGCCGGCGAAGAAGGCGCCGGCGAAGAAGGCGCCGGCGAAGAAGGCGCCGGCGAAGAAGGCGCCGGCGAAGAAGGCGCCGGCGAAGAAGGCGCCGGCGAAGAAGGCCCCGGCCAAGAAGGCCCCGGCGAAGAAGGCGCCGGCGAAGAAGGCGCCGGCGAAGAAGGCGCCGGCGAAGAAGGCGCCGGCGAAGAAGGCGCCGGCGAAGAAGGCCCCGGCCAAGAAGGCCCCGGCCAAGGCGCCCGCGACGACGAAGGCGGCTGCGAAGAAGGCGCCGGCCGCCAAGGCCCCAGCGACGAAGACCCCGGCCAAGTCCGGCACGCGCAAGCCCGCCAAGGCGGCGTCGCGCGACCTCGCCGTCAAGGCCGACGAGAAGCCGTGGACCGAGGCGGAGCTGGCCGAGGTCCGAGCCGAGCTCACCGGCGACGTCCAGCGCCTCAGCGTCGAGCTGGACATCGCCGAGCACGAGCTCAACGACCTCATGCGCGACGCCGGTGACGGTGCCGGCAACGACCAGGCCGACGTCGGGTCCGCGACCTTCGAGCGCGACCACGAGCTGAGCCTGGCCAACAACGCCCGCGACATGCTGGTGCAGACCCAGCACGCCCTGCGACGCATCGACGACGGCACCTACGGGGTGTGCGAACGCTGCGGCCAGCCCATCGGCAAGATGCGGTTGCAGGCATTCCCGCGTGCGACACTGTGCATGACATGCAAGCAGCGCGAGGAGCGTCGCTGACCGACAGCGACAAGGCGCGGCGGCGACGACTTCGCATCCTGCTGTTCGGCTGCGCCGCCCTCGTCTACGTCGTCGACCTGGTCACCAAGCACCTCGCTGTCACGCGGCTCGATCCCGCCGATCCCGTCCAGGTCGTGGGTGACATCCTGCGGCTCACCGTCGTCCGCAACCCCGGCGCGGCCTTCAGCACCGGGACGTCGTTCACCGTCGTCCTCTCGCTGGTGGCGATCGCTGCCGTGGTCGCGGTGCTCGTGCTCTCCCGCCGGGTGGGGTCGCTCGGGTGGGCCGTCGCTCTCGGCCTGCTGCTGGGCGGGGTGGCCGGCAACCTCACGGACCGGCTGTTCCGGGCACCGGGGGTGCTGCGCGGCCACGTGGTCGACTTCCTCCAGCTGCCCAACTGGCCGGTCTTCAACGTCGCCGACATCAGCATCAACACGGCCGCCGCGCTCATCGTCATCCTGTCGCTGAGGGGCCGCGGGCTCGACGGTCGTCGCGTCGGCGGCGACGACGCGACGCTGCATCCTGGACGACATGCGCGACACCGTGACGAGGAGGACGTGCGGTGAGTGAGCAGCGCACCGTCCTGGTGCCGGACGGGCTGGCCGGGGAGCGTGTGGACGCCGCGATCGCGCGGATGTTCGGGCTCTCCCGGTCGCGGGCGGCGGAGATCATCGGGCAGGGTCTCGTCGTCGTCGACGGGCAGCCGGTCGCGAAGTCCGACCGGGTGCACCCCGGCGCGATGCTCGAGGCGACGATCCCGGCCGTCGCCGATCCGGTGGCCGTCGTGCCCCAGATCGTGGAAGGCATCACGATCATCCACGACGACGACTCCCTGGTCGTGGTCGACAAGCCGGTCGGGGTGGCCGTCCACCCGAGCCCGGGCTGGCGCGGGCCGACCGTGGTCGGGCACCTGGCGGCTGCCGGCTTCCGCATCGCGACCAGTGGCGCGAGCGAGCGTCAGGGCATCGTGCAGCGCCTGGACGTGGGCACGTCGGGGGTCATGGTGATCACGAAGTCCGAGCGCGCCTACTCGCGGCTCAAGAACGCCTTCCGCCACCGCGAGGTCGACAAGACCTACCACGCGCTCGTCCAGGGTCACCCCGACCCGTTGCGGGGCACGATCGATGCTCCGATCGCACGGCACCCGAGGTTCGACCACAAGTTCGCCGTGATCAGCGGCGGGCGGCACAGCGTCACCCACTACGAGACCCTCGAGGCCCATCGGTTCGCGAGCCTCCTCGAGATCACCCTCGAGACCGGACGCACCCACCAGATCCGGGTGCACATGCAGGCGTTGAAGCACCCCTGCGTCGGCGACCCGCTCTACGGCGGCGACCCGGTGCTGGCCGAGCGCGTGGGCCTGACGCGCCAGTGGCTGCACGCCGTGCGGCTGGGCTTCGTGCATCCGGAGAGCGGCGACCACGTGGAGTACGAGTCCCCCTACCCGGAGGACCTGCAGCACGCGCTGGACGTGATCCGTGAGCTCGACTGACGCTGCTCCGCTGGAGATCCGACCCGCCGGCACGGAGGACGCCGACGCGCTGGCGTCGGTGCTGGTGCGGTCGCGGCGTGCCGCCTTCCCGGCCATGCCGGCCTCGGGGCACCCGGACGAGGCCGCGCCGGCGTACGTCCGGTCGCTGCTGGGGCACGGTGCCGCGTGGGCTGCCGTCATCGACGACGAGGTCGTGGGCTTCGCCCTCACCCGCGGCTCGTGGCTGGACATGCTGTACGTGCTGCCGGAGCACGCCGGCCAGGGCGTCGGGGCGGCGCTGCTCGAGGTGGTCAAGCACCACCACCCCGACGGTTTCGCCCTGTGGGTCTTCGAGACGAACGAGCCGGCGCGCCGGTTCTACCGGAGCCACGGGCTGGTCGAGCTCGAGCGCACCGACGGCGCCGGCAACGAGGAGGGCGAGGCGGACGTCCGCATGGCCTGGCCCGGTCGTGACCCGATGTCCTACCTGCGAGGTCAGATCGACGCGGTCGACGCCGACCTGGCCGAGGTGGTCAACCGCCGGGTCGCGCTGACCACCGCGATCCAGCGGCACAAGCCCGTCCCCGGTCACGACGGTCGTGACGAGGACCGGGAGGCCGACATCGCCGCGCGCATGGCGCGACGCGCCCCCGTGCTCACTGCGGAGGAGTGGCGCAGGATCGTCCACGAGCTGATCACGGTCAGCCTGGATGCTGCCGATCGCGCGGACGGCCCGCAGCCCTGAGCGGACGGCTTGGTGCACCAGGTGAACCAAGCCGTCCACGCTCTCAACGGGCACGAGCGCCCGCCCCGGTGACGGGACGGGCGCTCGTGAGGGAGACGTCAGCGGCGGGTCGCCCTGGCGACGATCACCGAGAGGCCGACGAACAGGCCGGCCGCGAGGACCGAGCCGAGCAGGGTGGCCCCGGTCACCACGAAGGCGGGGAAGACCAGCAGCGCGACCACGATCGCCCACCAGCGCGCCCGGCCGGCGCGGACCAGCCCGGCGAAGGCCAGCGGCAGCGCCAGCACCATGCCGGCGATCCCCGGCGGGAGGTAGGTCAGCAGCGCCCACTGCTCGGCCTGGATCTCCTTGCCGATCGTGTCAGCGGTGTCGACGTCGATGTGGTTGGCGATCCCGGCGAAGAACATGTCGCTGATCATCAGCGACGGCATGTTGATGGCGGCGAGCACGCCGAGCACCACCGCAGCGTTCATCAGGATGCGACCGCGGCCCTTCACCAGGCCCACGAGCGCCAGCGGGATCAGGCCCCAGAGGCCGTAGGACAGGTGCAGGAACGTCATGTGCCACTGCAGCAGGTCGACGTTCTCGGCGTAGACGCGGATCATCTCCTTGCCGTCGTTGGCGGCGCCCGGGTCCGTCGCGGTGGCGGCGACCAGCAGGGCGCCCGTCACCGCCGGCAGGGCGATCGCGGTGGCGCGGCGGACGTCGACGCGGCCGCGCTTCGCGGGCCGCTGGGCGGGGAGCTCGCTGAGCGGCCTGGGCGAGCTGCGGGGCGGTCTGGGTGGCGGTCATGGTTCTGACTCCTTCTGGTGGGCCACGCCGTTCGTGGCCATGACCAGAAGCCTCCGCCGCCCGGTGTCCCGGCCTGGAGAGATCGGTGTCCCGTTCCCGAGGGACCTCCCACGTCCCGGGTCGGGACGTGGCCGTGGTTTCCCATGTCCTGTCTCGAATCTGGGACTCCCCGGCTGATGCATCAGCAGGGAGGCAGGAATTTCGGGACAGGACATGGGAAACCGGCGGCCCCCTGTCAGTCGGGGGAGCCGCCCAGACCGGCGTCGCGGGCGAGCGCGACCATCTCGGCGCGCGAGCCCGCGTGCAGCTTGGAGAGGATCGTGCTCACCCGGTTGCGCACCGTCTTCTCGCTGAGGAAGAGGCGGCGCGAGATCGAGGTGTTGTCCAGCCCGTCGGCGATCAGCTCGAGCATCTCGAGCTCGCGCGGCGTGAGCTCGGGGAAGGGGCTCGAGGCGGCGCTCCGCCCCTGGGCGAAGACGCCGAGGACGCGCTGGGCGACCCCGGCCCCGAAGACGGCCTCGCCCCGGGCCACGCCGTTGATCGCCCGCTCGATGTCGAGGCCGTCGGACTCCTTGAGCAGGTAGCCCCGGGCGCCGGCGCGGAGAGCGGCGAAGACGGAGTCGTCGTCGGAGTCCATCGTCAGCACGACGACAGCGGTCGCCGGGTGCTCGACCCGGATCCGGGCGGTCGCCTCCAGCCCGCCGACGTCGGGCATCCGCAGGTCCATCAGCACGACGTCCGGCGACGTGCGGGCGACCACCTCGATCGCCTCCCGGCCGTTGGAGGCCTCGCCCACGACCTCGACGTCCGGGAGGTCCTGCAGGACCGTCACCATCCCTGCCCGGAACACCGGGTGGTCGTCGGCAACCACCACCGTCGTCGCCATCACGCCACCTCTCTCGGCAGGTGCGCCGTCACCGTGGTGCCCCCACCGGGAGTCGGCGACACCTGCACGTGACCGCCCACCTCGGCGGCACGCTCCCGCATGCTGCGCATGCCGACTCCCTCCGTCACGCGCGACGGCATGCCCACACCGTTGTCGCGCACCGTCACCACCAGATCGTCCCCCACGTCGCCCACCTCGACCTCCACCAGGCTGGCGACGCTGTGTCGCAGCGCGTTGCCGAACGCCTCCGAGACGATCGCGTACGCCGCCACCTCGACGGCGGCGTGCGGCGGCGCCAGGTCGCCCACGTGGACCGCGGTGCGCGGCTGCTCGTGCCCGGCCACCAGCTGCCGCACGGCACCGGCCAGGCCGAGCTGGTCCAGCACGGGTGGCCGCAGGCCGTGGACCACGGCGCGGAGCTCGCCCACGCCCGCCCTGAGGCCGTCGCGCAGCTGCAGCGCACGGTCGGCGAGGGAGTCGTCGAGGGGACGGATGCGGCGTGCCAGCGAGTCGAGCTGCAGAGCCGTGCCGGCGAGGGCGGGGGCGACGCCGTCGTGCAGGTCGGCACGCAGCCGGCGGCGTTCCTCCTCGCGAGCAGCCACGATGCGACCGCGGCTGCGTGCGACGTCTCCCACGAGCTCCGCGGCGTAGGCGAGGGTGCCGGCTCGGGCGGCGACCTCGTCGACGGCGCTCTCCTGCTGCGCGGTCCACCGCTCCTGCGGTGCGCGGAGCCCGACGTGCAGCTGCCCGACCTCGGTGCCGAGCGCGTGCACCGGCACCACCCGGCTGCCGTGCACCGGTGCGCCGGACGTCAGGGTGAGGCCGTCGCTGACGAAGGCGGCGTAGGGAAGGCGCAGGGTGTCGCGCAGCCCGTCGACGAGCCGCTGCAGCGCATCGATCGGCTGGGACGCCGCCGCGACCCGTCGCCCCACGTCGGCCACCACGGCGTAGGCGTTGTGGCGGTTGCCGAACAGCCGCCGGTCGACCACCTCCTGCACCCGGTCGCGGACGACCGCCGCCACCAGCGCCACCACAGCGACCAGGAGCACGCCCCAGCTGGAGCCCGGTGCGACCGCCTCCACGCCGTACACGAGCACGACGTAGACCGCGACGCCGACGGCGGTGATCAGGCCGAACGCCACCGTCCGGCTCAGCGTCAGCTCCACGTCGAAGAGCTGGTGGCGCAGCATGGCGATGGCGATGGCGACCGGAGGTCCCGCCAGGCCGATCGCGAAGCCCCACGTCTCGCCGACCGGGCTGAAGGCGAACATCGCGCCCACGAACAGCACCAGGGCGCCCAGGAAGAGCCAGTACAGCTGGGTGCGCTCGCGCTCGCCCGGCCCGTCGGAAGCGGAGGGCCAGGGAGACGACCCCCAGCGGCACCCCGACGAGGAAGAGGCTCATGGCACCCACCATGACCACGTAGAGGAGCCACGGCGCCGACTCGATCGCCAGCGGGTTGTCGACCCCGGGCGCCAGGTCGGCGTCCGGCCCGGGCCCGAACATCCGCGCCAGCGTGGCCAGCGTGGCGACGACGAGGATCGCCCTGAGGACGTAGCCCCAGCGACGGGAGAGGGGCCGGCCGTCGGGGAAGAGGTGCGGGAGCACCGGCACGGTGAAGAAGTACGTCGCGAACCCCCAGATCGCGATCCAGGCGGCCAGGCCGCCCACCAGCCCCTCACCGTCCGTGCGGGCGGCGACCGCCGCCGCCAGGTGGTAGGGCCCGATGAAGGCGTTGACGAGCATCACCCAGCCGACGGCGTTGCGTGGCTGGGCCTGCACGACGAGAGCGCCCGCGAGCGGCCACGTGGTCGCCAGCACGAGGTCGCTGAGGATCAGGTCGACGTCGATGCCGGACCCGTCCCCGCTCATCGACAGCCAGAGCGCCGCACCGGAGCAGGTGATCGAGACCGCGGCTGCCGTCCAGGCGAGGGCGACCCGGCGTCGATCGGACGCGGGGGTGGGCACGGCGGTCGTCACGAGGAGCATCGTGCCGCAGGTCGTGTCCCGGAAGCAGGAGGCCGGTGTCCCTCGTGCTCGGGGCGCCGGGCGCAGCAGCCTTCGGACGGTCAGCACGCCGGCGAGAGGACACGACCATGACCGGGCTCCACACCGACCCCCGCGCCGCCCCACAGGTCTGGCGGCGCGCCGGTCGCGCTGGCCGCTCTCGGCCGCCGTGGCGGGGCTGTGCCGGGCTGCTCGCCTCACTGGAACCGCTCCCCGCGCGGGCGGGGACCCTCCTGGTCTGCGGAGCCGTCGCGGCCCTGCTGCTGCTGGCTGCCCAGTGGCGACGGTGGGTGGAACCGCGGGTGCGTTCCTCGACCGCGGCGAACCTGGTGCCGGTGGGTCTGGTGACCTCGGCCGCCACCCTGCTCCACACCACCGGGTGGGCCGGCTGGCTGGGGGTCGCCGTGGCCGCGACGGGGCGTCGCCTGGATGGCGCTGCGCGAGCGCACCGTGTCCCCGTGGATCGGCGTGGCGTCCCTGCTGCCGGGGGCGATCATCGCGCTCGACGTGGCCGGGGCGGACATCTCGGGCGCGGCCGGTCTCGTGGGTCCGGCCTGGCTGGTGGTCGCCGGTCTGGGCCTCGCTCTCGGGCGCAGCACGATCACGCGGTAGCCCCGGGAACCGGAACGGTCATGATCGTCGCCGGGCCCGGCAGGGCCAGGAGTGTCGGTGGGACCGGCCAGGATCGGTCGCGTAGTCTGAGCGGCCTTCCCCATGCAGTGCCAGGGCGATTCCGCTCGTCCTGCGAGGTCGTCATGCCTGCGAGAGAGGAGCTGCACGCGCCCCATGTCAGCCACGTCCGCCGGGTTCGCCCACCTCCACGTGCACACCGAGTACTCCATGCTCGACGGTGCCGCCCGGCTCGACGACATGTTCGCGCGCACCGCCGAGCTCGGCATGGACTCCATCGCCATGACCGACCACGGCAACGTCTTCGGCGCCTACGACTTCTACGCCAAGGCCCGCGCCCACGGCGTCAAGCCGATCATCGGCATGGAGGCCTACTTCACGCCCAACACCTCGCGCTTCGAGCGCAAGCGGGTGCGCTGGGGCGACGGCGGGCAGGACGACGTGTCCGGCGCGGGCGCCTACACCCACATGACGCTGCTCGCCGAGACCACGGCGGGGATGCACAACCTCTTCCGGCTGTCGTCGCGCTCGTCCCTGGAGGGGTTCTTCTACAAGCCCCGCGCCGACCGCGAGCTGCTGGCCGAGCACTCCGCGGGGCTGATCGGCACCACCGGGTGCCCCTCGGGCGAGGTGCAGACCTGGCTGCGCATCGGCAGCTACGACAAGGCACGCGAGGCGGCGGCCGAGTTCCGCGACATCCTCGGGCCCGACAACTACTTCCTCGAGCTGATGGACCACGGCCTGTCCATCGAGCGGCGGGTGCGCGACGGCCTCCTCCGCCTGTCCAAGGACCTGGGTCTCCGCCCGCTGGCGACCAACGACTCCCACTACGTGCGACCCGAGGACGCCGCCGCCCACGAGCACCTGCTGTGCGTCTCCTCGGGCAGCACGATGGCCGACCCGAAGCGCTTCAAGTTCGACGGCGACAGCTACTACGTGAAGTCGCCCCAGGAGATGCGGGCGCTGTGGGCCGACGAGCTCGGCCTCCCCGAGGCGTGCGACAACACGCTCTTGGTGGCCGAGCGGTGCAACGTCGAGTTCAACGAGTCGGCCAACTACATGCCGCGGTTCCCCGTCCCGGAGGGGGAGAGCGAGGACTCCTGGTTCGTCAAGGAGGTCGAGCGCGGACTGCGGGTGCGCTACCCCCAGGGCATCCCGGACGCCGTCCGCAAGCAGGCCGACTTCGAGGTCGAGGTCATCACCACGATGGGGTTCCCCGGCTACTTCCTGGTGGTCGCCGACTTCATCAACTGGGCCAAGGACAACGGCATCCGCGTGGGGCCCGGCCGCGGCTCGGGCGCCGGCTCCATGTGCGCCTACGCGATGCGGATCACCGACCTCGACCCGCTCGAGCACGGACTCATCTTCGAGCGCTTCCTCAACCCCGACCGCGTCTCGATGCCCGACTTCGACATCGACTTCGACGAGCGCCGCCGCGGCGAGGTGATCCGCTACGTCAGCGACAAGTACGGCGACGACCGCGTCTCGATGATCGTCACCTACGGCACCATCAAGGCCAAGCAGGCCGTCAAGGACGCCTCGCGCATCCTGGGCTTCCCCTTCTCGATGGGCGACCGCGTCACCAAGGCGATGCCCACCCCCGTGATGGGCAAGGACGTTCCCCTCAAGCAGCTCTTCGACCCCGCGCACCCCCGCTACGGCGAGGGCGGGGAGTTCCGGTCGCTCTACGAGTCCGAGCACGACGTGAAGACGGTGGTCGACACCGCCATCGGCATCGAGGGCCTCAAGCGCCAGTGGGGCGTCCACGCCGCGGGCGTGATCATGTCCAGCGAGCCGCTGCAGGACGTCATCCCGGTGATGCGGCGCGAGCAGGACGGCGCGATCATCACCCAGTTCGACTACCCGACCTGCGAGCGCCTCGGGCTGATCAAGATGGACTTCCTGGGGCTGCGCAACCTCACGGTCCTCGACGACGCGCTGGGCAACATCGAGGTCAACCGCGCGGAGAAGGTCGTCCTCGAGGAGCTCGGGCTGACCGACGTCAACACCTATGCGCTGCTGCAGCGCGGCGACACGCTCGGGGTGTTCCAGCTCGACGGCGGGCCGATGCGGGCGCTGCTGCGCAGCATGCGTCCCGACACCTTCGCCGACATCTCCGCCGTCGGCGCGCTCTACCGCCCCGGCCCGATGGGCGCGGACTCCCACAACAAGTACGCCCGCCGCAAGACGGGCCGGGAGCCGGTGGTGCCGATCCACCCCGAGCTCGAGGAGCCGCTCGCGGACATCCTGGGCGAGACCTACGGCCTCATCGTCTACCAGGAACAGGTCATGGCGATCGCCCAGCGGCTCGCGGGCTACTCGCTCGGACAGGCCGACCTGCTGCGCCGGGCGATGGGCAAGAAGAAGAAGGCGGAGCTCGACAAGCAGTTCGAGGCCTTCTCCGCGGGCATGGTCGAGCGCGGCTACTCCATGCACGCGGTGAAGACGCTGTGGGAGATCCTCGTCCCCTTCTCCGACTACGCCTTCAACAAGGCGCACTCGGCGGCGTACGGACTGGTCTCCTACTGGACCGCCTACCTCAAGGCCAACTACCCCGCCGAGTACATGGCGGCGCTGCTGACGTCGGTCAAGGACGACAAGGACAAGTCGGCGATCTACCTCAACGAGTGCCGCCGGATGGGCATCAAGGTGCTCCCGCCCGACGTCAACGAGTCGGACGCCAACTTCACCCCGGTCGGCACCGACATCCGGTTCGGGCTCAACGCGATCCGCAACGTCGGCGGCAACGTCGTGGAGTCGGTCGTGCGGGCCCGGCGCGACCAGGGCAGGTTCACCGACTTCAACGACTTCCTGTCCAAGGTCGACGCCAACGCCTGCAACAAGCGCGTGATCGAGTCGCTGATCAAGGCCGGCGCCTTCGACTCGCTCAACCACCGCCGCAGCTGCCTGGTCGCGATCCACGAGACCGCGGTCGAGCAGTACGTCGACATCAAGCGCAACGAGGCCATCGGCCAGGACTCGCTGTTCGGGGGCGTCGAGGAGGCCGCCAGCAGCGGGTGGGGATCGACGGTGGAGATCCCGACCTTCGAGGAGTGGGACAAGCAGACCCTGCTGGCCCACGAGCGGGAGATGCTGGGGCTCTACGTCTCCGACCACCCGCTTGACCGGGCTCGAGCACATCTTGTCCCAGGAGGCCGACTGCACGGTGGGCAACGTGCTGGCCGACGAGGAGCGCCCCGATGGGGCCACCGTCAAGGTCTGCGGGCTGATCACCTCGGTGCAGCGCAAGATCACCAAGGCCGGAGCGACCTGGGCCATGGTGACCGTGGAGGACCTCGAGGGTGCGATCGACGTGCTCCTCTTCCCCGCCGCCTACCAGCTGGCCGCCCCGCTGCTGGTGGAGGACACCGTCATCACCGTGAAGGGCCGGCTGTCGCGGCAGAAGGACCAGCCGGAGCTGCACGGGCAGGAGGTCGCGCGGCCCGACCTGTCCGAGGGGCCGGGCGGGCCGGTGGTGGTGGCGCTGCCGGTCACCCGCTGCACGCCCGAGGTGGTCGAGCAGCTGCGCGACATCCTCGCGACCCACCCTGGGGTGACGGAGGTACGGTTGCGCCTCATGACCCGCACCTCGACGCGCATGATGCGTCTCGACGAACGGCTCCGGGTGGCTCCCTCGCCCGCCCTCTTCGGCGACCTCAAGGCGCTGCTGGGGCCCCACTGCCTGAGCGGCGTCTGACGTTGACCGGCCGGATCGCACGCGACGTCGCGATCATCGTCCTGATCCACCTCGCAGTCGCGTGCGTCATCGGTCTTCTCGTGCCCCACGTCGCCGACCTCTCCCAGGCCACCCGCACCGCGGACGGGGTGGTCAGCTCCGAGGTCGAGATCGCCAAGCAGTTCAACGACGACGGCTGGCTGATCGTGCTGAGCGGCGCCGCCGGACTGGTGCTCGGGCTGGTCCTTCAGCTCTGGCGCAACACCCACGAGACGGTGACGCTGCTCGCCATCGTGCTCAGCGCACTGCTCGGCGCGATCCTCGCGGGCCGGCTCGCCGAGATGACCGGCCCCGCCGACCCCGTGACCGCGCTCGCCGACGCCACCGCGGGGACGACTGCGGCGATGCAGGTGGTCATCGACTCCCGGGTGGCCTACGTGGTCTGGCCGCTCACCGCGGTGCTCGCCGCGCTCACCGCGCTGCTCGCCCCCGTCTCGGCGGGGGAGGACGACGACCCCGCACCGGCCGTCGGTGATGCGGACGTCAGCCACGCCTAGTCCTTCAGGACCCCCAACCAGGGCCGTACGGCTGCGGCGCAGGGACCCGTCCGACGTCTAGGGTGGACGACGGCTGCCGTGGGTCGGCTGCGGCGCCCAGGCTCGGGAGGAACCAGTGAGCACGCACGGCCCCCACGACCCGTCGGAGCACCCGGGCGAGACCCCGGCTGGGACACCAGCCGAGACGGAGTACCTCTCCGAGCAGGAGGCCGCCCGGCCCGACCCGAGCCACCGCGCGGGCTCGGGCCGCAAGCGAGCCTTCGCAGGCATCGCTGCGGTGGCACTCCTGGCGGTCGCCGGCGCCGGCGCCTACGGCGTGGTGCAGTTCATGAGCAGCGGGGACAGCGCCGCGACCGCGGTCCCCGACCACGCGCTCGGCTACCTCTCGCTCGACCTCGACCCTTCCGGGGGGCAGAAGGTGGCGGCGTACGAGACGCTGCGCAAGTTCCCGGCACTGAAGGAGCAGCTCGGGCTCGACTCCGACGAGGACCCGCGGCGGTGGCTCGTCGATGCGATCAACAACGGGGCGGGCTGCTCGCTGGACTTCGACGACGACGTGGCACCGTGGCTGGGCCACAAGGTCGCGTTCTCGGCGGTGGAGGGTGAGGAGGAGCCGGAGCCCTTCTTCGTCCTCGAGGTCACCGACGCCGACGCCGCGGAGACCGGCGTGGCCACGCTCTTCGAGTGCGGCGGCGACGGAGAGGAGTACGGCACCGCGATGGTGGGCGACTTCATGGTCGTCGCTCCCGACGCCGAGCTCGCGGAGGGCATCGCGGCGGACGCCGAGGACTCCGCGCTGGCCGACGACGAGACCTTCGCCGCGCGCATGGACGACGCGGGGGACCAGGGCGTCGTCACGGGCTACCTCGCCCCCGCCGCGGTCGACCTCATGCTCGAGCAGGCGGAGCAGCTGGATCCCGGCGCGATGCCGGAGCAGTCGTCCGGGGACGACCCGGCCGCCATGCCCGTGCCACCGGTGGCCCCCCCGCAGCTGGACCTCGTGCGCGACTGGGTCGAGGACTTCGACGGGGCGGCCATGCAGGTGCGCTTCGCCGACGGGGGCGTCGAGATGGAGATGGTCGCATCGGGCATCAAGCAGCTCGAGGGCCTCGAGCCCGGCAGCTCGGGCATGGAGGACCTGCCCGGGACCACCGCGATCGCCTACGGTCTCACCGTCCCGCCCGACATGGCCGCCATGATGGAGGACTCCCTGAAGGGACAGGCGGGCGAGGAGCAGTACGACGCCCAGCTCCAGCAGCTCGAGCAGCAGACCGGGCTGGCCTTCCCCGAGGACGTGCAGACGCTGCTGGGTGACGGCCTGAGCCTGGCGGTCGACGGGTCGCTCGACGTCGAGGCGTTGGGTCAGGCGTTCACGACCGGCCAGCTCGCGGGGGTGGACATCCCGGTGGGGCTCCGCATCCTCAGCGACGACACCGGCGCGGTCGTCGAGGTCACCGACAAGCTGCAGCGGCTGATCCCGCCCGGGCTGCCCGTCAGCATGGTCGTGGAGGAGGGCGACGGCGTGGTCGCGGTCGGGGTGGACCAGGGCTACGTCGCCGAGCTCGCCGGTGACGGCGGGCTGGGCGAGACCGAGGCCTTCCAGAACGCCGTCCCCGACGCCGAGGAGAGCGTCGGCGGCTTCTTCGTCGACTTCGACGCCGAGGGCTGGCTCGACGAGCTGGTCGGACAGCAGGACCCCGAGGCGCTGGCGAACGTGGAGCCACTGTCCTCACTGGGTGTGAGCGGCTCGGTCGAGGACGACGACGTGAGCATGCTGCTGCGCCTCACCACCGACTGAGGAGGTTCGGCGACCCGAGCCGTCAGTTCGGGCTCCAGGCCGACCTGGCGACGTCCGTGGCGGGCAGCGACGGCAGCGCACGCATCGCCCGGAGCTCCTCGGTCAGCTGGCGCCGCACCAGCTCGAGGCGGGCCAGGGTGGTGGGAGCCTCCAGCAGCCGCTGCCGCTCGCTCAGCGGCAGCACTGCGCCCGCTCCGAGTGCGTAGGACAGCGCGTTGAGCTCCGGCGGCACCGACGGGTTGCCCGCCTCCGTGCCTCGCACCCCGCTGACCGCCGCCTGGTAGGTCCGGTAGGTCCACAGCGCCTGCGTCGCGGCCGTGGCCACGTCGTCCACGGCGGCACCGAGCCGCTCCACCAGGATCTGCACCTGCGCTCGCAGGTAGGGCTTGGAGGTCTCGGTCGCCTGCACCCGGAAGCGGTGCAGCCCGAGGGCGGCCACGTCGTACCGGCCGTCGTCGTGACGCTCCGACACGGCGAGCCGCATCAGGCAGCCCGTGCGGTACATCGACCGCGCCTCGTGGGGGCCGACCTCGTACCCCTCGCGGATGGCGACGATGCCGAAGCAGCGCGCCTCCGGGTCCGGCTGCTCGAGCAGGTCCTCGACCATCGCGCGGTAGCGGTCCTCGAAGACGTGCAGCGGCACGGTCATCCCGGGCAGGGCGACCGTGCCCAGCGGGAAGAGCGGGAGCAGCGACTCCATACCTGCCAATCTAGAATGCCTCCATGATCCGCCGAATCGACCTGCGTGGCCGCGGCGCGGACGAACCCCTCGACTACCGACGGGTCGTGCCGCGCGCCGCGACCGACGTCGACGCCACCCTCGACGTGGTGCGGCCGATCGTGGAGTCGGTCAGGGAGCGCGGCCTGGAGGCGGTGCTGGAGCACACGGAGCGCTTCGACGGCGTCGTCCAGGAGGACGTCAGGGTGCCGCCCGAGGCGACGAAGGGGGCCCTCGACCGGCTCGACCCCGAGGTCCGGGCCGGCCTCGAGGAGTCCGTCCGGCGACTGCGCGCCACCTGCGAGGCCGAGCTCGGGGCCGAGGTGGTCACCGACGTCGTGCCCGGGGGCCGGGTCACCCAGCGGCTCGTGCCGATGGAGCGCGTCGGTCTCTACGTCCCCGGCGGAGTGGCGCCCCTGGTCAGCAGCGTCGTCATGAACGTCGTCCCGGCCCAGGTGGCCGGGGTGGCCTCGATCGCGCTCACCTCGACACCCCAGCGCGACCACGGGGGCCTGCCGCACCCGACGATCCTCGCCGCGTGCGCGCTGCTGGGCGTCGAGGAGGTGTACGCGGTGGGCGGCGCACAGGCGATCGCGATGTTCGCCCACGGCGCCGGCTCCTGCCGGCCCGTCGACATGATCACCGGTCCCGGCAACATCTACGTGGTCACCGCGAAGCGACTGGTCAAGGGTGTCGTCGGCATCGACAGCGAGGCCGGCCCCACCGAGATCGCGATCCTGGCCGACGAGACCGCCGACGCGCGCTTCGTCGCCGCCGACCTGCTCAGCCAGGCCGAGCACGACCCCCTCGCGGGCGCCGTGCTGGTCACCCCGAGCGAGCAGCTCGCCACCGACGTGGAGGCCGAGCTCGACAAGCAGGTGTCGGTGACCCGCCACGTCGACCGCATCCGCACCGCGCTCGGCGGGCAGCAGAGCGCCGTCGTGCTGGTCGACGACCTGGAGGAAGGTCTGCGGGTCGTCGACGGCTACGCCGCCGAGCACCTCGAGATCCAGACCCGGGACGCCGCGTCGTGGGCGGCACGGGTGCGCAACGCCGGCGCGATCTTCGTCGGTCCGCACGCTCCGGTCTCCCTGGGCGACTACTGCGCCGGGTCCAACCACGTGCTCCCCACCGGCGGCTGCGCCTGCCACTCCTCGGGCCTGTCGGTGCGGTCGTTCCTCAAGGCCGTGCACGTCGTGGAGTACGACGAGCAGGCGCTGCGCGACGTCGCGCCCCACGTCGTCGCGCTGGCGGAGGCGGAGGACCTCCCTGGCCACGGCGCTGCGATCCGGGTGAGGGTCGAGGACAGCTGATGGTGCTTCCTCTCCGGGAGGAGCTCCGCGGCATCGAGCCGTACGGCGCCCCCCAGCTCGACCTGCCCGTGCTCCTCAACGTCAACGAGAACCCCTACCCGCCGTCCGAGGCGGTCGTCGCCGACGTGGCGGCTGCGGCCGCCGACGCGACGCGGTCGCTGAACCGCTACCCCGACCGCGAGTTCGCCGAGCTCCGGCAGGCGCTCGCGGCGTACCTCGGGCACGGCCTGAGCGCCGACCAGGTGTGGGCGGCCAACGGCTCCAACGAGGTGATGCTCCACCTGCTGCAGGCCTTCGGCGGCCCCGGGCGCACGGCGCTGTCCTTCGCCCCGACGTACTCGATGTATCCGGAGTACGCCCGCGACACCAACACCCGCTGGGTGGCCGGCAAGCGCGCCGACGACTTCGGGGTGGACCTCGACGAGGCCCGCTCGTGCATCGAGCGGGAGCGGCCAAGCGTGGTGCTGCTGCCCTCCCCGAACAACCCGACCGGCACCGCCCTGCCTCCCGCCCACGTCGCGGCGCTGTGCGAGGCCACCGCTGCGGTGGGCGGCGTCGTGGTCGTCGACGAGGCCTACGCCGAGTTCCGGCGCGAGGGCACGCCCAGCGCCCTCGAGCAGCTGCCCCTCCACGACAACCTCGTGGTGACCCGCACCATGAGCAAGGCGTTCGCGCTGGCGGGAGCCCGGGTCGGCTACCTCGCGGCGCGGCCCGAGGTGTGCGATGCGCTGCGCGTCGTGCGCCTGCCCTACCACCTGTCCGCGGTGACCCAGGCGGTCGCCCTCGCAGCCCTTCGGCACGCCGACGAGCTCCTCGGCCAGGTCGACGTGCTGCGGGCCGATCGCGACACCTGCGTCGACTGGCTGCGCGAGCAGGGGTTGACCGTGGCCGAGACGGACGCCAACTTCGTGCTGTTCGGCACGTTTCCCGACCGGCACGCGGTCTGGCGCGGTCTGGTGGACCGCGGTGTCCTGATCCGGGAGACTGGTCCCGAGGGGTGGCTGCGCGTGTCGATCGGCACCCCTGACGAGATGACGGCCTTCCGGGCCGCCCTGCTGGAGGTCCTTCGGTGAACAACCAGAATCCCCGTACTGCGCGGATCGAGCGCGAGACCAAGGAGTCCAAGGTCGTGGTCGAGGTCGACCTCGACGGCACCGGACGTCACGAGGTCGAGACCGGCGTGGGCTTCTACGACCACATGCTCGGCTCGTTCTCCCGGCACTCGCTGGTCGACCTCGTGGTGCGCACCGAGGGCGACGTGCACATCGACGCCCACCACACGGTGGAGGACACCGCGATCGCGCTCGGCGACGCGCTGCGGCAGGCCCTGGGCGACAAGCGGGGCATCCGGCGCTTCGGTGACGCCACGGTGCCTCTCGACGAGGCGCTGGTGCAGGCGGTCGTCGACGTCTCCGGCCGCCCGTACTGCGTGCACACCGGCGAGCCGGAGGGTCAGGAGTTCGTGACGATCGGCGGCTCTGGCGTCGGCTACCTCGGCTCGTTGACCCGCCACGTCTTCGAGACCCTCGCCTTCCACGCCCAGATCGCGCTGCACGTGCGCGTGCTGGCCGGGCGCGACCCCCACCACATCGTCGAGACGCAGTACAAGGCGGTCGCACGAGCCTTCCGCGACGCCGTCGCCCTCGACCCGCGCGAGACGGGTGTGCCCTCCACCAAGGGAATTCTGTGACCCGTGACGTCGTCGTCCTCGACTACGGCTTCGGCAACGTCCGCTCGGCTGTCCGCGCCCTGGAGAGGGCCGGCGCGCGCGTCGAGCTGACCGCCGACCGTGGCCGGGCCGCCGAGTGCGACGGGCTCGTCGTCCCCGGGGTCGGCGCCTTCGCCTCGTGCGTGGCCGGCATCCGTGCGGTGCGCGGCCACGAGGTGATCGACCGCCGGCTGGCCGGGGGGCGTCCGGTGCTGGGCATCTGCGTGGGGCTGCAGGTCATGTTCACCCACGGGGTCGAGCACGGCGTGGACTCGGCCGGCCTCGACGAGTGGCCGGGCGTCGTGGAACGGCTGCAGGCCCCCGTGGTGCCCCACATGGGGTGGAACACCGTGGACGTGCCGGAGGGGTCGCGGCTGTTCGCCGGTATCGAGGACGAGCGCTTCTACTTCGTGCACTCCTACGGCGTGCGCCGCTGGGAGCTGACCACCAACGGCCGCACCCACCCGCCGCTGGTGACCTGGGCGGAGCACTCCGGGGACCGTTTCGTCGCCGCCGTCGAGAACGGCCCGCTCGTGGCGACGCAGTTCCACCCCGAGAAGTCGGGGGACGCGGGTGCGGCGCTGCTGCGCAACTGGGTCGCCGGCCTGTGAGCAAGGAGCGAGCACACCGGCGCGCCGAGCGCGAGCGCGAGGCGGCGATCAAGCGCGCGGCCCACGCGGCGGAGCAGGAGCGGCGCGAGCGTCAGGCGGCTCGACGCCAGGCGATGCAGCGTCGCCGCGCGAAGCTGGGCCTCGGCCGGGTCGGGCGCCCCGGCGGCACCCTCGCCCAGCGCAAGCGCAAGCAGCACCTGGTCACGCTGCTGATCCTGCTCGGCCTGGTCCTGCTCGTCTTCGTCGTCCGCCCGGACTGGCCGGCGCGGCTGGTGGCGGTGATCGTCGCCGTGCTTGCCTACCCGGTGCTGCGCACGCTTCTCTTCCGTCGCGTCTGACCCGACCGACCGGCGGGGTCGGAGCGCTGGTTGGTGGCAGGACGGCGCGTCGCCAGATCCGGCTACCGTGACACCCATGGGTGACGCCTGGCTGTCCGACACCCGCGCGTCGTACGACGCCGACGCCTCTGGATACGCCGAGAAGGTACATGGCCTGCTCAGCGGGATGCCTTACCTCCGCGCGAGCCTGGCGTTGTTCGCCGAGCTGGTGCACGGTGCCGGTGGCGGGCCGGTTGCCGACGTGGGCTGCGGGCCCGGGTACGTCACCGGCTACCTCCACGACGCCGGAGTGGACGTGTTCGGCATCGATCTCTCGCCCGCGATGATCGCCATCGCGCGGCGCGACCATCCACACCTCCGCTTCGAGGTCGGGACGATGACCGACCTCGACCTGGCGGACGACTCGGTCGTCGGCCTGGTCGCGTTCTGGTCCGTGATCCACGTGCCCGACCACGCCGTGCCCGGCGTGTTCGAGCAGTTCCGTCGAGTCCTGCGCCCCCAGGGTCTGTTGCTGGTCGGCTTTCACGTCGGTGACGAGACACGACACACGTCCGAGGGCTACACGGGTCGGCCGATCGACGTCGACAGTCACCATCGTCGGCCGAGCCAGATCAGGGGGTGGCTCCGTGACGCTGGGTTCACGACAGAGGCCGAGCTGGTCATCGGGCCGGACGAGGACGTCCCGGGAGCCGTCCTCTTCGCCCGCAGCAACGCATGAGTGCCCTTGGCGACACCAGCAGCCCTGGCAGGACCCCACACGCACTCACTTCTGCGGCGACAATCACGACACGTCGGACGTCGATGGCCCACCTGAGCCAGGGAGCCGACGCGTCCGGATGTGTGGAAGATGGCTCCCCGAGAGCATTACGACGGCCGGTGGGCGGGGGCCATCCTTGCGGTGAGAGCGTGTCGACCGCGCGGCCGAGTCGCAGACAAGAGTGGGCCTTACCGAGTTTCACCGGAGGGGATCGCCTCTACGCCGGAAGCAGAGAGCGACTGGACTCGCCCACCGCCGCCCGTCGCCGTTCGAAGTTCCGTCCTGCGCTCAGGTGGCAGCGGCCACCAGGCTGGCCACCAGCACGAGCGGCAGGGAGACGAGGGCCCCGAGGGACGTCGCCAGCGTCAGCGTCTTCAGGCTGCCCTTGGTCGACAGGTCGAGCAGCGTGCTGAACATCCAGAAGAAGTTGCTGTTGACGTGGAGGGCGAACATGGCGCCCGACGCGATCGCCAGCGCGATGACCACCGGGTCGACCCCGAGCGAGCCCACGATCGGCGAGATGATGCCGGCAGCGGTGATCGCCCCGACCGACACCGACCCGATCGCGAAGTGCAGCACCGCGGCGATGAGCCACGCGAGCAGGATGCTGATGATGACCGGCGCGCTCTCGTCGACGGAGAACAGGTCCTCGAGCGTCTTGTCCATGCCGCTCGCCGCGATGACGGCGCCGAGGGACCCGCCGACGCCGGTGACGAGCAGGATCTCGCCCGTGGTGTGGAAGCCGGCCGTCAGGACCGTGCCGACACCGTCCGCGCCCAGCGACGGCCGGACCATGCCGAAGGCGATCAAGAGGCCCACGAAGAGAGCGATGTTGGCGTCGCCGAGGAAGGCGATCACGGGGTTGGACACCCCCGCCACGTCGGTGATGGCCCCGGTGGCGATCAGCACCAGCGGCACCAGGATCGGCAGCAGACGCACCCAGAGCGGTCTCCGCGCGGCGCCCTCGGCCCGCGGCACGTCCTCCGTCTCCTCGTGAGGACGGCCCTCCTCGAAGACCACGTCCGGGTCGAGGTCGGTCGCCTCGTTCCACAGCCCCCGCCCCAGGAGCAGGCGGAACAGGAACGTGGTGATCAGCGCGGTCGCCAGCCCGATCGGCAGTCCGTACAGCAGGTAGACCCCCAGCGGCACCTCCATCAGCCCGGCGATGGCGACCGCGGCGAGGCCGGGCACGACGAAGACGTAGCCCGCGAAGATGCCGATGCCCATGGCTCCCGCGAGCCACGGCAGGCCGTGGCGGCGGTCGACGGCCGGTGCCGACTCCTTGGCCATCGGCGCCGCCAGCACGACCTGCACGTCGACGTAGATGGACGGGAAGATCGTGGAGAGCGTGCCCGCCATCGCGTAGGGCAGGCGTCGACCCACGCGGCGCGCGAGGATCTCCACCAGGTCGTTGAACGTGCCCATCGCGTGCAGCAGGGCCCCGATCAGCACGCCGAAGCCGATGAGGAGGCCGACCTCGGCCATGATCTCGCCGAACCCCCCGGTGATCTCGGCCACGGTGCCCTCGGCGCCGAGCCCGGTGGCGAGCCCGAGGTACACGCAGGCGAGCAGCAGCGAGATCACGGGGTCGACCTTGAACCGGATGATCAGCAGGATCGCGGCCAGGATCGCGATGGCAGAGTGCACTATCTCCACGGGTGGCTCCGATCTGCAGGGACAGGTGGAGACACGCTAAGGGACGGCGCGCCCGACCGGGCTCCACCGGCGCGTTTCGCGCACCAGGTGCACGGAACACTCCGATCGGCCCGACCCCCTATGCTGCGCGCCATGCCCGCCTACCTCGAGCTGCTGCCTGCTGTCGACGTGCAGGGAGGGCGCGCGGTCCAGCTGGTCCAGGGCGTGGCGGGGTCGGAGAAGACCTTCGGCGACCCGGTCGAGGCTGCGCTGCGCTGGCAGTCGGCGGGCGCGGAGTGGATCCACCTCGTCGACCTCGACGCCGCGTTCGGCCGGGGGCACAACCGCGAGCTGCTGGCGGAGATCGTCGGGCGTCTCGAGCTCAGGGTGGAGATGAGCGGTGGCATCCGCGACGACGAGTCGCTCGCGGCCGCGATGGCCACCGGATGCCGCCGGGTCAACATCGGCACGGCCGCGCTCGAGCAGCCGGAGTGGTGCGCCCGCGCGATCGCCGACCACGGGGACCGCGTGGCGGTGGGGCTCGACGTCCGGGGCCGCACGCTCGCTGCCCGAGGGTGGACCCGCGACGGGGGCGACCTGTACGACGTGCTCGCGCGTCTCGACGCCGAGGGGTGCGCCCGGTACGTCGTCACCGACGTCAACAAGGACGGCATGCTCCAGGGCCCCAACCTCGACCTGCTCCGCGACGTCTGCGCCGCCACGGACCGGCCGGTCGTCGCATCGGGCGGCATCACCAGCCTGGACGACCTGCGCGCCCTGCAGGGGCTCCTGGAGGACGGCGTCGAGGGGGCGATCATCGGCACCGCGCTCTACGAGGGCCGGTTCACCCTGGACGAGGCGCTCGCGCTGACCCTTCCCGGGGGGACCGCGGCGTGAGCCTCGCCGTCCGCGTCATCCCGTGCCTCGACGTCGACGCCGGGAGAGTCGTCAAGGGCGTCAACTTCCAGGGGCTGCGCGACGCCGGCGATCCTGTCGAGCTGGCGCAGACCTACGACGCCGAGGGCGCCGACGAGCTCACCTTCCTCGACATCTCGGCCTCGCACGAGGGACGTGCCACCACGCTCGAGATCGTGTCGCGCACCGCCGAGCAGGTGTTCATCCCGCTCACCGTGGGTGGCGGCGTCTCCTCCGCCCAGGACGTCGACACCCTGCTGCGGGCGGGCGCCGACAAGGTGGCGGTCAACACCGCGGCGATCCGCCGGCCGGAGCTGCTGGCCGACATCGCCTCGCGGTTCGGCAACCAGGTGCTCGTGCTGTCGGTCGACGCCCGTCGTACGCCGACCGGTCAGCCCGCGACCGAGAGCGGCTTCGAGGTCACGACGCACGGGGGCCGACGCAGTGCCGGGCTGGACGCCGTCGCCTGGGCGCGCCAGGGGGCCGAGCTGGGGGCGGGGGAGATCCTGCTCAACAGCATGGACGCCGACGGCACGCGCGACGGCTTCGACCTCGAGCTCATCGGGCTGGTCAGGGCCGCCGTCGACATCCCGGTGATCGCGAGTGGTGGTGCCGGAGCGGTCGAGCACTTCCCGCCCGCCGTGGCGGCGGGCGCGGACGCGGTGCTGGCGGCCTCTGTCTTCCACTTCGGCACGCTGCGGGTCGGTGACGTCAAGCGCTCGCTGGCGGGGGCGGGCCACCCGGTGCGCTGACCGCGAGGCGTCAGATGCCGAGCGAGGCTTCGTGCAGCGCGGTCAGGTCCGCGGGGTCGCCGTCCATCTCCACGAGCGAGTGCTCCTGGCGGCCGTAGGCGAAGAGCAGCAGCTCGGAGGGCAGCCCCGTCACGACGACGTCGCCCGCGCCCGACGGGGCCTTGCGGAGCCGACCGCGCACGTCGCCGCGGTCGCTGCGTCGGATGACGACGCCGGTCGGGGCGGCGAGCGACGTCCCGCGCCCGAGCAGCCGCAGGATGCGCCAGAGGGTGTCCTCGGTGTGCTGGTCCTGAGCGCGCGGCACCCAGTCGTCCTGCGCCCGGCGGATGTCCTCGTGGTGCACGTAGAACTCCGCGATGTTGGCGACGCCGCCGAGCTTGGGCACCGAGTAGAGCGACAGCAGCGGCGGACCGTGTCGCAGCTTCGTCACCAGGTCGGCGAAGTCCTTGTCCGCCAGGGACTTCTCCGTACGGCGCGTCAGCCCGGCCAGCGGTGAGACGAAGATGCCGGCTGCGGCGATCGGGTGGCCCTCGCGGATCAGCAGGTGCACGACCAGGTCGCGGACGTCCCAGCCACCGCACAGGGTGGGAGCCTCGGGTCCCATCTGCTGCGCAGCGGCACAGAGGAGGGTGCGTTCGCGGGCGGCGAGGGAGCTCATGGCCGCCAGCCTAGGGAACACCATGAACCCGTACGTTGTTGGCTGCTTCGTCGAGCCACGCACCGTGGGCGACCCATGCGCCCTGAGGAGATCTGTGTCAGCCACCGCGCACGCCGCCCACGACCGGGCGACCCTGCGTCGGGGGTTCGCGGTGCTGGGCGTGGCCATCCGGCAGGAGCCGGCGGTCTTCGCGATCTCGACCGTCGGGGCCCTGCTGTTCGGCGCGCTCACCGTGGCCGACGCCTGGGTGCTCGGGTGGGCCACCGACAACGTCGTTCTGCCGGCCTTCGACACCGGCGTGGCGCCGACCGCCGCCCTCGTGACCGCCACGGCGCTCTTCATCGCGGTGGCGCTGGTGCGAGGGGTGAGCATCGTCGCGCGACGCTGGGGCGCCGGCGTCATGCAGTACCGCATGCAGGCCCATGACCGCCGGGCCGTCACCCGGCAGTACCTCCGGCTGCCGATGCGCTGGCACCAGCGCCACCCGACCGGCGAGCTGCTCTCCAACGCCGCCTCCGACGTCGAAGCGGCGTGGGCGCCCATCGCGCCGCTGCCGATGGCGGTGGGCACGGCCGCGATGATCGTGATCGCCGTCGTCCAGATGCTGCTCACCGACATGGTGCTGGCGCTGGTCGGCATCTCGGTGTTCCCGCTCGTCGTGCTCAGCAACCTGGTCTTCCAGCACTACCAGTCGCCGCTGATGACCCGGGCCCAGGCGCTGCGTGCCCAGCTCAGCGAGGTCGCCCACGAGTCGTTCGACGGCGCGATGGTGGTCAAGTCGCTGGGGCGCGAGTCCGAGGAGACGGCTCGCTTCGCGACCACCGCCGGCCGGCTGCGGGACACCGCGACCAAGGCGGGGCGCATCCGCGCGGTCTTCGACCCGGTCCTCGAGATGCTCCCCAGCATCGGCGTCCTCGTCGTGCTGCTCGTCGGCGTGCACCGCGTCGCCGCCGGGGACACCCAGCCGGGCGACGTCGTGAACATCTCCTACCTGCTCATGGTGATCGCCTTCCCGATCCGTTCCTTCGGCTGGCTGCTCGGGGAGTTCCCTCGCAGCGTCGTCGGCTTCACGCGCGTGCGGTCGGTGCTCGCCGAGCGGGGCGAGACGCAGTACGGCGAGCGCGACCTGGGCACGCCTCGCGACGAGCGCGGTGCCCACGTGAGCGTCCGCAACCTCGGCTACGCCTACGAGCCCGGGCGCGACGTGCTCTCCGACGTCTCCTTCGACGTCACGCCCGGCCGCACGCTGGCGGTCGTCGGCGCCACCGCGTCCGGCAAGAGCACGCTGACGACGCTGATGTTCCGGCTGGTCGACCCCGACCGGGGTGCCGTGATGATCGACGGGGTGGACCTGCGCGACCTGCGGCAGGGGGCGCTGGCCAAGGCCGCGGCGCTGGTGCCGCAGCAGGCGTTCCTCTTCGACGACACCGTGCGCGGCAACATCACGCTCGGACAGGACCACACCGACGAGGCCGTCTGGGCTGCCCTGCGGGTCGCCCAGGCCGACGGCTTCGTGCGGGCGCTGCCGGGTGGCCTCGACGCCAGGCTCGGCGAGCGCGGCACGTCGCTGTCCGGCGGTCAGCGGCAGCGGCTCTCCCTCGCCCGGGCACTGGTGCGCGCGCCCCGGCTGCTCGTGATGGACGACGCGACCTCGGCGGTCGACCCCGACGTCGAGGCACGCATCCTCGCCGCCCTGCGCGACGGCAGCGCCGGCGCGACGGTCGTCGTGGTGGCCTACCGCAAGGCGACGATCGCGCTGGCCGACGAGGTGGTGTTCCTCCGCGACGGGCGTCGTCGTCGACCAGGGCACCCACCACGAGCTGCTGCGCCGCAACCAGGACTACGCCCGGCTGGTCAACGCCTACGAGGTGACCACATGACCCAGGTCCGCACGACGGACCGGCCCTCGCGCCGTACGCCGCCCCCGCCCCGCCGGCCCGACCGGGCCGGCGTGCTCCGCAGCGGGGAGAACAGCTCCGCCTGGCACACCCTCAAGCGCGGAGCCGAGCTGAGCCCCGAGCTGGCCCACGGGCTCGGGGTCACCATCTTCCTGGCCGTGCTGGCCACCGCCGGCCGCGTCGTGGTGCCGGTGGCCGTGCAGCAGATCGTCGACCACGGGCTGGTCGGCGACGGCGGCCCGGACCCGGGGTTCGTGGCGCGGGCCGCGGCGGTCACCTTCTTCCTGCTGCTGCTGACCGCGGTCTGCTCTGCGTGGATGACCGCCAGGCTGTTCCGGTCGGCCGAGGCGGGGCTGGCGACGCTCCGGATCAAGGCGTTCCGCCACGTCCACGACCTGCCCGTGCTGACCCAGAACACCGAACGGCGCGGCGCCCTGGTCTCGCGGGTCACCAACGACGTCGACCAGGTCTCGCAGTTCCTCGTGTTCGGCGGCGTGATCGCCATCGTCAGCGTCGGGCAGATCGCCGTCGCCACGGTGGTCATGCTCGTCTACAGCTGGCAGCTGACCGCGCTGGTGTGGCTGACGTTCCTCCCGCTGTTCCTGAGCCTGCGCTACTTCCAGCGGCGGCTGTCCGAGGCCTACGCCACCGTGCGGCGCCAGGTGGGCGCCCTGCTGTCGGCCATCTCCGAGCCCGTGGTCGGCGCCTCCGTGGTGCGCAGCTACGCCGCGGAGGAGCGCACCCAGCGCCGGATCGACGAGGCGGTCTCCGAGCACCTGACGGCGAGCAGCCGGGCGCAGGCGCTCACGGCGTTCTCCTTCTCCCTCGGCGGGGTCTCGGCGGGCTTCGCGAACGCGGGCGTCATCGCGGTGGGCGTCTGGCTCGGTGTCGACGGCCAGATCAGCAGCGGCACCGTGCTGGCCTTCGCCTTCCTCGTCACCCTGTTCGTCGGTCCGATCCAGATGGGCACCCAGGTGCTCACCGACGCCCAGAACGCCTTCGCGGGGTGGCGCCGGGTGGTCGGCATCCTCGACACCCCCGCCGACGTGGTCGACCCCGGGACGGCCGGGACACCGCTTCCCGAGGGCTCCCTGGACGTGTCCTTCGAGGGGGTCGGCTACGCCTACCCGGAGGGCCCGCCGGTGCTCACCGACATCGACCTGACGTTCGACGCGACGTCCCGCGTGGCCGTGGTGGGTGAGACGGGCTCCGGCAAGACCACGATCGCCAAGCTGCTCACCCGGCTCATGGACCCGGTCGAGGGCACGGTGCTCCTCGGCGGGGTGGACCTGCGGGAGGTGCCTTTCGAGGAGCTGCGGCGGCGCGTGCTCCTCGTGCCCCAGGAGGGCTTCCTCTTCGACGCCACGCTGCGGGCCAACCTGCAGTACGGCCGCGTCGGCGCCGACGACGAGACGATCCGGCGTGCCGTCGCCGAGCTCGACCTCTCCGACTGGCTGGCGACCCTCCCGCACGGGCTCGACACCGGCGTGGGCCAGCGTGGCGAGTCGCTCTCCGCCGGCGAGCGACAGCTGGTGGCGCTGGTGCGGGCCCAGCTGGCGGACCCCGACGTGCTGGTGCTCGACGAGGCCACGAGCGCCGTCGACCCTGCGCTGGAGATGCGCATCTCGGCCGCGCTCGACCGGCTGACGCGCGGGCGGACGTCGGTGACGATCGCCCACCGCATGAGCACCGCCGAGCGCGCCGACCTGGTGGTCGTCGTCGACGACGGCCGTGTGGTGCAGACAGGGCGGCACGAGCAGCTGGTCGCGCAGCGTGGTGCCTACGCACGGCTTCACCGCTCGTGGGTGGCGCAGCAGGGTGTCGCCGGCGGCGATAATCGACCTCATGACTGAGGCCACGCGCGGACTCGACCCGGCCATCGCGGCCCGCCTGAAGCGCGACGCCGCCGGACTGGTGCCGGCCGTGGTGCAGCAGCACGACACCGGTGAGGTGCTGATGCTGGGGTGGATGGACGACGAGGCGCTGCACCGCACGCTGACCACCGGGCGCACGACCTTCTGGAGCCGGTCCCGGCAGGACTACTGGGTCAAGGGGGAGACCTCGGGGCACCGCCAGCACGTCAAGGCCGTCAGCCTGGACTGCGACGGCGACACGCTGCTGGTGCAGGTGGACCAGGAGGGTCCTGCCTGCCACACCGGAGCCCGCACCTGCTTCGACGCCGACCCGCTCACCGGCGACCCGTCGTGACCGTGACCGTGTCCGCTGGCCGGTCCCGTGGCCGCATGGGGCCGACGGTCGTGGCGGGGCTGGCAGGCGCCGGCCTCGCGGCCGTCGCCTCTGCCCAGGTCTGGGGTCGCGCGGAGGCCACCGCGCCGGCCGTGCGGGTGGTCGAGGCCCGCGGGGCCGACGTCGCGCCGGTGGCGGTGCCCCTGGCACTCGTGGCGCTCGCAGCCTGGGGCGCGGTCCTCGTCCTGCGTCGTCGCGGTCGGCGTGTCGTCGCGGTGCGTCGGTCTCGCTGCCTCGGTGGGCGTGGCGGTGACCGTGGCGGTGCGTGTGGGGGCTGTCGACGCCACCGCGCGCGACCTGGTCAGCGGGGGTGCGTCCCGCGGCGACGTCTCCACCGACGTCACGCTGTGGCCCTACGCCGCGGTGGTGGGGGCGGTCGTGAGCGCCGTGCTGTTCGCGGTGGCGTGGCGGGCGGCGCCCACGTGGCCCGAGATGTCGAGCCGCTACGACGCTCCGGTCGGCGACCGCGCCGACGCCGACGAGAGCGCCGGTCCGCGCGGGGCCGAGGTGTCGGGCGAGCCGACACCGAGCGAGCTGTGGACGGCGATGGACGAGGGTCGCGACCCGACCGCGTGACCGCGAACGACTACGATGGCGCTGACCGACGCGCGCGGTCGACCGACGACGAGAAGGGGACTCCGTCCATGCCCAACGCCACTGAGACCGCCACCGCACACCACGGCAGCACCCCGGCGGCCTGGACCGGCGTGACCATCGCCCTCGTCGCCTTCGTCGTCGGGGGTCTGGGGCTCCTCATCGAGTCGATGCCCGTCTTCTACGTCGGCCTGGCCCTCGGCGCGCTCAGCGTGATCGTCGGCGGCGTCATGGCACGGATGGGGAAGGGCGCCGAGCCCCGCTGAGGCGGGTCGCACCGGCGTCGGCTCATGGGTCCGGCGACCCCCACCGCACCACCGCGCACGCAGAGCGGTGAGCACGAGCAAGCCCAGCCGACGCGGTGGCAGCGGCTGCGCCCGCCCGTGGTGCTCGCGGGAGTCGTCCTCCTCGCGAGCCTCGCCCTCCACCTGCGTGACCCGCACCAGCAGGGCAGCTGGGGCTTCTGCCCGTGGCTGCTGCTGACCGGCACCCACTGCCCCGGGTGCGGCGGGCTGAGGGCGGTCAACGACCTCACCCACGGCGAGGTCGTGAGCGCGGCGTCGAGCAACCTGCTCCTCGTGGGAGCCCTGCCTGTGGCCGCCGGGCTCTGGGTGAGCTCCGTCAGCCGGCGATGGCGGGGGGCTCGATCGCAGTGGTCACCGGCGCGGGTCAACCTCGCGTGGGGGGTCGCGGTGGTCGCCCTGGTGGTGTTCTGGGTGGTCCGCAACCTCCCGGTCGCCGCGGTCGCGTGGCTGGCCCCGTGACCTCACGTCACCCGCTGACGGCCGCCCACTCGCCGGCGGCGAGCAGCAGCACGAACACGAGCATGAGCCCGATGGCCAGGAGCGTGCCGAGGATGCCGGACACGATGCCGGTGACAGCGAGCCCGCCGCCCGTCTGCTGACCCGCGCTCGCAGTGATCTCGCGTCGCGCCTGGACCCCGAGCACGACCGCGACGATGCCGACGAGCCCCAGGAACCCCGAGCAGCACGCAGCGGGGACCGAGAGCAGCCCGACCGCCAGCGCCCACTGCGACTTCTGGTTGGTGACCGGGCCCGTCGGGTACCAGCCGGGCCGGCCGGTGCCACCCGGGCTCGGGTAGGGCACGCCCTGCGGCGGGTACTGCCCGCCCGGCGGGGGGTACGGCACACCCTGCGGGGGGTAGGGCCCGCCGGGAGGCGACGGCTGTCCGGTCGGAGGGCCGTACGGCCCCGCCGGTGGCTGGCCCGGGGGAGTGCCCCAGCCGGGACGAGGGTCGGGCTCGCCAGGGGGCGTGGGGTCGCTCATCGCGCTCTCCGGCTCTCGGGTGGGGGACGGCGGTCGCAGCGAGGCTAGCGGCTCCGGCGCCCGCGCCGGTGCCCGCAGGACGGTCCTGGTGCCGACGCGTTGCCGGTGCGTGAGATTCTGGGAGGCGACCGCAGCGCACCCACCTGCCAGGAAGGCCTGACCGATGCCGCCCGCCACGTCCGTCCTCGACGACATCATCGCCGGGGTGCGCGAGGACCTCGAGGTCCGGCAGCGCGAGGTGCCCTGGGAGCAGCTGCGCGACGAGGTGGAGGCCAGGTCCGTGGCGCTCGACCCGATGCCGGCGTTCCGATCTGCCGGGGTGCAGGTCATCGCCGAGGTCAAGCGCGCCAGCCCCAGCAAGGGTGACCTCGCAGAGATCCCCGATCCGTCCGCCCTCGCCGAGCGCTACGCCGGCGCCGGCGCGGCCGCGATCAGCGTGCTGACGGAGCGACGACGCTTCAAGGGCAGCCTCCGCGACCTGGCCGCCATTCGCGACCGCGTCGCGGTGCCGCTGCTGCGCAAGGACTTCCTCGTCACCCGCTACCAGCTGTGGGAGGCCCGTGCCGCCGGCGCCGACCTGGTGCTGCTCATCGTGGCCGGGCTCGACCCGGCCCTGCTCGCCGACCTGCACGCCGAGGCGGTCGCGCTCGGCATGACCCCGCTCGTGGAGGTGCACGACGAGCACGAGGTGGGCACGGCGCTCGATGCGGGTGCCCAGCTCGTCGGCGTCAACGCCCGCGACCTGCGCACGCTGCAGGTGCACCCCGACTGCTTCGCCCGGGTGGCGCCCCTCCTCCCCGAGGGCGTGGTCCGCGTGGCCGAGTCGGGCATCACCACGCTCGACGACGTGACCGACCTGGTCGCACACGGTGCCGACGTCGTGCTCGTGGGCGAGACGCTGGTGCGCAGCGCGGACCCTGCTCGCACGCTCACCGACCTCCGGGCAGCGGGCGCCGCGGGCCCTGCGAGGCCGGTGCTCGACGACGCGCCGCGGCCCGTGCTCGACGCCACCCGGCAGTGACCCCGTGCTGCCGACGGACGGAGCGAGTGTGAGCCGCCCATGACCGATCTCGCGCCCACCCCCGCGTCCGAGCCCGTGCCCGGCCCGGTGCCCGACGCTTCCGGCCACTACGGCCAGTTCGGCGGGAGGTTCATGCCGGAGGCGCTGGTCGCGGCGCTCGACGAGCTCACCGCCGCCTGGCGCGACGCGATGGCCGACCCGGCGTTCACCGACGAGCTCGACGCGATGCTCCGCGACTACGCCGGCACGCCGAGCCTGCTCTACGACGCGACCCGGCTGTCCGAGGTCGCCGGGGCGCGCATCCTGCTCAAGCGGGAGGACCTCAACCACACCGGTGCCCACAAGATCCGCAACGTGCTCGGCCAGGCGCTGCTCACCCGCCGCATGGGCAAGACGCGCGTGATCGCGGAGACCGGAGCCGGTCAGCACGGCGTGGCGGCGGCGACCGCCGCGGCCTACCTCGGGCTCGAGTGCGTCGTCTACATGGGCGAGGTCGACACCCGCCGACAGGCGCTCAACGTCGCGAGGATGCGCCTGCTCGGCGCCGAGGTGGTGCCGGTGACCACGGGGGCCCGCACGCTCAAGGACGCCATCAACGAGGCGCTGCGTGACTGGGTCGCGTCGGTGGACCACACGGCGTACCTCTTCGGCACGGCCGCCGGCCCCCACCCCTTCCCGAGCCTGGTGCGCTCCTTCGTCCGCGGGATCGGCGACGAGGCGCGGGCCCAGTGCCTCGAGCTCACCGGCCGGCTGCCGGACGCGGTGACGGCGTGCGTCGGCGGCGGCTCCAACGCCATCGGGCTCTTCGCGGGGTTCCTCGACGACGCGGAGGTGCGCGTGGTCGGCTTCGAGGCTGCGGGAGACGGGGTCGACACGACCCGCCACGCGGCGACGATCCATGCCGGTGAGGTCGGGGTGCTGCACGGCGCGCGCACCTACGTGCTGCAGGACGAGGACGGCCAGACCGCTGACTCCCACTCCATCTCCGCGGGTCTCGACTACCCCGGGGTGGGGCCCGAGCACGCCCACCTCGCGGCCACGGGCCGGGCGACCTACCTGCCGGTCACCGACGCCGAGGCCATGGACGCCTTCGCGCTGCTCGCCCGCACCGAAGGCATCATCCCGGCGATCGAGTCCGCCCACGCGGTCGCCGGCACGTTGCGGCTGGCCAAGGAGATGCCGGGCGCGACGATCCTCGTCAACCTCTCCGGGAGGGGCGACAAGGACATGAGCACCGCCATGGAGTGGTTCGGGCTGGGCGAGGACCGCGGCGAGGTGCTCTCGGACGAGGCCACCTCCGAGCGGAACGAGGAGGTCGAGGTGCGGACGACGTGAGCCTCGAGACCGAGGACCCACGCACCGGCCAGGTCGCCGACGCCTACGCGAGGGCCAGGGCCGAGGACCGCGCCGCGCTGGTCGGCTACGTCCCAGCCGGCTTCCCCAGCGTGGATGCGTCCGTCGAGGCGATGCGGCTCATGGCGGCCGCAGGCTGCGACGTGATCGAGGTCGGGCTGCCCTACTCCGACCCGGTCATGGACGGTCCGGTGATCCAGGCCGCGGCGCAGCACGCCCTCGACCACGGGGTCCGGGTGCGGGACGTCCTGCGTGTCGTGGAGGCCGTGGCAGGGAGCGGCGTCGCCACGCTGGTGATGACCTACTGGAACCCGATCGAGCGGTACGGCGTGGAGCGCTGGGCGGCCGACCTCGCCTCCGCCGGCGGCGCCGGGCTCATCACCCCCGACATCACCCCGGACGAGGCGGGGTCCTGGCTGCAGGCCTCCGAGGAGCACGGCCTCGACCGCGTGTTCCTGGTCGCGCCGTCGTCCAGCGACGAGCGCATCCGCTACACCACCGAGCACTGCTCGGGCTTCGTCTACGCGACCGCGGTCATGGGGGTGACCGGCGCCCGCGAGTCCACCAGCGACCTGGCGCGGCCGCTGGTGGAGCGCACCCGGCGCCAGACGGACCTGCCCGTCGGCGTGGGGCTGGGTGTCTCCGACGGGCGGCAGGCCGCCGAGGTGGCGTCGTACGCCGACGGCGTCATCGTGGGCTCGGCCTTCGTGAGGCGGATCCTCGACGCGGGCGTCGGCACGACGCTGTCCGCCGCAGCCGGGGCGGCCGTCGAGGAGCTGACCCGCGACCTGGCCGAGGGCGTGCGCCGGGGCGGCGCTCGTGCCTGACCACCTCCGCCGCCCGCGGGCGGCGCTCGCCGCGGCGCTGCTCGCAGGTCTCCTTCTGGGCTGCGGATCCAGCGGTGGCTCGGACGACTCCGGTGCGGCCGTGAGCGGCATCCGGGAGAACGACCCGGACGGCCTCTACGGCGGCGTTCTGGACGACGGGTGGCAGCTGCCCTCGGCCGAGCTGCAGGACACGTCGGGGGCGACCACCGACCTCTCCGCGGCGGCGGAGAAGCCACTCACGATGGTGTTCTTCGGCTACACCCACTGCCCCGACATCTGCCTGGCCGTGATGGCGGACGTGGCGGGGGCGCTCAACCGGCTCGACGAGGACGAGGCCGAGCAGGTCGACGTCTGGTTCGTGACCACCGACCCCGCCCGCGACGACGCCGCGACGATCCGCGAGTGGCTCGACCGGTTCGACCCCGGCTTCGAGGGGTTCACCGGCCCGCTCGAGCGCATCACGCGGATCGCCGAAGCCGTGCACGTGCCCGTCGAGAAGGGGCCGCGCCTGCCCACCGGCGGCTACGAGGTCGTCCACGGCACGCCGGTGCTCGGCGTGGTCCCCGGGGGCGAGACCCGCTTCGTCTGGACCGAGGGCACCTCCGCCGCCAAGCTCGCCTCCGACATCCGCGCGGTGCTGGAGGACCCGAGCCTCGGGGGTGAGGCGTGAGCCTGGCGTCCCTCGCCGCGCTGCCGGCCTCCATCCCGAGCCCCTCCGACGGGGTGTGGAACCTCGGGCCCGTGCCGTTGCGTGGCTACGCCCTCAGCATCATCGCGGGCATCGTCGTCGCGGTGTGGCTGGGGGAGCGGCGGTTCGTCGCCCGCGGCGGCCGGCCCGGGCAGGTGCAGGACATCTCGCTCTGGGCGGTGCCCTTCGGGATCGTGGGCGGCCGGATCTACCACGTGCTCACCGACAGCGAGAGGTACTTCGGCGAGGGTCGCGACCCGGTCACCGCGCTGTACCTGTGGCAGGGGGGCCTCGGCATCTGGGGTGCGATCAGCTTCGGCGCGCTGGGTGCCTACATCGGGGCCCGGCGGCAGGGCGTCAAGTTCCCGCCGGTCGCCGACGCGCTCGCCCCGGGCATCGTGCTCGCGCAGGCCATCGGCCGGTGGGGCAACTGGTTCAACCAGGAGCTGTTCGGCCGCCCGACCGACCTGCCGTGGGGCCTGGAGATCGATGCCGCGCACCGACCCGAGGGCTACGCGTCCTTCGACACCTTCCACCCCACCTACCTCTACGAGTCCGTCTGGGACGTCGGGGTGGCGGTCCTGGTGATCTGGGCCGACCGTCGCTTCCGGCTCGGTCACGGCCGGGCCTTCGCGCTCTACGTCGCGGCGTACTGCGTGGGACGGGCCTGGATCGAGATGCTGCGCATCGACCCCGTGGCGGCCGACGACGTGCTGGGGCTGCGGCTCAACGTGTGGACCTCGATCGTGATGTTCCTGCTGGCGGTCGGCTTCTTCGTGTGGTCGGCGCGCCGCCATCCCGGCCGGGAGACCTCGGTGCTGCGCGACGACGCCGCCGGCGACGGCTCCGACGACCGGCCCCGGCCGGATGCGACGGATACGGTCCAGGCATGAGTCCACGTGACCTTCCCGAGGCCCGGGCGATCGGCCACGAGCATCCCGACGTGACCGGCGGCTGGCTCCGCCCGGCGGTGTTCGGCGCCATGGACGGCCTGGTCTCCAACGTGGCGCTGATCGCCGGCGTCGCGGGCGGCACCGCCGGCGTCGCGGGGGGCACCGGGGCCGATGCCGTGGTGCTGGCGGGCCTCGCCGGCCTCAGCGCCGGTGCCTTCTCCATGGCGGTCGGGGAGTACACCTCGGTCGCCAGCCAGTCGGAGGCCGCCAAGCGGGAGATCGACAAGGAGCGGCGGGAGATCTCCGAGAACGAGCAGGGGGAGATCGTCGAGCTGGCGGCGATGTACGCCGCGAAGGGCATCGACAAGGACCTTGCACTCCGTGCAGCCCAGCAGATCCACCGCGACCCGGAGCGCGCGGTCGCCGTGCACGCCCGGGAGGAGTTCGGCATCGATGCCGACGACCTCGCCTCACCGATGCTGGCAGCGGTCTCGTCGTTCGTGGCGTTCGCAGTCGGGGCCGTCGTGCCGGTCCTGCCCTACCTGCTCGGTTCGCACTCGGTGTGGCCCGCCGTGGTGGCCACGATGGTCGCGCTCTTCGCCTGTGGGGCGGTCGCGACGCAGGTGACCGTGCGTCCGTGGTGGTACGGCGGGGCCCGTCAGATGCTCCTGGGCGGGGTCGCCGCCGCGATCACGTACTTCGTGGGCAGCCTGGTCGGTGCCGGTCTCGGCTAGAACTGCACCGTGTCCACCGACCGGCAGCGTCTGGTCCGGCCAGGTGACCATCGAGTAGCATCGGCATCCGCTTGGGCCAACGTCGTCCCGCGCCACACCTGCTCGACGAGCGATCTATCCCACCGCGGCAAGCGCCCACCCGCGCCGACCGCGCCTCCGACGACGCGAAAGGGCGTGCCATGCAGGCCTTTCCATCGCCCCAGGGGCTCTACGACCCGCGTTTCGAGCACGACGCCTGCGGTGTCGCCTTCGTCGCCACGCTGACCGGAGAGCCGTCCCACCGGATCGTGACCCAGGCTGTCCAGGCACTCCTCAACCTCGACCACCGCGGTGCCGTGGGCTCCGAGCCCGACTCCGGTGACGGCGCAGGCATCCTCCTCCAGGTGCCGGACCGGTTCTTCCGGGGCGTGGTCGACTTCGAGCTCCCGGCCGCCGGCAGCTACGCCGTGGGCACCGCGTTCATCCCCGGCGACGACGACGAGGTGGCGAAGGCACGCGACCGCGTCGAGACGATCGCGGCCGAGGAGGGCCTGACGGTGCTCGGCTGGCGCGAGGTGCCCGTCGTCCCCGAGCTGCTCGGCGTGACCTCCCGCAAGGTGATGCCCTCCTTCGTCCAGCTCTTCGTGACTGCCGACGGCAGCGGCGCCGGGGACCAGATGCTGCTGGAGCGGATGGCCTTCTGCCTCCGCAAGCGCGCCGAGCGCGACACCGGCGTCTACTTCCCGTCCCTGTCGTCGCGCACGCTCGCCTACAAGGGCATGCTCACGCCTGTCCAGCTCGACCAGTTCTACCCCGACCTGGTCGACGAGCGGGTCGAGTCCGCGATGGCGGTCGTCCACTCGCGGTTCTCCACCAACACCTTCCCGAGCTGGCCGCTCGCCCACCCCTTCCGCTTCATCGCGCACAACGGCGAGATCAACACGGTGATGGGCAACCGCAACTGGATGCGCGCGCGTGAGGCGCTGCTCGCCAGCGACGACATCCCCGGCGACCTCGACCGGCTGTTCCCGATCTGCACCGAGTCGGCGAGCGACTCGGCGACGTTCGACGAGGTGCTCGAGCTGCTGCACATGGGCGGGCGCTCGCTGCCGCACGCGGTGCTCATGATGATCCCGGAGGCATGGGAGAACCACGACCAGATGGACCCGCGGCTGCGGGCCTTCTACGCCTTCCACTCCACGATGATGGAGCCCTGGGACGGCCCTGCCTGCGTCGTCTTCACCGACGGCACCCAGATCGGTGCCGTGCTCGACCGCAACGGCCTGCGTCCCAGCCGCTACTGGGTCACCGACGACGGCCTGGTGGTGCTCGCCTCCGAGGTGGGCGTGCTCGACATCGACCCCGCCACCGTGATCCGCAAGGGCAGGCTCAAGCCCGGCAGGATGTTCCTCGTCGACACCGCGGAGCACCGCATCATCGAGGACGAGGAGATCAAGGGTCAGCTCGCCGAGGAGCACCCCTACGACGAGTGGATGCACGCCGGGCTCGTGCGGTTGCCCGACCTCCCGGACCGTGAGCACATCGTGCACACCCACGCCTCGGTCACCCGGCGCCAGCAGGTCTTCGGCTACACCGAGGAGGAGAAGCGGGTCCTCCTGACCCCGATGGCCAAGACCGGGATGGAGCCCATCGGGTCGATGGGCACCGACACCCCGATCGCGGTGCTCTCGGAGCGGCCTCGGCTGATCTTCGACTACTTCGCCCAGCTCTTCGCCCAGGTCACCAACCCGCCGCTGGACGCCATCCGCGAGGAGCTGGTGACCTCGCTCAGCGGCACCATCGGACCCGAGTCCAACCTCCTCGAGCCGAGCCCGCACTCGTGCCGGCAGGTCGTGGTGCCCTTCCCGGTGATCGACAACGACGAGCTCGCCAAGATCCGCCACATCAACCGTGACGGCGACATGCCCGGCTTCCAGGTGCACATCGCCCGCGGCCTCTACGACGTGCACGGCGGCGGAGAGGCGCTGGCCGCCAAGATCGACGAGATCTGCCAGGAGGTCTCGGCCGCGATCGCCGACGGCGCCCGCGTCATCGTGCTCTCCGACCGGCACTCGACCGCCGAGCTCGCGCCGATCCCGTCCCTGCTGCTCACCGCGGCCGTCCACCACCACCTGGTGCGCCAGAAGGAGCGCACCCAGGTCGGTCTGGTCGTGGAGGCCGGCGACGTGCGGGAGACCCACCACGTCGCCCTGCTCGTGGGCTTCGGCGCGGCAGCGGTCAACCCCTACCTCGCCATGGAGTCGGTGGAGGACCTCGCCCGCGACGGGTTCTTCATCGAGGTCGACCCGCAGCAGGCCGTGCGCAACCTGGTCAAGGCGCTGGGCAAGGGTGTGCTCAAGGTGATGAGCAAGATGGGTGTCTCGACGGTCGCGTCGTACACCGGCGCCCAGATCTTCGAGGCCGTCGGCCTCTCCCAGGACCTCGTCGACCGCTACTTCACCGGCACCGTGAGCAAGCTGGGCGGCGTCGGTCTCGACGTCATCGCCGACGAGGTGCGCCAGCGTCACCTGCGCGCCTACCCCGCCGACGGGGTGCCCGCCGCCCACCGCAGGCTCGAGATCGGCGGGGAGTACCAGTGGCGCCGCGAGGGCGAGCCGCACCTGTTCGACCCCGAGACGGTCTTCCGGCTGCAGCACTCCACCCGCACGCAGCGCTACGACATCTTCAAGAAGTACACCGAGCAGGTCGATCACCAGGCAGAGCGCCTGATGACGCTGCGCGGGCTGTTCGCGTTCAAGGACACCTCGCAGACCGGCCGGCAGCCGATCCCGATCGAGGAGGTCGAGCCCGTCTCCGAGATCGTGAGGCGCTTCTCGACCGGTGCGATGTCCTACGGCTCGATCAGCCAGGAGGCGCACGAGACCCTCGCGATCGCGATGAACCGGCTGGGCGGCAAGTCCAACACCGGCGAGGGGGGCGAGGACGCCGACCGCCTCCACGACCCCGAGCGCCGCTCGGCGATCAAGCAGGTGGCGTCGGGTCGCTTCGGGGTCACCGCGGAGTACCTCACCAACGCCGACGACATCCAGATCAAGATGGCGCAGGGAGCCAAGCCCGGTGAGGGCGGTCAGCTGCCGGGCCACAAGGTCTACCCGTGGGTGGCCAAGACCCGGTACAGCACGCCGGGCGTGGGCCTGATCTCCCCGCCGCCGCACCACGACATCTACTCGATCGAGGACCTCAAGCAGCTCATCCACGACCTCAAGAACGCCAACCCCTCCGCACGCGTGCACGTGAAGCTGGTGGCGGAGGTCGGTGTCGGCACGGTCGCCGCGGGGGTCTCGAAGGCCCACGCCGACGTCGTGCTGATCTCCGGCCACGACGGCGGCACCGGCGCGTCCCCGCTGACGTCGCTCAAGCACGCCGGCGGCCCGTGGGAGCTCGGCCTCGCCGAGACCCAGCAGACCCTGCTGCTCAACGACCTGCGCGACCGGATCGTGGTGCAGGTCGACGGGCAGCTGAAGACCGGGCGCGACGTGGTGATCGCCGCCCTCCTCGGTGCCGAGGAGTTCGGCTTCGCCACCGCGCCGCTCGTGGTCTCGGGGTGCATCATGATGCGCGTCTGCCACCTCGACACGTGCCCCGTGGGCGTGGCCACGCAGAACCCCGTGCTCCGCGAGCGCTACACCGGCAAGCCGGAGTTCGTGGTGACCTTCTTCGAGTACATCGCCGAGGAGGTCCGCGAGCTGCTGGCCGAGCTCGGCTTCCGCACCCTCGACGAGGCCATCGGGCAGGTGGAGTCGCTCGACGTGGTCCGCGCGGTGGACCACTGGAAGGCCAACGGGCTCGACCTGAGCCCGATCCTGCACGTGCCCGACGACCTGCCCGAGGACATGGCCCGGCACAACACCAGCGTGCAGGACCACGGTCTCGACAAGGCACTCGACAACGAGCTGGTCCGCATCGCCGCCGAGGCACTCGAGGACGGCTCGCCGGTGCGCGCGCAGATCGAGGTGCGCAACGTCAACCGCACCGTCGGCACGATCCTCGGCCACGAGGTCACCAAGCGGTTCAAGGGCGCCGGGCTGCCCGACGGCACCATCGACATCACCTTCACCGGGTCGGCGGGCCAGTCCTTCGGCGCCTTCGTCCCCGCGGGGATCACGATGCGCCTCGAGGGCGACGCCAACGACTACGTCGGCAAGGGCCTGTCCGGCGGCCGGATCGTCGTCAAGCCCGCCCAGGAGGCGACCTTCGAGGCCTCGCAGCAGATCATCGCCGGCAACGTGATCGCCTACGGCGCCACCGGCGGCGAGATCTTCCTGCGTGGCCAGGTGGGCGAGCGCTTCTGCGTGCGCAACTCCGGCGCCACCGCCGTCGTCGAGGGCGTCGGCGACCACGGCTGCGAGTACATGACCGGCGGCCGCGTGGTCGTGCTCGGCCCGACCGGCCGCAACCTCGCCGCCGGCATGTCCGGTGGCTACGCCTTCGTCCTCGACCTGGACGAGGCGCGGGTGAACCCCGAGCTCGTCGAGCTCGGCCCGGTCACCGGCGAGGCGGCCGAGGAGCTGCGCGGCCTCGTGCAGAGGCACGCCGAGGAGACGGGCTCGACGGTCGCCCAGGCACTGCTCGACGACTGGGACGACGCACTCCCGCGGTTCACCGAGGTGATGCCCAGCGACTACAAGCGGGTGCTCGAGGCCCGCGCCGAGGCCCTCGAGGAGGGGCTCGACGAGGACGAGGCTGCGGCCAGGATCATGGAGGTGCTTCATGGCTGACCCCCGAGGCTTCATGCGGCACGGGCGCGAGGTCGCCCCCCGCCGGCCCGTGGAGGAGCGGGTCAACGACTGGCACGAGGTCTACCCCGAGAGCCCGGGACGCGCGCTCCTGCCGATCATCCGGACCCAGGCCGGACGCTGCATGGACTGCGGCATCCCGTTCTGCCACCAGGGCTGCCCGCTCGGCAACCTGGTGCCCGAGTGGAACGACCTGGTGTGGCGCGACGACTGGGAGGACGCGTCGGAGCGGCTGCACGCGACCAACAACTTCCCGGAGTTCACCGGCCGGCTCTGCCCCGCACCCTGCGAGACCGCCTGCGTGCTGGGCATCAACCAGGACCCCGTCACGATCAAGAACGTCGAGGTCGCCATCGCCGACAAGGCGTGGGAGGCCGGGATGGTGCGCCCCCAGCCCCCGGAGTGGCTCACCGGCAAGACCGTGGCGGTCGTCGGGTCCGGCCCCGCGGGCCTGGCCGCGGCGCAGCAGCTCACCCGCGCCGGCCACACCGTCGCGGTCTACGAGCGCGCCGACCGTCCCGGCGGCCTGCTGCGCTACGGGATCCCCGAGTTCAAGATGGAGAAGCGGGTCCTCGACCGACGCCTCCGGCAGATGGAGCGCGAGGGCACGATCTTCCGCAACGGCGTCGACGTCGGCGGCAAGGTCACCGGCAAGGACCTCTGCGAGCGCTTCGACGCCGTAGTGCTCGCCGTCGGGGCGACCGACGCCCGCGAGCTCCCGGTGCCGGGTCGCGAGCTCGCCGGCATCCACCAGGCGATGGAGTACCTCCCGCAGGCCAACCGGGTCGCGCGCGGCGAGACGGTCGAGGACCAGATCCTGGCGACCGGCAAGGACGTGGTCATCATCGGCGGCGGTGACACCGGCGCCGACTGCCTGGGCACGGCGACCCGCCAGGAGGCGCGCTCGATCACCCAGCTCGAGATCATGCCGCGGCCGGGCGAGCAGCGGGCCGACAACCAGCCCTGGCCGACGTACCCCATGACGTTCCGCGTCTCCTCCGCGCACGAGGAGGGCGGCGACCGGGTCTACGCGACGTCGACCTCGGAGTTCGTCGGGGACGGCGAGGGCCGGGTGAGCGCCCTGCGACTGGTCGAGGTCGACGCGAGGTTCCAGCCGATCGAGGGCACCGAGCGCGAGATCCCCGCGCAGCTGGTGCTGCTCGCCATGGGCTTCGTCGGCCCGGAGAAGCCAGGTCTGCTGGAGCAGCTCGAGGTCGACCTGGACGAGCGCGGCAACGTGGTGCGTGACGACACCTACCGCTCCTCCGTGCCCGGCGTCTTCGTCGCCGGCGACGCGGGACGCGGTCAGTCGCTGATCGTGTGGGCGATCGCGGAGGGTCGTGCGGCAGCGGCCTCGGTCGACGCCTACCTCACGGGGTCCACGACGCTGCCGGTGCCGATCCCGCCGACGGAGCGCCCCCTCACCGTCTGAGGAGGGCCGCGCCCGCCCGGGGGCAGAGTAGGGTCGAGCGCGTGCGCAGAGCCAAGATCGTGGCGACCCTTGGTCCGGCCACCTCCACCCCCGAGCGCATCCACGCCTTGGTCGACGCGGGCATGGACGTGGCGCGGCTCAACCTCAGCCACGGCACCTACGAGGACCACGAGCGGGTCTACCGCATGGTCCGCGCGGCCTCGGACCGCTCGGGTCGGGCGATCGGGATCTTCGCCGACCTGCAGGGCCCGAAGATCCGACTGGGCCGGCTGCGGCAGGGGCCGGTGGACCTCGAGGAGGGTCAGGAGCTCTTCGTCTCCATCCGCGAGAGCGACGCGGTCCGGCCAGACGTGGTGCCCACGACGTACCAGGGACTCCCCGGCGACGTGAAGAAGGGCGACCCGCTGCTCATCGACGACGGTCGCGTGCACCTCGAGGTGCTCGACGTCGACGAGACCCAGGTGCGCACGCGGGTCGTCGTGCCGGGGCGGATCAGCAACCACAAGGGCATCAACCTGCCCGGTGTGGCGGTCTCCGTGCCGGCGCTGTCGGAGAAGGACGAGGAGGACCTGCGCTGGGCGCTGCACCTCACCGTCGACATGGTCGCGCTGTCGTTCGTGCGCTCCGCCGACGACGTGCGGGGCGTCCGCAAGATCATGGACGAGGAGGGGGTCCACCTCCCCGTCATCGCCAAGATCGAGAAGCCGCAGGCCATCGACAACTTCTCGGGCATCGTGCAGGCCTTCGACGGCTTCATGGTGGCGCGTGGCGACCTCGGCGTGGAGTGTCCGCTGGAGGACGTGCCCTTCCTGCAGAAGCAGGTCATCGAGGACTCCCGGCGCAACGCCAAGCCGGTCATCGTGGCGACCCAGATGCTGGAGTCGATGATCACGGCGCCCCGCCCCACGCGGGCGGAGGCCTCCGACGTGGCCAACGCGGTGCTCGACGGCGCGGACGCGGTGATGCTGTCCGGGGAGACCAGCGTGGGGGAGTACCCCATCGAGACCGTGGAGACCATGGCTCGCATCATCGAGTCGACCGAGGACCACGGTCTGCCGCGCATGGCCGCCATCGACTGGCAGCCCCGGACCCGCGGGGGCGTCATCGCCAAGGCCGCGTCGGAGGTCGCCGAGCGTGTGGGCGCGAAGTACCTCGTCGCCTTCACCCAGAGCGGCGACTCCGCCCGCCGGCTGTCCCGGCTCCGCGGCCGGGTGCCGGTGCTGGCGTTCACGCCGGTGCCGTGGGTCCGCTCCCAGCTGGCGCTGTCCTGGGGGATCGAGACCTTCATCGGCGAGACGGTGGACCACACCGACGAGATGGTGCGCCAGGTCGACGAGGCGCTGCTGCGGATCGGCCGGGTGACCGAGGGCGACCTGGTGGTGATCATCGCGGGAAGCCCGCCCGGGATCCCCGGCTCCACGAACGCGATGCGGATCCACCGGATGGGCGACGCGATCAACGAGGTGGCGCCGGCCTACCGCAGCGAGCGGTGAGCGCGGTGTGGTGCGGGTGCCCCGGGTGAGATTCGAACTCACACTGGATGGTGTTTGAGACCACTGCCTCTGCCATTGGGCTACCGGGGCGAGGGGCGGCGGTCGAGCCGCCGGGGCAACGCTAGCCGATCAGCGTCCGACCCCCGTCGAGGACGAGTGAGCACCGTCGTCCCGCCCGTCTTGTCCGGAGAGGGACCGATAAGGGACCGACCGATACCCCTGGAGGCGTTGGCATTGTCCGCCGGTGGTGGCAGGGTGGGCGCTCGAATCGAAAGTAAAGGACTTCGTAGGTGACCCTGAGGGACCAGCTCCTCGAGCTCGGGATCGAGCTCGCGGCGCGCCTGAGCAGCCAGGAGCGGGCGATGGCCAACGCGCGGTCGGCCACGACCGCGCTGTCTCGCGCGCGGGTCGAGCGCGACGCCGTCGAGCTGTTCCTCGACGGCCTGCGGGAGTCCTCGGACGACCACGACGAGGCCGGCCGGAGCGACGAGGTCCCTGCCCAGCGGCGGGAGCACCGCGCCAGCGGGAGCTGAGCCGGGGGCGACGAGCCGCCGTTACCCTGAGCAGATGACGTCCCCCGCCGGTGCCCGCAGACCGCTGCGCGTGCTGGTCGCCGAGGACGAGGCCCTCATCCGCATGGACCTGGTCGAGATGCTGGCCGAGGAGGGCTACGAGGTCGTCGGCCAGGCGCCGGACGGCGAAGCAGCGGTGGCGCTCGCGGAGCAGGAGCGACCGGACCTCGTCGTGCTCGACGTCAAGATGCCGCGCCTCGACGGGATCGCGGCGGCGCAGCGCATCGCCGAGAAGCGCATCGCGCCCGTGCTGATCCTGACCGCGTTCAGCCAGCGCGAGCTGGTGGAGCGGGCGCGGGAGGCGGGCGCCATGGCCTACGTCGTCAAGCCCTTCACCAAGAGCGACCTCGTGCCGGCGATCGAGATGGCGGTGAGCCGCCATGCCGAGATCTGCCGCGCTGGAGGCCGAGGTCGCCGGGCTCACGGACCGGCTCGAGACCCGCAAGGCGGTCGAGCGGGCGAAGTCGCGTGCTGCAGGAGCAGCTCGGGATCTCCGAGCCCGAGGCCTTCCGCTGGATCCAGAAGACCGCCATGGACCTGCGGCTCTCGATGCGTGAGGTGGCCGAGGGCGTCGTCACCCACGGACCCGGCTCGGCCTCGGGGGAGCGGGTCTCGTCCTGACGGGGCGGAGGTCACAACTTCCTAACGAGGACCCGCGACACGGGGCGCAGGATGGGGCGCAGGTCGGGGACGGTGCTAAGTTCCGGCCCAAAGATCGTGGTCGCGCCTGCTGTGGGGCCGTGACCGCCCGAACATCCACGGAGGATCGATGATCCGCATGAACCGCACATGGCGTGTCGCCGCTGCCGCGACAGCCGCCGGGCTGATGCTGGCCGCCTGCGGCACGACAGAGGACAGCAGTGGCGACGAGAGCGGCGACACCGCGGGCGGCGAGCCGGCCTGCGACCTGAAGATCGCCTTCATGGGCGCGCTGACCGGCCCCGCCGCCGGCCTCGGCATCGCCGCGGTCAACGGCGCCGAGCTCGCGGTCGAGCAGTACAACGAGGAGAACCCCGACTGCCCGGTCGAGTTCGTCAAGCAGGACTCCCAGTCCGACCCGGAGCAGGCACCCGGTGTCGCGAAGGACATCATCGACGACGAGAAGGTCATCGGCCTCGTCGGTCCGCTCTTCTCCGGTGAGTCGGAGGCGGCCGACCCGCTCTTCGACGAGGCGGGGCTGCCCATGATCACCGCCTCGGCCACCAAGCCGGACCTCGCCGACCAGGGCTGGGAGTACTTCCACCGACTCCTCGGCAACGACGCCGCCCAGGGTCCCCAGGTCAGCAAGGTGATCACCGAGATCGCCAAGTCCGAGCGGCCGTTCCTCGTCGAGGACGACTCGGCGTACGGCCAGGGGCTCGCCGAGGAAGCCAGGAACGACCTCGGTGACGCGGTCGCGGGCGAGGACCGGGTCACCACTGGGCAGACCGACTTCCAGCCCACGGTCACCAAGGTCCTCGACGCCGACGCGGACGCGGTCTTCTTCGGCGGCTACTACCCCGAGGCGCAGGTGTTCATCAAGCAGCTCCGCGGCGCCGGCTTCGAGGGCACGTTCGTCGTCCCGGACGGCGTCAAGGACCCGTCCTACATCGACGTCGCCGGTGAGGCTGCCGAGGGCACGCTCGTGACCTGCCCCTGCATCCCGGGTGAGACGATCGAGGAGTTCGACGACGCCTACACCGAGATGTTCAACGAGAAGCCCGGCACCTACGGGCCGGAGGCCTACGACGCCGCCAACATCTTCCTGGACGGCATCGCCGAGGGCATCACCGACCGCGCCGAGATGAACGAGTTCGTCACGAACTACGACGAGGAGGGCATCAGCAAGCACATCTCCTTCGACGAGAACGGCGAGGTCGAGGAGATCCCGATCTGGTCCTACGAGGTCAAGAACGGCGAGTTCGTCCCGGTCGAGCAGCTCGCCTGATCGAGGACAGCATCATCGACTGCGGCCGGAGCGTCTCGTTCCGGCCGCAGTCGTGATCAGAGCGGTCAGGAGCCCCATGGAGTTCTTCCTCGACAACTTCTTCGCGCTGACGGTCACCGGCCTGGTGCTCGGGTCGGTCTACGCACTCATCGCTCTCGGGTACACCCTCGTCTACGGCGTGCTGCAGCTCATCAACTTCGCGCACTCCGAGGTGTTCATGTACGGCACCTTCGCGGCCGCCTTCGCGGTGATGGCGCTGGGAGGCACCGGCGACACCCCCACGGGCACGGCGATCCTCATGCTGCTCGTCGCTCTCGTCGCGGCCATGCTCACCTCGGGCGCGGTGGCGCTGTTCATCGAGCGGGTCGCCTACCGTCCACTGCTCAAGCGCAACGCCCCCAAGCTGGCGGTCCTGATCTCCTCGATCGGCGCCTCCTTCGTCCTGGCCGAGGCGATGGGCCTCCGCGACGACATCGCGGCCTTCCTGCACCTCGACGACAACCTGTCCCAGTACGTCAACCGAGCCCGCATCGTGCTGCCGTTCAACCGGATGGTCGAGAACGGCGACCTGTTCGCGATCGGCGACTACACCGTGAAGGTCGTCGACCTGCTCGTCATCGTCAGCGCCCTGGTCATGATGGTCGCCGTCGACCAGTTCATCCGGCGGTCCCGCCTCGGGCGCGGCATCAGGTCGGTGGCGCAGGACCCCGAGTCCGCGGCTCTCATGGGCGTGAACTCGACGCGGGTGGTCCAGGTGACCTTCCTCATCGGCGGGCTGATGGCGGGCGCGGCGGCGTTCCTGTACATCATGCGCATCGAGGCCACCAAGTTCGACGTCGGCTTCATCCTCGGCGTCAAGGCGTTCACCGCGGCCGTGCTCGGTGGCATCGGCAACCTGCGAGGGGCGCTGCTGGGTGGGCTCGTGCTCGGCGTCGCCGAGAACTACGGATCAGCGTTCTTCGGCACCGAGTGGAAGGATGTGATCGCCTTCGTCCTCCTGGTCCTGATCCTGATGTTCCGCCCGACGGGACTCCTCGGCGAGTCACTCGGAAAGGCACGCGCATGAGCACCCCACGGCCCCGCACTCGCCGAGGCTTCAAGCTTCCGCACCTGGGCATCGGGGAACGGTTCCGGGCGCTGCCCAAGCCGCTGCGGATCGTCCTCCTGGTCGCCGTGGCGCTGTTCTTCTACGCCCTCCCGATCCTCGAGCCGCCGCTCATCTCGACGCCCGACTCCGACTTCGGCGCGGTGATGTTCGTGGTGGCCACCTACGGGCTGGTCGCGCTCGGCCTCAACATCGTCATCGGCTACGCGGGACTTCTCGACCTCGGCTACGTCGGCTTCTACGCGGTCGGCGCCTACACCATCGGCGTGCTCACCGTGGAGCACGCTTCGCTGCCCTTCCTGCTGGCCCTCCCGTTCGCCGTCATCGTCGCCATGATCTCCGGCGTGCTGCTCGGTGCACCGACGCTGCGCGTGCGCGGGGACTACCTCGCGATCGTGACGCTCGGTTTCGGCGAGATCATCCGGCTGGTCGCCAACAACTCCGAGTGGCTCGGCGAGGCAGCAGGCATCAACCAGATCCCCCCGCCGCCGGGCCTGCCGCTCTTCGAGATCCCCCACCTCAACTGGGAGAGCGGGACGCCGCTGATCGACGTCAACGACACCACGACGTTCATCGAGTTCGGCGTCCTCGACCAGATCCCCTACTACTGGCTGGCGCTCACGGTCGTCATCATCGTCCTCTTCGCGGACATCGCTCATCAAGGACAGCCGGGTGGGGCGGGCCTGGGAGGCGACGCGCGAGGACGAGGACGCCGCCGAGCTGATGGGCGTGCCGACCTTCCGGTACAAGCTCCTCGCCTTCGCCATGGGCGCCTTCGTCGGCGGGCTCTCCGGTGCGCTCTACGCCACCAAGACCGCCTTCATCAGCCCCGAGTCCTTCATCCTCATGCTGTCCATCCTGTTCGTCGCCGCGGTCGTGATCGGCGGTCAGGGCAACCGCTGGGGCGTGCTGGTCGGAGCGGCCATCGTCGCCTACCTGCCGGAGCGGTTCCGCGGCTTCGAGGAGTGGCGCATCCTGGTCTTCGGCATCGCACTGATGGTCCTGATGACCTTCCGGCCGCAGGGCCTCATCCCGCCGAGGCGCACCGTGCGCGCGAAGCAGCTCGAGCAGGAGTTCGACGCCCTCGAGGAGGGCATCGAGAGGAGTCGACGAGGACGGCGAGGTCGAGGTCGAGGAGGGCCGACAGGCATGAGCGAGACGTTGCTCGACGTGGATCGCCTCACGATGAGGTTCGGCGGGCTGACGGCGCTCGACGAGGTCAGCTTCCAGATCAGCGAAGGCGAGATCCTCGGGCTCATCGGCCCGAACGGCGCCGGCAAGACGACCTGCTTCAACGCGATCACCGGCGTCTACCCCGCGACCTCGGGAGACATCCGGTTCGAGGGCAGGAGCATCGTCGGCGAGAAGAAGTTCCAGATCACCAAGCGCGGCATCGCCCGCACCTTCCAGAGCATCCGGCTCTTCAAGACGATGACGGCCCTGGAGAACGTGCTCGTCGGGACCGACGCGCACGCCCGCAGCGGCTTGCTCAACTCCCTGTTCCGCACCCCGCTCCAGCGCCGCGAGGAGGCCACCGCCCACGACGAGGCGATGGAGCTCCTGCGGTTCATGGGGCTGTCGAGGAAGGCCGACGCGCTCGCCGGCGGCCTGTCCTACGGCGACCAGCGGCGGCTGGAGATCGCCCGGGCGATGGCGACCAAGCCCAGGCTGCTCTGCCTGGACGAGCCGGCAGCCGGGTTCAACCCGGCTGAGAAGCAGAAGCTCATGGACCTGATCAGGCGAGTGCGCGACCGTGGTTTCACCGTGCTGCTCATCGAGCACGACATGCGACTCGTCATGGGCGTGACCGACCGCATCGTGGTGCTCGAGTTCGGGAAGAAGATCGCCGAGGGGGCGCCCGCCGAGATCCGCGACAACCCGGCGGTCATCGCCGCCTATCTGGGAGTGGACGAGGACGATGCTTCTTGAGGTGAAGGGCCTGAGTGTCAACTACGGGCACATCGAGGCCATCCGGGACATCAGCTTCGGGGTCGAGGAGGGCTCGATCACGACCCTGATCGGTGCGAACGGCGCCGGCAAGTCGACCACGCTCAAGACCTTGTCCGGGCTGCGCAAGGTGCGGGAGGGCACGGTGACCTTCGAGGGCAAGGACATCACCCAGGCCCCTCCCTACACGCGGGTGGCGATGGGGATCAGCCAGTCGCCCGAGGGCCGCGGCGTGTTCCCCGGCATGACCGTCCGCGAGAACCTCGACATGGGCGCCTACGTCCGCAAGGACCGCAAGAGCGCAGCCTTCCGGGAGGACGTCGAGCGGGTCTACACGCTGTTCCCGCGGCTCGAGGAGCGCAAGACCCAGGTGGCCGGCACGCTGTCCGGCGGCGAGCAGCAGATGCTGGCCATCGGGCGCGCGCTCATGGCACGGCCCCGGCTGGTGCTGCTCGACGAGCCGTCGATGGGCCTGGCGCCCAAGCTGATCCAGCAGATCTTCTCGATCATCGAGGAGATCAAGGCGCAGGGCACCACGGTGCTGCTCGTCGAGCAGAACGCCGCGCAGGCGCTCAAGCACGCCGACACCGGCGCACATCCTGGAGACCGGCGAGATCGTGCGCTCCGGCACCGGGGCGGAGCTGGCCGGTGACGAGTCGGTCAAGGCGGCCTACCTCGGCGGAGACGTCTGAGCGCCGACCTCCTCAGCGCACCAGGATCACTGCCTGGGTGAGCAGGGGCGCCACGACGAGGGCGGGGAGCAGGTCGCCCACCGGGATGCGCCGGATCCGGAGCAGCCCCAGCGCCAGGGCCACGAGGACCAGTCCACCTGTCGCGCCGAGCGCGGCGACGTGCGCGTCCGGCAGCACGTCGCCCACCAGCACCCCGACGAGGGTCAGGCCGCCCTGCACGACGGCGACCACGAGGACGCTGGCAGCGACCCCCCAGCCGAAGGAGGCGGCGAAGGCGATCGCGGCGAAGCCGTCCAGCGCGGCCTTCACGTAGAGCTGGTCCGCACCGCGGCCCAGACCGTCGCTGAGCGACCCGAGGATCGTCAGCGGGCCGACGCAGAAGAGCAGCGAGGCGGCCACGAAGCCCTCGATGAAGCGGTGTCGTTCGCCCAGGTCAGCGAGCTGCCCGGGGTCGAGGGGTGCGAGTCCCGCTCCTGCGCCTCGGCGGCGTCGGTGCCGCCGGAGAGCCGGCGTGCGCAGCCACCCGCCCAGCGCCTCGAGCCGGTCCTCGATCCGGAGGAGGGAGCCACAGATGCCGCCGACCAGCAGGGAGCCGAGCACGATGAGCACCGGCGCCTGAGCGCCCGACGGCGTCCGCTCAGCGCGGGCGAGCGGACGTCCATGACGGTGAGCGCCGCGATCAGCAGGGTGACCAGGCCGAGGGCGTCCGTGACCAGGGCCCGGGTGCGCTCGTTGATGCGGTGGCCCAGCAGGACGCCGAGGGTGGAGCCGAGCAGTATGGTCGCGATGTTGACGACCGTGCCGATCCCGGGGAACACTCGTCTCTCCTCTCCTGTTGGACATGTGACCAAGATGGTCGCACCACCGCACCGAACAACGCCTGGAGGCTCCGAGTGTCGCGTACGCCCTTCCTCGTGCGTGAGCTGGCTGTCCCCGACGGACCGGCGCTGCACTCACTGTGGGCAGCGATGCTGCCCGCACCGGTGCGCGACGTCGGCCCCGCCGACTACGCCGAGCACGTGCTGCAGATGCTGGCCGGCCAGCGCGACGCCTCCGTCCTGGTGGCCGAGGTCGACGGTGAGGTCGTCGGGGCGGCGTACCTCCACCGGACCCTGCCGGCCCCGGTCGCGGGCGCCGAGGCGCTGCAGGTCGCGCTGCTGGCCGTGACCCCGTCGCGCACGCGACGAGGAGTGGGCCGCGCGCTCGTCGAGGCGGCCGTCACCCAGGCCGAGGCCCTCGGTCTCGAGAACGTGGTCGTCGTCGGAGGACAGGGTGACCGGGAGTCCAACCGGTTCCTCGCACGCCTCGGGCTCACCTCGCTGGCGCTGCTCCGGACCGCCCCTGTCGCGGTGCTGCGCACGCGGCTGCCGGTCGACTCCGCCGGCGTCCCGGGGGTCGTGCGGGTGCCCCGGCGCAACCGACACGTGGGCCAGGTCGTCGCCGCCCGCCGCACCCAGCGCCGCCTGAAGGATCGCCACCCCGCCTACTGAGAGCGCAGGCGGCCGGCCACCGGTGCGGACCGCGATCCGGTTGTCGGTGGCCTCTGGTTAGCATCACTGGATGGCCGTCTCCAGCGCAGCCGCGCGTCCTCGTCTGCTCCTCCTCGACGGTCACTCCCTGGCCTACCGCGCCTTCTTCGCCCTGCCGGTCGAGAACTTCTCGACCACGACCGGTCAGCACACCAACGCCGTCTACGGCTTCACCTCGATGCTCATCAACGTGCTGCGCGACGAGGCACCCACGCACGTCGCGGTGGCGTTCGACGTGTCGCGGCAGACCTTCCGCGCCGAGGAGTACGTCGAGTACAAGGCCAACCGGTCCGCCTCGCCGACCGAGTTCGGGGGACAGGTCTCGCTGGTCAAGGAGGTGCTCGACGCGCTGCGGATCCCGTACCTCGAGAAGCCCGGCTTCGAGGCGGACGACGTGATCGGCACCCTGGCCACGCAGGCCATGGCGGAGGACTTCGAGGTGCTGATCTGCACCGGCGACCGTGACTCCTTCCAGCTCGTCAACGACCGCACGACGGTCATCTACCCGATGCGCGGTGTCTCGGAGATGAAGCGCATGACGCCCGAGGCGGTCCTGGAGAGGTACGGCATCGGGCCCGAGCGCTACCCCGACCTCGCCGCGATCGTCGGCGAGACCTCGGACAACCTGCCCGGGGTGCCGGGCGTCGGGCAGGGCTTCGCCAGCAAGTGGCTGGTGCAGTACGGCGACCTCGACGGGGTCATCGCCAACGCCGACAAGATCACGGGCAAGAAGGGGGAGGCGCTGCGCGCCCACCTCGGCGACGTGATGCGCAACCGGCGGCTCAACGCCCTCGTGTGCGACCTCGACCTCCCGCTGAAGCCGGCTGACCTGGCGGTGCGCCCCTGGGACCGGCAGGAGGTGCACACGGTCTTCGACGCGCTGGAGTTCCGGGTGCTGCGAGACCGGCTGTTCAGCACGCTCGAGTCGCAGGAGGAGATCGACGACTCCGGGTTCGACCTCCCGATGACCCGCCTGCACGGTGGTGACGTCGCCGACTGGCTGGCCGAGCACGCGCCGCCCGGCCAGCGCACCGGCGTCCAGGTGGAGGGCGGCTGGCGGGCGGGCACTGGCGACGTGCTGTCGCTGGCGCTGGCCAGCGAGAAGGGCGCCTGCTGGGCCGACGTCGCCGATCTCGAGGCTGCCGACGAGCAGGCGCTCGCCGCATGGCTGGCCGATGCGGACCGTCCGAAGGTGCTCCACGACGCCAAGGGCCCGATGCATGCCCTGGCTGCCCGGGGCTGGGTGCTGCGCGGCCTCGAGCGCGACACCGCGCTCTCGGCGTACCTCGCCCGCCCCGACCAGCGCTCCTACGACCTCGCCGACCTCACCCTGCGCTACCTCAAGCGCGAGCTGAAGGCGGCACCTGCCGGCGACGAGGAGCAGCTGACGCTCGACGCGGTGGGCGACTCCACCGTCGGGGAGACCGCGATGCTGCAGGCCCGCGCCGTCCTCGACCTGGCCGCCGCGCTGGACGACGACCTGGAGGAGCGCGGGGGCACGTCGCTGCTGGCCGACGTCGAGCTGCCCCTGGTGGGGGTGCTCGCGGAGATGGAGCAGGTCGGCATCGCCGTCGACATCGCCCATCTCGAGGCGCTCGAGCAGGAGTTCGCGGTCGAGGTGCGCAAGGCGGCCGACGAGGCCTACGCGGTCATCGGCAAGGAGATCAACCTCGGTTCGCCCAAGCAGCTCCAGGTCGTCCTCTTCGACGAGCTCGCGATGCCCAAGACCAAGCGCACCAAGACCGGCTACACCACCGATGCCGACGCGCTGGCCGCGCTCTTCGTCAAGACCGAGCACCCGTTCCTGCTGCACCTGCTGCGACACCGCGACGTCATCCGGCTGCGGCAGACCGTCGAGGGCCTGCTCAAGACGGTGATGCCCGACGGCCGGATCCACACGACGTTCAACCAGCTGATCGCCGCCACCGGCAGGCTGTCCAGCACCGACCCCAACCTGCAGAACATCCCGGTCCGCACCGAGGAGGGCCGCCGCATCCGGCAGGCGTTCGTGGTGGGCGCGGGGCACGAGTCGCTCATCACCGCCGACTACAGCCAGATCGAGATGCGGATCATGGCGCACCTGTCGGAGGACGCCGGGCTGATCGAGGCGTTCCGGTCCGGCCGCGACTTCCACAGCGTGACCGCCGCGCGTGTCTTCGGCGTCGACGCGGCTGCGGTCACCCCCGAGCAGCGGGCGAAGATCAAGGCGATGAACTACGGGCTCGCCTACGGGCTGTCGGCCTTCGGCCTCTCCCAGCAGCTCAAGATCGAGACCTCCGAGGCGCGCGCGCTCATGGAGGAGTACTTCGAGACCTTCGGTGGTGTCCGCGACTACCTCGCGGGCATCGTGGACGAGGCGCGACGCACCGGCTTCACCGAGACGATCCTCGGCCGGCGCCGCTACCTGCCCGACCTGCTCAGCGACAACCGGCAGCGCCGCGAGATGGCCGAGCGCATGGCGCTCAACGCCCCGATCCAGGGCTCGGCCGCCGACATCATCAAGGTCGCCATGCTGCGGGTGGACCGTGCCATGAAGGAGGCCGCCATGCGCTCGCGGATGCTGCTGCAGGTCCACGACGAGCTGGTGCTCGAGGTCGCCCCCGGGGAGCGCGACGACCTGGAGCAGCTGGTGCGGCGGGAGATGGGTGCCGCCGCGGAGCTGACGGTGGCTCTCGACGTCTCCGTGGGCTTCGGCCGGAGCTGGCACGACGCCGCCCACTGAGTGACATACATCCCACGCAGACCGGAAGATATCCGGGGGGTCGCAGGGTTCTAGCAGGCAACTCTGTTGCCATCAACGCGCGGGTCGGTCCCAGATTTGCAGGACATACGACCTGAATGGGATACTGAACTGGTCACGTGACCAGGTTTCGTGCCATTGTGAAGCACTCGGCCGCCGCGGATGTATGCCGGCAATGGAGCCGCCCTCGCACCACACCACAAATAAGACAACTTCGTCGGGTCGCCTGTGCCCTGACGAGGCCGAGCGGATGGGACCGCTCAGAAGGGAGTGCGCAGCCATGCGCAAAGAACTGTCGTTGGGGCTGTCACTCGCAGTGGCGACCCTCCTCATCGTCCTGATCGGGGAGTGGCTCGACCTCGAGCTCACGTCCACGGTCCTGCTCGGCGTGACTGCCGGCGCCGTGGTCGGGCTGGTTCCCGACCGTTCCGTGATCGCCCGGGTCGGCGGCTTCGCCGCGGGGTTCGTGATCTCGTGGATCGGCTACTTCCTCCGTGCCGGCCTCATGCCTGACACGGAGACCGGTCGCGCGATCACCTTCGGCGTGGTGGTCCTGGTGGCCCTCGGCGTCACGCTCGCCACCATGATGCGCCTGCCCTTCTGGTCCGTGCTCCTGGGTGTCGGCGTGTTCGCCGGTGCCTTCGAGGCGGTGTACGAAGCGCGCCCCGCCGCAGGTGCTCGACAACTCGATCACCACCGCCAGCACGCTCCTGCTCACCGTTGCGATCGGCTTCCTGGCCGTCTCCTGGTTCGGTCCGGAGCAGCGGTCGACCCACGACGAGTACGACGAGCACGCCGAGCACGACGAGCGAGTCGACGCCGAGTCCTCCCGCACACCGAGTCCACCCGCACGCGCAAGGACGACGACAACGTCGCCTTCGACTCCATGATGGGCAACAACCGATGAGCCTCAACCCGACCCGCACCCTGACCCGGCTCTGCGCCGCGACCGGTGGCATCGCAGTCATCCTGACCGCCGGGGCGTTCCCGGCCGCTGCTGCCGACGGCGACATCGAGGTCATCAACACCGAGACCGTGCAGGCCTACACCGACGCCACCGGCGAGGTCCAGGGTGACCCCAAGCTCTACGAGCAGCTCGCCCTGACCGGCGAGGGCAGCGTCGAGCTGGCCAACCCGGTCGAGACCTCCGGCCTGCGCAACCTCAACGGGTTCTCCGGCCTGAGCGTCGAGGACGGCGACCAGATGGTCGACGTGACGGTCGACGGCCAGAACGACCTCCGATCGGTCAGCAGCTACGACGAGGACCTGCCGCTGGACATCAGCGTCGACTACGTCCTCGACGGTGAGCAGATCAGCCCCGAGGACCTGGTCGGTGAGAGCGGCGACCTCGAGGTCACCTACACGGTCCAGAACGTCACCAGCCAGACTGCAGACCATCAGCTACACCGACGGCAAGGGCGGCACCATCGAGGAGCAGGCCGAGGTCATGATGCCGATGGTCGGCAGCCTGACCACGACCCTCCCGTCGACCTTCCGCGAGGTGGACGGCAACGGCGCCAACGCGGCCGGTGACGGCAAGGGCGGCACCAAGCTCAGCTACACCATGACTCTGCTGGCTCCGCTCGCCTCCGACACCGTCGAGCTCGGCTACACCGCCGAGGTCGTCGACGCGGTCGCCCCGGACGCCAGCGTGAGCGCGCTGCCGGTCAACCCGCTCGACAACCCGACGCTCTCCAACGCCGCCAGCTCCTACAAGGGCGGCGCGGAGACCGGTGAGAAGCTCGCCGCGGGCGCGTCCACCATCGACTCCAACCTGCTCAAGCTGCGTGACGGCGCCAGCGACCTGCTCGCCGGTCTGATCAAGCTGCGCGACGGTGCCGACAAGCTCAGCACCGGCCTGCAGGAGGAGGCCGCTCCGGGCGCGCGCAAGCTCGCCGACGGCGCGGGTGACCTCAACGACGGTCTCGGCGAGCTCGACGCCGGTGCGGGCAAGCTCGCGGACGGCACGCAGGACCTGCGTGACGGCACGGGCGAGCTCTCCGACGGCGCCGGGCAGCTGAACGACGGCGCGGGCAAGCTCGCCGCCGGCGCGGGCAAGGCCGGCGGCTGGCGCCGGCGAGCTCGCCGAAGGCCTCGAGCGGTCTGCTCGACGGGCTGCGAGCAGCTGCCGCGACGGAGTGGACGCGCTGCGAGCCGACGGTCATGGACCAGCTCAAGGCAGGCGGACTACCAGATGCTGGTCGGCGCACTCACGCAGGTCATCGCAGGGCATCGGACGCCCAGACGTCGACCGGTGCGACCACGCTGCTCGCCGGCGGCCTGAACCGCAGTCAAGGCCGGGCATCACCCGGAGATCGCGCCCGGGTGTCAAGCGAGGTCAAGGACGGGTCTCGACGCGGCCGATCGGCGCCTGGGTGGCAGCCTGGACCAGTTGATCGGTGGGCTCGACGCTGCTGAACCCTTCAGCTGCACGACGGCTGCTCGCATCCCTACGGCGCGCATCGGGCCACTGCGCCGCTCAAGCCGTCTGCCGGAGCCGCAGTCGCAGTGCCTCGGGCACGATCCAGCGGCTGAAGGCCGGGTCGAGGACTCCGACGAGCCTGCAGGCAGCGCTCGACGGCCTCGGCCAGGTCTACGCCGGTCTGGGCGACGGCGCATCGCTGACGTCGAGCCTCAGGCTCATCCTCGGGGCTGACGCGTGCGCCGGCGCTCTACAACACGGCGACTGCGACGCACCGGCGCTAACTGGGCGCTCGCGCTGCTGGGGCTCGTCAAGGAGCGGCATGCCGGCTCTGGTCGACGGCAGGTCGTCGGCGGTCTGACGGTCAGCTCGAGAGTCGGCACGCGGACCAAGTGCGACCCGACGGACTCTTCTGTGTCGCCAGCGGCGCACTTGCTGCCGGGGCAGCGGGACTCTCCGCCGGGCTCGGTGACCTGGCGCCGGCGCGGACAAGCTGGCTGCCGGCACGGGTGAGCTGAACGACGGTGTGGGCCGAGCTGGACGCGGGTGCCAACAAGCTCGCCGACGGTGCGGGCCAGCTCAAGGGCGGCACGGCCAAGGCCGAGGCCGGGTCCCTGCTGATCGCCAACGGCGCGGAGGAGCTGGCCACCGGCCTGCTCGACGCGGCTGACGGCTCGGGTCTGCTGGCCGACGGTCTGGCGACCGCGGCCGACGGTGCTCCGAAGCTGGTCGACGGTGCGCAGCGTCTCTCCGACGAGGGCACCAAGAAGCTGGTCGAGGCCGGTGAGGAGACCGCGCAGGAGTACGGCAAGCAGTACGCGCTGATCATGGCCGGCGCCGAGCTCGCCCAGGACGGCAAGATGATCGTCGGGGCACCCGAGGATTCGATCGGTCTGGCGGCGTACACCTACGAGGTCCAGGGTGAGGACGGCGAGGGCAGTCGCAACCTGGCCAAGGCGGTCGGCGGCTTCGCGCTGCTGGCGGCTGGTGGGGTGCTGTACTTCCTGCGCCGACGCTTCGTCTGACGTACCGCATCCACAGCACCGAGGGTGCCGGTCCCCCAGGGACCGGCACCCTCGCCCTTTCCAGCCTTGCCGGGTTGTTCGCAGTCACCAGATGCCCGCAATCGACCCGCTAGCGAGGCGATTGCGGACTGCTATCCACAGCGCCGCACGTCTGTGTCGGCTGTGCAACGCTGCGGGGGTGGAACGCTGCTCCGGTAGGACCGACTACGCAGTCTCTTCGACGACCAGGCCGGTGTCGTGCATCGCCGCCAGCTCCTGAGGATTGGCATGGGGGACAACGACGTACGCCGCCTCGTGCGGCAACGAGACCTGACGAGGGTCCATCCTGGCGTCTACATCAACCACACCGGGCCTCCGACCTGGAGCAGCAGGGCCTGGGCAGCAGTGCTGTTCCACGGCGAGGCCGCGCTCTGCGATCGCTCGGCCCTGGACATGGCCGGCGACCCGATCCATGTCGCGATCGAGCACCCCAGGAAGGGGAGCCCGCTCCGCGGCGTCGTGCTTCACCGCCTCACGCGTCTCCACGAACGCGTGCAGTGGCACCGTTGCCCACCTCGGCTCCGCCTGGAGGAGGCCGCCCTGGACGTCGCCGGGGCGGCCCTCACACGCCAGCGGGCGATCGACGTCCTCACGGAGGTGTGCAACCGGCGCGCTACCACCCCCCAGCGACTGCTCGAGGCCATGGACGCACGACAGCGGATGCCCAGGGGGAGCGAGCTGCGGCGCGCTCTCCACGACGTGGCCGCGGGGATGCACTCGGCGCTCGAGACGCTGCTCCTCCGGAGCGTGGTCCGGCCCCACGGTCTTCCGGTCGGACGTCGCCAGGTCCGTCAGGTGACCCAGCGCGGCGTGGTCTACCGCGACGTGCTGCTCGACGGGTTCGGCGTCGTGATCGAGCTCGACGGGCAGGCCTGGCACGGCGACCCGGCGGCGCGGGCACGTGACATGGCGCGAGACCTCACCGCGGCGGGTCAGGGGCTGCTGACCGTGCGGCTGGGGTGGACCCAGGTGCATGACGAGCCGTGCGCGACCGCTGCGGGCTGGCCGCGGTGCTCCAGCGCCGTGGCTGGGAAGGGCGGCCGACGAGATGCTCACGCGACTGCTTGTCGGGTCGATCGCAGGCACAGGATGACTGCGATCGACCCGATAGCGGCGCGGGCGCGGGGGTCAGACCTGGGCGGGCCTGCGCTTGTGGGCGGTCTGGCTGAGGCCGACCAGCAGGCCCAGCACGACGACGTGGACCCCGGCCACCAGCCACAGCAGCTGCGTCATCGTCGTCACCGTCTGCGCGCCGACCACGAGCAGGACCAGCCCCGCCCAGATCACCGCCACCGCGCGGCGCGACTGGCGCGCGACCGTGCTGTAGACCATCAGCTGCTCCATCGCCCACAACGTGCCGATGGCGGCGAAGGCCCAGATCGTGGGCTCGAGCGCCGAGTAGTCGTCACCGCCGACGAAGATCACCGCGTAGGAGCTGAAGGCCCACGCCAGCGCGGTCGCGAGCGCGCCGATCCCGAGCACGATGCCCAGCGCGCTCAGCTCCATGCGGCGCCGCTGCGCCGGGTCCGCCATCTCGGGGAAGGCGATCACGACGACGAACTGCGGCAGGAACAGCACCGCCTTGGCCAGGATGAGGCCACCGGCGTACAAGCCCGCCACCTCGGAGGAGAGCAGGCTGCGCGCCAGGATCACGTCGGCGTTGGTGAGGGCGAAGAACGCCAGCAGGGCGTGGGAGTTGTGCAGCACCTCGACGAGCACCCGGCTCGGCGGGGGAGGCGCGGTGGACGTCGAACACCTCCGCCTCGTCCTCGGCGTCGCCCTCCGTCCGGCCGGCCACCGGCGCCGGCAGCAGAGGCGCGTCGCCCTGGACGGCGGGCTTGACGCGCAGCGCGACCCAGCCGACGGCGATGGGCACGAGGGCACCGATGGTGACGCCGACCATGGCGCCGAGGACGTCGTCGCGCCACCACATGCCGAGGAAGCCGAAGCCGAGGCGCCCGACCCCGACGCCGACGTAGACCAGCGCCAGCGGGAGCCACCGCCGCTCGCCCTGGAGGATGCCGGCCTGGCCGCCCATGATCGTCAGCGGGATGCACGAGAGCGCCAGGAGCAGCACCGGTGCGACGCCGTCCAGTCGCAGCAGGGCGACCAGCACGGGGAACGACAGCAGCGTCAGCACGCACAGCCCGACCCCCGCACGCCACGACGCGCCCACCACGCTGTGGCGGACCTCCTCCGCCAGGTCGGGACGGCGGGAGATCCGGCGTGCCGCAGCCGCCTGCAGCCCGAGAGCGATGACGTTGAGCACCAGCATCAGGCCCATGAGCGCCGCGACCGCGCCGTACTGCTCCGGGCCGAGCATGCGGGCGGCGAGCAGCGTGAAGCCGTAGTTGGTGACGTTCATGACGCCCATGCCGAGGGCGATCACACCGCTGTTCGTCAGCCACGGCGGCAGCCGTTCGCGGAGGGTGGTCACGCGGGTGAGCCTAGGGGGGCGCGACGACCATCCCCGCTAGCGCGGGTCCAGCGTGGCGACGAAGATCGCGGTGCCGGGGATCAGGCGACCCCGCAGCGGGCCCCAGCCTCCCCAGACGCGCTCGTGCCCCTCGGGCCACTGCGGCTCGTGGAGGGCGGTGAGGCGGAAGTCCGCCTGCGCGAGGAGCTGCACCCAGTCGCCGATCGTCCGGTGGTGCTCGACGTAGCGGGGGGTGCCGTCCTCGGTCTCCTCGACGTACGGCGTGCGGTCCCAGTAGGAGCTGCTCACGATGAGCCCGTCGGGCCCGGCGTCGTCCGGCATCGACCAGCGGATGGGGTGGGTGATCGAGAAGGCGAACATGCCACCCGGCCGCAGCACCCGCGCGACCTCGGCGACCATGGGCGCACCGTCGGCCACGAACTGCAGGGCACCGAAGGAGGAGAAGACGATGTCGAAGGCGTCGTCGGCGAAGGGCAGCTCGGTCGCGGTGGCGCACACCGACGGGACGGCGACACCGGTCGCGTCGTCGAGCCGACGGCCGTGCTGCAGCTGGCGCTCGGAGATGTCGACCCCGAAGGAGACGGCACCCTGGCTGCGCAGCCAGCGCGAGCACTGCCCGGCGCCGCTGCCGACCTCGAGCGTGCGCAGGCCACGAACGTCGCCCAGCACCGCCAGGTCGTCCTCGCGGAGGCCCTCCGGCCCCCACACGAAGCCGATGTCGCCGAGGAACTCACCGTGGGTGGCTTGGTACTCGTCGGCGTAGAGGTCCCAGTCCGCCCGGTTGGCGCGGCGGGACCCCTGCTCGTCGACCGGCCGGCGCACCGGACGCACGTCGTCGGGCGTGGTCGTCACCCTGTTCTTCTACCACGCTGGCGCGTGCGTGAGGGCTTGAGGCGGGCCGCTCGAGGTCCGCGGACCGGGCCACCCGAGGTCCCCGGAGGCAACCACCCGTTGAGCGGCGTGCTGCTCCTTCGTCGCTGCACGCCGCTCCACGGAGGCCAGACCCATCCACGCCTCCGGGGACCTCGGGTGACCCGCCCCGCGGGCCAGGAACGGCGGCCCGACGCCTGGTTGGACGCGTCGACCGGCGCGCCGGTAGTGTGGGTGGTTGCGTGTGCGGTTCGCACGAGGCACGGACATAGGTGCCCGCCGCTCGCTCGCCCGCCAGGTCGCCAGGCTTCTCAGGCCGCTTGTCAGGTAGTGAAACAGACCCATGCGCGTCCGCACGACTCCATCCACCCCGAGGAACACCCAACCAGATGACGATCACCCCTTCTCTCTCCGACGCCCCGCAGGTCGCGGTCAACGACATCGGCTCGTTGGAGGATCTCCTCGCTGCCATCGACAGCACCATCAAGAACTTCAACGACGGTGACATCGTCGAAGGCTCCATCGTGAAGGTCGACCGGGACGAGGTCCTGCTCGACATCGGTTACAAGACCGAGGGTGTGATCCCCAGTCGCGAGCTGTCGATCAAGCACGACGTCGACCCGTCCGAGGTCGTCTCCGTGGGTGACCACGTCGAGGCCCTGGTGCTCCAGAAGGAGGACAAGGAAGGCCGCCTGATCCTGTCCAAGAAGCGCGCGCAGTACGAGCGCGCCTGGGGCACGATCGAGAAGGTCAAGGAGGAGGACGGCGTCGTCGAGGGCACCGTCATCGAGGTCGTCAAGGGCGGCCTGATCCTCGACATCGGCCTGCGCGGCTTCCTGCCGGCGTCGCTGGTGGAGATGCGGCGCGTGCGCGACCTGCAGCCCTACGTCGGCAAGCAGCTCGAGGCGAAGATCATCGAGCTGGACAAGAACCGCAACAACGTCGTGCTCTCGCGTCGCGCGTGGCTGGAGCAGACCCAGAGCGAGGTCCGTCAGGGCTTCCTCACCCAGCTGCAGAAGGGCCAGATCCGCAAGGGCGTCGTCTCCTCGATCGTGAACTTCGGCGCGTTCGTCGACCTCGGCGGCGTGGACGGCCTGGTCCACGTCTCGGAGCTGTCGTGGAAGCACATCGACCACCCGAGCGAGGTCGTGGCCGTCGGTGACGAGGTCACCGTCGAGGTCCTCGACGTCGACATGGACCGCGAGCGGGTCTCGCTGTCGCTCAAGGCGACGCAGGAGGACCCCTGGCAGCACTTCGCCCGCACCCACCAGATCGGGCAGATCGTGCCCGGCAAGGTCACCAAGCTGGTGCCGTTCGGCTCCTTCGTGCGGGTCGAGGAGGGCATCGAGGGCCTGGTGCACATCTCGGAGCTGGCCGAGCGCCACGTCGAGATCCCCGAGCAGGTCGTGCAGGTCAACGACGACGTCATGGTCAAGATCATCGACATCGACCTGGAGCGTCGCCGGATCTCGCTCTCGCTCAAGCAGGCCAACGACACGGCCACCGCGGGCGACGTCGAGGACTTCGACCCGACGCTCTACGGCATGACGGCGTCCTACGACGACCAGGGCAACTACATCTACCCCGAGGGCTTCGACCCCGACACGGGTGAGTGGCTCGAGGGCTACGACGACCAGCGCGCCGCCTGGGAGAAGCAGTACGCCGAGGCGCATGCCCGCTGGGAGGCCCACGTCAAGCAGCAGGCCGAGGCCAAGAAGTCCGCCGAGGAGGCGGGCGAGGCCACGTCGTACACCTCCGACACCCCCGACCAGGGGTCGCTGGCGAGCGACGAGGCGCTGCAGGCGCTGCGCGAGAAGCTGACCGGCGGCGAGTGAGCACGGGCCGGCCTCTGGCCGGCCCACTCCCGCCGCGCGCCCCCGAGCAGACCACGGCGCAACCACGGCGCAACCACGGCGCCCGTCCCTGGGTGGGACGGGCGCCGTGCTCGCGTCCGGTGCCGGAGGCCCGACAGGTGGGCGAACCGGCGACCGTGCCCGGCAAGAGCTCAGTAGAGCCGGCGGATCGACTGCTCGAAGGTGTCGCGGTTGGGGGGCAGCGGCGAGCGACGGGAGTCGATCAGTCCGTCACCCCGGAACACGGGACGGGCGAGGGCGGAGGCCGCGCCCGCGACGGCGATGGTGATCAGCAGGACCAGGAAGAGTGTCGAGTTCATGGCAGTAACTCTGCCCTGCGCGACATCCTGCCACGAGTGGCAGAGAAGCCATGCTCCCTCGATTTTCTGCCAAAGTCGTGGCACACTGTGGGGATGGTCAGCAACGTGGCCGTCATCGTGTGGGACGGCGTCGAGCCCTTCGAGCTCGGCGTCCTGTGCGAGTCCTGGGGCGTCGACCGCACCGGGGACGGCGTCCCTCCGATCGACTTCGCGGTCTGCGCCCCGCGCCCCGGCGTCGTCCGCACCGGCTTCAGCTTCTCCCTGAACGTCGAGCACGGCCTCGACCGGGCCGCCCAAGCCGATCTCGTGTGCATCGCTCCCGTCGCGGGCAGGGGCGAGGCTCCCCCCGAGGTGCTCGACGCTGTGCGTGACGCGGCGCAGCGGGGTGCCCGGGTGCTGTCCGTGTGCACCGCCGCCTTCGTCCTCGGCGAGGCCGGCCTGCTCGACGGCCGCGAGTGCACCACCCACTGGATGCACACCGACGACCTCGCCGCGAGCTTCCCGCGTGCCCGGGTCGTGCCCGAGGTGCTCTACGTCGACGACGAGCGGGTGGTGACCTCAGCGGGGTCGGCCGCAGGCATCGACGCGTGCCTCCACCTGTGGCGCGAGGCGCACGGCGCTCGCGTCGCGGCCACCGTCGCCCGTCGCATGGTGGTGGCGCCGCACCGCGACGGCGGGCAGGCGCAGTTCATCCGCTCCGCGGTGGTGGAGCCGCAGTGCGAGACGTTCGGTCCGGTGCTGGAGTGGATCGCCGGCAACCTCGACGAGTCCCTGTCGGTTGACACCCTGGCCCGCCGGTTCGCGATGTCGCCGCGCACGTTCGCCCGCCGCTTCCGCGAGGAGGTCGGCACCACCCCCCACGCCTGGATCACCGCCCAGCGGCTGCTCCGGGCCGAGGAGCTGCTGGAGGCCACCGACCATCCCGTCGAGCGGATCGCCACCGACGTGGGCTTCGGCAACGCGGCGGCCCTGCGGCACCACTTCACCCGCGCCCGCGGCCTGAGCCCCCAGGACTACCGGCGCACCTTCGGCCGACAGGCCTCCTAGGCGGCCACCCGGTCGGCATGCTCCCGACGCTGGCACAATGAGGTGTGAGCCGCGTCACCCCTGCGGTTCGCCGCCCGACAACGCGGCGCGCACACCCGCGCGCCGGGAGCAGGGAGACCAGCCGTGTCCGTCGAGAGCCCTCTCGAGAGCCACTTCGAGCGCACCATCGCCCACGACCAGCGGATCGAGCCGCGCGACGCGATGCCCGAGGCCTACCGCGGCACGCTGGTGCGCCAGATCGCCCAGCACGCCCACTCCGAGATCATCGGCATGCAGCCGGAGGGCGCCTGGCTGACGCGGGCACCGTCGCTGCGGCGCAAGGCGATCCTCACCGCGAAGGTGCAGGACGAGGCCGGGCACGGGATCTACCTCTACGCCGCCTGCGAGACGCTGGGCGTGGACCGCGGCGACCTGACCGAGCGGCTCGTCGACGGCCGGCAGAAGTACTCCTCGATCTTCAACTACCCCACGCTCTCCTACGCCGACGTCGGCACCATCGGCTGGCTGGTCGACGGCGCCGCGATCTGCAACCAGGTGCCGCTGTGCCGCTCGTCGTACGGCCCCTACGGGCGGGCGATGATCCGGATCTGCAAGGAGGAGTCCTTCCACCAGCGACAGGGCTACGAGCTGCTCGCCACCATGATGCGCGGCACCGACGACCAGCGCGCGATGGTGCAGGACTCGGTCGATCGCTGGTGGTGGCCGACGTTGATGATGTTCGGCCCGCCCGACCATGCGTCGCCGCACTCCGCGCGCTCGATGGCGTGGGGCATCAAGCGGCACTCCAACGACGAGCTGCGGCAGCGCTTCGTCGACATGACCGTGCCGCAGGCCGACGCCCTCGGCGTCACGATCCCCGACCCCGAGCTGCGGTGGAACGACTCCCGGGGCTCCTACGACTTCGGTGAGCCCGACTGGGAGGAGCTCACGCGCGTGATCACCGGCGGCGGCGAGTGCAACGCCGAGCGGATCGCGGTGCGCCGCGCCGCCCACGAGGACGGCGCCTGGGTGCGCGAGGCGGCCGCGGCGTACGCCGCGCGCGGCGAGGCGGGTGCGCGGTGACGCGCGCGGACTGGCCGCTGTGGGAGGTGTTCGTGCGCGGACGCCGCGGGCTCAACCACGTCCACGTGGGCTCGTTGCACGCGCCGGACGCCGAGATGGCGCTGCGGCACGCGCGCGACGTCTACACGCGGCGCAACGAGGGCGTGAGCGTGTGGGTCGTGCCGTCGGCCGACATCGTCGCCTCCAGCCCGGACGAGCGGGACGAGTTCTTCGCGCCCAGCGGCGACAAGGTCTACCGCCACCCGACCTTCTACGAGGTCGGCGACGACGTGCCGCACATGTGAGGCCCGCCATGGATCCCGACATCGACGACAACCCCTACCTGGCCCTGGCCGAGGTGGGCGACGACGCCCGCTGGGCGTTCGGCGGCGGCTTCGACGACCCGCTCGAGGGCGTGGACACCCGTGTGCCTGAGGGGCTCGACGCGACGGTGCTGGCGTCGGTGTGCCTCTGCCTCGGGGACGAGTCGCTGCTGCTCGCCCAGACGCTGCAGCGGTGGTGCACCCACGCGCCCGAGCTGGAGGAGGAGGTCGCCGTCGCCAACGTGGCGCTCGACCTCATCGGCCAGACCCGGCTGCTCTACGCCCGGGCCGCCGCGGCCGTCCCTGCTCTCGTGCCCGACCTCCCTGACGGTTCCGTCGTGCCGGCCGAGGACCGGCTGGCGTTCTTCCGCGAGGCGGGCGACTACCGCGTCGCGGCCCTGGCGGTCATGCCCGACGCGGACTTCGCCGGCCTCATGCTGAGGCTCGCCGCGGTGGCGACGTGGCGTGACGCGCTGTGGCAGGAGCTGCGCGCGGCGCCGGACCCGGTGCTCGCGGCCGTCGCGGGTCGCGCGGTCGCGGAGGTCGGCTACCACCGCGACCTCGCCGCCCGGTGGGTCACGGTGCTGGCGCACGGCACGGAGGAGTCGGCGCGCCGGCTCGCCGCCGCCGGCCGGCAGGTCCTCCCGCACGTCGCGGCGCTCGCCCGCCCGCCTGTGGACGTCGCGGGCGACCCCCTGTGGTCAGAGGCCTGGGCGCGCGCCGGCGAGCGGTTCGACGCCGACTGGTCGGCGGTCGAGCAACAGGTGGGCGACGTGGAGCATCGGTCCGGCCACGGGTCTCCCTTCGAGACGGTCGCTCCGCTCCCTCCTCAGGACAAGCGACAAGCTCGACCGCCGGGGTCCGGTCGCGCTCGTCCGCCGACTGCGGGACCAGCCGACGTGGAGGCCTGGCGCGCGGAGCTGGTGCAGGAGATGCAGTCGGTCGCCCGCCAGCACCCGATGGGGCGGTGGTGAGGGTGTCGCCGGCAGCGACGGGCGTCGCCGAGCCGGAGGTGCGTGCTGCCGTCGACGCCGTGGTCGACCCGGAGCTGCCGGTGCTGACCCTCGCCGACCTCGGGGTCGTCCGCGAGGTGGTGCTGGTGGCGTCGGACGACGGGCCGCGTGCCGTCGTACGCCTCACGCCCACCTATGTCGGGTGCCCTGCGCTCGGCGCCATCAAGGACGACGTGCGCAGGGCGGTGACCGCGCTGGGCGTCGCCGTCGACGTGGAGGTGGTGCTCTCGCCTCCGTGGCACCCCGGCCTCATCTCCGAGCGCGGTCGTGCCCGACTCGCCGCGGCCGGCATCGCGCCGCCCGCCGACGCACGCACCGTCGACCTGGGCATGCCGGTCGCGCCGGCGCCGGTCCGCTGCCCCCGGTGCGGCCAGGCCGCCACGCGGGTGCTGTCCGAGCGAGGACCGACACCCTGCACCTCGCTCCACGTGTGTGGCTCGTGCGGGGAGCCGTTCGAGAAGGTGCGCGACCGGTGAGCTGGCACCCGTTGCGGATCGACCGGGTGGAGCGACTCTGCGACGACGCGGTCGCGCTCACCCTGTCGCCGGCCGCCGAGGACGTGTGTCGCTTCGACTTCGTGCCGGGCCAGCACCTCGTCGTACGCCGACCCGGGACAGCGGTCGAGGCCCGGCGCACCTACTCGCTGTGCTCTCCTCCCGGCACCCCGCTGCGCATCGGGGTCAGACGCGTCGCCAGCGGCGAGGTCTCCGGGTGGCTCGTCGACCAGGCCTCCGCCGGGGACGTCCTCGAGGCGCAGCCCCCGACCGGCAGGTTCACGTTGGGGGAGACCACGGCCGGGCCAGCACCACGTCCTCGTGGCCGCCGGGTCGGGCATCACCCCAGTGCTGTCCATCGCCGCGACGCTGCTGCGCGACCGCGAGGCCCGCGTCACCCTGGTGCGCGCCGACCGCTCCAGCGCGAGCGCGATGTTCACCGACGAGGTCGCCGACCTCAAGGACCGCTGGCCGGGCCGCGCCTCCCTCGTGCACGTGCTGTCCCGGGAGCCGCGGGACAGCAGCCTGCTCAGCGGGCGGCTCGACGGGGAGCGCTTCGCCGACGTGCTCGATGCGCTCGTGCCCTGGGAGGAGGCGGCCGCCTTCTGGCTGTGCGGACCGTGGGGGATGGTGCAGGCGCACCGCGACGTCCTCGAGGAGCGGGGAGTGCCGCGCGACCGCGTGCGGTCCGAGCTGTTCTTCGTCGAGGACGCACCGCCGCCCCCGCCTCCCGCGCCGCCGCCGGAGGGGCCGACGGAGATCATGACGGTCACGCTGGAGGGGCGCACCACCGAGGTGGCCATGTCCGGCGGCACCGTGCTGGACTCCGTGCGCGCCACCCGTGCGGAGGTGCCGTTCGCCTGTCGCGGCGGCGTGTGCGGCACCTGCCGCGCTCGCGTGGTCGCCGGCGAGGTCGACATGCGGCGCAACTTCGCGCTGGAGCCGGAGGAGCTCTCGCGTGGCTACGTGCTCACCTGCCAGAGTTACGCCCACGGGGCCGGCGTCGAGATCGACTACGACGCGTGAGGCCGCGCCTCATCCGCGCCATCGACGGGAGACACCCATGCGGGTAGCGCTGACCGGGGGCATCGCCTCGGGCAAGAGCTCGGTCGCAGCCACCCTGCGCGACCTCGGCGCGGTGGTCATCGACGCCGACGAGCTGGCGCGCGAGGTCGTCGCCTCGGGCACGCCAGGGCTGGAGGCGGTCGTGCAGCGGTTCGGCCCCGGGGTGCTCACCGAGTCCGGTGAGCTGGATCGTCCGGCGGTCGCCTCGATCGTGTTCGACGACGAGGACGCACGCCGCGACCTCGAGGGGATCATCCACCCGCTGGTCTTCGAGGAGGCCCGCCGCCTGGAGCTGCAGGCCCCTCAGGGGTCGCTCGTCGTCCACGACATCCCGCTGCTGGCCGAGGCAGGACGTGTCGAGGAGTTCGACGCCGTCCTCGTCGTCGACGCCCCGGTGGAGCTGCAGGTGGGGCGCATGGTGGAGCAGCGCGGCTGGACCCGCGAGGAGGCCGAGTCGCGGATCGCCGCGCAGGCGACGCGCGAGCAGCGCCGGGAGATCGCGACGCACGTCATCGACAACGACGGGACCCTCGAGCAGCTCGAGGCACGGGTCCGCGCGATCCACGCGCAGCTGACAGGGCGGGCCTAGCGGCTCAGGCGGCCAGCTCGGGGTCGGCCAGGCGACGCAGCTTCTGCAGCGCCTCACGCTCGAGCTGCCGGACCCGCTCGGCGGAGATGCCGTGCTTGAGGCCGATGTCGGCCAGCTTGTGCACCCGGCCGTCCTCGAGCCCGTAGCGCGAGCGGATGATGTCGGCCGCGCGCTCGTCGAGCCGGTCGACCAGGATGTTGAGCCGGTCGCGGGACTCGGTGTCGATGAAGGTGGAGTCCGGGCCCGGGGAGGTCTCCTGCGCGATGAGGTCGCCCAGGGAGGTGTCGCCGTCCTCGTCCAGCGGGGTGTCCAGGCTGACGTGCTCGCGGCTCCACGTGAGGAGGTCGATGACGCGCTCGACACCCATGCCGAGCTCGGTGGCGATCTCCTCGGGCTCCGGGTCGTAGCCGAGCTGCCGCTCCAGGGTGCGGCGGGCGGCGTTCACCTGGTTGATCTCCTCCACGACGTGCACGGGGAGACGCACCACGCGGGCCTGCTGGGCGATGCCGCGGGTGATCGCCTGCCGCACCCACCAGGTGGCGTACGTCGAGAACTTGAAGCCCTTGGTGTAGTCGAACTTCTCGACCGCGCGGATGAGGCCGGTGTTGCCCTCCTGGATGAGGTCGAGCATCGGCATCTGGCTGCGGCCGTACTTGCGGGCGATCGAGACCACCAGGCGGAGGTTGGCGTTGATGAACTGCTGCACCGCGCGCTCGCCCTCCTCGACGAGCCACTCCAGCTCCTCCTGCGTCGCGCGCTTCGGGGCGCCGCCCTTCCTCCGGCCGACACGGCCCTGGGCGAGCAGCTGCTTCGCGAACAGACCCGCCTCGATCGTCTTGGCGAGCTCTACTTCGCGGACGGCGTCGAGGAGGGGGGTGCGGGCGATCTCGTCGAGGTACAGACCGACACTGTCGCGGCCCTCGATCTCGCGCTGGGTGCTTTGTTGCCACGTCACTTACCCTTCCCGTGCCCAGGGGCGGCAAACGAGCCGCCTCGTGTGGTGCAACGCCCCGTCGGAGCCGCAGATTCCGCCTCTCGGGAAGCCCCGGGGAGGCGTGGGTCACGGCCGACGACGAGCCCTGCACCAGGTGATACGCACGCGGAGCCGCAGAAGTTTCCTCCGCGACCGGGAATTCAGGGACTTCTCAGGCGCAGCCCGCCTGGTCGAGCACCCAGGCGTAGGTGAAGGCGCGGTCGCGCCAGGCGTTGTAGCGCCCGCTGACCCCTCCGTGGCCGGCCGACATCTCGACCTTGAGCAGCACGTCCTCGGGGTTGTCCACCACGGTCCGGAGCCTCGCGACCCACTTGGCGGGCTCGACGTAGAGCACCCGCGTGTCGTGCAGCGAGGTGTCGGCCAGGATCGCCGGGTAGCGCCCGTCGTGGACGTTCTCGTAGGGCGAGTAGCCCTTCATGTAGGCGTAGACCTCGGGGTCGTCCAGTGGGTTGCCCCACTCCTCCCACTCGATGACGGTGAGCGGCAGCGAGGGGTCGAGGATGGAGGTCAGCGGGTCGACGAACGGCACCGACGCCAGGACGCCGGCGAAGTCGTCGGGCGCGAGGTTGGCGACGGCGCCCATGAGCAGGCCGCCGGCGCTCCCGCCCTCCGCGACCAGGCGCTCCGCAGACGTCCAGCCCGTCGTGGCCAGGTGCCGGGCGCAGGCCACGAAGTCGGTGAAGGTGTTGCGCTTGCTCAGCATCTTGCCGTCGTCGTACCACTGCCGGCCCATCTCACCGCCGCCGCGGACGTGGGCGATCGCGAAGCCCATGCCCCTGTCGAGCAGCGACAGCCGGGCGATGCTGAAGAAGGGGTCGATCGAGGCCTCGTAGGACCCGTAGCCGTAGAGCACGAACGGCGTGCTTCCGTCGCGGGGGCTGTCCTTCGGCACCACGATCGAGATCGGCACCTGGGTGCCGTCCTCGGCCGTCGCCCACTCGCGGTGCTGCGTGTACGCCTCGGGGTCGAAGTCGCCCAGCACCGGGGTCTGCTTCAGCAGGGTGCGCTCCCCGCTGCGCAGGTCGACCTGGTGCACGCCGCTCGGCGTCGCCATCGTGGTGTAGCCGAAGCGCAGCGTGGGCTGGCCGAACTCCGGGTTGCCCCCCATGCCGACCGTGTAGAGCGGGTGCTCCATCGGCAGCAGCTCGTCGGAGGCCACGTGGACGGAGCCCTCGTCGTCGAGCCGCAGGATCCGCAGCTGCGTGAGGCCGTCGCTGCGCTGGCTGACCACGAGGTGGCCGGCGAAGGCGTCGACGTCCTCCAGCCGGACGTCGGGGTCGTGCGCCAGCAGCGGCTCCCACTGCTCGTGGCTGGTCGCGTCGACGGGCGCGACGCACAGCTCGAAGTTGAGCGCGCCGTCGTTGTGGAGCACCAGCAGCCGGTCCTCGCCGCCGACCACGGCGTGCTCGACGGAGTACTCGACTCCCTGGCGACGGGGCGCGACGACGCGGAACTCCCCGGTGGGGTCGGTGGCGTCGAGCAGGCGGTACTCCGAGGTGACCTTGCTGCCGAGCGCGAGCACCAGGAACCTGTCGCTGCGGGTGCGGCCGATGCCCACCCAGAAGCGCTCGTCGGTCTCGTGGTGGACGACCACGTCCTCCGAGACCTCCGTGCCCAGGCGGTGGCGCCAGACCTTGTCGGGGCGCCAGGCCGCGTCCACGGTGGAGTAGAAGAGGTGGGTGCCGTCGAGGTCCCAGGTCGCGCCGTAGCCCACGCCCTCCACGCGGTCGGGCAGGAGCTCCCCGGTCGCGAGGTCCTTGACCTGCAGGGTGAACCGCTCGTCGCCGGTGGTGTCGGTGCTGAAGGCGAGCAGGCGGCCGTCGGGGCTGACGCTGCTGGCGCCCATCGAGAAGAACTCGTGGCCCTCCGCGAGCTCGTTGGCGTCGAGCATCACCTGCTCGCCCTCGACGGTGTCCTCGGGCGCCACGCGCGGCGGCAGCCAGTCGTCGGGGTCGGCCGACAGGGCAGCGGCAGGACAGGCCGTACTGCTTGCCCTCCAGGGTGCGGCCGTAGTACCACCACGACCCGCGTCGCGTGGGGACCGAGAGGTCGGTCTCGAGGGTGCGCGCCTTGATCTCGCCGAAGATCGCCTCGCGGAGGCCGGCGAGGTGGGCGGTGCGTCCCTCGGTGAAGGCGTTCTCGGCGCGGAGGTGGGCGAGGACGTCGGGTGACTCCTTGTCGCGGAGCCACTCGTAGTCGTCGACGACGGTGTCGCCGTGGTGGGTGCGCTCGACGGGCCGCCGCTCAGCAGCGGGGGGGCCAGAAGGCTGGCCAGAAGGCTGGCCAGAAGGCTGGCCGGTGGGCGGCGCTGTCGGCGGGACTGGTCCGGTGCCGAGATCCTGGGACATGCCGGTCACCCTACGGCGGGGCCGGGAGGGGGCAGAATCGGCGCATGGAGCCGTGGATCGACCTCAACGCGGACCTCGGTGAGGAGGTCACCGACGACGACGGCCTGCTCGAGGTGGTCACCTCCGCCAACGTGGCCTGCGGCTTCCACGCGGGCACTCCCGCCGTCATGCGCCGGGTGTGCGCCGGCGCCGCCGAGCGGGGGGTCCGCGTCGGTGCCCAGGTGTCCTACCGCGACCGCGAGGGCTTCGGGCGGCGACGGATGGACGTCGCGCCCGACGTGCTGGCTGCCGAGGTCGAGGAGCAGGTGTCGGTGCTGGGCGCCATCGCCGAGGCTGAGGGGGTGGTGGTCACCTACGTGAAGCCGCACGGCGCGCTCTACAACCGCGTCGTCGACGACGAGGAGCAGGCCGCCGCCGTGCTGGCGGGGTCGGGCGACCTGCCCGTGCTCGGGCTCCCGGGGGGCGCCCTGCTCCGGCTGGCGGGCGAGCAGGGGCGGGCGACGTACACCGAGGGCTTCCCGGACCGCGGCTACGAGGAGCCGGACGAGCGGGGGGTCGCGAGGCTGGTGCCCCGGGACCGGCCGGGCGCGGTGCTGGAGGACCCGGACCGAGATCGCGCGGCACGCGGTGCGGCTCGCGCGCGACGTGGACTCGGTGTGCGTGCACGGCGACGGGGCGCAGGCCGTCGAGGCGGCACGTGCCGTGCGCCGGGCACTCGCCGACGCAGGGCTGCGGCTGGCGGCCTTCACGTGACGGAGTCGGCGGACGAGGTGCGCGTCAGGCCGTACGGCGAGGCCGCGCTGCTGCTCGAGGTGCCCGCAGACCGCGTGCTGGCGACGTACGACGCGGTGCTGGGGGTGCTCGCCGACCGGACGGACGTCTCGGCCCGCGAGGTGGTGCCCGCCGCGCGCACGATCCTGGTCGCCGGCCTGCGGGGGCTGGACGCCGGCGGGCTGCTCGCCGCGCTCGCCGAGTCGCACTCCGGGCCGCGCGCGGGAGCAGCAGCGCGAGGTCGAGGTGCCGACGACGTACGACGGTGAGGACCTGGAGGAGATCGCGCGGCTGTGGGAGATGACCACCGACGAGGTGGTGGCGACCCACACGGCGACCACCTTCACCGTGGCGTTCTGCGGCTTCTCGCCCGGCTTCGCCTACTGCACCGGACTCCCCGAGCGCCTGCACGTGGCGCGGCGGCGAACTCCGCGCACCCGGGTGCCGGCCGGCTCGGTGGGTTTGGCGGGGGAGTTCACCGGGGTCTACCCGACCGCATCCCCCGGGGGCTGGCAGCTGCTGGGTCGCACCGACCTCACGCTGTGGGACAGCTCGGAGGAGCCGCCGGCCACGCTGTCGCCCGGCACCAAGGTGCAGCTTCGTCGACGTGGGGGCGGGCGGGTGAGCCGGTCGGTGACGGTCGAGGAGCCCGGCGTCCTCACGACCGTCCAGGACTCCGGTCGCCCTGGTCACGCCCACCTCGGGGTGCCCACGTCGGGCTGGCTCGACGATCCCGCGGCACGCCTGGCCAACCGTCTGGTGGGCAACGACGAGGACGCCGCCCTGCTCGAGAACGTCATGGGCGGGCTCACCCTCCGGCTCGACCAGGCGGCCACCGTCGCGGTCACGGGTGCCCCTGTCGCGGTCAGCGTGGACGGTCACCCGGCGGACGTGGCCGGCGCACTGGCGGTGCCCGCAGGGGGAGTGGTGGCGCTGGGGCGGCCGTGGGCGGGGCTGCGCTGCTACGTCGCGGTCTCGGGCGGGTTCGCGGTGGACCCCGAGCTGGGGTCTCGCTCGACCGACACGCTGTCGGGGCTCGGCCCGGCACCCCTTCGCGGGGGCGACAGGGTCCCTCTCGGGCCGCCGTGCGCCTCGCCGGGGTCGGGGGAGCAGGTGCCCACCGCGCTGTCCTCGCCGGTGACGCTCCGGTGCCTGCCCGGCCCACGGGCCGACTGGTGCCCGCCAGGGCTCGCGCGAACGGCTGCAGGAGGCGCGCTACGCAGCGGGCAGCGACTCCGACCGGGTCGGGCTCCGGCTGCAGGGCACCGTGCTCGAGCGCCGGGACGGCGAGCTGCCGAGCGAGGGCCTGGTGCGGGGTGCCGTGCAGCTGCCACCCGACGGACAGCCGGTGGTGTTCCTCAACGACCACCCCACGACCGGCGGCTACCCCGTCGTGGCGGTCGTGGTCGGCGCCGACGTGTCGCGGTGCGCCCAGGTGCGGCCGGGCGACGAGGTGCTGCTCAGTCCACGACGGGTGGACGGATGGCCGTGAGCGCGGGGTCGTCGGCCGCGAAGGTCCGCACCGGGCCCGGTCCGGTCTCCGCGGTCTCGAACCTCACCGTCACGCGGCCCACGCCCGAGCCCCAGACCCACCCGCGCCCGTGCTCGTCGTGCGCCACGTCCATGCCGGGCGCCCAGCGCGGGCCGACCGGGGCCAGGTTCGGGCACCTCCTCGACCGCCGCTCGTCGACGGGGGCGGCGTGCGCCTCCTCGGGTGGTGGTGCGTCCGGGCCGCTCAGCAGCGCGAGGTCGAAGAGGTCCTCCTGGATCCAGTCGGCGAGCCCGGACACGCCGACCCCGAGCAGCCGCACCCCGTCGCGGGTGTCGACCTCGCCGAGCAGGGTGCGCGCGACCCGTGCCAGCGTCGCCGAGTCGTCGGTGGGCGAGGACAGCGTCAGCGAGCGCGAGCTCGTGGTGAAGTCGTGCAGCCGGATCTTCACGGTGACCGTCCTGCCGGACAGCCGCGCCTTGCGGAGCCGCTCGCCGACCTTCTCGGCCTGACGGGTCAGCAGGCCCTCCAGCAGCCGCCGCTCGACGAGGTCGGTGTCGAACGTGTCCTCGATGCTGATCGACTTCGCCTCCCGCTCCGCCACCACCGACCGGTCGTCCTCGGCTCGCGCCATCGCGTGCAGCGTGGTGCCGTGCGCCTGCCCGACGAGCCGGACCAGCTCGGCCGAGGAGAGCGCGCGGAGCTGCTCGACCGTGGTCACGCCCACGCGTCGTAGCCGCTCGGCGGTGGCGGGCCCGACGCCGGGGATCGTGCGCACCGGCATCGGCCCGATGAGCTCGGCCTCGGTGCCGGCCGGGACGACGACGAGCCCGTCGGGCTTGTCGAGGTCGCTGGCGATCTTGGCGATGAGCTTGGAGGTGGCGATGCCGACCGACGCCCTCAGCCCGCCGGTCACCTCCTCCACCCGGTCCTTGAGCTGCTGCCCGACCGCCGTGACCGTCTGGACCGAGGTGTCCGCGAGCTCGCCGGCGGCCAGGTCGACGAAGGCCTCGTCCAGCGACAGCGGCTCCACCAGCGGCGAGAGCTCGCGCAGCGCCGCCATGACCAGCTTGCTGACCTCGCGGTAGACGTGGTGCCGCCCGGCCAGGTACGCCGCGTGCGGGCAGCGGCCGCGGGCCTCCCGGGTCGACATCGCCGAGCGCACGCCATAGGTCCGGGCCTCGTAGGAGGCGGTCGCGACCACCCCGCGGCTGCCGACCCCGCCGACCACCACCGGCTTGCCACGCAGGGAGGGCTTGTCGCGCTGCTCCACGGCCGCGAAGAAGGCGTCGAGGTCGACGTGGAGGATCGTCGGCTCGGCGCGCATGCCGCCATGATCTCCGACGGGGGGCCGCTTCCGGTCCGCAGAGCCTGCGACCCGCGGGCCGTGCACGCCTCCGCGGCTCAGGCCGGGCGAGGGGGGACGCCGGGAGTCGGATGTCGGCATGAGGACCCACGGAGAGACCCAAGGCGAGACCCACGGCAAGACACTGACGCTGCGCGACGAGACCGACCTGCTCGCGCTGATCCCCTACACCTTCGGCTTCCATCCTCGCGACTCGCTGGTGATGATGCTGCTCGGCCACGACGGTCGTCCGATGTTCGCGCGCGTCGACATGCCGACGTGCGCCGACGAGGCGGACCTCGCCTGCGACGAGCTGGTGCACGCCGCGGTCGTGAACGACGGCCGACGAGCCGTGCTGGTGGCCTACACCGATGACGACACGGCTGCGCTGCTGGCGGCGATGCAGGCCGACGACGAGCTGGCGGCCGCGGGCGCGGAGGTCCTGCTGGCGCTGCGCACGGACGGGCGGAGCTGGTGGCGGGTGCTGCCGGCGTCCGGTGACCAGGAGGGCGTGCCGTACGACCTGTCCACGCACCCGATCACCGCGTCAGGCGTGCTCGAGGGCAGGGTCACCCACCGCACGCGCGATGAGCTGGCCGACAGCCTGCTCCCCACCGACCCTGACCGGCTGGAGGCGGTCGCAGCGGCCCACGCGGCACTTCCGCGGCTGCCCGACGACTTCGACCTGCTGCGGCAGGAGGCTCGGTGGCTCGACGACTGGGTGGGGCAGCACGTCGCGGCCGAGGGGACGCAGGACACGACTGTCCCAGTGCGTCAGCGCGCACCCCACGAGATCGCTCGCCTGGTCCGGGCGCTCGCGGAGGTGCGGCTGCGCGACGTGGCGTGGGCCGCGATGACCAGGAAGGACGCCGAGACGCACGTGCGGCTGTGGACCGACGTGGTGGTCCAGTGCCCGCTGGAGCTGCTCGCCGCGCCGGCCGGGCTGCTGGCGTTCGCCGCCTGGCTGTCGGGCCACGGGGCCCTGGCCTGGTGTGCGGTGGACAGAGCGCTGCAGAGCGACCCCGACCACTCCCTCGCGCGTCTGGTGGCCCAGGCGCTGGACGGCGCCGTGCCGCCGTCCACGTGGCGACCCGTGGACCGCCGCTCGCTCACCCTCCTGTCGGGCTGAGCGCGGGGGACTCCTCGGACGGCACGACGTCCGGGGGGTTGCCGAACCTCAGCGAGCCGTCGTCGACGTCCTCGCGACGGAGGGTCAGCGAGTCGCGGAAGTAGTTCTGTCGCAGCTTCCACGGCTCCCGCGAGCCCTGGGTGGGGAACTCGTGCAGCGACCGCAGGACGTATCCCGCGGCGAAGTCCAGGAACGGCTCCTCCTGCACGTCGGGCTCCCGCACCGGGACGCAGACGCGCTGGTCGGTGCGCCTCATGTGCCGCAGCACCCGCACCACGAACTCGCAGACCAGGTCGGCCTTCAGCGTCCAGGAGGCGTTGGTGTAGCCCAGGATCATCGCGAAGTTGGGCACCCCGCTGAGCATCAGGCCGCGGTACGCCATGGTGTCGGGAAGGCGCACCTCGTGGGAGTCCACGCGCATCGTGATGCCGCCCACCGGCAGCAGGTTCAGCCCTGTGGCGGTCACGATGACGTCGGCCTCCAGGTGCTGCCCCGACTCCAGCTGGATGCCGGTGGCGTCGAAGCGCACGATGCGGTCGGTCACCACCGACGCGGTGCCGTTGCGGAGGCAGCGGAAGAGGTCGCCCCGGGGCACGATGCACAGCCGCTGGTCCCACGGGTCGTAGCTGGGCTTGAAGTGGAGGTCGACGTCCACGTGGTCGGGCAGCTGCTTGCGGGTCGCGGCCCGGATCAGCCGGCGCACCAGCCGTGGCCGGCGCCTGCTCAGCTGGTAGGTCGCCACGTGCTGGGCGATGTTCTTGGCGCGCGTCAGCCGGTAGACCCACATGCGGGGGAGCCGCCGGGCGAGCCTGGACGTCATGAAGGGGTCTCGCTCGGGCAGCGACACGATGTAGCTCGGCGAGCGCTGCAGCATGGTGACGTGGCCTGCCTCGTCGGCCATCGCGGGCACCAGGGTCACCGCGGTTGCGCCGCTGCCGATCACGACGACGCGCTTGCCGGCGTAGTCGAGGTCCTCGGGCCAGTGCTGCGGGTGGACGATCGGGCCCTGGAAGTCGTCGCGGCCCTCGAAGTGCGGCGTGTAGCCCTCGTCGTAGCGGTAGTAGCCGGTGCACCCCATCACCCAGCCGGCGCGGAAGCGCACCTCCTCGCCGGTGTCGGTGCGCTCGGCCACCACGGTCCAGCGCCCCTCCTGCGACGACCAGTCCATCGAGAGCACCCGGTGCCGGAAGCGGATGTGACGGTCGACGCCTGCCTCCTCCGCCGCGTCACGCACGTAGGTGAGGATCGAGGGGCCGTCAGCCATCGTGACGGGGTCGGTCCACGGCTTGAAGCTGTAGCCGAGCGTGATCATGTCGGAGTCCGATCGGACACCGGGGTAGCGGAAGAGGTCCCAGGTGCCGCCGATCGCGTCACGCGACTCGAGGACGACGTAGGTGCTGCCGGGGAACGCGGCGGTGAGGTGACGAGCGGCGCCGATGCCGGAGAGGCCGGCACCGACGATGAGGATGTCGACGTCCTCGGACACCTCCGCGCTCAACGGTCCCCCTCGGCACCGGCCGGCTGGTGCGCGACGTTGCGGACGCTCGTGGACCGGCCGAGCTGTCGGACCTCGTCGTCCATCGCGGGCAGCAGCCTCGGCACGCGCTTGAGGACCTGGCCCTCGCCGACCCGGCGCGCCAGCTCGCGGGCACGACCGATGCCGCCCACCCACTTCGGGACGAAGACGGTGCGGGCGCGGGTCTCGATGCCGTCCACGAAGGCGTCCACGCACACCTCGACCGGGCTGGTGTGGTTCAGCGGCGGCGGGAAGTCCGCGAGCAGCTCGTCGAAGGCCTTGACGTCGGAGCGTGCGTCCCGCACCAGCGGGGTGTCGATCCAGGACATGTGGGCGCACCCGACGGCGACCCCCTGGTGCGCGACCTCGACCCGCAGCGCGTTGGCGAAGTGCTCCACTCCCGCCTTGCTGGCGTTGTAGGCGGACATGCCGGGGGCGGGCACGAACGCGGCGAGCGAGGACACCACCAGCACGTAGCCCCGGCGCTCGATCAGCGAGGGGAGCGCTGCCCGCACGGTGTGGAAGACGCCGGTGATGTTGACGTCGATCACCCGGCGGAACGTCGCGGGGTCGACCGCCAGCACCGATCCGTACGACGCGATGCCGGCGTTGGCGACCACGACGTCGATGCCGCCGTAGCGCGCGACCGCCTGCGCCACGGCCTCCTCCATGTCACCGAGCTCACAGGCGTCGGCGACCACCGCGAGGACCGAGTCGCCGCCGGACTCGGCGGCCACCGCGGCCCGGGTCTTCTCGAGGGCGGCCGGGTCGACGTCGGTGAGCACCACGCGAGCGCCCCTGCGCGCCAGCTCGCGGCCGGTGGCGGCCCCGATGCCGCGGGCGCCGCCGGTGACCAGCACGGTCCGGCCCTCGACGGCGTCACGCTCGGTGGCTGCGCCCGACAGGAACGGGAGCGAAGGGAGTCTCATGAGGGCCAAGTCTGCATCACGCGGAGGACCCGCTCGGAATCAGTCGCGAGACGGATGCCCGGGAGGCCACCTCGCCCTAGCGTGGAGGCCATGGTGCCCTTCCGGCTCGGTCGGCCGTCCGCGATCGACGTCGCGCTGGCGGTGTTCTTCGCCGTGGTCGTCGTGGTCGAGGGCTACACCGAGGCCGCGGTGGCACGACCCGCGCTGCACGCCGCCGTCGCCGGCCTGGCCATGCTCGCGATGGCGTGGCGACGCCTGCACCCCCTGGTCGTGGCGGTGCTGGTGGTCGGCGCGATGGTCGCGCTCGCGGGGAACGGCGGCGGGCTGTCGGTGGCCCTGGCTCTGCTCATCGTGAGCTTCACCGTCGGAAGCGAGACGGAGGGGCGGGCGAGCTGGGTCGGCCTGGCGATCCTGGCGGTGCCGCTGTCGGTCTCCCTGGTCCTCGACCTCAGGGAGGCGGTCGCGGGCGACGTGGCGGCGGTGGTCACGCTGGTGGCCGTGCCCTGGATCGCGGGCCGGACACTGCGCTCGCGCGCCCAGCACCTCGCGGTCGCCCTGGCACGCGCCGAACGCATGGAGGTGGAGCGCGAGCGCGACGTGCAGCTCGCAGCGACGGAGGAGCGGGTGCGTCTCGCCCGGGAGCTGCACGACGTCGTCTCGCACTCCGTCAGCGTCATCGCGATCCAGGCGCAGGCGGTGAGGCGCCGCCTACGGCCGGACCAGACGCGGGAGATCGCCGACCTGGCCGCCCTGGAGACCGCGGCGAGGGAGGCGATGGCCGAGATGCGCCGGCTGTTCGGGGTGCTGCGCGAGCGCGGCGAGCAGGCATCGCTGTCGCCACAGCCGGGGCTGGGCGAGCTGGACCGGCTGCTCGGCCAGGTGCAGAGCACGGGGATGAAGGTCGACCTCGTCACCGAGGGCGCACCCCACGAGCTCCCGCCCGGCCTCGACCTCGCGGCGTACCGCATCGTGCAGGAGGCGGTGACCAACGCGCTGCGCCACTCCGGGGGGCGACGGGTCGAGGTGCGGCTCGGCTACCGACCCGGGGAGCTGGACCTGACCGTGGAGGACGACGGGCACGGCATCGGCCCCGGGCTGGTCGACGGAGAGGCCGCCGGGCACGGACTGCGGGGGATCCGGGAACGGGCCGAGCTGTACGGCGGCACGCTCGACGTCGGCCGTGGCAGCAACGGCGGCACGCGTGTGCAGGCACGTCTCCCGGTGGGGGCGACGCCGTGACCTCCGCCGTGGACCGGGGGAAGAGCCCCGGCACCGTCCGGGTCGTGGTCGCCGACGACCAGGGCATGGTGCGGGCCGGCTTCCGGTCGCTGCTCGAGGCCGAGCCGGACATCGAGGTGGTGGGGGAGGCCCGTGACGGTGAGGAGGCCTGCGAGGTCGTCGCCCGCCTCGACCCCGACGTGGTGCTCATGGACATCCGGATGCCGGTGCTCGACGGCCTGGCCGCCACGTCGCGGCTGGTCGCCGCGGGGGCGCGGTGCCGCGTCCTGGTGCTCACCACCTTCGACCTCGACGAGTACGTGTTCGGCGCGCTCCGTGCCGGCGCCTCCGGCTTCCTGCTCAAGGACGCCCCCGCCGACGACCTCGCCGAGTCCATCCGGGTCGTGGCCCGCGGCGACTCCCTGCTCGACCCCGCGGTGACGCGCCGGGTCATCGACGTCTTCGTCGACCGTGCCAGGCCGGTGCACCCGGAGGCGGCAGCGAAGCTGTCGCAGCTGACCCCGCGCGAGCACGAGGTGCTCGGCCTGCTGGCCCGGGGGCTGTCCAACACCCAGATCGCGCAGCGGCTCTTCGTCTCCGAGGCGACCACCAAGACCCACGTGAGCAACGTGCTCTCCAAGCTGCACCTGCCCGACCGCGTGCACGCCGTGATCGCGGCGTACGAGTACGGGTTGGTCGCCCCGGGGGTCCGCGAGCATCCGTCGCGCGACTGAGCGCGATATCGGTCCTGCGACCGATCCGTCACCGGGCGGGGCCGGACGAGGCTGGGCTCGTCAGCAGGTCATCTCCCGAGGAGTCACCATGAGTCACACCGAAGTCCCGTCCGCACTCCGGATCCGGCGCTCGGCGGTCATCGGCGCCGCCGGCCTCTCCGGCCTGCTCGTCATGGCCTCGATGTTCGTGGACCCCGTGCCCGAGGCCAGCGGCCGCGAGCTCATCGCCGGGTACGCCGGCGACCTCACGAGGTCCGGCGTCCACACCAACCTGATCCACTACGGGTTCGCGCTCATCGCGCCCGTGGTCTACGCCATGGTCGCGCTGGTGCGCGGTCGTGGGGCCTGGCTGGCGAACGTCGCCGGGCTCCTGGCCGTCATCGGGCTCAGCACACTCCCCGGTCTGGTCCTGCTCGACTTCTCGACCGTGGCCGCCGCGCTGAGCAGCGACCTGGACGCTGCGGTCGCGGTGGAGGAGCAGATGGGCGAGCTCGGCTGGTTCCTGGCCATCGTGATCCCCGCCTTCCTGTCCGCGATGCTCGCCCTCCCGATCGCGCTGGCGGCGCTGTGGCGCGCCGGCCTGGTGCCCGGGTTCGTGCCGGCCGCGGCGGTGGGCACCACCCTCGCGATGCAGTTCTCCCCGACGTGGTGGATCGGCTTCGGGCTGAACGCGCTGATGATGCTGGCGGTGGCCTACTTCCTCGCCCGCATCCCCGAGCAGACCTGGCACGGAGGCCGCTCCGCCGGGGTCATGTCCTCTGCTGAGGAGCCCGCGCTCGCCTGACACACCGAAGTTCCAGCGGGCGGACACGCTCGGTTCGCCCGCTGGGATGCCTAAGGTGAGGTCATGGGTGAGCAGGTCGACCACCAGTCCTTCTCCCGCGATGACCGCACGCGTTATCGCAAGAAGGTCCGTCAGTGTCTCGACGTGTTCGAGCGCATGCTCGTGGAGGCCAAGTTCGACGCCGAGCACCCCGCGACCGGGCTCGAGATCGAGCTCAACCTCGTCGACGACGAGGAGCGACCAGCGCTGCGCAACATCGAGGTGCTGGAAGCGCTCGGCGATCCGGACTTCCAGACCGAGCTCGGCAAGTTCAACCTCGAGATCAACGTGGCGCCCAAGCGGCTCCCCGAGCAAGGGGTCAAGGCCTTCGCCGCCGGCATCCGGGACAGCCTGAACGCAGCGGAGGAGGCGGCCGGCAGGGTCGGGGCCAACATGGTGATGATCGGCATCCTGCCGACGCTCACCGAGGAGCACCTGCGCCGCGACGTGCTGTCGGTCAACCCGCGCTACCAGCTGCTCAGCGACGAGATCCTCGACGCCCGCGGCGAGGACATCGCGCTCGACATCCGCGGCGTCGAGCGGCTCCAGTGCACCGCCGACTCGATCGCGCCGGAGGCGGCGTGCACCAGCACCCAGCTGCACGTGCAGGTCAGCCCGGAGGACTTCTCCGCGTACTGGAACGCCTCCCAGGCGATCAGCGGCGTGCAGCTCGCCGTCGGCGCCAACTCGCCGTACCTCATGGGCAAGGAGCTCTGGCGCGAGACCCGCATCGCGCTGTTCGAGCAGGCGACCGACACCCGCGGCGAGGAGCTGAAGGCCCAGGGCGTGCGACCACGAGTGTGGTTCGGCGAGCGGTGGATCACCTCGATCTTCGACCTGTTCGAGGAGAACGCGCGCTACTTCCCGGCCCTGCTGCCGGTGATGTCCGACGAGGACCCGGGCGAGGTGCTCAGCAGCGGCGGCACGCCGCAGCTCGCCGAGCTCACGCTGCACAACGGCACCGTCTACCGCTGGAACCGGCCGGTGTACGCCGTCGTCGACGGCGTGCCGCACGTGCGGGTGGAGAACCGCGTCCTGCCCGCGGGGCCGACCGTCATCGACACGGTCGCCAACGCCGCCTTCTACTTCGGGCTGGTGCGCGCCCTCGCCGAGCAGGACCGCCCGGTGTGGTCGCAGATGTCCTTCACCGCGGCGGAGGAGAACTTCCACTCCGCGGCGATCGCCGGTGCCGACGCCCAGATCTACTGGCCCGCGGTCGGCCAGCTCCAGGCCACCGAGCTCACGGTGCGACGGCTGCTGCCGCTCGCGATGGCCGGCCTCCAGGCGTGGGGCGTCGACGACAGCGAGTCCGGTGAGCTGCTCGGGATCATCGAGAAGCGCTGCCTCACGGGACAGAACGCAGCCACGTGGTTCGTGGACCAGGTGCACCGGCGCGAGCGCGACGGCGACCGGGAGACGGTGCTGCGCCACGTCCTCGCCGACTACCGGGCCAACATGCACGCGAACGAGCCCGTGCACACCTGGACCTGAGGGTCACTTCAGCCGAAGCCGCTTCCAGCGGCGCTCCTCACCGGTCACGATGTCGCGCCAGCCGTAGCGCGTCACCACCCAGAACCCCAGCAGCGGCAGGCCGTGCGCGTCGAAGGCCCACCTCGCGGCCGCGAGCCACGCCGGGTCCTCGTCGTGCAGGTCGGGAGTGCCGGGGCGGGTGTACCAGCAGCAGGCGGCGGTCCGGGCCCGGCTCGTCGTCTGCGTCGTCCAGGCGCTGACCATGCGGTCGCACACGTCCGCCCGCGCGCCGGCGTCGAGCCAGCGAGGCGGCGGCCACGGGTCGCCCCTGAGCGGCGCGACACCGTCGGAGGTGAGGTTCAGCGGGCCGCCCGGCACCCCGACGTGCACCCGCTGGGCGAAGACCCGGCGCCGCTCCACCCGGCGCAGCCACGCGACCTCGAGGCGCAGGGCCGCGGCGACGTCGAGGTCGGGGACGCGCGGCACGGGAGCGACTGGCATGGGCGCCAGTGTGGGGCAGGGCGTCGACAGCCCGACGACGCCGTCCACAGCCGGGCGCCGGCGACCGTGCCACCATGCCTCCATGAGCGACCCAGCAGAGCAGGCCACCGGCGGCACCGGCCTCGGACACCGGGAGGTCAGCCTCACCAGGACCGCGCCGGGCGAGTTCGAGGTGCGCAACGTGCGCGGCGGCAGCATCCGGATCGGCGGCACCGACGAGGAGCAGTTCAGGCCGGTCGAGCTGCTGCTCGCCGCCATCGCCGGCTGCAGCGCCGTGGACGTCGACGCGATCACCGGGCGGCGGGCCCAGCCGGAGGTCTTCGACGTGCGCGCCGAGGGGGAGAAGCTCAAGGACGAGCGCGGCAACCACATGGGAGGGCTGGAGGTGACCTTCACCGTCCGGTTCCCGGACGGTCCCGACGGCGACCGGGCCAGGGAGATGCTGCCCAAGGCCATCCAGATGTCGCACGACCGGCTCTGCACCGTGACGCGCACCGTCGTGCTCGGCACCCCCGTCTCCACCCACGAGGGCTGACCCGCAGTAACCCCTCCCGCATGTAAATCGGGGTTACGGTCGCTCAACATTGGGTGTGCCACGTGCGAAGCGTCGACACCACCGCGCTACCTGCGTACGCCGTGGTGCGGCATCCTGGGGGCATGTCCCTCCAGATCGCCCAGGACGAGCGCGCCGACGCAGTGCTGAGCGAGCACCCCTTCGCGCTGCTCGCGGGGATGATGCTCGACCAGCAGTTCCCCATGGAGCGGGCCTTCGCCGGCCCCGCGAAGATCCTCGACCGGTTCGGCTCGATCGATCCCGTCGACGTCGCTGCGGCCGAGCCCGAGAGCTTCAAGGAGCTCTGCTCCGTGCCGCCGGCGATCCACCGGTTCCCCGGGTCGATGTCGGAGCGCGTGCAGGCGCTCGCCGCCCACGTCGTCGAGCGCTACGACGGCGACACCGCCCGCCTGTGGGACGAGGCGGAGTCAGGTCAGGAGCTCATGAAGCGGCTGACGGCCCTGCCCGGCTTCGGTGCGCAGAAGGCCCGCATCTTCGTTGCCCTGCTGGGCAAACAGCTCGGCGTACGCCCCGACGGCTGGGAGCAGGCAGCCGGCGACTACGCCGCTCCGGGCTCCTTCCGGTCGGTCGCCGACGTGGTCGACCCAGAGTCGCTGCAGCGCGTGCGAGACTTCAAGAAGGCCGCCAAGAACAAGGCGCGCCAAGGGGCTTCGTCGTAAGGTTGCCCCGCCCTGCCGGGGGACGTGGGGGCCTACCCCGTTCCTTGGAAAACCCTGAGAGCGTGACACAATGGCCCACGCGGCCGAGCCTTCTGAGCAGTGCCGCGCTCTGCAACCCGGACGAGAGGTAGTTCGTGTCGTCGCGTACGCCGCGCAAGGTCGCCTCTGAGGCCTTGGCCCATCCTGATATCGAGGCACTGAAGACGCTCGGCAAGGCCGTCGGCGAGGTGAGTGCCCAGGCCGTGCGACAGACGTCGGAGTCCGCAGAGCTTGCTCCGCAGCAGTACCGCGCCCTCCTCAAGGCCCTGGCGGCCGAGGGCATCTCGGTCTCCCTCGACAGCCACGACACGGCTCCGCGCAAGCGCGTGGCCGCGGCCGCGTCCACGACCCGCAAGGTCACCGCCTCCACGACCAAGAAGTCGGCGGCGAAGAAGGCTCCGGCCAAGAAGTCGGCGGCCAAGGCCGCGCCGGCGGACACCGACAACGGCACCTCCGCGTCGACGAAGAAGGCCGCAGCCAAGAAGGCTCCGAGCAAGGCCGCCAAGAAGGCGGTCGCCAAGGGTGCCGCCGAGACCCCGGCCGCGCCCGCCGTGGTCATCGGACCGGACGGCAAGAAGGTCCTCCCTGACATCCCCGACGCCGAGTTCGAGAAGGACCTGGCGAAGGACCCCACGCTCAAGGAGGACGAGAAGGCCGGCTACGTCATCGACAACACCGATGACACCGACGAGCCCGAGCAGCAGGTGATGGTGGCGGGCGCGACCGCCGACCCCGTCAAGGACTACCTCAAGCAGATCGGCAAGGTCTCCCTCCTCAACGCGGAGATGGAGGTCGAGCTCGCCAAGCGCATCGAGGCAGGGCTCTTCGCCGAGGAGAAGCTCGCCAAGGGCGGCAAGATCTCCGAGAAGGTCTTCGAGGAGCTGGAGTGGATCGCCGAGGACGGGCGGCGCGCCAAGAACCACCTGCTCGAGGCCAACCTCCGCCTCGTCGTCTCGCTGGCCAAGCGCTACACCGGCCGCGGCATGCTCTTCCTGGACCTCATCCAGGAGGGCAACCTCGGGCTCATCCGTGCGGTCGAGAAGTTCGACTACACCAAGGGCTACAAGTTCTCGACGTACGCCACGTGGTGGATCCGGCAGGCGATCACCCGCGCCATGGCCGACCAGGCGCGCACCATCCGCATCCCTGTCCACATGGTCGAGGTCATCAACAAGCTGGCCCGCGTGCAGCGGCAGATGCTGCAGGACCTCGGCCGCGAGCCCACCCCGGAGGAGCTCGCCAAGGAGCTCGACATGACGCCGGAGAAGGTCGTCGAGGTCCAGAAGTACGGCCGGGAGCCGATCTCGCTGCACACCCCCCTCGGCGAGGACGGTGACTCGGAGTTCGGCGACCTGATCGAGGACTCCGAGGCGATCGTGCCGGCCGACGCGGTCTCGTTCACGCTGCTGCAGGAGCAGCTCCACGCGGTGCTCGACACGTTGTCAGAGCGTGAGGCGGGCGTGGTCTCGATGCGTTTCGGCCTCACCGACGGCCAGCCCAAGACCCTCGACGAGATCGGCAAGGTCTACGGCGTCACGCGTGAGCGGATCCGCCAGATCGAGTCGAAGACGATGTCCAAGCTGCGCCACCCGAGCCGTTCGCAGGTCCTGCGCGACTACCTGGACGCAGGTTCTGCGCGACTACCTGGACTGAGAACTGTGCTGGCTGTCCGGCAAACCGGCAGGCCAGAGGCGGTTTTCCGGCCCAGCCACTCGTAGAGTCCTGACGCCCGTCCGCACAGTCGTAGCGACCCGGATGGAGCCGCTGGCGTGTTCGACTGGGTTAGCCGGCGGACGGGTGGTGGGCAGCTGAGGGGCGAGGCGGAGCCCCCGTCCCCCCGCGCACCCACGGATGACGAGGGCTCCGCTTTGGGCAACGAACTCGGACTCGAGGCGTGAGGGCTGGGGGCAGCTTGGAGTCCTTGATGCGTGAGTCTTCGTAGCGGCCGGCCCGCTCGTCTCGGGGGGAAACAAGGCGCGCGGCCCGCTACGGACGTCAACGTGTGCCGGTCGGTCGAGCCACACATGACGCTATGGGGTGGACACTGACAGGCTCTTTGGTCTCCGCGGCGGGACTTCGGTCGTGTGCACGTGGAACCAAGGGTCCGACACGACAGTTCGGGACTGGCTGAGGAGCGTGTGCGAGCGCAGACTATGGACATGTGTGAATCGCTGGCCAGGTGACCATGCCGGGCGGGGGCGCTGAACTTCGGGTCGCCCACGCCCGAGGCGATCACACTGTGCACCTGGTCGCCCGCGACTCGGAGCACACCCTCTGCGGCCGTCATCGCCGTCCCCGCCCCCCCATCAGGAGCTTCCGCTCGTCGGGATGCTTGCGCTGCCTGGCGGTCGCCGTTGATGCCGGCCACGGCTACGCCTTGGATGTGGCGAACAGTTGGATCAACCTCGCCCGAATGCACGCCGCGCTCGGCACAGATGGCGCCGCGGCCTTGAATGCGGAGGAGCTGCCTCTCAGTGGTGGCCAGTTCCTCGGCGGCCTGCGGCACGGGTGGAAATTGGTCGGCGGCCTTCGGAAGTTCTTGGCACGCGGCCGGGGTACCTACGTAGAGTCGCATCCACGCCGCTCCGTCTCGGGAGGGGAGGACGGCGCGACTGGCCCCCGTTGGTGGCTCAAGCCGTTGACCGGGGTTCTCCGCGTGACAGCGAGCCCCGCACCGCGGCGGGGACGGCGACGGGGTCTTGGGACTCGGGGCACCAGCGAGGCGAGTTCGTCCCTACTCTTCACTCATGACGACGGATGGGCCACCGAGCGTGCTCATCGTCGACGACGATCCGAACATCCGCCTGATCCTGCGGTTGATCCTCGAGGGGAACGGCTTCGACCTGGTTGGCGAGGCTGCCGGTGGCGAGGAGGGCGTGCGGTGCTTCGTGGAGCTCCAGCTCCGGCCCTCTGTTGTGCTCGTTGATGAGAGGATGCCGGATCTCAGTGGCGTGCACACGGCCGAACGGATCCTCGCCCATCGCCCGGATCAGATCGTCATCCTCATGTCTGCGGATGTCGACAGGGAGCTGGTCGCGCGAGCCCTGGGCGCGGGCATCGTGAAGTGCATCGACAAGGCGGAGCTGACCAGGTTGCCGACGGTCCTTCGCGGGCTGCTCGCTGCCTGAGCACCGTGGCTCGCACCGTAGACGTTCGACCTCAGCTGGTCGCCATTCCATGACGCGCCCATGAGGTGCTCTCGCTGGCTGACGGTGCGCTGTGCGGGCAGGCACTTCGGTGACCGGCACGACGCCGGCGTAGATGGGTAGGGCTTGGACGCTCATTGCGGTCCCTTTCACGCGGCAAACTTGCACCGCACACCCCTTCCGACCTGCACGGTTTCCGCTCGACTGCACAGCGCTCATGCGGCCCCAGCGTGCGCGACCCCTTGACTGAGCGCTCGGCTGGCTGCCCAGCAGGCCTGCAGACCGGAGACGATGCCGGCCGCCGTCGTCCGGAACAGCACGCACACCAGAGGCACGCCGACCTATGGGCCAGTCAGCGTGACGGTCGGCGCGAGGGAGGTCTGGGTCTGGTCCTCAGCTCGGAAAGTCGTCCCCCACATCCAGGTGTCGCCAGAAGTCGAGAATCGGCCAGGGGCCTTGAGATCCACGCCGCCGGACTCGGGCTCCTGCAGCCGCCGGCCCTCTTGGGAGAAGATGGCCGTGGGGCGCCCCGATCCCTCCCCTGAAGAGCAGGAGGCGAGATGTCCCGAACAGACGCACCGAAGGTGCTCCTCCGTGGGCCCTTGGCGGGAGATGGCATCATGCTGGCGATGGGTGGTCTCGATGCTCGGATCGTCCGCAAGGCGTCACGCATCGAGACCGGAGGGCACTGGGCCCTCGGAGGCCTGGCAGGACCCCCACTTCGACAACCCGCCGTACACCCACGACGAAGCTGAAGCGTTCTACGTCCTGGAAGGCACCTACACGTTCTACACCGACGACGAACCGGCGGAGGGGATCGGCCCGGGCACGTTCGTGTTCATCCCGCCGGGCGCGGTGCACGGCTTCCGTGCGGGCCCTGCGGGCGGTCGACTTCTCTGCGTGTGGCCCTCGACGGTCGAGGCTGCCTTCTTCGGCGACACCGGACACAGCCCTTCGGCGTAGCTGCGTCACTGGAAGCGCATGCCTGCGCCACTCCTCGGACCAACCGGCGTGCCTGATCCTCGGCGGGGGTGCGGCGGACGAGACGTGACCCGAGGCGAGGCAAGGTCGCTTCGAGCCCAGGTCCCGTGTCACCGTCGGGTCTCTGTCCGTGCACCTGGTCCAGCGACGCCCGGATCACAGGGGCGCAGCGGCGTACCGTTCATGGTGACGCCAGGAGGTGGCTCGTGCGGAGGTCGTCCTGGGAGCTCGTGACGGCGGGTCCGCCGGACGCGGCGCACTCGGTCCTGCTCATCCCGGGTGGGGCGTTGGCTGCTCGGTCGTTCAGTCTTGTGATGGATGAGCAGGCTGTCTCTTCGCTACGTCTTGTCGCCACCACCCTGCCGGGTATGGCCGGAGCTCCGATCGAGGATGACGTGTCCATACCGGCGCTCGCGCGCAGGGCTGGCGAGCTGGCCCAGGAGCAGTCGTGCGACGTGCTCGTAGGCTTCTCCCACGGTGCGACGGTGGCACTGGAGATGGTGCTGTCAGGGCACTTCCATGGGCCGGTGGTGCTGCTCGGGATCAGTCTGTCGACTCCGGATGAGTCCGGATTCTTCCGCCGCGTCGTGCGGGCATCGGAGAGGGTGGGCGTCTGGCCGATGGCCCTCATGCTGCGACTCCTGCCGCTCATGGCCAGGTCCGCGAAGACCACCGAGCTGCACAAGCGGGAGCTGCTCGAAGACCTCAAGGCGAACCGGGCGAGGGATGCAGTCCGCCTCAGCGCCACGTACCTCGACTACATCGCCGCCGGCCACGATGCCGCCGCACAGCTCGCCCGATCAGGTGTCCCTGCGTGGGTGGTGCACGCCGACAAGGGAGACGGCGGGCTCACCGCCCAGGAGCGCGCCACGCTCGAGGCCGCTCCCCAGGTCAGACTCATCACCGTTCCTGGCTCGGTGTTCCTGCTGCCCGACGAGACCCCGCGGCGGACGGCGGAGGCGATTGCCGCCGCCGCGGCAGTCGCGAGCTGACATCCACCGCCAGCCCCGGACTCTTCGGCAACCGATGCGGTCAGCCTTTCGCCTGCTCCGGGTCGGAGCGGAACCGCGCCATGATCGTGGCGCTCGGAATCGCCGGCCCACGGCGCTAGCCGGGAACCGCCCCGCGCTGCCAGGGGCCAGACGCGAACGCCGACAGCGCCCAGGCGTACGCATCGGAAGGTGACCGTGTCGGGGTCGACCTCCGCGAAATCGCCGCCGTCGACCTCCTCGCCGTTCTGGTCGTGCGAGCCGAAAGCACCGTCGTCGGTGAAGTAGTGGTCATGTTCCCGGCGGACGCTGGGCACCTGTGCACGGCTGCCCGCTCGTCGGCCCCGGCTCACCTCCGTAGAAGCTTCCCTGGAGCCAGTCTCGGTGCGACTCGGCGAGGCCCGCCTTCTCGAAGGCGGCAAGCATCTCTGCGCAGGTCTGCGGTCGGTGCCACGAACCGACGAGCTTCGACGTGGCGTCGGTGGATGTCGACGAGCCGGCGTCGACTCTGACGTGGAGGTCCCGGTCTCGCCCTGGGACCCGGAGTCGCCACCACACCCTGCGCCCGCGAGGACGGTGAGAAGATGTAGCGCGTTGCCAAGCATCAATCGTCTGATCATGCTCGCCTCCAGTGCGGCCCAGGGAGAACATCAACACCGACCGCTGCCCTGCTACGTCACAGGATGAGTCAGCTCGTCGGCACGTGGGCCGAAGCGCTCGGCCCCGCGGGGGCAGGCCGCTCGTAGATGATCTCCAGTCCGTCGTCGTCGTCCCACTGTTCGCCGATCTGGGTGAAGCCGGAGCCTGCAATAGTGGCGAGCGATGCGGTGTTGTCGGGGCGGATCGACGCTCGCACCCTGCTCACGCGGGGGTCGTGGTCCGCCCGTTGGAGCAGCGTGGCCAGGATGGCTCTCGCGTGGCCACGTCGTCGCTTCAGCGGATCGACTGAGTAGGCCACCTCCGACGACACCCTCCTCGTTCGGCGCGCCGTGGAAGCCGCCGTGGCCCACCACCTCACCCTCGACCACGGCGATCCGCGCCACCCACTCGGCGTCCTGCGGCGATCGTCGCAATTGCTCGGAGCGAATCCGCCACAGCCATTGCTCCGCCCCGATGAAGGACGTGAGCTCCAGGCGTGCTGCCTCCGAGGCGGAGCGCAGGTCACCGGCAGCGAGCGCGTCGATCGCCGCGATCGGTAGGCGGACGAGCCGCACCCGAGCGGGCGGCGGCTCATCCTCGTCCTGCTCCTCCATGCGCCTCATCCTTCCCGAGCTCCCCGAGGTGCAGCCTCGCTCGGGTCGCGTCCGCCCTCGGCATGAGCGCATGGCTCGCGAGCCGGCCTGGGGAGGGCATGACGGGGGCTAGACCAGCAGTCGCGGGCTCGGTCCTGTCTCCGTGCCACAAGACCTCTTGACGCTGCCCGCCCAGGCATGAGAACGGCCCTGAAAACATCGACACATTGCACCCCCGAAGGCGGGACGAACTGGGCGTCAGCGCCCGGTCGCGTCGTCATTTGTCCCGGCCTCGTCATGGGGTCCTAGTCATGCCGGGATCGCCCCTGGCCCGAGCGAGTAGGCCGGGCTCGGGACCTTGGGCGCGCCCACAGGCACGGGGGCGAGGTCTCCGCGTGCCTCATGGCACTGGTTGACGCTGTGGGAGCGGGCGGAATCTGGACAAACGCCGCCGCCGCTGGTCGGGATCCTGCACCCGGCTCAGGCACTCAGAGGGGAATACGTCATGCAGCCCGAGTTCGCGCACCTGATGAATCAGGAACGTCATGCCGACCTGTTGCGGGAGGCCGCCGCCCAGCGTCGGTTCGCCATGCCGAGGTTCCGCCTCTGGCGTCGTTCGCGTCCCGTCGTCGAGACGCCGACGACAACCCGGACCCTGGCGCCACCGGCACTTGCACCGGCACTGGCGGCGCCGACGGCGGTCGTGCCAGCTCAGGTCGTGCGCGAGGTGCCTACTCTCGCGGACCAGGAGATGTAGGGCTGCCCCACCCGCCCCAGGAATGAGGGACCGAGACCCATCACGCTCAAGCCCGGGCAGATCTGGGGAGCAGCGACCGCGGTGGGCTGGGACCCCGCGGACGCCGGCTCCGACACACAGCTGCCCCGCGTCGCTGCCGGCGACGCGAGGCTGGGCAGCGAGCGGTGCTGGGTGCCAATGACCGCACGGCCACCCCGCCCCCTGGATGCCTTTGCCGCGGCGCGCTGCCCACGAGACCGGGGAGGAGCCATGATCGCTCGAGTTGCCGTGTGGGAGCCGATGCCTGACGACGACCGGCAGTGGGTCATCGATGCGGCCAAGACCGTTCCGGGTGTTCGAGACGCCTACCACCTGGTCGACCCGAGAACCGGCAACGGCCTGTCGATCGCCTTCTTCGACGACGACGTCGACATCGCCGAGGTGAAGCGTGCGATCGCAACCCGGGCGGGTGAGATCGGGTGGAATGACGTGCCGCGGCCGGCGCCCGCGTCAGAGACGATCTACCGGGTGATCCGCAGCGGCTAGCGAGCCCGCGCCGCTACTGACCTCGGACCCGGCTCTCGTCGAACCACCTGAGGTGGGAGACATTCGTGCGCTCGCGGTAGCGGACGAACCCTTTCCACGTGCCATCGCCCCGATGGACCGCCTGGAGGTCGCCGGGGACCCAGGTGCCGTCGTCCATCTGAACCGTGACGGCGCGTGGCTTGAGTCCGGTGACCATCTCTTGACACTACGCCCCATTGGGTGGCATAGCCGCATCCGCGGGAGATGCCCGGCTGCGCCATCGATCGGACACACACCACCTCTAGGCGGCGCCCCCCGCGCGGCGAAGCCCTCACCGGCATGTGTGGGGTAACCAGTGAGGGCTTCTGGCCGAACGCGCATCGCCTTGCAGGAAGGACCCGCGCGCCGGGCGAACCTAGGAGAACTCGCCCCGAGGCGGGGTTCGGGCAAGGACGAAGTCCGGTTGCCTTCAGTAAAGGCACGCCCAGGGATGGAAGTAAAGGCATGGCGAGGTGAACCCCCTCGACGGAACTTCGGGACTGGTCACCTCAGGGGGTGGTCCCGGCGAGCACGACTTGCCGATCCAAAGGTCCTGACCACTACTCGGGGGGGTTCGAGACCCGGATGCGGGCGCACAATGACGGAATGAGTGAATCGCCGGCGGGATGACCAAGCCGGGCGGGGGTGCTGAGCTGGGTCACCCACGCCCAGGGTGACCACACGGTGCACCTGGTTGTCTGCAACGGGGAGCGCACCCTCTGCGGCCGTCCGCTACGCCCTCGCCCACCAGTCCGGAGCTTCCGGTCGTCGGGATGCCCACGATGCCTGGAGGTCGCTGTCGAGGCCGGCCACGGCTACGCCCTGGACGTGGCGAACAGCTGGATCAACCTCGCCCGTATGCACTCCGCTTGGGGCGTACCCAGGTCGTCCCGGCCCACCTGACGCGGGGCTCTGGTCCACCCGAGCGGAGCCCCCACCGGGACACGGGGGATGGGTCACCGGGGAGGGCTCCTGACCTCGCGGCCGTTCGTGGCCCGCCGACCGCTGAGGCCCGGCCACTTCCCGGCATGAGCTGTGGGAGGGAAGTGGCTCGGGGACGTGTACCCCTCCACACCGCGTCGACGCGCCTGCGCACTCACGGATTGACGCAAAACCAATTGGGGGAACATGCACATCGCACCCACGCGGGAAGTCCCCCCGTCCGTCGCGGGCGGGGGGATGCGTTGGTTGTGATCCCGGGGGTGTCTGAGACCCCTCGCGCGGGTTCGGCGGGTCCCGCCAAGGTCTTGGGACCACCTCGAGCGGAGCACGCGCGTAGGTCTGACTAGACATTGACCGGGTCATCGCGCGAGGTTGCTCCCAAGGGGGTCCTTAGTCGGTGAAAATGGGGGCATGACTGACTCGAGCGTCACCGGCTTGGTGGTCGGTCAGGTGGAGGGGCACTCACTGGTGCATCTGCGCATGGCCGGCGGGGAACGCACCATGTGCGGGCGATCAGCCACTGAGGACTGGCCGACTGCCAACTTCCGCAAGACCGGCTGCCTCACCTGCCACGCCGGAGGGCTGGCGCACGGCTACACCTACGCACTGGACACCGACGGCACCTGGCTGAACCTCGAACAGCTGGTGGACGAGATGTCCGAGGACATGACCGCGTAGGGCTTGTGAGTTGGGGCCGCGAGTGCACACAGGTGGACTAGGCATGTGTTTGCACAGGCGACTGTCTGTTAAGCCTGGAATGTAGGGGGAAGTCCCGCACCCGTTTGGTGCGAGCGGGGTGCGACTCCCAGGTCGCGCGCCCGCCTCCCATTCACGGGCGCCGGCATTGCAGGGCCTCGCGTCGCGTCCTTTGGGGAAAGCGCGACGCGGGGCTCTGCGCACGCCAGGCGATCGCGGGCGAGGAGCCGGCACAGCCAGAGAGGCGCGCGAGACCAGTTCTGTGCCGTCGTCGTCCCTTGCTGCCGCCCGCACGTGCCGACGCGCGTGCCGCGACCCGGGGGAGCCCCGCGTCGCCTGGGGGTTGAGGAACGGCCCGGGGCTCTTGACGCAACGCTAAGCACCTTCTGGGCCGTGGGTGAAAAGTCTTTGGGCTCCTGCGGGTAGGACCCGGCTCGCACCTACGCCGCGCGCCTACGGGCATGCGGGCGGGGAGCTTCAGGCACGCGGGAAGCGGTTGACCCGGGTTGGGACCTTCGCGCGCCAGACCTTCGGGACCCAGAACGAGAGCCGCCCACCCAGTGGGGGTAGGTGAACGGCTCTCGATGAGGCTGCCTCCCACCCGCAGCCTCGTCGTGACGGTACCGCCGGAGCCCGCGATCGCGCGAGAACGATCCGGCCTCCCCAGGTGGCAGAGGTCCCGAGACGTCGATTCGCGGCCATGACCGAGGGAAAATGTCAAGTCGACTGGAGAGGAAGGTCGACTCGATCCAGGAGCACCTCGGCATCCCGGCGAACAAGTCGGATTAGCCGAAGCCCGAGCAGCACCAGTCTGCGTAGGGCCGGTCGCCCGGCGGGGAGCCGAGCGTCCAACCTCCGCGACGAGCCCCGAGGGCATGCGCCGCATCGCAGGGGACTGCGCAGTTCAGCGGGCGGTCGCCCACGGCCGTGACGTTCGGCCCTGCACTCACGTGTCGGCCCGTACGTAGCCTGCTGTCGAGGGGCTGCCCATCAAGATCCCTTGGCAAGTCCGGAGGTGTACTCCATGAGGATGAAGCCGCTGCTGTGCCTGGTCGGATGGCACACGTACCGCATCGCTCGCACCGAGGACGGAAAGCCGTTCAAGCGGTGCGCTCGTTGCGGGCATGACCACGACGGAACGCACGGGTTCGACGGCAACGCGGCCGGGTACTCGTCGCCGATGATGTGAGGCGGTGACGAGGTCGGCAGCCTCGTCGCCTTCCCCCTACGGCCGGAGGCTTGGTAGCGAGCTGACGGAGCCCTCGCCGTCTCTTCGCAGGACCTGGACGGCGAGGGCTTCCGGCGCCGGAGACTACCGCAGCCGCAGAGCCATGTCGTGGGGAGCCGGGCCAGCAGGCTTCCCGGCCCCACAGGTCTTCGGTGCCCCGGGTGCCGGCGGGCCGGCTCTCGCTCATCGTGCGCAGCGACCCGCCCCCACGAGGGGGCGGGTCGTGATCTCCGGTGCCGTGTGCTCGACGCCGACGGGATCGACGACGTCGACTACGACTACGAGTTCGTGGGCGGGGAGCCGGTCGGCGACCAGTCCGCGAGCCGGAGCCCAGGCCGGCACCTCACCTCGACTCGGGGATCCGTACCGCCGACAGAGACCCCGCGGTGAGGACGGTGGGAACCGCGGCCGGGGGAGGTCGACGACGAACGTCGCGCCCCGCCCGGTCGGGGCGGTGCGTCGTACCGAGCTCGCCGGCGTTGGCGATGGCCAGGCGGCGTGAGATGTACAGGCCCAGACCCGTGCCCTTGTGCTCCCCGGTGCGGTGGCTGTCGGCGCGGGCGAACCGCTCGAAGAGCCGAGCGACGAAGTCGTCGGGCACCCCCTCGCCGCTGTCGGAGACCGTCACGGTGGCGCGGTCGCCCAGCAGCCGGGTTGAACCGGTAGGGCGGGGCGCCGTACTTGGCGCGCGTTGGTGATCAGGTTGGACAGCATCTGGTGCAGGTGGCCGGGGTCGACGCACGCGAGACCGGGCGCAGGCCGCCGAGGTCGGGCTCGGTCAGTGGGTCGGCGAGCATCTGTAGCACGTCGCGCACAGCGGCGTCGAGCCGGACCGGCTGCGGCTCCGGGAGCAGTCCGTCGGCGTCGAGCGCGGTGACGCTGAGGGCGTCGTCGAGCATCGACTGCAGTGACGGCCGGCCGCGCTGATCCGCCGGAGGAGGTCCCTGCGATGCTCGTCGTCCAGGTCGGGCCACCGCTCCTGGAGCAGCGCGGCGAAGCCGTTGACGACCGACAGGGGAGTGCGCAGGTCGTGGGACAGCATGCCGACGAGGTCGGAGATCTCGGAGTTGGCGCGCGCGAGGGCGGCGTTCGCGGCCTCCGCGTCGGCTCGCTCGCGACGCTCGGCGGCGACCGCCTGCTCGCTCGCCCGCCAGTAGGCCAGGCAGGCGATGCTCTCAGCGAGGACGAAGCTGCCGTGGACGGCGGCGAAGAGGAATGGGCGGTCCAGAGCGGTGGAGTGGTTGTAGACCTGCGCGGGCGCGAGCGTGCCCAGCACCCCGTGGTGCAGCAGCACGAACGAGACGGCGAGGAGGTAGGGGGCCCAGCTCTGGTAGAGCGAGACCACGGCGATCATGACGAAGAAGTGGAAGTGCACCTCGATCAGGCCGTCGAAGAAGTGCACGAGTGTTGCCGAGCTCAACATGAGGCCGGCCGTGGTCAGGCTCGCGCTGGCGACCCGTGGCGCCCCCGGCACCATCGCGGCGAGGGCGAACCCGGCGATCAGGGCGACCTCGAGCGAGTGGACGAATGCCGGCCCTGCCACCATCCGATGAAGGGCAGTGCCGCCACGTGGAACCACAGCAGCATGTTGATGGCCTGGTGGCGGCTCTGCCAGGTCGCGTCGGTGAGCGTGTTGCCGCGCGGCAACGCAGCCCGCACCCGGTCGAGCGCGTCGACCGCTCGTCCCATCGCACAACCCGCTGCCCTGGGGGTCGCCGTGCCCCACAGCACGAGCCCCACTCCCGCGTTCATCGTAGCGACGGCCGACGACAAGGACGGGCACGCACGGCGGTGAATGTCCGCCGGCGTGCCGGTCCGGAGAGGGGTGGGCGTCAGCCGGCCACGACCAGGCCACACAGGCCGCGCAGAGCAGCAGCCCGACAGCCTGCGGGCGGTGGATGCGCTCACCCAGCAGCGGCACCGCCAGCAGGATCGTGACCGCCGGGTAGAGCGAGGTGAGCACGGCGGCGATCGTCAGCAGCCCCTGCGAGGTTGCGAGGTAGAACGTGAGACCTGCGACCGCGCCGATCGGGCCGCCGTACCAGGCTCGCCACGCGGTGCGGGGGACCGGGAAGACGCGGGCCCCGAGCAGCAGCGCCAGGACGGGCACCGCGGCAGCGCTCGCCGCCTGCATCACGACGAGCGGCCAGGCACCCGCCCCCGTCGACCTGGTCGAGCCCGACGAAGGTGACCGCGAAGCCGACACCGGCCAGGCAGCCGTCGAGCACCCCGCGGTCGAGGACCACCCCACGGTCGCGGTGGCTGCGGCTCGCCCGGTGCGTCCTCACCGCTCGAGACCAGCCAGATGCCCGGGATGCGCGACCAGCAGGCCGACCAGGACCAGCGTCCCGATCCGCTCGCCAAGCGCGAAGCCGGCCAGTGCCGGCAGCACCGCCGCGCCGACGGCGGAGAGCGGGGCGACCACGCTCATCCGCCCGGCCGAGAAGCCCCGGAAGAGGAAGCTGATCCCGACGCCTGAGCCGAGGCCGGCGACCGCTCCCCAGAGCAGGTCCGTACCCGGCGGCGCGAGGCGGAGGAACGGGGCGGCGACGAGGAAGGCCACCGCGCTGGTCGCCTGCACCACGAAGGCCACCGCCCAGGCCGACGTGCGTCGTGAGACCACTCCGCCCACGAAGTCGGACGTGCCGTAGGCGAACGCGGAGATGAGGGCGAGGAGGAGGGCGGTCACGGGTTCCTTCGGTGCTGGACGATCAGGTGTTGAGGGCGCCGACGAGCCACGTGCCGGCGGCGGTGAACCCGGCGACGAGCTCGACGAGCAGCGCGATCCCCACGGCCGTGAGGGCGTGCCTGGTCGCGGGCCAGGCGCGGTCGCGGCCCAGCCGCTGCAGCTCGGAGAGGTAGATCCCCAGCACGAAGCCGAGGGGCAGCCCGATCACCGGGACCACGAAGAAGCCGACGATGCCGAGCAGCCCGCCGAGCACCAGCGTGCGGTTCGGGACCCCGGCTGCGCAGGTGGCGGCCGGCGAGGGCGTACTTCACGACGGTCCCGCGCGAGCAGCAGCAGCGCGACCGCCGCGACCGACCACGCGGCCCGCCGCCGACGTAGGCCGCCCAGACCACGACGGCGACAGCGATGAGCAGCGTCCCCGGCAGGAGCGGGACCACGATCCCGACCAGGCCCACGAGATGGCGAGGCCGGCGACCAGGTCCGCTGCTTGCACGTGCTCACCCTGTCAGAGGTCGGGCGCCCGGGGCGGGCCGCCGTAAAGCACGAGGCCCCGGCGGTGCCGGGGCCTCGCTGAAGTGCGACGTCTGCTGCCGGTCGTCGGGCCGTCGTCGGCGGCGACCGGTCGGGGTGTCGAGCAGCTTGCCGGTCTCGTCGTGGACGTTGACCGCGATGGTGCGGAGCTTCTCGCCGTGCTCGCGGGCGTGGTGGGCGCAGAAGAGGAGCTCGCCGCCGCTGGCGAGGTGGACGCGGAGGTACGCCTGGGCGCCGCAGCGGTCGCAGCGGTCATGGCGGTCAGGGGGCTGGGTGCAACGGCAGTGGTCACGGTGGCCTTCCTTCCTGTCGTTCTTGTACGACGGCTCCGGGAGCCGGGATTCCCGCATGCCGCCTCTCCGACGGCAACAATCCAAGCACGCCGGCCTCTTCCCGGTCCAGGGCTTCCCCCGGTGAGACCCGGTGAGTCATCTCACGACCGTTGTTCGCGGCCACTGTGCCCGGTCGGATGGGTCCGTGGTTGCCCCAGTGTGGCGCAACGCCCACCTGTGTCGGCTGCGATCCGCCCGACCCGGACTGCTGCGCAATCGTCTATCCCGTGCCGCGGAGGCAATCACCCCGCGCGTGGCGCCGCAGCTCCTGACCGTGCCGCGCCGGTAGATTCGCGGCCGTCGGACACTGCTGGGAGGCCCGCCATCGACAACACCTACAACGCCGCAGCACCTGCTGGTCCTCGAGGGCCTGGAGGCGGTGCGCAAGCGGCCGGGCATGTACATCGGGTCCACCGACACCCGCGGGCTGATGCACTGCCTGTGGGAGATCATCGACAACTCCGTCGACGAGGCGCTGGCCGGGCACTGCACGCGGATCGACGTCGATCCTGCACCCGGACGGCTCCGCCGAGGTCACGACAACGGCCGCGGCATCCCGGTCGACAAGGAGCCCAAGACCGGGCTGTCCGGGGTCGAGGTGGTCTTCACCAAGCTGCACGCCGGCGGCAAGTTCGGCGGCGGCTCCTACATCGCCACCGGCGGCCTGCACGGCGTCGGCGCGTCGGTGGTCAACGCGCTGTCCGCCCGGCTCGACGTCGAGGTGGACCGGTCGCCGGCCACCCAGCGCATGTCGTTCCGGCGGGGCGCGCCCGGCGTCTTCGACGGCGAGGGGCCCAAGGCCGCCTTCACGCCCGCAGTCGGGGCTGCACAAGGGCAAGCGCGTCGCGAAGGGCGTGACCGGCACCCGGGTCCGGTTCTGGCCCGACCGGCAGATCTTCACCAAGGACGCGACCTTCGTCCTCGAGGAGCTGGTCACCCGGGCCCGGCAGACGTCGTTCCTCGTGCCGGGCCTCGAGCTCGTGATCCGCGACCTGCGCGGCGCGGAGCCGCTCGAGGAGCCGTTCAAGCACGACGGCGGCATCACCGAGTACTGCGAGTTCCTGGCCCCCGACGAGCCGGTGACCGACGTGCTGCGGCTGCAGGGCCACGAGGGGTTCACCGAGACCGTGCCGCTGCTCGACGACAAGGGCCACATGACGCCGCAGGACGTCGAGCGCGACCTCGCGGTCGACGTCGCGCTGCGGTGGGGCACCGGCTACGACACCGAGGTCCGCTCCTACGTCAACGTGATCGCCACGCCCAAGGGCGGCACCCACGTGGGCGGGTTCGAGGCGGCGGTGACCAAGACCTTCAACGAGGTGCTGCGCGAGACCAAGACGCTCAAGGTCGCCGAGCCCGACGTCGTCAAGGACGACGTCCTGGAGGGGCTGACCGCGGTCGTCACCGTGCGGCTGGCCGAGCCGCAGTTCGAGGGCCAGACCAAGGAGGTGCTCGGCACCCCGGCGGCCCGCGCGATCGTGCGCAAGGTGGTCGCCGCCGAGCTCAAGAGGTTCCTCACCTCGACCAAGCGCGGCCGAGAAGGCGCAGGCCAAGCTGGTGCTGGAGAAGGTCGCGAACGCGTCGCGCACCCGGCTCGCCGCCCGGCAGCAGCGCGACAACCAGCGCCGCAAGAACGCGCTGGAGTCCTCGGCGCTGCCGGCCAAGCTGGCCGACTGCCGCTCCGGCGACATCGAGCGCACCGAGCTGTTCATCGTCGAGGGCGACTCGGCGCTGGGCACGGCCAAGCTGGCGCGCAACTCGGAGTTCCAGGCGCTGCTGCCGATCCGCGGCAAGATCCTCAACGTCCAGAAGGCCTCGGTCGGCGACATGCTCAAGAACGCCGAGTGCGCCTCGATCATCCAGGTGGTCGGCGCGGGGTCGGGGCGCACCTTCGACATCGAGCAGGCGCGCTACGGGCGCATCATCTTCATGGCCGACGCCGACTCCGACGGCGCCCACATCCGGTGCCTGCTGGCGACGCTGTTCTTCAAGTACATGCCCGAGCTGATCAGCCAGGGCCGGGTGTTCTCCGCCGTGCCGCCGCTGCACCGCATCGAGCTGACCAACCCGAAGAAGGGCATGGACAAGTACGTCTACACCTACTCCGACGCCGAGCTGCAGCGGAAGCTCGCCGAGCTGACCAAGAAGGGGATGCGCTGGAAGGACCCGGTGCAGCGCTACAAGGGGCTCGGGGAGATGGACGCCGACCAGCTGGCCGAGACGACGATGGACCCGCGCCACCGCACGCTGCGCCGGATCACCGTCGACGACGCCGACGTGGCGGCCGAGGTCTTCGAGCTGCTCATGGGCTCCGACGTCGCGCCGCGCAAGGAGTTCATCGTGCAGGGCGCCTACGAGATCGACGCCGAGCTCATCGACGCCTGACAGGCCCGGCGAGGCAGGGGCCGGCGGCGTTGTGCGCTCCGGGGTCACGAGGTGGCACCGACCAGCACGAGCCTGGGCGCCGAGAGCTCAGACGTGCTGGGTCAGCAGCCCGGTGTCGACGTCGTAGAGGAAGCCGCCGACCTTGACCGTGTCGGGCACGAGCGGGTGGGACCTGACCCGGTGGACGTCTCCTCGCAGCGCCGCGACCTGGTCGTCGACGACGTGGAAGCGCTGCCAGGCGACGTCGAGCCCGGCCGACTCGGCGACGCGCGGCGCGCAGCTCGTCCTCGCTGTTGGTGGCCATCGCGCAGCGGGTGTGGGGTACGACGAGGACCCGCTCGACGTTGAGCAGGTGCGTGGCGAGCACGAGCGCCTCGAGCGCCTGGTCGGTGACCCGGCCGCCCGGGTTGCGGAAGATCTTGGCGTCGCCGGGCTTCGAGCCCGACCATGCCGAGCGGGTCGATGCGGGAGTCCATGCAGGTCACGATCGCGACGCCGGCGTGGGCGACGCCGTCGAAGCCGGCGAGGTCGAAGTGCTCGGCGAACTCCCGGTTGGCGGCCAGCAGGTCGTCGAAGTCGCGCTCACGAACCGCAGGGTACAGGCCGGGAGGTGCTCAGGGCAGAGTGGTTGCGGGTCCCGGGCGACCCAGGAGCACAGCGGTACGGCGTCCTTGCCGCACAGACTCCGGCCGGCTAGGTCCGACCCGTCTGCTCGGCGACGGTGACCTGCCAGGCGCGGCCGTCGACGTGAGGCACGTGCCAGGCGACCGTCGCCGACGGTGCTACGGGAGCAAGTCCAGCAGAGTCGCTCGTCGGTCAGCTGGCGGAGGGCGAGCTCAGCGACCTGGCCCGGACAAGAGCAGATGGTCCGGCCACGCCGTCGCCATAGGAGGACCTCGCCGAGTCCTCGGCCTCCGAGCAATGCGACCGCCACGTCGGCGTCCAGCCGTCCGTGCACCGTGCCGCTCGGCAGGACCGCCGCGGTCGGCGCGAACCGGTGGCCGCCGAGGTCGGTCGCCTTCCAGACCCTGCCGGTACGCGGCGCGCCTGCCGCCAACGCCAAGGGACGCCCTTGCACCGCGCAGCACACGTCGCGACGCCCGTTGGAGCACACGAGCAGGTGCGCAGGGCTCGGCCTCGCTCCGGGCAGCAGCCGATTCTAGGCGGCCCCTTGATCACCGTCGGCGACGGCGTGAGCGAGTGCATCCCACTCCACGACGTGGACGTCGTCGACCGTAGGCCTCCAGCAGCTCAGGCGCACACCCGGCGTCGTTGGTGAACCGCCAGCACGGTGCGGCCGGGCGGTGGCGGCAGGGGCTCTCGGCCGGGGCGGCGCACCAGCGCGGGTCGGACGTCGACCTCGGCGCAGGTCGCGTCGATCCTGGCGCCGAGACCGGCGTCGAGCCGGCTCTCGGTCGAGCGCCTTGCGTCCCCACGGCCCCGGCTGCTCGAGCGCGAGCCAGCCGACGGCGTAGGGCGCGGTGCCGCCATCGGTTCGTCGGGCGCGGCCGACAGCGCGCTGCGGGAGTCGGGGTACCTCATCCGGGTTGCCCCTCGAGGACGCGAGGGCGGACGCCCCGGGTGCGGGCGGACGACAGCAGCCCGAGCGAGAGGACCGCCGCGACGGCGGCGCACACCGCCGCGCCGACGAAGACGGTCTGCAGCTGGGCGATGCCCGGCCAGCTGCAGCGCTCGGTGTACTCGGCGCAGCGGGTCACGCCCTGGCCGCAGACCTCGAAGGGCGCGGGGATGTCCGTCTGCTCGGCGTAGTAGCGCCGCAGGCCGACGGTGGTCAGCGCGCTGATGCCGACGAGCATCCCGACCATGCGCGCCACGACGAGCAGCGCGCTGGCGACGCCCGTGGACGGCTGACTCGGTGGCGGCCAGAAGCGCCGCGTTGACCGGGGCGAGCGCCAGACCGAAGCCGAGGCCGGCGAGCACGAGCGGGACGTTGGCGACGGGCTCCTCCAGCTGGTCGAGCCCCCAGCTCGCCATCCGCACGAAGGCGGCGCACGCCAGCGGCCATCCCGAGGGCGGTGACAACGCCCGCCGGCAGCCTGGCGAGCAGCCAGCCGCCGGCGAGGGCACCGACGGGCAGCGCGACGAGGAACCGCACCAGGACCAGGGCGGCGGCCAGCTGGGAGTCGGGGTGCACGGTGAGCCGGGCGAAGATCGGGATGTCGACGAGCGCCGCGATCAGCGCGCTGCCCACGAAGAAGCTCACCAGCAGCGCGCCCCAGGCGGGGACGCCCGAGCGCTCCGCGCCGGCACAAGGGGACGGTCGCTGCGGCGGTTGCGCAGCCACGAAGCCGACGGCCGCGGCCGCGGCGCAGGACCAGCAGCCAGGGCGCCGCGGGGAGAGCACCTCGCGCTCCGGCTCGGCGGTGGCGAACGCGAGCACGACGCCGCCGAGCGCGACGGTCAGAGCCGGCCGCCACGAGGTCGACCTCGCGGGCCAGGCCGACCCAGCCGCGCAGGTCGAGCAGGGGACGGCGGCGGTACCAGCAGCGGACCACGAACAGGACGGCGAGCCCGACGGCGGCAGTGCCGAGCGGCGAGAGCCACCGGCCGTCGCCGACGACGGGCAGGAAGGCCAGGCCGAGGGTCGACGTCGGAGGTGAGCGACGCCGGCTGCAGCATCACCAGCAGGCCGCAGGCCACGGCGGCGGCCCCACGCAGCGCGCCCGGCCAGTCCGAGCGCCGGGCGCAGGGGTCGTGGGCACCCGGGTCGGGTCGCAGCCGGACCAGCGCGAGCACGAGGACCAGCCCGACCGCGAGGTTGATCCAGAAGATGTCGCGCCAGTCGCCGACCGCCAGCACGACCGCGCCGTAGAGCGGGCCGAGCACGCTGCCGAGCTCCTGCACCGCGCCGACGACCCCCAGCGGCATCCCGCGCCGTTGCGGCGGGTAGAGGTCGGCGACCAGCGCCAGGGTCGCGGGCACGAGCCCGCCGCCGCCGAGGCCCTGCAGGAAGCGGCCGGTGACCATCGAGGGCAGGTCGTAGGCCGCCGCGGTGACCAGCGACCCGAGCGCGAAGACCACGAGTGAGCCGGTGAGCACGGGGAGCCGGCCGCGCAGGTCGGCGATGCGGCCGATCAGCGGGAGGACGGCGACGTAGCCGAGCAGGAAGCCGCAGATGATCGGCGCCGCGCGCTGCAGCCGCTCCGCCGACAGGTCCGCGGCGGCCATCATGTCGGGCAGGGCGAGCACCACGACGTAGGTGTCGGCCGCGGCGAAGGCGACCGCCACGGACGCGACCGCCAGCAGCGCGCGACCGCCGGGGCGCGCGGGAGCGGTCGTCAGTCATGGGGCGATCTCGACGGGCGCTCGCCGGCTCGCTGCTCGATCATCGACGCGGGTCACTGCTCGGTCGGGGCGGTGATGTCCTTGTTGGTGCCGTAGGCGGAGAGCTTCAGGTCGTAGGTGACGTCGCCGCCGTCGCCGTAGAAGGGGCCGTCGATGACGGCGTCGACGAGCCGGTCCTCGTCGTCGAGCCGGAAGTCCACGTCGAACTCGCCGTCGGCACTCGCGCTCGGGATCACCTCCGAGACAGCCTCGCCGGGCAGCGTGCCGGAGTACGTCGTGAGCACCTGCTCGCCGGAGCGGACCTCGTCGCCGGCCTGGACGTCCTCGACCGCGGTCAGCCACGAGGAGATGCCACCCTCGGGCGCCATCAGCTCCGCGGGGTCGGGGGCTGCGTAGTCGGAGGGGTCGATCTCGACGAACTTGTCGGAGAAGGGCAGCGTGGCGTAGACCGCGCCGTCGACGGAGACGACCGGCACCTCGGCGGTCAGGCTGTTCACCTGCACCTTGAGGTCGCCGTCGAAGGCCGGGGCGTGGGTGGCGGTGCCGATGGCGGACAGGATGCCCTCGACCCCGTCGGGGAGCTTCTCGGTGGTCAGCTCCAGCTCGATGCCCGGAGTCTCGTCGAGCTGCTGCTTCGCCGAGGCCAGCGCCTCGTCGGCGCTCGCCGGAGTCGCCTCCACCGAGTCGTCGCTGCAGGCCTGGAGACCCAGCAGCCCGAGAGCGACGACGAGCGGCAGCGGCCGGGCGGATGCCCGGGGCCGCGGCGTGCGGGCGACGAGGCCGGGGTCGAGGACTGCGTCGACGTCTGCGTGGTCATGCCTGGAGCCTTTCATGGAGGGGTGCGGCCACACCCACGATGGCGTGCGCAGCGGGTGTGCCCGAGCCGTCCCGCCGGCCCTCCGCCGGAGGAAGGTCGACCGGCTGACCCGAGTCGGCCGCGGCCATCGGGGGGGACGCGCCGACCCAGGCGAGCTGGAGCACGTCCTCACCCTTGAGGAAGCGATGGCAACGCACGCCCCCGGTCGCGCGACCCTTGCCAGGGTATTCGGAGAACGGCGGTGACCTTCACGGTGCCCGCCTCGGTGCCGGGCAGCGCGTCGGCGGAGCCGGCCACGGTCACCACGACCGGGTCGGTCGCGGCGGGTCCACCGCGCCGAAGAACACCACGCGTGCGCCCGGTGCCAGCCGGACGCCGGCGATCCCGCCGCCGGAGCGGCCCTGCGGTCGGACGCCGCCGGCCGGGAAGTGCAGCAGCTGGGCGTCGGAGGTCACGAAGCACAGCTCCTCCTCGCCGGAGACCAGCTCGACCGCGCCGACCACCTCGTCGCCGTCGTCGAGCCGGAGCAGCTCCCAGGAGTCACGGTTGAGGACCTCGGGGGTCACCCGCTTGACCACGCCCTGGGCGGTGCCCAGGGCGACCCCTGGCCCCTCACCGCTCAGGCCGCAGAGCGAGAGCACCCGCTCGTCGCCCTCGAGGGCGAGGAAGGTGCTGATCGGCTGGCCGCCCTGCAGGTGCGGGACTGTTCGCCGTCGGCGGCAGCGGTGGGGAGGTCGAGCACGTCGAGCCGGACCAGCCTGCCGGTCGAGGTGAGCGCGCCGACCTGGCCGCGGGCGGTCGACCGCACCGCGGACGACGATCACGTCGTGCGTGCCGCGGGCGCCGCCCGAGCCCGGCGGCTCGGCGTCGGTGGTGCGCGCCAGCAGTCCGGTCGACGAGAGGTAGACCCAGCAGGGGTCGTCGGCGACCTCCAGCGGCACCGCCGCCGGTGACTGCCCGGCCGACTCCAGCAGCACGGTGCGCCGCGGCGTGCCGTAGGCCTTGGCGACCTCGGCCAGCTCGTCGGAGACCACCTTCCGCAGCTGCTTGTCGTCGCTGAGGATCAGGTCGAGCTCCTCGATGAGCCGCTGCAGCTCGGACTTCTCCGTCTCCAGCTCGATGCGGGAGAACTTCGTCAGCCGGCGCAGCTGCATGTCGAGGATGTACGTCGCCTGGGGGTCGGTCAGGTCGAAGACCTGGCATCAGCCGGTCCTTGGCCTCCGACGGAGTTGTCGCTCGAGCGGATCAGCTGGATGACCTCGTCGATGTCGAGGATCGCGATCAGCAGGCCCTCGACCAGGTGCAGCCGGTCGGCGGCCTTGCCGCGCCGGTAGGCGAGCTGCGCCGCACCACGTCGTAGCGGTGGCCGAGGAAGACCTCGAGCAGCTGCTTGAGCCCGAGGGTGCGCGGCTGGCCGTCGACCAGCGCGACGTTGTTGATGCCGAAGGAGTCCTCCATCGGCGTCTGCGGTAGAGCTGGGCGAGGATCGCCTCGGGGTTGAAGCCGTTCTTGACCTCGATGACCAGGCGCAGGCCGTGCTCGCGGTCGGTGAGGTCCTTGACGTCGGCGATGCCCTGGAGCTTCTTGGTCTGGGCGAGCTGCTTGATGCGCTCGATCACCTTCTCCGGGCCCGACGCCGTAGGGCAGCTCGGTGACGACGATGCCCTTGCGGCGCGGCGTGACGCTCTCGATCCGCGTGGTCGCCCGCATCTTGAAGGTGCCGCGTCCGGTCGCGTAGGCGTCGCGGATGCCGGCGAGGCCGATGATCTTGCCGCCGGTGGGCAGGTCGGGACCGGGCACGAAGCGCATCAGCGCGTCGAGGTCGGCCGTGGGGTGGGTGACGAGGTGGCGCAGCGCCTGCACCACCTCGACGAGGTTGTGCGGCGCCATGTTGGTGGCCATGCCGACCGCGATGCCCGAGGCGCCGTTGACCAGCAGGTTGGGCAGCGCGGCGGGCAGCACCACCGGCTCGAGCTCGCGGCTGTCGTAGTTGGGCTTGAAGTCGACGGTGTCCTCGTCGATGGACCCGGTCATCGGCCGTCGCCGGCGGCGCCATCCGGCACTCGGTGTACCGCATCGCCGCCGGAGAGTCGTCGGGCGAGCCGAAGTTGCCGTGGCCGTCGATCATCGGCAGCCGCATCGACCACGGCTGGGCCATCCGCACCAGGGCGTCGTAGATCGCGCCGTCGCCGTGCGGGTGCAGCCGGCCCATCACCTCGCCGACGACGCGGGCGGACTTCACGTGGCCGCGGTCGGGGCGCAGGCCCATCTCGGCCATCGTGTACAGGATGCGGCGCTGCACAGGCTTGAGGCCGTCGCGGGCGTCGGGCAGGGCGCGGGAGTAGATGACCGAGTAGGCGTACTCGAGGAAGCTGGTGCGCATCTCGTCGCCGACGTCGATGTCGACGATGTGCTCCTCGAAGTCCTCGGGGGGCAGTGTCGAGCGAGCGGGGCGGCGGGCCATGGGGCGCATTGTCCAACGTCGTTCCGACAGTGCCGCGCGGGGCACGCCGTCCCCGCCCGGGTGACCGAGATCGCGCCGCGAGCGCGGGTGTCGCCGCTGATCGCCGGATAGTTTGGGCAGGTGAGCGGAGAGACCACGTCGGAGGGTGCGGCCCGGCGTGCCTACCCCGCCCACTGGGAGGCCGACGTCGTGCTGCGCGACGGCGGCACCGCCCACCTCCGGCCGATCTCGCCCGAGGACGCCGAGCTCCTCGTGGACTTCTACGCCGAGGTCTCGCCGCAGTCGAAGTACTACCGCTTCTTCGCGGCCATGCCGACGCTCTCGGAGCGCGAGGTCCGCCGCTTCGTCGACGTCGACCACCACGACCGGGTCGCGCTGGTGCTGACGGTGGCCGAGCGGATGATCGCGGTCGGCCAGTTCGAGCGGCTGCCCGGGCGAGCGGGCGAGCGGGACCGCGCCGAGGTCGCCTTCCTCGTCCAGGACCGCCACCAGCACCGGGGGATCGGGCAGCTGCTGCTCGAGCACCTCGCCCAGGTGGGCCGCGAGGTCGAGGTCGCCGAGTTCGTCGCCGAGATCCTCCCGGACAACACCGGGATGCTGCAGGTCTTCCGCGACGCGGGCTACCAGGTGACCGGAGGGTTCGAGGACGGCGTGGTGCGCGATGCGCTTCCCGATCGATCCCACCGTGACCTCCCTCGGCGTCATGGTGGCGCGTGAGCACCGCGCCGACACCGCCTCGGTGCAGCGGTTCCTCGGCGCCCGCAGCGTCGCCATCGTCGGTGCGTCCAGGCGCGAGGAGACCGTCGGACGAGCCCTGGTGCGCAACCTCGTGCGCGGTGACTTCCAGGGCCGCGTCTACGCCGTGAACCCGTCGGCCGAGTCCGTGTCGGGCATCCCGTCGTACCCCTCGGTGACCGAGATCCCCGACCCGGTCGACATCGCGGTCATCGCGGTGCCCGCCGAGGCGGTGCCCGACGTGGTGCTCGACTGCGCGGCCAAGGGCGTGCACGGGGTCGTGGTCGTGTCGTCGGGCTTCGCCGAGGAGGGCAAGGAGGGTCGGGCGCTGCAGCGGCAGGTGCTGCGGCTGTGCCGCACCTACGGCCTGCGGCTGATCGGCCCCAACTGCCTCGGTGTCATCAACACCGCCGTGGACCAGCAGCTCAACGCCTCGCTCGCACCCGACATGCCACCGCGCGGCCGGGCCGGCTTCTTCTGCCAGTCGGGCGCGCTCGGGGTGGCGATCCTCGAGAACGTCGCGCGCCGTGGCCTGGGCCTGTCGACCTTCGTCTCCGCCGGCAACCGCGCCGACGTGTCCGGCAACGACCTGCTGCAGTACTGGGAGGAGGACGACGCCACCGAGGTGGTCCTCCTCTACCTGGAGTCCCTGGGCAACCCGCGCAAGTTCAGCCGGATCGCGCGGCGGGTCTCCCGGCGCAAGCCGGTGATCGCCGTGAAGTCCGGCCGCGCCACGCAGGGCGTCCCGATGGGTCACTCGGTGCGCACCTCCGAGCACGGCTCGGCCGGGGTCGACGCGATGTTCCGGCAGGCGGGGGTCATCCAGGTCGACTCCCTCGACGAGATGTTCGACGTGGCGCAGCTGCTCGCCCACCAGCCACTGCCGCGAGGCAACCGGCTGGCCGTGGTGAGCAACTCCGACGCCCTCGGCCTGCTGGCCAGCGACACCGCGGCCGCCCTGGGGCTCCAGGCGGTGCCGGTGGGGGCGCTGCGCGCCGACGCCTCGGCCGACCGGTTCGAGCGTGCGCTGGACGAGGCGATGTCCGACGACCAGGTGGACGCCGTGCTCGCGGTCTACCTCCCGCCGGTCGACACCAGCGGCGCCCGGGTCGCGCAGGTGCTGGCGGAGCGCGGCCAGAGCGGCGAGAAGCCGCTGCTGTCGAGCTTCCTCGCGGCCCAGGGCCTCCCCGAGCTGCTGCGCGTGCCCGACGCCGGCAGTGCCTCGGGACGCGGGTCGGTGCCGTCGTACTCCGCACCGGACGCCGCCGTCCGTGCGCTCGCCCGGGCCGTCGGCTACGCCGAGTGGCTGGCGCGGCCCGAGGTGGAGGTGCACCCCACCGACGACGTCGACGAGGCGACCGCGCGCGGGGTGGTGACCGGCGCGCTCCTGGACGACGGGCAGGGCCGACGGCTCACCGACGACGAGCTGGAGCGCCTGCTGGCGGCGTACGACGTGGAGCTGTGGCGCCGCATCGGCGTGCGCAGCGCGAGGGCTGCGGTGGCCGCCGGGGAGCAGCTCGGGTGGGACGTCGTGCTCAAGGCGACCGCGGAGCGGCTCCGGCAGCGCCCCGACCTCGCGCACGTGCGCCGCGGCATCCAGGACGCAGCGCACATGCGCGAGGCGTGGGAGGAGATGCGCTCCACCCTGGACGACCCGCGTTCGGCGGGCCTGGTCGTGCAGCGCAACGCGCCGCCCGGGGTGCCGGTCAGCATCCGCGGCGTGGAGGACCCGCTCTTCGGGCCGCTGGTCTCCTTCGGGATGTCCGGGTTCGTCAGCGACCTCCTGGGCGACCGGGTGCTGCGGATCCCGCCGCTGGACCGGCGCGACGCCGAGGAGATGGTGCGCGAGATCAAGGCCGCGCCGCTGCTGTCCGGCTACCGCGGCAGCGCACCCGTCGACGTGGGCGCGGTCGAGACCCTCCTGCTCAAGGTGGCGCAGCTGAAGAACGACCTGCCGGAGGTGCGCAGCATCGACCTGTCCCTGGTGCTGGCGAGCGCCAAGGGTGCGCACGTGCTCTCCGCGGAGGCGTGGGTGGAGCCCGCGGACGACGCCCGCACCGGGTGGTTCGAGCGGCGGCTGAGCGACCCGGTGGTCGACACCCTGCCCGGCTGAGGACGCCTGATCCTCGGGCCGGGGTGCCTGCTCCGTGCGTGACAGACTGACCGACATGCAGCACACCACCGACCGGTCGGACGCCCTGCGCGCGGCGATCGAGGCATCGGGCTACTTCCCCGAGGTGGTCGCGGACGCGGTCTTCGCGGCTGTCGCGGACGAGGCGGTCGAGGCCCACCTGGTGCACCACGAGCCCACCATCGACGAGCGCGACGAGGTGCGCCGTCACGTCACCGTGCTCGTGCTGACACCGACCCGGCTCATCCTCGCCCACACCGACGACCACGCGCCCGACGACCTGCTTCCCGCGCCGTACACCTCCTCGACGACGGAGGCGATCAGCATCGGCTCCATCCGCAACGTCGTGGTGTCGCGGATGGTCGCCGACCCCGCCGCGGGCGGCGCCGATCGCCGCGGGCGCCGCCGAGGCGGTGCTCACGATCGGGTGGGGCGCCGCGGGCCGACTCGACCTGGAGCCCGCGATCTGCTCGGACCCGAACTGCGAGGCCGACCACGGCTACACCGGCGTGCTCAGCTCCGACGACTTCTCCCTCCGCGTGAGTGCAGCCGCGGAGGGGCCCGACGCCGTCGGTGAGCTGCTCGAGTTCGCAGGGGCGCTGTCCGCGCGCACGACTCGATGAGCGACTTCGTCACGCCGGCGTACGGCGACCGGTCGCTCGCCGACGTGTTCCCGGCGGTCGCCCGCGCCCTCGGCCGGCCGATGGGCGACGGGGACGAGGGCGCCGCGTGGGGGCTCCCCGCCGCGCCGGCGTACGTCGTGTTCCTGGTCGACGGCCTCGGGCTCCTCCAGCTCGAGGCGCACGCCGAGGAGGCGCCGTACCTCCACGGCCTGCTCACCGACTCCTCCCACGGCACCGCGGGGGTGCCCTCGACGACCGCGACGTCGCTGACCAGCCTCGGCACGGGACTTCCCACCGGCGCGCACGGGGTGGTCGGCTTCAGCTCGCGCATCCCCGGCACCAACCAGCTCCTCTACGCGCTGGCGTGGAGCAAGGACGTCGACCCGTACGAGTGGCAGCCGCACCCGACCGTGTTCTCGCGCATGGCAGCGCAGGGCATCGAGGTGACCGCGGTCAACAAGCGCGAGTTCCTGGGGTCGGGCCTCACCGAGGCCAGCTCGCGCGGTGCCGAGTTCGTGGGCGCGGACCGGCTGGGTGAGCGCTTCGTGGCCGTGCAGGCCGCGACGCGGTCGCGACCTTCGGTGGCGTACATGTACGAGGGCGACCTCGACTGGACCGGCCACCGCTACGGCGTCGACTCCCCGCAGTGGCGGGCCCAGCTGGCGATGATCGACATGGCCGCCCAGCGGTTCCGCGAGGAGCTGCCGGCCGAGGTGCGGGTCGTCGTGGTCGCCGACCACGGCATGGTCGACGCCACCGACCAGATCGACATCGACGCGATCGACGGCATGCGCGACGGGATCGCCCTCATCGGGGGCGAGGCCAGGCTGCGCTACCTCTACTGCGCCAACGGTGCGGTCGACGAGGTCGCCGCCCGCTGGCGGGAGACGCTGGGCGAGAGCGCCGAGGTCGTGGTGCGTGACGAGGCGATCGCGCGGGGGTGGTTCGGTGACGTCGCTCCGGCCGTCCGGCCGCGGCTGGGTGACGTCGTGGTGGCGGCGCGGGGGGAGACGCTGGTGCTGAGCATGCGCGACAACCCCTACGAGGCACGCCTGGTGGGCATGCACGGGTCGCTGACTCCGGCGGAGATGCTGATCCCGGTCCTCGTCGACTGAGCTGTTCCCCCAGATCGCTCACGGCGGGGCGCCCGGGCCGCGCCCCGGCGCCCCCGGAGGCATCCACCCGTTCGCGCCGGCAGCGCTGCTCCTTCGTCGCTGCGCGCCGCTCCCCGCGCGGCCAGCCCCATCGCACGCTCCGGGGGCGCCCGGCGGCACCCCGACCCGGCCGCTCGTCCTGGACCTCGAGAATTCCGAACAGCCGGTCGCTCTAGACTGCGGCGCATGAACCGCAGTGCGCGCGACCTCGCCCTGATCTCGGTCTTCGTGGGGGTCGTCGCGGCCCTGGGGCTGGTGCCGCCGCTGTTCCTGCTCGGTGGGGCGGTGCCCATCACCGCCCAGTCGATGGGCGTGATGCTCGCCGGTGCCGTGCTGGGTGCACGGCGCGGCTTCCTCAGCATGCTCGTGTTCGTCGTGCTCGTCGCGGCCGGTCTTCCGCTGCTGTCCGGGGGCGTGGGTGGTCTCGCGGTCTTCGCCACCCCGCGGGTCGGCTTCATCCTCGGGTTCCCGGTGGCGGCGTACGTCGTCGGGCTGCTCAGCGAGACCTGGACCCGTCGCCACGGTTCGTACGACGTCCGCTGGGGCGTGGTCGCCAACGTGCTCGGGGGCGTGGTCGCCCTCTACCCCCTCGGCATCCTGGGGATGATGGCGCTCGGCGATCTCTCCGTGAGTGAAGCGGCGGCGGCCGTGGGCGTCTTCATCCCGGGTGACCTCGTCAAGGCCGTGGTCGCGGCCTTCGTCGCGGCAGGGGTGCACCGCGGCTACCCAGGTCTGCTGACCGGCTCGGGGGAGCAGGCTCACGAGCGTGAGTCGACCGCCGTCTGAGCCCCGGCTCGACCCGTCCGGCCCGCGGGCCGGGCTGGACCCGTTCACGCACGACGACCCGGTCGAGGGCGTCTTCGCCGCCCACGCCGCCGGGGCCCACATCGTCCTCTCGACGTCCGGTTCCTCAGGGCGGCCCCGTGGACTCCGCCGGACGACTGAGTCGTGGTTCGTCTCCTTCCCTGCAGTGGCGCGAGCGACCGGGCTGGACACCACCTCGCGGATGTGGGTGCCGGGACCGCTCACCGGCACGATGAACCTCTTCGCCGCGGTGCTCTGCCGGGCCGACCGGCGCCGAGCAGGTGCGCGACCTCGAGGCCGCGACGCACGCCCACCTCACGCCCACCCTCCTGCGGCGCGTGCTCGACGAGGGCCCCGACCTCGACGGGCCGGCACCTCACCGTCGCCGGCGACCGGCTCGACCGCGACCTGTGCGGCCGGGCGCGCGCTCGAGGTGCGCAGGTGGCGCACTACTACGGCGCCGCCGAGCTCTCGCTGGTGGCGTGGGGCAGCCACGACGGCGACCTGCGGCCCTTCGACGGCGTGGAGGTGCGCGAGCGCGACGGGATGCTGTGGGTGCGCTCGCCCTACCTCGCCGACGTCCCCACGGACGCGGAGGGCTTCGCCTGCGTCGGCGACCACGGCACGGTCACGCCCGACGGCCGCGTCGTGGTGAGTGGCCGCGGTGGGACGGCGGTCCTCACCGGCGGGGTCACCGTGCTGGCGGAGGAGGTGGAGTCGGCGCTGCGGCCGGTGCTGACGTGCGAGGTGGCGGTGATCGGGCTGCCGCACCCGGACCTGGGTGAGGTCGTGGCCGCCGTCGTCACCGATGCTGCCCAGGTGGGTGCCGGCCACGTGCGTGCCCGCGCAGAGCTCGCCCGGACCCATCGGCCGCGGGTGTGGCTCGTGGCCGATGCCCTGCCCCGCACCACGGCGGGCAAGACCGACAGGGCCACCCTGCGAGCCGTGGCCGCCACCGGTGCGCTGCGCCGGGTGAGCCCGGTGGGCGCGGGATGAGCGCCTCGGGGGCTCCGGTGATCGTCGCCGCGCGGCGCAGCGCCATCGGGACCGCCGGCCAGGCGCTCTCCCACGTCGAGGCCGCCGAGCTGGCCGCGCCGGTGGTGGCCGAGGTCGCCGACGAGGCCTGGAGAGCACTGGCCGTCGAGGCAGTGGACGAGGTGGTGCTGGGCAACTGCATGGGACCTGGCGGCAACGTCGCGCGCGTGGCCACCCTCCTGGCCGGGATCGGCGACGACGTCCCTGCCTCCACCGTGGACCGTCAGTGCGCCAGCGGGCTCTCGGCGATCGTGACCGCGGCGGGCGAGCTCCGGGCACGGCGCGGTCTCGTGCTCGCCGGCGGCGTCGAGTCGGCGTCCACCGCTCCCTGGCGTTTCCGGCGCCCGGCCGACGGAGGTGAGCCGCAGCGCTACGAGCGGGCGCCGTTCGCGCCGGCCGACCGCGACCCGGAGATGGGGCTGGCCAACGACCTCTACGCCGACCGCGCGGGGGTCACCCGTGCCGCGCAGGACGAGTACGCCGCGCGCTCGCACGGCCGGGCCCACGCCACCCGGGAGCGCGGCGGGTTCGACGCCGAGGTCGTGACCGTCTCCGGCGTGGAGCGTGACGAGCGGCCGCGGGCCGGCATGACCGCGGCCCGGCTCTCCCGCCTGCCCGCCGCCTTCCGCCAGGGCGGCAGCGTCACGGCCGGCAACTCCTGCGGCATCAACGACGGCGCCGCCGTGGTGGCCGTCGCCGACGCGTCGTCGGCCGATGGTGTGGCCGGTCTCCGGGTGCTCTCCGCGGCGGTGAGTGCCGGGGATCCCACCAACCCGGGGCAGGCGCTGGTGCCGGCGTCGGTGGAGGCGCTCCGCCGAGCGGGGCTCGGCTGGGACGACATCGACGTGGTCGAGCTGAACGAGGCGTTCGCGGGCCAGATCCTCGCGTGCTGCGCCGAGCTCGGCATCGACGACGCACGGGTGTGCCCGGAGGGCGGCGCGCTGGGGCTCGGTCATCCGTGGGGCGCGTCCGGCGCGGTGCTCGTCGTACGCCTCTTCTCCCAGCTCGTGCGCTCAGGGCGGGGCGGCACCGGCCTCGCCGCGATCGCAGCGGGCGGCGGTCAGGGCGTTGCCCTGGTGGTCGAGTCGGTGGGCGTCGGGTGAGCGACGTCAGCTTCTCCGCGGTCGGTCACGTCTACGGGACCGGCGGTGACCGGCGGGTGGTCCTGCGGGACGTCGACGTCACGCTGACCGAGCACCGGGTCGGGATCATCGGCGCCAACGGCTCCGGCAAGTCGACCTTCGCCCGCATGGTGAACGGTCTGGTCGTTGCCGAGCGAGGGCGCGGTGACGGTCAACGGGTTCGACACCCGCCGCGACGGTGCCGAGGTGCGTCGCCGGGTCGGCTTCTGCTTCACCGACCCCGACGCTCAGATCATCATGCCGACCGTGCGCGAGGACATCGCCTTCGGGCTGCGCAAGGACGGCGACAAGGAGAGAGCCGGCCGGGTCGTCCAGAACGCCCTGCTCGAGTTCGGACTGACGACCCACGCCGACCACCCGTCGCACCTCTTGTCAGGCGGACAGAAACAGATGCTAGCGCTGGCATCCGTGCTCGTCACCGAACCCGAGATACTCGTCCTGGACGAGCCCACCACGCTGCTCGACCTGCGCAACACCCACGCCGTCGCGGACGTGATCGCGCGGCTCCCTCAGCAGGTGCTGCTCGTCACCCATGACCTCGACCTCGTGTCGGACTTCGACCGGGTGCTCGTGTTCGACGACGCCCGGCTCGTCCACGACGGCCCCCCCGCCGCCGCCGTCGCGCACTACCGCGACCTGGTGGGTGGCGCCCGATGAGCACGATCGGTGTGTACAGCCCGGGTGGGTCGGTGGTGCACAGGGCGCCCGCGGGACTCAAGCTGCTCCTGCTGGTGGCCGCCGGCGCTGCAGCGTTCATGGTCGACACGCTGATCGTCCTGGCCGCCTGCCTGGTGGGCGCGCTGCTCCTCCACGCCGTCGCGGGTCTGGGCCCTCGCGCCGTGTGGTCGCAGGTCCGCCCGGTGCTGTGGCTGCTGCTGGCCTTCGGCGTGCTCCACGCCGTGCTCAACGGGTGGCAGCCAGCCGTGATGGTGTGCGGCACGATCGTGGTGCTCGTGCTGCTCGCGGGGCTCGTCTCCTCGACGACCCGCACGACGGCGCTCGTGGACGCGATCGTCGCGGTGCTCCGTCCGCTGCGCCGACTCGGTCTCGACCCCGACCGCGTCGGCCTGCTGCTGGGGCTCAGCGTCCGCGCGGTCCCGGTCGTGGCCGGGCTCGCCGCCGAGGTGAGGGACGCGCAGCGGGCGCGGGGCGTGCGGGCCGACGTCCGCACGTTCGGGGCGCCGTTCCTGATCCGCTCGCTGCGTCACGCGGACGCGCTCGGCGAGGCTCTCCGCGCCCGCGGCGTCGACGACTGAGGTCTGTCGGAGGCAGGGCTCAGTCGGCGAAGAGCTCGACGAACCGCCGCACCAGGCGTGGGGGATCGACCACCGACGTCGTGGCCACCTCACGCTTCAGGTCGTCGGCGGTGTCCGGGTGGAAGTAGCCGGCGTGCTTGTAGACGTCGATCCGGGTCTGCAGCCCGGGCAGGTCGAGCTCGGGGTGGAACTGCGTGGCGTACACGTGCTCACCGATCCGGAAGGCCTGCACCGGGCAGGCGGGGGACGTCGCCAGGTGCACCGCGTGGGAGGGCAGCGCGGTGACTGCCTCCTTGTGCCCCACGTACGCCTCGAACCGCTCCGGCAGCACGCTGGTCAACGGGTCGAGCGCGCCGGCCTCGGTGAGCCCGATCTCGGCCGCTCCGATCGCCTCGGCGTACGTCGTGTCCACGACCGCCCCCTGATGGCCACCGAGGGTGCCGATCCCGTAGCAGGCACCCAGGAAGGGAAGGTCCTCCGCCACGATCCGGTCCAGGAGGGCGTCGATCTCCCCCTCGACCCGCCGCTGGATCTCGGTCTTGGCCATCGGGGGCGTCGACCAGGTGAAGGGACTGCCGCCCAGCATCACGCCCGAGTAGCGGTCGAGATCGGCGGCGCCGACCTGTCCGGCAGCCTGCTCCAGGCGCACGCGCACGAGCTCGTGCTCGTCGAGGCCGCTGAAGCGGAGGAAGGCGCAGTACTCGTCGTCGGCCGCGGTGTCTTCGGCGCGCGTGGCGAGGAGGAGGAAGGGCCGCACGAGCGGAGAGTACGTCAGCCCTGCCCGTTGCCCTTGCTGTGGTCGCGCAGCTCCTCGGTGGTGTGCGCGAACTGCCGCGGCATGTCGGGCACCTGTGGCTGACGCCCCACGATCTCCTCGGCCTTCTCCAGCAGGTGGTCGGGCGGCTCGATGTAGCGGAACCGCTCGGTGCCGCTGGTCTCGCTGCCCCCGCACACGACCGACCGCACGTGGTCGGGGGTGGCCCCGGCGACCGAGAGGTAGGTCAGCTCGTAGGTGCGGAAGGAGACCTCGCCGTCCGGCCACAGGATCTCCTCGAAGGCCTCACGCGGACCGAGGTCGTCGGCCAGGGTCATCCGTGGGCGGTCGCCGTCGACCTGGCAGGAGAGGAACCGGCCGTACGGCGTGCGCAGTGCGACCCGCTCGTAGGGCAGCTCGATGCGCTCCCAGACGACGGTCACGTCGCTCATCCCCGGGGACATGCCGATGGACGCCTCGATCGTCGCGGGTCGGGGAGCGCAGAGGAAGTGCTGCTCCTGCCCTACAGCTACGAACCGCATGCCAGTCCTCTCGGGTGGGTCGACGGGGGGTGCGTTCTGCCGATCCATCTGCGAGAGCCCGGACATCGTCCGGGCCTCACTGCCAGCGTAGAAGGAAATGTCCGGTCGGCCCATGGACGAAGGGCACCCGCGGGGGCGACGAAGTTCGTCCGTTCCGGGCCATGAGTCCCGATCTTGACGAGATCAGGTGTAACGGCCTGGGAGGTGGGCAGATTGGCGCAGCGCTCAGCCGGCACCAGGGCCGTGTCGGGGCCGGTGTCGGGGCCGGTGTCGGGGCCGGTATCGGGGGGCGTTGCGGCGGCGGCGTCGTTGGCGGCGTCGTACTCCGCCCAGATCTCCTCGTCGGTCCTGCCCGCCGCCTTGCCGGCGCGCCAGATCGGGCCCGGGTCGACGCTGCGGGGCTGTCGCCGGGTGACCCGCCGCCAGTAGCCCATGACGTCGTACGCCGTGCTGGGAAGCCTGCGCTCGCGCATCAGGTGCTTGCGGATCGCACGCATCTGGGCGGACTCGCCCGCCATCCAGAAGTAGCCCTCGCCGTCAGGCCAGTCGATCCCCTCGACCACCGTGGCGAGGTCGCTGGCGCCGTCGCCTGGTGGCGCGAGCCACCGGACGTCGGTGCCAGAGGGCAGGTAGCCGGCCAGGTCGTCCGGGACCTCGGCCCACACCGTGAGGGCAGGACCGTCGGGGCCGACGGTCTCGGCGATCCGCGCCATCGCGGGCGCTGCAGTGAGGTCGCCGACCAGCAGCAGCCACGCGGCGTCGCCGGGCATCGCGAAGGACCCACGGGGCTCGGTCAGCTCGACCTGGTGGCCGACGCAGTCGCGCGCAGCCCACTCCGTGACGAGTCCGGACTCGTGGATCACGACGTCGAGGGTGAGCCGGCCCTCCGCCCACGACCGCACCGTGTAGTAGCGGCTCTGGAACTGTCCGGGCACCACGAGACCGACCCACTCGTCGGGGACGCCGGTGCTCTCGAAACCGGTCAGCCCGTCGCCACCGAGGACCAGCCGGACCAGGTGCTCGCTCAGAGGGCGCCGGTCGAGGACGTCGGCGACGAAGCGTCGGGCCCGGGTGCTCATCGGCGCCACTGTAGTCAGGCGGAGGCACCTCGGGCCCGACGCGCCACGTGCGGCGCCAGGGCCCCGTCGTCCCTGTGTGTCAGACCAGCTCCGGCACGTGCAGGTGGGCGAAGACCAGCTCGAACTCCCCGACGTCGAGGAACTCCACGCCGGCCTCCTGGGTGCTCCGGGTGCGCAGGTAGTCCGCCTGGTCCCGGGAGGCCACCATGGCCCCGCGGGACTCGAAGGCCACCGACGTGACCCCGCGGCCCTGCTCCCTGTCGACCATGAGGCTCGCGCTGACGAACCCGTCCAGCTGCTCCATCTGCGGCAGCAGCGCGAACTTGTAGAAGTCGAGGGCCCGCTCGACCGCGGCCGGCTCGACCCGGGACCACGCCGCACGTACGCACGTGCCGGGGTCGGCGTGGTGGGCGCGGTGCATCGAGGCGATCTCCCACTCGGTGACCTCCGGCATGCTGTGCGTGTCGAGGATGTGACCTGCCTGCTCGCGCAGCGGCGCCACCGGCCCCCTGCTCGCCTGGAGGGCCTCGACCGTCGCCCACGACGTCGTGGTGATCCCCAGACCGGACTCCCGGTCCACGATCATCGACATCCCGATGCAGCCGTCCATGCGCTGCACCATCGGCCAGACGCGGTCTCTGACGAACTCGATGCCCTTGTCCGCGGTCTCGGGCATGGCCTGAAGTCTCGTGCTCCGTGCGTACATGACGCATTCCTCCTCGGCGCGGCGCCGGACGCGCCGTCGCTCGGTCTCACGCTGCCCCTGGCGCCGGGTGTTGCCAAGCCCGGTTAAGACCAGGTCGCCGGCTCGGGAGGTCAGGCGGCGAGCGCGAACAGCTCGTGCTCGCCGGCCAGGCCGCGGAGCTCGTACGCCCCCAGCGGCTCGACGTCGACCTCCCCCTCCAGCGCCTGGTGCACCTGTGCCGACAGCAGGGTCTGCCCCCCGTCGGCGAGTGCCGCGATGCGGGCTGCCATCGCGACGTTGCGTCCGAAGTAGTCGCCGTCGCGGGAGACCACGGGGCCGCAGTTGATGCCGATGCGCACCTTGAGCTGGGTGCGTCGCGACCGTCGTCCCGCCGAGGCGGCCTTCCGCTGCACGGCCGTGGCGGCCGCGACCGCGTCCTGAGGCGTGGGGAACACGATCATGAAGCCGTCACCCTGGGACTTCACGACGTGCCCGCCGTGCCGGGAGACCTGCCCGCGCACGAAGCGGTCGTGCTCTCCCAGCAGGCTCACGAACGCCTCGTCGCCGAGCTCCTCGTTGAGCTGGGTCGAACCCTCGATGTCGGAGAAGAGGATGGTCACGGTGCCGTCCTCGCCGCTGACCGCCTCGATCGCCTCCTGTTCCTCACCGGCCAGGCTGGCCAGGTCCTCGATGGGCGCCATCAGGACGCCCTCGAAGAAGCCGCGCTCTCGCACTCGCGTGGCGGTGTCCAGCATGGTGCGCATCGCCCACCCCGCAGCCACTCTCGCGCGTGAGCCGGGCGGCGTCCGCGCCGCGCGCTCGCGCAGGCCCGTGATCTCCCGGCGCTGCCTGGCCACCAGGACCAGCAGCCACGCGATGGCGGCCAGGGCGACGAGCAGGACGACGGTCAGCGCCACGACCGCGTTCTCCATGCGGGTCAAGAGAGGGAGTGCCACGGCGGAAGGATCCCACGGGGCCGTGCGCGCCGGTGGCATGCTGCAGCGGTACCAGCGCGCGGGAGGTGGCATGCCGGTCCCCGAGACCGCCCGGGTGGCTGCCGCGGCGGACCTGCTGCGGCCCGCCGCCGGGGAGGCCACGCTCCCCGTGGTCTACCGGTTGCTCCACGTCGAGCTGGCTCGCCAGCGAGGCGTGGTCGTGCCGGTGGCGCGTGCGCTCGAGGGCGTGGCGACCCCGCCCGACACCGGCACCGTGTCGCGTGCGCTGCGCCTGCTGCGGACGGACGGCGCGCCCACGGACGACGTCCGCGCGATGGCCGACCTCCACGAGGCTCTGCTGCACCCCGGCGCCCGGCGCGCGGCCGGCGCGTACTTCACCCCCTCGCCCCTCATCGAGCTCCTCCTGGACGAGGCGCTCGAGCCGGCTCTCGACGAGGCGACGGACCCGGGTGGCGTGACCGTGTGCGACCCCGCGTGCGGGTCGGGGCTGTTCCTGGTCGCGGCGGTCGACAGGTTCCTGCGCCGCGGGGTGCCGGTCGAGCACGTGCTGCGACACTGCGTTCACGGCGTCGACCGAGATCCCGCCGCCATCGAGCTCACCCGTCTCTGTCTGTGGCTGGCCTTCTGCCCGCCGGACGCGGCGCCGCCCGACGTGCCGCTCCTGGTGCGCGACGCCCTCCTGGACACCGACTGGCTGCAGACCTTCGACGTGGTCGTCGGCAACCCACCCTTCCTGAACCGCCTGGAGCGCCGTACGGCCCCGGACGGTCCGACCGCGCGGCGGCTCGTGGAGATGTCCGGCGGCGCAGTGCGCCCCTACACCGACGTCAGCGCGATGTTCCTGCACCGTGCCGTCTCGTGGACGAGGCCGGGTGGCCGTGTCGCACTCGTGCAGCCGCAGTCGTTGCTGGCCGCGCGGGACGCCGCCGGTGTGCGGGCCGAGCTGGCCGGCACGTGTGCGCTGGAGTCGCTCTGGGCGGCCGACGAGCCGGTCTTCGACGCGGGTGTGCTGACGTGCGCCGTGGTGCTGCGCCGCGGAGCCGAGCAGGGGGTCGTGCGCCGGTGGCACGGCCCGGGCTGCGAGGCCGAGGCCGTCGCTCGACCCCGGAGACCTCGGGGGCACGTGGTCCCACCTCGTGGCCGACGCTCTGGGGGTGCCACGCGTGTCGTGGTCGCATCGGTCGCGACCGGGCGGGCCGCCGGGCGCCGGGGCGCCGACGCGGACTGTGAGCGACGTCGCGGACTGCACGGCCGACTTCCGCGACCAGTACTACGGCCTCGCGCCTCACGTCAGGGAGGCCGCCGAGTGTCCGGGCGGGACGCCCCTGGTCACCGCCGGCTTGATCGACCCGGCGCTGAACCTGTGGGGCGAGCGTCCCACCCGCTTCCTCAAGCAGCGGTGGAGCGCGCCGGTGATCGACCTGCGCTCTCTCGAGGCGGACGAGGCGCTGACGCGGTGGGCGCGGACGCGACTCGTGCCCAAGGTGCTGGTCGGCACCCAGGGCAAGGTCGTCGAGGCGGTGGCCGACGAGGACGGATCGTGGCTGCCGTCGGTGCCCGTCCTCACCGTGGTGCCGCGCGGCGTCTCGCTGTGGCACCTGCTCGCAGTGCTGCTCGCTCCGCCGGTCTCGGCCTACGCGGCCGCGACCTACGCCGGGTCGGGGCTCACCATGCGGTCGATCAAGCTCAGCGCCCGGCAGGTCGGCCAGCTGCCGCTGCCCGTCGACGAGGCGGCCTGGGAGCAGGGAGCGTGCCTGGTACGCCGCGCGCAGCGCGAGCCGGGCGAGCGCCAGGAGCGGCTCGCCGACCTGGGGCTCGTGATGTGTGCGGCGTACGACGTGCCCGCGGGCGAGGTCCTGCCCTGGTGGCTGGAGCGCCTGCGATGACGGGGATGGATCGCCAGTCGGACGGGTAGGACCGCGGACGTCAGTCGCGGCGGACGGCGACTGACCCGGCCGGATTCTTGTCGAGGTGACGAGAGATGACCATGCGCTGGATCTGGTTGGTGCCCTCGAAGATCTGCATCACCTTGGCCTCGCGCATGTAGCGCTCGACCGGGAAGTCACGGGTGTAGCCGTAGCCTCCCAGCACCTGGACCGCGTCCGTGGTCACCCTCATGGCGTTGTCGGTCGCCACCAGCTTCGCGACCGACGCCTGGCGCGAGAACGGCAGCCCCTGGTCCCGCAGCCTCGCCGCGTGCAGCACGGTCGCTCGTGCGGACTCGACCGCGGCGGCCATGTCGGCGAGCAGGAAGGCGAGGCCCTGGTGCTCGATGATGCGGCTGCCGAACGCCTCCCGCTCCTGCGCGTAGGCGACGGCGGCGTCGAGCGCCCCCTGCGCCAGCCCGGTCGCGACGGCCGCGATGCCGAGGCGACCCGAGTCGAGGCCGGCCAGCGCGATGCGCAGCCCGTCGCCCTCGGCGCCGAGCAGGCGGTCGGCGGGGACCCGCACGCCGTCGAGGCGCAGCGAGGTGGTCGAGGAGCCGGTCAGCCCCATCTTGCGCTCCGGCGGGTCCGTGGCGAGGCCCTCGGCGTCGCCCGGCACGAGGAAGCAGGAGATGGCGCCGCGGCCGTCGCCGGTGCGCGCCATCACCTTGTAGTAGTCCGCGTGCCCGCCGTGGGTGATCCACGCCTTGGTGCCGGTGAGCACGTAGTCGTCGCCGTCGCGCACGGCCCTGGCCCTCATGGCCGCGGCGTCCGAGCCCGCGTGCGCCTCCGAGAGGGCGTAGGCGCCCAGCAGCTCGCCGCTCAGCATCTCCGGCAGCCATCGCTGCCGCTGCTCCTCGGTCCCGCGGGTGAGCAGGCCGAAGCACGACAGCGCGTGCACGCTCACGCCCACCCCGACCGAGGCCCACACCGACGCGATCTCCTCCAGGACCTGGAGGTAGACCTCGTAGGTCTGCCCGCCCCCGCCGTACTCCTCGGGGAAGGGCAGGCTGAGCAGCCCGGCCCGCCCCAGGGTCCGGAACACCTCGCGCGGGAACTCCTCGTCGGCCTCCGCCTGCGCCACCCGGGGGGCGAGCTCCTTGGCCACGATCTCGCGGGTGAGGCGGATGAGGTCGGCGGACTCCTCGGTCGGCATCAGGCGGTCGGCAGGCATGCGGACAGTCTGTCAGCCGACCTGCCGGCCCCTGTGGACGAGCGGGCGGGGCTGTCGGGCCGGTCACCTAGCGTGAGGCACGTGAACACCACCGAGCAGCCGACCCGACAGCCGACCCAGGGCTGGACCGCCGAGCGCGACCTGGTCGCCGGCCGCGTCATCGAGGCGATGGCAGGACCGGGTGCCCGGCTGCGCGACGACCAGCGCGTCGCCGTCGCGGCGCTCGCCACCGCCGGGTCGCGCGTGCTGGTCGTGCAGGCGACCGGGTGGGGCAAGTCGGCGGTCTACTGGGCAGCCACCGCGGTGCGTCGCGCGGAGGGGGCAGGCCCGACCCTCGTGGTCTCGCCGCTGCTGTCCCTCATGCGCGACCAGGTGGCGGCGGCGACGCGCGCGGGGCTGCGGGCGGCGACGCTCAACTCCAGCAACGTCGAGGCATGGTCCGAGATCGAGTCCTCGCTGCGGGCGGGCGAGCTCGACGTCGTCCTGGTCTCGCCGGAGCGGCTCGCCAACCCGGGTTTCGGGCGGCGGGTGCTCGAGGGGCTCGCCGGACGGCTCGGGCTCCTGGTCATCGACGAGGCGCACGCGGTCTCCGACTGGGGGCACGACTTCCGCCCCGACTACCGCCGGGTCTCCGACGTGCTGCGCCGGCTCAACCCCGACACCCCCGTGCTGGCCACCACCGCGACCGCCAACCAGCGCGTCACCGACGACGTGGCGGCCCAGCTCGGTGACGCCACGCTCGTGCTGCGCGGCCCGCTGGCACGGGCGAGCCTGCAGCTGTCCGTCGTCGGTGACCTGTCGCCTGCTCGAGCGCTACGCGTGGGTGGTCGACCAGCTGCCCGACCTGCCGGGGTCGGGGATCGTCTACGCGCTCACGGTGGCCGACGCCGAGCGGCTGACGGAGGCGATCCAGGCGGTGCACGGCCAGGGCGTCCCGGTGGCGGCGTACACCGGACGGCTCGACGGAGCCGCGCGCGAGCGGCTCGAGGACGACCTGCGCGACAACCGGCTCAAGGCGCTGGTCGCGACGTCGGCGCTCGGGATGGGCTACGACAAGCCCGACCTGGGCTTCGTGGTGCACGTCGGCGCCCCGCCCTCCCCGGTGTCGTACTACCAGCAGGTCGGCCGCGCCGGCCGCGCGATCGACCACGCCCACGCGGTGCTGCTGCCGTCGCGCAGCGACGAGGGAGTGTGGGACTACTTCGCCACCGCGACCATCCCGCGCCCTGCCGAGGTCGAGCGCGTGCTCGGCACCTTGTCCGAGGCCGGCGAGGCGATGTCGGTGCCGGGGCTGGAGGCGCAGACGGGCGTGCGGAGAGGCCGTGTCGAGCTCATGCTCAAGCAGCTCGCGGTGGACGAGATCGTCGAGCGCGTCGACGGCGGCTGGGTGGCCACCGGCCGCGAGTGGAGCCACGACGCGGAGCACTACGACGGCGTGGTGGCGGTGCGCCGGCGTGAGGCCGAGATCATGCGCGACTACATCGGCGGGAGGGGCTGCCTGATGGAGCTGCTGCAGCGCTCGCTCGACGACCCGCACGCGGAGCCGTGCGGTCGTTGCTCGGTGTGCCGCGGGACGCTCGGTGACGGCCTGCGCGACCGGCCGACCACGGAGACGGTGCGGACGGTGGCGGGTGTCCTGCGCGGTCACGTCCAGGTGCTGGAGCCACGCAAGATGTGGCCGGGCGGCTCCTTCGGCACCCGCGGGAGGATCCAGCCCGACGAGGCGGCCGAGGAGGGACGTGTCCTCATCCATGCGGACGCACCCGAGTGGGGGGAGGCGATCGCCGCCATGCGCTCCAGCGACGCGGCGGCCGACGAGGACGTCCGCGACGCGGCGGTGCGCATCCTGGCCCAGTGGAGCCGGTCCTGGTCGGCCCGACCCGGCACGGTGGTCGCGGTGGCAGCGGCCGGGCGACCACTCCTGGTGGGGTCGCTCGCTGATCACCTGGCATCGGTCGGGCGCCTGGAGCGGGTGGACCTGCCGGTCGAGCGAGGCGCCGGGGGCGACCTGTCCTCGGCCGACGAGGCCACCTGGTGGCGCGACGCTCTCGGACCCGCGGTCGCCGACGCGGCCGACAAGGTCGCCGGACGCGCGGTGCTCCTCGTGGTCGACGCGACCTCCAGCGGCTGGCCGGTCACCGTCGCGGCGGCGCACCTGCGTCGGGCGGGCGCGTCCCACGTGCTTCCCTTCGTGGTGCATCGCACCGTCTGACAACCTGGGGAGGTGAGCTCCTTCCTCGGGCGCGCGCTGGACGCGTACCGCCGCACCGGCGCCGACCTGCCCTACGGCGACCCCAGGACCGCGCACGGCGTGGCCATGGAGGGTTACTTCTGGCGCTTCAGCGACCCGTCGACCGGCCGGGTGCTGATCGCCCTCAACGGCGTCAACCGCGCCGCCGACGGACACTGGGCAACCGTCGGTGTCGCGGCCCACCCGTCCGGCTTCCTGCGCACGGTGGAGCACCCGGAGGGCGCTGCCGACCCCGACGGCCTCGGTGCGACGGCGGGCGACGCGTTCGTGGGCACCCGCGACCGGCTGCGCGTCGACCTGGGGCCGGACGCCCGGATCGACGTCGTGGTCCGCGACCAGGCGCCGTGGCCGCGGCGCCGGTTCGGCGGCTCGAGTGTCTTCCAGGTGGTCCCGGCGCTCAACCAGTACTGGCACCCGTGGCTGCTCGGCGGCCGTGCGTACGGCGACGCGACGATCGGCGACGAGACCTATCGGCTCGACGGGTGGACGACGTACGGCGAGAAGAACTGGGGCAAGGGCGGGTTCCCCGACTCCTGGTGGTGGGGGCAGGCACAGGGCTTCGTGGAGCCCGGCGTGTGCGTCGCGTTCGCCGGCGGAGAGGTGACGGCGGGACCGCTGCGCACCACGGTCACCGCGCTGGTCGTCCGTCTCCCCGACGGTCGGGTCGTCAGGCTGGGCGACCCCCTGGTCACCCCGGTCGAGGCCACCGTGGCCGACGAGTCGTGGGAGCTGAGCGGTCGGGGTCGCGGATGGCGCATCGAGGTCGAGGGCAGGGGCGACCTCGGGGCGGCCCACGTGCTCCCGGTGCCCCTGCCGGCGGAGCGTCGCAACATCCCCGGTGCCATCGAGCACCTCGGAGCGACCATGCGCGTGCACGTCGAGCGCCACGGCCGGCAGGTCTGGGAGGGCAAGTCCGAGCTGGCCGCGCTCGAGCACGGCGGCATCCACCGGGCTCGCGCGGAGATCCTGCGCCGGGGCGGGCGCGACACCGACAAGGACGCGCCGCCGGTCCGCTGACGCGGAGACGGCGCGCCGGCTCTGCCGGTCAGAACAGTCGGCGCTTGACGTGCGCGCCTCACGCGGTTGACTCGATCGCATGACCCGGGACCGTGTGGCCGAGGCGCTCGCCGCCGTGCCACGAGCGGGCTTCCTGCCACGTCGGCTGCGCAGGAGGGCGTCGTACGACGGGCCGTTGCCGATCGGCCACGGCCAGACCAACTCCCAGCCCCGCACCGTGAGCGACATGCTGCGGCTGCTCGAGGTCATGCCGGGGCAGCGGGTGCTCGACGTCGGCAGCGGATCGGGCTGGTCGACCGCGCTGCTGGGTCACCTCACCGGCCCGACGGGCATGGTGCGCGGGGTCGAGGTCCTCGAGGACCTCGCCGCCTGGGGCGCCTCGAACCTGTCGGCCGCCGGCATGCCGTGGGCGAGCATCGAGCCCGCCCAGGCCGGTGTGCTCGGCTGGCCCCGGGACGCGCCGTACGACCGGATCCTCGTGTCGGCCGACGGTGGCCGGCTCCCCGACGAGCTGGTGGACCAGCTCGCGGTGGGCGGCCGCATGGTCATCCCGGTCGCCGGGCGGATGCTGGTCGTCGAGCGCGACGAGCACGGTCTGCGTCAGACCCTCCACGGCTACTACCGCTTCGTGCCCCTCGTCTGACCGCTCTCCCGCCTCCCCCGGCGCTGTCGGGTGGATCGCAGTCACCCGGTGACTGCGATCGACCCCGTAGGGGCGTCAGACGTTGCGGCGGTACTGGCCGCCGACCTCGAAGAAGGCCTCGGTGACCTGCTGCAGCGAGCAGACGCGGGCGGCGTCCATGAGGACGGCGAAGAGGTTCTCCCCGGAGGTGGCGGCCTCCTTGAGCCGCTGCAGGGCTCGCTGCGCCTCCGCGCGGTGCTCCTGCTGGAAGCTGCGCACGCGGTCGAGCTGCGACTGCTTCTCCTGCTCGGTGGCGCGGGCGAGCTGGAGCTGCTTCGGCGTGCCGTCCTTGTCCGGGTCCGGCGGGAGGAACGTGTTGACGCCGATGATCGGCAGCGAGCCGTCGTGCTTGCGGTGCTCGTAGAGCATCGACTCGTCCTGGATGCGGCCGCGCTGGTAGCCGGTCTCCATGGCGCCCAGCACGCCACCGCGCTCGTTGATCGCCTCGAACTCCCGCAGCACCGCCTCCTCGACGAGGTCGGTGAGCTCGTCGATGATGAACGACCCCTGCAGGGGGTTCTCGTTCATGGCGAGCCCCCACTCGCGGTTGATGATCAGCTGGATCGCCAACGCCCGCCGCACCGACTCCTCGGTGGGGGTGGTGACCGCCTCGTCGTAGGCGTTCGTGTGGAGCGAGTTGGCGTTGTCGTAGATCGCGATGAGTGCCTGCAACGTGGTGCGGATGTCGTTGAAGTCCATCTCCTGCGCGTGCAGCGACCGGCCGGACGTCTGCACGTGGTACTTCAGCTTCTGCGAGCGCTCGTTGGCGCCGTAGCGCTCCTGCATGGTGACGGCCCAGATGCGGCGTGCCACACGGCCGAGCACGGAGTACTCCGGGTCCATGCCGTTGGAGAAGAAGAACGACAGGTTCGGCGCGAACTCGTCGATGTCCATGCCGCGCGCGAGGTAGGCCTCGACGTAGGTGAAGCCGTTGGCGAGGGTGAACGCGAGCTGGCTGATCGGGTTCGCCCCGGCCTCGGCGATGTGGTAGCCGGAGATCGACACCGAGTAGAAGTTGCGCACCCGCTGCTGGATGAACCACTCCTGGATGTCGGCCATCATCCTCAGGGAGAACTCGGTGGAGAAGATGCAGGTGTTCTGCCCCTGGTCCTCCTTGAGGATGTCGGCCTGCACGGTGCCGCGCACGTTGGCCAGCGCGAAGGCCTCCAGCTCCGCGCGCTCCTCCTGGGAGGGCTCTCGCCCCTGCTCCTCGGTGAACCTGTCGACCTGCTGGTCGATGACGGTGTTGAGGAAGAAGGCCAGGATCGTGGGGGCGGGACCATTGATCGTCATGGAGACACTTGTTGTCGGTGCGACAAGATCGAAGCCGCCGTACAGCACCTTCATGTCGTCCAGGGTCGCGATCGAGACGCCCGACGTGCCGACCTTGCCGTAGATGTCCGGTCGCTCGTCGGGGTCGCGGCCGTAGAGCGTCACCGAGTCGAAAGCGGTGGAGATCCGGGCCGCAGGCTGGCCCTCGGTGAGCATCTTGAAGCGGCGGTTGGTCCGGAAGGGGTCGCCCTCCCCGGCGAAGAGGCGCGTCGGGTCCTCGTTGTCGCGCTTGAAGGAGAAGACCCCGGCGGTGAAGGGGGAGTAGCCGGGAAGGTTCTCCCGTCGCAGGAAGCGCACCAGCTCACCGTGGTCGGTGTAGCGGGGCAGGGCCACGCGCGGCACCTTCGTGCCGGACAGCGACTCGCGGGTCAGCGTCGTGCGGATCTCCTTGTCGCGCACCCGGACGACCTGCTCCTCGCCGGAGTAGGACTCGACGACGGTGGGCCACTGCTCGACTTGGCGGCGGACGCTGTCCGGCAGGTCCTGCTCCGCCGAGGCGAGGAGGGTCTCGACGTCGCCGGCGGCCGAGCCTGTCGCGGCCAGCTCGTCGCGCACCAGCCCGAGCCGCTGCACACGCGCTGCCGCGGCCGCCAGGCGCTCGGTCTCCGCGTGGTAGTCGCGGACGCCTTCCGCGATCTCGGCGAGGTAGCGCACGCGCGTGGGCGGCACCACCTGGTGCAGCACCGTGGAGTGACGTACGTCGACATGGGGCAGCACCCCCTCGTCGAGGGTCAGCCCGTGCTCGGCCAGCAGACCGCGCAGGTGCTGGTAGAGAGCGGTCACGCCGTCGTCGTTGAACGTCGCGGCGGAGGTGCCGAAGACCGGCATGTCCTCGGGCGGGGACCCGAAGGCCTGGCGGTTGCGCACCAGCTGCCGCGCGACGTCCCGCAGCGCGTCCTGCGCGCCGCGGCGCTCGAACTTGTTGATGGCGACGGCGTCGGCGAAGTCGAGCATGTCGATCTTCTCGAGCTGGGACGCCGCACCGAACTCCGGCGTCATCACGTAGAGGGCGGTGTCGACGTAGGGCACGATCCCCGCGTCGCCCTGCCCGATGCCCGGGGTCTCGACGACCACCAGGTCGAAGCCCGACGACCGCAGGATCGCGATCACGTCGCTCAGGCACTCGGGGATCTCGTGGGCGCCGCGGGTCGCGAGCGAGCGGAAGAAGGTCCGCCCGGGGGCGAGCGAGTTCATCCGGATGCGGTCACCGAGGAGCGCGCCGCCGCCCTTGCGTCGCGTGGGGTCGACCGCGACCACGGCGACGCGCAGCTTGTCCTGCTGGTCCACGCGCAGCCGGCGCACCAGCTCGTCGGTGAGCGAGGACTTGCCGGACCCGCCGGTGCCGGTGATGCCGAGCACGGGCACGGACCGCGACTCCGCGGCCTCCCGGACCCGGCCGATGAAGGAGTCGTCGAGGTGCCCGGCCTGGGCGCCGGAGATCGCACGAGCCACGGCGCTCGGCTCGCCGGAGAGCACCGCGTCGACGTCCGCTGCCGCGAGCGCCCAGACGTCGAGGTCGCAGTCGCGGACGATCTCGTTGATCATGCCGACCAGGCCGAGCCGCTGACCGTCCTCGGGGGAGAAGATACGCACCCCGCTCCTCGCGAGCCGTGCGATCTCGTCGTGCACGATCACGCCGCCGCCCCCGCCGTACACCCGCACGTGGGAGGCGCCGCGCGCTGCCAGCGACTCCACGAGGTACTCGAAGTACTCCACGTGCCCGCCCTGGTACGACGAGACCGCGATCGCCTGCGCGTCCTCCTCGATGGCTGCCTCCACGACCTCCTGCACGGATCGGTTGTGCCCGAGGTGGACCACCTCGGCGCCCTGCGACTGCAGGATGCGGCGCATGATGTTGATCGACGCGTCGTGGCCGTCGAAGAGGCTCGAGGCGGTGACCACTCGCACGGGGTGCGAGGGCACGTGGAGGTCGCTCATGGTCACCTGCGCTGGGGTCGATGGGGTGGGGGGACCCGGTCTCCCGAGGGTACTGCGGTGGCTGCCCCGGACGTCTGCCGGTCGCGACTCCCGGTGACCGGGAGGCGAGCGATCAGCCGAGCGGGATGCGACAGGTCAGCGTGGTGCCGCCCGACTCCGACGTGCGCACGTCGAGGGTGCCGCCCCGCGTGCCCAGCGCCAGCCGCAGGGAGGCCAGGCTGAGCTCCTTCGCCCCGGGGGCGAGTCCGTCGCCGTCGTCGCGCACCTCCAGCAACAGCTCGTCGGAGGTCACGTGCACCTGCACGCTGGCACTGCTCGCCCGGGCGTGCCGGGCAACGTTGGACAGCGCCTGGCGGAGGACCTCGGTGAGGGCCTGCTGCGCCGGGCCGGTCAGGGACTGGTCGATCGGGCCCTCGGTGCGCACCGTCGGGATGAAGCCGAGCTCGTCGACGTACTCGGTGAGGACGTCGCGCAGGTCGCTGCGCACCGAGCTGCGCGGCCCGTGCTGCAGGTCGAAGATCGAGCCCCGGATGGCGCGGATGATCTGGTCGAGGTCCGTCATCGACACCTCGAGCCGGTCGCGCAGCTCGAGCGTCGCTCGCCAGCGTGCGGGACTTCTGCAGGTGCAGCCCCGTGGCGAAGAGGCGCTGGATGACCACGTCGTGCAGCTCGCGGGCGATGCGGTCGCGGTCGGAGACCAGCGCCATCTGCTGCCGCTCGTGGAAGGCCCGGGCGCGGTCGAGGGCGAGGGCGGCCTGCTCGGCGAACTCGCCGAGCAGGTCGAGCTCGACGTCGTCCGGCGGGCCGGAGACGGGGAAGTAGACGGCCAGTGCGCCGGCGGCGCTGAGGTGTGTGTTCATCGGGGCCAGCAGCACGACGTGGTCCGGCCCCGCCTCGACCTCGCCCGCGGCGCCGTTCAGCATCGCGTGGACGGCTGCCTCGTGCTCGTCGCCGCCATCCCACTCGGGGGGCTCGCCGCTGGTGGCGACGACCAGCAGCTCGCCGTCGACGAGCCGCGAGACCGTGCTGCCGACGGCGCCGGCGGCGCGCATCGCCACCTCGGTGACGGTGCGGTCGGCGGTGGAGAACCCGAAGGGCGGCTGGAGGGTGCTCGAGAGGGCGGCGGCGTGGTTCTGCCAGACCCGGCGACGCTCGGCGGTCTCGTGGGAGCGGGTGTGGTCGAGCACGTACGCGGCCACCCTGACCAGGGCGTGGACCGCGGCGCTCTCCCCGGCCGTGAGCGGGGAGCCGTCGTCGTGGTCCGCGAGGTAGAGCAGCCCGAAGGTGTGGTCCCGGACCGTGATGGGGGTCCCGACCAGGCCGGTGAGCGAGATGGCCTCCGCGTCGGTGCCGTGGTGGAACATCTCGGACGGTCGGCCCTGGGCGTCGACCACCAGCAGCGTCCCGTAGCGCACGCCGGTGAGGCGGCACCCGTGCTCGACGACGTGCTGCAGCGCTTCCGCACGGTTGTCGGCCAGGGTGATGGAGGTGATGGCCTCGACCAGTGCGCCGGCGGTGTCCGAGCGGCTCATGCCCCCACGGTGGCGCTGGAGCCACCCCGAAGCCAGTGGCCAATGGTCCCGACGGGCTGCCGCGCCGCGGGCAGTTGGTCCTGGCGGGACGGCGGTGCAGGTCAGACGACCTCGGTCGCGCCCGGCCGCCCGACGAAGCGGCGCGCGATGCGCACCCCCGGCAGGCCGTCGATCTGCGCGATCGTGCCGTTGAGCTGGGCCAGCGTGGAGTTCATCAGCTTGAGCGTGGGCGTGGTGGCGTCCAGCACCGGCATCGCCTGGTCGAGCTGGGTGCTCACCACCGCCATGAGCTCGACCGCGGCAGCGACGTGCTGCAGCCCCGCGCGGAGCTCGTCGAGGAAGCCGTCGTCGACCGCGTCCGCGACCGCGAGCAGCACCTTCTGCAGGGCTCGTGCGGTGATCGTGAGCTCGCGGACCAGCGTGCCCACCTGGCCCGCCAGCCGCTCCCCGCGCTCGGCGCCGTAGCCGACCGCGTCGGCGGCGAGGGTGACGGGCGTGATCGCGCCCGCCGTGACGGTGACGGCGGTCTCTCTGGCGAGCGCAGGCAGCGACATGGGCGGGATCCTCTCACGCGTCCGCTGTGCCATGATTGGAACACGTTCCAGTTTTCTGCTGCAGGCCCGGGACGCTCCGTCGAGCGCCCCGCGGGAAGGACACCGGTGCCCGACTCTCCGACTCGGACCGCCCCCGGCACCGCCGGGGCGTCCACCGCCACTCCGGTCGTCGACGGATGGTTCACCACGGGGGACGCCCCCACGCTGCTGGGAGCGAGCTGCTCGGCCTGTGGGGTCACCTGGTTCCCGCGACTCTCCGACGACTGCCCCAACCCCGCCTGCGGCGGCGGCGAGGTCCTCGAGGCACCGCTCTCGCGTCACGGCACGGTGTGGTCCTACACCGACGCGCGCTACCAGCCGCCACCGCCGTACATCCCCCCGAGCGGTGACTACGAGCCCTTCGGCCTGGCCGCGGTCGAGCTGCCGGAGGGCCTGGTCGTGCTGGGCCAGCTCGCCCTGGGGTACGGCGTGGACGACGTCCGCGTGGGGAGCCAGGTCGAGCTGGTGGTCGAGCCCCTCTACGCCGACGAGTCCGGTGAGCGTCTGGTCTGGCGGTGGCGTCCGGTGACGGAGCTGGGCGAGGAGACCGAGCAGTGAGCGCGCAGGGCCACGACGTCGCGGTGCTCGGTGTCGGCATGCACCCCTGGGGCAAGTGGGGCCGGCCCTTCCAGACCTACGGCGTGGCAGCCGCTCGCGCTGCCCTGGCCGACGCGGGCGTCTCCTGGCAGGACGTCGACCTCGTCGTGGGCGGCGAGACCGTGCGCAACGGCTATGCCGGATACGTCGCAGGGGCGACCTTCGCCCAGGCCCTCGGCTGGAACGGCGCACGCGTCGCCACGGCGTACGCCGCGTGCGCCACGGGGGCGCAGGCGATCGACACCGCCCGCGCCCGCATCCTGGCCGGCATGAGCGAGGTGGCGCTGGTGGTCGGTGCCGACACCACGCCCAAGGGCTTCCTCGCGCCCAACGCCGGTGAGCGGTGGGACGACCCCGACTGGCTCCGCTTCCGTGTCCTGGGCATGACCAACCCCGCCTACTTCGCGCTCTACGCCCGCCGGCGGATGGACCTCTACGGCGCGACCTCCGAGGACTTCGCGCAGGTCAAGGTCAAGAACGCCGCGGCAGGCCTGCACAACCCGAACGCCCGCTACCGCAAGGAGGTCAGCGCGGAGGACGTGCTGTCCTCGGCGATGGTGGCCGATCCGCTCCACCTGCTCGACATCTGCGCCACCTCGGACGGCGGCGCGGCAGTGCTGCTCACGAGCATGGAGTACGCGAGGGCGCACGGCCTCGACGACCCGGTCCGGGTGCGGGGCGTCTCGACGGTGACGCCGACCTACCCGCAGACGCGCATCGAGATGCCCGAGTTCGCCACCGACTCCAGCGCGGTCGTGCCCGCACCGGAGCGAGGGTTCAAGCAGTCGATCGCGCACGCGGCGTACGAGGAGGCCGGCATCGGCCCGGAGGAGGTCGACGTCGCGGAGGTCTACGACCTGTCCACCGCCCTCGAGCTCGACTGGTACGAGGACATCGGGCTCTGCGGCGAGGGTGAGGCGGAGCACCTGCTGCGCAAGGGCGAGACCGCGCTCGGCGGCCGGGTGCCGGTCAACCCCTCGGGCGGGCTCGCCTGCTTCGGTGAGGCGGTGCCCGCGCAGGCGCTCGCCCAGGTCTGCGAGATCACCTGGCAGCTGCGGGGTCAGGCGGGGGAGCGGCAGGTGGAGGGCGCTCGCGTCGGTGTCACGGCCAACCAGGGCCTCTTCGGCCACGGCTCCTCGGTGGTCCTCTCCGTCTGAGGCTGGTGGTGTGCGGGATTTTCATGTCCTGTCGCGAAACCGGAACTTCCCTCCTCATGCATGACCGGGGGAGTTCGTGTTTCGGGACAGGACATGGGAAACCATCCCCCTCCTTCCCGGTATCCGGATTCCGCTGGAACTTCGATGGCTAGGCTGGGGCGGTGACGACCTCGCCCCCCACCCGTTTGTCGCGCGCCGAGAGCCAGGCCCAGACCCGTGCCCGACTGGTCGCGACCGCCCGCGAGATGTTCCTGCGCGAGGGCTACGCCTCGACCTCCCTGGAGCGGGTCGCCGAGGTCGCCGGCTACTCCAAGGGCGCGGTGTACTCGAACTTCCACGGCAAGGACGACCTGTGCCTCGCCGTGCTCGACAGCATCCAGACCGAGGTGGCCGACGCGGTGCTGACCGCCCTCGACGGGGCCGCGACCTTCGACGAGGCGCTGCAGGTCTTCGACATGTGGGCCGAGGCGCGCCTCGGTGACCCGGAGTGGTCGGCGCTGGAGGCGGAGTTCGCTGCCCGCGCGCGGCGGCACCCCGGCGTACGCCGCGCACTGCTGGAGCGCGACCAGGGCCTCCACGCCGTGATCGCGGGTGCGCTGGAGCGCACCTGCGCGCAGCACGGGCTGACCCCGCTCATCCCCGTCCAGGAGGTGGCCGCGGCCCTGCTGAGCCTCGGCATCGGGCTGGGCCTGCAGCGCTCGGTCAACCCCGCGCTGCCCGTGCGGGTGCTCTCCGACGTCGCTCGGGCCCTGGTGGGAGACCCGTCGGCCAGCTCGGTGGCGCCGTTCGAGGGGCCTGAGGGACGGATGTGACGTCCCGCGCCCGCGTCGGGACCTAGGTCCCGACGAAGAGGGGGCCAAGTGCTCAGCGCGGCGGGACTCGAACCGCTGCACACTGGACGTAGTCGATCGGGATCCCTCCCAGTGCCGTTCGACACTCGCAACCCAGGTCTCGTCCCGCGGACTCTCCCACCGCGACCAGAGACGTAGCGGGCCGGTCTCCGACCGGCCCGCTTCTGGGTTTTCGTCCCGAGATGCACACCCACGGTCGGTGGGCAGTAGCATGAGGCTCGTCCGTGTGGCGGACTCTCGGGTCGACGGCTGCCACAGGGGCAGCTCGACACCCACCAGAGCAAAGGATCTCGATGAGCGTCGTACGCGTGTTCCTCCTCGACGACCACGAAGTCGTGCGTCGTGGCCTGAAGGACCTCTTCGACTCCGAGGAGGGCTTCGAGGTCGTCGGCGAGTCCGGTTCGGCCAAGGACGCCGAGGCCCGGATCCCCGCCCTGCGCCCCGACGTGGCGGTGCTCGACGGCCGGCTGCCCGACGGCAGCGGTGTCGACGTCTGCCGGTCGATCCGCTCGGTCGACCCGTCGATCCGCGCGATCATCCTGACCTCGTACGACGACGACGAGGCGCTGTTCGCCGCCATCATGGCGGGCGCGGCCGGCTACGTGCTGAAGCAGATCGTGGGCAACGACCTCCTCGACGTGGTCCGCAAGGTCGCCGAGGGCCAGTCCCTGCTCGACCCCGCCGTGACCCAGCGGGTGCTCGACCGGCTGCGCGACGGCGGCGCCTCCGAGCCCGCCGAGCTGCGCTCGCTCACCCCGCAGGAGCGCCGCATCCTCGAGCTGGTCGCCGAGGGGCTGACCAACCGGCAGATCGGTGAGCAGCTGTTCCTGGCCGAGAAGACGGTCAAGAACTACGTCACCAGCATCCTCACCAAGCTCGGGCTCGAGCGTCGCACCCAGGCAGCGGTGCTCGCTTCCAAGCTGCTCAACTGAGCAGCCTCCCCGCTCCGTCCGCCCCCACCACTCCATGACGCTGTCCTTCGCGTCCACGGACGGCCCCCTGGACGCCGAGCGCCGCGCAGCTCTGCGCCGCATGCGCGGGGTGGCGGTCGGCCTCCTGCTGTTCGCGGCCGCGGTCTACCTGCTCACCCTGCACGAGGACGGCTTCCTCGGCTTCGTCAACGCCGGGGCCGAGGCCTCCATGGTCGGCGCGATCGCCGACTGGTTCGCCGTCGTCGCGCTCTTCAAGCACCCGCTCGGCATCCCGATCCCGCACACCGCGCTGGTCCAGAAGCGCAAGGAGATGTTCGGTCGCGGGCTCGAGGAGTTCGTGACCGAGAACTTCCTCCACGAGGGGGTCGTGTCGGGGCGCGTGCGCGACGCCGAGCCGGCGAAGAAGGCCGGCGACTGGCTCGCCCAGGAGCCCAACGCACGCCGCGTCGTCCTGGAGGTGACCGACGTGCTCCGCGCCGGCCTGAGCAGGATCAAGGACGACGACGTCGCCGACTTCATGAACCAGGTGGTGGTGCCGCGGTTCAAGGACGAGCCGATCAGCCCGGTCGCCGGGCGGCTGCTCCAGGAGGTCGTCGAGGACGGCGCCCACACCCGGCTCATCGACCTCATGCTCGAGGAGGCCTGCGACTGGCTGGAGGCCAACGAGGCGACCTTCCACGACGTCGTCGTCGAGCGTGCCCCGTGGTGGGCGCCCGACGCGGTCAACGAGCGGGTGATCCGGCGCCTGCACCTGGAGCTGGTCCGGTGGCTGGAGGAGATCCGCCGCGAGCCCGAGCACCGCTCGCGGGCCGCCCTCGACCGGCTGCTGAAGCAGTTCGCCGGCGACCTGCTGCACGACGAGTCCACGATCGAGCGGATGGAGGCCTTCAAGCGACGCATGCTGGACCACCCGCAGGTCGCCGCGACGTACATCTCGCTGTGGAACGCGATGCGTGCCGCCCTCGTGGAGTCCCTCGGGGACCAGGAGGGCGAGCTGGTCACCCGCGCGGTCAAGGAGCTGCAGGCGTTCGGGCAGCGACTGTGCACCGACGCCGAGCTCCGCGCCCGCATCGACGAGCGGGTCGCCTCGACCGTGGTGTTCTTCGTGGACCGATACGGGCGCGAGCTCACCTCGGTGATCACCCACACGATCGAGGAGTGGGACGGCGAGCAGGCCTCGCGCAAGATCGAGCTGCACGTGGGCAAGGACCTGCAGTTCATCCGGATCAACGGCACCATCGTGGGCGGCCTGGTCGGTGTGCTCATCCACTCGGTCGCCGTCGTGGTCGCGTGAGGCTCCCCGGACGCCGGCGGCCGCGCGAGGAGCCACGCCCGGTCGGGATCTCCGGCGAGGTGATCCGGCTGGGCCAGCTGCTCAAGCTCGCCGACCTGGTCGACAACGGCGCCGAGGCGAAGGACGCGATCGCCGCCGGCGAGGTGCGCGTCAACGGCGAGGTGGAGACGAGACGAGGGCGTCAGCTCAGGGTCGGCGACGTGGTCTCACGCGCGGGCGGGCCCGCGGTGCGGGTCGCGACGGCGACCGAGCACGACGTCCCCTGGTGACCGCCGGGGTCTCGACAGGCTCGACCGCCGGGGTCTCGACGCCGGCTGGGCTCGACCGCCGGGGTCTCGACAGGCTCGACCGCCGGGCTGGAGCTCGACCGCCGGAGGCGGGATCAGCGGACGTCGAGCAGGTCGACCACGAAGATCAGCGTCTCGCCGGGCTGGATGACGCCGCCGGCGCCACGGTCGCCGTAGGCGAGGTGGGGCGGGATGACCAGCTTGCGGCGGCCGCCCACCCGCATGCCCTGCACGCCGGTGTCCCACCCCGAGATGACCTGCCCCACGCCGAGCCGGAACTGCAGCGGCGAGCCCCGGTCGTAGGAGGCGTCGAACTGCTCGCCGGTGGAGTGGGCGACGCCGACGTAGTGGACGCTGACCGTCGAGCCGGCAGCGGCCTCCGTGCCGTCACCGGTGGTGATCTCGGTGACCTCGAGCTCGCTGGGCGGGGGGCCGTCGGGGAAGTCGATCTCGGGCTTGTCCATGCGGTGCACCCTAGTCCCGGCCGACGTGCGCCCCGGCGCCCGGTGGGTCAGGTCTGGTGGACGTAGCTGTCGAGCTGGTCGCGCTCGAACTGCAGCACGCTGATCTTGTGCTTGACCACGTCACCGATGCTGACCAGCCCGGTGAGTCCGTCGGGCCCCACGACCGGCACGTGGCGGATGCGTCGCTCCGTCATCTCGGTCATCACCGCGTCGAGGTCGGCGTCCGGCGGGCAGGTGTGGACCGTGCTGGTCATGATCGACTCGACCGACTCGTCGAGGACCGCGTCGTTGGCGTGCAGCTGTCGCACGATGTCGCGCTCGGACACGATGCCGTCGACCTGCTGCCCGTCGCGGCTCACCACCAGCGCGCCGATGTTGCGCTCGGCCAGCAGCGGCAAGGAGCTCGCGCACGGTCGCGTCCGGCGGGATCGTGATCACACCCTCGATGTCCTTGGACCGGACGATGTCCTTGATGCGCATCGTGTGCGCCTCCTGTCGATGATGCTTGTTCGTGGCCTCCGAGGTTATTGCACCCGTGCGGGTGGGGGGTAGATACCGAGACGTCCGGTCCGTGTCCAGCTGCCCTGGGAGGATGGGCCCGTGCCCGTCGACTCCCGCCTCGAGAGACACGGTGTCGTCGCGGCACTGGCGATGATGGGCTGGCTGACCGTCGTCCTGGGCGTCGACCACGACGGCTCGCTCGCGACGCAGCGGGCGATGGGTCTGCTCACCTGGGCCGTGCTGGCGCTCGCGCTGAGCACGGCGACTTCGGTGGTGAGGGTGCAGACGCTGGTGGTCGTGGCCTTCGCGACCCTGGTGGAGTACGTCTTCTCCCCAGGTCTCGAGGTCTACGTCTACCGCTTCGACAACGTGCCCGCCTATGTCCCCCCGGGCCACGGCCTGGTCTACCTGTCGGCCTACGCGCTGGGCCACCACCCCTGGGTGCGAGCGCGGCTGAGGGCGTTCGGGCTGGTCGCCGTGGTCGGGCTCGGGGCATGGACGGCGGCGACGTTCCTGGGTCCGCGGCCGGACGTGCTCGGTGCCTTCTGGTTCGTGTGCCTGCTGGCGTTCCTGCGGTGGGGGCCTTCGCCCGAGGTCTACGTCGGGGCGGCGTACGTCGTGACGTGGCTGGAGCTCGTCGGCACCGGGCTGGGCACCTGGGTGTGGCGTGCCCAGGACCCGGTCCTCGGCATCAGCATCGGCAACCCGCCGAGCGGTGCGGCCGGGGGCTACGGCTGGTTCGACCTGGTGGCGCTGCTCGTGGCGCCCTGGCTGCTCGCGTCGTGGCAGCGCGTGAGGGCGCGGCCGGACGACCGGGTGGAGGCGGGCACGCCCGCCTCCGGGATCACGTCGGAGGGACCTCGGGACGCCGTCGCGAGGTGAGGTCGAAGACGGTGCCGCTGCGCCCCTCCGCCTGGCCGGGCTCGAGGTCGGGATCGAGCCGCTCCTCCCTCGAGGCACGGTCCTCGCCGACCGCGCCCAGGAACCCCAGCACGGTCTCGTGCAGCATCCCGTTGCTCGCCAGCGCGTTGCCGCCGTGGGGCCCGTCCTTGCCGTCGAGACCGGTGAACCGCCCGCCGGCCTCACGCACGATGACGTCGAGCGCAGCCATGTCGTAGAGCTCGAGCTCCGGCTCGGCCGCCACGTCGACCGAGCCCTCGGCGACGAGCATGTAGCTCCAGAAGTCGCCGTAGGCGCGCGTGCGCCAGCACCGTCGTGACAGGGCCATGAAGTCGTCGAGCTGACCCTTCTCCTCCCACCCGGACAACGAGGAGTACGACAGCGACGCGTGGGTGAGCTTCGAGACGTCGGAGACGCGGCAGGTCGCGGACTTGTAGAGCGACTTGCCGGTGAAGGCACCGCCGCCCTTCATGGCCCACCACCGCCGGCTGAGCATCGGCGCGGAGACCACCCCGACGACGACCTCGTCCTCGACCATGAGCGAGATCAGGGTCGCCCACACCGGCACGCCGCGCACGAAGTTCTTGGTGCCGTCGATCGGGTCGACGACCCACCGTCGGGAGCTCGAGCCGGTGGCGCCCTGCTCCTCGCCCAGCACCGCGTCGCGCGGCCTGGCGCGCGACAGGGTGCGCCGGATGCCCTCCTCGACGGCGCGGTCGGCGTCGGTCACAGGGCTGAGGTCGGGCTTGGTGTCCACCCGCAGGTCGAGGGCCTGGAACCGGTCGACGGACAGCGAGTCCGCGTCGTCGGCCAGCACGTGCGCGAGGCGCAGGTCGTCGTTGTAGCTGGTGGGCATGGGGGTCAGGCTATGCCGACGGCGTCATGCGCCCGCATCGCGACTTGCCAGCAGCCGGTGGTAGGCCGCCACGCGGGCGGGCTCGACGCGGCCCTCGCTCGCGGCGACCTCGAGGGCGCACTCCGGCGCGCCCTCCTCGTGGCTGCAGCCCCGGGGGCAGTCGACGGTGAGCTCCTCGAGATCGGGGAAGGAGGCGAGCAGGCTCTCCGGCTCCAGGTGGGCGAGGCCGAAGGAGCGGATGCCCGGGGTGTCGATGATCCAGCCGCTCCCGGGCAGTCGCAGCATGACGGCCGAGGTGGAGGTGTGCCGACCGCGACCGGTGTGGTCGTTGACGACTCCCGTGGCGCGCGCGGCGCCGGGGACGAGCGCGTTGACGAGGGTGGACTTGCCGACTCCACTGTGGCCCAGGAGCACGCTGGCCCGACCTTGCAGCCGCTCGCGCAGCGGCCCCACGTCGGCACCGCGCTGCGTCACGACGTACCGCACGTCGAGGGGTCGGTAGACGTCGAGGATCGCGTCGGGTCGCGCCAGGTCGGCCTTGGTCAGGCACAGCAGCGGCTCGATGCCCGCGTCGTACGCCGCGGCGATGGCGCGGTCGATCAGCCCGGTGCGTGGCTCCGGCTCCGCCAGCGCGACGACGACCACCAGCTGGTCGGCGTTGGCGACGACGACGCGCTCGACGGGGTCCGAGTCGTCAGCCGTGCGGCGCAGCACGGTCTCGCGCTCGGTCACCTCGACGATGCGCGCCAGTGCGCCCTCGTCTCCCGTCACGTCACCCACGAGCCGCACGCGGTCGCCGACCACCACCCCCTTGCGGCCGAGCGGCCGCGACTTCATCGCGACCACCACCCGGTCGGGGTCGTCGTCGAGCCGCACGGTCAGACGGCCGCGGTCCACCGCGACCACCACGGCCGCCACCGCGTCGTCGTAGGAGGGACGCTCCTTCGTGCGGGGACGGGTGCGACGGCGAGGGCGCTCGAACGACTCGTGGTCGAGGTGCTCGTACTGGTCGCGGCGCGTCATACGGCCTGCCCGTGCGAGGTGCCGGTGGACGCGGTGTCGTCGGGCGAGCCCGACGACACCACGGCCTCCCACACGTGCTCGAAGCCCGGGAACGTCTTCGCCGTCGTCCCTGCGTCCTCCACGAGCACCCCCGGCACCCGCAGCCCGACGATCGCCGCCGCGTGCACCATGCGGTGGTCGTCGTACGTCGCGAACCTGCCGCCGTGCATCGGCGCGGGGTCGATGTCCAGCCCGTCGTCGTGCTCGACGACTGCCGCCCCCAGCGCGCTGAGCTCCCGGGTGAGGGCTGCGAGCCGGTCGGTCTCGTGCCCGCGGATGTGGGCCAGCCCACGGAGGCGGGAGGGGGTCTCCGCCATCGTGCACAGAGCGGCCACCGCCGGGGCCAGCTCGCCGATCTCGCGCATGTCGAGCTCCACACCCAGGACCCTGCCGGCGCCGCGCAGCGTGAGGCCGCCCTCGTGCACCGCGCTGGTGGCGCCCATCGCCTCGAGCACCCCGGGCAGCACCGCTCCGGGCTGGGTCGTCTCCTGCGGCCACGCGGGCACGGTGACCTCACCGGCGGTCGCAACCGCCGCCGCCAGGAAGGGGGCGGCGTTCGACAGATCAGGCTCCACGGTCACGTCCAGGGCCGTGACCGTGCCGGGCCGCACCCGCCACACGTCCGGCTCCGAGTCGTCCACGACGACACCGCGCTCCCGCAGCACCTCGACCGTCATCTCGAGGTGGGGCCGGGAGGGGACCGGGGGACCGACGTGCCGGATGACGAGACCCTCGTCGTAGCGGGCACCGGCGAGCAGGAGGGCCGAGACGAACTGGCTCGAGGCCGAGGCGTCCAGCGTGACCTCGCCACCCTGCACACGGCCGCGTCCGCGCACGGTGAAGGGCAGACGACCGCGACCCTCGTCGTCGATGTCGACGCCGAGGTCGCGCAGAGCCGCCAGCATCGCCGACATGGGTCGGGTGCGGGCGTGGACGTCGCCGTCGAAGCGCACGGACCCGTCGCGCAGGGCCGCGACCGGGGGCACGAACCTCATCACGGTGCCGGCCAGCCCGCAGTCGACCTCGGCGTCTCCGTCGCCGCGGAGCGGCGAGACGCGCCAGTCGTCGCGGGAGGAGTCGACGGACGCGCCGAGCGCGCGCAGGGCCGTGGCCATGAGGTCGGTGTCACGCGACCGGAGCGCGTTGCGCACCTCGGAGGGCCCGTCGGCCACGGCGGCGAGCAGCAGCGCCCGGTTGGTCAGCGACTTCGACCCGGGCACCCGGGCGGTCGCTCGCACCGGCCGCTCGGGGGTGGGCGCTCGCCACAGGTCGCTGGGCATCGGCCTCATCCTAGGGCCGGGGACGTCGGGGGCAGTGCCCCCGTCGTGGTCGGGTCACCGCCGGCCGTGCCGGCCCCGCCCGCCGTGACCGTGCCCTCCGCGTCGCCCGTGGTGAGCGGTGGACTTGTCTCGTTGCCTGTCGGCCTTGCCCGAACGATGAGAGCCCTGCTTCGCACTGCGCGCCCCTGCAGGAGGGTCTGCGCACGGCCGCGCCCCGGGGCGCGAGGTCGCCGCCTTGGTCGCGCACCCGTTCCTGGCAGGCCCGGACCGGTCTGCAGCGGGTGTCGAGGCCGGCTTCGGCGACGGCTCACGGCCGAGACGGCTCCGGTCGCCGGTCCGCGCTGGAGGAGGGTGTCGCCCGGGGCGTGCTCGACGGCAGGGCGTTCGGGGTCGCTTCAGGCCGCCCCTGCCCGGTGCCTTCCTCAGCGCCCTGCTCCGTGCTCGATCGGCCGCTCGGTGACGACCCGGCCCGCGCAGGCTCGGCGGCCCGGCCAGGGGGGGTGTCCGCGGCAGACGGCGAGGCACTGGTCGGCACCGGCTTGGGCAGAGCCATGCGAGTCTGCGCCGGGGCTGCGTCCCGGGGCCCGTCGCCGAGGCTGCCACGCAGGGCGTCGGCGGCGTGCGCCACGACGTCGTTCAGTCCGAGCACCCCGTCGATCGCGATCTCGCCGGTGGCGCTCACGGTCATCCCGGCGCTGTTGTCCGACGGGTTCGGGATCAGGGGCTCCCACCAGTGACGCCGTGAAGACCAGGCGTGCCGTGGTGCCGGGCGCGAGCTGCGACAGGTCGAGATCGAGATCGACGTGGTGGACGGTGCCGTTGGTGTGGCACAGCAGGCCGGACCCGACCGACTCGCAGTCACCGCCCTTCGGCGCGACGGTCACAGGCCCACCTGACTGCGAGACGTCGATGAACACGTCGCGCCGCTCGTTCCCGACCGGTAGGCCGCGCGAGCGTCAGCCGCACAGTCGCGTCCGCGATGTACGTCGCCAGGCTCATCGAGATGTCCCAGCCCACTGGCTGCGTCGGCGTCGAGGTGGCGGTCGAGGTGGCGGTGGAGGTGGCGGTGGAGGTGGCGGTGGAGGTGGCGGTGGAGGTGGCGGTGGAGGTGGCGGTGGAGGTGGCGGTGGAGGTGGCGGTCGAGGTGGCGGTGGAGGTGGCGGTGGAGGTGGCGGTGGAGGTGGCGGTCGAGGTGGCGGTCGAGGTGGCGGTGGAGGTGGCGGTCGAGGTGGCGGTCGAGGTGGCGGTCGAGGTCGCGCCGTCGAGGTCGGCGCTGGGTGGGGTCGGCCGGAAGGTCAGCGTCAGCGAGTCGGCCACCTGACCCTGGCCGGCGCCCGGGAGCCGCACGGTGACCGTGACGGTGTCCTCGGTCAGGCTCGAGGGATAGCGGATCGGGATGGTGAGGGACTGCAGCGCCTGCACCAGGTGGGCGTGCGCCGACATGCCGGCGCCCCCGACGCGGGCGGCCGTGCCGCCCACCGGGCACGTCGCCGTGTCGCGGGGGTCGACCTGGCAGCTGCCGCCCTGCTCGGCGAACCACACCTGCCCGGAGCCCGACGTCAGCCGGACGACGACCTCGGACGCGTTGTCCGGCACGCCGTCGAGCACCAGGCGCAGCGCCTCGTCGTCCAGGGATCCTGTGGCGATGGTCATCGTGGTGCCACTGCCCGGGCCCGGGGGGTCGGTGGGGTCGATGGGCTCGGTGGTGCCGGGGGCGGCCGGGGAGCTGGCACCGGCGACAGCAGCCGCCTCCTCCACGGCCAGGGTCTCCTCCGTGGGGGCCGTCGACTCCGCCGTCGGCTCGACGACGCTGCTCGGCAGCAGGGCGGGGAGCGCCAGCGCCGCGGCGGCGTCCGCGGCGCGCTGTGGCTCCCGATCGTCGGGACGACCCGCGGCGGCACGTCGTCCTGGGGCGACCTCGGGGTCGGCACCTGCGCGGTGCCGTCGGCGGTCGGCTGGTCGCTGACGGTCTCCTTGTCGGGCGATCCCAGCACCGTGGCTGCGATGGCGACGGCCGCGACCGTGGCCGCGGCAGCGCCGGCGACGACGGTGCCGCTGTTGGCCCCGGCGATCTCCTTCGTCCGGCCCCAGAGCAGCGCGAGCCCGGTGACGCTGCTGACGCCGTTGCCGGCGAGGTAGCCGGCGGCGAGGCTGCCGAGCAGCAGGGGTGCGATGACGGCGCCGAGGTTGGAGTTCACCTCGGCCAGCTCGAGGTACATGGCCGAGCAGCGCCGGCACTCGCGCAGGTGGGCGTCGATCTTGCTGCTGTCGCGCCGGGAGAGACCCTTGCGCACGTAGCTCCCGAGGTGCTCGGTGACCCAGCGGCAGGTGGTCTCCTCGGTCTCGCGCAGGTGCGCGCTGAGGAAGGCTTGGCGCAGACCCTCGCGGGCGCGGTAGGCCAGCGCCGACACCGAGTTGGCGCTCATCCCCAGGAGGGGGGCGATGTCCGCGGGCTTCTGGCCCTCGACCTCGAGGTGCCACAGCACCAGCTGCCACCGCTCCGGCAGGGAGGCGAAGGCACGTGCCGCGGCACCGCTCTCGAACTGGTCGACGGCGGTGTCCTGGAAGGGGATGCCGGGGTCGAAGGCCGCCATGTCGTCGGAGGTGGTGAGGCGTGCCTCGCCCCGCACCCGGTCGACGTGGAGGCGGCGGATCGCGGTGAGCAGGTAGGCGCGGAAGGCGACGTCGGGGCCGTTGCCCGCCTGCAGGAGCGTCATCACCTTGGTGAAGGCCTCGGAGACGAGGTCGTCGGCGTCGCTGCCGCGCAGCAGCTGGCGAGCGAGCCGCCGTGCCGCGTCCACGTGCCGGGTGTAGAGCTCCCCGAAGGCGTCGTTGTCCCCGCCGCGGACCAGAGCGATGAGCTCGGCGTCGCTGCGTACGTCCTGGGAGGAGAGCAACTCGGTCATGGTGGTGGGCGGCGGCGATGTCGTTTACGCACGAATCGTCCCCGTATGAACCGAGAGTTTACCTCTCGTCCCGGAGTCTGGGGAGGGACTGGCGTCCCCCGTCTCGCCTGCACGTCAGCAAAGTAAAGGCGCTCGGCCGTCCCCGCGCAGCCGAACCGTGCAAGTGGCGGGGTGCGCTGGGCCGGATGGAGTCACAGCAGGGACAGGCTGGAGAGCACCATCGTCGCCACGTCGGCGTCGTCGGGGAGGCCCTCGATCCACAGCCTCGGTCGGGACGCGACCTTCGCCGCGTCCAGGGACTCCCGCAGCTGCGCGACGGTGGCGCCCAGGTGGGCGTCGCGGCGCACGAGCACCACGACCTTGTCGCTGCCCACCTTCGCCAGCGTCTCCCCGCCGGCGAACGCGTCCCGGACCACCTCGGCCGCCCCTGCCAGGCACAGCGCCTGCTCGAAGGGGTCGCGACGGCTCGCTCCGGCCGGCTCGGCCAGGTCGACCACGAGCAGCGCGTGCGTGGTGCGGGGCGAGCTGCGCGTCAGCGCGGCCTCCCGGTAGATCTCCGAGAGGCGTGCGCGCAGGTGCGCGCCACTGGCGAGGCCGGTCAGTGGGTCCTCGCACGAGATCTCGCTGACGAAGGCGAGCGTCGCCTCGCTCCAGGCCAGCGACAGCGCTTCGACGGCCGCGAACGTCGGTTCTCCCAGACCGAGCGTCGCGTACGTCGCGCTGAGCGCCGTCAGGGCCTCTCCCAGGGAGACGCCGTCGTCGGCCACGGTGCTGCCCACGACTGCGCACGCCGAGGCCGGGCTGCGCCGGGCGGCCAGGGCCTCGGCCACCGCCTCGAAGTGCCGGGGGACGTCACGGCGCTCGGCGGAGGTGAGGTCGCGCTCGGCGGTCGGTGGACGACGTCGCGAGAACACCGGCAACGGCACGTCGTCCACCTCCCCTCCAGAGACCCGTTCCTCCGCGGCGTCGCGTCACCCTCCCAGGTGGTGACGCGTCGCCGTCCGGTGATGAGACGCGCAGGAAGGGGTGGCATGACGCAGTTGTCCTAGAAAAGTTGATTTTCGTTCGCAGAGTGGACACGCGCGCCATGCTTGCCAAACTGGTTGACAATCCATACGATCTTGTAAACCAGTGATCCCATGGAACGGAGCGGACGATGTCGGTCGAGTCCCTGCACCCCCGGACCGCGGCGCAGTCCACGACGGCCGCCGACGCGCAGCCCACCCCGCGCGAGGAGACCTCGGGGGAGTGGCGCGACACCAAGCGGTACGCCTGGCTGCTGGGCGCGATCATCCCGCTGATCCCGTTCGCCTCCTGGGGGCTGGTCGAGGCGACCGGGCATCGACGTGTTCTGGTACTTCGGCCCGCTGTTCGTCTTCGGTGTCATCCCGCTGCTCGACCTGCTCGTCGGGCCTCGACCCGAACAACCCGCCCGACGAGGTCCTCGAGCGCCTCGAGAACGACCGCTACTACCGCTGGATGACCTACGCCTTCATCCCGCTGCAGTACGTCGCGTCGTCTGGACCGCCTGGATGCTCACCCGCCCGCAGTACGACGTCGCCGACCGGATCGGCATGGCGCTCAGCGTCGGGCATGGTCGCCGGCATCGCGATCAACACCGCGCACGAGCTCGGCCACAAGAAGGAGAAGCACGAGCGCTGGCTCGCCCGGGTCGCCCTGGCGCACACCTTCTACGGCCACTTCTTCATCGAGCACAACCGCGGCCACCACGTCCGCGTCGCCACCCCGGAGGACCCGGCGAGCTCCCGGCTCGGCGAGAACATCTGGGGGTTCCTGCCCGCGCACGATGTCGGGCAGCCTGCGCAGCGCCTGGGGCTGGAGAAGAAGCGCTTCGCGCCGGCGTCAGCAGCACCCGTGGACGCTGCGCAACGACGTCCTCAACGCCTGGGCGATGTCGGTCGTGCTCTGGGGCGCGCTGATGGCTGGTCTTCGGCCTCGGCGATCTTCCCCTACCTCGTCGATCCAGGCGGTCGTCGGCATCTGGCTGCTGGAGTCGGTCAACTACCTCGAGCACTACGGCATGCGGCGCCAGAAGCTCGGAGTCGCGGCCGCTACGAGCGGGTCAACCCGAGCCACAGCTGGAACAGCAACAACATCGGCACGAACGTGCTGCTCTACCACCTGCAGCGGCACAGCGACCACCACGCCAACCCGACCCGCCGCTACCAGGCGCTGCGCGACTTCCCCGAGGCGCCGGTGCTGCCGACCGGCTACGCCGGGATGATCGTGCTCACCTGGGTGCCGGCGGTCTGGCGCCGGGTGATGGACAAGCGCGTCGTCGCCCACTACGACGGCGACGTCTCCCGGGCCAACATCCAGCCGCGCAAGGCGACGCACTACCTCGCGGCGTACCCGCGGCCGCGAGCGCGCGCGGCGGCCTGAGCGGCCGCGATGGCGCGGTTCCGCTGCCCCAGCTGCGACTACGTCTACGACGAGGACGCGGGCGACCCGCGCGAGGGCTGGCCGCCGGCACGCCGTTCGACCAGATCGACCCCGACTGGGCCTGCCCCGACTGCGGCGTGCGCGAGCAGCAGGACTTCGAACCCGTCGATGACCGTGAGCCCCCGACCGGAGCGGGGCACACTGGTCGACGTGACCGACCGAGCCCTTCCGCGCCGCGGTCCGCACGCATGCTGCGCGACCGGCTGCTCGACGCCGCGGCCGTACGCCTTCAGCCGCGACGGGCTGGCGGCGGCTCACGATGGCGAAGATCGCCGACCGGGCCGGGGTGAGCCGGCAGACGGTCTACAACGAGTTCGGCTCCAAGCAGCAGCTGGCCGAGCAGCTCGTGATGCGCGAGCTCGACGTCTTCCTCGACGTCGTGCGGCAGCGCATCACCGACGGAGGACGGACTTCACCGCCGGCGGTGCGCGCCGCCGTGCGACGGCGCGCTGGAGCTGGCGCCGAGGACGACGCCCTGCTGCGCTCGGTGCTCGAGAGCGGGCACACCGGCGACACCGAGCTGCTGCCCTACATCTTCCAGCGCCGGGGCCTCATCGACCGCGCCACCGACTTCCTCTACGAGCTGGTCGCGCGTGCACTACCCCGACCTGCCGCTCAGGGCGAGCGGCTGCCCGTCGCGCTGGAGACCGTGGTGCGGCTGGTGCTCAGCCACGTGACCCAGCCCGTCGCGACCGCCGCGCCGAGACCGCCGACGACATCGCCTGGGTCGTCGGGACGGTGGTCGCGGGCGCTGGTCGACCGTCGCCTGGAGCCGGCCTCCGACCGTAGAGTGGAGGCATGTGCGGTCGCTATGCCTCCAGTCGAAGCCCGAGGACCTCGCCGAGGAGTTCGAGATCGACCGGGCGTCGGTCAAGGAGACGGTCGCCGAGCCGCTGCCGCCGGACTACAACGTGGCCCCGACCAAGCAGGTCTACGCCGTGCTCGAGCCGCGGCCCGAGGAGTCACGCGCCAGCTGCGCGTCGCGTGCGCTGGGGGCTGGTGCCGTTCTGGGCGAAGGACCCGAAGATCGGCAACCGGATGATCAACGCCCGCGATGGAGACGCGTCGCCGAGAAGCCGGCGTTCCGGCAGGCGTTCGCCAAGCGGCGGTGCCTGCTCCCGGCCGACGGCTACTTCGAGTGGTACCCACCGAGCAGACGACCAAGGCGGGCAAGCCGCTGAAGCAGCCGTTCTTCATCCATCCCGACCGACGGCTCGGTGATGGCGATGGCGGGGCTCTACGAGATCTGGCGCGACCCGACCCGCGACGACGACGACCCGGCAGCGCTTCCGGTGGACCTGCACCGTCCTCACCACCACGCGCCGAGGACGACCGTCGGCCAGATCCACGACCGGATGCCGCTGCTCGTCGAGCGGGACGCGGTACGCCGCGTGGCTCGACCCCGAGAGCGGCGACCCGACACGGCTGCGCGGCCTGCTGGTGCCGGCGGCGCCCGGCCGGCTCGAGGCGTATCCCGGTGTCGACCGCGGTCAACAACGTGCGCAACAACGGTCCCGAGCTGCTCGACCGCTGCCCGCTGACGAGGTGCCCGACGGAGTCGACGCGTGACCTCCGTGCGCGAGGTCGCGCACCCCGCACGGCGACGCCAGGCTGCACACCGACCGGTCGCGGCGGCCCGATCGCGACGCTGCTGCTCGGGCACGGCGCCGGCGGCGGCGTCGGAGGCGCGCGACCTCGCGGCGCTGGCCGCGGAGCTGCCGCGCGAGGGCATCACCGTGGTCCGGCTCGAGCAGCCCTGGCGGGTCGCCGGCAAGAAGGTCGCCCCCGCCCCGCGGTCCTCGACGAGTGCCTGGTGGCCGTCGCCGACCAGCTGCGGCCCCGCACCCCGCTGGTGCTCGGCGGCCGCAGCGCCGGTGCGCGCTCAGCGCCTGCCGCACCGCCGCACCACCTCGGCGCGTCCGGGGTGCTCGCGCTCGTCGTTCCCGCTGCACCCGCCCGGGCAAGCCCGAGCAAGTCCGGGTCGGCACGAGCTGCTGGCGGTCGACGTCCCGATGCTCGTCGTCCAGGGGGAGCGGGACCCGTTCGGGCGGCCCGGAGGAGTTCCCCGACCGCACCTGCAGGTCGTCGGTGCGTGCCCGACGCCGACCACGGGCTCGCGGTGCCCGGCGCGGGCCGCGCTGAGCCAGGCCGACGCGCTCGTCATGGTGGTCGAGGCGACGATGGAGTTCGTGGTGCGCGAGGTGGTGGGGAATCGTCCGGCCGCCCGGTCGCGTTGCACCCTGACGGAGGGGACGCGGCGAGGCCCGTGACGGCGATCAGGAGGTGCGGAGTGACGGCGGTTCTCGACCGGGGGACGACCGGGTCACCGACCGCCCGACGGTCGCCTCGCAGCCCGGCGACGCGTCATGCCGCTGCACCCCCTCCCGGTAGGCTGGAGGGCGATGTCACAACCCCAGCACCCGGACGCGAGCGAGTCCTCCGTCCGCGTCCGAAGACGGAGGAGGAGCGGACCGCGCGCTTCGAGCGCGACGCGCTGCCCGTACCTCGACCAGCTCTACTCCGCCGCGATGCGGATGACGCGCAACCCCACCGACGCCGAGGACCTGGTCCAGGAGACGTTCGCCAAGGCCTACGCCGCCTTCCACCAGTTCAAGGAGGGCACGAACCTCAAGGCGTGGCTCTACCGGATCCTCACCAACACGTTCATCAACACCTACCGCAAGAAGCAGCGCGAGCCGCAGCAGTCGATGGCCGAGACGGTCGAGGACTGGCAGCTGCGCGCGCGCCGAGTCGCACACGCACCAGCGGCCTGAAGTCCGCGGAGATGGAGGCGCTGGAGCGCCTTCCCGACAGCGACGTCAAGGACGCGCTGTCGCAGCTGCCGGAGGACTTCCGGCTGGCGGTCTACCTCGCCGACGTCGAGGGCTTCCCGTACAAGGAGATCGCCGAGATCATGGGCACGCCGATCGGCACGGTGATGTCGCGGCTGCACCGCGGCCGCCGGCAGCTGCGCGAGCATGCTCGCCGACTACGCCCGCGAGCGCGGCATGCAGCGTGGACGCAGGAGCGGGGTCATGAGCTGCGGCGGTGAGCACGACATGGACTGCGCCGAGGCACTGGCCCGGATGGTCTTCTTCATCGACAACGAGCTCGCCGACGCCGACGCGCCGAGATCCAGCGCCACCTCGACGACTGCGCGCCGTGCCTCGCCGACTACGCCGTCGAGCGCACCGTGAAGGCGCTCGTGGCGCGCTCGTGCAGCGACCATGCTCCCGAGGACCTGCGTCAGCGGATGCTGGTGCAGATCCGCCAGGTGCGGGTCAGTTCACCGAGAGCCGCTCGACGCTCCCGGACACGACACGTGGAAGAGCCCTGGATCCTGTCGAGAGCCGAGGGCTCGTTGCTGTCTGTGCAGACCTGCGGCTCAGGCGTTGGGGCGCTTGCCGTGGTTCGCGTTCTTCTTCCGGCGAGCGCGGCGCTTGCGTCCGGTCTTGCCCATGCTTGCTCACTCCTCGTCGATCGAATCGGTCCATTGTCTCAGGCGTCCCGAGCAGGGACGAAATCGAGGCCGTGCCAGCATGAGCGCCATGGCAGCCACCGCGACCCTGACCTTCACCGTCACGCCGGACGACACGGCCGCCGCGCTGGGCTCGGGCGACCTCGCCGTGCTGGGGACGCCGCGGCTGCTCGCCTGGGCGGAGGCGACCACCTGCGCGGCGGTCGCGGACGAGCTCGACGACTCCAGCACCAGCGTGGGCACACGCGTCTCGCTGGAGCACCTGCGCGCGAGCGCGGTCGGGGAGGAGGTGCGCGTCACGGCCCAGGTGGTCCATCGCGACGGTCGGCTGCTGCGCTTCCAGGTCGACGCCACCGACTCCCGTGACCGGCTGGTCGGTCAGGGAGAGGTCACCCGCGTCGTGGTCGACCGCGACCGCTTCCTGTCCCGCCTCTGATCGCCGTCCCCTGCCCGCCGCCGCCGTACTCGGTCAGGGCTGTGGTCGCTTCGTGAGGGGCACACCCTGTGTTGAGCGACCGAAACCCCGATCTACAAGCGGGGAGGTCCCGCTCAGATGCCGAAGGTGTTGCGGGGGTAGGTCGCGTCGACGTCGGTGATGACGTTGACGAGGTAGGGCACGCCGGAGGCGAAGGCGCGGTCGAGCGCCGGCCCGATCTCGCGCGGGTCGGTCACCATCTCGCCGCCGCCTCCCAGCGCCGTCACCACCTCGTCGTAGCGCGTCCGGGGAGCCAGGTCGGCGATCACGTCGTAGCCGTACAGCATCTGCATGGGTCCCTTCTCGAGGGCCCACGCCGAGTTGTTGCCGCACACCATGACCACCGGCAGGTCGTGGCGCACCAAGGTGTCGACGTCCATGAGCGACATGCCGGCGGCGCCGTCGCCGAGCAGCAGCACCACCTGCGACGAGGGCCGCGTCAGGCGCGCGCCGATGGCGGCGCCGAGACCGGCGCCGAGGCAGCCGAACGGCCCGGGGTCCAGCCAGCCGCCGGGGCGGCGGGGCTCGACGTACTTGCCGGCGAAGGAGACGAAGTCGCCGCCGTCGCCGATGACGACCGCGTCGTCCTCCAGCCGGGGCAGCAGCTCGCCGTAGATCCGAGCGGGGTGCACCGGGTCGGCCTCGGCCGAGAGCAGCTCGCGGTCACGCTCTGTCGCGGAGCGCACGGCGTCCTGCAGCCGACCCACCCACTCCGACCAGTCCGGGCGCCGCAGCTGCTGCTCCAGCGAGGCGTGGATCCCGTCGAGGACGGCGCTCAGGTCGCCGGAGGCGGAAGCGGCGAGCTCGGCGTGGCCGCTCAGCTGGCCGGGGGTGTCGGCGAGGTGCACCACCTTGGCCACCGGTGGCGCCGTCCTTGCCCCCGAAGACGCCGTAGGACAGCCGGAAGTCCAGCGGGGTGCCGACGACCAGCACCAGGTCGGCGTTGCCCAGCGCCTGGCCGCGTGCCTTGGTGACCAGCATCGGGTGGCCCCCCGGCACGATGCCGCGGCCCATGCCGTTGGCGATCGCCGGCAGACCCGCCTCCTCGACCAGCCGGAGCGCCGCCTCCTCCGCACCGTCGGCCCAGACGTCGCTGCCGAGCACGATCACCGGGCGCGACGACTCGGCCAGCAGGGCGCCGATCTCGCCGATGGCCTCCGGGTCGGGGTCCGCGCCGCGCGTCGTGCCGGGGACCGGCCGCTCCGCGCTGCTGCTGTCGAAGAAGGTGTCCATGGGCACGTCCAGGAACACCGGTCCCCGGTGGCTGGTGCGAGCGGTGGTGAAGGCGTCGTGCACGGCGCCGGCCACCTGGCCCGCCTCGTGCACGGTGGAGGCAGCCTTGGTCACCGAGGCCACCAGCGGCACGTGGTCGAGCTCCTGGAGGCTGCCGGTGCCCCAGCGGTTGCCGGGTGCGCGCCCGCCGACGACGACGAGCGGTGCCCCGCTGAAGTAGGCCTGCGTCATCGGGCTCACGCCGTTGGTGATGCCGGGGCCCGCGGTGAGCACGGCGAGACCGGGCACCCTGCTCAGCTTGCCGACGGCCTCCGCTGCGAAGACCGCGGTCTGCTCGTGCCGGACGTCGAGGAGACGCATGGGCGGGTCAGCCTTGACCGCGCCGTCGTACATCGGGAAGACGTGGGCGCCCGACAGGGTGAACATCGTGTCCACGCCATGGGCTGCGGCCACCGCGACGGCGTGCGCGCCGCTGTGTGCCTCGACCGCGCCCTGGGGCGCGTCGGCCGGGTCTGCTGACGGGGACTGGTCGGGACGGGCGGCACCGGGCACGGAGGTCGTCATGTGCGCAAACTATCCAACCGCTCCGAGCGGTCGGCGGACGCTCCGCCCGGACGTGCGAGCGCGGTCGCCGGGGCCGCCGCACCCTGCCCTAGTCTGACCGGATGCCGACGCTGACCGAGCTGTCGCGGGCGCACACCGACCTGGAGGACGAGGACGTCGCCTGGCTGGCCCTGCTGCTGGCCGACTGGCAGATCATCGCCGACCTGTCGTTCGCCGACCTGGTGCTGTGGCTGCCCGATCGCGCCGGCCTCGGGTTCTGGGCGGCCGGGCAGATGCGGCCCACGACCGGCCCCACGGCGTACGTCGAGGACCTCCTGGGCAGCTTCGTGCCCGGCGGCCGGCGGCCCCTGCTCGACGAGGCGTGGCGGACCGGCCGGGTGGTGCGCGCCGGTGACCCGGAGCTCCGCGACGCCGTGCCGGTGAGGCTCGAGGCGATCCCGGTGCGCCGGGGGAGCCGCGTCCTCGGCGTGGTCACCCGGAGCACGAACCTCATGGGCGTCCGGACCCCGTCGCAGCTGGAGCTGGCCTACCTCGCCACCGCGGGCGACCTCAGCCGCATGATCGGGGACGGGCTCTTCCCCTTCGCCGGCCAGCGGTCGGACCACACGGACTCACCGCGGGTCGGCGACGGCTTCCTGCGCCTCGACGCACGCGGCACGGTGACCTTCGCCAGCCCGAACGCGGTCTCGGCCTTCCGGCGGCTCGGGCTCGCCCACGACCTCGGCGGGCGAGACCTCGCGGCGACCGCGCGCGAGCTGGTGCCCGCTGACCTGCGGCCCGACGAGGAGACCGTGAGCGCGGTGCTCGGCGGGCGGAGGGCACGTGACACCGAGATGACCGACGGGGAGACCGTGCTCATCGTGCGTTCCCTCCCGCTGCTGACGGGGGGCCGCGGCGCGCTCGAGCACACCGGCGCCTGCCTCCTGGTGCGCGACGTGACCGACCTGCGCCGTCGGGACCGTGAGCTGGTCACGAAGGACGCGACCATCCGGGAGATCCACCACCGGGTGAAGAACAACCTGCAGACGGTGGCCGCGCTGCTCCGGCTCCAGGGGCGCCGGGTCTCGACCGAGGAGTCGAGGGGAGCGCTGCAGGAGGCCGAGCGCCGGGTGGCGGCCATCGCGCTCGTGCACGAGATGCTGAGCCACGCGCTCGACGAGTCGGTGGACTTCGACGAGATCGCCGACCGGCTGCGGGCGACGGTCTGCGAGCTGGGCACACCCGGGGACGGCGGGCGGGTCACCTCCGCCCGGGAGGGCACGTTCGGGCACCTGCCCGGAGACGTGGCCACCACCCTCGCCATGGTGCTCAACGAGCTGCTGCACAACGCCGTCGAGCACGCCTTCTCCGGCGAGCCGGGACACGTGCGGCTGGTGGTGGACCGGCGCGGGCCCGAGCTGAGCGTGGTCGTCGCGGACGACGGCCGCGGTCTCCCCGAGGGCTTCGCGGAGGCCTCCGCCGGCAGCCTCGGCCTCTCCATCGTGCGCGCGCTGGTCGAGGGCGAGCTGCAGGGCGCGCTCGAGATCGGGGGCAACGAGGAGGGCGGCACCAGCGCGAGCTTCACCGCGCGGACGGTCGCCCAGGAGCGGACGACGTGAGCCACCGCGGATGGGGCTCCGAAAACCGAGAAGGACGCCCGTGGGCGTCCCAGGAGCTCGCAGCCGATGCTGTCAGACTCCTGCGCGCACCCTCGCCCGCGCGTTGCGCCGCTTGAGCGCGCGACGCTCGTCCTCGCTGAGGCCGCCCCACACGCCGTGGTCCTGGCCGGCCTCGAGCGCCCAGGCCAGGCACTGCTCGCGCACGTCGCAGCGACGGCAGACCTGCTTGGCCTCCTCGATCTGCATCAGAGCAGGCCCGGTGTTGCCGATCGGGAAGAAGAGCTCAGGGTCTTCTTCCAAGCACTCGGAACGGTGGCGCCAATCCATGGCGATGGGACTCCTCTTCCTGCGGTTGCGGCTGTCCGTGCCCGGGGCACGGGGATCATGCTGTGTCTATGACGATGGATTCCGTCGTGCGACCTCGTATTACCTACCGGTTTCGTAGCCTGGCGGGACTCAGTGGCCGTTTTCGGTCGAGAACTTTCACAACGGGACGACCTATCGTGTCAACAATGCGGGGTGCAGGCAAGGGCTCCCACCGGTTGGTTCCGTCACACAGGCGTCGACAGCGCTCGATAGCATGCGCGCGTGACCAACTACGGTGCCCAGGCCTCCGCCGCTCACCGTCCTGACCCCGCCCCGCCGCCGTTGCAGGTCGCGGCCGCGCTCACCGGTCTCGAGGCCTTCGCCCTGATCCTCCAGGCGATCACGCTGGTGCCCGCTCTCGAGGGCCAGCGGCTCACGATGGGGCTGACCACCGTCACCTTCTTCCTGCTCTACGGCGCGGGGCTGGCCTGGTGCGCCTGGCAGCTGCGGCGCCGCAGGTCGTGGGCGCGGTCGCCGGTCGTCTTCGCCCAGCTGATCCAGCTGGGCGTCGCCTCGAGCTTCTGGGGCGGCGCCACGACGTACGTCGCGGTGACGATGGGCCTGATCGCCCTCGTCGTGCTGGCGGGGATCTTCCACCCGCAGTCGCTGCGCGCGCTCAGCGACTGACGACGCCAGGGCGGCCGGTCGCGCGGCCAGTCACGCCGGCCTGTCACGCCGGCTGGGCCTCCTCCAGCTTCTGGCGCAGCTCGGCCAGGGTGCGGCTCAGCAGCCGGCTCACGTGCATCTGCGAGATGCCGAGCTCCTCGGCGATCTGCGACTGGGTCATGTTGCGGAAGAAGCGCAGCAGCAGGATCTTCTTCGCGCGGGCGTCGAGCTGGTCGAGCAACGGCTTGACCGTCTCGCGGTCGACCACCGCGTCGAGCGCGTCGTCGTAGTCACCCAGCTGCTCGATGACCGCACCCACCTCCCCGGCGGGGTCGGGGGCGTCCAGGGAGAGCGGGCTGTAGGCGTTCGCCGACTCCAGGCCCTCGATGATCTCCTCCTCGCTGAGCCCGGCGCGCTTCGCCAGCTCGGCGACCGTGGGGGAGCGGCCCAGCTCCTGGCCGAGGTCGGAGACCGCCTGGCTGATCACGGCCTGCATCTCCTGCAGCCGGCGCGGCACCCGGATCGTCCAGCCCCGGTCGCGGAAGTGACGTTTGATCTCGCCGACGATCGTGGGCGTGGCGTACGTCGAGAAGGCGACCCCCCGCTCGGAGTCGAAGCGGTCGATGGCCTTGATGAGCCCGATCGTGGCGACCTGCACCAGGTCCTCGTGCGGCTCGCCCCGGTTGCCGAACCGGCGCGCGAGGTACTCCGCGAGCGGCAGGTGCAGCTCGACCAGCTGGTGCCGGGTGGACTCCGCGCGCTCCGGCGGGGCCGACCGCATCTCGGCGAAGAGCTCCGCGGTGCGTCGGTGGAGGTCGCTGATGTCGGAGGCGGGCTCCGCCGCGACGTCCTCGTCGACCGCCAGGGGTTGGTGGGTGACGGTCTCGTCCGGCTGGTCCGCGGTCATGACGACTGGCCCGAGTTCCTCGTGAGCGTGACGACGAGGCGATCCCCCTCGACCCGGGTGGCGGCGTCGTCGGCAAGCGCCGACAGCACCCGCCACGCGAAGCCGTGCTGGGAGGGTGCCCGGGGCGACTCGCAGGTGGTCGCGACCTCGATCGTCATCGACGCCGAGTCGACCCAGAACGCGCACTCGAGGTCGGCCCCCGGACGCGCCTGCGCGAGCAGGATCGCGCAGGCCTCGTCGACGGCGATCCGGAGGTCCTCGATGTCCTCGAGGGTGAAGTGGATGCGCGTGGCCAGGCCCGAGGTGGCCGTGCGCAGCACCGTCAGGTAGGAGCCGTCCGCGGGCACGCTCAGGCGGGCGTGCGGGTGGTGGTCAGGCAACACGCTGGTCGGCTCTCGGTCGGGTGGCGCTCGGCCACGGGGTCAGTGGGTGACGGTGACAGACGACCGGCCGGGGTCCGTGGCCCCGGCCGTCGCTGCGTCGGGTCTCAGCCCTGCTTGGTCTCGGCGAAGATCTGGGCGATCTCCTCGATCTTGCCCAGCAGCTCGTCGGCCTTCGCCTCGTCCAGGTTGTCCTTGACACCGGCCGCGCCCGCGAGCTTGGTGGCCTCGTTGAACAGCTGGTGGAGCTGCGGGTACTTCTCGAAGTGCGGCGGCTTGAAGTAGTCGGTCCAGAGCACCCACAGGTGGTGCTTGACCAGCTCGGCCCGCTCCTCCTTGATGATGATCGCCCGGGTGCGGAAGTCGGGGTCGTCGTTGCCCGCGACCTTGCCGATGATCGCCTTGATCGACTCGGCCTCGATGCGCGCCTGTGCTGGGTCGTAGACGCCGCACGGCAGGTCGCAGTGGGCGTGGACGTCGATCGTCGGTGCGAAGATCCGGAAGAGCATGTGTTCCCCTTCGGTCGGGTGGGCTGGTCTGTCCTGTCGCGACACTACCCCCGTGGTGCGTCCTCCGGCAGGCGGGTCGACACTCGGTCACCGGAGCCGGCGGCGGACGGACGACGGGAGGTTGCAGGTGGGGCGCAGGGACGGCCGACGCGGGCAGTGGGGCCTCGCTCGGGTGCACGGCAGGTCGATGGAGCCGACCCTCCACGAGGGCGACCTGCTGGTGGTGCGCCACGGTGCCCGACCACGTCCCGGCGAGGTGTGCGTCGTACGTCTGCCCGACGGCACCGTGGCGGTGAAACGCGTCCGGCGCCGCGAGTCCGACGGCTGGTGGGTCGAGCGGGACAACCCGAGGACGGGCGTCGACTCCTGGCAGGTGGGCGCCGTCCCGGACGCGGACGTCGTGGCCGTGGCGAGGCTGCGGGTGTGGCCGGGGCCGGGCAGGATCCGGCGCCGGTCAGGTGATCCCGGGTGACCCCGCTGTGGGAGACTGGCGCGTTTCCAGATCGGCGAGCACGAAAGGTCGGGATGACTGACTCATCCGGGGAGCCGGACCGTCCGGGGTCCCCCGGCTCCGGACCGGACGCTCGTGTCGGGTCGCCGGTCTTCGACCTCCACGTCGGCGGCAAGATGGAGGTGGTCTCCACCGTCGCGCTCGCCGACCGGGACGACCTCTCCCTCGCCTACACCCCCGGCGTCGCCCAGGTGTGCGAGGCGATCGCCGAGGACGTGACCCTGGCCCGCGACTACACCTGGATCTCCAACACCGTCGCCGTCGTCACCGACGGCACCGCCGTGCTCGGCCTCGGTGACATCGGCCCCTCCGCCGCGATGCCGGTCATGGAGGGCAAGGCGGTGCTCTTCAAGCACTTCGGCGGCGTGGACGCCGTCCCCATCTGCCTCGACACCACCGACACCGACGAGATCGTCGAGACCGTCGTCCGGCTCGCCCCCAGCTTCGGCGGCATCAACCTGGAGGACATCTCGGCGCCACGCTGCTTCGAGATCGAGCAACGGCTCAAGGCACGGCTCAACATCCCGGTCTTCCACGACGACCAGCACGGCACCGCGGTGGTGGTGCTGGCCGCCCTGGAGAACGCGCTCCGGCTCACCGAGCGGCTGCAGGAGACCACCCGGGTGGTGATCTCGGGAGCCGGTGCGGCCGGGGTGGCGGTGAGCCGCATCCTGCTCGCCGCGGGCATCAAGGACCTCGCTGTGCTCGACCGCCGCGGCATCCTGCACAGCTCGCGCCACGACCTGACCCAGGTCAAGAGCGAGCTGGCCGCCGAGACCGCTGACATCACCGGCCGCAGGGGCACGCTCGCCGACGCGATGGAGGGCGCCGACGTCTACATCGGCGTCTCCGGCGGCACGGTCCCCGAGGAGCAGGTGGCCTCGATGGCCCCGGACGCGATCGTCTTCGGCCTGGCCAACCCGCAGCCCGAGGTGCACCCGGACGTCGCGCACCGGCACGCGCGCGTGGTCGCCACGGGTCGCTCCGACTTCCCCAACCAGATCAACAACGTGCTGGCCTTCCCGGGCATCTTCCGCGGAGCCTTCGACGTGCGGGCCACCGCCATCACCGAGAGCATGAAGCTCGCCGCGGCCAACGCCCTGGCCGGGCTGGTCGGCGACGACCTCCGCGAGGACCACGTCATCCCCTCGCCGTTCGACCAGCGGGTGGGCCCGGCGGTGGCCGAGGCGGTCGCGGCCGCGGCCCGGCGTGACGGGGTCGCCACCCGCTGAGGCCGGGCTCCGGCGTCGCTAGGCTCGGCGCCATGTTCGCCGTCTACGCCGAGTCCTTCGACACCGACAACCCGCTCGCCGGCCTGGTCGTGGGCGAGCAGCCCGACCCCGAGCCCCCTGCCGGCTGGACGACCGTCACGGTCAAGGCGGCCTCGCTCAACCACCACGACCTCTGGTCGCTACGAGGCGTCGGGCTGAAGCAGGAGCAGCTGCCGATGACGCTCGGGTGCGACGCCTCCGGCTACGACGCCGACGGCAACGAGGTCGTGGTCCACGCCGTGGTCAGCTCCCCGGAGTGGCAGGGCGACGAGACGCTGGACCCGCGCCGGTCGCTGCTGAGCGAGCGTCATCCCGGCACGTTCGCCGACAAGGTGATGGTGCCGACGGCCAACGTCGTGCCCAAGCCCTCGTCGCTGAGCTTCGAGGAGGCGGCCTGCCTGCCGACCGCGTGGCTGACGGCGTACCGCATGCTCTTCACGCAGGGCGGGCTCAAGGCCGGCGACACCGTCCTGGTGCAGGGCGCCGGCGGCGGCGTCGCCACCGCCCTGGTCACGCTGGCCCGGGCGGGTGGGCTGCGGGTGTGGGCGACCAGCCGCGACGAGTCGAAGCGGGCGCGGGCGCTCGAGCTCGGGGCGCACGAGGTGTTCGAGTCGGGAGCGCGGCTGCCGGAGCGCGTCGACGCCGTCATGGAGACCGTCGGGAAGGCGACCTGGTCGCACTCGGTCAAGTCGTTGCGGCCGGGGGGTGCCATCGTCATCAGCGGCGCGACCAGCGGTCCCAACCCTGACAGCGCGGAGCTGACGCGGGTCTTCTTCCTCCAGCTCCGCATCATCGGTTCGACGATGGGCACCCGGGACGAGCTGGCCGCGCTGGTGCGGATGCTCGATGCCACCGGCACGCGGCCGTTGGTCGACCGCACGCTGCCGATGGAGAAGGCTCCGGAGGGCTTCGCCGCGATGGCCGAGGGCGACGTCTTCGGCAAGATCGTCTTCACCCGCTGACCGCGCGGCCGGTTCAGGCCAGCAGCTGCGCTGTCGCGTGCTGGAGCGTCGCGGCAAACGGGGCCGGCTCGTTGCCGGCGACCCCGAGCACGAAGCGGGCTGCCCAGCCGCGGGCGCGGGTCGGTGCATGCTCGTCGTAGGAGGGTCGGAGGCGGGCGAGGAGCTCCGCGCGCTGCTCGGGCGTGAACGTCGTCCAGGCCACGCCGAGGTCGACCGCGGGGTCGCCGGCGGTCAGGTCGCCGAAGTCCAGGACACCCAGCCCCCCGTCGGGAGTGCGGACGAGGTTGCGCGGGTGCAGGTCGCCGTGGCACCAGACCCGAGGGCCCGGCCAGGGCGCTGCCGCGGCGCCGGCCTCCAGCACCTCGAGCAGCCGCTCCACCGCGCCCCGCCCCACGACGTCGCGTGCCGCGGCCACGACCTCGGGTCGGGGCGCCGGCATGTCACGCAGGTCGAGGCCGCGGAACGGGTTGAGCGGTGCCTCTGCGGGCGCCGCTCGGTGGAGGCCGGGCAGGACCTGCGCGAGGAGCGTGACGACGTCGCCGCGGTCGGCCGGTGGGTGGCCCTCCAGCATGGTCCCCTCGACCCACGTGACCAGCAGCCACGGGAAGGGGTGCAGGTCGCCGGCGGGAGCAAGGTGGACCGGGGAGGGGACCCGCACCCCCCGCTCGACGACGGGCGCGGCGACGACGTCCAGCCAGCGGGCCTCGTTCACCGCCAGCGGGACGGCGAGCTCACGCCTCGGCACCCGCGCGGCGAGGTCGGTGCCGACCCGCCACACGCTGTTGTCCCACCCCTCTGCGACGAAGGAGACCGGCGCGTCACGCAGGTGTGCGAGGTGCGGCGGCAGTCCCGCCAGCAGGGCGCGGACGAGCGTCTCGTCGACCTCTCTCTCGGCTACCGGCACGTGGGCATTGTGGCTCAGGGTGGCTGAAGGTGGCTCGCGGCTGGCTTTGCTTGTGCTCGGGGTGGCTCGGTGTGGCTCAGCCGGCGACGCCGAGCGCAGGTGCCTCCTGCTGCAGCTCGAGGTACAGCTCGTCGAGGATCGGAGCCACCTCTTCGGTGCGCAGGAGGCCGGCGGCGATGCCCGACCACCCGGCCCGCACCGCGCCGTCGTACACCGCCTCGGCGACGGGGGTGACCCCCGGCCGGAGCGCCGGTCGCCCTGAGGCACCCGCGAGTCGGTGCTCCTCGCAGTCGCACTCGGCGCGCAGCAGCAGCGTCGTGAGGTCGCTGCGGTCGTAGACGGCGAGCCGCACCCGGGTGCCGCGGGCCAGCAGGTGCAGGAGCTGCGAGGGGTCGCGCGGGTCGACGAGCCAGACGTCGAGGGGCACGAAGCGGCTGTGGGGCAGGACGCGCAGTCCTCGGGCGGACAGGACGTCGGCCCACGAGGAGGCGTGGAGCGTGCTGGTCATGAGGGTTCCTGGTCGTCGAGCTGTCGGGACGGCGAGAGCCGCCACCCGGGGGTGGCGGTCAGCGACAGCGACAACACAGGAAGGTCATGGTGCGACGAGGATAGAGCACCCGAGCGGTGCCTGCCATGGCTTCTCGTCCCGTGGTGGCGGGCCGGGGACGCGAAGTGGCCCGGTTGTGGGGGCCCGGGCCACCTTTCCAAGAAGCTTTCCCCAGATGTCACGCGACCCATTGACTCGAACATGCGTTCGAATAGGGTTGTCTCATGACGTTGATCCACGACCTGCCGGCGATCGGGCTCTCGCCCGCCTCGGCGGTCGAAGGGGTCCACGAGCTGCTCGACGCGGTCGCTCCGCTGGAGAAGCTGCCGCGTGGTGAGTACGCCGCGCTGGTGCGCGAGACCGACCGTGCGCTGACCCGGCTGCAGGCCCTGAAGCTGAAGCTACTGGCGGCCGCGGACAAGGCGCACGTGGCGGCCGACTCGGGTGCGGCGTCGACGTCGCAGTGGCACGCCAAGGCCACCAACAGCGAGCCGGCGGAGTCCGCGCGGCAGACCAGGCTCGCCCAGGCGCTGGACGAGGAGCAGCTGGCCGGCACCGCCGACGCGCTGGGTGAGGGTGCAGTGTCGGCGGCGCACGCGGCGGTGATCGCTGCGGCGATCAAGGCGCTGCCGCGCGGGCTTGTCGGCTCAGCAGGTCGCGGCCAGTCGAGGCCGACCTGCTGGCCAAGGCCAGGGTGATGGACCCGAAGGAGCTGCGCCGCGCCGCCCGCCGGGCGCTGGCGGCCGTCGAGCGGGACCGGGCGACGGTCGACGCCCACGAGGACCGGCTGCTGCGCGATGAGGAGGAGCAGGCGCGGGCACGGGTCCGGTTGACGCTGCACGACCACGGCGACGGCACCGTGACCGGGCAGTTCACGACCTCGACGCTGGCCGCCGCGATCTTGAAGAAGGTGCTGGACCAGATGGCCTCACCGCGCCGCGGCCGGCTGGGCGCCACCACCGCCCAGGCCGGCGAGCACGCCCACCCGGGATCCGAGGGGTTCGACTGGGCCCGCCGCCGCGGCGAGGCGTTCACCACCCTGATCGAGCGGCTGCCCACCGACCACCTGTCCGGCAAGGTCGCCGCCGGGGTCATCGTCACCACCGACCTGGACACCCTCCGCGACGGCGTCACGGCAGCCGGGCTGGACACCGGCGAGGTGATCTCGGCCGCCGAGGCCCGCCGACTCGCCTGCGCCGCCGGTCTGATCCCCGCCGTGCTCGGCGGCGCCTCCCAGGTCCTCGACCTCGGCCGCAGCCAACGGTTCTTCACCGAAGCCCAACGCGTCGCCGGCGCCCTGCGCCACCAGGCCTGCGCCGCCGACGGCTGCGACACCCCCTACGCCTGGTGCGAGGCCCACCACCGCACCCCCTGGGCCGCCGGCGGCCGCACCGACCTGCGCGACCTGGTCCCGCTCTGCGGGTTCCACCACCGACGCATCCACGACCCCGCCTACCACCACCGGTATCGACCCGACGGCGCCATCACCTTCACCAGGCGCACGTGATGAGTGACTTCCTCCCGCCCGTCAGCAGGCGCCATCGCGCCCGCAAGGACTCACCAGTGCACGCCCTTGGTGAGCCGGGCCAGCATGAGCTGCTGCTGCGTCGTGGCCTCCGGCTCGACGGTCTCGGGCTCGGTCTTCCTCTCCCCGTCGCCCTTGCCCTTCGCAGCAGCGGAGTCCGGGAAGACCTTGTAGGCCAGGTTGAGGACCCGGAAGGCGGTCTTCGGAGTCAGGGTGTGCGCCAGGGCACCGGCGGTGCCGAGCGCGGTGTTGATCTCGTGCGGCTTGTCGACCATGCCGCGGATCACCATGTCGGCGGCCTGCGCGGGGGAGATCGTCGGGAACTTGTCGTAGATCTTGGTGGGGGCGATCATCGGGGTCTTGACCAGCGGCATGTGGATGTTCGTGAACGTGATGCCGTGGCTGAAGACCTCCGAGCTGACCACGTTGCTCCAGGCGTCGAGCGCGGCCTTCGACGCGACGTAGGCGCTGAAGCGTGGCGGGGACGTCTGCACGCCGATGGAGCTGATGTTGACCACGTGGCCGGACTGCTGCTTCCGCATCTTCGGCAGCAGCCCCATGATCAGCCGGATGGCCCCGAAGTAGTTGAGCTGCATCGTGCGCTCGAAGTCGTGGAAGCGGTCCTGGCTGAGCTTCACCGAGCGACGGATCGAGCGACCGGCGTTGTTCACGAGGAAGTCGACACTGTCGAGCTCCTCGGACAGGCGCTGCGCGAGCTCGTCGATCGCCTCGAGGTCGGACAGGTCGCACGGATAGACGTGCGCCTGGCCGCCGGCGGCCTCGATCGCGTCCTTCGTCGCCTCGAGCTTGTCCTTGCCGCGGGCCACCAGCACGGGGATGCCCCCCGCCTGGGCGACCTTGAACGCGGTCACCTTGCCGATGCCGGACGATGCCCCGGTGATCACCACGCGCCTGCCGCGGAGCGCCTCGGCGGTCTTCTTGTCCTTGGCCAGCGAGTCGTCGAGCTGCTCCTCCCAGAAGTTCCACAGCGTGGTGGCGTAGCTCTCCAGGTCGGGCACGCCGATGCCCGACCCCGCGAGGGCCTGCTCGGTGAGCCGGGCGCCGTACGTCGTGGGGAAGCCGGCGTGCTCGACCACCTCGGGCGGCAGGCCCAGCCGGCCGATGGTCTGGCGCAGCGTGAGCTGGGCGGGAGGCGTGCGCAGGGCCGTGCGGACCAGGCTGGCGGGGCGCAGTGCCCTCGGCAGCAGCCCGGTCGGGACGACGCGCGTCACCTCGCGGTCGATCGGGGTGGCGAACTGCGGTGCGTTGGCTGCCTCGGCGAAGAGGTTGAGCACGTCGATGGTGCGCTGCGGCTCGGGGTTGACCAGGTGGAAGGCCTCCCCGTCGCGGTCGGGGAGGTGCGCGAGGTGGTCCATGGCCTTGGCGACGAAGTCGACGGGCACGACGTTGGTGTCGCCGAGGTCGAGCCCGACCAGCGGTGTCCACGACGGCAGGGCGTCGCGCAGCGCCTTGAGGACGGGGAAGAAGTAGTAGGGACCGTCCACCTTGTCCATCTCGCCGGTCTCGGAGTGACCGATCACCATGGAGGGGCGGTAGACGCGGAAGGGGACCGCGGACTCCTCGCGGACGATCTTCTCGGACTCGAACTTCGTGCGGTGGTACGGCGAGGGCAGCCCCTGGTCGACGTCGAACATGGTCTCGTCCCAGAAGCCTTCGTGGTCGCCGCTCGCGGCGATCGACGAGACCTGGTGGAAGCACCCGGCGTCCAGGTCGGCGGCCAGCTCGATCGCGTTGCGGGTGCCCCCGACGTTGAGCTCCTCGTTCTGCTCGTCGCTCGCGGTCATGTCGTAGATCGCGGCCAGGTGGAAGAAGTGGTCGATCGAGCCCTGGTGCTCCTTCACCCACTCCGGCTCGACGCCGAGCGCGGCCTCACCGATGTCGCCGGTCACCATGTGCACGCGGTCGGGCTGGCCCCAGGCTCGGATCAGTCGCTCCATCCGGCTGGTCGAGCTGCTCCGGGTGAGGACGAAGACCTCGCCCTCCCGGTTGTCGAGCAGCTCCTGCACCAGGAAGCGCCCGATGAACCCGGTGGCGCCGGTGACGAAGTAGGCCATGGTGGGTCTCCCGCCGTTGAGGACTCGTCCCACCGCAGCCTAGACGCGCATCGCCGCACGAGCAGCCCTGCCCGCAGCGACCGAGCGCCCGGCCCGGTGGGGTCACTGCACGGCTTACCCCGGGGTAGCCCCTGTCACTCGGACTTGGGTGTCCCGAACATGATCTCGTCCCAGCTGGGCACGGAGGCGCGGCCTCGCGCGCGGGAGACGCGGGCCGGACGCTCGACGGGCTCGCTCGCCGGGGCCTGCTCGGCCGGCGGCACCTCGAAGAGCGCCTCCGCCTCCTCCTGCTCCTCCTCGCGGGCGCCACCCTCGACGGTCTCGCCCTCGCCGGGCTGGTCCCAGGGCTGCGACTGCGGAGCGCCGTCCGGGCGCGGGGCGGGCGCCGGCGCGGGGCGGTCACTGGCCTGCGTGGAGATCCAGTCGGCGTCGCCGGTGCCGGCGCGAGGCGCCGAGCGGACGGTGGCCGAGGTGTCGGTGAGGTCGACGGTGAGCTCGCGGTCCAGGTCGAGGTCGCGGCCCGGAGCCTGCTCGGTCAGGTCGGGGGCGGCCCGGACGCCGCGCGCGGAGGGGTGGGTGTGCACGTCCGCGCGAGCGGCAGGCCAGACGGGCTCGTCGCGGGGGCCGTCGTCGGCGGGATCGCTGACAGCGTCGCCGGACAGGGGGCGGCCTCCGGTGACGAGGTCGATGGCGTCGTCACCCAGCGGGAGCTGGACCACCTCGCGTGGCTCTCGAACAGCGAGCAGCTCGTCGATGGCGTGGGGCGCCAGCTGCTCGGTCTCGGCGGGGTCGGCGGGGTCGGCGCGGGCGTAGGGGACCTCGCGCAGGACCGGGGTCGCGGGAGGGACGGACGTGTCCGGGCCGGCGACGCTGCGCTCGCCGACCAGCGTGCGGGCCTCGTCGTCGTCGGCGACCACGAAGCGGCCGGCGGCGTCGTAGGTGAACGCCGCCCGGCGGTCCTCACCGTCGGCGGGGTAGGCCGCGATCACGGTCCACCGGCCGTCCTCCCGGCGCCAGGCGTCCCACTCGACGGCCTCGGGGTCGACGTCGAGCGACTCGAGGTGGGTGGTGACCGCGGCGCCCAGGTTGCCGACGTGGCCGGTGGCGACGCGACGCCGCACGGACGCGCGCTGGGCGAGCTGGGCCTGGTAGGCGCGCTCGGCGAGCACGGGGGTCGCGAAACCCATGATCTTGTCGACGGAGGTCTGGGCGGCGGCCGCCACGGTCTCGGGTGCCTCACCCGCCCGGATCCTCGCCTGGATGTCTCGCGGCCGCAGGACGCTGTCCATGTACTTCTCCAACCCGCCACTGGCACTGCTGGGACTGCTCGAGCGACGAGCCTACTTCAGCCGACACCGACTTCCCGGGGGGCAACACACCGGGTGTTCAGCCTTGCGGGCGGCTCCGACCAGGTCGGGCGGACCGGCGGAGTGACGAGCGGGGGAGCGGCGGTGGCGCGGGGGGTCACCCGAGCACGCGGTCGAGGTAGGCGTTGGTGAAGAGCCGGTCCGGGTCGAGCCGTTCGCGGACGGCGAGGAATTCCGCGAACCGCGGGTAGGCCGGCTCGAGGTCGGCCGCGGTCCTGGTGTGCAGCTTGCCCCAGTGGGGTCGACCGTCGCGCTCCCGGAGGAGCGGCTCGACGCCCTCGAAGTAGGCGCGGTGGTCCATGTCGCGGTGGACGTGGAAGGCGAGGTAGAGCGACTCCCGCCCGTACGACGTGGACATCCACGCGTCGTCCGGCGGGGTGCAGCGCACCTCGATGGGGAAGGTGATCCGCCAGTCCGAGCGCTCGATCAGCCGGCGCACCTCGACCAGGGTCTCGATGCCGGCCGGGCGGGGCACGGAGTACTCCATCTCGCGGAAGACCACCGACCGGGGGGAGACGAACACCTTGTGCGAGGTGTCGCTGTAGGTGCGCTCCGACAGCGCCCGCGACGTCCAGCGGTTGATCCGCGGAGCGAGCTCCGGCCGACGGTTGGTGACGCGGTTGACGAGGTCGAAGAGGGTGTTGGAGAGCAGCTCGTCCTCGAGCCGCGCCCGCCACCGGGGCAGGGGAGCGGGCTCGTCGACGGTGCGGTTGTTGAGCTTGACCAGGCACCCGTCGGTGTGGGGGAACCAGTAGAGGTCGACGTGGTGGTTGTCGGCCACCAGCTCGTCGTAGCGGTCGATCACCTCAGCCCAGCGCATCGGCGTCTCGACCGCGGACACGGTGAAGGCAGGCTCCACGCGGAACGTGAGCGCGGTGATGATGCCGAGCGCACCCAGGCCGACCCGGATCGCGTCGAGCTCGTCGCTCCCGTCCTGGCGCGACACCCGGCGAGTGCCGCCGGTGCCGTCGACGAGGTGGACCGCCTCGAGCTGGGCCGACAGCGACCCGACCAGCCCGCCGCTGCCGTGGGTGCCGGTGGAGACCGCGCCGGCCAGGGTCTGCGGGTCCACGTCGCCCATGTTGTGCAGCGCCAGCCCGAGACGGTCGAGCGCCGCGTTGAGCTCGCGCAGGGTGGTGCCGGCGAGGGCGGTCACCGTCATCGCCTCGTGGTCGACATCGAGGATCCCTCGCAGGCCGCGGGGGTCGAGCAGCACGCCGTCGGTGAGGGCGACGTCGGTGAAGGAGTGCCCGCTCCCGGGCATCTTGACCCGCAGGCCCCGGTCGCGTGCGTGCAGCACCGCGGCCTGCACGTCCTCGGGGCTGGTCGGGCGCAGGCACCCGGTGGGCACCATGGTCGACAGACCGGACCAGCTGGACCAGCGCAGCCCACCGCTGCCGGGCAGCGGTGAGGGAGGCACGGTGGACGTCGGGTCCGTCACCCGTGGCCTCCCGTCGAGCCGATGGCGCTGCCGGCCTCGATCCTCTCAGGGCGCGGGGCCGGCGGACGGGTGACCAGCATCGAGAGCCCGCCGATGACAGCTCCCACGATCGCCGAGCCGGCCGGCACCCAGTACGACGCGGACGCCCCGAAGCGGTCGACGACGACGCCGGTCACCGCGGCACCGGGTGCGACCCCGACGACGAGGGCGGTGTGGAACACCGCCAGCCCCTCGTTGAGGCGCCGGGTGGGCACGAGGCTCTCGATCCAGCTGACGGCTGCGATCAGCGTCGGCGCGATCGCCAGCCCCGCGAACAGCAGCAGCACCGCCATGCCCACGAGGTCCTCGACGAAGGGCGTCGGCGCCATGAGCACCGCCAGCCCGAGCATGCCTCCTCGGAAGCGCGCGGCGGCACTGCGCCGGAAGTCCAGCGCCCCGGTGACCAGGCCGGCCACGAGGCTGCCCAACGCCCACAGGGCCAGGATGAGACCGGCCATGGGGGGCCGGTCCTGCTCGTCGGCGAGCGCGATCGTGGCGACCTCGCAGGCGCCGAACATCGCGCCGAGGAGGAACGACGCCGCCACCAGCGGCGCCAGGCCCTTCCACGGCATCGGCGCGCGTGGTGCCCGGGCGTCGTCGGACTCGGTGTCCACGGGGGGTTCGGTCGCACGCTGGGCGGTCAGCCACAGCGTGCCGGTGAGCAGGGCTGCGCCGGCGAGCGCCAGGGCCGCGACCGGGTCCAGGGCAGCCGCGAGCAGCGTCACCAGCGTCGGCCCTGCGATGAAGACGACCTCGTCGTTGACCGCCTCCCACGCGAAGGCGGTGTCGAGCGTCTCCCGGTCCTTCACCGCGTGCGCCCACCGCGCCCGGACTGCGGCGCCGACGTTGGGGAAGGTCGTCCCGGCGACGACCGCGGAGACGTAGGCGACCACCGGTGACCAGTCCTCGGTGACCGCGACCACCATGAGCGCGATGGCGGCAGCGGACACCAGCCCGGCAGGCAGCAGCACCACGCGCTGCCCGATGGAGTCGACGAGCCGTGCGAGCGGAAGGGCGCCGATGGCGTTGCCGAGCACGTAGACGGCGGTCAGGCGGCCGGCGGTGGCGTAGCTCCCGGTGTGGTCGGTGACCAGCAGCACGATGCCGATGCCCATCATCGCCATCGGCAGGCGCGCCAGCAGGCCCGCGAGGCTGAACCTCAGGGCTCCTGGCACGCCCAGCGCGCGACGGTAGGTTGCGATCACCTCCCTAGGATGACCGGCATGGCAACCGAGATCCGCCCGGGTGGTGAGGCGCCCGACTGCGCCCCCTACGACGCGGTGCTGCTGGTCTGCTTCGGTGGCCCCGAGAAGCCCGACGACGTGGTCCCCTTCCTGGAGAACGTCACCCGCGGCAAGGGCATCCCGAGGGAGCGCCTGGAGGAGGTCGGGGAGCACTACTTCCGGCTCGGTGGCCGCAGCCCGCTCAACGACCTCAACCGGGACCTCCGCGCCGCCGTCGAGGCCGACCTGCGTGAGCACGGCATCGGGCTCCCGGTCTACTGGGGCAACCGCAACTGGGACCCCTACCTCCGCGACGCGATGCGGCAGATGAGGGCCGACGGGGTCCGCCGGGTCGCCTGCCTCCTCACCAGCGCCTACTCGAGCTACTCCGGCTGCCGGCAGTACCGCGAGAACCTGTACGACGCGCTCGCCGCGACCGAGGACGTCGGGACCGGCGACGACGCTCCACTGCACCTGGACCGGCTGCGGCACTACTTCAACCATCCCGGCTTCGTGTCGACGATGGTGGACGCGACCGCCGACGCGCTCGCCAAGCTGCCGGACGACCTGCGTGACGACGCGGTCGTCCTCTTCGTCACCCACTCGGTCCCGGTCGCGATGAACGAGGCCAGCGGGCGCGGAGAGGGCATGAGCGGCGGGGCGTACGTGCGCCAGCACGAGTCCGTCGCCGGGCTGGTGATGTCCGACCTCGCGGCGCGTGCGGGTCACTCGCACCCGCACGAGCTCGTGTTCTGCTCCCGCTCGGGGCCACCCCAGGTGCCGTGGCTGGAGCCCGACGTCGGCGACCGCATCGCCGAGCTGGCGTCGTCCGGCACCCGGGCCGTCGTCGTCGTCCCCATCGGGTTCATCGCCGACCACATGGAGGTCATCTACGACCTCGACACGGAGGCGCGCGCGGTCGCCGACCGGGCGGGCGTGGAGCTCGTGCGCGCCGCGACCGCCGGCACCGACCCGCGGTTCGTCGCGGTCGCACGCGAGCTGCTGGTGGAGCGCGCCGCGGTCGAGCGCGGTGAGGGCGTCCGGCGTCCGGCGCTGGGTGACCTGGGGCCGTCGTGGGACGTCTGCCCGCCCGGGTGCTGCGCCAACCCGCGCCAGGACCGGCCGGCCCTCTGCGGAGCGGACTGACGCGCATGGCGCCCGAGGTCTCGCACGCCGCGCTGCGTGCCCTGGCCGAGTCCGTGGCCCGCGAGGCCGCCGACCACGTGCGCTCCGCACGTCACTCCGGCGTGCAGGTGGCCGGCACGAAGTCGTCCTCGGTGGACCTGGTGACCGAGACCGACCAGGCCACGGAGCGACTGCTGCGCGAGCTGCTGTCGGCGGCGCGCCCCGACGACGGGTTCGTCGGGGAGGAAGGTGACGACCAGTCGTCCCGGTCCGGCGTCACCTGGGTGGTCGACCCGATCGACGGCACCGTCAACTTCGTCTACGGCATCCCGGAGTACGCCGTGAGCGTGGCCGCCCAGGTCGAGGGCGGCTCGGTCGCGGGCGCCGTGGTGAACGCCGCGTCCGGTGCCGTCTACTCCGCTGCCCTCGGCCAGGGAGCCACCCGCGACGGTCGCCCGCTGCGGGTGCGCGCGGTGCCCCCCATGGGGCAGCGGCTGCTGCTCACCGGCTTCAGCTACGAGGCCGAGCAACGGACGGGTGCAGGGAGCCGCGGTGGCGCGCATCCTGCCCCACGTGCGCGACATCCGCCGGCGCGGTTCGGCCGCCCTGGAGCTCTGTGCTCTCGCCGAGGGTTCTGCGGACGCCTTCATCGAGGAGGGACTCAACCTCTGGGACCACGCGGCGGGTGCACTCATCGCCCGCGAGGCGGGCGCCACGGTCACCTTCGAGCCGGGCGCGGGGGGCCGGCCGTGCCTGGTCGCTGCCCCTGCTGAGGGCCACACCGAGCTCGTGACGCTGGCGCGGGAATGCGGGTTCTTCGCGCAGCGTTGACGACCCGCGACGTGATGCTGGTGACACGAGGCCGGCACCGGGTGCGAATTTGCCTCTGCATGGTGCACAATCCGCATCGCGTGAGGGGCGATACGACGCTCGCGCACGTCGCCGGGACGGTGCTGGGCCGCTCCCGACATCGCACTTGGACCAGAGGGTAAGCCGGCCGACCGCACCGGCAGGGAGATTCACATGGCTACCGACTACGACGCCCCACGCAAGACCGACGACGAGGCCGGCGAGGAGAGCATCGAGGAGCTCAAGGCGCGTCGTCACGACAAGAACTCCGGCAAGGTCGACGAGGACGAGACCGAGGCCGCCGAGTCGTTCGAGCTGCCCGGCGCCGACCTCTCCAACGAGGAGCTGTCGGTGGAGGTCAAGCCCCGGCAGGAGGACGAGTTCACCTGCATGAGCTGCTTCCTGGTGCACCACCGCAGCCAGCTCGCCGACGAGAAGAAGATGATCTGCCGCGACTGCGCCTGACAGGGCCTGACAGGCCTGGCCTGACAGCGACGAAGGGCCCACCCGGTCGGGTGGGCCCTTCGCTGTGCTCGGGTGGGTGGCTGGTCAGCTCACCGCGTTGGAGACCACGGCTCGTCGCCGGTCCTTGCGCGACAGCCGGCGCGCCACGAGGGTGCGCATGACGGCCACGAGGAGACCGCTGACGATCGCCCAGACCAGCGCCTCGACGAGCTCGACCTCGGGGTCGGTGGGGTCCGCCGGGGGCTCCTTGCCCGCGCTCGCCTTCCAGGTCGCGTCGGCGATCTTCTTCGCCACCGCCGTCGCGCCGAGGCTGGCGCCGAGGGCGACTGCGTTCTGCATTGTGCCGGCCATGGGGCTCCTTCCGTCCGCGCTCAGTCTGCCCTGTCGGGTTCCGGGGAAACGCCGCGGGCGGGGGCCACGGGGCCCTCGCCGGCGCCGGGAGCAGGTGCCGTCACCGGCCTCGACAGCGCGGCGGCCAAGGCACGGGGGTGCCGTGTCGAGACGAGCCAGTACGGCGCCGGGTCGCGCGGGTCGGTCACGTCGACGACCACGGACCCGGGGACGTAGGGGCGGACCAGCAGGTAGGCGCGGGCGTCGGCGGACGGCCCGACGAGGTCTTGGGTCTCCTGGGCGTCCAGGGCGCGCGGTCGCGCCAGCAGGGTCAGCGGGATGTGCGCGCGGCCGGCGACCAGCTGGTCGCCGGTCAGCTCGATGCGCGCGCCACCGTAGGAGACCAGCAGGACGGCCGTGACCGCCACGACCGCGGCGGTGACGACGTAGGACCAGACGCCGACGCCTGCCACCAGCAGGGCGAGCAGCCCCGAGGCCTGGAACATGGTCGAGATGGCCCACCAGCGCAACGGCACCCGGAGGGTCTCCGAGTACGTCGTCGGTGTGGTGGTGGGCTCCTGCGGCACCCGGGAATTGTCGCACCCTGCCGGTCGCCCCGGCCTGCGGGCCTGCGGGCCTGCGACCTACCCTGGAGGCATGGTCGAGGTACCCCTGCGCCGGTTGTCCGAGCACGCGGTGGTGCCCGCCTACGCCCACCCGGGGGACGCGGGTGCCGACCTGTGCACCACGGTCGACGTCCACCTCCGCCCCGGGGAGCGTGCGCTGGTCCCGACCGGGCTGGCGGTGGCGCTGCCCGACGGCTACGTCGCACTGGTCCATCCGCGCTCCGGCCTGGCGGCCCGCTGCGGGCTCTCGATCGTCAACACCCCGGGCACCGTCGACTCCGGCTACCGGGGCGAGATCAAGGTCCTGCTCATCAACCTCGACCCCCGTGAGGACGTCGTCCTCGACCGCGGTGACCGCATCGCCCAGCTCGTGGTGCAGCCGGTCGTGCGGGCGCGGTTCCTCGAGGTCGAGGCGCTGCCGGAGTCGAGCCGGGGCGCCGGGGGCTACGGTTCCACTGGGGGTTCGGCAGCGGTCGCGGCCGGCGCGCGGCCGTCCGCTCCCGCGGACCAGGTCGCACCCACCCAGGACGCACGCCTGGCCGGCCAGGACGGAGAGCGATGAGACGACGCCGCAAGGACAGCCGGGCCGACGCCGTGTCCGAGCCGCACGCCGGCCCCGACGCGGAGGGCCAGGACGCGCTGCGGCAGGGGGTCGACGGCCGCGGGCCGTGGGACGCCGCCGACAGGCCGGTGGACGAGGACGACGAGACCCGCGCCCACCTCGGTGCCCTGTCGGTGCCCGGACACCCCGAGGTGGAGCTCCGGCTCCAGGTCGAGGAGACCACCGGGAGCGTCGCCGCGGTGGTCATGGTGACCCCGGAGGGTGCGCTCGAGATGCGGCCGTTCGCGGCCTCGCGCAACCACGACATGTGGGCCGACGTGCTGCCGCAGATCCGCGACGACATCGCCCGGCAGGGCGGTGAGGCCGAGGAGGTCGAGGGCCCTTACGGCCCCGCACTGCGCACGGTGATCGGCGGGAAGACACCGGAGGGCGAGACCGTGCGCCAGCCGGCGCTGCTGCTGGGTGTGAACGGACCCCGGTGGCTGCTGCGCGTGACCGCCTACGGCCGACCCGCGACCCAGTGGCAGGAGGAGGGGCTGCTCGAGAAGCAGTTCGCCGACGTGGTCGTCCTGCGAGGCTCCGGACCGATGCCGCCGGGGGACATGCTGCCCCTGACCATGCCGGCCGGTGCCCGGCCCGGGGAGGGCTGAGATGTCCGGGCGACGCGGGCGGCTGCGCGCGACCCTCGACCGGTGGGCGAGCCAGGCCGGCGAGGACGCCCGCGAGCTGCGCACCACGTCGCAGGCGTCAGGGTGCCGCCCGATCGACGACGTCCGCGACCGGGCCCGTGTCGAGATCGAGGGCGTGCTGCGCACGGTGACGCTGCGGCCGCGCGGCGGCGTGCCGGCCCTCGAGGCGGTGCTGTACGACGGGACCGGCTCGCTGACGCTCATCTGGCTCGGGCCGACGCCGCATCGCCGGCATCGAGCCCGGCCGCGCCCTCCGGGTGGAGGGGCGTGTCGGGGTGCACGAGGATGGCTGCGTGATGTTCAACCCGCGCTACGACCTGCGCGCCCCGTGACCGTGAAGGGTGACGAGCAGCCGGGCCACGGCCCCGCCTCGCAGCCGCGAGACCTACCCGTCCACGAAGGCCCCGACCACAAGCCGCACATCGGCACCGACACGGTCGAGGCCGCCGTACGTCACCAGCTGTCGACGGTGCTGGGCGGCCGCCGCGGCATGGTGGAGGCCGCCCTGCCGACGATCTCCTTCACCGTCACCTACGTCTCGACCAAGGAGCTGCAGCTCGCCCTGGCAGTGAGCATCGGGCTGGCGGTGGCCATGCTGGTGGTGCGGCTGGTGCAGCGCAGCACCGTGCAGTTCGTGTTCAACGCCCTGGTCGGCATCGGCGTCGGCATCTTCTTCGTGTGGCTCGGCGGTCGCAACGGCGGCGACGAGTCGCAGCAGGCGCTCGCCTACTTCCTCCCCGGCATCCTCTACAACGCCGGTTACGCCGTGGTGATGACCCTCAGCATCCTGGTGCGGTTCCCGGTGGTCGGGGCCATGGTGGGCGCGATGGCCGAGGACCCGCTCGCCTGGCGCCGCGACCCGCAGGTGCTCAAGCTGTGCACCCGGCTCACCTGGCCGCTCATCGTGCCGTGCGTCGCGCGCGTGGCCGTGCAGGCGCCGATCTACCTCTCGGGCCGGGCGGCCGAGGACGCCGACCCCTACGTCGCCGCGCTGGGGCTGGCCAAGGTGACGATGGGGTGGCCGCTGCAGCTGGCCTCGCTCGGCTTCATGGTGTGGCTGCTGACCCGCGACAGCACACCGCGCACACCACCGGGGGAGACGGCCGAGGGCTCACGGGCACCCGCCTGACGCGGAGCGCATGGAGGGTGGCCGGGGCTCAGCCGTCCGGGTTGAGCAGCGCCGCGATCTCCGGCTCGGCCTCGGGTGCGGCGACGAACAGCAGCTCGTCGCCCGCCTCGAGCGGCTGCTCCTTGTCCGGGGTGTAGGTCATCCCGTCGCGCAGGATGGTGACCAGCGTGGAGCTCTCCGGCCACGGGATCAGTCCGCAGGGCGTGCCGAGGTAGGGCGAGGTCGACGGCAGCGTCATCTCGACCAGGTTGGCCTGGCCCTGGCGGAAGGTGAACAGCCGCACCACGTCGCCGACCGACACCGCCTCCTCCACCAGCGCCGACATGATGCGAGGGGTGGACACGTTGACGTCGCAGCCCCACGACTCGGTGAAGAGCCACTCGTTGTTGGGGTGGTTGACCCGGCCCACGGTGCGCGGCACCGCGAACTCGGTCTTGGCCAGCAGGGCGGTCACGAGGTTGGCCTTGTCGTCCCCGGTGGCGGCGATGACGACGTCGCAGATGTCGAGCCGTGCCTCCTCCAGCGACGAGAGCTCGCAGGAGTCGGCCAGCAGCCACTCCGCGCCCGGCACCCGCTCGGGGCGGATGGAGGACGGGGACTTGTCGATGAGCAGCACCTTGTGGCCGTGCTCGATGAGCTCCGCCGCGATCGACCTGCCGACCGCGCCTGCCCCGGCGATGGCGACGCGCATCAGTCCTCCGGCCCTGTGTCGTACGCCGCGTAGGCACGCTCGGCGTTCTCCTCGCGGAGCACGAGGTGCATCAGGTCGCCCTCCTGGAGCACCGTGTCGCGCTCCGGGACGATGCCTTCGCCGAGGCGGTCGATCCACGCGATGCGGCCCCCGGTGGCCTGCTGGAACTCGATCGTGCGCCGCCCGACCCACCAGTCGCTCACCTGCATCGAGTCGACGCGGATCGTGCCGCTGGGGTCGCGGAAGTCGGGCTCGGTGCCGACCGGCAGCAGCCGGCGCAGGATCTGGTCGGCCGTCCACTTGACCGTGGCGACCGTGGGGATCCCCAGGCGCTGGTAGACCTCGGCGCGCCCCGGGTCGTAGATGCGGGCGACGACCAGCCGGATGCCGAAGGTCTCCCGTGCCACGCGCGCGGCGATGATGTTGGAGTTGTCACCGCTGGAGACCGCCGCGAACGCATGCGCCCGGTGGATGCCGGCCGCCTCCAGGACGTCACGGTCGAAGCCGATCCCGGTGACCTTCGTGCCGCGGAAGGACGGGCCGAGACGACGGAACGCGTCCTCGTTGGAGTCGATGACCGAGACGGTGTGGTCCCGGTGCTCCAGGTCGCGGGCGAGGGTGCTCCCCACGCGGCCGCATCCCATGATCACGACATGCACGGACGGAACGCTACACCGCGGAGAGCGCCGCACCGCGGTGCCCGATGACCTAGCCTTCTCGTCGTGGGCCTCGGCGACGTCTCCAAGAGGATCTTCCTCGGCCGGAAGCTGCGCTCGTCGCAGGTCGGCACCACGCTGCTGCCCAAGCGCGTGGCGCTGCCCGTCTTCGCCAGCGACGCGCTCTCGTCGGTGGCCTACGCGCCCGACGAGATCTTCATCATGCTGGCGGTCGCCGGGTCCGCCACCTACGTCTGGTCGTGGCAGATCGCCGCCGTGGTCGCCCTGGTCATGCTCACGGTCGTCGCGTCGTACCGGCAGACGGTGCGGGCCTACCCGACCGGTGGTGGTGACTACGAGGTGGCGAGAGCCAACCTCGGTCCGGACGCGGGCGTCGCCATCGCCGGCGCGCTGCTCGTCGACTACGTCCTCACGGTGGCCGTGTCGGTCTCGGCGGGCATCGACAACGCCTCTGCGGTCTTCGACTGGCTGGTCGGCCGCGAGGCGGTGGCGGCCTCGGCGATCGTGCTGGTCCTCGCCGCGCTCAACCTTCGCGGCATCCGTGGCTCCCGCGCGGTCTTCGGCGTGCCCACCTACGGGTTCCTCCTGGCGATCTTCCTCATGGCCGCCTGGGGCTTCGCGCGGCAGCTGCGCGGCGACCTCCCGGACGCAGAGTCGGCCGGCTTCGACATCGTGCCGGCGTCGGGCTACGAGGGCGACATCACGACGGTCGCGCTGGTGTTCCTGCTGGCGCGGGCCTTCTCCTCGGCCAGCGTCGCGCTGACCGGCGTGGAGGCGATCTCCACCGGCGTGCCCGCCTTCGAGAAGCCCAAGAGCCGCAACGCCGCCACCACGCTGCTCATGCTGGCCGCGCTGTCCATCTCCATGATGTTCGCGATCGTGACGCTCGCCCGCGAGATGGGCCTGCGCTACGTCGACCCCCACGAGCTCGACAGGCTGCAGGTCGACGGCGAGCCGGTGGCGGGCTACGAGCAGCACACCGTCATCGCCCAGATCGCCCGCGGTGTCTTCGACGACGTCGACCCGCTCTTCTACCTGGTGATCGCGATGACCGGCGTCATCCTCATGCTGGCCGCCAACACCTCGTTCACCGGCTTCCCCGTGCTGGCGTCGCTCCTCGCGAAGGACGGATACCTGCCCCGGCAGCTCGGCTCCCGGGGTGACCGGCTGGCCTTCAGCAACGGCATCCTGGTGCTCGCGGTGCTCGCGGTCGCGCTGATCCTCGCCTTCGACGCGCAGGTCACGCGCCTCATCCAGCTCTACATCGTCGGCGTCTTCGTCTCGTTCAACATCAGCCAGCTCGGCATGATCCGGCACTGGACGAGGCTGCTGCGCACCGAGTCCGACCCGGCCGAGCGTCGCCGGATGTGGCGCTCGCGCGCGATCAACACCTTCGGCCTCGGCATGACCGCGGTCGTGCTCGTGGTCGTGCTCATCACGAAGTTCCTCGCCGGTGCGTGGATCGCGATCCTCGCGATGGGCACCTTCTTCTTCATCATGAAGTCGATCCGGCGTCACTACGACCTCGTGGGGCAGGAGCTGCAGATCCAGGCCGACGACCAGGTGCTGCCGACCAGGGTCCACGCGATCGTGCTGGTCTCCAAGATCCACAAGCCCACGATGCGTGCGCTCGCCTACGCCAAGGCCAGTCGTCCCAACGTGCTGGAGGCCGTCATGGTCGCCACCGACCCGGAGGAGCGCGACAGCATCGTCGACGAGTGGGACCGGCGCGGCATCGACGTGCCGCTGAAGATCCTCGACTCGCCGTACCGCGAGATCATCCGGCCGGTGGTGGAGTACGCCAAGGCGATCCGTGAGGCCAGCCCGCGCGGCGTGGTCGCGGTCTTCATCCCCGAGTACGTCGTCGGACGCTGGTGGGAGCAGCTGCTGCACAACCAGACCGCGCTGCGCCTCAAGACGCGGCTGCTCTTCACCCCCGGCGTGATGATGACCTCCGTGCCCTACCAGCTGCGGTCCTCCCAGGTCGGCGAGGAGCGGGCCGCCCGCCAGGACGAGCAGACCGCCTTCGCGGACTGGTCGCGCGACATGCGCAACGAGGACTTCGATTGAGCACGGCCGGCCGGCGCGGTGCGCGTCGGCCGCGCCGCCCGCGTGACCAGCCTCGGCGCCCCACCGCCGTGGGCAGACGCCTCGAGGTCGAGTGCGGACCGGTGGCCCACGGTGGCCACGTGGTCGCCCGCGTGCCGCCGGACGTCCCGGAGCTCGGGGGTGTCGTGGTCTTCGTGCGGCATGCGATCCCCGGCGAGTCGGTGGTCGTCGAGATCACGGAGGGGTCGGTCGGTGACCGCTTCCTGCGGGGTGACGCCGTCGAGGTGCGCACGGCCTCCGACGACCGGGTGGAGCCGCCCTGCCCGCTCGCGCGGCCCGGTCTGTGCGGCGGCTGCGACTTCCAGCACGTCACGCTCGAGCGGCAGCGTGTGCTGAAGGCGCAGGTCGTGGAGGAGCAGCTGCGGCGGGTCGCGGGTCTGGAGTGGGACGTCGAGGTGCTGCCGCTGCGCGACGACGAGGACGGGCTGCGCTGGCGTCGCCGCATGCGCTACCACCGCCTGCCCGGACGGGCGGCTCGGGCTGCGCCGCCATCGCTCCCACGACCTCGTGCCCGTCGACGACTGCCGCATCCAGTCGCGTGAGGCCGTGGTGGTCGTCGAGGGCGAGGACCAGCCCCAGACCGTCATCGAGCAGGTCGGCTCGCACGCCTTCGCCGTGGAGGCCGGCGGGTTCTGGCAGGCCCACCGCGACGCCCCTGACGTCTACACGCGGACCGTGCTCGAGCTCGCCAGGGCAAGGCCCGGCGACCGGGTCGCCGACCTCTACGCCGGCGTCGGCATGCTGACCGCCCCGCTGGCCGAGGCTGTGGGGGCGGGGGGCGTCGTGCTGGCCGTCGAGGGCGACCGAGCGGCGACCGCGCTCGCCGCCGGCAACCTCGCGGCGTACCCGTGGGTCGAGGTGGTGAGCAGCGACGTCCAGGACGCGCTCGAGCAATTGGTCGAGAGCGGGGCGTCGTACGACGTCGTGGTGCTCGACCCGCCGAGGACCGGCGCACGTCGTGAGGTGCTGGAGCGGGTGGTGGCGCTCGGCCCGGGCTCGGTGGTGCACGTGGGCTGCGACCCCGCCGCCTTCGCGCGCGACGCACGGGTGCTGATGGACCACGGCTACGTGCTCGTCGACCTCAGGGCCTACGACGCCTTCCCGATGACGCACCACGTCGAGGTGATCGGGCGCTTCGTCGACGTGCCTGTCGAAGTCCCTTGACATCAGGTATCTTGATATCAAGATAAATCCCACCGCCAGTGACGCGTGGATCTGGGTATGGGCAAGATGGGATGCGCGCAGCGGCACCGGTCAGGACGCAACAGCGAGGAGACGTGTGATGGCGAGCAAGGACAGCTTCGGAGCGAAGGACACGCTGGACGTCGACGGGACGTCGTACACGATCTTCCGCCTCGACCAGGTCACCGGCGAGGGGCTGGACGTCGACTCGCTGCCCTTCAGCCTCAAGGTGCTGCTCGAGAACCTCCTGCGCACCGAGGACGGCTCCAACATCACCGAGGACGACATCAAGGCGCTCGCCGGCTGGGACGCCGACGCCGACCCCGACACCGAGATCCAGTTCACCCCTGCCCGCGTGATCATGCAGGACTTCACCGGCGTGCCCTGCGTGGTCGACCTCGCCACCATGCGGGAGGCGATGGAGGAGCTGGGCGGCGACGCGTCCAAGATCAACCCGCTCGCGCCCGCGGAGATGGTGATCGACCACTCCGTGATCGCCGACGTCTTCGGCACCCCCGAGGCCTTCGAGCGCAACGTCGAGATCGAGTACGAGCGCAACGGCGAGCGCTACCAGTTCCTGCGGTGGGGCCAGGGCGCCTTCGACGACTTCAAGGTCGTGCCGCCCGGCACCGGCATCGTCCACCAGGTCAACATCGAGCACCTGGCGAGGGTGGTGTTCACCCGCGACGTCGACGGCGACCTGCAGGCCTACCCCGACACCCTGGTCGGCACCGACTCCCACACCACGATGGTCAACGGCATCGGCGTCGTCGGCTGGGGCGTCGGCGGCATCGAGGCCGAGGCCGCGATGCTCGGCCAGCCGGTCAGCATGCTCATCCCGCGGGTCGTCGGGTTCAAGCTCTCCGGTGAGCTGCCCGAGGGCTCCACGGCCACCGACCTCGTGCTCACGATCACCGAGATGCTCCGCGAGCACGGCGTGGTGGGCAAGTTCGTCGAGTTCTACGGCGACGGCGTCGGCGCACTGCCCCTGGCCAACCGCGCCACCATCGGCAACATGAGCCCCGAGTTCGGGTCCACGATCGCCGTCTTCCCCGTCGACGAGGAGACGATCAAGTACCTCGAGCTCACCGGCCGCTCCGAGGAGCAGCTCAAGCTGGTCGAGGCCTACGCCAAGGAGCAGGGGCTCTGGCACGACCCCTCGGCCGAGGGCTACGTCGAGCCGCGCTACTCCGAGAGGCTCGAGCTCGACCTCGGCGACGTGGTGCCGTCGCTGGCCGGCCCGAAGCGCCCCCAGGACCGGGTGGCGGTCACCGACGCGAAGGAGGCCTTCCGCTCCTCGCTCTCCGACTACGTCGAGGGGGACGACGAGGGCGAGCCCGAGGGAGGGTCCGACAAGCCCGGCGTGCCGGCGCAGGAGACCCCCGACGAGGCCGAGCACTCCAAGGTCGACGAGGCCTCCGACGACTCCTTCCCCTCCAGCGACGCACCGTCGCACTCCGAGAACGGCAACGGCAGCGGCGTCCCCGAGGACTGGCGCAAGCGCCCGGCCGGCAGCCCGGACGGTCGTCCCTCCAACCCCGCCACCGTGACCCTGGACGACGGCGCGGAGTTCGAGGTCGACCACGGCGCGGTCGTGATCGCGGCGATCACCTCGTGCACCAACACCTCCAACCCCTCGGTGATGATGGGCGCCGCCCTGCTGGCGAAGAACGCCGTCGAGAAGGGGCTGCAGCGCAAGCCGTGGGTGAAGACCTCGCTCGCCCCCGGCTCCAAGGTCGTCTCGGACTACTTCGAGAAGGCCGAGCTCACGCCGTACCTCGACAAGCTCGGGTTCAACCTCGTCGGCTACGGCTGCACCACGTGCATCGGCAACTCCGGCCCGCTCATCCCCGAGGTGAGCGACGCGGTCAACGAGAACGACCTGGCGGTGGTCTCGGTGCTGTCGGGCAACCGCAACTTCGAGGGCCGCATCAACCCCGACGTGAAGATGAACTACCTCGCGTCGCCGCCGCTCGTGGTCGCCTACGCCCTGGCCGGCTCGATGGACGTCGACCTCTTCAACGACGCGCTCGGGCAGGACGAGGACGGCAACGACGTCTTCCTCAAGGACATCTGGCCCTCGCCGCAGGACGTGCAGGAGGTCATCGACTCCTCGATCTCCTCGGAGATGTTCACCAACGACTACGCCGACGTCTTCGCCGGCGACGAGCGCTGGAAGAACCTCGACACCCCTGACGGCGACACCTTCGAGTGGGACGAGGACTCCACCTACGTCCGGCGGCCGCCGTACTTCGACGGCATGCCGGAGGAGCCCGAGGAGGTGCAGGACATCGAGGGCGCGCGGGTGCTGCTCAAGCTGGGCGACTCCGTCACGACCGACCACATCTCGCCGGCCGGCGCGATCAAGAAGGACTCGCCCGCCGGCAAGTACCTCGCCGACCACGGCGTCGAGCAGCGCGACTTCAACTCCTACGGCTCGCGCCGGGGCAACCACGAGGTGATGATCCGCGGCACCTTCGCCAACATCCGGCTGCGCAACCAGCTGGCCGAGGGCACCGAGGGCGGCGTCACCCGCGACTTCACCCAGGACGGTGAGGTGACCACGGTCTACGAGGCCTCGGAGAACTACCAGGAGGCGGAGATCCCGCTGGTCGTGCTGGCCGGCAAGGAGTACGGCTCGGGGTCGTCGCGCGACTGGGCGGCCAAGGGCACCGCGCTGCTCGGCGTCAAGGCCGTGATCGCGGAGTCCTACGAGCGCATCCACCGGTCGAACCTGATCGGCATGGGGGTGCTGCCGCTGCAGTTCCCCGAGGGCGAGAGCGCCGAGTCGCTCGGGCTCACCGGGGAGGAGGAGTTCTCGATCACCGGTGTCACCGAGCTCAACGAGTCCACGCCGAAGACGGTCAAGGTCAAGGCGGGTGACACGGAGTTCGACGCGACCGTGCGGATCGACACCCCGGGTGAGGCGGAGTACTACCGCCACGGCGGGATCATGCCCTACGTGCTGAGGTCGCTCCTCAAGAAGTAGTGCACCCGCTGGTCACGGTGATGGGGTCCGGCGCCCCCAGGTGAGTTCCGTGCCGTGCTGGTCTGTACGTCGAGCACCGACCCACGGGAGGCTGACGCCATGGGAAAGCTGACCTTTGGCATGAACGTGTCCCTGGACGGCTACATCGCCGCGCCCGGCGGCGACCTCGGCTGGAGCGTGCCGAGCGACGAGCTGTTCCAGTGGTGGTCCGACCGGGTGGGGGCGACCGGCCTGGCGCTGTACGGGCGCAGGCTGTGGGAGACGATGAGCTCCCACTGGCCGACCGCCGACCAGCAGCCCGGCGTCACACCGGCAGAGCTCGAGTTCGCCCGCCGCTGGCAGGACATGCCGAAGGTGGTGTTCTCCTCCACGATCAGCGCGGTGGACTGGAACACCCGCCTGGTCACCGGCGACGCGGTCACCGAGATCACGCGGCTCAAGGCCGAGGACGGCGGTCCCATGGACGTCGGCGGCGCCACACTCGCCGCAGCGGCGATGCGGGCGGGACTGATCGACGAGTACGTGCTGGCCACCGCACCGGTCCTGGTGGGCAGTGGCACACCGTTCTTCACGGCCCTGGACAACTGGGTGAACCTGACCCTGGTGGAGACGCGGACGTTTCCCGACGGCGTGGTCCTGACGAGGTACGAGACCAGGCGCTGAGTGCAGAGTCGGATCGGCGAGAGCATCGAACAGGTGTTCGAACCTGGGGTAGGCTCGGGGCATGTCCCGAGCCGTGGTGCCCCCAGGTTGGCCGCGGCTCGTGCTGCCCCCGGCGGTGCCGGGTTGGGAGGCCTCGGCGGGGGCGTGGCTGCTCGACCTGTGCCCGCCCGACTACCGCGCCTACCCGGTGCTGCGCGCCCACCCCGTCGTGCTGGCGAGGTTCGCCGCGCTGCACGTCGAGTCGGCCCAGGTCGCCGTACGCCGGGGGCTGAGCGAGGCGCGTGCGGTGCTGCGTGACGTCGCCGACGCGGCGGCCGTCGACCAGGCCGTGGTCGCCTGGCAGGCGGAGGAGGCCCGGCTGCTCGCCCAGAGCCGGGAGGTCGCCCTGGTGGAGGAGGCGCTGCGCGGCCGGCGGTTCGTGGCACGGCTGTGACCGGTAGCGTCGCGACCATGACGCCAGCGAGCTCCGGCACGACCGACCGGCCGTTGACCGTGATCCCCGTGCCGGTCATGGGCGCGGAGGACGTCGTGGTCACCGAGGACGGCGACGTCTTCACCGGCACCGAGGACGGCAGCGTCTTCCGCATCTCCGCGGACGGCACTCGCGTGCAGCGCGTCGGTGACACCGGTGGTCGCCCGCTGGGCATCGAGCTGCTCCCCGACGGCCGGCTCCTCGTGTGCGACCCCGATCGTGGCCTGCTCGCGCTCGACCCCGGCACGGGTGAGGTGGAGACGATCCTCGACGAGATCGGCGGCGAGCCGATGCTGGTCTGCAACAACGCCGCGGTCGCCTCCGACGGCACCATCTACTTCTCCGACTCCTCGCGGGTCCATCGGCTGGAGCGGTGGCGGGCCGACATCATCGAGGACACGTGCTCGGGGCGGCTCGTCCGCCTCCGCCCGCGGGAGGGCGGTGGCTGGTCGGCCCCCGAGGTGCTGGTGAGCGGGCTGCGCTTCGCCAACGGCGTCGCGCTCGCCGCCGACGAGTCCTTCGTCTGTGTCGCGGAGTCGCGGGGGCGCACCGTCGTCCGGCGGTGGCTCACCGGCCCTCGCCGCGGCCAGGTGGACCACCTGGTCAGCGACCTCCCCGGCTATCCCGACAACATCGCGCGCGGCTCCGACGGGCTGATCTGGGTGACGCTGGGCGGCCCGACGCTGGCCCTCCTGGAGTCGGTGCTGCCGCGCGTCCCGCGCTCGGTGCGAGCGCTCATCGCGAAGCTGCCCGAGTCGGTGCAGCCGAAGGAGAAGCGCACCGTCCACGTGATGGCGTTCGACGACGACGGCCGCGTCGTCCACGACTGCAACCTGCCGCCCGACGACTTCCACTTCGTCACGGGCGTGCGTGAGCACCAGGGGCGGGTGTGGCTGGGCAGCCTGCACAACGCCGCCGTCGCGCGGTTCGACCTCTGACTCCGCCCGTAGACTGACCGGACCCCCCGCTCGCCAGACCGACACCTCCGGGAAGGAGCCGTCGAATGGGTCAGCTCGACTCGCTCACGGGCCCGCGCGACCTGCGCGGCCTGAGCGACGCCGACCTCGACGAGCTCGCCGCCGAGGTGCGGGACCGGCTGGTGCGCACCTGCTCTCCGCGCGGTGGTCACCTGGGCCCCAACCTCGGGGTGGTGGAGCTGACCATCGCGCTGCACCGTGTCTTCGAGTCGCCCACCGACCGCATCGTCTTCGACACCGGCCACCAGGCCTACGTCCACAAGATGCTGACCGGTCGCGCTGACCGGTTCGACACGCTGCGCACGGAGGGTGGCCTCTCCGGCTACCCCAGCCAGGAGGAGTCCGACCACGACCTGGTCGAGAACTCCCACGCCTCCACCGCGCTCTCCTACGCCGACGGTCTGGCCAAGGCCTACGCGCTCCGCGGCGAGCAGCGCCACGTGGTGGCGGTCGTCGGTGACGGCGCCCTGACCGGCGGGATGTCGTGGGAGGCCTTGAACAACATCGCGTCGACCGGCGCCGCCAGGCAGCGTCCGCTGGTGATCGTCGTCAACGACAACGGCCGCTCCTACACCCCGACCGTGGGCGGTCTCGCCGAGCACCTGACCAACATGCGCACCGACCCCCGCTACGAGCCGATGCTCGACGCGGTCAAGCGCCGGCTCGGCAACGTGCCCGGTCTCGGGTCGGCGGTCTACGACGTGCTGCACGCCGTGAAGAAGGGGATGAAGGACGTCCTCGCCCCCCAGGGCCTCTTCGAGGACCTCGGCCTGAAGTACGTCGGCCCTGTGGACGGGCACGACCGCGTCGCGCTCGAGCAGGCGCTCACCAAGGCGAAGCGCTTCAACGGGCCGGTGATCGTGCACGCGATCACCCGCAAGGGCTTCGGGTACGACGCCGCGGAGCGGCACGAGGCGGACCAGTTCCACTCGCCCGGCCCCTTCGACGTCGAGACCGGCAAGGAGGCGACCCGCAGCCTCATCTGGACCGACGTGTTCGCCGACGAGATGGTGTCCATCGGCGCCGACCGGCCCGACGTCGTGGCGATCACCGCGGCGATGCTCCACCCGGTCGGCCTCAACCTCTTCGCCCAGCGCTACCCCGAGAGGGTCTTCGACGTCGGGATCGCCGAGCAGCACGCCGCGACCTCGGCCGCGGGGCTCGCCATGGGTGGGCTCCACCCGGTGGTCGCGGTCTATGCGACGTTCCTCAACCGGGCGTTCGACCAGGTGCTCATGGACGTGGCGCTGCACCGCTGCGGGGTCACGTTCGTGCTCGACCGGGCGGGCGTCACCGGCGACGACGGCGCGTCCCACAACGGCATGTGGGACATGTCGATCCTGCAGGTCGTCCCCGGCCTGAGGCTGGCTGCGCCCCGCGACGGGGCTCGGCTCAGGGAGCTGCTGCGCGAGTCCCTCGACGTGGACGACGCCCCGACCGTGGTGCGCTTCCCCAAGGGTCCGCCCAACGCCGACATCGAGGCGGTCGACCGCATCGGTGGAGCCGACGGTGTCGACGTGCTGGCGCGCAAGGGTGCTCGTGACGTGCTGGTGGTGGCTGTCGGTGCGATGGGGGCTACCGGTGTCGAGGTGGCCGACCGCCTGGAGGCCCAGGGGATCGGCGTGACCGTGGTCGACCCGCGCTGGGTCAAGCCGGTCTCACCGCACCTGGTCACGCTCGCCCGCGAGCACCGGCTCGTCGTCACGATCGAGGACAACGGCGTGGTCGGCGGCTGCGGGGCGGTGCTGCTGCAGACGCTGGTCGAGCAGGGTGTGACCACGCCCGTCCGGGTGCACGGCATCCCGCAGGAGTTCCTCGACCACGCCAAGCGCCCGGCCATCCTCGAGCGCATCGGCCTCACCCCCCAGGCGGTCGCCCGCACCGTGGTCGAGGAGATCACCGCGCTCGACCACGAGGGCCAGGCCGAGGCCGAGCCGGAGCGGGAGCAGAGCACGTGACCGAGTCGCGCTGGGTGCACATCGTCGACGACGTGCCGGAGCTGGTGCGCGACGCCGATGCCGCGGGCCCGGTGATGGTGGTCGCGCTGCAGGGCTTCCTCGACGCCGGCAGCGCCGCCGTGAGTGCGGTCAGCCACCTGCACGAGGGGTTCGCGGGCCGGGTGGTGGCCACCTTCGAGGTGGACGCGTTGTACGACTACCGCGCCCGGCGTCCACTGGTCACGTTCCGCGAGGACCACTACGAGGGCTACCAGGCGCCGCGCCTGGTGGTGCGGGTGATGCGCGACGTCCACGACGTGCCCTACCTCCTGCTCCACGGCCCCGAGCCCGACATCCAGTGGGAGGCCTTCGCCGGAGCGGTCCGCGCCGTCGTGGAGCACTTCGGCGTGCGCCTGGTCGTCTCGCTCGGCTCGGTGCCGATGGCCGTCCCGCACACCCGGCCCACGATGGTCACCCAGCACTCCAACCGTGGCGACCTCATGGTCTCGCCGAACGTGTGGCGCGGCGACCTCGCGGTCCCGGCGAGCGCCTCGGCACTGCTCGAGATCAGGCTGGGGGAGTGGGACCACCCCGCGACCGGCTTCGTCGTCCACGTGCCCCACTACCTCGCGCAGTCCGACTACCCGGTGGCGTCGGTCAAGCTGCTCGAGTCGCTCGAGGTCGTCAGTGGCCTGTCCCTGGACATGCACGGCCTGGAGTCGCGCGCCGAGGAGAGCATGCGCGAGATCGCGACACAGGTGGCTGACAACCCGGAGGTCGCACAGGTGGTCGTGGGCCTGGAGCAGCAGTTCGACGCCTTCCACCAGTCGGAGGGCGAGGCACTGCCGCTGGCCGAGGAGCGCAACCTCCCCACGGCCGAGGAGCTGGGCGAGGAGTTCGAACGATTCCTGGCCGACCTCGGCGACAACGACCAGGGCGGCTGACACGGGGGCGGTACGCCCTCGGGCCCACCGCCCGCCTGCGAGAATTCGTCCATGCCCTCCTCCTCCGCGGCTCTCCTCGACCTCCTCGACCTGGAGACCATCGACCTCAACCTCTTCCGCGGGCCGCAGCCGGACACCGGCCGCCAGCGCGTCTTCGGCGGTCAGGTCGCCGCGCAGTCGCTGGTGGCGGCGTCGCGCACCGCGCCCGACGAGGTCACGGTGCACTCGATGCACAGCTACTTCCTCCGCCCCGGCGACCACCGGATGCCGATCGTGTACGACGTGGACCGCATCCGCGACGGCCGCTCGTTCGCGACCCGGCGGGTGCTGGCGCGCCAGCACGGCCGGCCCATCTACGCGCTCACGGCGAGCTTCCACGTCCACGAGGAGGGCTTCGAGCACCAGGACGTCACGATCGACGTGCCGAGCCCGGAGGACTCCGTCGACCTCGTCACGCTGATCTCGGGCGACGAGGCGCGCAAGGCGGAGTGGCTGCGCGAGTGGGCGGCGCTGGACTTCCGCATCGCCGACCGCAACCCACCGCTCGGCAAGGACGACGACGGCTCGCCGGCGCGCGCGGCGTACTGGGTGAAGGTGGGTGGCGAGCTGCCCGACGACCAGCTGATCCACCAGGCGGCGCTGACCTACCTGAGCGACCTCACCCTCATCGGGGTGACCCTGCTGCGGCACGGGCTGCACCCGAACCACCCGAAGGTGCAGGCGGCCTCGCTCGACCACACCGTGTGGTTCCACAAACCCGTGCGCGCCGACGAGTGGCTGCTCTACCGTCAGACCTCACCGGTGGCCACCGGTGGCCGCGGGCTGGCGCTGGGGGAGCTCTTCTCCCGGGACGGCGTCCTGGTGGCGTCCGTGGCCCAGGAGGGCCTCATCCGGCCTGCGCGTTAGCAGAGATCGGTCGTTTTCCGGACACGACACGCCGGACGAAGTTACGTTTGATTCTCCAGTTGCAGGTGTCGCCTCGTGGGGCGGCAGTGACCAACCGGCCGGGCGGGGGTCCGGCTGCCACCACCTGAGGAGACCGCGTGGCTGTCCGTTCGCTCGTCCGTCCTGTCGTCACGACCGGCCTGGCTCTCGGCCTGGTGGCGCTGACCGCGGGGGTGGCCGAGGCGGCACCCGTCGCCGACTACCAGATGCCCTTCTCGTGCACCCAGGAGTGGTCGGGGAGCACGCGCTCCTACCACTCGCCGAGCGCGAACTCCGTCGACTTCAACCGCGCGGACGACCTGGGCAAGGTGGTGCTCGCCGCAGAGGCGGGCGTCGTGACGTCCGCGACCGACCTGGGCAACCGGAGCTACGGCAAGTACATCAAGATCAGCCACGGCAACGACGAGTCGACGCTCTACGCCCACCTCCAGGCCATGTACGTGACCGCCGGCCAGCGGGTCGACCAGGGACAGCTCATCGGCACCGTCGGGACCTCCGGAGGCTCGACCGGGCCGCACCTCCACTTCGAGGAGCGCAAGGGGAGCACCGTCGTCACGCCGTACTTCGACGGCGTCGCCTACCGGATGCCGCAGACGTCGCGGTCCGCCAACTGCGTCAACAGCCCGGTCTCCGGTGACTGGAACAACGACGGCAGGGACGACCTCGGTGTCTTCCAACGGCGCTACCGCGGGTTCTTCTCGCAGAAGGTCGGCGGCGACGCCGTCCGGCTCCGTCTGGGCCGCGGCATCGACTCCCCGCTCGTGGGCGACTGGAACGGGGACGGCAAGACCGACCTCGGCACCCGGCGCTCCCTCACCGGCACGTTCGTGCTGCGCAGGTCCACCGGCGCGGTCGACCGCAGCATCCACCTCGGCGGCATCGGCGACGTCGGGGTGGCCGGCGACTGGGACGGCAACGGCTCGACCGAGGTCGGCATCTGGCGGCCGCGGTCCACCGACTTCGTGGTGCGGATGGCCAGCGGCTCGGTGCAGACCGTCGATCTCGGGGTGGCGGGCACCGTGCCGGTCACCGGCGACTTCAACGGCGACGACCGCACCGACCTCGGGGTCTTCAACCCGGCGACCGGGTCATGGTCGCTGCGGCACCGCACGTCGAGCAGCTGGGGCTCGACGACCACCGTCAAGGCGGGTCGCGTCGGCGAGCTCCCGGTCACCGGGGACTGGAACGGTGACGGAACGAGCGACCTCGCCACCTGGAACCGTGACACCGGCGCGTGGACGATGCGCATCGTCGTCGACGGGGCCGCGCGCAGCCAGGTGCGGTACTTCGGCGCGCAGTAGCCCGGTCCTGCTGCACGGGGAGCGCTCGGGCATCCTGGGCGCGTGCCGCAGCTCCCCCGAGTCCTGACCCTGCTGGTGCTGTCGGCGCTGCTGCTGCCTGCCCTGCTGCTCACCACGCTGCGCCTGCTGCAGCCGGAAGCGGGATGGGCGGTCCGCTCGGTCTCCTTCGCGCCCTTCGCGGTGCCGCTCTACCTCGCCGCCGGCGTGCTCCTGCTCGTGGCGCTGGTCCGAGCCGCGCGCGCCCGGCGTGGCATCGGCGGCGTGGTCGTGCCGATGGTCGCCCTGGACGTCGTCCTGGTGCTCCTGGTGCTGCACGCCTCGTGGCTGCTCCCGGCCTTCACCGGCGACACCCCTCCGGCCGCCCAGGGCTCGCCGCGGCTCCGGGTGATGACCTTCAACGTGCTGCACGGTGGGGCGACCGCCGACGACGTGGGGACGGCGGTGGCAGGCGCGAACGCGGACGTCGTGGTGCTGCAGGAGGTCACCCGGCCGGTCTGGCGCCGCCTGGGCCCGGTGCGCGAGACCCATCCGCACGTCGCCGGGCTCTCCGAGGGCAGACCGCCGGACACCGTGGTCCTGGCCCGACGGCCGCTGGGGACGTCGCGGACGCTGGAGACCGTGGGCGACTCGCTGCTCGTGCCGGTGAGCCTGGGCGCGCGCACCGTGGGCCTGCTCGCGGTGCACCCCCGCTACCCGGAGTACCCGGTGGCGTGGCGTCAGGACCACGCCGCCGTCGCGGCAGCGGCCCACGACGCGCGCCCTGCACTGGTCGCAGGCGACTTCAACGCGACCTACGACCACGCCGCGATGCGGCGCTACCGCGACATGGGCTACCGCAGCGCCGCCGAGCTCCTCAACACCGGCTGGCAGCCGACGTGGCCGAACAACGGCGACCGCGAGGTCCTCGGCCTGCCGATGCCGCGGGTCGTGCACATCGACCACGTCATGGTGGGGCGCAGCATGACGGCGCTGACCGTGGAGCACGTGGACGTGCCGCGCAGCGACCACCTGGCGGTGGTCGCCGAGGTCGCGCTCAGGTGAGCGGCGCCCCGGCCGTCAGCGAGCGCGGCCGAGCAGGTGCGGCGCGCCCTTGGAGCTGACGAGCGCGAACCGCACACCCTCGGAGCCCTGGTCGACGCGGAACTCCGCCTTGCCCGGGAGGAAGACCGGCTTCTTGAAGGCGACGTCGACCGTCACCTGCTCGGGCATCCGGTTCTCCACCGCAGCCACGCTGCGAGCCTTGGTCCACATGCCGTGCGCGATCTGGCGCGGGAAGCCGAGCGCCTTGGCGGTGACCGGGTAGAGGTGGATCGGGTTGCGGTCGCCCGAGACCGCGCCGTAGCGCCGCCCGAGGTCCGCCGGCAGCCTCCACTCGACTCCCGGCCCGTCGACCGGGTCGAGCTGCATGCCCTGGCTCGCTCCCTCCTCGCCCTTGCCGCGGCGAAGGTACGTCGACACCTCGTCCCACACCAGCTCCCCGTCGACCGAGGCGCGGGAGACCATGTCGAACATGCGGCCCTTGGCGTGGGGGCGCAGGTTGGTCGCGCGCACGCTCACGTCGAAGCGCTCGCCCGGATGCACGTCGCGGTGGCGGGTGATGGTGTTCTCGAGGTGCACGAGGCCCATGGCGGCGTAGGGGAAGGAGGAGTCGGTCAGCAGCGCCATGTGGAGCGGGAACACGAGCATGTGCAGGTAGGGCAGCGGGAGTGTGTCCTTGCGCGGGAAGCCGCACACGTCGGCGTACCTCGCCACGTGCGCCGGGTCGACCGGCACGGACTCACGCGTCAGCTCCAGCTCGGGCAGGTCCGTCGAGGTCTTGCGGACACCGGGCAGGCTCGAGACGCCCGGGATCGTCGGTAGCGCCGCCTTGAGCAGGAGCGGGAGCGGTGAGGGGGTGTCGTCGAGTCGCCTGGTGGTCATCGCGTCGCTCAGGCTCCCATCATCATCTGGCCGCAGACCCGCACCACGTTGCCGTTGACGGCGCTCGACGCGGGGTTGGCGTACCAGGCGATGGTCTCGGCGACGTCGACCGGGAGCCCGCCCTGGGACATCGCGTTGAGCCGCCGGCCGACCTCACGGGTCATGAAGGGGATCGCGGCGGTCATCTGGGTCTCGATGAAGCCCGGCGCGACCGCGTTGATCGTGATGCCGTCCTTGAGGGTGGGCGCGGTGGACTGCACGAACCCGATGACGCCGGCCTTGGAGGCCGCGTAGTTGGTCTGTCCCATGTTGCCGGCGATGCCGGCGATGGAGGCGACGCCGATGATGCGGCCGTTGGGGTTGATCGCACCCTCCTCCAGCATCACCTTCGTGATCCGCTCGGGAGCGGTGAGGTTGACCGCGATGGCGGAGGAGAAGACGTCCTCCTTCATGTTGGCCAGCTTCTTGTCGCGGGTGATGCCGGCGTTGTGCACCACGATGTCGGCCCCGCTGTGCTGGGTCTTGACGTGGTGGGCGATGCGCGCCGGGGCGTCCTTGGCGGTGATGTCGAGGGCGAGGGTGTCACCGCCGATCTCGTTCATCACGCGGTGGAGGTCGTCGGCCGACTGCGGCACGTCGATGCCCAGCACCGTGGCGCCGTCGCGGTGCAGCACACGGGCGATCTGCTCGCCGATCCCGCGACTGGCGCCGGTGACCACGGCGACCTTGCCGAGCAGCGGCTTGGTCCAGTCGACCGGCTCGACCTTGTCGGCGGCCTTGGAGTCGCCGGTGGCGCCGATGCGGATGACCTGCCCGGAGACGTAGGCCGACTTGGGGGAGAGCAGGAAGGCCAGGGTGGAGGTGAGGGCGCTGTCGGCCTTGGGCGTCACGTAGACGAGCTGCACAGTGCCGCCGTTGCCGATCTCCTTGCCGAGCGACCGGGTGAAGCCCTCGAGCGCGCGCTGCGCCACCCACTCGGACTCGTCCTTGACCGTCTCCGGCGGCGTGCCGATCACGACGACGCGCGGGCAGGTCTCGAGCTTGCGCATCTTGTCGCTGAAGAACTGCTGCAGGGCGACGAGCTGATCCGACGACGTGATGCCGGTGGCGTCGAAGACCAGGCCCTTGTACTTCTCGCCCTCCACCGCCTGCGTGACGAAGGTGATCCCCAGCTCGTCCAGCGCCTTGGTCAGCGTCGCGTCGAGCCTGCCCTGGCCGCCGACGACCACGGTGCCCTCGACGAGGGGCTGACCCTCCTCGTAGCGCTCCAGCTCCACCGGCTTGGGCAGCCCGAGGTTCTTCGCGAGCAGCTGGCCCACGGGCGTGTTGATCAGGCTCTGGTAGCGGTCGCTCATCGCGGGAGATCCCTCCAATTGTCGTGCGGTCACGTGACCGTAACCAGGTGTGTAACTACGAGTCCACGTTTCGTGATCTCCCCGACAAACGGTTTCCACGACCGGCCGAGCGGTGAAGGATGGACCTGACCGGGTCGATCGTCTGGAGCCTAGCCTCGCGCGCGGGGACCAAACGTCTGCCCGGTCACACCGCCAGCCCTTCGAGGCCCCATCACGTCAGGGAGAGCCATGCAGGCCAACACTCGTCGCGTCGCCGTCGTCGGCGGCAACCGCATCCCCTTCGCCCGGTCCAACACCGTCTACACGGACGCCTCCAACCAGGAGATGCTGACCGCGGCCATCGACGGCCTGGTCACGCGGTACGGCCTCGAGGGCGAGCGGGTCGGCGAGGTCGTGGCCGGCGCCGTGCTCAAGCACTCGCGCGACTTCAACCTGGTGCGCGAGTCCGTGCTGGGTTCGAAGCTGTCGCCGGACACCCCGGCCTACGACCTGCAGCAGGCCTGCGACACCGGCATCCAGGCCGCCATCACGGTCGCGAACAAGATCGCCCTCGGCCAGATCGAGGTCGGCATCGCCGGTGGCACCGACACCACCTCCGACGCCCCGATCGCGCTCGGCGAGAACCTCCGCAAGATCCTGCTGGAGGCCAACCGCGCCAAGACCATGCAGGGCCGCCTCAAGGCGCTCGCCAAGGTGCGCCCGGGCCACCTCGCTCCCTCGATCCCGCAGAACGGCGAGCCGCGCACAGGCCTGTCGATGGGCGAGTCCGCCGCGATCACCGCAGTGGAGTGGGGGATCGGCCGCCAGGAGCAGGACGAGCTCGCGGTCACCTCGCACCACAACCTGCACGCGGCGTACGAGCGTGGCTTCCAGGACGACCTGGTGAGCCCCTTCCGCGGTGTCGAGCGCGACCAGAACCTCCGCCCGGACTCCTCGGTCGAGAAGCTCGCGAAGCTCAAGCCGGTCTTCGGCAAGGGCGAGGCGGGCACGATGACCGCCGCCAACTCCACGCCGCTGACCGACGGTGCCTCCGCGGTGCTGCTGTGCTCCGAGGAGTACGCCAAGGAGCGCGGGTGGGAGCCGCTTGCCTACCTCACCGACTACGAGACCGCAGCCGTCGACTTCGTCCACGGCAAGGAGGGGCTGCTCATGGCCCCCGCGTACGCGATGCCGCGGATGCTGGACCGCAACGGCCTCAAGCTGCAGGACTTCGACTTCTACGAGATCCACGAGGCGTTCGCCTCGCAGGTGCTGGCCACGCTGAAGGTCTGGGACGACCCGATCTACTGCAAGGAGCGCCTGGGCCTCGACGCCCCGCTGGGCACGATCGACCTCGACAAGCTCAACGTCGCCGGCGGCTCGCTGGCAGCCGGGCACCCCTTCGCCGCCACCGGTGGCCGCATCATCGCCAACCTGGCGAAGCTGCTGTCGGAGAAGGGCAGCGGTCGCGGCGTGATCTCCATCTGCGCCGCCGGCGGCCAGGGCGTCACCGCCATCCTGGAGCGCTGACGACGGGCGGTCTCAGCGAGTCGGAGTGACCCTGGCCAGCGCCAGGGTCGCCTCCACGAGCTGGGTCCCGACCCGGTCACCCGCGACGGGCACCACCACGGGCACCCCAGGTGCGCTCTCGCGCACCACGGCACCGAGCCGCACCAGCTGCAGGCCACCGAGGCCGAGCGCGTACATCGTGTTCGCGACGAGGTCGGGGTCCTCGATGCCGAAGACACCGGCCTCCATGCCCTCCCGGAGCACGCCCACCACGTGCGACAGGCACTCGGTCATGGCGCGGCCGAGCCGGAAGAGAGCTGACGCGCTCAGCTCGTCGAGCAGCTCGGGACCCATCCGCAGCACCGTCACCCCGCAGTCGACGAACGCGGGATGACCCGAGCCGTAGTGCACGAAGGCCTCCGCGAGCCGGCGCAGCCGCGTCTCCGGGTCGCCGACCCCCGGGTCCGCGTCGGTGAGCGCCCGGCCCAGCTCGCGCAGGTAGCCCACCAGGGTGAGGGCGAAGAGCTCCTCCTTGCCCGTGAAGTGCCGGTAGATGATGGCCCGGTTGACCCCGACGGCCTTGGCGACGTCGTCGATCTGGGCATCGCGCACCCCGCGGGCGTCGAACAGCTCGCGCGTCGCCGCGATGATCGCGGTCTCCCGCTGGCGTCGCCGCTCGGCGGCCGCCGTGCGCCGGCGGTCGGGGCGGGGAGGAGCGGGCTCGATGGGTTGCTCGGGCACGGCGACATCGTACGAGCGTGCAACTCGGAGTTGCACGCGTGTCCGGACGGACTGCGCGGCTTGTCGGGTCGATTCCGGTCACCTGATGACTGCGATCCACCCGACAGCGTGCGGTCAGCCGAGGAGCCGCGTGACGTTCTCGAGGCTGTCGATCTCGGTCACCGGCTTGTCGTCGCGGTAGCGCAGCACGCGGGCGAACCGGAGTGCGACCCCGCCCGGGTAGCGGGTCGATCGCTGCACCCCGTCGAAGGCGATCTCGACGACCTGCTCCGGGCGGACGTGCACGACATGGCCCGAGCGCCTCGTCTCCAGGGAGAGGAAGCGTTCGGTCTGCCACCGCAGCATCTCGTCCGTCATCCCCTTGAACGTCTTGCCGAGCATCACCGGCTCGCCGTCCTCGCCGCGCGCCGCGAGGTGGATGTTGGACAGCAGCCCCTGCCGGCGTCCGCTGCCCCACTCGACGGCGGTCACCACGAGGTCGAGGGTGTGCCGCGGCTTCACCTTGACCCACGCGCCGCCGCGACGGCCCGCGGCGTACGGCGCGCCGTCGTCCTTGACGACCACGCCCTCGTGGCCGGCGGCGAGCGTCTCCTCGAAGAACGTCGAGGCGGCCGCGAGCAGGGCCGGGTCGGAGGGGTCGGCGAGATGGACCCGGGGCACCACCTGGTCGTCCGGGAGCAGTGAGGTGAGGCGCTCCAGCCGGGCTGCGAGCGGCTCGTCGAGCAGGTCGTCGCCGTCGGCGTGCAGGAGGTCGAAGTAGCTGACGACCAGGCGGTGGTCGCCCGCCGCGGCCTGCTGGGTTGTCCGCTGGGTCGTCTGTTGAATTGTCTGCTGGGCGACCAGGGCCGACGTCTCCTGGAACGGCCGCGGCCGGCCGTCGGCCACCAGCAGCACCTCGCCGTCGAGGACCACCGTGGAGACCGGCAGCCGACGGGCACCCTCGACGACGCTCGGGAGCCGTTCGGTGATGTCGTCGAGGCTGCGCGTGTAGACGCGCACCTCGTCCCCCACGCGGTGCACCTGCACCCGCACGCCGTCGAGCTTGCGGTCGACGTAGCACCCTGAGCCCGCCGGGATCGTGGCGAGCGCGGCGGCGACGTCGGGGGCGGTCCCGGCGAGCATCGGCCGGACCGGACGACCGGGCCGCAGCCCGATCTGCTCCAGCGCCTCGACGCCACCGGTCATGGCAGCCAGGGCCACGTCGCCCGAGTCCGGGGTGAACATCGCGGCGCGGCGGACGGTGGCCGGGGGCACCGACGTCGCCGAGGCGATCGCGTCGAGGAGCACCGAGTCGAGCGCCCCCTGACGGACCTCCCCGAGCGCGAGCGCACGCAGGTAGCCCTGCTCCGCGGCGGTGGCTCTGCGCAGCAGGTCGCCGAGCAGCGCTGTGCGTGCACCGCGGGAGCCCTGCCCGGTCGCCGCAGCCATCGCGTCGAAGGCCGCGTCCACGTCGGCCACCGACAGCGTCGCGGCGTCCGCGGGGGCGGGCGCGGCGCCCCAGCTCTGCCACCCCAGGCCGGTGCGCCTCTGCCGCAGCCGGCCCGAGAGGTACGTCGCCACCAGCGGCAGCTCCTCCGGCTCGGCCTCGGCCAGCAGCTGGGCGAGCAGGTCCCGCTTCTGGTTGCGCGAGCGAGTACCTCGCACCGTGTCGTGGACGTCGGCAAGCCGTTGCAGCAGCACGCGCACCATTCTGTCCCGGTCCTGGTGCCGACGTAGTCTGGGCCGGTGCCCGAGCCGTCCCTGGACCGCGTGTGGCGGCCGGACTGGCCGTGCCCGGTGCCCCTCGTCCTCGGGTCCCTGCGCCGTGGCCGTGGTGACCCGACCTTCCGGACCGACGCGGCCCGCACGACCTGGAAGACGTTCCGCACCCCCGACGGGCCGACCACGCTCGCCGTCAGGCCGCTGGACCAGCACGGCGACGTCCGGGCCCGGGCCTGGGGTGACGGCGCGGCATGGGTGCTCGACGGCCTGCCCACGCTCCTCGGGGCGGACGACGACCCCAGCGGCTTCGAGCCCCTGCACGAGGTGCTGGTGGACCCGTGCCGTCGCTACCAGCACTGGCGCGTCTGCCGCACTCGGCTGGTGACCGAGTCGCTCGTCCCGGCGGTGCTCGAGCAGAAGGTGACGGGCAAGGAGGCCTTCCGCTCGTGGCGTCAGCTGGTGCAGCTGTACGGCGAGCCCGCCCCTGGGCCGGTGGCGGAGCTCGGGCTGCGGGTCATGCCCTCACCGGCGCGGCTGCGCTCGGTGCCGTCGTGGGGGTGGGTCCGGCTGGGGGTGGACCACAAGCGGGCGGCGACGCTGGCCACCGTGGTCAGGTCGGCGACCACGCTCGACGCCCTCGTCGGGGTCTCCCACGCGGAGGCGGACCGCCTGCTGAGGACGCTGCCCGGGGTCGGCATCTGGACCTCCGCCGAGGTCAGGTCGCGGGCTCTCGGCGACCCGGACGCGGTGAGCTTCGGCGACTTCCACGTGGCCAAGGACGTCGGGTGGGCGCTGACCGGCAGGCCCGTCGACGACGCAGGGATGGCGCGACTGCTGGAGCCCTACCGTCCGCACCGGCTGCGCGTGCAGGTGATGGTCGGCCTGGGTGGCCTGCACCGACCTCGCAGAGCCCCCCGCATGACGCTGCCGAGCCACCTCCCCACCCGGTGACGCGCACCACCCGCACGCCGGCGGTCGTCCTCGCGCTGGTGCTCGTCGCGGCAGGGGCCGGGGTGCTGCTGCTCTGGCGGCACGCCGACGGCCTGGCCGAGAGCGAGGCCAAGGTCTCGGCCGAGCGCGAGGCGACCCAGGTGGCCTCCGACGTGGCGGTGGCGATGACGACGTACGACCACCGCACCCTCGAGGACGACCTCGCCTGGATCGAGGAGGACGGCACCGACTCCTTCGAGGAGACGTTCCTCGCCTCGACCCGGCCGGTCCGCGGGCTGATCCGCGAGGAGCGTGCGACGGCCGAGGGCACGGTCACCGACGCTGCCGGCACCGCTGAGGACGAGGACCACGTGACCGTGCTGCTGTTCGTCGACCAGGTGATCGAGAGGGCGGGAGAGCCGCGATCCGCGGTCGAGCGCACCCGGGTCGTGATGGAGATGGTCCACCAGGACGGGCGCTGGCTGGTCGACGACGTGCAGCTGCGCTGACGCTGTGGTCGGGGCCAGCGTCAGAGCAGCGGGCGCAGGGGAGCGAGGAACGCCTCGGTGAACTTGCGGTGCAGCCCGCGCGCCTCCCAGACCTCGGGGGTCATCTGCTCCGCGTTGCGGAGGTCGGTGCTGAAGATGCGCTCCATCTCCTCGGCGAAGCCGTCGTCGATGAACTCGACGTTGATCTCGTAGTTGCCGGTCATCGACAGCCGGTCGATGTTGGCGGTGCCCACGGTGGACCACCCGCCGTCGATCGTGGCGGTCTTGGCGTGCACCATGGCGCCCTGGTAGCGCCAGATCTCGACACCCGCCTCCAGGAGCTCCCCGTAGAAGCCGCGGGAGAGCCAGTCGGCGACCACGTGGTTGGACGTCGCCGGGACCAGGATCTTGACGTCCACGCCGCGCAGGGCAGCACCCACGAGCGCATCGGCGAAGTCGGTGTCGGGGATGAAGTAGGCCTGGGTGAGGTAGATGTTGCGGCTCGCGCGGTTGATGGCCTCGAGGTACATCGACCGGATCGGGAACATCCACAGCCGGGGCACGTTGCGGTGCACCCTGATCCGCGGCTCCCACTCCGGCGGCGGTCCCACCTGCAGCGGCCCGCCGTGGTGCTGCCGCCGGTGGAGGTTCCAGAAGTCGGCGAAGGCGCGCTTGAGGTCCCAGACCCCCGGACCGGTGACCCGCACGTGGGTGTCACGCCACTCCGTGGCGTAGGCGGTGCCGATGTTGTAGCCGCCGACGAAGGCGACCTCGTCGTCCACCACGAGGATCTTGCGGTGGTCGCGGCCGTAGCGGCGCAGGTCGAAGAAGCGGAGCCCTGCGCTGTAGACCGGGTAGCGCAGCACCCGCACCGGGGGCCGGAAGTGCTTGAAGCGCGGGAGAGACCACGAGGTTGGCGAAGCCGTCGTAGATGGCGAACACCTCGACCCCGCGCGCGGCGGCGTCGTACAGCGCCTGCTTGAAGCGCTCGCCGACCTCGTCGCCCTTCCAGATGTAGGACTCCAGCAGCACCTGGTGCCGGGCGGTCGCGATGGCCGCGAGCATGTCGTCGTAGAGGTCCTGGCCGAAGGTGTAGCTGGTCACCACGCCCTCGCCGATCGCGACGTCCGCGGGGTCGGTGGTCTCGAAGGGCTTCGGCCGCTTGCCGCGGCGGCGGTAGGAGTCGACCAGGGTGAGGGCGACGGCCAGCAGCAGCTGCAGCCCGAAGATCGTCATGAGCGTGCGACGCAGTGCCGTGCGCAAGGACGCCCGCCGTGCGGTCGGGCGGGGCTTCCAGGGGAGGCCGATGCGGTCCAGCACACGGAGAATCTAGCCGTTGGGGCCGCACGGGGACCGGCCGCCGTCGACCGGGACGGCTGTCGACGGGTTCGGTCGGTGGCGGCGGTTAGGCTCGCGAGAGTGAGGACAGCATGAGACCCGTCACCGATCTCCAGCGCCGCGTGGCGCCGTTCGAGGTCGTCTCCGACTACAAGCCGTCGGGCGACCAGCCGACCGCGATCGACGACATCGAGCAGCGGATCAACGCCGGCGAGCAGGACGTCGTCCTGCTGGGCGCCACCGGCACCGGCAAGACCGCGACCGTGGCGTGGGCGGTGGAGCGCCTGCAGCGGCCGACCCTCGTGCTGCAGCCCAACAAGACGCTGGCGGCGCAGTTCGCCAACGAGCTGCGGCAGCTCATGCCGCACAACGCCGTCGAGTACTTCGTCTCCTACTACGACTACTACCAGCCCGAGGCCTACGTCCCGCAGACGGACACCTACATCGAGAAGGACTCCTCGATCAACGAGGAGGTGGAGCGGCTCCGGCACTCCGCCACCAACTCGCTGCTGACCCGGCGCGACGCCATCGTCGTCTCGACGGTGTCCTGCATCTACGGTCTCGGCACCCCGCAGGAGTACGTCGACCGCATGGTCCGGCTCCGGGTCGGCGGCGAGGTCGACCGCGACCAGCTGCTGCGGAGGCTGGTCGAGATCCAGTACACCCGCAACGACCAGGCCTTCACCCGCGGCACGTTCCGGGTGCGCGGTGACACCCTCGAGATCTTCCCGGTCTACGAGGAGATGGCCGTCCGCATCGAGCTGTTCGGCGACGAGATCGAGCGGCTGATGACCCTCCACCCGATCACGGGGGAGGTCCTCACCGAGGACGAGGAGCTCTACATCTTCCCGGCGACGCACTACGTCGCCGGGCCGCAGCGCATGGAGCGGGCGCTGCGCGGCATCGAGCTCGAGCTGGCCGACCGCCTGGCCGAGTTCGAGCGGCAGGGCAAGCTGCTGGAGGCGCAGCGGCTGCGCATGCGCACGACGTACGACATCGAGATGATGCGCCAGGTCGGCAGCTGCGCCGGCATCGAGAACTACTCGATGCACATCGACGGCCGCGGCCCCGGCTCGGCGCCCAACTGTCTGCTCGACTACTTCCCGGAGGACTTCCTCCTGGTCGTCGACGAGTCGCACGTGACCGTCCCGCAGGTCGGGGGCATGTACGAGGGCGACATGTCGCGCAAGCGCAACCTGGTCGACCACGGCTTCCGGCTGCCCAGCGCGATGGACAACCGGCCGCTGCGGTGGGAGGAGTTCCTCGACCGCATCGGCCAGACCATCTACCTCTCCGCGACCCCGGGGCCCTACGAGCTCGACAAGGTGGGTGGTCTCGACAACGTGGTCGAGCAGATCATCCGGCCCACCGGCCTGGTCGACCCCGAGGTGGTGGTCAAGCCGACGCGGGGCCAGATCGACGACCTGATCCACGAGATCCGCAGCCGGGCCGAGCGCGACGAGCGGGTGCTGGTCACCACGCTCACCAAGAAGATGTCGGAGGACCTCACCGACTACCTCCTCGAGGCCGGCATCCGCACCCGCTACCTCCACAGCGAGGTCGACACCCTGCGGCGCGTCGAGCTCCTGCGCGAGCTCCGCATGGGCGACTACGACGTCCTCGTCGGCATCAACCTGCTCCGCGAGGGCCTCGACCTGCCCGAGGTCTCGCTGGTCGCGATCCTCGACGCCGACAAGGAGGGCTTCCTGCGCTCCGACAAGTCGCTGATCCAGACCATCGGCCGCGCCGCCCGCAACGTGTCGGGCCAGGTGATCATGTACGCCGACAAGATCACGCCGTCGATGGAGCTGGCCATCGAGGAGACCAACCGGCGGCGGGCCAAGCAGACCGCCTACAACACCGAGCGCGGCCTCGACCCGCAGCCGTTGCGCAAGAAGATCGCCGACATCACCGAGATGCTGGCCAGGGAGGACGAGGACTCCCAGGAGCTGCTCAAGACCTGGCAGCGCGGCGAGGGCAAGGGCAAGGGGAAGTCCCCGGTCCCCGCACTCGGCCACAAGGCGTCCCGCGACCCGGCGGCGATGCCGTCGACCGAGCTCGCCGAGCTGGTCCAGGAGCTCACCGAGCAGATGAAGGCCGCGGCCGCGGAGCTGCAGTTCGAGCTGGCTGCGCGTCTGCGCGACGAGATCTCCGACCTCAAGCGCGAGCTGCGCCAGATGATGGAGGCCGGGGTCCGCTGACCCACCTCGCCGTAGTTGGGGCGGTCTGAAAGACTGGCCCGCGTTTCCCGGCGTGCCGTTCCCCGGGGCGAGCAGGAGTCGGAGGTTGGCTGCGTGGACGTCCCCGCCTGGGTCTGGTGGCTCACGATCGGGCTCACCACCGCGGTGCTCCTCGTGGACGTGCTCATCATCGGGCGCCGCCCGCACGAGCCGAGCAAGCGCGAGCTGGTCGGAGCCCTGGGCACCTACATCAGCGCGGCGGTGCTCTTCGGCATCGGCGTCTGGGTGTTCGCCGGCCCCCGGTACGGCACCGAGTTCTTCGCCGGCTGGCTGACCGAGTACTCGCTGTCGGTCGACAACCTGTTCATCTTCATCATCATCATGAGCAAGTTCGGCGTCCCCCGGGAGTACCAGCAGAAGGCGCTGCTCATCGGCATCGTGCTGGCCCTGGTCTTCCGCGGCGCGTTCATCGCGGTCGGGGCCGCCGCCATCGCCAGCTTCAGCTGGGTCTTCTACATCTTCGGCGCCTTCTTGGTCTACACCGGCTTCAAGCTCGCCATGGAGGGGCCGGAGGACGAGGACGAGTACACCGAGAACCGGCTGGTGGGGTGGGCGCGCACGGTGCTGCCGCACACCGACGAGGGCGACTGGGGCAACGGCAAGGTGTGGCTGCGACGGGGCGGGGTGCTGCTCTTCACGCCGATGTTCGCCGTCGTGGTGGCGCTGGGCACCACCGACCTCCTCTTCGCGCTGGACTCCATCCCCGCCATCTTCGGCCTCACCTCCGAGCCCTACCTGGTGCTCACCGCGAACGTCTTCGCCCTGATGGGGCTGCGGCAGCTCTACTTCCTGATCGGCAACCTGCTCGAGCGCCTGGTCTACCTCTCCTACGGCCTGGCGTTCCTCCTCACCTTCATCGGCGTCAAGCTCGTGCTGCACGCCATGCACGAGAACGAGCTCCCCTTCATCAACGGTGGCGAGCACATCGAGTGGGCGCCCGAGATCTCCATCGAGGTGTCCCTCGCTGGTCATCGTCACGACCCTGGTGGTGACCACCGTGCTCAGCCTGTGGCGCTCCTCGCGCTACGACGACAGCGAGCGCGACCAGCACACCGGCCCCCGCCACTCCGGCCACCACTACTGACCCGTCTCATGGCGGACTGGACCGGGCCGCTGCGGAACCGTTCGGTCAAGTCTCGGCCGGGGATGGGAGAACCCTCCCCGCTACCTCCCTACGGAGGTACCCTGACCTCGCGGTTCGCGGCCGGACGGGGATGCTGGGCCCTCTCTTCGGGCTTCCGTGCATCGTGCCCGGCTAGTGCAAAACGAGAACTTGTTCTAATCTTGCCTGGCTTGTCTGACCGACCGCGGCCGCAGAGGGGGCGACATGGCACTGTCGATGACCTCCTCCATGCGCGGCCCCGGCGAGGTCGCGGTGATGATCTACGAGGTCACCAAGCGCTTCGGCAAGCGGCCCTTCCAGTGGGCGGAGTTCATCGAGCAGGCCTGGTTCATCACCAGCGTCACCCTGGTGCCGACGATCCTCGTCTCGGTGCCGTTCGGGGCGGTCATCTCGCTCCAGGTGGGCAACCTGACCAGCCAGCTCGGCGCGGAGTCCTTCGCCGGAGCGACCGCGGTCCTGGCGACCGTGCGGGAGGCGGCGCCGATCGCGGCCGCGCTCATCATCGCGGGCGCAGCCGGGCTCGGCGATCTGCTCCGACCTGGGGGCCCGGAAGATCCGCGAGGAGATCGACGCCATGGAGGTCCTCGGCGTCGACCCGCTCTACCGCCTCGTCGTGCCGCGCGTGGCGGCCACGGTCTTCGTCTCCGTGATGATCATCGGGATCGTGATCGCGGCCGGGATCGGCGGCGGCTACTTCTTCAACGTGATCGTCACCGGGGGTTCCGCAGGCTCGTTCCTCTCCTCCTTCACCGCCCTGGCGACCCTCACCGACCTCGTCATCGCCATCGCCAAGGCCGCGATCTTCGGGTGGCTCGCAGCGGTCGTCGCGGCGTACAAGGGCCTCAACGCCGCAGGCGGCCCCAGCGGCGTGGGCCAGGCGGTCAACGAGTCCGTGATCGTGGCCTTCATGCTGCTGTTCTTCGTCAACGCGCTGATCACCGCGGTCTACTTCCAGGTGATCCCGCAGCAGGGGATGTAGCGGTGGCGACGCTGTCGACGATCACCAACTTCGCCTCGGGCTCGGTCGCCGCCCGGCGCAAGCGTCTGGAGGAGTACGGCGACCAGCTGCTGTTCTACGCGCGGGCGATCGCGTGGACACCGCGTGCCATCCGCCGCTACCGGCAGCAGATCTGGACGATCCTGGCCGAGGTGGCCTTCGGCAAGGGCGGCCTCTCGGTGATCGCCGGCACCGTGGGGGTCATCGCCTTCCTGTCGTTCTTCGCCGGCACCGAGGTCGGCTTGCAGGGCTACGCCTCCCTGAGCCAGATCGGCGTCTCGAAGTTCACCGCCTTCATCTCCGCGTACTTCAACACCCGCGAGGTCGCGCCGCTGGTCGCCGCGATCGCGCTGGCGGCGACCGTCGGATGCGGCTACACGGCCCGCCTCGGCGCCATGCGCATCAGCGAGGAGATCGACGCCCTCGAGGTCATGGGCGTGCCCTCGATCCCGTTCCTCGTCACCACCCGCATGATCGCGGCGTTCCTCGCGGTCATCCCGCTCTACATCGTCGCGCTGTTCGCGTCGTACCTCTCGCCGCGGCTGATCACGGTGTTCATGTACCAGCAGTCCAGCGGCACCTACGACCACTACTTCAAGGTCTTCCTGCCGATCGAGGACATCCTCTACAGCTTCCTCAAGCTGATCGTCCTCGCGGTCCTCGTCATCCTGATCCACTGCTACTACGGCTTCAGCGCCGGCGGTGGTCCGGCGGGCGTCGGCGTAGCGGTGGGCAAGGCCATCCGATCCTCGATCGTGACCGTCGTGGTGGCGGACTTCTTCCTGACGTTCGCGATCTGGGGCTCCACGACGACCGTGCGGATCACGGGGTAGCCGCCGTGTTCGTGATGATCTTCCGGGAGAACGACCCCGGCGAGCACCGGAAGCTCCTCGTCGCGGGGATCGCCTACCTGAGCGTGATCGTGCTGCTGGGCGCCCTCTCGACCGCGATCTACACCAAGCTGTTCAAGGACGTCACGACCGTCACCCTGCAGGCCGACGACGCCGGCATGCAGCTGGCCAAGTACGGCGACGTGCGGTACAACGGCGTGCTCGTCGGCCAGATCGGCGACATCCAGCAGAGCGGCGAGAGCGCTGTCATCGAGCTCGCACTCGAACCGGAGTACGCCGAGGCGATGCCACGCAACGTGGACGCCAGCATCCTGCCGACCACTCTCTTCGGCCGGAAGTACGTCGCTCTCGACGCCCCCGCGGGGAAGGGGCCGACGGGCATCCCGGACGGCATGGTCATCCCCGAGGACCGGGTCACCACCACCGTCGAGCTGGGGCGCGTGCTCGCGCGGCTCGATCCGCTCCTGCGCACCGTGCGACCTGTCGACCTGAACGCCACCCTCTCCGCGCTCGCGACGGCGCTCAACGGGCGCGGCGACCTCATCGGCGACAGCATGGTGCAGCTCGACGACTACCTGACCGACATCAACCCCTACCTGCCGACCATGATGGAGGACCTGCGGCTGCTGGGCTCGGTCACCGACACCTACAACGCCAGCGCTCCGGACCTGCTCACCACGCTCGACAACCTGACCTTCACCTCGCGCACGATCATCGAGAAGCGCGAGGAGATCTCGCCGTTCTTCCAGTCGGTCACCGACGTCGGCAACGTGAGCGCCCGGATCCTGGAGGACAACGAGGTCAACGCGGTGCGGTCGGTGAAGCTCTCCGAGCCCGTGCTCCGCGTCCTCGACAAGTACTCCCCGGAGTACGAGTGCCTGCTCCGCGGCATCGCGGTCTACAAGCCGATCCTGGAGAAGACCTTCGAGGGTGGGCGGGTCAAGCAGTTCGTCGAGTTCCCCAACCCGCAGCACCGCGGCTACGACCGGCGAGACCTCCCGGCGTACGAGGACAGGCGCGGACCGCAGCTGCCACGGCCTGCCGAAGAACCCGCCCGTCCCATGGCCCGGCCTCGACCTGCGCAACGGCACCAACATGGACAGCGAGCAGGGGCGCGGCAACTCCTACGCCCCTCCGGGAGGCGGCCCACCCGGCGGCGGCGGAGCCTCGCAGGACCTGTTCGGTGCGCTCACCGGGGCTAGCCACACCCCCGGCAGCACCCCTGCCGACCGCCGCACGACCGGTGCGCTGCTGAGCATGCGCAGCGGGCGTCCCGGCACGGAGATCCCCGCACTGTCCACGCTCATGTACGGGCCGATGGTCGAGAGGGGCAGCGCATGAGGCTCCCTCGCTCGACCGTCGTCGCGGGCGGCAAGCTCCTCGTCTTCAGCGTCGTCGCCCTGCTGACCACCGGCGTGCTGGTCGCGATCATGGGCAACTTCGGGTCCGGCCCCACCAACACCTACACCGCCATCTTCACCAACGCGAGCATGGTCCAGCCGGGTGACGACGTGCGCGTCGCCGGCGTGGTCCTGGGCAGCGTGGAGTCGGTCGACGTCCACGAGGACGACCTCGCCCAGGTCGAGTTCACCGTGGCAGAGGACCTGCCGGTGACCTCCGAGTCCGAGGTGCAGATCCGCTACCTCAACCTCGTCGGCGACCGCTACATGACCGTCACCGAGGGCAAGCCCGGTGGCACCCCGTTGCGCGACGGAGCCACGATCGACTCCGAGCACACCACTCCTGCGCTGAACCTCACTGCGCTCTACAACGGCTTCGCCCCGCTCTTCAACGCGCTGGAGCCGGAGCAGGTCAACGAGCTGTCGTTGAACCTCGTGCGCGTGCTGCAGGGCGAGGGCGGCACCATCGAGAGCCTGATGCGGCACACCGCGTCGCTGACCTCCGCGATCGCCGACCGCGACCAGCTCGTCGGCGACGTCATCGCCAACCTCGACGAGCTGCTGACCACGGTGGACGGGCGGCAGCAGCAGCTCACCACGCTCATCCAGGAGCTCCGCCGCTGGGTCGGCGGACTGGCCGACGACCGGGTGCAGATCGGCCGGTCGATCGTCAACATCTCCTCGATGACCCGGGTGCTCGCCGACCTGATCACCAAGGCCCGTCCGCTGGTCAAGGCCGACATCGCCCAGCTCCGCCGGCTGGCCGAGGTGCTCTCGCGGGAGGACACCAAGGCGGTCGTGGTCCGGGTGCTGCGCGACCTGCCGGAGATGCTCGAGGACCAGACCCGCACCGGCACCTACGGCTCTTGGTACAACTACTACATCTGCGGCGCGCAGGTGGACATCAGGCTTCCGAACCGGCTCCCTCCCGAGCTGCTCGACGCTCTGGGGACCGACATCGACACTCTGCGCGAGGAGATCCGCAGCTTCAGCTACACCTCCAACGCGGAGAGGTGCGACTGATGTCCATCCGCGACCGCAGCGACCGCAGCGTCGCCAAGATCGGCGCCATCAGCCTCGTGGTCGCCCTGATCGCGATGGCCGCAGCGTTGAACCTCCAGAAGTTCCCCGGGCTCCGTGGCGCGCCGTACACCGCCGAGCTCAGCGACGCCAGCGGGCTGCACAAGGGCAACATGGTGCAGATCGCCGGCGTCCGCGTGGGCCGCGTGGCGGAGGTCGAGCTCGCCACGGACCACGTCGTGGTGCACTTCACCGTGGACTCCGGGCGCAGCTTCGGCAAGCGAGAGCGAGGCCTCGGTCGAGGTGCTCAACCTGCTGGGCGAGAAGTTCCTCAACCTCGTCCCCAAGGGCGAGGAGGAGATGCCGGAGGACGGCACCATCCCCCTGGACCGCACCGACGCCGCCTACGACATCGTCGACGTCTTCACCGGCCTGACCGACACGACCGAGAGCATCGACATCCCTCAGCTGCAGCAGGCGCTCACCTCGGTCGCGGACACGATGAACCGCAGCAGCGACGAGGCCGGGGCCACCTTCGACGGGCTCTCGCGGCTGTCAGCCACGATCGCCTCGCGCGACGAGGAGCTGCAGTCGCTGCTGCAGCGGTCACGTTCGGTCTCGGAGCTGCTCGCCGCACGCAAGGGCGACATCGTCGCGCTCCTCAAGGACGGCGACCTCGTCCTGCAGGAGCTGCGCAAGCGACGCCAGGCCATCCACACGCTGCTCGTGAACACGGCCCGGCTGTCGAGGCAGCTCGGAGGTCTCGTGGACGACAACGAGAAGCAGATCGGGCCGATGCTGGACGAGCTGCACCAGGTCACCCAGACGCTCGTCACCCGCGACGACCAGCTCAAGGAAGCCATCGACAACCTCGGGCCGTACACCCGCATCCTGTCCAACGTCATCGGCACCGGCCCGTGGTTCGACGCCTACGCGGTGAACTTCTTCGGGCTGGGCGGCGGCGAGTTCACGCCGGAGAAGCGATGACGAAGCTCAAGGGAGTCCTCGGAGCCGGCCCTCGGCTCGTCGCTGTCGTCGCCGTGGTCGCCATCCTGCTCATCGGCGGGATGCTGACCTTCCTGGCGGGGCCGGAGACGCGCACGGTCACGGCACACTTCGACCGCGCGGTCTCGCTGTTCCCCGACAGCGAGGTGAGGATCCTCGGCGTCCCCGTCGGCGAGGTCACCGCCGTGGTGCCCGAGGGCGACACGGTCCGGGTGGACATGACCTACGACGCGGAGTACGACCTGCCGGCCGACGCCAAGGCGGTGATCATCACCCCCACCCTGACCGCGGACAGGTTCGTCCAGCTCACCCCCACCTACGAGTCGGGCCCCAAGCTGGAGGACGGCGCCACCATCGAGGTGCAGGACACCGGCACCCCCGTCGAGCTCGACCGCATCTACAAGAGCCTCAACGACCTCACCTCCGCACTGGGGCCCAACGGCGTGAACCGCAACGGCACGCTCAACAACGTGCTGACGTCCGGCGCGAAGTTCCTCGACGGCCGTGGCGAGCAGGCGCACGACACCATCGTCGCGCTCTCGGAGGCCACCCAGACGTTCGGCGACGGCAGCGGCGAGCTCTTCGCCACGGTCCGGGCGCTCGACGAGTTCACCGGGGCGCTCGCGGCCAACGACGCCGCGGTCTCGCGATTCATGGGCGACCTGGGCGCCGTCTCCCAGCAGCTGGCAGGGGAGAAGGAGGAGCTCGCCGCCGCGCTGGCCAACCTCGCGGCGATCCTGACGAAGGTCGAGGGCTTCGTCCGCGACAACCGGGAGATGCTCACCAAGGACGTCGAGGACCTCGCGCGGATCATGCAGATCCTCGGCAGCGAGAAGAAGACGTTGGAGACCATCCTCGACATCGCCCCCAGCGCGCTCGGCAACCTCGCCGTCGCCTTCGACCCCGAGACCGGCACCATCGGCTCTCGCCTGAACGTCCAGACCGGCGTCCAGGATCTCGACGGTCAGCTGTGCACACTGGTCCAGAACGGACAGCTGCCCTCGGCCGACGAGGCGTGCACGCTCTTCGAGGCACTGCTGGAGCCCGTCATCACCCAGCCGTCCTCGGCTCGGAGCCGGCAGGAGGAGCCGAGGACACAGCAGGTGCGCTACGGCTCCGCCCGCTCGGCGGGGGACCTCTCCCAGCTGCTCGGAGGTGACGCATGAGCACCGTGCGTCGGCGCTCGACCGCCCGAATCGCCGCCGCAGCCCTGGTGGCGGCCGTGACGCTGAGCGGCTGCGAGGCCTACGACCTGCCGCTCCCCGGCAGCCCCGTCGACGAGGAGCACTCCTACGAGATCACGGCCACGTTCGACAGCGTCCTCGACCTCGTGCCCCGCTCGCCGGTCAAGGTCAACGACGTCACGGTCGGGGAGGTCGTCTCCATCGAGCGCGCGGGCTGGCAGGCCGAGGCGGTGCTGCGTGTGCAGGACGACGTGGAGCTGCCCGGCAACGCGATCGCCGACATCCGCCAGACCAGCCTGCTGGGGGAGAAGTACGTCGCCCTGGAGGAGCCGCCCGGGAAGCCAGGCACCGGCAAGCTCGAGGACGGCGACCACCTCGGACTCGACCGCACCGGCGCCAACCCGGAGCTCGAGGACGTCCTCGGCGCTCTCGCGCTGGTGCTCAACGGCGGCGGGATCGGTCAGCTGCAGACGATCATCAGCGAGGTCAACAAGATCTTCAAGGGGCGCCAGGACCGCGTGCGCCACGTGCTCGGCGAGCTGGAGACCCTGGTGGCGGGGCTGGACGAGCAGAAGCAGCACATCATCTCCGCCATGGAGGGGATGAACGGCCTCGCGGCCACCCTCAACGAGCAGAAGCAGACGATCACCGAGGCCCTCGACACCTTCGGCCCCGCCGTGACCATCCTCGCCGACCAGCGTCAGCAGCTGATGCAGATGCTGGAGGCCCTCGACCGGCTCGGTGCCGTTGGCACACGTGTGATCAACGCCAGCCAGGAGAGCCTGCTGGACGACCTTCGCCACCTCAAGCCCATCCTGCGGGAGGTCGCCGACGCAGACGACCAGATGGCGGAGGCGCTGGGGCTGGCGATCAGCTTCCCCTTCCCGATCGAGTCCAACGACATCGTGCACGGCGACTACGCCAACACCGAGATCGTCTTCAGCATGGACCTGGCCAACTTCCTCGCCAACCCCGGTGGCGACCCACCGGGCGGCCCCGACCTCCCCGGTCTGCCCGAGCTCCCCGGCGTCCCGGGGCTTCCCGGTCTGCCCGGGCTGCCCGGCGGCGGCGGCGGTGGCGGCGGTGGCGGCGGTGGCGGTGGTGGCGGTGGCGGGCTGCCCGACCTCCTGGGCGGCACCCGGACCACGTCGAGCAGCACCTACGGCTCCTCGCAGGACCTCACCGAGCTGCTGGGGGGTGCGTGACGATGATGCTTCGCGGCACCAAGATCCGGCTCATCGCCTTCGTGATCCTGAGCGCGGTCGGGATCACCTATGCCAGCGCCAGCTACCTCGGTCTCGTCGACCGGGTGCTCGGCCGGGGCTACTCGGTCAGCGCGGAGCTGCCCGGCACCGGCGGGCTGTACGAGGGCGGCCTGGTGACCTACCGCGGCGTCCAGATCGGCGAGATCAGCTCGATGGAGCCCGCGGGCGAGGGCGTCCGGATCTACCTGGACCTGGAGGACGGCGCCCAGGTGCCGGAGGACTCCCCGGTCTTCGTGCACAACGGCTCGGCCGTGGGTGAGCAGTACCTCGACTTCGAGCCGTCGTCCGACGAGGGCCCGTACCTCGGGGAGGGCGAGACGATCCGCGGCAACGAGGACTCGCTGCCCGTGGACGAGGCCGACCTGCTCGTCAACCTCGACAAGTTCGTCGGGTCGGTCGAACAAGCGCAACCTGGCGATCACCATCGAGGAGCTCGGGAAGACCTTCTACGAGACCGGTCGCCCCTTGGAGCGGCTCATCGACGGAGGCAGCGAGTTCATCGACAACGCCGCCAAGTCGAAGACGGAAACGATCGACCTGCTGCGCCAGGGCCGCACCGTGCTGCGAACCCAGGAGGCGAACCGCGACAACATCCGCGCCTTCGCGGACGGCCTCGCGCAGTTCACGGGCGCGCTCCGCGGCAGCGACGCGGATCTGCGCACGATCGTCGAGGGCAGCCCGAAGATGTTCGGTGAGCTCCAGGCCATGCTGGAGGACCTGGAGCCGACGCTGCCCGTGCTGCTCAGCAACGTCGTCACCGTCAACCAGGTCACCTCCATCCGCATCCCCTCGGTGGAGCAGCTTCTCGTCACCTATCCGGTCGTCATCGCCAGCGGATTCAGCGGCACCACGCGTGACGGCTACGGTCACGTCCACCTCGACTACACCTCCGATCCGCCCCCGTGCACCAAGGGCTACCTGCCGCCCAGCAAGTGGCGCCGGGGCGACCAGACCAGCGACGTGAAGCCCTACCTCAAGGCGCACTGTGCCTCCGGCCCGCCGTACACCATGCGAGGGAGCAACTACGCTCCCGAGCCGAGCAGCGGCAGGTCGCGCGTGGCGCCGTACGACCCCCGCACGGGCAGGGTCGATGCCGGTGACAGGGAGTACGTCGTCGACAATGGCGCGAGGACCAACGACGTGTACGGGAGTGATGCGTGGAAGTGGATGCTCATCGGCCCCACCGTGGACCGGTGAGCGAGCGGGGTGCTGGGCGCCGCAGCACGCGTGACCTGGTCGTCCTCGTGCTGGTGCTCGCCCTTCCGGTCGTGGTGGCCGGCGCGCTCTGGCTGTGGCAGGCCCGGGAGCTCGACCAGGCCGAGGATGCGCTGGCCGAGGATCGCGCGGCCGTCAACGCTGCGACGGCCTTGACGCTCGCCTGGGCCTCCGTCGACCACCGCGAGGCGGACGAGTACATCGATCCACGGTGCGAGCGGGTGCAACCGGTGAGTTCCTCGCAGCAGTTCGAGGCTCGCGAGCGTTCCTGACGAGGCGGATCATGGAGGAAAGCAAGGCAGTGCAGGTGCCGACGATCCCCAAGGAGGGGGCGGCGTTGCTGGAGAGACGCGACGACGAGGCCCGCGTGATCGTCGCGATGGACGCCGCGGTCTCCAACAAGAGCACCAAGCGCCCGCAGGCTCGGCAGTACCGCCTGCAGGTCACCCTCCAGAAGGAGGCCGGCGAGTGGCTGGTGAGCGGACTGGAGTTCATCGATGAAGCCGCCTGAGCCCGGCGCCGGGGCCGTACCCGGCGGGGACGCCGAGACCAAGGTCTGTCCCTTCTGTGCGGAGACGATCCGAGCGGCGGCGATCAAGTGCCGTTACTGCCAGTCCGACCTGACCGCGACAGCCGCGGCGTCCGGCCCCGGCACTGCACCTGCGCCGACGCCCCCCGTGGCACCGGCAACCCCGGTCCCTGACCCTGAGCGCGAGCCGGTGACGGACACCTCGCCTCCGGCAGGCGCCGCCACAGCAACGTCGCCGGACGGGTCGGAGGCCGTGCGGCCGCGCCGCCGGCCGCTCACGGGCCGACGCGGCGACCGCGAACGGCCGGAGCAGACCGAGCGGACGGAGAGGGCTCCGCGTGTGGCCTGGCTCCGCCGGGTGCCCTGGCCGGTGGGCGTCCTGGTGCTGCTCGTCACCCTGGCGCTGATGCTCCTCGCGCTGCGTGACTGGCAGGAGCGGAGGGACATCGACCAGGCGACCCAGGCGGGCGACGTCGCACGGGCCGCCGCGGCCGACAAGGTCGAGGCTCTGCTCAGCTATCGCTACGAGACCTTCGACGAGGACGTCACCGCGGCCCAGGACCTGCTGACGCCATCGTTCCGTGAGGAGTACGCGCCCACGGTCGACGAGATCCGCAAGCGCGCACTCGCGCAGCGCCGCGACCAGCAGGCGGAGGTGCTGGCGGTCGGGCTGGTCTCCTCCGAGGAGGACCGTGCGCGCACGCTGGTCTTCGTCAACACGGTCTCCGCCCGCCAGGGCTCGGACCAGCCCGCCACGGTGATGCAGAATCGAGTGACCGTCGACCTCGTCCGCAGCGAGGACGGCGACGAGTGGCTCGTCGACGACCTGTCGTTCCCCTCGGCGTAGCCGGTCGACAGCGGATCCACTAGACTAGAACACGTTTCAGTTCCGGCGGCGGGACCAGGCAAGGAGGCGGCTGCATGGGGCACGACCACCAGGTCGACCTGCTCGTGATCGGCGCCGGACCGGTCGGCCTCTACGCCGCCTACTACGCCGGCTTCCGAGCCCTGAGCGTGGCTGTCGTCGACTCGCTGCCGGAGCTCGGCGGCCAGATCACGGCCATGTACCCCGAGAAGGACATCCTCGACGTCGCCGGCTTCCCCGTCATCAAGGGCAAGGACCTGGTGACCGGCCTCGTGGAGCAGGCCGCCTCGGCCGACCCGACGTACCTCCTGGATCGCAGCGCGGTGACGCTCGAGTCCGGCGAAGACGCGGTGCTGGTCGGGCTGGACGACGGCACGCACGTCGAGGCCAAGGCCGTCATCATCACCGCGGGCATCGGCAAGTTCTCCCCGCGGCCGCTGCCGGCGGCGGACGACTGGGCCGGAGACGGTGTCGCATTCTTCGTGCCGTCGTTCGAGCCCTACGCCGACAAGGACGTCGTCATCGTCGGCGGCGGAGACAGCGCCTTCGACTGGGCCGTGGCGCTCGAGCCCGTCGCCGCCTCGGTCACCCTCGTCCACCGGCGTGAGACCTTCCGCGCCCACCAGGCCATGGTCGAGAAGGTGCGGGCGGGCAGCACCCGCATCATCACGAGCAGCAACGTGAGCCGCCTGGTCGGCGACGGGTCGCTGAAGGCCGTGGAGGTGGAGCACGTGAAGACCAAGGAGACCGAGGAGCTGCCGGCCCAGGCGGTCGTCGCGGCTCTCGGTTTCATCGCTGACCTCGGCCCGATCCAGCAGTGGGGCCTCGAGACCGACAAGCGGCACATCGTCGTCGACTCCACGACAGCGACCAACGTCCCCCGGGTGTTCGCAGCGGGTGACATCACCGACTACCCGGGCAAGGTCCGACTGATCGCAGTGGGCTTCGGCGAGGCCGCCACCGCGGTCAACAACGCCGCCGTGCTCATCGACCCCGACGCCCACCTGTTCCCCGGCCACTCCTCGGACGCCTGATGGGATCGAGCAGACGCACGGTCTCGATGACCGACGACGAGGTGCGCGACTTCCTCGCCTCGCAGATGAAGGTGCAGGTCGCCAGCATCGGCCGTGACGGCATGCCGCACCTGACGACGCTCTTCTACGTCGTGCTCGACGGCAGGATCTGCTTCTGGACCTACGCGACGTCGCAGAAGATCAAGAACCTCGAGCGAGACCCGCGGATCAGCGCCCTGGTCGAGACCGGCAAGGACTACGAGGAGCTCGCGGGCGTGTCCGTCCAGGGCACTGCCGAGATCGTCCGCGACCCCGACGGCATCCGCCGTATCGGCACTGCCGTGGTGGCCGCCATGTCCGGCGGCGCCGACCTCGGTGACCTCGGCCGCGACATCGTCGAGCACCAGGTGACGAAGCGCGTCGGCATCGTCATCACACCGACCAAGGTGGCGAGCTGGGACCACGCCAAGATGAACGCACTACCCGGAGGAGCATCCCGATGAAGGTCAAGGCCGACTACGACCTCTGCGAGGCCAATGCGATGTGCGAGGCGCTCGCACCCGAGGTGTTCGAGGTCGACGACGACGACAACCTCAACCTGCACACCGACCAGATCACCCCGGACAACGAGGAGCACGTCCGGCAGGCCGTCGCCGCCTGCCCCAAGGCGGCGCTCTCGATCGTCGACGACTGATGAGCGAGCTCTCCCTGGACGGCCGCGTCGCGGTCGTGACCGGTGCCGGTGCGGGTCTCGGCCGCGCCGAAGCGGTCGCGCTGGCACGTGCCGGAGCCCACGTCGTCCTCAACGACCTCCCGGGCGCAGCCGACGAGGCCGCCGAGTCGATCCGCGCGGAGGGCGGCAGTGCTTCCGTCGTCGCAGGAGACGTCGGTGAGCGCGCCACCGCCGACGCGATCATGGCCGAGGCCGTCGACGGTCAAGGCCGCCTCGACGTCGTGGTCAACAACGCGGGAGTCACGCGCGACCGGATGCTCTTCAACATGTCGGACGAGGAGTGGGACACCGTCATCCGCATCCACCTCCGCGGTCACTTCCTGCTCGGCCGCAACGCCGCCGCCCACTGGCGTGGGCAGTCCAAGGAGTCAGGCGGCCCGGTCTACGGGCGCATCGTGAACACCGCCTCCGAGGCCTTCCTGTCCGGGTCTCCGGGCCAGCCCAACTACGCCGCCGCCAAGGCGGGCATCACGGCGCTCACCCTGTCCGAGGCACGCGGGCTCTCGCGCATCGGAGTCACGGCCAACGCGATCTGCCCCCGGGCACGCACCGCGATGACCGCCGGCGTCTTCGGCGAGCACGACGACTCCGGCGCCGAGGTCGACCCCTTGTCTCCCGAGCACGTCGCGCCGCTGGTCGCCTACCTCGCCTCACCCGCGGCAGAGCAGATCACCGGCCAGGTCTTCGTCGTGTACGGCGGAATGGTCGCGCTGGTCGCTGCACCGGTGGTCGAGCAGCGCTTCGACGCGACCGGCGCCACCTGGGACACCAAGGACCTGGACGCGCAGATCGGCGGCTTCTTCGCCGACCGGGACCCGGCGACCTGCTTCGCCGCCGACAGCATCATGAAACTGGAGGTCTGAACCATGGGTCGACTCGACGGCAAGGTCGCGATCGTCACCGGAGGCGCACAGGGGCAGGGGGCCGCCATCGCCCGCGCCTTCGTGAGCGAGGGGGCGAAGGTCGCCATCGCCGACATCGCCGACGAGCCGGGCAAGCAGCTGGCCGACGAGCTCGGTGAGAACGCCGTGTTCGTCCACCACGACGTCTCCGACGAGGCGAGCTGGAAGGCGGTCGTCGACCTCACCACGACGACGTTCGGCCCGGTGACCGCTCTCGTCAACAACGCCGGCGTCCTGCAGTTCGCGGAGCTCACCGCGATGACGGTCACCGAGTTCGAGCGGCTCTTCCGGATCAATGTCCTCGGGTGCTTCCTGGGGATGAAGACCGTGGCGCCGGTGATGGCGGAGGCCGGCGGCGGCTCGATCATGAACTGCTCGTCCGTCGAGGGCCTCGCGGGGATGCCCACCCTGGTCGCCTACACCGGCACGAAGTTCGCCATCCGTGGGATGACCAAGGCGGCGGCGATGGAGCTGGGCCCGAAGAACATCCGGGTCAACTCCGTGCACCCTGGCATGGTCGACACCGGCATGACGCGCGGCTACGCCGGCGAGGAGGGCATGAAGTGGGCCGCCAAGAAGGTGGCTCTCAAACGCGTCGGCACCCCGGAGACGATCGCGCCGATGTACGTCTTCCTGGCCAGCGAGGAGAGCTCGTTCTCGACGGGTGCGGAGTTCGTCACCGACGGCGGCTGCACCGCGACGCACTCCTTCGGAGGCTGAGCCGGCCCAGCCCGCCGCTAGCGTGAGGGCATGACGACTGCGTTCGTGCTCGGCGGCGGGGGAGTGCTCGGCGCGGCCGAGGTCGGCCAGCTGCGTGCGCTGGTCGAGGCCGGGATCGAGCCCGACCTCGTGCTCGGCACGTCCGTCGGTGCGCTCAACGGGGCGGTGCTCGCGGCACACCCGGGCCCCGACGTCGTCGACCGCCTGGTCGGGCTGTGGGAGAGCGCAGCCGCCGGCAAGGAGGTGTACGGCGACGGGGCGATCAAGCAGGTCTCCCGCGCCGTCCGCACCGGCACGCGGCTCTACTCCAGCGCGCCGCTGCGCCGGCGGCTGGTCGAGGAGCTGGGGGAGCTGACCTTCGACGAGCTCCCCGTGCCCTTCCAGTGCTGCGCATCCAGCATCGAGCGCGCCGCGGAGCACTGGTTCACCTCGGGCCCGGTCGTCGACGCGGTGGTCGCCTCGGCCGCCGTACCCGGTCTCCTCGGTCCGGCCAAGGTCGACGGCGAGCACTACCTCGACGGCGGCATCGTGAACTCGATCCCGGTCGGGCGCGCCGTGGACTGCGGTGCCAGCCGGATCTTCGTCCTCCACGTCGGACGGATCGAGCGGGGGCTGCGCCCGCCCCGGCGTCCGTGGGAGGTCGCGCGGGTCTCCTTCGAGATCGCGCGCCGGCACAGATTCCACCGCGAGATGGCCGAGATGCCGGACGGGGTGACCGCCCACGTGCTCCCGACCGGTGGCGGGTCGCCGAAGGACGACTCCCTGCTGGCGTACCGGAGCTTCGGTGGCGTGCGAGGTCGCATCGACGCGGCGTACGAGGCTGCCCGTGACTACCTCGAGGAGCACCTGTGACCTGGGTGCTGCGCCGGCTGGTCCTGGCCCCGGCGCTGATCCTGCTGACGCTGGTCCTGCTGGCCGCGCTGCCCGCGCTCCTCCTGGTGGCAGCACTGCTCTCGCCGCTGGTCCAGGGCCGCTGGCGACCGGTGCGGGTGCTCACGCTGCTGATGCTCCACCTGGTGCTGGAGAGCGTGATGCTGATCGAGCTGCTGGGGTTGTGGATCGCCTCCGGCTTCGGCGTGTGGGTCCGGCGGCCGTACTTCGAGCGGATCCACTACGACATCATCGAGACCTACCTGGCCATCGTCTTCCGGGCCTCGCAGCGGGTGCTCCACCTGGAGCTGGTGACCGAGGGACCGACCCCGGACGCCTTCCCGGGTCTTCCGCTGATCGTGTGCTGCCGCCACGCCGGCCCGGGCGACTCGTTCACGCTGCTCTACGCGCTGATGATCTGGTACCAGCGCGAGCCGCGCGTGGTCCTCAAGGACACGATCGGCTGGGACCCGGCGATCGACGTGGTGCTCAACCGGCTGCCGAGCCGGTTCGTCTCGCCCAAGGGCGACGTCGGCGACAAGCTGGAGCGGCAGGTCGGCGAGCTGGCGCGGGACCTGGACGAGAACGACGCCTTCGTGATCTTCCCGGAGGGCGGCAACTTCACGCCCGAGCGCAGGAAGCGGGCGATCGAGCGACTGCGCAAGCACGGCATGGAGGCGATGGCGTCACGAGCAGAGGGCATGGCGAACGTGGTCGCACCGCGCCCCGGAGGCTTCCTGGCCGCCCTGGACGCCGCTCCCGAGGCCGACATCGTCCTCGTGGCCCACACCGGGCTCGATCACCTGCTGACGGTGGCCGACGTCTGGCGCGAGCTGCCCATGGACAAGCGGCTCGTGATGCGCTGGTGGCGGGTCTCCCGCGACGAGATCCCGGACGGCCGCGAGGACCGCATCGACTGGCTGTTCGAGCGGTGGCAGCAGATCGACACCTGGATCGAGGAGCACCGGCCGGTGGACCTTCCCCCGGGCCGCAGCCGCAGTGCAGGATCGACACCGGAGGCAGCGTCCGAGGCTCCGTCCGAGAAGGGGAGAAGCACATGAGCAGCCGCGTCGTGCACTTCGAGATCCAGGTGGACGACATCGAGCGAGCCAAGGCGTTCTACGCCGCCGCCTTCGACTGGACCTTCCGCGACTTCAGCCAGTTCAGCGACACGGAGTACTGGGGCGTCATCACCGGTGAGGAGGGAGAGCCCGGCATCGACGGTGGCCTGCTGCGCCGCCTCGGCCCCCTGCCCGAGCCGGGGCAGGGCGCCAACGCCTTCGTGTGCACGGTCCTGGTCGACGACTACGACGCGGCCGAGCGTCGCATCCTCGATGCCGGCGGTCGGCTGGCGGTGCCCAAGACGGCGCTGCCGGGCATGGCGTGGCAGGGCTACTACTTCGACCTCGAGGACAACGTGTTCGGCATCCACCAGTCCGACCCCGAGGCGGCCTGAACACTCATGCCAGGAACGCGTCCGCCTCCGTGAGAGCCTCGTCCAGGATCGCCATTCCAGCTGCCGCGTCCCTGTCGCTGACGTTCAGGGGTGGCGCGACATGGATGCGATTGCCGAGGACGAGGGGCACCATGTGGCGGTCGAGGCACGCCTTGGCGAATGCGGCCATCGGGGCGTTCGCCTGACCAGTCGCACCGACCGGGACGAGAGGCTCCCTGGTCTCCCGGTCGCGCACCAGCTCGAGGGTCCACAGCCCGCCGATGCCACGGACGTCGCCGACGCAGGGGTGGCGCTCGGCGAGGTCGCCCAGTCCGGGACCGAGGACGTCCTCGCCGAGCCGTGCGGCTGCCGTCACGGTGCCCTCCTCGTGCATGGCACCGATCGCACCCACGGCGGCCGCGCAGGCGAGCGGGTGTCCGCTGTACGTCATGCCCGCTGGGTAGGGGCGCTCGGTGAAGGTCTCGTAGATCGGGTCGCCGACCAGCACCCCGCCCAACGGCACGTATCCGGAGTTCACGCCCTTCGCGAAGACCAGGAGGTCCGGGGCCACCCCGTCGTGGTCGACGCCGAACCAGGCTCCCGTGCGGCCGAAACCGACGAGGATCTCGTCGGCGATGAGGACGATGCCATGGCGGGTGCACAGGTCCCGGACCCCCCGCAGGTAGCCGGCAGGGGGCACGATGACCCCCGAGCTGCCGGTCACCGGTTCCAGCACCAACGCCGAGATGGTCGACGGGCCCTCGAGGAGGATCACCTGCTCGAGGTGCGCGAGCGCCCGCGCACACTCCTCCTCGGGCGTGCTCGACCCGAACACGGAGCGGTACAGGAAGGGGCCGAAGAAGTGGGCGACGGCCGCCGCCCCGGTGTCCGAGGCCCAGCGACGGGGGTCGCCGGTGAGGTGGATCGAGGTGGTCGTGGAGCCGTGGTAGGAGCGGTAGGCGGCCAGCACCTTGGGCCGCCCGTTGTGCAGGCGGGCCATCCGCACCGCGTGCTCAATGGCTTCGGTGCCGCCGGTGGTGAACAGCACGTGCCCGAGGCCCTCTGGGGCGACCTCGACGACCAGCCGCGCAGCTTCGCCACGGACGTCCGAGGCGAGACCGGGGGCCAGGGTGCACAACCGGTCGGCCTGCTTCCTGATCGCCGCGAGGATCCCCGGGTGCTGGTGACCGAGGTTGGTGAAGACCAGCTGCGAGCTGAAGTCCAGGTAGCGGCGGCCGTCGCCGTCCACGACGTGGCTGCCGGAGCCACCGACGACGGTCGGCACGTCTCGCGGTCCCTGCAACGACCAGGGATGGAAGACCAGCTCGTCGAGATCCACGGCACACCTCGCTCACCGGATCCGTCGACCACCACTGTCTCCCGCGTCCGGGAGCCGCCACAACCAGGCGGTCTGGACCCGCCATGCCCCCCGGCTGCGGTTCGCGCCGGGTTACGCTGAGCCTGTGACGGACACCGTCGCAACCCTTGAGCGCGCGCGGGAAGCCTTGGTGCGGGCGGCCTGGCGCGAGGCGTTCTCCTCGCTGTCCGAGGCCGATCGCGCGGGCGCACTCTCCGCGCGCGACCTCGAGGCGCTGGCTCGCTCGGCGTACATGGTCGGCGACACGGACGCCTACGTGACCGCCCTCGAGCGGGCACACCGGTCCCACCTCGAGGCGGGGGACGTCCTGCCCGCGGTCCGAGACGCGTTCTGGATCGGCCACAGCCTGCTGTTCCGGGGCCAGGCTGTGGCCGCCGGCGGTTGGTTCGCTCGGGCGCAGCGGCTGTTCGACGAGTCCGGTGAGGACGGCGCCGAACGGGGCTGGTTGCTCATCCCTACCTGGTTGCAGCACATGGGGGCCGGGGACTACGAGTCGGGCTACGCGACGGCAGGCGTGGCCGCGGACATCGCCCGCCGCTTCGACGACGCCGACCTGCTCTGGCTCGCCCGAGGAGAGCAGGGCCGGGCTCTGATCAACCTGGGCCAGGTCGCGGACGGGCTGCGCCTGGTCGACGAGATGTTCGTGGTCGCCACCGGGGGCCAGCTGTCGCCTGTGGTGACGGGGATCGTGTACTGCAACACGATCGCCTACTGCGTCGACGGGTACGCCCTCGACCACGCACGCGAGTGGACCGAGGCACTGACCCGATGGTGCGAAGGCCAGCCGCAGATGGAGGAGCACTTCGGCTTCTGCCTGGTACACCGGGCAGAGCTGCATCTCCTGAGCGGCGCCTCGGCGGCTGCCCTCGAGGCGAGCGAGCGCGCCGCCGTCACGCATACCGGTGGCCAGCTCAACCAGCTCGTTCGTGGCAAGGCCGCCTACGTCCAGGGCGAGATGCACCGCCTTGCCGGCGATCTCGCCGCGGCAGAGAGATCCTTCCGCGAGGCGAACGCGTTCGGCTACGAACCCCAGCCCGGCCTGGCCCTGCTACGCCTGGCGCAGGGTGACCGTGAGTCAGCCGTCGCCGCGATCCGGCGTGCCATCGGGGAGTCGACCCAACCCCTGCGCCGCGTCCGCCTGCTGCCCGCTTACGTGGAGATCACCCTCGCGGTCGGCGAGCTCGAGCGGGCCCGGGCGGCGGTGGACGAGCTCGAGGCCATCGCGTCCTCCTACGGTGGCGCCGTGGCGGCGATGGCGGCCTGCGCCAAGGGGGCGCTGCTGGTGGCGCGTCAGGAACCGCTGGAGGCGTTGATCGCGCTGCGGCCCGGGCTGCAGGCATGGCAGCAGCTCGGAGTGCCCTACGAGGCAGCCCGGGCCCGGATCCAGATCGGCCTCGCCTGCCGAGCCGTGGGTGATGAGGACACCGCTGAGCTCGAGCTGGACACCGCTCGGGCAGCGTTCGCACGGATCGGCGCCAAGCCCGATCAGGCGCACGTCGACGCCCTGGCCGGGCGCGAGGCGCCGACGAAGGGCTCACCCCTCGTGAGCTGGAGGTGCTTCGGTGGGTCGCGTCCGGGCGGTCCAACAGTGATGTCGCCGCCGCGCTTTGCATCAGCGAGCACACCGTGGCCCGCCATCTCCAGAACGTCTTCGTCAAGCTCGGGGTCTCCACGAGAACCGCGGCGGCGGCGTACGCCTTCGAGCATCGCCTGGCCTGACACTACTGAGTTCTGACCACAGGCAAGGCGTCGGCATCTGGTCAGTTCCGGCGAAGAGCCATGCCGTTCCGCCTTCGTAGGGTCGTGACGTCCCAGAGCCGATCACCAAGAGGAGCCGGCCATGTACGTCGTCGTTCATCACACATTCCTCGATCCGCCCCAGGCGTTCTCCCGCGGCGAGAAGCTCATCCGGAACCAGGGAGCCCCGGACGGCACCACGGTGCTGCAGTTCTACCCGGCGCAGGACGGGGCGCGCGCAACCTGCCTCTGGGAGTCGAACGACGTCGCCGACGTGCAGTGGTACGTCGACGACACGCTCGGTGACTCGAGCCGCAACCTCTGCTACGAGGTGGACGCGGCGAACGCGTTCGCCCGCCAGCCGCTGGGGATCGCCGAGCAGTCGGCGCTTCTCTCGCGGTAGGCCGCCGGACCTGCACGCCGCCTTGCCCGACTGAGCCCCGGACGTCAGGCAGGATGTGCCCCGTGACTCTGCCCCACGTCCGCGCGACGCGCTACGTCGTGCCGCTGCGTGAGGGCGGATCGCTGCCCGGCCTGGTGGAGGCCGACGACCTCGGCATCTACGTGTGCAAGTTCCGCGGTGCCGGCCAAGGGGTCCGGGTGCTGGTGGCCGAGGTCGTGGTGGGGGAGCTGGCGCGGCGCCTCGGCATCGCCGTGCCCGAGCTCGTCACGGTCGAGCTCGAGAGCGCCATCGCGAGGTACGAGGCGGACGAGGAGGTGCAGGACCTCCTCAACGCGAGCCTGGGCCGCAACCTCGGCATCGACTTCCTGCCGGGCGCCTTCGGCTTCGACTCGGGCTGCCGGCCGGACGCCGGGGAGGCGGCACGCGTGCTGTGGCTCGACGCGCTGGTCGCCAACGTCGACCGGTCGTGGCGCAACCCCAACCTGCTGATGTGGCACGGCAGGCTGTGGGCGATCGACCACGGAGCCTGCCTGTACTTCCACCACTCCTGGCCGGGCGGCATCGGCTCGGCGGAGCGCTTCGCCGCCCAGCCCTACTCCTTCGACGACCACGTGCTGGGCGGCTACGTCGACCGGCTGCCCGAGGTCGACGCCGCACTCGCGCCGCTCGGTGACGCAGGACCTGCTTCGGGACGTGGTCGCCCAGGTCCCCGAGGAGTGGCTCGAGCCGGTGCCCGGTGCCGACACGGCCGCGGTGCGGGCGGCGTACGTCGACTTCCTGCACGCTCGGGTCAGCGGCCCACGAGACTGGGTGCCGGGAGGTGGCCGATGACCGGCTCGATGGGGTTCCAGTACGTCGTCCTGCGCTGCGTGCCGCGGGTCGACCGGGAGGAGTTCGTCAACGTCGGCGTCGTGCTCTACTCCCAGGAGGCGGACTTCCTCGACTGCCGCTCACACGTGGACGCCGCCCGGCTCGGAGCGATGGCACCGGCCCTCGACCTGCAAGCAGTCGAGTCGGCGCTGGAGGCGGCGACCGCGGTGTGCCGCGGGGACGCCTCCGCTGGGGCCGCGGCGCGAGCGCCGCTGGGCACGCGGTTCGGGTTCCTCAGCGCCCCCCGGAGCACGGTCGTGCAGCCCGGTCCCATCCACGGGGGCACCACCGACGACCCGGCGCGACACCTGGAGCACCTGCTCGACGCGCTCGTCCGCTGAGTCGGCGGGGTCGCGGTCTACGCTTCGGCCATGACCAGCGCCCCCGAGATCACCCACTGCGGCCGGACCGTCTCCGGAGACTTCGTCGCGTGGGACATCCGGTGGGAGGGCGAGCTGCCCGAGGGTGCCGCCGTCCAGTGGTCGATGGTCGTCGCCGACGAGGACGAGGAGGTCCGGCTCATCCACGGACTGCGGGGAAGCGCGGCCGAGCAGTACGTCGTCGGAGCCGCCGGCCGCGATGACGTCGAGCCGGACGCCGACGTGTCCGAGCACGAGATCACCGTGCGCTTCCCCGCCGACGTCGTGGGGGTCGCGGTGGAGTGGCCGGTGTGGACGGCGGTGCTCACCGTCAACGGCGAGGACGTCTCGCACCAGGTCTGCACCACCAGCTGACGCGGCTGCCTCACGGCATTGGGGAAACTGGCCTCGACCTGGTGGGGGTAGGTTTCCCCGATCCCCAACCTGGCGTCCCGCCGGGCGACTCAGAGGTTGATCATGTGGCCGGCGATGCCCTCGACGGCCTCCTTGACCGCTTCCGACAGCGTCGGGTGCGCGAAGACGTTGCGCGCCACCTCGTCGGCGGTGAGGTCCCACTTCTGCGCCAGCGTGAGCACCGGCAGCAGCTCGGTGACGTCGGGGCCGATCAGGTGGGCGCCGATGATCTCGTTGTACTTCGCGTCCGCCACGATCTTGACGAACCCGGTCGTGTCGCCGAGGCCCTTGGCCTTGCCGTTGGCGCTCATGGGGAACTTCGCGGTCTTGACCTCGTAGCCCTTCTCCTTGGCCTGCGCCTCGGAGTAGCCGAACGACGCGATCTGGGGCTGGCAGTACGTCGCGCGCGGGATCATGTCGAAGTCGATCTCGACGGTCTCCTCGCCGGCGATCGTCTCGGCCGTCACGATGCCCATCGCCTCGGCGGTGTGGGCGAGCATGAGCTTGCCGGTGACGTCACCGATCGCGTAGACGCCGTCGACGTTGGTGCGGCCGCGCTCGTCGACCTCGATCGCGCCGCGGTCGCTCGTCGTCACCCCGGCCTTGTCGAGGCCGTAGCCGTCGAGGCGTGGCTGGAAGCCGATGGCCTGGAGCACCTTGTCGGCCTCGAGCACGTCCTCCTTGTCGCCCTTGCTGACGGTGACCTTGACCTTGCCGGACCCGGGGTCCTCGATCTTCTCGACCTTGGTGCCGGTCAGCACCTTCACGCCGAGCTTCTTGTAGTGCTTCTGCAGCTCCTTGGAGATCTCCTCGTCCTCGGCCGGCACCATCCGGTCGAGGAACTCGACGATCGTGACGTCGACGCCGAAGTTGGCCATGACGTAGGCGAACTCGACGCCGATCGCCCCGGAGCCGGCGATCACGATGCTGTCGGGGAGGTCCTCGTCGAGGATCAGCTCCTCGTAGGTCACGACGTTGTCCGACAGCTCGGTGCCGGGCACCAGGCGGGTGGTGGCCCCGGTCGCGATGATGACGTGGTCGGCGGTGATCTCCTCGGTGCCGCCGTCGTTGAGGTCCACCTCGATGGTCTTGGCGTCCTTGAAGGTGCCCCAGCCGTCGATCTCGGTGATCTTGTTCTTCTTCATCAGGTAGTGCACGCCCTTGACGATCTCGGCGGACACCTGACGGCTGCGCTTGTGGGTCGGGGCGTAGGACATGGACGCCTCGCCCTCGATGCCGAACTTGTCGCGCTCGTGAGCCAGGATGTGCGCCAGCTCGGCGTTGCGCAGCAAGGCCTTGCTGGGGATGCACCCGACGTTGAGGCAGACGCCGCCCCAGTACTGCTTCTCGATCACGGCTGCCTTGAGGCCGAGCTGCGAGGCGCGGATGGCGGCGACGTAGCCGCCAGGTCCGGCGCCGAGGACGACGACATCGAAGTGCTGGCTCATGTCAGCGAGCCTATCGTCCGCCGCGGCGCCCGAAACCTGTCAGACCCCGGCTGACCCGTCAGACGGGGACGAGCTCGACCGCGCCCACGAGGTAGCGAGCGAGCACGACGTGGGCGACGTCCGGGTCGGCGCCGAACGGCTGGGCCACGGCCACCGCTCCCGCCTCCAGCGCGAGCTCGGCGGCCCGGTCGTAGAGCAGCCCGGGCGCGAGGAACAGCGAGCCGACGGCGATGTGGCGGCGCCCCTGGGCGCGCAGTGCCCGGACCGCTTCGCCGGTCGCCGGAGGTGACGCCGAGGCGTACGCCGGGACGACGGGCAGGCGGTGCCGCTGGCCCCAGAGCCGCGCCAGCCGCTGGATGGACTGCATCGCCAGCGGGTCGGTGGTGCCGGCCGCGGCGAGCACGAGCCCGTCGAGCTCGCGCACCCGCGCGCCGACCAGCGACTCGCGGACCCGCCTGTCGAGCACGTCGAGGAAGTGCTGGCCGAGCCCGAGCACCTGGGTGACCCGGATCTTCAGCCCCTCGTGACGTGCCATCGCCTCGGCGACCGTGGAGGGCACGTCGACGCGTGCGTGGTACGCCTCGGTCAGCAGCAGCGGGACGACGACGATCTCCTCGACGCCGGAGCGCACGAGCCGGTCGACGACGGTGTGGAAGTCGGGACGGGAGAGCTCGAGGAACGCGGTCTCGATGCGCAGGTCGGGGCGCATCGCGCGGACCTCGGAGACGAGCTCGCGCACGGTGCGCGCCGAGCGGGGGTCACGGCTGCCGTGGGCGAGTGCCACCAGTGCCGGAGCGGTCATCGGGTGCCTCCTGGGAGAGAGGTGTGGAGCTGAACGGACAGAGGACGTGGTGCCGGCGCCGGCCGGCGGGTGACGTGGGTGCTCATACGTGGATGCCGCACTCGGTCTTGTCGAGGCCGGCCCAGCGCCCGCTGCGCGGGTCGTCGCCGGGCGCGACCCGCCGGGTGCACGGCCAGCAGCCGATCGAGGGGTAGCCGTCCTGCACCAGCGGGTTGACGAGCACGCCGTGGCGCGCGACGTAGCGCTCCACCTGCTCGTCGCTCCAGCGCGCGAGCGGCGAGACCTTCACCTTGCCCTTGGCCTCGTCCCAGCCGATGACCGGTGCGATCACGCGGTCGCGGGTCTCGGCCCGTCGCAGCCCGGTCGCCCAGGCGTCGTAGCCGGCGAGCGACTGCTGCAGCGGCTGCACCTTGCGCAGCGCGCAGCACAGGTCGGGGTTGCGCTCGTAGAGGCGCGGCCCGTGCTCGGCGTCCTGCTCCGCCACGGTCTTCGGCGCGGTGACGTTGACGACGGTGACCGGCAGGGTCGCCGCCACCGCGTCGCGCGTGCCGATGGTCTCCGCGAAGTGGTAGCCGGTGTCGAGGAAGACGACGTCGATGCCCGGCGCGACCCGGCTGGCCAGGTGCGCCAGCACGGCGTCACCCATCGACGAGGTGATGCAGAAGCGCTCGCCGAACGTCGCGACGGCCCACTCGACGATGTCCTCGGCGGGAGCGAGCTCGAGCTCGGCGCCGACGGCGCGCACCAGCTCACGCAGCTCGGCCGGGGTGCGTCCGGAGGTGTCGCTGCCCCGCGTGCGCCGGGCCTGCTCGGTGGTCGCCGCGGTCATCCCGCCACCACCTCTGCGTGGTCGGCGTCGCCGCGCAGCACCTCGTCGTCGGCCCGTGCCACCCAGGTGGCGAAGGCCTCACCGGGCTCACGCTGCGCGAGGTAGTGCCGGACGACGTTCTCGACGTAGTCGTCGAGGGCGGCGCTGGTCACCTTGTGCGCGCGCAGCTTGCGGCCGAAGGGCGTGTCGGTGTTCTCCAGCGCCAGCCCGATGCCGCCACCGAGGTGCACCTGGAAGCCCTCGACCTGTCCGTCGCCCTCGCGGACGAGCTGACCCTTGAGGCCGATGTCGGCCACCTGGGTGCGGGCGCAGGCGTTGGGGCAGCCGTTGACGTTGACGGTGATCGGCACGTCGAGGTCGGGGATGCGTCGCTCGAGCTCGGAGACGAGCGCGCGGGCGCGCTCCTTGGTGTCGACGAGCGCCAGCTTGCAGTACTCGATGCCGGTGCACGCCATCGTGGAGCGGCGCCACATCGACGGCGTGGCCGTCAGGCCGATCTCCTCGAGGTCGGCGAGGAGCTCGTCAACGGCGTCGCCGTGCACGCCGATGACCACGAGCTTCTGGTACGACGTCAGCCGGATGCCGCGGGCGCCGTGCTTGTCGACCAGGTCGGCCAGGCCGAGCAGCGTCTCACCGCTGATCCGGCCGACGACCGGCGCGGCGCCGACGTAGAACAGGCCGTCCTTCTGCTCGTGCACACCGATGTGGTCGCCGTTGGTGGTCGGCGCCGGGGGAGAGGGGCAGTCGACGAGGGGCTTGTGGAGGTACTCGTTCTCCAGGACCTCGCGGAACTTCTCCACGCCCCAGTCCGCCACGAGGAACTTCAGGCGGGCGCGGTTGCGCAGGCGGCGGTAGCCGTAGTCGCGGAAGATCGAGGTCACGCCCTCCCAGACGTCGGGCACCTCGGCGAGCGGGATCCAGACGCCGAGCTTCTGCGCGAGCATCGGGTTGGTCGACAGGCCGCCGCCCACCCAGAGGTCGAAGCCCGGGCCGTGCTCGGGGTGGACGGTGCCGACGAACGACACGTCGTTGACCTCGGGCGCGCCGTCCAGGCTGGGGTGCCCCGAGACCGACGTCTTGTACTTGCGCGGCAGGTTGGAGAAGTCGGGGTTGCCGATGAAGCGGCGCTTGATCTCGGCGAGGGCCGAGGTCCCGTCGATGATCTCGTCGGCGGCGATGCCGGCGACGGGAGACCCGAGGAAGGGCCGCGGGGAGTCGCCGCAGGCCTCGGTCGTGGTGAGCCCGGCAGGCTCGAGCAGGTCCCAGATGGCGGGGACGTCCTCGATGCGGATCCAGTGGAGCTGGATGTTCTGCCGGTCGGAGATGTCGGCGGTGCCGCGGGCGTAGCGGGTCGAGGCCTCACCGATCGCTCGGAGCTGGCCGGGGCGCAGGATGGTGCCGTCGGTGCGGATCCGCATCATGAAGAAGCGGTCCTCGAGCTCGGCGTCGGAGAGCGCGGAGGTCTGCGTGCCGTCCAGTCCCTGGCGTCGCTGCGTGTAGAGGCCCATCCAGCGGAAGCGGCCGCGCAGGTCGTCCTCGTCGATCGAGTCGAAGCCCTCGAGCGCGTAGATCTTCTCGATCCGGCCGCGCACGTTGAGGGGGTTGTCTTCCTTCTTGAAGACCTCGTTGGGGTTGAGCGGTTCGCGGTGCCCGAGGGCCCACTGGCCCTCGCCGCGCGGCGGGCGTGAACGAGCCGGACGGCCGGTGCGGTCCGTGGTGGTCGTCATCTGGAGGAGTCCTAGTCGAGTCTGCAGGCACTACGTGCGCGGACTTCCCACCCGACGACGCTGTCAGGGTGCAGCCGGCGAACGCAGGCCAGCCGGGACGGAGTCTGGTCTGGCGTGCTTCAGGCCGACATACACATCATGCTGCGGGTACGACCGAGGTCCACGTGGCGTCGAACCACGAGGCTCAGAGAGGTCGCCGCAGAGATCATGGGCAAGAGTGTCCGGTACCACTTTGGTTCTGCACAACCGGTTGTCTTGCATGACGAGATCAGTGTCCGCCATGTGGGACAGAGGCCTTCCCGGAGCGTGCGGCTGCCGGGTCTAGGCTTGCGGCCATGACCCTCACCGACTCCGGTTCCTCTCCCGTGACGGGCCCTGCAGGTGCATCCTCGATGGGCGCCACCGATGCCGCGACCGTCTCGGCCGCCTACGAGGCGGCCCTGCAGGTGATCGCCTCGGTCGAGCCGCGGATCGCCGAGGCCACCCGCGCCGAGCTCACCGACCAGCGCGACTCGCTCAAGCTGATCGCGAGCGAGAACTACGCCTCCCCGGCGGTCCTGCTGACCATGGGCACCTGGCTCTCGGACAAGTACGCCGAGGGCACGATCGGGCACCGCTTCTACGCCGGCTGCCAGAACATCGACACCGTCGAGGCCCTGGCCGCCGAGCACGCCCGCGAGCTCTTCGGCGCGGAGTACGCCTACGCCCAGCCACACTCGGGCATCGACGCGAACCTCGTGGCGTTCTGGTCGATCCTCGCGCACCGCGTGGAGTCGCCCGCCCTGGAGCGCCTCGGCGCCCGCAACGTGAACGACCTCACAGAGGACGACTGGGAGAAGCTGCGCGGCGAGCTGGGCAACCAGCGGCTGCTGGGGATGTCGCTCGACGCCGGCGGCCACCTCACCCACGGCTTCCGGCCCAACATCAGCGGCAAGATGTTCCACCAGCAGCAGTACGGCACGGATCCCGAGACCGGGCTCCTCGACTACGACGCGGTCGCCGCCAAGGCCAGGGAGTTCAAGCCGCTGGTGCTGGTCGCCGGCTACTCGGCCTACCCGCGGCGGGTCGACTTCGCGAGGATGCGCGAGATCGCCGACGAGGTGGGTGCCACCCTCATGGTCGACATGGCGCACTTCGCCGGCCTGGTCGCGGGCGGGGTCTTCACCGGCGACGAGAACCCGGTGCCTCACGCCCACGTGGTCACCACCACCACGCACAAGTCGCTGCGCGGCCCGCGCGGTGGTCTCGTGCTGGCCACGGAGGAGTACGCACCCTCCGTCGACCGTGGCTGCCCGATGGTGCTCGGCGGCCCGCTCGGCCACGTGATGGCCGCCAAGGCGGTGGCGCTGGCCGAGGCCCGCCAGCCGTCGTTCCGCGACTACGCGCAGGCGGTCGCCGACAACGCGCAGGCGCTGGCCGAGGGCTTCCTCAAGCGCGGCGCCCGTCTCGTCACCGGCGGCACCGACAACCACCTCGTGCTGCTCGACGTCACCTCGTTCGGGGTCACCGGCAGGCAGGCGGAGTCGGCGCTGCTCGACGCCGGGGTCGTCACCAACCGCAACTCGGTGCCCGCCGACCCCAACGGCGCCTGGTACACCTCCGGCATCCGCTTCGGCACGCCTGCGCTGACCACGCGCGGCTTCGGCGCCGACGACTTCGACCGTGTGGCCGAGCTGGTGGTCGACGTGCTCAGCAACACCGAGCCCGCCACCACGTCCAAGGGCGCGCCGTCGAAGGCGAACTACACCCTGGGCGACGGCGTCGCGGACCGCGTCCGGGCGGCCTCCGCGGAGCTGCTCGACAAGCACCCGCTCTACCCCGGCCTCGAGCTGCGGTGAGGTGGCTTCGGTTTCCCATGTTCACATGGGAAACCGGCGCTCCCCACGCGTTGCATCACGTGGGAAGCGCCAGTTTCGTGTGGGGTGCTGGGCTCCATGAAGCGGCCCCTGCCCGCTCAGGTACGGCGCGAGGTCGGCGCGGGTCCCAAAGTCTACTGATGCAGTGCACTATCCTCGTCGCATGATCACCGACACGCTGACCCTGCCGTCGTACGACGGCGCCGAGGTGGTGGTGCCCGCGCCCGCGGCGGGCCCGGGCAACTGGGCCGGTGCCGCGAGCGCGGTGCTGGTCGACGGCACCTTCTGGCTGGCGTGGCGGGCGCGACGCCCCCTCACGGACGGCCGTGGGGTCGCGGTCGTCCTGGCGCGCTCCGACGACGGCGTGCACTTCGACCGGGTCGCCCACGTGCGACGCGAGGCGTTCGGGGCCGAGTCGTTCGAGCGTCCGGTGCTCGTGCCCCTGCCGGAGGGCGGGTGGCGCCTGTACCTCTCGTGCGCGACTCCTCGCTCCAAGCACTGGTGGGTCGACAGCCTCAGCGCGGCCACCGTCGAGGCGTTGCCGTCCTCGGTCTCGCGCGTCGTGCTGCCCGGCGACGAGCGCACGGCGGTGAAGGACCCGGTGATCACCGTGGCCGCCCACGGGTGGGACATGTGGCTGTGCTGCCACCCTCTGGACCAGGCGGGCGAGGAGGACCGGATGAGCACCCGGCACCTGACCAGCCACGACGGGTTGGAGTGGGTCGACCAGGGCGAGGTGCTGACCGGGCGACCGGGGGAGTGGGACGCCCGCGGAGCTCGGGTGACTGCCGTGCTGGGGCACGAACCCTTGACCGTGCTCTACGACGGACGGCCGGACGCCGCCTCGAACTGGTTCGAGACCACCGGCGTCGCGCGGTGGGACGGCGCCCGCCTGACGCCGGTGGACGAGGCCGGGATCGTCTCCTCGCCGCACAGCGACGGCGCGTTCCGCTACGTCACCGCGGTGCCCCTGCCGGACGGGCGGACCCGCTTCTACGTCGAGGTCGCCCGCCCCGACGGGGCGCACGACCTGGTCACGATGGTGCGCTGACCGACCTGCGTGTGCGCTGCCGGCTGCCGAAGGCGCCGCCGGGGCGGTGACGCAGCCAGTCGCTGAAGTCCTCGCCGGTGAGCTCGGAGAGCCGGTGGATGTCGTCGGTGAAGTGGCGGATGAGCCGGGCATGAGCCTGCGGCGAGATCTCGGGGCGGGTCATCTCCCGGCCGCTGAGCCTGGCCACCATCGGGCGGCTGGCTGCCCGCCACACCTGGGGTGGGGCGAACTGGCCGGCCCAGGCACCTGCCCGGATGAGCGGTCCCAGCGTGCGCGGCCGCCAGCCCGGGACGACGAAGTTGCGGGAGTTGTCCCGGGGGATCCAGTCCACCAGCCCCTCGCGGATGCCCAGGAAGCGGCAGACCCGGTCGACCGTCTCGGCCGGCCGGTCGACGATCTCGCGGTAGCGGATGACCAGGATGCGCTCGGGGTCGACGTAGGTGTGGAGGTGGGCGAGCTGCTCGCCGTAGAGGCCGAGCTCGACGTAGCGCCAGAACGGCGCCCAGCCCGCGTCGATGCGCTCCTGCTGCAGCGAGAACGTCTGCTCGAAGTCACCGACGGGCTCGAGCCCGTCGGACCACAGGTGCATCCAGTTGGAGTACGCGCGGTCGATGGGGTCCCGCACGACGGCGATCAGCCTCACGTCCGGCAGCGCCTCGGCGATCCGGCGGTGCGCACCGCGGCTCCAGAGGTAGAACGGAGTGCTCTCGCCGCGCACGTGCGCCGGGACGGCGTCCTCGAACAGCCGCTCGTAGTCCTTGCGCCGCCAGATCCACTCCTGCTGGGAGTGCGCATCGCCGGGCCCGTGCCACGCCGGTGGGGGCGCCTCGTCGCACAGGAAGTACTTGGGCTCCTTGGGCGTGGTGGTGAAGACGTCCGGGTGGCGCGCGAGCCCGGCGTGCAGGGCGGTGGTGCCCGCCTTGGGTGCGCCGACGATGAGGAAGTCAGGGCGAGGTGGGCGGGAGCGGGGGCGGGAGTCGGGCACCGAGCCGAGCAGCACGAGGTCTCCTACAATGAGTAAGTGCAGTGACTAACTCATATAATAGGAGGTGCAGCGGCTGGGGGAAGAGGCATCTCGCGGCATGTCGCCCGGAGCCGGCACGCGGTCGCCGGAGCCGCGCCTAGAGCTGGGCGAGCAGCCAGGAGGGGCCGAGCGCCAGGGCGCCGAGGTTCGAGACCGCACCGGTCAGCACCCGGTCGGCGCTGACCACGGTCACGGCGGCTCCTGCCTCGAGGGCGGAACGGGTCTCGGCCACGATCGTGCGGTCGCCGTCCCGGGGAGCGTGGACGGTGCGGACGTGGTGGTCGAGGCCCGCCGGGACGCCGCTCTTGGCCGCCCCTTCGAGGACGAGCACCACCTCGTCGTACGCCGTGTCGGCCACGAGCAGCCGCTCGTGGAGTCTCCGGGCGGCGCCGGGTCGGTCCTTCCACCAGCCGTCGGGGCGCGAGCCCACGACGTTGGCGCCGTCGACCACGAGCACCCTCACCGGAGCTCCGGGTCCGCCGACGTCACGCCCCGACAGGCGTGGTGCGGTCGACGAGTGCCCGCAGCTCCAGCCCGCGCGGGAGCTGGCCGAAGGTGCCGCCGACATCGCCGCCCAGCCGCGAGGCGCAGAAGGCGTCAGCCACCTCGGCCGGGGCGAAGCGCACGAGGAGCGACCCCTGCAGGCAGACCGCCATGCGGGCGGCGAGCCGGCGGGCGCCGCACCTCGGCCGCGTCCGGGTCGGCGTGGTCGGCGAGCAGCTCGAGAGTCTCGCGGATCGCGCGGTCCAGGCGCTCGTCCCCGCCCGCAGCCAGCCCGACCTCGCTGATCCAGGCGTCGAGCACACCCGGCTCTCGGGACAGTGCACGCAGCACGTCCAGGGCGTTGACGTTGCCGGAGCCCTCCCAGATCGAGTTCAGCGGCGACTCCCGGAAGAGCAGGGGCATGCCCGACTCCTCGACGTAGCCGTTGCCACCCAGGCACTCGAGCGCCTCGGCGACCATCGCGGGCGTGCGCTTGCACACCCAGAACTTCGCCAGCGGCAGCGCGAGCCGGCGGAAGGCGGCCTCGTGCTCGTCGTCGCGCCGGTCGACCGCGGCCGCGAGCCGGATCGCCAGTGCGGTCGCGGCCTCCGACTCGAGGGCGAGGTCGGCGACCACGTTCTGCATGAGGGGCTTGTCCACGAGCAGCCCGCCGAAGGCGCTGCGGTGCGCGACGTGCCAGGCAGCCTCTGCCACCGCCTTGCGCATGATCCCGGTCGACCCCAGGACGCAGTCGAGGCGGGTGGCGGCCACCATCTCGATGATGGTGCGCACACCGCGCCCCTCGTCGCCCAGCCGCTGCGCCCAGGTGCCGTGGAACTCCAGCTCGGACGAGGCGTTCGACCGGTTGCCCAGCTTGTCCTTGAGGCGCAGCACGTCGATCCGGTTGCGCGTGCCGTCGGGCAGCACCCGCGGGACGAGGAAGCAGGAGAGCCCTCCCGGCGCCTGCGCGAGCACGAGGAAGACGTCGTTCATCGGCGCCGAGGTGAACCACTTGTGGCCGTGCAGGGTGTACTCGCCGTCGGTGCCGGTGGGCTCGGCGCGCGTGACGTTGCTGCGCACGTCGGAGCCACCCTGCTTCTCGGTCATGCCCATGCCCGCCAGCGCGCCCGCCTTCTCCTCGGCGGGTCGCACGCCGAAGTCGTACGTCGTCGAGGCCAGCCTCGGCGTCCACTCCTTCGCGATCGCGTCGTCGGCACGCAGTGCGGGCACGGCGGCGTACGTCATCGAGATCGGGCAGCCGTGGCCGAACTCCGTGTGCGACCACGTGACGAAGCCCGCGGCCCGGCGCACGTGGGCGTGCGGGTCGTCGCTGGTCCACGGTGTCGCGCCGAGCCCGTGCCCGACACCGCGGGTCATCAGCCAGTGCCAGGAGGGGTGGAACTCCACCTCGTCGATGCGGTTGCCGTAGCGGTCGAACGGCTTGAGCACCGGCCCGAAGCGGTTGGCCAGCGCTCCGTGCTCCTGCGCCTCCGGTGTGCCCGCCTCGGCGCCCAGCGCCTCGAGGCCCTGGGCGACGTCCGCGGAGGCGTGGCGCGTGACCGCCTCGACGAGCGCGCGGTCGGTGGTGAAGAGGTTGGTGCCGGCCAGCGGTGGCGCCTGGTTGGTCGCTACCCGGTTGGAGTCGCTCATGTCGTTACCGTAGAGCCATGGCGGCCGATGTGGAGCATGCCGTCGCCCTCCAGGATCGGCTGCGCTCCGCGCTGCGCGACCTGGTCGCGACGGTCTGGCGACTCGTCGTCTCCACCGTCGCCAACTGTCTTCGCAACCGCGTCACCGGTCTGGCCGCGGAGGCGGCGTTCTTCGCCCTGCTGTCGCTGCCCCCGCTGATCTTCGGGCTCACCGGCTCCATCGGCTGGGTGGTGCGCACCTTCACCGACCAGGAGGTGGGGGAGTTCAAGGACCAGGTGATCGAGCTCGCGCTCCAGGTCTTCACCCCCATGACGGTCGACAAGATCATCGCGCCGACGATGGACGACGTCCTCAACGCCCCGCGCTACGACGTCATCTCCATCGGCTTCATCCTCGCGCTCTGGTCGGGGTCGCGCGCTCTCAACGTCTTCGTCGACACCGTCACGATCATGTACGGCCTCGGCGGTCACCGCGGGATCGTGCGCACGCGGATGCTGTCGTTCGGTCTCTACGTGCTCGGGCTCGTCACCGGCATCGTGGCCATCCCGCTGGTGGTGGCGGGTCCGAGCCTGGTGGACAGAGCGCTGCCGGACAGGCTCGACGTGCTCAACAGCCTCTACTGGCCGACCGTCATCGTGCTGTGCGTCGTGCTGACCGCGACGCTCTACCACGTCTCGGTGCCGGCTCGGACGTCGTGGCGCTACAACCTCCCGGGAGCCTTCCTGACGCTGGTGATCTGGGTGCTGGGGTCCTTCCTCCTCCGGTGGGTGCTGACGGTGACCGCGGCCGACTCGACCTCGATCTACGGCCCGCTGGCGGCGCCCATCGCGGTCATGATCTGGCTCTACATCCTCGCCATCGCCGTGCTCATCGGCGCCGCGCTCAACGCCTCCTTCGACCAGCTGTGGCCGGAGTCGGAGCCCGAGCGCGCACGCATCGAGCTGGTGCGCCGGCTCCGCACCCGTGCCATCACCCGGCTCCAGCGCGGCGGGCCTCCCGACGCGCGACGAGGAGCGCGACCTGCCGGACGACGACGCACCCACGCGTGCCCAGGCCGAGGGAGACATCCGGCCCGCCGTCGCCGAACAGGATCACGATGACGAGACCACGGCTCAGCTGCCCCGGTTACGTGGGTAGCGGTGCCATATTGGTGCCGTGGCCAACGTCAACATGCCGGCTCCGCTCGCGCTTGCGGGCGGCGCCCTCTGTCTGCTGGGTGGCTACGTGATCGGCGCGATCGCGGGGCCTCAGGCCGCAGACCAGGCCGTCGCCACGCGTGCAGAGCTACGGCCAGGACGACCGCAGGCTCTGCCTGACGGGCGAGACGGTGAGCGACGAGCCGGGGGCGGTCGACGGCGTGCTGTGCGGCGAGTGGCGGCGCACCGTGGGGGCGACGAAGCCCACCGAGGGTGACAGCTTCCGGTTCGTCGCGATCGAGCGCTCCGACGGCGACGAGTCGACGGTCTACATCTACGGTGACGTGGTGGACGACCAGTGACCGCGCCGCCTCGGGAGCCGTCTCCCACCGAGTCCCTCCAGGCCCGACGGGGGACCGACGCCTACCTGGAGGTCGCGCCGGACCAGGTGCGCTTCCCGGCCCCGCCGCGCTCGCCGTGGTGGGCGCTGACCCGCCGGCTCCTCATGGCCATCGGGGTGCTCGCGGTGACCGTGCTCCTCGTCTACTTCGACCGTGACGGCTACCGCGACGCCAACGACCCCCCACCTACGCGGTCGACTTCTCCGACGCCGTCTACTACACGACCGTGACCCTGAGCACGACCGGCTACGGCGACATCGTGCCGGTCTCGCAGTCCGCACGACTGCTCAACGCCTTCATCATCACGCCGCTGCGCATCGCCTTCCTGGTGCTGCTCATCGGCACGACGATCGAGGCGCTGACCAGCGAGAGCCGGCAGATGTTCAAGATCGCCCAGTGGAGGAAGCGCATGAAGGACCACGTCGTCGTGGTCGGCTACGGCACCAAGGGCCGCAGCGCGACCGAGTCACTGCTGGGCAACGGGGTCAAGAAGGAGGAGATCGTCGTCGTCGACCCCACGTCGGCCGCGCAGCAGGAGGCCAACAACGACGGGCTCACCGTCATCCGTGGCGACGCCACGCGGCGCGACATCCTCCGGCGCGCCGGTGCCGCCGACGCCCGCCAGATCATCGTGAGCACCAACAGCGACGACTCCACGATCCTGTGCGTCCTCAACGCCCGCCAGCTGAACCAGTCCGCCCACATCGTGGCCGCCGTCCGCGAGAGCGACAACGTCCACCTGGTGCGGCAGAGCGGCGCGGACGGCGTGGTCACCTCGTCGGACGCGGTGGGGCGGCTGCTCGGGCTGTCGGCGGTGAGCCCGTCGCTCGGCTCGGTGATCGACGACCTGCTCACCTACGGCGAGGGGCTCGAGGTCGCCGAGCGCGAGATCATGGTGCCCGAGGTGGGCAAGCAGCCCCAGCAGCTGCCCGACCAGGTCATCGCCGTGGTGCGCGACGACCGGGTCCACCGCTACTACGAGCCCGTGGTGACCCAGCTCGCGCGCGGCGACAAGGTGGTCGTCGTCCGTCCCTCGACCGAGCTGCCGTGGGCGCCGCGACCCGGCACGCACGGAGAGGACTTCGCGACCGAGACCGAGGAGTGAACGCGTGTGGCCCGGGTCGTCTGCCGCGCTCGAAGTCACCCCTGGGGATGGGCACACCGCGTCGACGCCGCGACGTACCGTGGCCGGGCATCATCGATGGGAGCACCACTCGCGCCCGCCTCACCCACACCTCCCAGGGTGGGTGGATGCCGAGAACCGCCTCGGACCTACCTCACCAGGCCGGGGCGGTTCTCCGTCCGTGGCTCGAGCGTCCACGGTCCGCGGCGTGAGGGTGAGAAGAACCTCGCCGCTGGAGTGTGACGACACCTCAGCCGCGAGGTCCCCCCTCGCGGCCACGCTAAGGCGCCGGCCTCGGCGGGGGCGAGGCATCGGCCGAAGACGTGCCCAAGGACCCCCTCTTCGGGACCACAGCCGAGAGGCACGACGACGCGTGAAGCCCCCGTCGCGTCTCCCGTTGGCGACGGGGGGCTCACCGTGCGGCCAGCCATTCCCGGTGGGGGCCGTGGGGGATGGGTGGCCTGGCGCCGCCTCGAGCCCGTCCACTCGGGTGATGGGGGCACTGTGGACGCCGCGGGTGACGCTACGTATCAGCGTAGGAACGAACAGCGACGGACGCTGTGAAAACCGGCAAATCGCCTGCATCGTCGGACAGCATCGATGCCATGAAGCCCCCACCGGGCAGAGAGAGACCGCGCGATGCGCGGATGAGTTGTTGCCCGGTGAGGGCTCCACTGCCCAGGTTATCGGTCCACCTGCTCACGGGTCGGCCTACTCAGCGACGTTGCATCGGCAGGAGCGCGATCCACGCCTTGTCGCCCTCGCATGCGTAGGTGTGCCCGGCCCTCCGTGCGATCGCGAGGCACTCGGTGCACCCTGCGAGGCGGAAGCTCCGCTGTGCCGGCAAGGCGCTCTGTCCCCCACCGCACAGCAACGCGAACCCCGAGAGGCTCGCGAGGTCGGTCAAGGAGTCACCCTGTGCCCGCGCAGTGCGCAGCCCGGCCGGGCTGGTGGGGCCGAGTGCTTCGCTCATACGGCGAGTCTGGAGCACCGCCTGTCGAGGCGGACAGGGAAAGTCCCGATTCAGCACGAAGGTCCCGGCGCTGGGCAAGGAGCTCCGGGACGCGTCGGCGCAGGTGGCCGGCGCCGCGAAGCCGTTGCGGGGCACGGTCACGGCCGACCCGGAGAGGCCCGGCTACTACCTCAGCATCGTCGAGTTCGAGTCCGCAGAAGCCGCGACCCAAGCGTCCAGCCGGCCCGAGACGCAGGAGTTCTTCGGTCGCCTCAGCGCGCTGATGGACGGCCCTCCGAACTTCTACAACCTGGCCGTGGTGGAGACTGGGAAATGCCCTAGCGCATCCCGGATCCTCGCCTCGCGGACCGCGCGCTGCGCGGGCGGGCTTGCCCAGGAAGGGGTCGCGGGGCTGACGCAAGCGGCCGTAGCTCCCGGACACTGGACTAGGCAGGCGTTTCGGACAGCAGGAGCTGGTCACGTTGGGACTAACGGGGTTGATCCGCATGCACTGCCGTCAGCACGGGGGCCGTGCAGTCTGCATGGCGAGTACCCCGGCCGACTGGTCTCCTCCCAGATCCGGTCGGCCTCAGCAGGCCCCGCGCTGCCCTTGGGGAAGCGGCGGCGCGGGGCTTCTGCCGAGGACGGGTCACGTGACCCGTGGGCGTGGCTACCGAATCGCCGCGCCGCCCACGCCCGGGAGCGGGCCGGAGCGGCGCGACCTGCCGGCGATTGGCCATATAGTGGGCCGCGCCGAGCCGCTCGATCCGGGTCACCCGCGCCCCGCACACGTCATGCGGCGCTCGGCTCGACCATGCAAGATGCGGAGGCGACGTGCCGCACCCCACGGCCTCGCTGTTGCGGGCGACCACCTGGCTGACGCTGGTGCTCGGGGCGGTCTACGCCGTCATGCTCGTCCCCGGGGTTCGGCCGACGCCGGGCTACCAGCCGGCCATCGACTGGTGGCTCAACATGACCGTCGACGCCCTGGTCATCGTCGTGCTCGCGGTCCGCACCGCTGGTCGACCGCAGGGACCGGGCGGCCTGGCTGATCATGACCGCGGGGCTGCTCGCCGCCTTCGCCGGGAGCACCGCGTACTTCGCCTACTACCGGCACCTCGACCCCATCCCGAGCCCCTCGTGGGCGGACGCCGGGTGGCTGCTGCTTCTACGCCCTGCTCGCGGTCGGGCTCTTCCTCACGGCTGCGCGCCCGGGCGCGCAGCATGCCGTTCAGCCTCTCCCTCGACGGGCTGATCGCCGGCCTGACCGCCGCCGCGCTGGCGGAGACCTACGTCCCCGGTGCGAGGTCCCGCTCGGACGCGGCAGCGTCGCCCCGCTGACCGCGGCCTACCCGATCGCCGACCTGCTGCTCCTGGCCCTGGCGGTCGCCGCGCTCGCCATGCTCGGCCGGGCGCGGGGCCGGTCGTGGTGGCTGCTCTGTGCGTCGTTCGTGACGTTCTTCGTCACCGACGCCGTCTACGCCGATGGTGGCCGACGGCGCCTACGTCGGTGGCGAGCCCGGTCGACGCCGGGTGGCTGCTGGCCCGCCTGCTGCTGGTCGGCGCGGCGCTGGTCTCCCTGCGCCCGACGGAGTCGCGGACGGTGGACCTGGAGGGGGTCAGCGTCCTGGCCCTGCCCGGGCGTCTGCGGGCTCGCCGTCCTCGGGCTGCTCTTCCACGGCAGCCGGGCCGGGATCAGCACCTTCGCCGCAGTCGTCGCACTGTGCGCCGGCGCCCTCATGGTGGGACGGACGGCGCTGACCTTCCGGGAGCTGCGGGCGCTCACCGAGGCCCGCGAGCGCGCGCTCAGCGAGCGCCTCGTCGAGGCCCAGGACGACGAGCGCGCCCGGATCGCCGCCGACGTCCACGACGACTCGATCCAGGCGCTCGCGGCGGTCGACCTGCGCCTGGGCGCTCTGCGGAACCGGCTGCGCGACCGCGCCCCGAAGGAGGTCGCCGGCGTCGAGACGGCGATGGACGCCGTGCACGGCGCGAGCGTCCGCCTGCGCCACCTGCTGTTCGAGCTCGAGACGCCGGTCCTGGACGCGACGCTGGCCGACGGCCTCCGCGACGCGGCTGCGCAGATCTTCGAGGACTCCGGCGTCGCCTGGTCGGTCGGGCGAACGAGGGCAGGCGCCGCTGCCCCAGCAGGTCCGGGTCTCTGCCTACCGGATCGCCCGCGAGGCGATGGTCAATGCCCGGAAGCACGCCCAGGCGACGTCGCGTCGCCGTCACCGTCGATGCGACCGGGCCGGCGTGGAGGTGCACGTCGTGGACGACGGCGAGGGGCCGGCCGCACGCGCCCCGGCACCCTCGACCCGCCGCCACTCCGGCGTGGTGGGGATGCGCGACCGCGCGCTGGCCTCCGGTGGCTGGTGGCGGTCGGGGCCGGGCCCGGGCGGGATCGGCACCGCCGTGTCGTTCTTCCTCCCGTCGGCCGGCGCCACCGGAGACGCCGTGAGCGGTGGCCACCCGGTGCGCCAGAGCCCTGACAGACGGCGGCCGTTCTCTGTCAGCTCGACTCCATGACGCGTCTAACGACTCGGTTCGGGGCAGGGCGGCGAGATCCTCTGTGCTGCTCCCTGCATCTCGCCACGAGCAAAGCGGAACCCTCACCGGAACCGGAGGGGATGAGGGTGGCGCCGGTGAGGGCTCCTGGACGTGGAGGGTAGCCCCCAGTGCTGTCCTTGCTGGTGCAGCCTCACTTAGCAACGGATCTCGTTCTCAGGACTTAACGTGTTTGAGAAGCAGGTCGAGAAGTACGTATCAGAGACACCCACTCTGTTCACGCTGGACGGCCTTTCGGTGGAAATTGCGCTGGGCGGCGACAGGTGACGGCATGAACCCAGACACGACAGACATCGCAGCTTCATTGGACTTCTCAGGTGTACAGGCGCGGATGGACGGATTCATGATCGTGTGGACCCGGGCCCCGCACAGACATCGACTGTTGAACGAAACTTGCCTGCGGTCGGCGACAACTACGGAGGCATAGGGACGAACGCCGGCAGCAAGTCCGGCGTGCTCGCCGTCTTTCTCAAGACGCCGAACGCTTTGTCACATCTCGACATTCTGATCTCGGTTGACGCGGGGAAGCTCGCAGCGGGAGCCGATCCTTCCGAAGGTTCGGCATCTATCGCCGAGTAGACGTGGTGCCGCGCAGCAAGCGAGCTGCAGCGCCCGAATGTCGCCTCGCCGAAGCATGGGGATGCCTACACCTCGCTCGTGGGTAGCTCGTCGGCGACCTGCGAGACCGTGAGGAAAGGGCCGGCGTCAGGGTGTGGCATGTGTCGGAGGCTAGACCAGGCGCCGCCACTGCCCAGATTCCGTCGGGCCAAAGCCCTGTTGACGCGGCTTGCGCGGCTTTCCTGAGCGGCTAGCAAAATTGCCTGATTCGAGGCCACTGAGAGGACATTGTTGGGGCGAAATCGCGATGAAGCGGCCACTTGTTCTCAGATCTGTGTGCGGGTCCTGGTCACGCCGGGTTAGCTCATGGCCCGATGTAGTGGTGTGGGTCGGGACCTGGGCCACGACTGGGGCCAAAGGCAGGTCGATCGGCATGCCTGAAGGCACTGGTGCACGCTCGTGGGCGGCCTTGACCTTGGATGCAGCCGCCCGATTTGCCGGGGTCCGAAATTCCCACCTGGGGCAACCGAGAGGGGACACCCAATGCAGCCCGAGTTCGTGCACCTGATGAACCAAGAACGCCGCACGGACCTGCTTCGCGAGGCTGGCGAGTTCCCGCCGGAGACGTAGCCTCGGGCAATGGCTGCGCGCGATGTACCCCTCCCGGCCGCAGCTCGCGACCGACGCCCTCTCAGCAACGCCGCAGGCCGTTCCAACGCAACGAGCGGTACCGGCCGCCGAAGTGGCTACATCCCTCGACAAGGCTTCCGCGGGCAACTGACGCTGCGCCCGAATCGGACGCTGCCAAGAGAATCACCCTCGGCGACGGTGGGGCCACGGTTTGGGGCGGACTCCTCCCAAGTCCCTCAGGCAAGGGAGGCCGCCGGTTCGTCGGTGCCGCTGCAATGGGGAAGGCGGCTAAGGCCCACCGCCCCAGCGCGGCCCTATCATTACGCCGAGGCGGTGGTTGGTCCTCTTTCCCTCGTTCGGGTCGGGGGCATGCCGGAACGCTAGCCGCTTAACAGTTCACCCTTTCGGGTAAGTACACGCCCGAACCGTTGCGTACCAAGAGACCGCGGGGGAGGCGCAAACAGATGCTCCACGGCCAAGCTCGGCTAGAGATCATGCGGGATCCCACCGCGGCCGCCTACGCCCGGCAGCGTGTAGGCGAGTTCTGCGCCGAGATGCCGTCGGACCTGCAGGAAACGGCGCGGCTGCTCACTAGCGAACTGGTCACGAATGCGCTGCAGCACGGCTATGGGAACATCGAGATGCGCTTGAGCGTGGACCCCGAGGCGCTGTGCGTCGAGGTCTCTGATGAGTCACCAGATCCGCCACAACCGATGGAGGCATCGCCGGGCAGCCTCAGTGGTCGTGGTGTGATGCTGGTCGAAGCCCTCGCCTCGAACTGGGGTGTGACCGAGCACGCCGGCGACGGCAAGGCGGTCTGGTTCTACCTGGCAATCTGAGACCCGGACCGGGGGTAAGCAACCGCCCCGGTCATCCTGCTCTCGGCTGGGGCAGCGCCCCTCGCTCACCTCTCCCAGGCTGATGGGCCTCACGCCTGGCTGGGAGATCGCCAAGGGATGGAGCGAGCCAGACGTGAGGCACGCTGTCTTTGACGATACGTCTGCGGCATTCGACGGCCCATCGTCTATTCGGCTAGAGGATTCCCTGCCCGAGACGCGAGGTGCGGACGATTCGGTGCCCCCCGCCGCCGTCTCCCAGCGGCGACGAGGGGTCCTTCACGACGGCGGCCGTCCGCCCGGATGCGGGGAATGGACGGACGGCCTAACGCCACCCGCGGCCCCCGTCCACGTGGGGTGTAGCGAGGGGCTGCGTGGACGGAATCCGATCAGCGGCGCTGGCCTCGAGCGTAGGGAGTGGCCACTGTTACAGGTGAGAAACCGAATAATGTTTGCAATCGCGCGCGAAGAATGGGGGTCACGCCGTTTGCACGGTGAACCAGACGGCCTTGCCTGGCCCCTTCTCGTGTCGGCGCACACCCCAACTGGATGCGAACGCTTCGACCACGCCGAGGCCACGTCCGGCCGTCTGACCCGGCGAGGGTGGCTGGAGGACCGGCAGTCGACCTTAATCTGAGACCTCCACGAGCAGGAGGCCGGCGGCAGGCAAGAGACGCAGGTGGATGGGCCCGAAACCGTGCTGAACGGCGTTGGTGACCAGTTCGGAAGTGAGCAGCTGCACCGCAGCCTGCACCTCGTGCGATAGGTGGGCACACGTTTGGCGCACATGCGCGCGGGCGCGAGCCACTTCACTCGGCTGCTTGGCCATTCGCAAGCCCGTCGGTACGCCGGACACTGTGAATGCCCCCCGGTGTCAGTTCGTCACGCAACCTGTATCGGTGCCTACCCACGCCGCAACGAACCGAACCGGTTCATGCAAGCAGCTGAGCGAGAGCAGCGAACCCCGCGCCGACGGTTTGGGCCCTTCGACGCGGGGCTCCATAGCCGAGGCTAGTTGCCTCCGTGCCCCAGCGCGCCCGGACTAGGCGAGGGTTCGCACAGGCCGTGACTGGCGACATTGCAAATCAACGGGGCAGTCCTGCATGCGTCGACCTTCGGGACGGTGGTGCGGATCCTAGGTCGGTTGCGGACGCCCCCGGGCCAGCCTCGTTTCCTCCCAGAGCGTGTCTGGCCAGCAAGAGCCCCTCGCCGGCCCCTGAGGGAAAGGGCCGCGCGGGGCCTCGCATTTCTCGCGCACAGGCGAGCCCCGCGCCACCTCGGGGGACGAGTGACGCGGGGCTCTTGGTGGGTGAGGTTACGCCCGCTCGGCGGTTCTCACGAGGGACTGCAGGACCGCGATCAGCTCCTCGGCGTCGGTGAGCGACAGCCGCAACAGCTCGTCGTGGCAGGACTGATCGCGGCCGTCCCACTGCCGGAACGCGACACGGATGCTGGGCGCCTCCTGCCCGAGCCGCTCGAGCCTGGGGTCGATGGTCGTCATGGTCGCCCCGCCGTCCTGGCCGCAGCCCGGGCCTCCCGGGTAGAGCGAGCCGCGACAGACGGCCTCCCGTCCAGGGTGTGAAGCGCCTGAAGCGGGTGCCGCCAGTGGACCTCGTGGTGGTCCCCGTCCCTGCCGTTGCGCCAGCACCACGGCGGGCACGGACGTGGGTCAGGGTTCCTGCGGTAGTAGATCGGCCGCAAGCCCGAGGAGCTTTCGTTGCGTGTAGTCCGCGTCCTCCTCGTACTCGTCCGGGTCCGAGAACCGGCGAGTTCGTCAACGTGGGCGCTATCGCTGGGTCCGCAGATGACGACAGCTGGGGTGTTCGGCAGATTCAGAACGAGCGCCGGGCGGCACGACTGTGTGAACCGAGGCACTTGGCCGCGGTCCATGAGTTCCTAGCCCTCATCGCCGACCAGCTCAACGCGGCCGAGATGGAGTCGCAGCCGATGCCCAACGACTGGCTGCAAAGTCTCCACAACGAGATGCGAAACGTTGTTCAGCTGAGTGCACCGCAGGCGGCGGTTGGCCAGTCAGCATCGCAAGTACTGGACGTCGTGTTTGACCAAATGTTGATCGACCCGGAACGCGTCGCGCGAAACTTCGTAAGCAAGGCGACGTTGCTCGCCTCGCTTCGGCGGGCGTATAAGGCTCGAATCGAGCAGGGACTGGTCGCCGAAAAGCCGGAAGCAGTGGTTGGCGACCACCTGCGCACACAGTTCGACTTCGAGATCGGCTCACCCGCTCGTGCCGTTCAGATCTCGCAGGCATGGAGTTTCCAGAAGGGGTCAGTTGAACAGGTGTCCACGGAAGTGAAGTCCTGGGGATATGCGCTTGCGCGACTTCGCGACTTCGCGACGGCGAGCAGGCGCGCGTATTGTCCCGGGCCGGTGCCATCATTCCTGTGGGTTCGGATGTAGAAATCGACGTCATTTTGGCGAGGCCCGAAACGCCGCAGCAGTCTGGAATCTTCGAGGAAGCTCGGGAGGTTTTCACCGAACTCAGGGCCAACGTCTTCGATGAGAACGACGCCGACTCCGTCGGGGATCGTGCCGCTGAGTTGATGTCGGCTTAGGCGGATCCGGGACTTAGGCGCCGGTGGCCCCGTCGACGTGCCCCCGTATTCGCCCCTCCTCGAACCGCCCGAGATGCGTCTGATCCGCGGCGAGCGTGTAGCGGACGAAGCCTGACCACACGCCCTCGACCTTGCGGTACGCCTCGAGGAAGCCGGGCGCCCAGATGCCGTCTTCGAGCTGGACCTCGACCGGTCGCGCCTCGTGGCCGTCGAGGTGGTGGTAGGTCACGGGCTGAGCGTTACACGTATCGACAGACAGCGTCTGGTGCGCAGGTGGACGGATCGGCCGATGCGGCGTCGTCACGTTTCTGGATGAGGGTGGCGCGTAGGACTTGAAGGTCAGCGATGTGCCGATCGACGTCTGCCACACGCTCGGTGAGCAACTGGTACACATGGTCGCAAGGTGCCTCGCCGCTATCGCGGACCTCGATGACATCGCGGATCTGGGCAAGGGTCAGGCCAGCGGCCCGGCCGCGTCGGATGAAATCCAGCCGGGACAGGACCGCCGGTCCGTAGTCGCGATAACCGTTGGCGGCGCGCTCGGTCGGCGGGAGCAATCCCTTCGTCTCATAGAACCGCAGCGTCTTTGTGGTGATCCCCGCCGTCGCGGCCAGCTCTCCAATGCGCACAGTGACCCTCCGTTCCCCTTGACCTTGCCCTGTACTGGAACGTTCAGGATACGACGAAGTGGTCGCGCCCCGGCGACCGTCGCTCTAGGGCCGCTCCACCTCCCTCCGTGGACGGCCTTAGCGGGCAATGAGGCCCTCACGCCCCGGTTCCCCTCCCTGGGGCGTGAGGGTTTCCAGCCAGGATCGGAGTCACGGTGCGCACGCGCTCATATCGAACCGATGCAGGCACGATGGCGCCTGGCAGCGTGGATGCAATCGGGGGGCCCGAGCCCTGCGCCATTCCGCGCTGTCCCGACCACGCTGTGGAAACACTTCGACTACTTGTCGACGGGTACGACTCGGTTCTGCTCGTCTGCCAGACCCATGCGGAGTGGTTGGGTCGCTACATCGACGAGGATGCCGATGTGCACCTCGTGGAGCGTCGTCCACCAGGCTCATGATCACGGCTCGCCGCGGCGCTGCTCCAGCTCTCGCCCGGTCTCTTCGTAGGCGCGCTGGATGTACGCCTCGAGCTCGGCGCGCTCGATGCGCCACTGGCGGCGCCCGCCAAGCTGCAGGGCGCGGATGTCGCCGCGGCGCAGCTCGGCCGATGACCTGCACCTCGCTGGTTGCTAGCTCCTCGGCGACCTGCGGGACGGTCAGGAAGCGGCCGGCGTCGGGGTGGGGCACGACGCCGAGGGTCGTGGTCGACTCCCGATCGCCTGCACGGAGACCTCACGCCCGGCCAGGGAATCGCCTGAGGGGGGAGGCGGGGCCGGACGTGAGGCCGTCCACGACGCTTCGACGCTAGGACGCCGCGGCTGCTTTGCCGAGGTGGTCCAATCCGGGCTTTGGTCCCGGCAAGCGGCAGGCGTAACGTGGCGAAACGCCCGGATCGGGACCGACGCCAGCGACTGAAGGCGGCGAGGCCGAGGCCCTGCTGGTCGACTCGAGAGGTTGCGTTGGAGAGGGGCTGGCGCGATCACTCGCACTGGACCCCCACCGGCTGGCTAGGCCATTCCAATTGGTCGGCGGGGGTCCTTCCGGCTGCGCAGCCGCTCGTCGCCGGGGAGGGTCATAACACCGCGGCGTTCCGGATCATCAAGCTTCGCTGCCGGGGGAAGTCCTCGATGGCGGCGTGGAGATGGTCGGCGAGGTCGCGGATCACAGCTGCTCTGAGTCTGATGATCGACCCGGATGCCCCGCCGGCCAACTGGCCGCGCAGCTGCTCGACTGACTCGAGCAAGTCGGTGGTCAGCGCGTCGATCTCTTGATCATGTGAGGGCTGAGCTTGCATCCCTCTCACCTTGTCCGGAGTGTGAACCACACGGTCTTGCCCGGTCCGTTGGAGTTTGGCTGGACCCCCCACGTCGATGCCAGGCCCTCGACGAGCATGAGACCCCGCCCTCTCTCGTCTCGTTCGGTGGACTCCTTGCGCCTGGGCAGCGAGCTGGATCTATCCGTGACCTCAACCCGCAGTCCGCTTCTGGCCAAGGTGAGGTGGACGTTGACAGCCTCGGCGCTGTGTTCGACGGCGTTGGTGACGAGCTCGGACGTCAAGAGCTGAGCGATTGTCCTGAGGTCCTCTGGCAGGCCGCCGCAGAAGCTCGCCACGCGGTGTCGAGCGCGGGAGACTTCGGCGACCTGGGGGCGCAGGGTGACAGTGGTCTGGTGCATACGGGTGGGCTCCTCGCCGAGATGTGCGCCTGTGGGTAGCTCTTTCGCTAGGTTCGGGCGCAGGACGCCTCGCCGCAGGAGCAGGGCAGAACGAGAGTCCCGGTGATTCCAGTAGGCGTCACGGCGCCGTGGAAGTACAGGGATGGGCACGAGGCAGGACCAATACAGACCACGGAGCCCCCGCCATCGGTCTCTTTAAGGACCTGCGGCGAGGGCTCCTGCGGGGTGCCCCGCAACGAGACTGGTAGCTCGAAGTGTGAGGACACCTCAGCCGCGCGGCTCAAGAGCCAGTCGAACCTCCGATTCGATGGAGACGCAATGATGCCGCGCCCCGACTGATCACCTATCGCCGGTGCGGATGTTCCTCTCAGTCTCCTCGTAACACCGCTGGATGTACGCCTCGAGCTCGGCGCGCTCGATGCGCCACTGGCGACGGCCGCCGAGCTGCAGCGCGCGGATCTCGCCGCCGCGGAGCATCGCGATGACCTGCAGCTCGCTCGCGGCCAGCTCCTGGGCGACCCGCGCGGACTAGAGTTAGAAACCCTGTGCGAGTGAGAAGGGTCTATGGAGTCTTCTCGACCACCCGCATGTAGCTGTCGCCGTACCAAGTGTAATTGTCGTAGTGGATGCCCACGTACCAACCGCCCGGTCCCCATGTAGAGCACTTGCGGTACTTCCACACGGTGTCGATGCCTCCGTGTGCCTCCTTGGAGGCGATCCGGGTTCCGGGAATGTCGAAGTGGTCGTCCACCCGAACCTCCGCCAGCCCGGGTACGAGTCAAACTCACCGTCATCAACGTCCCGATACTCACGTTGAGAGACGCAGCGGCGCTCGTCGGCTTGAGCGGGAGCGACGGTGACTGTGCCCCGGCCAACGCGATGGTGCTTGCGATGAGAACTGATCGATTGGTCATGAGGACCCCCTCGGATTCCTTCTATGCGACGACTAGGACAACTCAAATCGCTAGGCCTAAAGGTCCTCACGCCGAGAGCGAATGTCCTGCTCGACCGAGGGAGTCCCTTTGCGACGCGGAGCCGATGACCCGCATCGGACCATTCGCCAGCCCTCAAGGCCACTCGACCGCCTCGTAGCACTGCTGGATATACGCCTCAAGTTCGGCGCGCTCCATGCGCCACGGCCTGGTCGCCGAGCTGCAGAGCGCGGATGTCGCCGCGGCGCAGCATGGCGATGACCTGCGGCCTCGCTGGTGGCCAGCTCCTCGGCGACCTGCGGGACCGTCAGGAAGCGGCCGGCGTCGGGGTGGGGCACGGGCTGAACGTAGTACCCGCGCCGCCCGATACAAGCGCGACGTGCCATACCAGGCCAGGCTGTGGCTGGGTGTAGTCCCTCGGTCCAGACTTCGGGCCAAAGTCTCTATGCGCCTCAAAAGCCCGACTTAGGCTAGTCATCACACTCGCACCATTTCTCGGGGGATCCATCGAAACTTGTCCTGCGTACTCTGTCTGCCCTAGCGACGGCCACCTTGCTGCCCATGCTGTCGGTATCTCCGGCGCAGGCTGAGGTCATCTACGAATCGACGGCGCCGACGACCAGCGTGCCGCGGACGATCGCACGGAAATGCGTTCATCGAGGTCACCGTCAACGATCACGGTTCCAACGTGCTGGACCGGCGGACGACCTTGTGGCAAGACGGCCGGCGGGTGTACGACTTCAGCCCTGCGCCTGGCACCTATCGCGTGAAGTCGGTCATTGACTGGCAGCAGGTGATCGAGCATGAGGAGTATGGCTGGCAGCCGGTCCTATTACTGCGCTGACTACTCCTACTCGGGCTACGACGCCTGCGGCCGAGGGCGAGTCCGGGTACTACGGCTACGGGACGAGCAAGACTCGGCGCAAATTCCACCGTGATCCGCTGGAACACAGTGACGGTTTCTTCCAACTCCACCTCCCGGTTGCGTCACGAGGAGCGGAGTTCGAAAGCTGTAGGACGGAATGACGATGTCCAGGGTCCGCTACATCTTCGGCGCCGGCTTCCAGCCACTCGGGGGGACTCCGGCAGCGGTGGGGGGTGGGGGCGCGAGATATCAGGCCATGCGCCGGCGACCCCGAATGGTCCTACGTTTCGAGTTGATTACGACTGGCGTGGGGAGCGGCGCTGAGCGCGTCTGGCACAAGTGGATCTACATAGCTACGCCCGGTCCCAGGTCAGCCCCTTACGCGTGTTGCTTCATCTCGCGCCCAGTCTCCTCGTAGCACCGCGGTATGTACGCCTCGAACCGGAGGGCGCCGATGTCACCGCGCCGCAGCATGGCGACGACCTGCACCTCGCTGGTGGCGAGCTCCTCGGCAACCTGCGGGACCGTGGGAACACGGCCGCGGGCGCCTTAGCCGCGCAGGATGCGAGGGCTCAGCGCAAGGCGTCGGTGAGGTACCCGCCGACCCGAGTCAGTCACTCCTCACCGAGATTCCTCAGAAGGCCGGCCGTGGCCCGGTAGGCGCGTGAACTGGCATGTGCTTGAACCTCGTCGGTGAGGAGTTCGAGGTGGCGCTCTCAATGGGTACTTGGCCGGTGCCGCCGGGCTAGTTCCCGGGCGCGACGAGATAGACGCCTACGTCGTTGCCCTCGAGACGATCGATGCGCACGCGCCCGTTGGGCCCGGTGGCGAGAACGCCGGTGTCGGGGGTCACCGTCCACCCGGCGCGCCGCATCGCCTTTACGTAGTGGGTCACAAATGCGTCGGGGTCTGTTGGCTGCACGGTGTCGGTGCAGCCGATCCCTGGCTCACCATGCAGCTCGACCTCCACTGCGTCGAAGGATGGCAGGGACTCAAAGGCGGCGACCGCCTTGGGGTCACACTTCTCGTGCGCGGCCAGACAGCCCGAGGTGGCCAGTGATGCGAGGACGGCCAGGATCCCGACCCTGCCCGCGAGTCGGAATCGGGTGGGAGACGAACCTGCCTTTGGTCGGCTGTTGCCGAGGGAAGCTTGATGTTCAGTCTGTGTAGACACGATCGCTCCACTGAGTTCCGTTCAGGTCACCCTTGACTCTCCGCCTCGTCGCCCGCTGGCGCCAGAGTACGAATACTCAAGACACGGGAGGATCCTGCGTCGAGGAGGGCGTGCCGCGGCGCTTGCCACACCAAAGATAAGTACCTGCACTCAAGCGCATGACTGTGCCAGCGCCCATGATGTCCTCAACCGCCGACGGAAGAGGCGCCCGTGAACCACATCCAAGAACCTGTGCCCGGCGACGACACTGTGGCAGTGAGGGACCCCGCTTCGACATCCGGCCCGGGCCACGGCAAGCGGCGTCGCGGCCGTCGCGCGGCGATCGTTGCGGGTGTGGTGGTGCTCGTCCTGGTGGCTCTCTTCTACTTGGGTGGGGGCTGGTTCTTCTCGAGTCAGATCTACGGCGATGGTTTGCAGGTCGACCACTCCGGACCTGACCACGACCTGAGCGTGGTCGCCGTTCGTGACGGGGTGGTGGTTCTCGGCGACGAGGCGGCCGGCGATGAGTCTCCGATGCGTCGTAGCGGCATCTACGGGCTGGACTGGGGTGACGGTTATGGCCAGGTGTGGGGTGAGCCGAGACCTGCGGCGGATGGTGACGTCATCCGGCGGCTGCGGGTGCTGCAGGGGAGACCGCCGCAGGTAGGTGATCGGGCGGCAGCCGACCGCAGCTCGTTCTCGGATGTCCCGTCGCTGGCGCTGGGCCGCGACGTGGACGAGGTCACCTACGACTCGCCGTTGGGTCCGACGCAGGCCTGGTACGCCGATGGCGCTGGGAAGACCTGGGTGATCCTGGTCCATGGTCATCGCAGCAACCGCGCGGAGATGTTGCGTCCGATGCAGGTCAGCGTGGCGGCTGGTCTGCCGTCCCTGGCGATCAGCTACCGCAACGACCCAGGTGCACCCCAGGATCCGTCCGGGCAGTACGGGTTCGGCACCACGGAGTGGCGCGACCTCGAGGCCGCAGTCCGCTATGCACTCGGTCGCGGCGCCACTCAGGTGAAGCTTGTGGGCAGCAGCATGGGCGGCGCGGTGGTGGCCTCCTTCCTGGAGCGATCACCCTTGGCTGACCGGGTCTCCGCGCTGGTGCTCGAGTCGCCGATGCTCGACTTCGGGGAGACGGTGGCTTTCGGCGCTTCGCAGATCGAGGTCCCACTGCTTGGAGGTGTCCCGGAGTCACTGGTGTGGACCGCCCAGCGTCTGGCGGCCGCCCGCTACGGGCTGGACTGGGACAGCGTCGACTACCTCGATGACACCTCCTGGGTCACGGTGCCGACCCTGCTCGTGCGCGACACCCACGACCAACGCCAGCCCCCCACCACCAGCGAACAGCTGGCGCGTGCGCACCCCGACCTCGTACGCCTCGAGCGATTCGAGGACGCAGAGCATGTGGGTGCCTGGAACCACGATCCGCGACGCTACCGCCGACTGGTCAGTGCCTTTCTCACCTCACCCTCGACCACGTGACGCATGGACCCGATGGTCCACCAAGCACCACGCGGGTCGCCGCGCCGGTGCACTACTCATCCGACGCCAGCGGCCGCGGGGTCGGGTCGCCGCGCCGGTGCACTACTCATCCGACGCCAGCGGCCGCGGGGTCGGCTCGTCACGCCTGGGCCGGGCGGACGGCCTTCCTGTCGGGACCCCGCAAGACCATCCAGATCAGGTAGGCATTGACGGGGGCACAGAGCGCGTACCCGACCAACAATCCGAGACCCCCGTCCTGGTCGGCCATGGGCACGCCGCGCGCGGACTCGATTGCCATGTAGGCAAGCACGACCACGAGACTCAACGGAAAGGTTGCCATGAATGCGAAGCCCGATAGGAAGCTGCCATCGCCGCCTCCTCCCGCCTGCGCCTCCCTTGCTGCGGCGGCGACCAGTAGCGCGGCGACGACCAGGTAGGTACCGGCGAGCCCGGTAGCACCCCAGCCATGACGGTAGTTGCTGGGTGACAGAGGGAGTCGCACTACTTGAGGGTAGACCTGCGCTGAATAGAGACCTCGCCTTTGCGAATGCCTTACAGGAGAGCCCGACTCCTAGATGCCCCCCGGGGCTGCGCCTCGACGGCACCCCCAGATTCAGTATCTGAGCGGATGCGGAGAGCGACAGAGAGGTGTCAGCGTTAGGACATGGCACACAAATCCCAAGTCGTCTCGGCGACGCTGCTCGCTTTGGCATGGGCGCTTTCTGTGCTCTCCGCCCTGGTCGCCTACGGCGTCGCAGAGATGTATGCATCGGGCGATTCCCCGGTCCGGTCCGGAATGGCGACTGGTCTGGAGGTCGGAGGCTTGCCGCTCGTCTTGGTGATGTTTCTGTGCCTAGGAGCGGTCGTGGCGGCGGCCAATCACCGCGTGCTGCTCTGGCTCGCGCTGGCAACCGTGCCCGTGAGCTTCGTGGTGGTGGCGCTCGCCGGCGCATGGGCGGCCGTGCAGTCAGCAGGGTAGGACGCGCCCAGCCTGGTGGAGACCCCTACGTGTCGAAACCCGCTCGGTCTCCTCGTAGCCCCGCTGGATGTACGCCTCGAGCTCGGCGCGCTCGATCCGCCGCTGCCGGCGCCCGCCGATCTGAAACGCGCGGATGTCACCGCGGCGGAGCATGGCGATGACTTGGACCTCGCTAGTGGCAAGTTCTTCCGCGACCTGCGGGACGGTCAGGAAGCGGCCGGCGTTAGGGTGGGGCACGGCACGCAGGATACGTGTCCTCAGCGGTGTGTCAGCGAGCCCTGACGATGTTGGAGTTTGCGGACCAGGCGCTGGTTCCCTTGGCGTTGACCGCCGCCACTCGGAACTTGTACCTGCCCTTGCTCAGCGTGACCACCAGCGATCGAGCGGAGGCCGCGGCCGACTTGGTGACGCGGGCGATCACCGCACCGGAGGCGTTGAGCTTCTGCGCCTGCACCTTGTAGCTGGTGATCGGCGAGCCCCCCGTTGACGTGGGTTCAAGCCATTTGCCGGTCGCGTTGACCTTGCCGCCGATGGCCCCGCTCACCGCTGTGCCTATGCGCGGCGCCGTCGGCTTTGTCGCATGCGAGAACTGCGCGCAGGCGCTTGCCGGGCAGGGCTGCCAGTCAAAGACCCCGGCCGTAGTCGTTGGGACCGTCGCATCCCCACCTAACGGCACAAACCGCGTGCTGGGTCCCTCCTCGCTGTCCTGACCGACCAGGTAGGTGAGCATCGAACCATCCGGGGAGACAGCCAGATCTTCTCCTAGGACGCCATACGGCAAGTCCTCCTGCCACACGACGCTGGCGCCAGACAGCACCCCGATGCGATCCTTCCACCACCACTCTGTCTCCCAAGTAATGTTTGGATCTTTCCCAGCATTGACACTCGCTGCGAAGCCCATGCGGCCGTCTGGCATGTACTCAATCGCGCGATAGCCGCTTATTTTGCCGCGGTCCTCCTCGGCGAAGTGATCGGCGACCCCGACGAGCATTGCCGAGCCGCCTGCCGTAGGCGACACCCCCATAATCTCGCCTTGGCTGTTGATGTAGGCGATGGTTCCCCCCAGACGGACTCCACGTAATCGAGTCCATGTGATATGCCTTGAGGCCCAAAGGAACTCGGGAAGCGGTCTTTGACGCCAGGTCGACTATTTCCAACTGCCAGTCAAAAATGTCCTCGAACGGTAGGGCAACGGCGATCTTCGCACCATCTGGTGACCAAGCGATCTCTATTTGTTCATACAGGTCGTAGGTTTCGATACCCGTGAACTTGTAAACGGGCGTGGTCACGCCATTCGAACCCAGGACGTTGAGGATCGCGGTGCTGTCATCAATGCTCGTCTCTACCCAGGCAATCTGGGACCCATTCGGCGAGAAGCGATGTTCGACCCCTGCATAACCCCCATTAGGAAATGGTAGATCGGTTCGGCTGCCGCTTGCGCTCAACAGCTGGGCACCCCCGGGCCAGGGCCCACCGTCCTCGTACGGGATGGAGTTGACCAAGAAGGGGCCGTTGGCTGGCGGCGCTACGTCGACGGCGCCTGCTGGGGCGGCGGCCGTCCCCAGCAGGCCCGCGACGAAGGCTGCGGAGATCGCAGCGGCGCAAACTGAAGTGGCACGGCGAACGTTCAAGGTCTAACCCCCCGATAGGTCCCCACTACGTTGCTCGTGAGTGGTCCCAACCAAGTGGGCGTCATAAGACAGATCCTGCATAGTGCCGTACGTCCCGTTTAGGCCGTGTTGGTCCGCTCTACCTCAAGCGGTCGACGGTTACGCCTGCCAGGCGCACCAGCTCGTCGAGCTTGTCGCGCAGCGCCCGCGCTTCGTCGAGCGTGAGTTCGTACTCCCATGAGGCGTCACCGACCTTGTCGTCGTCACCCTCGTGGTTGAGCACCACAACCGGCTCGGGCTCCCTGTGGCCCACCGCAGCACCAGGTCGAGGTGGTCGAACCACCACTCGCCACTCGCTCATCTCGACGGGCTTGTTCCGCGTCAGTCGGCACCCGGTCGAGCTCGGACCAGCAGGAGCGGTCCACCGGGATGCTCGCTCGGGTGGCCGTCTTCCTGCCAGGTTCTTTCGCACCACGGGGCGCAGGCCCGGAGGGGCACGTCAGGGGCTCCGTCTCCGCAGCCGTCATCGCTGACCACCTTCGAGCGCCTCGAGCGCCGCTTTGCGGAGGAGCTCAGCGACCGCAGAGCGGCGCAGGCCGGCACGGCCTCGCGGTGGAGGTGACGTACAGGTAGGGCGCACCGGTGGGGTCGGGCTCGCCGTTCGAGTAGGTCATGTCCGCGTGGCTGACGGACCAGTTGTCGCCGCTGGCTTCGGCTGACCAGTGGATGACTCGGCCCTCCCAGTTGGGCAGGTCGCTGAGGTGCTCGTCCTGGCTGACGGTGCACCAGGACGGGCAGACGACGGACTCGACGGGTACGGCGCCGACGTATCGGCGGTGCTGTGGTCATGTGCAGGTTCCTCTCGTGTGCCTAGATGGCACATGACATGGCACGAGGCCGGTCCCATCTCTGGAAACCGGCCTCTGACCTGCGGTGGATGCTGGTGGGCGATACTGGGTTTGAACCAGTGACCTCTTCCGTGTCAAGGAAGCGCGCTACCGCTGCGCCAATCGCCCGTGTTGTGTTGTCTCGAGGTGGAGACGGGATTTGAACCCGTGTAGACGGATTTGCAGTCCGTTGCCTCGCCTCTCGGCCACTCCACCAAGGAGGGGACCGGTTCGCTGTGAACGGCGACCCTTCTCCGAGCGGACGACGAGGCTCGAACTCGCGACCTCAACCTTGGCAAGGTTGCGCTCTACCAACTGAGCTACGTCCGCCAGCGCTCCGCGCGAGGGTGTCGCGCGATGTGCCAGTGGAACTGTAGCCGACGCGGTTCGGCAGTCCAATTCTGGGCTGGGCTGCGTGTTCGCCCCTGCAAAGCGGCTCCTGAGAGCCCTACGGTGAAGCCTGTGACGGGCGAGGAGAAGGCACGCGTCTGGGTCGACGGACGACTGCTCGACGACCCCGACGAGGCCGTGATCACGGTGCGCGACCACGGGTTCACCGTGGGTGACGGAGTCTTCGAGGCGGTCAAGGTCGTGGACGGTCGACCCTTCGCCCTGAGCCGGCACCTGCGCCGTCTGGCCCGTTCCGCGCGCGGCCTCGGTCTCACGCCGTACGACGAGGAGCACGTGCGCGACGCCGTGTCCGCGGTGCTGGACGGCATCACCCTGCCGCTGGGGCGGTTGCGGATCACGCACACCGCCGGACCGGCGCCGATGGGGTCGGGCCGCGGGGACGAGCTCGAGCGGCACGCTGGTCGTGGCGGCGGCACCGATGCAGGCGCGTGGCGTGCCGGCACACGTCGTCACGGTCCCGTGGCCCCGCAACGAGCGCGGCGCGCTGGCCGGGCTCAAGACCACCTCCTACGCCGAGAACGTCGTCGCGCTCGCCCATGCCGCGGAGCGGGGTGGCGACGAAGCCGTCTTCGCGAACCTGGCCGGTGACCTCTGCGAGGGCACGGGCTCCAACGTCTTCTACGCGGTCGACGGCGAGCTGCGCACTCCCACCCTCGCGAGCGGGTGCCTGGCCGGCATCACCAGGGAGCTGCTGCTGGAGTGGTGCGACGTCGTCGAGGTGGACGCGCCGATCGAGGTGCTGCGCGAGGCGGACGAGGTGTTCCTCGCCTCGACCACGCGCGACGTCCAGTGGGTCACGCGGTGCGACGAGCGGGAGTGGGACCAGCCCGGCCCCCTGACGCGCCGGGCCAGGGAGGTGTGGACCGAGCGGGAGCGCGACGACATCGATCCGTGAGGCGTCGCGTCGCCGTACGAGCGCCTACCCGGGCTTGACGGCGATCCGGCCCGGGCCCAGAGGCAGCAGCAGCACCGGGTCGGGCAGTGCGTCGAAGTACTCGTCGACCGCCTTCCGCGCGCCCTCCCAGTGGCCGTAGTCGTCGATGATGAGCACGCCGCCCGGGGCGAGCCGGGGGTAGAGGTGCTCGAGCTCGTGCCTGGTGGACTCGTACCAGTCCGTGTCGAGGCGCAGCAGCGCGATCCGGTCGGGCGCCTGGTCGGGGACGGTCTCCTCCACGAGGCCCTTGTGGAAGTGGACGAGGTCCTGGGGGTAGGGCACCTCCGCCATGCCCTTCTGGACGTCCTCGAGGTCGGCAACCGCCCACACGCGGTGCTCACGCGAGTGCTGGGCCAGGAGGTCGGCCGCAGCGGCGCCGTTGCGGATCTGGCGGTCGTGCTCCCCGGGGGGAGGCATGCCCTCGAACGTGTCGAACAGGTGCAGCTCCCGGTCGCTCTCGCCCGCCGCGAGCAGGGTCAACGCCGCGGCCTGCATGCTGCCGCCTCGCCACACCCCGCACTCGACGATGTCGCCGGGGATCCGGTGACGCACGAGGTAGCGGCAGGCGATCACGAGCCCGTGCACCTTCTCGTGCCCGGTCATGGTGCGGTCGTCGACCCGGCGCATGATGTCGCGGGCCTCGGCGTCCTGCTCCAGCATGCGGGCGGCGGGATGGTTCTTGGTGGCTTCACGCAGCTCGGCGAGCTCCCGAGCGAGGCGGCGCTCGCGCCGGCTCCGCTGGGGCTTGCCCGGACTCGGTGCCGGTCGCGACTCCGCGTCGGCCTCGGCCCGGGTGAGCTGGTACCCGGTCGTCCTCCGCAGGAGCGTGTTCACTGTCGACTTGAGCGCGGCCATGCGTCTCAACCTACGGGCGGCGCCGGCGACGTACGCCCCTCACGCACGGTGTCGCCCCAAGTGTCAGCGCGAGGTGCGGGGTCGATCGACGGCGCTGGTGGTGCAATTGCCGGCGGGCCGGTCCCCGAGGGGACCGGCCCGCTGTGCCATGGAGGGCGGTGCGAGGGTGGCAGGGTCTCCCAGTGCCCCTGCCTCCTCGCGGTTGGCCGCTCAGGCGGCCTCGGCGAAGATGGCGGCGATGGCGGAGTCGACGTCGACGGCCTCGGCGCCCACCGCGACCGCGGAGGTCATGCGGTCGACGAAGGCGGTGACGTCGGCGGCACGCGCCTGGACGAGCGCCTCCCCGTCGGGCGAGCACAGCTCGATGATGACGACCGAGCGCGCGTCGCCGTCGAGGCACGGCCAGACGTGGACGTCTCCGTCGCCGGTGGGCTCGTACAGCCCGCCGATCAGAAGGTCACGGCCGAAGGTCCACTCCACGCGGCCGGCGACCGTCATGAAGGCCGCGCTGACCGCGAACGGGTCGCGGGGGTCGTAGGTGAGCTCGGTCTCGAGCGGGGTGCTCGCGCCGGTGGCGTCGATGAGCTCGAGCGTGAGCGTGCTGGTCACGGTGGTGATGTTGCCGGCCTGGTTGGCCTTGGTGGCGTTGAACTCCATGGCGGTTGCCCTCTCCCATTTGGCACTGACGTCGTAGAGACGGCCTCCCAGTCGCTCTATGACGCGGATTCGCAACAACTTTTCGGGACTTTCGGCCCGGGGTCTCGCTCGTCCTGGATTCAGAGTGCACCGCAGCCCAGGGTCCGTAAACTGTAACGACGAAAGTCCCGAGCAAATAGCCCGTTCGGGCTATGCCTCAGAGTCGCGCGCGGCACTCGCCGCTGTCCGTTATGGCAAGGCATGTACCGATCAATCGGCGAAACCGGGCACGAGGGGGCTCAAACTCGGTCTAGGCCAGGCTTCGGAGTCGAGCCAAGGTCAGGGCCAAGGTCCCGTGATCAGACGCGGATCTCCTCCTGACGTGGCCCGCACCCGGAAGGCGGGTCACCGGCGGGGTTGGGTTATCGTGTCCCGCGCGGTGACGAGAGTGGTCCCGCTCCGGGCGATTGGCGCAGTGGTAGCGCGCTTCGTTCACACCGAAGAGGTCACTGGTTCGAACCCAGTATCGCCCACCGGCACGGCCCCCGAGACGCGACCACGCGACATCGGGGGCCTTTCCCGTTGCGGTCACCGCCGACCGGGCGCGTGTCCCCGTCCGGCGTGCGCCAAACGGCGTGCAGCGCCCCCGGAGCGGGTCGTTACGATCGAGGACCGATCAGTCGAGCAAGGGGAGCACGCGTGTCCGAGATCAAGGTGACCGTCGTCGGCGCGGAGGCGCGGGACGAGCGGGCGGTCGCCACCGGCTCCAAGGCGTGGGAGCTCTTCGCCGACCAGACCGACGTGGTCGCGGCCCGGGTCGGGGGAGAGCTGCGAGACCTCGCGCACGAGCTCGCCGACGGCGACGAGGTCGAGGGCGTCGCCATCGACAGCGCCGACGGTCGCAACATCCTCCGGCACTCGTGCGCGCACGTGCTCGCCCAGGCGGTGCAGGACCTCTATCCCGACGCCAAGCTGGGCATCGGCCCGCCGGTCGAGAACGGCTTCTACTACGACTTCGACGTCAGCACGCCGTTCACGCCCGACGACCTGGGCAAGCTCGAGACCCGGATGCGCAAGATCATCAAGGAGGGCCAGAAGTTCTCCCGCCGGGTCGTCGGCGACGACGAGGCACGCATCGAGCTGGCGGACGAGCCCTACAAGCTCGAGCTCATCGGACTGAAGGGGGTCTCGACAGGCTCGACCGACGGAGCGGGTGGCGAGGCTCGACCGACGAGCCTGCCGAGGGGGCGAGCGTCGAGGTCGGCGCCGGCGAGCTGACGATCTACGACAACCTGCGCCGCAACGGCGAGCTGGCGTGGAAGGACCTGTGCCGCGGCCCGCACCTGCCGACCACCAAGCGCATCCCCGCCTTCAAGCTGATGCGGACGGCCGCGGCGTACTGGCGTGGCAGCGAGCAGAACCCGCAGCTGCAGCGCATCTACGGCACCGCGTGGGAGTCGAAGGAAGCCCTCGAGGAGCACATCCACCGCCTCGAGGAGGCAGAGCGCCGCGACCACCGTCGACTGGGGCGCGAGCTCGACCTCTTCTCGTTCCCGGACGAGATCGGCTCCGGCATGGCGGTCTTCCACCCCAAGGGTGGCGTGCTCAAGCGCGTCATGGAGGACTACGTCCGCCAGCGCCACATCGAGGAGGGCTTCGAGTACGTCGGCACCCCGCACATCTCGAAGCAGGGGCTCTTCGAGACCTCGGGGCACCTGCCCTACTACGCCGACACCATGTTCCCGCCGATGCAGATGGAGGGCAGTGACTACTACCTCAAGGCGATGAACTGCCCGATGCACAACCTGATCTACCGGTCCCGCGGGCGCTCCTACCGCGAGCTGCCGCTGCGGCTCTTCGAGTTCGGGTCGGTCTACCGTTTCGAGAAGTCCGGTGTGGTCCACGGGCTGACGCGGGTGCGCGGCCTCACGATGGACGACTCGCACTCCTACGTCACCGCCGAGCAGGCACCCGGCGAGATCAAGCACCTGCTCGGCTTCATCCTGGGGCTGCTGCAGGACTTCGGCCTCGACGACTTCTACCTCGAGCTGTCGACGCGTGACGACAGCAAGGACAAGTTCATCGGCTCCGACGACCAGTGGGAGACCGCGACGCAGGTGCTGCGGCAGGCGGGGGAGGACTCCGGTCTGGAGCTGGTGCCCGACCCGGGTGGCGCGGCGTTCTACGGTCCGAAGATCTCGGTGCAGGCACGTGACGCGATCGGGCGCACCTGGCAGATGTCGACGATCCAGTACGACTTCAACCAGCCCGCGCGCTTCGGCCTCGAGTACGTCGCCGCCGACGGCACCCGGCAGCAGCCCGTCATGATCCACTCCGCGAAGTTCGGCTCGATCGAGCGCTTCTTCGGTGTGCTGCTCGAGCACTACGCGGGCGCCTTCCCGGCCTGGCTCGCGCCGGTGCAGGTGGTCGGCATCCCCGTCGCGGAGCGGCACGACACCTACCTGGCCGACGTCGCCGCGCGCATGCGGGCGCAGGGCATCAGGGTCGAGGTCGACGTGTCCGACGACCGCATGCAGAAGAAGATCCGCAACGCCCAGCTGCAGAAGGTGCCCTTCATGGTCATCGCGGGCGACCAGGACGTCGAGGCGGGTGCGGTGTCGTTCCGCTACCGCGACGGCCGACAGGACAACGGCGTGCCTGTCGACGAGGCCGTGGCGCGCATCGTCGCGACGGTGGATGCCCGCGAGCAGGTGTGAACAGGTGACGACGGAGGGGCCGGGCGACGTCCACCGCCAGGACGGCGTCGGGGTGCCCGACGAGCTCGACCGGCTCTGGACGCCCCACCGGATGGCCTACATCTCGGGGGAGAACAAGCCCACCGAAGGCACCCAGGACCAGTGCCCCTTCTGCCGGATCCCGGCGCTGGACGACGAGGAGGGTCTCATGGTGCACCGCGGCGACACCGCCTACGTCGTGCTGAACCTCTACCCGTACAGCCCCGGACACCTCCTGGTCTGCCCCTACCGCCACGTGGCGTCGTACGACGAGATCACCGAGGACGAGACCGACGAGGTGGCCCGGCTCACCCAGCGCGCGATGCGCGTGGTCCGCTCCGTCAGCGGCGCCCACGGGTTCAACATCGGGATGAACCAGGGCCACATCGCCGGCGCCGGCATCGCGGCCCACCTGCACCAGCACCTCGTGCCGCGCTGGGCGGGCGACCAGAACTTCATGCCGATCATCGGCAAGACGAAGACGCTGCCGCAGCTGATGAGCGAGACGCGTCGGCTGCTCGCCGAGGCGTGGTAGCCGGACGCGAACCGATAGCCTGAGACCGCGATGCTCGAGCGATTCAAGGCCTTCTGGACCAACCTCTTCAACCCCGTCGTCACCCTGTTGCTGCGGTGGGGTGTCAGTCCCGACGCCGTCACCCTCGTCGGCACGCTCGGCGTGGTGGTCGGGGCGCTGGTCTTCTTCCCCCAGGGCTACCTGCTCGCCGGTGTCCTCTTCATCACCGCGTTCGTCTTCTCCGACCTCGTCGACGGTGCGATGGCACGCCGGTCAGGCCGCACCAGCGTGTTCGGAGCGTTCCTCGACTCCACGCTCGACCGCATCGGTGACGCCGCGATCTTCGCCGGCCTGGCGATGTACTACGTCGGCCCCGGCGACAGCGAGGCGCTCGCCGCGCTGGCGATCTACTGCCTCACCATGGGCTCGGTCACCAGCTACGCCCGCGCCCGCGCGGAGTCCCTCGGCATGCAGGCCAAGGTCGGCATCGCCGAGCGGTCGGACCGGCTGGTCAGCATCCTCGTCATCACCGGCCTGGCCGACCTGGTCAACATCCTCGGCGCCGGCGAGGATGCGCTGTGGGCGATCCCGGTGACGCTCGGGCTGCTGGCGGTGGCGAGCACGATCACGGTCGTCCAGCGGATCCTCGTCGTGCGCACCCAGGCGCACGCCAGGGCCGCGGAGGAGGCGGCCAAGGCGCCTGGACCAGCCGGCGGAGGCTCCCGGCGCGACCGCACCGCGGCCGGACGAGAGGTGACCGGCACGTCCTCCCTGTCCGAGCGCGCGGCGGCCTGGGGCTACCTCGGTGCGTGGCGTGCGGTCGGCCGGCTGCCGGAGCGCCGCGCGCAGGCGCTGTTCTCGCGGATCGCCGACCGGATCCACGACAAGGACGGGCGCGGGGTGCAGACGCTGCGCGCCAACCTCTCCGTCGTGCGCCCCGAGCTCGCCGCGGACGAGCTCGACGACCTCGTGCACGCCGCCACCCGCTCCTACCTCCGCTACTGGGCGGAGGCGTTCCGCCTGCCCCGGTGGCCGCTCGACGACCTGGTCGCACGCACCGTCACCGTCGACGAGGCGCGGCTCCGGGAGCCCTACGCCGAGGGGCGTGGCGTCATCTCGGTGCTGCCGCACCAGGGCAACTGGGACTGGGCAGGGGCGTGGGCCTGCGGCACCGGCGTCCCGCTCCTCACCGTCGCCGAGCGGCTGCGCCCCGAGCGGCTGTACGACGAGTTCGTGGCGTTCCGGGAGGGGCTCGGCATGCGGATCCTGCCCCTGACCGGCGGCGAGGACCCGACGGCCCGCCTCGAGGAGTGGCTCCGGGCCGGCGGCTTCGTCTGCCTCCTCGCCGACCGTCACCTCGGAGGTGCGTCGGTCGAGGTGCAGCTCTGCGGGCGGCCGGTGACGCTGCCGGTCGGTCCTGCGCTGCTCGCCCAGCGCACCGGCGCGGCGCTGGTGCCGACGACGACGGCGTACGACGGCGAGCGGCTCCGGATCACCTTCCACGAGACCGTCCCGGTCGAGCCGGGTGGTGCGGCGGACCTGCAGGCGCCCACGCAGGCAGTGGCGCACGCCTTCACGTCGGCGCTGCAGGCGGATCCGCAGGACTGGCACATGATGCAGCGGGTGTTCCGTGACGTCCCGCCCCGGCCACGGGGGCGCGCATGAGGATCGGCCTGGTCTGCCCCTACTCCCTGGACGTCGCGGGCGGCGTGCAGCAGCAGGTGACGGAGCTCGCCGCGACGCTGCGCGCGCTGGGGCACGAGGCTCGTGTGCTGGCGCCGGGCTCGAGCCGCCACGCCACCTCCTTCGTGACCACGACCGGCGGCGACGTCCCGGTGCGGTGGAACGGCGCCGTCGCGCGGGTGCACCTGGGCCGAGACGTGGGTCGGCTGACGCGGCAGTGGCTGGCGGACGGCGACTTCGACCTGGTCCACGTGCACGAGCCCGTGACGCCCAGCGTCACCTGGCACGCCGTACGAGCGGCGCAGGTGCCGGTCGTCGCCACCGCCCACACCGCGCAGGAGCAGGCTCGGGTGCTGCGGTGGGGTGCCGCCACGGCGGCTCGGCGCGTGATGGCGCGCGTCGACCTGTGGACCGCGGTCTCGGACGACGCGGCCGCAACACTGGCGCGATACTGCGCGACGGAGCCGCGCCTGGTGCCGAACGCCCTCGACCTCGACGCCTTCGCCGCACCCCAGCTCGAGCCCTCGTCGGGCGGCCCTGCTCGTCTCCTCTTCCTCGGCCGCCTCGAGGAGCCGCGCAAGGGCCTAGCGGTCGCCCTGGAGGCGTTCGCAGGCACCACCCGCGCCGGGTCGGACGCGGTGCTCGACGTGGCGGGGCCCGGTGACCTCGAGGCGGTGGCCCGCCGGCTCCGTCCGCGGCTCCCCGACGCGGTGTGGGGGCGGGTCACCGCGCTCGGGCCCGTCGACCTGCCGGAGAAGGCCGAGCTGCTGGCGCGGGCCGACATCGTGCTCGCGCCCCAGCTCGGCGGCGAGAGCTTCGGGATCGTGGTCGCCGAGGCCATGGCGGCCGGCGCGGCCGTCGTCGCGAGCGACCTCCCGGCGTTCCGCCGGCTGCTCCACGACGGCGAGTGCGGCGTGCTGGTGCCGCCGGGTGACGCCCGGGCCTGGACCCGAGCGCTCACCGACCTTCTCGACGACCCCGACCGGCGGACCTTCCTCGGCAAGCAGGCCCAGGAGGCCGTCGCTCACCTCGACTGGGAGCGGGTGACCGGCGCGCTGCTCGACGTGTACGCCGAGGCGCTGCATCTGGGCGTCAGGGGTGGTCCGCGCGTTTCGCCGCCGGGGTCCTCGGCGCGTAGTCTTGGAGACGCGGGTCAGCCGCCGACCGCGCCCACGAGGACGAGCGGACGCGGCCCTGTCCGACCCGCACATCGTCCCGAACGTGAAGCAGAGTGACATGACTGAGCCCAACGACCACACCACCGCGGCCCCGACCCGTGGCACCGACGGCGTGAAGCGCGGCATGGCCGAGATGCTCAAGGGCGGCGTCATCATGGACGTCGTCACCGCCGAGCAGGCCAAGATCGCCGAGGACGCAGGCGCCGTCGCCGTCATGGCGCTCGAGCGTGTGCCTGCCGACATCCGCGCCCAGGGCGGCGTGTCCCGGATGAGCGACCCCGACATGATCGACGGCATCATCGAGGCGGTCTCCATCCCGGTGATGGCGAAGGCCCGGATCGGCCACTTCGTCGAGGCCCAGGTGCTGCAGAGCCTCGGGGTCGACTACGTCGACGAGTCCGAGGTGCTGACGCCCGCGGACTACTCCAACCACATCGACAAGTGGGCCTTCACGGTGCCTTTCGTGTGCGGTGCCACCAACCTCGGCGAGGCGCTGCGGCGCCTGACCGAGGGCGCGGCGATGATCCGCTCCAAGGGCGAGGCCGGCACCGGTGACGTGTCCAACGCGATCACCCACATGCGCACGATCCGCGCCGAGATCCGCAGGCTGCAGGTCATGGAGGCCGACGAGCTCTACGTCGCCGCCAAGGAGCTCCAGGCGCCGTACCCCCTGGTCAAGGAGATCGCCGAGACCGGCAAGCTCCCGGTGGTGCTCTTCACCGCCGGCGGCATCGCGACGCCCGCCGACGCCGCGATGATGATGCAGCTGGGCGCCGAGGGTGTCTTCGTCGGCTCCGGCATCTTCAAGTCGGGCAACCCGGCGGAGCGTGCCGAGGCGATCGTGAAGGCGACCACCTTCTTCGACGACCCCGACGTGATCGCGAAGGTCTCCCGCGGCCTCGGCGAGGCGATGGTCGGCATCAACGTCGACGAGATCCCGCAGCCGCACCGGCTGGCCGAGCGCGGCTGGTGAGCCCCGCTCCGGCGGGCGTCCCGACCGTCGGGGTCCTGGCGCTGCAGGGTGACACGCGCGAGCACCTGCGCGTGCTGGGGGAGTGCGGTGTCCGCGCGATCGGTATACGCCGGCCGGCCGAGCTCGACGCCGTCGACGGCCTGGTGCTCCCCGGTGGCGAGTCGACGACGATGGCCAAGCTGGCTCGCACCTTCGACCTGCTCGACCCGCTGCGCGACGCCGTGAAGTCCGGCCTGCCGGTCTTCGGCACCTGCGCCGGCATGATCCTGCTCGCCGATCGCATCGAGGACGGTGTCGTGGGGCAGGAGACCGTCGGCGGGCTCGACGTGGTCGTGCGGCGCAACGCGTTCGGCCGGCAGGTGGACTCCTTCGAGGCCGAGCTCGACGTCGCCCACCTCGACCGCCCGTTCCACGCCGTCTTCATCAGAGCCCCATGGGTCGAGTCGGTCGGCGAGGACGTCGAGGTGGTGGCGCGCGTGGCGCTGGAGCCCCAGCGGGCGCACACCTCGGCCGCCGCAGCGGCCGCCGGTAGGATCGTCGGCGTTCGTCAGGGCCACCTGCTGGCGACCTCGTTCCATCCCGAGGTCACCGGTGACCCGCGGATCCACGAGTACTTCGTGGCGATGGTGCGCGCGGCCGCCTGAGCCAGCCGAGAGCAGAGGAAGAACATGTCGGGGCACTCCAAGTGGGCCACCACCAAGCACAAGAAGGCCGTGATCGACGCGCGGCGCGGCAAGCTCTTCGCCAAGCTCATCAAGAACATCGAGGTCGCTGCCCGCATGGGCGGTGGTGACCCCACCGGCAACCCGACGCTCTACGACGCCATCCAGAAGGCGAAGAAGTCGTCGGTCCCCAACGACAACATCGACCGGGCGGTCAAGCGTGGCTCGGGCGCCGAAGCCGGCGGCGCGGAGTACCAGACGATCATGTACGAGGGCTACGGCCCGGGTGGGGTCGCGCTGCTCATCGAGTGCCTCACCGACAACCGCAACCGAGCGGCGATGGAGGTCCGGACGGCCACGTCGCGCAACGGCGGCTCGCTGGCCGACCCGGGCTCGGTTGCCTACCTCTTCAACCGCAAGGGCGTCGTGCTGCTGCCCAAGAGCCAGGACGGGCGCGAGGTCACCGAGGACGACGTGCTCGAGGCGACGCTCGACGCGGGCGCCGAGGAGGTCAACGACCTCGAGGACGCCTTCGAGGTGCTGAGCGAGGCCGGCGACCTCGTCGCGGTCCGCACCTCCCTGCAGGAGGCCGGGCTCGACTACGACTCGGCCGAGCCCCAGTGGGTCCCCTCGATGGAGGTGACCGTCGACGCCGAGACCGCGCCGAAGGTGATCCGCCTGATCGAGACGCTCGAGGACCTGGACGACGTGCAGAACGTCTACGGCAACGCCGACATCCCCGACGAGGTGCTGGCCTCCCTCGACGTCTGAGGGCCTCGGTCGAGCGGTTCCGTCGGTCGAGCTTGTCGAGACCCGTCGACCGCGCGTACACGGCGACTACGTCAGCCGCAGCCGGTACCACTGCGGCGCCGTTCTGCTCATGGGCCAGCCCAGGCCCGCGGTGTCCGCGGGGTCCACCGCGAGCATCTCCCAGTGCGGGAAGGCGGCTTCCACCTCCTCCTGGGACACCCCGCCCAGAACCGACCGCAACCGCGTGGGCCCGAAGGCGAGGACCAGCATCGTGGCTCCTGGTTCGGCCAGGGCCGTGACGCCCTCACCCTCGGCCTGACGCTGTGCGCGGCCGAGCCCCTGCAAGCAGCCGACGTCGAGGAAGAAGTCGAACGTGCCCAGCCCGGCTGCCGGCAGGTCTGTCACGTCCCCGAAGACGTAGGTGACGCCGTCCTCGCTCCGGCGCTTCGCTGCCTCGATGGCGGCCGGGACGACGTCGACGCCCACGGCGTCCCACCCTCTCCGCGCCAGTTCAGGGGTGTACTGACCGCGGCCACACCCGAGGTCGAGAGCGCGCCCCAACGGACGGGACCGCTCGGCCTCCTCTCGGTCGAGCAGCCCGGCGATGCTGGGCGCCGCAGCCCTCCCGTAGCGCTCCCAGGGCGTGATCCCCCACCGGTACATGCGGGCGTAGTTCGTCATGCTGACCGTCTCCACTGCACAAGCAACAGCGTCCGCCGCAGCACGTCAGGCAGCAAGGGCGGGCTGCGCTGTGGACGAGAGTCGGCCCGCGTGGGCCACCTTGGCACGAAGCTTTCCCCAGATGTCACGCGACCCATTGACTCGAACATGCGTTCGAATAGGGTTGTCTCATGACGTTGATCCACGACCTGCCGGCGATCGGGCTCTCGCCCGCCTCGGCGGTCGAAGGGGTGCACGAGCTGCTCGACGCGGTGGCGCCGCTGGAGCCGCTGCCGCGTGGTGAGTACGCCGCGCTGGTGCGCGAGACCGACCGCGCGCTGACCCGGCTGCAGGCCCTGAAGCTGAAGCTGCTGGCGGCCGCGGACAAGGCGCACGTGGCGGCCGACTCGGGTGCGGCGTCGACGTCGCAGTGGCACGCCAAGGCCACCAACAGCGAGCCGGCGGAGTCCGCGCGGCAGACCAGGCTCGCCCAGGCGCTGGACGGGGAGCAGCTGGCCGGCACCGCCGACGCGCTGGGTGAGGGTGCAGTGTCGGCGGCGCACGCGGCGGTGATCGCCGCGGCGATCAAGGCGTTGCCGCGCGGGCTGTCGGCGGCAGCAGGTCGCGGCCATCGAGGCCGACCTGCTGGCCAAGGCGCGGGTGATGGACCCGAAGAAGCTGCGCCGCGCCGCCCGCCGGGCGCTGGCGGCCGTCGAGCGTGACCGGGCGACGGTCGATGCCCACGAGGACCGGCTGCTGCGCGATGAGGAGGAGCGAGGCGCGGGCACGGGTCCGGTTGACGCTGCACGACCACGGCGACGGCACCGTGACCGGGCAGTTCACGACCTCGACGCTGGCCGCCGCGGTCTTGAAGAAGGTGCTGGACCAGATGGCCTCACCGCGCCGCGGCCGGCTGGGCGCCACCACCGCCCAGGCCGGCGAGCACGCCCACCCGGGATCCGAGGGGTTCGACTGGGCCCGCCGCCGCGGGGAGGCGTTCACCACCTTGTTGGAGCGGCTGCCCACCGACCACCTGTCCGGCAAGGTCGCCGCCGGCGGTCATCGTCACCACCGACCTGGACACCCTCCGCGACGGCGTCACGGCAGCCGGGCTGGACACCGGCGACGTGATCTCGGCCGCCGAGGCCCGCCGACTCGCCTGCGCCGCCGGCCTCATCCCCGCCGTGCTCGGCGGCGCCTCCCAGCTCCTCGACCTCGGCCGCAGCCAACGGTTCTTCACCGAAGCCCAACGCGTCGCCGGCGCCCTGCGCCACCAGACCTGCGCCGCCGACGGCTGCGACACCCCCTACGCCTGGTGCGAGGCCCACCACCGCACCCCCTGGCACACCGGCGGCCGCACCGACCTGCGCGACCTGGTCCCGCTCTGCGGGTTCCACCACCGACGCATCCACGACCCCGCCTACCACCACCGGTATCGACCCGACGGCGCCATCACCTTCACCAGGCGCACGTGATGGTCGAGGTCGCCCGTCGTCCGGCGGTCGGCGCGCCGCAAGTGCGTGCGCGCGTCGCTCGGTTAGCGTCGTCCGAACAGGTGTTCGGGACGAAGGAGCCGGCGATGCGGGTGCTGGGTGTCGACCCCGGCCTGACGCGGTGCGGTCTGGGCGTCGTCGACGGTGCCGTCGGGCGACCCCTCCGCCTCGTGGAGGTCGGTGTGGTCCGCACACCGACGGACCTCGACATCGCACAGCGCCTCTGTCTGGTCGACCACGAGGTGGAGGAGTGGCTCGGCCGGCACTCGCCCGACGTCGTGGCGGTGGAGCGGGTGTTCAGCCAGCACAACGTCCGCACGGTCATGGGCACGGCGCAGGTGAGCGGGGTCGTGATGGTGGCCGCTGCACGTCGCGGCATCCCGGTGGTGCTGCACACCCCGAGCGAGGTCAAGGCGGCGGTGACGGGTCACGGGCGCGCCGACAAGGCACAGGTCGGAGCCATGGTCGCCAGGGTGCTGCGACTGTCGGAGCCGCCGCGCCCCGCGGACGCAGCCGACGCCCTGGCCCTGGCGATCTGTCACGTCTGGCGCGGAGCCGCGCAGGCGAGGTTGACCGCGGCGCTGGCCGCGAGAGGAGGAGCAACGTGATCGCGTTCGTCCGAGGCACCGTCGCCCAGCTCGGGCTGACCTCGGTGGTCGTCGACCTCGGGTCGGTGGGCGTCGAGGTGCAGTGCACTCCCGGCACCATCGCGACCCTGCGCACCGGTGGTGCCGCCCAGCTGCCCACGTCGCTGGTGGTCCGTGAGGACTCCCTGACGGTCTTCGGCTTCCTGGACGAGGACGAGAAGCAGCTGTTCGAGCTGGTGCAGACCGCCAGCGGGGTCGGCCCGAAGCTGGCGCAGGCCATGCTGGCGGTGCTGTCCCCGGACGAGCTGCGGCGCGCTGTGGCGACCGAGGACGTGAAGTCGCTGACCCGCGTGCCCGGCATCGGCCAGAAGGGGGCGCAGCGCATCATCCTCGAGCTCAAGGACCGCGTCGGGCCGCCGCTCGGCAGCTCCGGTGCAGCGACCCCCGCCCTCGCCGTGGCCGCTGAGCCCGCGTGGCGGGTGCAGGTGAGGGCCGGTCTCACCGGTCTCGGCTGGTCCGCCAAGGAGGCCGAGCGGGCGCTCGACCTCGTCGCGGACTCGGTGGCCGAGAGCCCCGGGGGATCTGAAGGTGCTGACGTGGGTGCCCTGCTGAGACAGGCGCTGCGCGCGCTGAGCAGGGCGTGAGGCGGTGAGCGACCCGATGGCCCAGGACCCGATGGCACCGGACGACGAGCTGACCGCAGCCGAGCTCGCCCACCTCGAGAGCCGGTCACTGGTGGACGCCGAGGCCAGCGGTGACGACCAGGCCGTCGAGGCGGCACTGCGGCCGCGCACCCTCGGCGAGCTCATCGGGCAGGAGCGCGTGCGGGAGCAGCTCGGCCTGATGCTGGGCGCAGCCCGTCACCGGGAGCGCGTGCCCGACCACGTGCTGCTCAGCGGCCCGCCGGGACTCGGCAAGACGACGCTGGCGATGATCATCGCCTCGGAGATGTCGACGCCGCTGCGAGTGACGAGCGGGCCCGCCATCACCCACGCCGGCGACCTCGCCGCCATCCTGTCGGGGCTCAACGAGGGCGACGTGCTGTTCGTGGACGAGATCCACCGGATGGCGAGGCCGGCCGAGGAGATGCTCTACCTCGCCATGGAGGACTTCCGCGTCGACGTGGTGGTCGGCAAGGGGCCGGGAGCGACGGCGATCCCGCTCGAGCTGCCGCCCTTCACCCTCGTGGGGGCGACCACGCGCGCCGGCCTGCTGCCCGGCCCCCTGCGCGACCGCTTCGGCTTCACCGCGCACCTGGAGTTCTACGCCCCGGCCGAGCTCGAGCAGATCATCCGGCGCAGCTCGGGGCTGCTCGACGCCCCCATCGACGACGCCGGGTGCGCCGAGATCGCCTCGCGCAGCCGCGGGACACCGCGGATCGCCAACCGGCTGCTCCGCCGCGTCCGCGACTACGCACAGGTGAGGGCCGACGGCCTCGGCACGGTGGAGATCGCCCGAGCGGCGCTCGAGCTCTACGAGGTGGACGAGCTCGGGCTCGACCGTCTCGACCGCGCGGTGCTGAGGGCGCTCTGCGACCGCTTCGGCGGGGGACCGGTCGGCCTCGGCACGCTCGCGGTCGCCGTCGGTGAGGAGCGCGAGACCGTGGAGGAGGTGGCCGAGCCGTTCCTGGTGCGGTCGGGGTTCCTGGCTCGCACACCGCGCGGTCGCGTCGCGACACCGGCGGCGTGGACGCACCTCGGGCTCACGCCGCCCAGCACGGTGGTCGACCAGCTGCCGCTCGACCTCGACCGCTGAGGGCACTGTCCGGTTCTCTGCGCCAGCGCCGCCGCGGCGCCTCGGGGCGAGGCCCACCCGGAGGTTAGACTCTCCCGGCGGCGCCCAACCGCCGTCCGTGCTGCCCGCGTCTGCCGCGGAGCAAGCCCCCTTGACCTCGACCTGTCCGGAGGAGATCCCCTGTGGAGGGAGCCGTCCAGCTGCTGTGGCTCTTGCTGTTCGTGGTGGCCTTCTGGCTGCTGCTCATCCGCCCGCAGCGCAAGCGTCAGCGCCAGCTCATGGAGATGCAGGGATCGGTCGACGTCGGCGACGAGGTGATGCTGAGCGCGGGCGTCTTCGCCCGGGTGACCGGCGAGCTCGACGACCCGGCCGCTGGTGACTGTCTGCTGGTCGAGCTCGCCCCCGGTGTGGAGGTCAAGATCGCACGCGGTGCCGTGGTGAGGGTCGTCCAGCCACCTGTCGACGACCCGGACGAGCACCGACGACGAGGTCGCCGACACCGACGCCAGCCAGGGACATCCCGAGCAGCCCCTCGACACGGAGGTCGACCGGGCCGACGAGAACCGGACCGGCTGATGGCTGCTCGACGTCCCCATCCGGGGCGCCAGCTCCTGCTCGTCCTCGTCGCGACCGCTCTCATGTACGTCGCGCTGGCCATCAACGGTGTCTGGAGCCCCAAGCTCGGCCTCGACCTGCGCGGCGGCACGCGGATCACGATGACCGCCTCCACCGAGACCGGTGAAGAGGTCACGCCGGAGAAGATGGAGGAGGCCGCGAGCATCATCGACAGCCGGGTCAACGCCACCGGCGTCGCGGAGTCCGAGGTCTCGGTCCAGGGCGACAACCAGATCATCGTCGAGATCCCCGGCGACGCGCGGGACGACCTCGTCGACTCGGTCAAGCGCCAGGCGCAGCTGCGGTTCCGGCTGGTGGCTGCCGGTCCGGCGCCGCCCGCCGACGCTCAGCAGGAGGGCTCGCAGTCGGAGTCTCCGTCCCCGTCGCAGGACGCCACCCCAGGGTCCGAGGAGTCGGGCCGGCCCTCGTCCTCGGTCTCACCCTCGCCGACGAACGGCCGGGCAGCCCCCTTCGCGCAGCCGCGTGCTGCCGAGGGTGACGACGAGCCCGGCGGTGGCGGCGACGGCGACCGGCAAGGCGGCGGCCAGGGCGACCAGGGCGCCGGGTCCGGCGGCCTGCCCGGAGCCCCGCAGCCGGGTGAGCCGGTGACCGACGAGAGCTCTGTCGAGGAGCTGCTCGCGTGGATGCGCAACCCCGACCCGGCCTCGGTGCAGGAGTTCACCGAGTTCGAGTGCACCGAGGACGTCGAGGTCACCGACAACCCGGCGCGCCCCCTCATGACCTGCGACGAGGACGGCAACAAGTACCTGCTGTCACCGGCGATGATCGAGGGCACCCAGCTCACCGACGCCGACTTCGGCATCCCGGACGGCTCCGCGACGTACGCGGTCACGCTGGACTTCGACGGCGAGGCCACGGACACGTTCGCCGATGTCACCCGCGCGATGGCCGGCACGCAGGAGCTCTTCGCCATCGTCCTCGACGGCGTGGTCCTGTCGGCGCCGACGGTCAACCAGCCGATCACCAACGGCAGCGCCCAGATCAGCGGCGACTTCACGGTGGAGGAGGCGGAGTCGCTGGCGAACAGCCTGCGCTACGGCGCTCTCCCGCTCGCCTTCGAGGTCCCCGTCGAGACGATCGAGGGACCGACCCTGGCCGGTGACCAGCTGGCGGCCGGCATCTGGGCAGGGCTCGTCGGGCTCGCCCTGGTGGTGGTGTACTGCATGCTCTACTACCGCGCGCTCGGCGCCGTCGTGGTGGCCTCGCTTGGCCTCGCCGCCGCCTGGACCTACGCCGCGGTGATCTTCCTCAGCGAGACCGCGGGCTTCACGCTCACGCTGCCCGGCATCGCGGGCCTGATCGTCGGCGTCGGTGTCACCGCCGACTCCTTCATCGTGCTGTTCGAGCGGATCCGTGACGAGATGCGCGAGGGCAAGTCGCTGCGCGTGGCGGTCGAGCTCGGCTGGGACCGCGCGAAGATGACGTGCGTGATCGCGGACATGGTGGCGCTGCTCGCCGGCGTCGTGCTCTACATCTTCGCGATCGGCGTCGTGAAGGGCTTCGCCTTCGCGCTGGTCATCAGCACCCTGATCGACCTGGCGGTGTTCTTCTGGTTCACCAAGCCGATGGTCTCGTGGCTGGTCCGCTTCCGGTTCTTCAGCGCCGGCCACCGGCTGTCGGGGCTCTCGCCCGACCACATCGGCATCGAGCGGATCGGGCAGGCGCGTCCGGTCTCGCTCACAGGAGGTGTTCGATGAGCAGGCTCTCCAGGCTGGGGCAGTCCCTCTACGAGGGCACGGTGTCGGTCGACTTCGTCGGCCGCAAGTACCTCTGGTACACGATCTCGGGCGTCATCGTCGCGGTCTCGCTGTTCGGGCTGCTCGTCGTCAAGCTCAACCTCGGCATCGAGTTCGAGGGTGGCGTCGAGTACCGCGTCGCCGTGCAGGAGCCGACCCAGGCCCAAGTGGAGCAGATCCAGACGGCAGTGCGGGAGACCGGGCTCGACGCCGCGTCCGCACCCATCGTCAACACCTCCGGTGACGACGCCATCCGGGTGCAGACCGAGCCGCTCTCCAGCGCCGATGCCCGTGTAGTTGCCGATGCGATCGTCGATGCGACCGGCGTGCAGTCGGACGACCTCAGCCAGAGCGTGATCGGGCCCTCCTGGGGTGCCGCGGTGGCAGAGAAGGCGCTCATCGGTCTGGTCGTCTTCCTGGTCCTGGTCGTGCTGCTCATCTGGGCCTACTTCCGGGAGTGGAAGATGTCGGTGGCCGCGCTCGTCGCGCTCGCCCACGACATCGTCATCACCGTCGGCGTCTACGCGCTGTCCAACTTCGAGGTGACCCCGGCGACCGTCACCGGCGTGCTCACCATCCTGGGCTTCTCCCTCTACGACACCGTCGTGGTCTTCGACAAGGTCCGGGAGAACACCGCCCAGCTCAAGAAGACCCACCAGACCTACGCCGAGGCCGCCAACCTCGCGGTCAACCAGACGCTGGTGCGCTCCATCAACACCTCGATCGTGGCGCTGCTGCCGGTGGCCGCCCTGCTGTACGCCGGCGTCGTGCTGCTGGGTTCCGGTGCCCTCAAGGACCTGGCGCTGTCGCTGTTCGTCGGCATGGCCGCGGGCATCTACTCCTCGATCTTCATCGCCACCCCGCTGCTGGTGCAGCTCAAGGAGCTGGAGCCGGGGGTCAAGGCGGGCGACGCGCGCGCCATGCGCCACCGCTCCCGCCGCGCGGTCGACCCCTACGCCGACGTGCCCGTCTACACCGACGACCTGCCGGTCCACGAGGGCGAGGGCGACCCTGACGAGCTCGGCGGCGCGGACGACGACATCGGTGACGGGACGGAGCCGGTGCGAGGCGGCAGCAGACCCGGACCGGCAGGCACCCCCGGTCGCTACACGGCCGGGGAGCGCGACACCACCCGTCGCGCGATCCCCATGGGGGAGACGTCGTCGGCCAAGCGTCCGCAGCCCACGCGCAAACCGCGCTCGCAACGCGGCAAGAAGTGACCGGCGGATGGACCTGCACGAGCAGATCGAGACGCTGATCCGCGACGTCCCCGACTTCCCCCAGCCGGGCATCGTCTTCAAGGACATCTCGCCGCTGCTCGCCGACCACGACGGCCTGACCGCCGTCGTGCGCGCCCTCGCTGCTGCGGGACGTACGGGCGGCGACATGGCAGGGGAGACCGCCGTCGACAAGGTGGTCGGGATCGAGGCGCGCGGGTTCATCCTCGCGGCTCCGGTGGCGCTCCACCTCGGCACCGGCTTCGTCCCCATCCGCAAGAAGGGCAAGCTGCCGGGGCCCACGCACGAGGTCTCCTACGCCCTCGAGTACGGCGAGGCGACCTTGGAGGTGCACCAGGACGCCATCGAGCCCGGCGACCGGGTGCTGCTGATCGACGACGTGCTCGCCACCGGAGGCACGGTGAACGCCTCCCGCGAGCTGGTCGAGGCCTGCGGAGGTCACGTGGCGGGGGTGGCCGTGCTCATGGAGCTGTCGTTCCTGTCGGGCCGCGACGCCCTGGGCGACCTGCCCCTGACCTCGCTCCACGTGGTCTGAACCCCGGTCAGCCCAGGCAGAGCTCGCGCTCCCACGGGGTGCGGAAGGTCGGGACCACCACCGTGCCACCCAGCCGTGCCGCGAGCCGCTCCGCCTCGGCGGCGACCGCCGATGTCGCCTCCCTGCCGCGGTCCGCGAGCATCCGGGTCGCGATGGCGCCGCCCGCGCGCACGGCCCAGACGCCGATGACCTCGCCGTCCCACCAGATCGTCGGCCCGATGTTGCCGTAGGGGTCGTACAGGCCGCTGCTGTCGGCGGGGAGGAACCAGTCTCGTCCCTTCCACCCCATCGGCGTGGGGTCGAGCGCCGGAAGCAGCGCGGCTGACGGCGGGGACGGGTCGACGTCGTCGACGTCGTCGGCCAGGACGAGACCGCCGTCGACCTCCGCGGTCGCGAGCGCGGCGACGGCCCGGCGGGTGACTCCGAGCGGCCAGCCGGTCCACCACGCGACGTCCGCCTCGGTGGCGGGTCCGAAGGCGCGGAGGTAGACCTCCACCAGCCGCGCCCGCGCTGCGTCACGCTCCAGCGGCGGCATCCCGCCCGGCCACCACGTCGAGCCGCTCTCCCAGGTGTGGCGTCGTGAGGTCCAGGAGCCGAGCGGCCGGCCGCGCACCAGCCGGCCCTCCGTCGCCATGAGGGTCAGCACGTTGCTGGTCACGGTGCGTCGCACGTCGTACTTCTTCGTGGTGCGGGGCAGCAGGGCGGTCCGCAGCGCCGGGACCGCCTCCCCGACCCGGGCACCGTCGACAGGCCCTTGCGCCGCGACGAAGCGCTCCACCTCGTCCTCGGCGCGGTCGAGCCAGCCGGCGACGTCGCCGGGAAGCGGGGGATCGGTCGGCCCCTCAGTCAGCTGCTTCACCAGCCTGCGCCGCATCGCCTCCGCCACCGGGAGGGACGCCGCGTGGTGCACCACGGGCACGAGGTCGGCAGGCACGACGAAGAGCGTGCGCCGCATCCCCATGAGCCGGACGAGGCTGCCGGCGTCGTACATCTCGCCGTCCACGTCGGTGATCTCGAGCTGCCGGCCGCGAGCCAGCACGGACAGGAAGACGGTCGCCGGGTCGCTGGCGTGCAGCCCCACGACTGCGCGGGCAGCGTCGACGGCGGTGCGGGCGCTCCCGTCCAGCAGGTGCCGGCGCACCACGCGGGCCCGGCGCTGCTGACTCATGGCTCCTTGGTAGCAGCGTGGCCAGGACTCGCTGCGGCCGACCCGCGGGATCCTCCGCCTAGACTGGCTGAGTCAGAAGGGAGCGCGGGTGAGCGAGCAGCGTGTGAGGTCCTCGCCTGACGAGGCACGCGCTGAGGCGCGGCCCGAGACGGCGCCTCAACCCGACTCCGAGCTGGGCACCGAGCCGGCAGCCCCTGACGACGACGCAGCGCCCGAGACCCGGGCAGGGACCGAGCCCGAGGCGCCGGCCGACTTCCCGCTCGAGTCCGAGGCCGACGACCCGGCTGAGACCGGGCCCGACGACCTGCTCGACGCCCCGGACGACACCGTGATCGAGGTCCAGCCGAGCGCTGGGCTCGCGACCGAGCCGATCATGGGGCCCGTGCCCGCGCCGCTTCCGGACACCGAGCCCGAGGGGCACGAGTTCCGCGAGCACCGGGGGTCGTCGGCCGGCGCGCAGGCTGGCCGGATGCGCGCCCGGCTGGCGCGGATCGGGGGCCGCGGCCAGAGCACCAGCCCGGTGCTGGAGCCACTCTTCCGCGTCGTGCGCGCCAACCACCCGAAGGCCGACCTCGCGCTGCTCGAGCGTGCCTACCGCGTGGCCGAACGCGCGCACGAGGGCCAGAAGCGCTACAGCGGCGAGGACTACATCACCCACCCGCTGGCGGTGACCACCATCCTCGCCGAGCTCGGCATGACCGAGCCGACCCTGGTCGCGGCGCTGCTGCACGACACCGTCGAGGACACCGAGTACACCCTCGCCCGGGTGCGCGCCGACTTCGGCGACGAGGTCGCCTCGCTCGTCGACGGGGTGACCAAGCTCGACAAGGTCAAGTACGGCGACAACGCCCAGGCCGAGACGATCCGCAAGATGATCGTCGCGATGTCGCGCGACATCCGGGTGCTGGTGATCAAGCTCGCCGACCGGCTGCACAACATGCGCACGCTGCGCTACACCAAGCAGGCCAGCCAGGTGAAGAAGGCCAAGGAGACGCTCGAGATCTTCGCGCCGCTGGCTCACCGGCTCGGCATGAACACGATCAAGTGGGAGCTGGAGGACCTCGCCTTCGGCACGCTGCACCCGAAGATGTACGACGAGATCGTGCGCCTGGTCGCCGAACGGGCGCCCTCGCGTGACAGCTACCTGCGCACCGTCATCGACAACGTCGAGCACGAGCTCCGGCGGGGCCGCATCAAGGCGACGGTCACCGGCCGCCCCAAGCACTACTACTCGATCTACCAGAAGATGATCGTGCGCGGCCGCGACTTCTCCGACATCTACGACCTCATCGGCATCCGCATCCTGGTCGAGCAGGACCGCGACTGCTACGCCGTGCTCGGCGCCATCCACAACCGCTGGAACCCGGTGCCCGGCCGCTTCAAGGACTTCGTGGCGATGCCGAAGTTCAACATGTACCAGTCGCTGCACACCACGGTGATCGGCCCGGAGGGCAAGCCGGTCGAGATGCAGATCCGGACCTACCAGATGCACCGCCGGGCCGAGTACGGCGTCGCGGCGCACTGGAAGTACAAGGAGTACGCCGGCGGCGTGCAGCCGGGCGACCGGCCCGACGGCGACCGGGGTGGCGAGCTCCCGTGGATGCGCCAGCTCATGGACTGGCAGCAGGACACCGAGGACCCGGGGGAGTTCCTGGAGTCGCTGCGCTTCGAGATCAACTCCGCCGAGGTCTACGTCTTCACCCCGGCGGGCGACGTGCTGGCGCTGCCGACGGGGTCGACCCCGGTCGACTTCGCCTACTCGATCCACACCGAGGTCGGTCACCGCGCGATCGGGGCGCGGGTCAACGGCCGGCTGGTGCCCCTCGAGTCGACGCTGGAGAACGGCGACACCGTGGAGGTCTTCACCTCCAAGTCCGACGGCGCCGGCCCGAGCCGCGACTGGCTGACCTTCGTCAAGTCTCCGCGCGCCCGTTCCAAGATCCGCCACTGGTTCACCAAGGAGCGCCGCGAGGAGGCGACCGACCGGGGCAAGGACCAGATCGCCCGGCTGATCCGCAAGGAGGGCGTGGCGCTCAAGCGCGTGCTCAGCCACGACAGCCTGATGTCCGTGGCGCAGGAGCTGCGCCTGGCCGACGTGAGCGCGCTCTACGCCGCGGTCGGTGAGGGCAACCTCAGCGCCCAGACCGTCGTACGCCGGGTGCTCGACCTGCACGGCGGCGAGATGGGGGCGGAGGAGGAGCTCTCCGAGGGTGTCCAGATCACCCGGCCGGTGGGACGGCCCACCGGCGACCCGGGGGTGGTCGTCAAGGACGTCAGCGACGTGTGGGTCAAGCTCGCCAAGTGCTGCACCCCGGTCCCCGGCGACGCCATCCTGGGGTTCGTCACGCGCGGGCAGGGCGTCTCCGTGCACCGCACCGACTGCGTCAACGCGGCCTCACTGCGCGGGCAGCCCGAGCGCCTGGTCGACGTCGAGTGGGCGCCCACCGCCCAGTCGCTCTTCCTGGTCAACATCCAGGTCGATGCCCTCGACCGGGCCAGGCTGCTCTCCGACATCACCAAGGTGCTCTCGGACATGCACGTCAACATCCTCTCGGCGTCGCTCACCACCGGGCGCGACCGCGTGGCGCGCAGCCGCTTCACGTTCGAGATGGCCGACCCGACCCACCTCGGTCACGTGCTCCGCGCGGTGCGTCACGTCGAGGGCGTCTTCGACGCCCAGCGCGTCACCGGCTGACCCACCCGCCGTACGAGGGGTGGCTGCTGCGGGGTTTCCCATGTCCTGTCGCGAAATTGCGACTTCCCGGCTGATGCATCCGCAGGGGAGTGGCAATTCGGTGACAGGACATGGGAAACCATGACGCCACTCCCGCCAGGCGCGGCGGTCAGCCGGAGAACTCCTCCAGCGCCTTGCGGGCCTGCTCGAGCCACTGCTGCCGTGCCTCCGCGGCCGCGGCGTGCTGCTGCGCGCCGCGCTCGTCGCCGGCGGCAGCGGCCTTGTCGCGCTTCTGCTCCAGCTCGGCGATCGACGACTCCAGCTTCGCGACCGTGTCGGCGGCGCGGGCGCGGGCCTCGGGGTTCGAGCGCGTCCATGCTGCGTCCTCGACCGAGCGGATCGCCTGCTCGACCTTGCGCATCCGCCCCTCGAGCTCACGCACCCGCTCGCGGGGCACCTTGCCGGCCGCGTCCCAGCGGTCGGCGATGCTGCGGAACGCCGTCTTGGCCTTCTGCAGGTCGGTGACCGGCAGCAGTGCCTCGGCCTCGGTGACGAGCTTGTCCTTGACCTCGGCGTTGGCGGCGTACTCCGCGTCGGTGGCCTTGTTCGACTCGTCGCGGGCGGTGAAGAAGACGTCCTGCGCGGCCCGGAACTGCTGCCACAGCTTGTCGTCGACGTCGCGGGGTGCCGGGCCCGCCTCCTTCCACCGGCGCATCAGCTCGCGGTAGGCGCCCGAGGTCGGGCCCCAGTCGGTGGAGCCCTGGAGCGCCTCGGCCTCCTTGATCAGCCGGAGCTTGACCACCTTGGCCGCGTCCCGCTTCTCCGACTGCTCGGCGAAGTGCGCCTTGCGGCGTCGCGTGTACGTCGTGCGGGCGGAGGAGAAGCGGTGCCACAGCTCGTCGTCGGTGGGCTTGTCGAGCCGGGGGAGGGCCTTCCACTGCTCGAGCAGGGTGCGCAGCTTGTCCGCTCCGTGGCGCCAGTCGGTGCCGGCACTGATGCGCTCGGCCTCGCCGACGATGCGGTCCTTCTCGGTGCGGGCCTGAGCGAGCTGCTCGGCCCGGCGGGCCTTGCGCTGCTCGCGCTGCTGCGCGATCTCGGACTCCACGGTGGCGAGCGCCGCGTCCAGCGCCGCCAGGTCGCCGACCACCCGGGCCTCGGCCACCTGCGACCTGAGCAGCTTGAGCGCCTTGCCGGCGTCGTCGGGTGTCGCGTGCCCCGTCTGCACGCGCTGCCCCAGCAGCGCGACCTCGAAGCTGAGCTCGTCGTACTTGCGGCCGTAGAACGCCAGGGCGTCGTCCGGGGTCATGTCGGGGGTCTGCCCGACGTGCCGTTCGCCGTCCGCGGTGCGGCAGTAGACGTTGCCCTCGCTGTCGACGCGGCCCCATGCCGAGGGGTCGGACGCCGGCAGCTGCGGCGGCGGGACCGGTGCGGTCTTCGCGGCGGCACCGCGGCCGGGACGCCGACCTGGGGTGGGGCGGCCTGCGCCCGGTCCGGGACGCGGACCCGGCCGGCCCGGCGGCGGTGCCGGCCGGGGCACGGGTGCGACCTGCGCCGGGGAGGCCGGGGGCGCTGCCTCGGTGGCCGCCTCGGGGGCCGGTTCGGGGGCTGCCTCGGGGCAGGTTCGGGGGCTGCCTCGGCGGCCGGCTCGGGCTCTGCCGCGGGGGCTGCCTCGGGGGCCGGCTCGGGCTCTGCCGCGCGGGCTGCCTCGGGCGTCGGCTCGGGAGTCGGGTCGGGTGTCGGCACGGGTGCGACCTGCGCCGGCGTGGCCGGGGGCGCTGCCTCGGGTGCCGGTTCCGGCTCCGTCTCGGGGGCAGCCTCGGGTCGGCCGGTGTCGGCTCGGGTGTCGGCTCGGGTGTCGGCTCGGGTGTCGGCACGGGTGCGACCTGCGCCGGGGAGGCCGGGGGCGCCGCCTCGGTGGCCGGTTCGGGTGTCGGTTCGGGCGTCGGGTCGGGCGTCGGCTCCCGCTCTGCCGCGGGGGCTGCCTCGGGGGCGTCTGGGGTGGTGGTGTCGGAGGTGACCCCGGGCTGGTCGTCGGCTGCGGGCCGGTCAGGGGTGTCGGTCATCGGGATGGTCCCTCGTTTCGGCGTCCGGTCAGACCGGCGCTTGCGGGTCGGGACCACGGCCCCGAGCGTTCGTGCCCCGCCATCGTATGACCGCCCCCCGGCGCCGGACGGGGCGCGGGGGGCTGGCGCCGGGAACTCGTTTGGGGAGGTGGGGGGTCCGCTCGATAGGCTCGGGCGACACCCGCACCCGTCAGCGCACCGTGGTGAGCGCCATCGCAGGAGGCCCCGTGTTCATCGCCGGATTCCCCGCCGGCCCGTGGGCGACCAATTGCTACGTCGTCGCCACCGGCCCCGGGGCCGAGTGCGTGGTGGTCGACCCCGGCAAGGACGCCGCCGCCGGCGTCGCCGACGTGGTGCGCGAGCACCGGCTCAAGCCCGTCGCGGTCCTGGTCTCGCACGGGCACATCGACCACATGTGGTGCGTCGCGCCCGTGGCCGGCACCTACGACGCCGCGGCGTACGTGCACCCCGACGACCGCCACCTGCTGAGCAACCCGATGGCGGGGATGTCGCGGGAGACCGCGGGGATGCTGCTGGGTGGCGGCTACGAGTTCGCCGAGCCCGACGACGTCCGCGAGATCGACGACGGCGCCGAGGTGGAGCTGGCGGGCCTGCGGTTCACGGTCGACCACACCCCCGGGCACACGCCGGGCTCGATCACGTTCCGGACGCCGTACGACGACTCCGCTGCGGGCGTCAGCGAGGTGATGTTCGCCGGTGACCTGCTCTTCGCGGGCTCGATCGGACGCACGGACCTCCCTGGCGGCGACCATCCGACCATGCTGCGGAGCCTCGCCACCAAGGTGCTGCCGCTGCCGGACGACATCGTCGTGCTGCCCGGCCACGGGGAGCAGACGAGCATCGGCCAGGAGCGCGCGACCAACCCCTTCCTGCTCGACCTCATCCGTCAGGAGGCGCCCTCGGTGGCGCCGCCGACGCGCGGGCTGTGACCCGCGAGCCGACCCAGAAGGACCCACATGGCCAAGCCGACCGCGCTGAGCGGTTTCCCTGAGCTGCTGCCCGCGCAGAGGATCGCCGAGCAGCAGGTGCTGCGCACCCTCGCGGCGACCTTCGAGCTGCACGGCTTCGCGCCGCTGGAGACGAGGGCCGTCGAGCCGCTCGACCAGCTGCTGCGCAAGGGCGAGACCTCCAAGGAGGTCTACGTCCTCCGGCGGCTGCAGGAGACCTCGCCGGAAGGGCACGCGGGGCTGGGGCTGCACTTCGACCTGACGGTGCCCTTCGCCCGCTACGTCCTGGAGCACGCCGGTCACCTCGAGTTCCCCCTGCGCCGCTACCAGATCCAGAAGGTCTGGCGTGGTGAGCGGCCGCAGGAGGGCCGCTACCGCGAGTTCACCCAGGCCGACATCGACGTGGTGGGCCGCGACGAGCTCGGCCCCCACCACGACGTCGAGGTGGCCAGGGTCATGCTCGACGCGCTGGGCCGCCTCGACTTCCTGCCGCCGCTGACGCTGCTGGTCAACAACCGCAAGCTGATCCAGGGCTTCTACCTGGGCCTGGGGATCGGAGACACCGACGAGGTGATGCGGCTCGTGGACAAGCTCGACAAGCTGCCCGAGGACGAGGTGCGCGGGCTGCTGCTGGGCGATGCCGGTCTGTCGGAGTCCCAGGCGGACGCCTGCCTCGCGCTGGCCCGCATCAGCTCGGCAGACACGTCCTTCGCCGAGAAGGTGCGTGGCCTCGGGGTCGAGCACCCGCTGCTCGAGGAGGGGCTGGGCGAGCTCGCCGACCTGGTCGAGCGATGCGCCGACCTGGCCGACCAGCGCACGCGGATCGTCGCAGACATGCGCATCGCGCGCGGGCTGGACTACTACACGGGCTCGGTCTTCGAGACCCGCCTGGAGGGCTTCGAGTGGCTGGGGTCCATCTGCTCGGGCGGACGCTACGACTCGCTCGCCGACGACGGCCGTACGACGTACCCGGGCGTCGGCATCTCGCTCGGCGTGACGCGGCTGCTGGTGCCCCTGGTGCAGCACCTCGACCTCGGCGCGGACCGGCAGGTGCCCAGCGTGGTGCTGGTCGCTCTGCCGGACGAGGAGTCGCGGGTGGAGAGCGACGCGGTCGCGACGCGCCTGCGCGAGCGAGCCATCGCGTGCGAGGTGGCGCCGGCCCCCCAGAAGTACGGCAAGCAGATCCGGTACGCCGAGCGGCGCGGCATCCCCTACGTGTGGTTCCCGGGGAGCGGGGGCGAGCCCGACCAGGTCAAGGACATCCGCTCGGGCGAGCAGGTCGAGGCCGAGGCGACCTCGTGGTCGCCGCCGGTGAGCGACCTGCGCCCGACCATCACGACCAAGGACGAAGGAGCAGGACGTTGATCCGCACCCACGAAGCCGGCACCCTCCGCGCGGAGCACGCCGGTCAGCAGGTCACGCTGGCCGGGTGGGTGGCGCGCCGCCGCGACCACGGTGGCGTCGCCTTCCTCGACCTGCGTGAGGCGAGCGGCGTCGTCCAGGTCGTGGTCCGCGACGAGCAGGTCGCCCACCAGCTGCGCAGCGAGTTCTGCCTGCGCGTCGTGGGGGAGGTGTCGACGCGGCCGGAGGGCAACGCCAACCCAGCGCTGCCCACGGGCGAGGTCGAGGTGATCGCCACCGAGGTGGAGGTGCTGAGCGCAGCCGCGGCGCTGCCCTTCCCGATCGACGAGGCGGACGGGGAGGGGGCGTGGGGGAGGAGGTCCGGCTCACCCACCGCTACCTCGACCTGCGGCGTGCCGGTCCGGCCGCCGCGCTGCGGCTGCGCAGCGAGGTCAGCCGCGTCACCCGCGAGCTCATGCACGAGCGCAGGTTCGTCGAGGTCGAGACCCCGACGCTGACGCGCTCCACGCCGGAGGGCGCCCGTGACTTCCTGGTGCCGGCCAGGCTCCAGCCCGGCAGCTGGTACGCGCTGCCGCAGAGCCCGCAGCTCTTCAAGCAGCTGCTCATGGTCGGCGGGATGGAGCGCTACTACCAGATCGCGCGCTGCTACCGCGACGAGGACTTCCGGGCCGACCGCCAGCCCGAGTTCACCCAGCTCGACATCGAGATGTCCTTCGTGGAGCAGGACGACGTCATCGAGCTGACCGAGTCCCTGCTGGCCCGCATCTGGGCCCTGGTGGGGCACGAGGTGTCCACGCCGATCCCGCGGCTCACCTACGCCGAGGCCATGTCCCGCTTCGGCACGGACAAGCCCGACCTGCGGCTCGACCTCGAGCTGGTGGAGTGCACCGAGTTCTTCGCCGACACCCCGTTCCGCGTCTTCCAGGCGCCGTACGTCGGCGCGGTCGTGATGCCGGGTGGCGCCTCGCAGCCGCGCAAGCAGCTCGACGCCTGGCAGGAGTGGGCCAAGCAGCGCGGGGCCCGCGGCCTGGCCTACGTGCTGGTGGGCGAGGACGGCGAGCTCGGCGGCCCGGTGGCCAAGAACCTCTCGGACAGCGAGCGCGCGGGGATCGCCGACCACGTGGGAGCCGCGCCCGGCGACTGCATCTTCTTCGGCGCCGGCGCACCGAAGTCGAGCCGCGCCCTGCTCGGGGCCGCGCGGCTGGAGATCGGCCGCCGGGGCGGTCTCATCGACGAGTCGGCGTGGAGCTTCGTCTGGGTGGTCGACGCGCCCCTCTTCGAGCCGGCCGACGAGGCCACCGCCGCCGGCGACGTCGCCGTGGGCAGCGGGGCCTGGACGGCGGTGCACCACGCCTTCACCTCGCCCAAGGCCGACTGCCTCGACACCTTCGACACCGATCCCGGCTCCGCGCTGGCCTATGCCTACGACATCGTGTGCAACGGCAACGAGATCGGCGGCGGCTCGATCCGTATCCATCGCGACGACGTGCAGCGCCGGGTCTTCCGGGTGATGGGGCTGAGCGACGCGGAGGCGCAGGAGAAGTTCGGCTTCCTGCTCGAGGCCTTCAAGTACGGCGCGCCGCCGCACGGCGGCATCGCCTTCGGCTGGGACCGGATCTGCGCTCTCCTCAGCGGCACCGACTCGATCCGTGAGGTCATCGCCTTCCCCAAGACCGGGGGCGGCTACGACCCGCTGACCGGGGCTCCGGCTCCGATCTCGGCGCAGCAGCGGACCGAGGCGGGCGTCGACGCGAAGCCCGCCGCCACTCCAGGAGCTCCCGGGCGAGTGGCCACCGAACCGGTCTGAACCGGGGCAGAACCAGGACAGAACACCTAGACCGCCCACCGCGGCCGATAACGGTTTGGGCACGAGTTCGTCGCAACTCGGCACCCAGGCGTGACCTTCGTCCTAGGCATGTGGTGTGGTGTCCCCTGCTGCGCGACGTGTGTCGCGCAGGTCACACACGAACACCATGGAGGACTCACATGAGGCGACCGAAGCGGTTGGCAAGCTTCGCCCTCCCCGTGGCTGCCGTCATGTTGCTCGCGAGCTGCGGAGGCGGCTCCAGCGACGAGGGCAGCGGGGACGACACATCCGAAGGGGGAAGCGGAGGCACCTTCAGCGTCTCTGTCGAGGAGCCGGAGGCTTTCGCCCCCACCAGCAACTGCTACTCCTCGGGCTGCTCGCAGATCATCAACATGGTCTGGACTGGGCTGCTGCAGGTCGACCCGGAGACCTCCGAGCAGCAGCTGCGGATGGCCGAGTCCATCGAGTCCAAGGACGGCCAGACGTGGACCATCAAGCTCAAGGACGGCTTCACCTTCCACAACGGTGAGCCGGTCAACGCCGAGTCCTACATCCGCGCCTGGAACTACGCCGCCTACGGCCCGAACGCCACCCAGGTCGGCTTCTTCTTCGACGACGTCGAGGGCTACGACGAGCTGCAGGGCGAGAACCCCAAGGCCAAGGAGATGTCGGGCCTCAAGGCCGTCGACGACACCACCATCGAGGTCACCCTCAAGCAGCCGTTCTCGCAGTTCCCGCTGGTGCTCAGCTACACCCCGGCCGCCGCACCCATGGCCGAGGAGTGCCTGAAGGACATCAAGGCCTGCAACGAGGAGCCCATCGGCAACGGCCCCTACCAGTTCGCCGAGAAGTGGCAGCACAACCAGCAGATCACGCTGGAGAAGTACGCCGACTACTCCGACGAGCGAGTGACGGCAACGCCGACGGCATCGAGTTCAAGATCTACGCCGACCTGAAGACCGCCTACCGCGACTACCAGTCCGGCAACCTCGACATCGTCGACGCGGTCGACCCGAGCCAGCAGCAGCAGGCCGAGGGCCAGTACCCGGACAACATCCTGTCCGTGGACAGCGGGTCGTTCTCGTACTTCGGCATCCCCTTCTACATGGACGAGTACAAGGACGTCCGCATCCGGCAGGCGCTCTCCCTGGCCATCGACCGCGAGACCATCATCGAGCGGGTCCTCAACGGCCTCTACCTGCCGGCGACCGACGTGATCCCGAGCTTCGTGCCCGGTAGCCGCGACGACGCCTGCGAGTTCTGCACCTATGACCCGGAGCGCGCCAAGCAGCTGCTGGAGGATGCAGGCGGAATCCCCGGCAACAAGATCAGCATCTGGTTCAACAACGACGGTGGCCACGAGCAGTGGGTGCAGGCGATGGCCCAGGGCTGGAAGCAGGACCTCGGTCTGGACTTCGAGCTCAAGTCGCAGCCGTTCACGCCCTACCTCGAGACGCTCGGCACGCAGAGCGAGGTCGACGGCCCGTACCGCCTCGGCTGGCTGCCCGACTACCCCTCGCCGGAGAACTACCTCGACCCGCTGTACGGCGCAGGTAGCTCCAACTACGGCAAGTGGTCGGGTCCGGACCAGGCGAAGTTCCTCGACCTGATCGCCGAGGGCAACTCGGCTCCGACCGTGGAGGAGGGTGTGCCTGCCTACCAGGAGGCCGCCGACATCATCCTCGACGAGATGGTCGTGATCCCGCTGTGGTTCGGCAAGACCTTCACTCTCTACAGCACCAGGGTCGACAATGTGGAGTACAGCCCGCTCGACCAGCTCCTGCTGAAGGACGTCACGGTCACCAGCTGACCGCGACAGCAGGGTCATAGGGCGAGTGCGGGTCTCCCCGGATGGGGAGACCCGCACTCGCCCGAGTCGCGCCGTAGAGAAGGGCACCAACCGTGGGCCGGTACACCGTCAGACGCCTCCTGCAGTTCATCCCCGTGCTGCTCGGCACCATGTTCCTGCTGCACTACCTGCAAGCGCTCTCGTTCCAGTTCAGCGGCAACCCCGTCCGCGCGATGTTCGGCGACCGGCAGCCGCCCCCGGAGACCATCGCCGCCCTGACCCGGGCCTTCGGCCTCGACGACCCGTGCCTCAACCAGACGGGCAACCCGTGCGTCTCGATGTTCTTCGAGCGGCTGAGCAACTACGCCCAGGGCGACTTCGGCACCGACTTCAACCGTCAGCCGGTGATCGACCTCATCGCGCGCGCCGCCCCCATCACCATCCGGCTCACGCTGCTCGCCGTGCTCTTCGAGTCCGTCATCGGCATCTTCGCCGGGCGTGCTCGCCGGCCTGCGCAAGGACGAGCTTCCTCGACAACTTCGTGCGGGTCACCACCGTGCTGCTGATCTCGGTGCCGGTCTTCGTGCTCGGCGTGCTGACGCAGATCTTCACCGGCGTCTACATCGGCAACTACGTACGCGAGATGGGGGCGCCCCCCTGGGTCGAGGCGATCTTCTCCGTGACCTACCAACCCGACTATCCGTGGGCCAGCCTGGTGGTGCCGGCGTTCGTGCTGGGGGCCCTGTCCCTGGGGTTCATCGCCCGGCTGACCCGCACCAGCCTGATCGAGACGCTGCGCTCGGACTACGTGCGCACCGCCCGGGCGAAGGGGCTCAGCGGGACGCCGTGTCGTCGGCATCCATGCGCTGCGCAACTCCCTCATCCCGGTCGTCACCTACATCGGCATGGACCTCGGACTGCTCATGGCGGGAGCGCTCATCACCGAGGGCATCTTCAACATCCCCGGCATCGGCGGCCTGACCTTCGTCGCCGTGCGAGGCGGTGAGACCCCGGTGATCATCGCGGTCGCCACCCTGCTCACCCTGGTCTTCCTGTTCGCCTCACTGGCCGTCGACCTGCTCTACGCCGTACTCGACCCGAGGATCCGCTATGAGTGACTCCGTCAACATCCTCGAGCAGGACGTCGCCGCCGACACCGGTGCGGGCGGCAGCCTGTGGAGCGACGCCTGGGTCTCGCTGCGGCGCAACCCGATCTTCTGGTTCTCCGTCGTGATCGTGGCGATGGTGGTCTCGTGGGCGGCGTTCCCAGGGCTGTGGACGACCGTCGATCCGAACAAGTGCGTGCTGACCGAGAACCAAGCCCCACCCAGTGACAAGCACATCTTCGGCACCACGGTGCTGGGCTGCGACATGTACACCCACGTCATCTACGGCGCGCGGCCCTCGATCATCATCGCGGTGATCGTCACGCTGGCGACGGCCGTGATCGGCAGCACGCTGGGCACGCTCGTCGGGGTTCTACGGCGGCTGGGCCGACACGGTGATCTCGACGGTTCACCGACGTCATCATGGGCCTGCCCTTCCTGCTCGGCGCCCTGGTGTTCCTGGCGCTCCTGCAGAAGCAGAGCATCTGGACGGTGGCCTTCGTGCTGATCGCACTGGGCTGGACGGCGATGACCCGCATCGTGCGCGGCACCGTGATCTCCCTGCGTGACCGTGACTTCGTCGAGGCGGCGCGCGCGATGGGGGCCTCGAACGGGTGGATCATCCGTCGCCACATCCTGCCCAACGCGCATGTCGCCCGATCATCGTGCTCTCGACCCTGTACGTCGGCACCTACGTCGCGGCGGAGTCGACGCTGACCTTCCTCGGTGTCGGCCTCAAGCCCCCGGCGATCTCGTGGGGCATCCTCATCGCCGAAGGCGAGGGGCTCGCCGTCTCCGGCCTCCCGCACCTCCTGATCTTCCCGAGCGCGGCGCTCATCATCACCGTGCTGAGCTTCGTGCTGCTGGGTGACGTCCTGCGCGACGCCCTGGACCCGAGAGGACGCTGATGAGCACCGCCTACCCGGCCGACGCCGGCACCGACTCCGTGGGCTCGCGAGAGCCGCGGCGCCGCCCAAGCGCGAGATCGCCGGGGTGCGCTTCGACACCTCCGCCCCGCTTGCTGGAGGTGCGCGACCTCGCGGTCGAGTTCCACACCCGTGAGGGGGTGGCCCAGGCCGTCAACGGCGTCACGTTCGAGGTCGAGGCCGGCCGCACGCTCGGCATCCTGGGGGAGTCCGGGTGCGGCAAGTCGGTGACCGCGCAGGCGATCATGGGCATCCTCGACATCCCCCCGGCGAGGATCGCCGGCGGCGAGGTGGTCCTGCAGGGCGTCGACCTGCTCACGCTGGAGGACAAGCAGCGCCGAGCGGTGCGCGCCAACCGCGTCGGGATGGTGTTCCAGGACGCCCTGAGCGCGCTCAACCCGGTCTTCACCGTCGGGCTGGCAGCTCGGTGAGCTCTTCCGCACGCACCGCGGCACGTCCCGCTCCGAGGGCAAGAAGGAAGCCGCCCGGCTGCTCGACATGGTGGGCATCCCCAGCGCCAAGGACCGGGTCAACGACTACCCCCACCAGTTCTCCGGCGGCATGCGGCAGCGCGTGATGATCGCGATGGCGCTCGCCCTGGACCCCGACGTGCTCATCGCCGACGAGCCGACGACCGCGCTCGACGTGACCGTCCAGGCACAGATCATGCGGCTGCTGCAGGAGATGCAGCGGGAGCGCGACATGGGCCTGATCCTCATCACCCACGACATGGGCGTGGTCGCGGACGTGGCCGACGAGATCTGCGTGATGTACGCCGGCCGCGTCGTCGAGCGCGCCGACGTCATGTCCATCTACGAGAACCCTGCGCACCCCTACACCAAGGCCCTGCTCGAGTCGATCCCGCGCGTGGACATGAAGGGCACGCAGCTGGCCGCGATCGAGGGTCTCCCGCCCAACCTGACCAAGCTGCCCCCGGGCTGCTCCTTCCACCCGCGGTGCAGCTTCCGGCGCGACAACTGCACGACGGACGACCCGCCGCTCTACGACGTCGGCCCGCGCCGGCAGAGCGCCTGCCACTACTACGAGGAGGTGCTCGCCCATGAGCCAGCCCACCGGTGAGGTCGTGCTCTCCGCGGTCGACGTCAAGAAGCACTTCCCCATCCAGCAGGGGATCGTCATCAAGCGCACGGTCGGCCACGTCCAGGCCGTCGACGGCGTGACGCCTCGACCTGCACCGCGGGGAGACGCTGGGACTGGTCGGCGAGTCCGGCTGCGGCAAGTCGACCCTGAGCCGGGTGCTCATGGGCCTGGAGAAGGCGACGGCCGGGTCGGTGAAGCTGAACGGCGAGGAGCTCGTCGGGATGAGCGAGAAGCGGCTGCGCAAGGTCCGCCGCAACGTGCAGATCATCTTCCAGGACCCCTACGCCTCGCTCGACCCGCGCATGATGGTCGGCGACATCGTCGGGGAGCCCTTCGAGATCCACAAGGACGTGGTGCCGAAGGGCAACCGCAAGAAGCACGTCCAGGAGCTGCTCGAGGTCGTCGGCCTCAGCCCGGAGCACTTCAACCGCTACCCCCACCAGTTCTCCGGTGGTCAGCGGCAGCGGATCGGCATCGCCCGGGCGCTGGCGCTCAAGCCCGAGGTCATCATCTGCGACGAGCCCGTGTCCGCGCTCGACGTGTCGGTGCAGGCGCAGGTGATCAACCTGCTGGAGCGCCTGCAGGACGAGTTCAACCTCTCCTACGTCTTCGTGGCCCACGACCTCTCCGTGGTGCGCCACATCGCCGACCGCGTCGCGGTCATGTACCTGGGCAAGATCGTCGAGATCGGGGACGAGCAGGCCCTGTACGAGCGCCCCACGCACCCCTACACCCAGGCGCTGCTGTCGGCGGTCCCCGTGCCCGACCCGGGCCGGCGTGGGCTCCGCGACGAGATCGTGCTCACCGGCGACCTCCCGTCGCCGGTCAACCCTCCCTCGGGGTGCAGGTTCCGCACGCGCTGCTGGAAGGCCCAGGACATCTGTTCCACGGAGGAGCCGGCCCTGGTCGACAGGGACGCCCACCCGCACCCGTCGGCCTGCCACTTCGCCGAGGTCCGCGACGTCGTGCACGTGACGGAGGACTGATCCCGGCACCCGGCCCGACATAGGGTCGGGCACGTGGAAGGGCTGTTCGACTACGACGCGGGGGAAGCGGACCCCTCCCGGGGGCGCGGGACGCTCGCCGGGAACGAGCACGAGTCCGCACCGCTGGCCGTCCGGATGCGGCCGCGCACGCTGGACGAGCTCGTGGGGCAGCGGCACCTGCTCGCACCGGGATCACCGCTGCGCCAGCTGGTGGAGGCCGACCGGCCGATGGCGCTGATCCTCTGGGGCCCGCCGGGCACCGGCAAGACCACGATCGCGGCGATCCTCAGCGCTCAGACGGACCGGCACTTCGTCGAGGTCTCCGCGGTCGCAGCCGGGGTGAAGGAGGTCCGCGCCGCGATCGACGAGGCCCGCAAGCGGCTGGTGCGCACGGGCAAGGAGACGGTGCTGTTCGTCGACGAGGTGCACCGCTTCACCAAGGCGCAGCAGGACGCACTGCTGCCGGGCGTGGAGAACCGCTGGGTCAGCCTGGTCGCGGCCACCACCGAGAACCCCTTCTTCTCGGTGATCTCGCCGCTGCTGAGCAGGTCGCTCCTGCTGACGCTCGAGTCGCTGACCGACGACGACGTCGCGGAGGTGGTGCAGTCCGCGCTGGTCGACGAGCGCGGCCTCGGCGGGACGCTGACCGCGGACGAGGAGGCGCTCGAGCACCTGGTGCGGCTGGCGGGCGGGGACGCCCGACGGGCCCTGACCTACCTGGAGGCGGCCGCCGGTGCGGCGAAGGCCGTGGAGCAGGACCACATCGACCTCGAGACCGCCGAGCGTGCCGTCGACCGGGCCGCGGTGCGCTACGACCGCCAGGGCGACCAGCACTACGACGTCACCAGCGCCTTCATCAAGTCGATCCGCGGCTCCGACGCCGATGCTGCCCTGCACTACCTCGCGCGGATGATGCTGGCGGGGGAGGACCCCCGCTTCATCGCACGGCGGCTGGTGATCCTCGCCAGCGAGGACATCGGGCTCGCGGACCCGACGGCGCTGACCACGGCGGTGGCCGCGGCTCAGGCGGTGCAGCTGATCGGCATGCCGGAGGCGCGTCTCAACCTGGCCCAGGCCGTGGTCGCGCTCGCCGTCGCCCCCAAGTCCAACGCGGTGATCACCGCGATCAACGCCGCCGAGGCGGACGTGCGGGCGGGCAAGATCGGCCACGTCCCGGCCCACCTGCGCGACGCCCACTACAGCGGCGCACGCGACCTCGGGCACGGCACGGCGTACAAGTACGCCCACGACGAGCCCTACGGCGTCGCGACCCAGCAGTACGCCCCCGACGTGGTCGCGGACGCGGCGTACTACGAGCCGACCGACCACGGCGCGGAGGCCGCGGTCAAGGAGCGGTGGGAGCGCCTGCGCAGGATCGTCCGCGGTCACGACGCCGGCGATGCGGGGTAGGGTCGCGGCCATGACGCCCGCCCTGATTCTCGGTGTCGGCGCCGCCGTGGTCGCGGTGCTGGTGGTCCTGGCGCTCGTGCTGGCATCCCGGCGCGACCGGCGCTCCCGCGTGCACGTGGAGCAGCAGCTCGCCCGCTCCCGGCGTGAGATGGACCAGCTGGTCGAGCAGGTCGAGCACCTCGCCGGCGAGGTGGCCGACCGCCGTCGTCGCGATGCCGACGGTCACGAGTACGTCATCACCACGCTCACCGAGGCCGCGCAGGTCACCGGCCGGGCGGCAGGCGACCTGCGGACCCTCGACCGGGCAGGTGCTGCGCCCGACCCTGTCGTCTCGGTCGCCCAGGCCCTGGAGGAGCAGGCGGTCGCGCGGCTGGCGACCCTCGACACCAGCACCCGCCTCGGGGTCCTGCTCACCTCCGGCGGTGTCAAGGCGGTGGCGCTCGGCCACGGCCTGCGGCGCGCCCTGACCCGGGACAACCTCGACCGCGCCTCGGCCGAGGCCCACGTCGCACGCCGCCGGTCGCGCCGGACCCGCCGGCAGGAGCTGCGCGAGGCCCGACGACTGCTCCGCGCGGTGCGGGCCCAGCAGCTGGAAGCCGCCACACGGCACGCAGGCGACTCGGAGGACGCCGCCTGATGCGGACGATGTGGTTCGTCGCCGGCACGGCCGCAGGGGTCTACGCCAGCACGCGCGCCCGCCGCGCCGCCGAGGCGCTCACCGTGGACGGCATCCACGACCGGCTCACCGGCTGGTTCGCCGGAGCCGCCGTCCTGCGCGAGGAGCTGCGCGCCGGCATGCACGAGAAGGAGTCCGAGCTGCGCGACCGGCTGCACCTCGGCTCGCAGGGGCGTCCCGCGATCACCGCGGCGCCGGAGCAATCGGAGCAATCGGAGCAGGCGGGGCGGGTGGCTTCGGTGCGGCGGCTGTCCAGCGCACCCTCGGCCGGCCGCCCCGACACTGCCTCCTGACCGGGGCGGGCGACCGGCGCGAAACCCGGTGGGCTCCGCAACGGCGGGCCTGGGAAGATCGGACCACCCGGCGCGCAGGTCGCGAGCAGGTCGCACGGAAGGACTGACATGGACACCGCGGAGATCCGACGCCGGTTCATCGCGCACTTCGAGTCCCGCGGGCACACGGCCGTGCCGTCCGCCTCGCTGCTCCTCGACGACCCCAACCTGCTCTTCGTCAACGCCGGCATGGTCCCCTTCAAGCCGTACTTCCTGGGACAGGAGACCGCGCCGTACCTGCGCGCGGTGAGCGTGCAGAAGTGCGTGCGCACCCCTGACATCGAGGACGTCGGGAAGACCACGCGCCACGGCACCTTCTTCGAGATGTGCGGCAACTTCTCCTTCGGCGACTACTTCAAGGAAGGCGCCATCGAGACCGCGTGGGACCTGGTCACCCGGCCGACCGCGGACGGCGGCTTCGGTCTGGAGGAGAGCCGGCTGTGGCCCTCGGTCCTCGCCGGGGACGACGAGGCGCTGGGGCTCTGGATGAAGGTGACCGGGCTCCCCTCGGAGCGGATCGTCAAGCTCGGCCCCAAGGAGAACTACTGGTCGATGGGGGTGCCCGGCCCGGGAGGCCCGTGCTCGGAGATCCTGTACGACCGCGGTCCCGAGCACGGCCCCGACGCGGACTGGGACGCGATGGGCACCGCGATGGCGCCCGAGCTCGAGGACCGCTACCTCGAGATCTGGAACCTCGTCTTCATGCAGGACGTGCTCAGCGCGGTGCGGTCCAAGGAGGACTTCGACGTCGCGGGGTCGCTGCCGAAGAAGAACATCGACACCGGCATGGGCCTGGAGCGGGTCGCCTACGTGCTGCAGGGCAAGCAGAACATGTACGAGATCGACGTCATGTTCCCCGTCATCGAGCGGGCGCAGGAGCTCACCGGCCGCCGCTACGGGCGTGACCACCAGGACGACGTCCGCCTCCGCGTCGTCGCCGACCACGTGCGCTCGTCGATGATGCTGATCGGTGACGGGGTGACCCCGGGCAACGAGGGCCGCGGCTACGTGCTGCGGCGGCTGCTGCGCCGGGCGATCCGGTCGATGCGACTGCTGGGCTGCGAGGACCGGGTCCTCCCCGAGCTGCTGCCGGTCAGCCGCGACCGGATGGGCCAGACCTACACCGAGCTGCACCGCGACTGGGAGCGGATCTCGACCGTCGCCTACGCGGAGGAGGACGCCTTCCGCCAGACGCTGCGCGCAGGCACCCAGATCTTCGACCTGGCCGCGCGCGAGGCGCGCAGCTCGGCCGCCACGTCGCTGTCCGGGCAGCAGGCGTTCGCCCTGCACGACACCTACGGCTTCCCGATCGACCTCACCCTCGAGATGGCGGCCGAGCAGGGTCTCTCCGTGGACGAGCCGGAGTTCCGCCGGCTCATGGACGAGCAGCGTGCGCGCGCCAAGGCCGACGCCCGCGCGAAGAAGGCGACCCACGGGGACGCCTCCGTCTATCGCGAGATCGCGGACGCCCTGGGGGCCCCGGTCACGTTCACCGGCTACGACGAGGTCGTCTCCGAGGGCGTGGTGCGCGGCATCGTCGCCGGCTCCGCGAGCGCGCCCTCCGCGTCGGCCGGCCAGGAGATCGAGCTCGTGCTCGACCGCACCGCCTTCTACGCCGAGGGCGGCGGCCAGCTCGCCGACCAGGGGACCATCGAGCTCTCCGGTGGTGCGCGCATCGAGGTGCTCGACGTGCAGAGCCCGATCACCGGCCTGATCGTCCACCGGGCCCGCGTGCTCGACGGCGAGGTCACCGTGGGTGAGCAGGCCCAGGGCCTGGTCGACGTGGAGCGCCGCCGCTCGATCAGCCGGGCGCACACCGCCACGCACATGGTCCACAAGGCCTTTCGGGAGGCGCTCGGCGAGACCGCCACGCAGGCAGGCTCCGAGAACGCGCCCGGGCGGTTCCGCTTCGACTTCTCCGCCAGCGGGTCGGTGCCCGCCTCGGTGCTCGACGACGTGGAGGCCAGGGTCAACGACCTCGTGCTCGCCGACCTGCCGGTGCACGCCGAGGTCATGACGCAGCAGGAGGCCGTGCGCTCGGGCGCCATGGCGCTCTTCGGGGAGAAGTACGGCGACCGCGTGCGCGTCGTCTCCGTGGGCGACTGGGCGCGCGAGCTGTGCGGCGGCACCCACAGCGCCCGCTCGGCCCACCTCGGCGTGGTCAAGCTCCTGGGGGAGTCCTCGATCGGTTCCGGCGTACGCCGGGTCGAGGCGCTGGTCGGCTCCGACGCCTACCGCTTCCTGGCGCGGGAGCACGTGCTGGTGGCGCAGCTGAGCGAGGCGCTCAAGGCGCGTCCGGAGGAGCTGCCGGAGAGGGTCGCCGACCTCGTGGAGCGGCTGCGCGTCGCGGAGAAGGAGATCGAGCAGGTCCGGGTGGGCCAGCTGCTCGCGGCGGCGGGCACGCTCGCCTCCGCGCCGGAGGACGTCGGTGGGGTCGACTTCGTCGGCCACCGCGCGGACGGCGCCGGCGCGGGCGACGTCCGCAAGCTCACCCTCGACATCCGCGGCAGGATGCCCGCCCAGCGGCCCGCGGTGGTGGCGATCCTCGGTGCCTCGGACGGGAAGGCGTCGATCGTGGTCGCGCTCAACGACGCGGCCCGCGAGCGCGGCCTGTCCGCGAACTCGCTGGTGCGCGCGGCGGCGCCGGCGGTCGCCGGCCGCGGCGGAGGCAAGGACGACGTCGCCCAGGGTGGCGGCACCGACGTCTCCGGCATCGACCGGGCGCTGGCCGACGTCCGGGCGGAGATGCTCCGGACGCTGCAGGCCTAGGCACACGTGCGGCGCGGGCGGCGGGTCGGTGTGGACGTCGGTGACGTCCGGATCGGGCTCGCCACGTGCGACCCGGACGGCATGATCGCGACCCCGCTCGAGACGGTCGCGCGCGGGGACGGCGACCTGTCGGCCATCCGCGCCCACGTCGTCGAGCTCGAGGCCGTCGAGGTCGTCGTCGGTCTGCCGCGGTCGCTGTCAGGGCGCGACGGACCGGCCGCCGGCAAGGCGCGGGACTTCGCCGGCACCCTGCTGGCCGAGCTGCACGGGGCCGGGACGGAGGTGCCCGTGCGCCTGTGCGACGAACGGCTCAGCACGGTCACCGCGCAGGCACACCTGCGCGCCGGGGGACGAAAGTCAAAAAAGCACCGAGCCGTGGTAGATCAAGCAGCCGCGGTCGTCATCCTGCAGAATGCCTTGGACACCGAGCGGAGCACCGGACGCCCGCCCGGGGAGCTGGTCCCGTCGGCACCCGCCGGCCAGGACTGAGCCAGGCACCGGCCCCGGACGCGGACAGGGAGGGTCATGACCCCCGCAGACCACGGAGACGACCGTGGGGAGCGCTCGGGCTTCCTCGACGACCTGGGGGGGTCGCCGCACGACGAGGCCGTCGCCGTGCACGAGCACGACGTGACGCACGCGGGGCATGACGACGGTCTGCTGGGCAGCATCGGCAACGGCGACAGCAGGAGACGCAGGCGAGGCAGCCTGAAGAGCTGCCTGGCGCTGCTGGTCGTCGTCGGCCTCGTGGTGGCAGCCGCGGTCGCCGCGGTGGCCTTCGGCCGGGACAAGATCCAGGACCTCCTCGCCGAGCCCCCGGACTACACCGGAGACGGCCGCGGGTCGCTGCTGTTCGAGGTCGAGGAGGGCCAGAGCGTCGCGGAGATCGGTCGCAACCTCAAGGCCGACGGAGTGGTCAAGAGCGTCGAGGCCTTCACCGAGGTCGCCGCGGGCGACGACGACGCCACCTCCATCCAGGTGGGGTTCTACGAGCTGAAGCGGGAGATGCCGGCAGCCGACGCCCTCGAGGCCCTGGTGAAGGCCGACAACCTGGTGCAGGACACCGTGACCGTGCCCGAGGGTCTCCGCGTCGAGGACACCCTGAAGGCGCTGGCCGACGGCACCAAGATCCCGCTGGCCAAGTTCGAGGCCGCCGCCGAGGACGCCAAGGCGATCGGTCTGCCCTCCTACGCCGAGGGCAACCCGGAGGGCTACCTGTTCCCGGCCACCTACGCCTTCGCACCCGACGCCAACGCGGTCGACATGCTCGGCGACATGGTCGACCGGTGGCGGCAGGCCGCCGAGGAGGCCGACCTCGAGGGCGCGGCCGAGGAGCTCGGCTACACACCCCACGAGCTGATGACCGTCGCCAGCCTGGTCGAGTCGGAGGCCAACCGCGCCCAGGACCGCGGCAAGGTCGCCCGCGTGATCTACAACCGGCTGGAGACCGACGCCACCGACGGGAGGCTGCAGATCGACGCGACGGTCAACTACGCACTCGGTCGCGACCTCGGGCTGGGCCTGACGCCGGAGCAGCTCGACGTCGACTCGCCGTACAACACCCGGAAGTACGCCGGGCTGCCCCCGGGTCCCATCGAGTCCCCGGGCGACGACGCGATCGAGGCCGCCACCAGCCCGACCGAGGGCGACTGGGTCTACTACGTGACGGTCGACCTCGACACCGGCGAGACCAGGTTCACCGACGACTACGACCAGTTCCTGTCGTGGAAGAACAACGACCTGGCGGAGTACTGCGCGTCCTCGGACCGGTGCTGATCCCACCGCCTCCGGCCCCGCAGATGCGGTGCGCGGTGCTGGGCAGCCCGATCGCGCACTCGCTGTCCCCGGCGCTGCACCGGGCGGCGTACGCCGCGCTCGGGCTCGACTGGCACTACGACGCGGTCGAGGTCGGGGAGGACGACCTCACCGGCTTCGTCGCCTCGCTGGACGCGCAGTGGCGCGGACTCTCCCTGACGATGCCGCTCAAGCGCGTCGTGCTGCCCCTGCTGGACGAGGTCTCCGAGGTGGCGGCCACGGCCGGCGCGGCCAACACGGTCGTGCTGGCGGGCGGCCGCACCTACGGCGACAACACCGACGTGCCGGGAGCAGCCGCCGCCCTGCGTGAGCGCTACTCCGGGCCCGTGGACGACGTGGTCGTGCTCGGTGGCGGCGCCACCGCGGCGTCGGTGCTGCTGGCGATGGCCGACCTCGGCTGCGCCCGGGCGCACCTGATGGTGCGCGACCCGGCCCGCGCCGCAGCGACGGTCGACGCCGTGATGCGACACCCCCGGGCGCCGCACGTCACCGTGGGGTCACTGAGCGGCGCGGTGCCGACGGCCGACGTCGTGGTCTCCACGGTGCCCAACGCCGTGCAGTCGCCGCAGCTGATCGCCCGGATCCTCGCGCGGGTGACAGGGGCGGTCTTCGACGTCGTCTACGCACCCTGGCCGAGCCCCCTGCTCGTCGCCGCGGCTGCGCACACCGCGCTCGTGCACGGGCTCGACCTGCTCGCGCACCAAGCGGTCCTCCAGGTGCGCCTCATGACGGGCCGCGACGTCGAGGTCGACGTCCTGCGAGACGCCGGCCTCGCGGCGCTGAGGGTGGGGTGAGGGGTTTCCCATGTCCTGTCACGAAACTGCCACTCCCCTCCTGATGCTTCTCGCGGTGAGAGTGAGCTCGCGCAGGGAAGCACCGCGTGCGGCGCGCCTGACGTCGCCGATGGGAACCCGGCGCCGCCCGCTGCCCTAGGCTCCTGAGCCGTGTCCTGGTCGCTGTCCGCCGCCGCGCTCATGGCCGGCCTTGGTGCCGTGGGTGGTAGCGGCGTGCCCAGCCTCATCTCGCGCATCCCGGAGCCCGAGGACGACGCCGACGCCGCGCCCGATGCCGAGGTCGACGCCGCCGTACCGACCGATCTGCGCCACCCGACCGATGTCCCGCCGGCGCAGCGGCTGGAGGAGCCCAAGGAGCTCTACGCCGACATCGCGCGCACGCCGGGGCTGGCCTGGCGCTCGGCGCTGGTCGCCGGGGTCGTCGGCGGAGCGGTCGGCGCGCGGCTCGGATGGACACCGGCGCTGCTGCTGGCGGCGTACCTGGTGCCCGTGGGGGTCGCGCTCTCCGTGGTCGACTGGCGCACCCGGCTGCTGCCGACCTGGATCATCGCGCCGTCGTACGTCGTGCTCGCGGGGCTCGCGGTCGTGGCCGCGGCGATCGAGGGCGACTGGGACGACCTGGCGCGCGCGGGGTGGGGCTGGCTCGCGGCCGGCGGGCTGTTCCTGCTCATGTGGCTGATCTACCCCGCCGGCATGGGGTACGGCGACGTGCGGCTCTCCGGCCTGCTCGGCATCGCCCTGGGCTACGTCGGGTGGGGCGAGCTGTTCGTCGGGCTGTTCGCCGCCTTCCTGCTCGGCGGGCTGGGCGGAGGCCTGCTGTCGGTGCTGCGCATCGTCGATCGCAAGTCCTACCCCTTCGGCCCGTTCATGCTGCTCGGCGCGGTGGTGGGCGTCCTCGTCGGGCCCGAGGTCGCCGCGCTCTACGTGCCCTGACCCGCTCGTCGCCGTACCCCGCTCCGCTCCCACGGCGACAGACCGCACGACTCCCCACGCGAAACTGGCACTCCCCACGTGATGCAACACGTGGGGAGTGCCGGTTTCCCATGTCAACATGGGAAACCGACGCCCTGAGACCCGCACCGGCGTCTGGCGGTCCGGATGGGAGACTGTCGCCCATGCTTCGTTGGCTGACTGCGGGGGAGTCCCACGGCCCGGCGCTGGTGGCCGTGCTGGAAGGGCTGCCGGCGCACGTCCGCGTCACGTCGGACGACATCCGGCAAGCGCTCGCCCGTCGCCGGCTCGGCTACGGCCGGGGCGCCCGGATGAAGTTCGAGGCCGACGAGCTCGAGGTCGTCGGTGGCATCCGGCACGGCGCGACGCAGGGCGGGCCGGTCGCGCTGCGGATCGGCAACTCCGAGTGGCCCAAGTGGGAGCAGGTGATGGCGGCCGACCCCGTCGACCCGGCCGAGCTCGAGAGCTCCGCGCGCAACGCCGCGCTGACCCGGCCGCGCCCGGGTCATGCCGACCTGGTGGGCATGCAGAAGTACGACTTCGACGAGGCCCGCCCGGTGCTCGAGCGGGCCTCGGCGCGCGAGACCGCCGCCCGCGTCGCCCTCGGCGCGGTGGCGTCCGCCTTCCTCCAGCAGGCCACGGGCGCGCGCATCGTGTCGCACGTCGTCCGCATCGGCGGTGCGGCCGCTCCGGTGGGATCGGTGCCGGGCCCGGACGACGTGGCGGTGCTCGACGAGCACCCCGTCCGGTGCCTCGACCCGGACGCCGGTGCCGCGATGGTCGCGGCGATCGACCAGGCCCACAAGGACGGCGACACCCTGGGCGGCGTGGTCGAGGTGGTCGTGCACGGCCTGCCACCCGGGCTGGGCTCCCACGTGCACTGGGACCGCCGTCTCGACGCCCGCCTGGCGGGCGCCCTCATGGGCATCCAGGCGATCAAGGGTGTCGAGGTCGGCGACGGGTTCGACCTGGCGGCGACCCCAGGGTCCCTCGCCCACGACGAGATCGTGCCCGGCGAGGCCGGCCTGCGGCGTACGTCGGGCCGCTCGGGAGGCACCGAGGGCGGCATGTCGACCGGGGAGGCGCTCCGCGTCCGCGCCGCGATGAAGCCGATCGCCACCGTGCCGCGTGCGCTGCGCACCGTCGACGTCGCCACCGGTGAGGAGACCGTCGCCCACCACCAGCGGTCCGACGTGTGCGCGGTGCCTGCCGCCGGGATCGTCGCGGAGGCGATGGTCGCGCTGGTGCTCGCCGACGCCGTGCTGGAGAAGTTCGGCGGCGACTCCGTCACCGAGACCCGCCGCAACGTGCAGTCCTACCTGGACACGCTGAGGTACCGGTGATCGACGGATGAGCGCGGGCACCCGTCCGCGCGTCGTCCTGATCGGCCCGATGGGCGCCGGCAAGTCGACGGTCGCCGAGATCCTGGCCGACGCATGGGGCGTGGAGGTGCGCGACACCGACCGGGACATCGAGGCCGCGCAGGGACGCGAGGTCTCCGAGATCTTCGTCGACGAGGGCGAGGACCACTTCCGCTCGCTGGAGCGGGCAGCCGTGGCCGCCGCGCTCGAGGAGCACCGCGGCGTGCTGGCGCTGGGTGGTGGGGCCGTGCTCGCCGAGGAGACCCGGGAGCGGCTGCGCAGCCACCGCGTGGTCTTCCTCAAGGTCGGCCTGGCCGACTCGGTGAAGCGTGTCGGCCTCGGGCATGGTCGTCCCCTGCTGCTGGGCAACGTGCGGTCCCGGGTCAAGGCGATCCTCGACGAGCGGTTGCCGATCTACACCGCCGCTGCCGACCTCGTCGTCGAGACCGACGGCCGACCGCCGACCGACGTCGCGGACGACGTGCGCGGCTGGGTGGAGGAGCAGGAGCGCGATGACTGAGCCACGCCCCGAGTCGGCCACCGACCCGACGACGCTGACGCTGCCCGGCCCCGAGGGGTACGACGTGGTGGTCGGCCACGGCCTGCACGAACGCCTCCCCGCCATGCTCGGCGGACAGGTCCGCAGGGTCGCGGTGGTCCACCCGGTGGCCCTCCGCGAGCGCGCGGAGCAGGTGCGTGACGCAGCTCGCGTCGAGCGGGCACGAGGCCCACGCGCTCGAGGTGCCCGACGGCGAGGCCGCCAAGACCGGCGACGTGCTGGCCGCCTGCTGGAGCTTCCTCGGCCGGCACGCCTTCACGCGCTCCGACGCGGTGGTCACCCTCGGCGGTGGCGCGACCACCGACCTGGGCGGCTTCGTCGCCGCCTCCTGGCTCCGCGGCGTGCGCGTGGTGCACGTGCCCACCACGCTGCTCGCCATGGTCGACGCCGCGGTCGGCGGCAAGACGGGCATCAACACCGCCGAGGGCAAGAACCTCGTCGGCGCCTTCCACCACCCGGCCGGGGTGCTGTGCGACCTCGACACCCTCGGCACGCTGCCGCCCGAGGAGCTCGCGAGCGGCATGGCCGAGGTCGTGAAGTGTGGCTTCATCGCCGACCCCGCGATCCTCGAGCTCGTCGAGGCCGCCCCGCAGGAGGCGCTCTCGGTGGGGCCGCTGCTGCGCGAGCTCGTCGAGCGAGCCGTCCGGGTCAAGCTCGACGTGGTCGCCGGCGACTTCAAGGAGGCCGGGGGCGGTGCCGGGCATCCCGGCCGCGAGGTGCTCAACTACGGCCACACGCTGGCCCACGCCGTCGAGCGGGCCGAGCACTACCGCTACCGCCACGGCAACGCGGTCTCCGTCGGCATGGTCTTCGTCGCGGAGCTCGCCCGGCTCGCCGGCCGGCTCGACGACGCGACCGCTGCGCGGCACGCGGCCGTGCTGGCCTCGGTCGGCCTCCCCACGACGTACGACGGGGCCGGGTGGGACGAGCTGCTGGCCACCATGCGCGTGGACAAGAAGACGCGGGGCGACCTGCTGCGCTTCGTCGTGCTGGACGGGCTCGCGCGTCCGGCGGTGCTCGAGGGCCCCGATGAGGCGCTTCTCCAGCAAGCCTTCGCCGTGCTCCGCCCCTGAGCGCCCCTCGGTCGTCGAGGTGCGAGCCGCGCCCCGCCCGGTGGTCGAGGTGCGAGCCGTCAGGGCGAGCCTCGAGACCTCGCAACGTCATCGCCGAGGTGCAGGCGTCTCGAGGCTCACTTCGTGGCACCTCGACGACCGGAGATTCGCTCGCGACGTCACGAGGTCTCGACAAGCTCGACCTGGTGCGGCCTACACGAGGTCGTGGACGAACTCCGAGAGCTGGGTGAGGTTGCGGCACTCGACCATGCGCACGCACGGCGGCGTACTCCGCCGCGGCGGAGTCCCCGGTGTCCCACTGGCGGCGGTGCTCGGGGTTGAGCCACCACGCGTGCCGCGCGGCGCCCACCATCTCGCGCAGGGCGTCGAGCCCGGGATCGGTGTAGTTGGAGCGGGCGTCCCCGAGGACCAGCAACGTCGACTTCGGCCCGATCGCGTCGCGGTGCTGCTCCTGGAACCTCCGCAGCGCCCGGCCGTAGTTGGTGCGTCCCCACAACGACGCGTGCCGCGCCGACTCCGCGAGCCGCGCCATCGTCTGCTCCGGGTCGGCGCCCTGCACGAACTGGTCGGTGACCTCGTGGACGTCGTCGACGAAGGTGAAGGCACGCACCTTGCTGAACTGCTCGCGCAGCGCGTAGACGAGCAGCAGGGTGAACGACGCGAAGCTCGCCACGGAGCCGCTGACGTCGCACAGCACGACCAGCTCGGTGCGGTGCGGGCGGCGCGGCCGGTGGTGCGTCGTGATGGGCACGCCACCGGTCGCCATCGAGGCCCGGATCGTGCGCCGGAAGTCGAGCGGCCCGCGCCGCCGGTGGTGCTGCTCCTTGGCCAGCCTCGTGGCGAGCCGCCGCGCCAGCGGGTAGATCTGGCGACGCATGTCGTCGACGTCGCTGCGTCGCGCTGACAAGAAGTCGACCTGGTCCACCGCCGGCCGCAGGGTCGTCTGCGCGACGTGGTCGGGCGACTTCTCCTCCGCGATGCGGCGGCGCACGTCGGCCTCGACGCTGCGCTCGAAGCCGCTCGACCCGTGCTGCCGCGGCGCGCCATCGCGAGCGGCTCGGCGCGAGGTGCCCGGTCGTCGCTGCCGCGCATCAGGGCCTGGGCCAGGCGCAGCACCAGGCTGTCGGGGGAGAGCTTCTGCAGGGTGTTGTACGACGACCACGACGACAGCCCGCGACCGCGGCCGGGCATGTGGCCGAACCGGCGCACGGCGTCCATCGTCATCTGACGCAGCGCGGCGTCGTCGCCTGCGGCCATCGCCTCGACCAGCCGGTCGCGGAGCTCGGCCAGGTCGGCTGCGTCGTCGCCCCTCGTGTCTCGTCCCCGGCAGGCATCTCGTCCGGGCCCGTCGGCCGCCTCGGCCTCGGACGTGCCGTCGCCCCGCGCGGCGCCGTCGCCGAGCACGGGCGGGTAGTAGAGGTCGAAGAGCGCGTCGAACAGCGGGCCGCCTGGTCTGGCGCTTGAGCAGCGTGGCGGCCAGCGCGGAGCGGAACGCCTCGCGGTCCGCGAGCCCGACGACCTCGGCAGCGCGCACCGAGTCGAGGTCCTCGGCCAACGACACCGCGAGGCCGGCCGCGCGCAGCGCCTCGATGAACTCGATGTGCCGGTCCAGGACGCTCATGGCCGCTGCTCCACGTGGCCTCAGCGCCGGGCGGGCCGGTGCTCGCGGAGCGCGGCCAGCGCCTTGTCCTGGTCGGAGGCGTGCTTGAGCACGACCCCCAGGGTGCGCCCGACCGCCTCCTCGTCGAGGTCCTCGACCTCGAGGGCGACCAGGGTGCGCGCCCAGTCGACCGTCTCGGCGATCGAGGGCGCCTTCTTCAGCTCCAGCCCGCGCAGGTCCGCGACCATGTCGACGACCTGCCTGGCCAGCCGCTCCTCCATGCCGGGCACGTGCTGGTCGACGATGGCCCGCTCGCGGTCGGCGTCGGGGTAGTCGAGGTGCAGGTAGAGGCAGCGCCGCTTCACCGCCTCGCTGAGCTCGCGCGAGGCGTTGGAGGTGAGCACCACGAACGGGCGGCGTACGGCGCGCACGGTGCCGAGCTCGGGGATGGTCACCTGGAAGTCGCTGAGCACCTCGAGCAGCAGCCCCTCCACCTCCACGTCGGTCTTGTCGACCTCGTCGACGAGCAGCACGGTCGCGGTGTCACGCCGGATCGCCGTCAGCAGCGGCCGGGTCAGCAGGAACTCGTCGGTGAAGATGTCGTCGTGGGTCTCCTCCCACGACGGGCCGCCGTTCTCCGACCCCTGCGACGGGTGGCCTGGATGCGCAGCAGCTGCTTCTTGTAGTTCCACTCGTAGAGCGCGCGCGCCTCGTCCAGGCCCTCGTAGCACTGCAGCCGCACCAGCTCGGCCCCGGTCGCGCGGGAGACCGCCTTCGCCAGCTCGGTCTTGCCGACGCCCGCGGGGCCCTCGATGAGCAGCGGCTTCTCGAGCACGCCGGCGAGGTAGGTGGTGGTGGCCGTGGCGGTGTCGGTGAGGTAGCCGGCCGCGGTCAGGCGCTCGTCGGCGTCGGCAGGGGAGGAGAACCACGTCACCGGGCCAGGGTAGGTCCTGCGTGTTGGGCCCATCCGGCGGGCGGCGGGTAAGGTGGGACGCCGCTGCCCGACGTACCCGACCGATCGCGTCCCTGACGTCGTCGCGGCCCGACACACTCCCCGATCGACGAAGAGGCTCCTGCGCGCATGGCGACGACGAACGACCTGAAGAACGGCATGGTGCTCAACCTGGACGGCCAGCTCTGGCAGGTCATCTGGTTCCAGCACCACAAGCCCGGCAAGGGCGGCGCGGTCGTGCGCACCAAGCTCAAGAACATCGGCTCCGGCAAGACCGTGGACAAGACGTTCAACGCCGACGTCAAGGTCGACGTCGCCACCGTCGACAAGCGCACGATGCAGTACCTCTACAACGACGGCAGCAACTACGTCTTCATGGACACCAGCACCTACGACCAGCTGGAGATCGACCCCGAGACCGTCGGCGAGGCGAAGAACTTCCTGCTCGAGCAGCAGGAGGCGATCGTGGCCACCAACGAGGGCCGGGTCCTCTACCTCGAGCTGCCGGCCTCGGTGGAGCTGGCGATCACCTACACCGAGCCGGGTCTGCAGGGCGACCGCTCCACGGGTGGCACCAAGCCCGCGACCCTCGAGACCGGTCACACCATCAACGTGCCGCTGTTCATCACCACGGGCGAGAAGGTCAAGGTCGACACCCGCGACAGCAGCTACCTCGGGCGCGTCAACTGACCGCCGGGATGCCGGCGCCCGCTGACCACCCGGACGACCAGGGCCGCCCTGCCCGCGCGCGCTCCGGCAGGTCGAAGGCACGCGCCCGCGCGCTGACGGTGCTCTACGAGAGCGAGGTCCGCGGGCTGCGGCTCGACGGCACGCTGCAGCAGCGGCTGGTCGACAACGACCCCCCGGTCGCCGACTTCACGGTCGCCCTCGTCCGTGGCGTCACGGACCACCAGGAGCGCCTCGACGAGGTGCTGGCGTCGTACGCCCAGGGGTGGGAGCTCGACCGGATGCCGGCACTGGACCGCAACGTGCTGCGCCTCGCCGCCTACGAGCTGCTCTTCACCGACGTGCCCGGAGGGGTCGCGGTGAGCGAGGCGGTCCACCTCGTCACCGAGCTCTCCACCGACGAGTCGCCGTCGTTCGTCAACGGCCTCCTCGCCGCCGTGCTGCGCGACCGCGAGTCCCTGCGCCCCTGACTGCGCCTGAGCCGGCAGTGGACTGTCTGGTTCACCAGGTGGATCGGAGTGTCCACCCAGAGCCCTGTCGCACCGGGGAGCGGCGCCTGACTCAAGTCGGTCCGATCGGGGCAGGGTGAGGTCATGCAGGCAGAGACGGACACCTACGACGTCATCGTGGTCGGCCTCGGCCCCGGCGGTGAGTTCGCGGGCAACAGGCTGGCCGCCGGCGGGCTGCGGGTGCTGGCGATCGACAAGCACCTGGCCGGCGGGGAGTGCCCGTACTACGGCTGCATCCCGAGCAAGCTGATGATGCGCGCCGCCACCGCGGTCTCCCAGGCGCGGCAGGCCCCCGGTGTCGCCGGCGAGTGCGACGTCCGCCCCGACTGGCAGGCCGTCGCGGCCCGGGTCGCCCGGGGCACCCACCACTGGGACGACACGGTCTCCGTCGAGCGCCTGGAGAAGGGCGGTGCCACCGTCGTCCACGGCGAGGCGCGCCTGGTGAGCCCTCGTGAGGTCGAGGTCGACGGCACCACCTACACCGCGACCCAGGGCGTGCTCCTCGCCACCGGCACCGAGCCGTCCGCGCCGCCGATCGAGGGCCTCGCCGGCACGCCGTACTGGACGAACCGCGACATCGTGAAGGTCACCGACCTCCCCGCGTCGCTCGCCGTCATCGGCGGGGGGCCGATCGGCTGCGAGTTCGCACAGGCCTTCGCGCGGTTCGGGGTGGAGGTCACGATCCTCGAGGCCAGCGAGCGGATCCTCACCAAGGAGGAGCCGGAGGCGTCCGCGCTGATGTGCGAGGTGCTCGGCAAGGACGGCCTCGACGTCCGAGCCGGGGTGGCGGTCGAGTCGGTCCGCCACGACGGGCGCTTCCACATCCGGCTCGGCGACGACGAGATCGAGGCCGAGCAGCTGCTCGTCTCCGCGGGTCGCGACCCCCGCCTCCCGGCCATCGGGCTGGAGAGCGTCGGTGTCGACACCGCGGACCGCAAGTACGTCGACGTCGACGGACGCATGCGGGTGCTGGCCGACGACGGCACCACCGTCGAGGGCCTGTGGGCGGTCGGCGACATGGTCGGCAAGGGCCTCTTCACCCACGTCGCGAAGTACCAGGCGGCGATCGTCATCCGCCAGCTCCTGGGCCAGGAGGGGCCGGAGGCGGACTACTGCGCCGTGCCCCGGGTCACCTTCACCTATCCCGAGATCGGCGCGGTGGGCATGACCGAGCAGGAGGCTCGCGACGCAGGCCACGACGTCCGCGTCTCGGTGGTGGACAACGCCGACTCGTCACGGGGCAGCCTGCACGGCCAGGGCAACGACGGGCTCGTCAAGCTCGTCGCGGAGGGCGACCGCCTGCTGGGCGGCACCACCGCCGGGCCGATGGGCGGCGAGGTCCTGGCGATGCTCACCACCGCGATCCACGGTGGTGTGCCGATCAGCACGCTGAAGTCGATGATCTACGCCTACCCCACCTGGCACGGCGCCGTGCGGCAGGCGCTGGCCCACCTGGACCGGCCGATCAGCAGGGAGCGCCCGGACTGAGCTCAGGCGAGGTCGGGGACACCCAGGCTGAAGGTGACGTTGTCCGCGATCGAGCCCAGGTGCTTGCCTGGCCTGAGCCAGCCGGCCAGCGGCCCGTCGGACTGCACCTCGACGTCGACGAGTGCCGGCCGCGCCTTGCCACGCGCCTTCAGCCGGCTGTCACCCAGCAGGCCACCGGGGAACTCCTGACGCGTGACCGCCCTGCTGCGCACCGGGACCGACGGCCCGAGCAGCCGCGGTCTGGCGCTGACCCGCCAGCCCAGGGAGTCCTGACCGGTGGCGACCACGGTCTCCTTGTGGGCGATCCGCCCGTCGAACGACGCCAAGGTCTTCGGCATCGCCCAGTTCGTGCGCCCACCCACCAGGCTGCGCGGCGAGTCGACCGCCATGAACGTGACGGTGCCCACCGCCTGGCGCCCGTAGCCGCTCATCACGATGCCGAACACCTCGTCGTACGGCCCCACAGGTGTCTCGAGGTAGCGGACGATGCCGCCGATCACGACGACGCCGCGGCGACCGCGCAGCGCAGGGGGCAGGGACTCCGCTGCCTCGCGCGTCGGCCGGGTCGTCCAGAGGACCGCGGAGCAGTTGACGGTCCAGGGCGCCTCGGTCTCGTTGGGCGGCAGGGTGGCCAGCAGAGCCTCGCTCAGCGCTGTCTCGGGCACCCCGGCGACTCCGGTCAGCTCCGGGCGGGGCAGCTCGGTGGCGGTCATCAGTCCTCCAGCTCGGCGGGGGCGGGCCGGTCGAGGGTGACCCTCGGTCGTGCACTCTCGGACCTCAGGGCCCTACCAGAACGGTTCCGTCCTACCGTGCCACATCTCGGCCTTGGCGCGCCTGCCTAGCCTCCCCGATGTGAGACAGCGGCAGACCTTCCGCGGTGCGATCGCCGGGCTCGGGACCGAGTCGGGCGTGCGGGTGGTCGTGGGCCGCTGGCAGCACTCGCCGTACGGCGAGTTCGCCGACGTGATGCTGGCGGAGGCAGACGGCACCCGGTGGCTGCTGGCGCCCACGCGCCAGGTCGCGGAGTACGTCTCGTCGACCTATCACTTCGACCGCCTCGAGGTCGGACCCGTGAGCACCACCGTCACGGGCGACGGGCCCCGGTGGTGCTGGCGGGTCGGAGGCCCCCGGCCTCGACGTGACCTTCGAGGTCGGCCCGCGGACGGCGCTGGGTCGGCTGCTGAGGCTGGTGCCCCCGGCTCTCGCCGCCGCTCCCGCCTTCACCCTGGTCACGGACCCGGTGGCCCGAGCCGTCCTGCGCGGGGTGCGCACGCGCGGCACGGCCGGGGGTGGACGGCGCGAGACCTACGGCGCCACGGACCTCCATCCGGTCCTGCGCGTGCAGGGCACGTGGCGCGGCCGGCCGCTGGGCGAGCTGCGGCCGGTGACCCCGGAACCGGGATTCGGATTCGGCTCCACACCTGAGCGGCCGTCGGTCACCTCGGTCGTCACCACCGTCACCCAACTGTGAGGCGCGGCGGCGACCGACGCCTTGTTAGGGTGAGGGCGATCGACATCCTTTAACGAGCCGTCCGGAGAGGCGGAGAAGGAGGTCAGGCGCGAGTGTCTGCTCCTGCCACGAACCCCGGGTCCACGACCCCCGCTGTCCGAGGACGCACCGTCCTCGACGCCCCCGACATCTCCCGGGCGTTGACACGCATCTCCCACGAGATCCTCGAACGCAACAAAGGTGCCGACGACCTCGTCCTGCTCGGCATCCCCTCCCGCGGAGCACCGCTGGCGCAGCGCATCGCCGAGCGCATCGCCGAGGTCGAGGACATCCCCGTCGCGGTGGGCTCGCTCGACGTCACGATGTACCGCGACGACCTGCGGATGCGACCGGCGCGGACGCTGCTGCCCACGGAGATCCCGCCCGACGGGATCGACGGCAAGATCGTCGTCCTGGTCGACGACGTGCTCTTCTCCGGCCGCACCATCCGTGCGGCGCTCGACGCCCTCAACGACATCGGCCGTCCGCGGGCGGTGCGGCTGGCCGTCCTGGTCGACAGGGGCCACCGCGAGCTGCCGATCCGCGCCGACTTCGTCGGCAAGAACCTCCCCACCAGCATCGCCGAGCGCGTGCACGTCCGCCTGGTCGAGGTCGACGGTCACGACGCGGTGAGCATCGAGGGCGACGGCGTCGACACCACCACCGACGAGCCGGAGGAGCGGGCATGAAGCGCCACCTGCTGAGCGCAGCCGACCTGACCCGCGACGAGGCCGAGCTGGTCCTGAGCACCGCGGAGGAGCTGCGCTCCCTCGCCGACCGGCCGATCAAGAAGCTCCCCGCGCTGCGCGGCCGCACCGTGGTCAACCTGTTCTTCGAGGACTCCACCCGCACCCGCATCTCGTTCGAGGCCGCCGCCAAGCGGCTCTCGGCCGACGTCATCAACTTCGCGGCCAAGGGCTCGTCGCTGTCCAAGGGTGAGTCCCTCAAGGACACGGCGCTGACGCTCGAGGCGATGGGTGCCGACGCGGTGATCGTCCGTCACGGAGCGTCCGGGGCGCCGCACCGCCTCGCGCACTCGGGCTGGGTGCGCTCCTCGGTGATCAACGCCGGCGACGGCACGCACGAGCACCCCACGCAGGCCCTGCTCGACGCCTTCACGATGACGCGGCACCTCGGCTCGCTCGACGGACGTCGCATCGCGATCGTGGGCGACGTCCTCCACTCGCGGGTCGCGCGCTCCAACGCCCTGCTGCTCAAGACGCTCGGCGCAGACGTGGTGCTCGTGAGCCCACCCACGCTGCTGCCGGTCGGCATCGACAGCTGGGGCGTGGAGACGTCGTACGACCTCGACGCGGTGATGCCGAAGGTCGACGCGGTGATGATGCTGCGCGTGCAGCGCGAGCGCATGCACGCCGCCTTCTTCCCGACCGCCCGCGAGTACTCCCGCCGCTACGGGCTCGACGGACGCCGGATGGCGATGCTGCAGGACCACACGATCGTGATGCACCCCGGCCCGATGGTGCGCGGCATGGAGATCACCGCGGACGTCGCCGACTCCCACCGCTCGGTGATCGTCGAGCAGGTCACCAACGGCGTCGCGGTGCGCATGGCCGTGCTCTACCTCCTGCTCAGCGGCAGCGAGCCGCTCGCCGACGAACCCACCCCCACGACGGCCGAGCCCGTCGAGACCCCGGAGGCCACCGCGTGACCGACTACCTCGTTCGATCCGCATCCGTGCTCGGAGGCGACCCGCAGGACCTCCTCGTCCGCGAGGGCCTCGTCGCCGACATGGGTGCCCCCGGCAGCATCGACGCCGGGGACGCCGAGGTGGTGGACGCCGATGGCCTGGTCGCGCTGCCCGGCCTCGTCGACCTGCACACCCACCTGCGCGAGCCGGGCCGCGAGGACGCCGAGACCGTGCTGACCGGCACCCGGGCCGCAGCGCTCGGCGGCTTCACCGCGGTGCACGCGATGGCCAACACCGAGCCGGTGGCCGACACCGCCGGTGTCGTCGAGCAGGTCTGGCGGCTCGGGCGGGAGGGCGGCTACTGCGACGTCTTCCCGGTGGGAGCCGTCACCGTGGGTCTGGAGGGGGAGCGGCTGGCCGAGCTCGGCGCGATGGCCGACTCCGCCGCCCGCGTGCGGGTCTTCTCCGACGACGGGCGCTGCGTGAGCGACGCGCTGCTGATGCGCCGCGCGCTGGAGTACGTCAAGGCCTTCGACGGCGTCGTCGCCCAGCACGCGCAGGAGCCCCGGCTCACCGAGGACGCGCAGATGAACGAGGGCGAGCTCTCCGGGCGTCTCGGCCTGCGCGGGTGGCCCGCGGTGGCCGAGGAGGCGATCATCGCCCGCGACTGCCTGCTGGCCGCGCACGTCGGGTCGCGGCTCCACGTCTGCCACGTCTCCACCGCCGGCTCGGTCGAGATCGTGCGGCAGGCCAAGGCCAACGGCTGGGACGTCACCGCCGAGGTCTGCCCCCACCACCTGCTGCTCACCGACGACCTCGCGGCGACCTACGACCCGATCTACAAGGTCAACCCCCCGCTGCGCACCAGGTCCGACGTCGAGGCGCTGCGCCGCGGCCTGGCCGACGGCACCATCGACATCGTCGCGACCGACCACGCCCCGCACCCGCACGAGGACAAGGACTGCGAGTGGGCCGCCGCGGCCTTCGGGATGCTCGGCCTCGAGACCGCCCTGTCGATCGTGCAGGAGGCCATGGTCGACCCCGGGCTGCTCAGCTGGGCAGACGTCGCGAAGCGCATGTCCGCCGCGCCGGCAGTGATCGGCCGGATCACCGAGCAGGGGCACGGCCTTCCGCTCGAGAAGGGCCAGCCCGCCAGCTTCGTGCTCTACGACGCCTCGGTGCGCCGCACGGTCGACCCGACCGAGAGCGCCTCGCTCTCGCGCAACACGCCGTACGCCGGGATGGAGCTGCCGGGGCGCGTGATGGCGACGTTCCTGCGTGGTCGGCCGACGGTGCTCGACGGCAAGCTCGTCTGACGACATCCCGTCGGTCGAGCACGTCGAGACCTGTCGCGCAGTCCGGGGCGCCCGGACCACGGTGCTCCGCGCCCCCGGTGTGTCGTCCGGGACTCACCTGTGGCCGCGTCGTGCGACGAGACGCCACGCCTCCTCAGCGCGCGGAGCACCGCCGGCCCGGCCACCCTCCCAGGAGGAGCGCTACCCAACGGGACGTCAGTCGCGGATGGTCTCGAGGAAGTCGGCGATGCGGCCGATGGCCTCGGTGAGGACGTCGACGTCGGGCAGCGTGACCATGCGGAAGTGGTCGGGCTCGAACCAGTTGAAGCCGGTGCCGTGGGTGACCAGGATCTTCTTCGCCCGCAGCAGGTCGATCACGAACTGCTGGTCGTCCTTGATGTCGTAGACCTCGGGGTCGAGGCGGGGGAAGCAGTAGAGCGCGCCCTCGGGCTCGGTGGTGGAGACCCCGGGGATGTCGTTGAGCAGCCGGGCCGCCAGCTTGGACTGCTCGTAGAAGCGCCCGCCCGGCACGATCAGCTCGTTGATCGACTGGTAGCCGCCGAGCGCGGTCTGGATCGCGTGCTGGGCCGGCACGTTGGGGCACATCCGCATGTTGGCCAGGAGCGTGAGGCCCTCGATGAAGTCGTTCGCGAGGTGCATCGGGCCGCTGATCATCACCCAGCCCGCGCGGTAGCCGCACACCCGGTAGGCCTTCGACAGGCCGCTGAAGGTCAGGCACAGGACGTCGTCGGCGCACTCGAGGGCCGCGTGGTGGTGCTTCCCGTCGTCGAAGATGATCTTCTCGTAGATCTCGTCGGCCATCACCACCAGCCGGTGCCGCCGCGCGATGTCGACCAGCGCCGCCACGGTCTCGCGGCTGTAGACCGCACCCGTGGGGTTGTTCGGGTTGATGATCACCAGGGCGTGGGTCTTGTCGGTGATCTTGGACTCGATGTCGTCGAGGTCGGGCGTCCAGCCGGTCTCCTCGTCGCAGCGGTAGTGCACCGGGACGCCGCCGCACAGGGACACCGCGCCGGTCCACAGCGGATAGTCCGGCGCCGGCACCAGCACCTCGTTGCCGTCGTCGATGAAGGCCTGCAGCACCATCCCGATCAGCTCGGAGACGCCGTTGCCGATGAAGACGTCCTCGACGGTCGTGTCGACCAGACCGTGGGACTGGTAGTACTGCGCGACCGCGGTGCGGGCGGAGTAGATGCCCTTGCTGTCGGAGTAGCCCTGCGACTCGGGCAGGTTGTGGATCATGTCGGCGAGGATCGCCTCGGGGGCCTCGAACCCGAACGGCGCGGTGTTGCCGATGTTGAGCTTGAGGATCTTGTGCCCCTCGGCCTCGAGCCGGTGGGCCTCGACCAGGATGGGCCCACGCACGTCGTACCTGACGTTGCTCAGCTTCTGGCTCTGCCGGATCTCCCGCATCCCCGGAGTATCCCACCCGGTCGCGCCGCGGCCCGGTGCTTCCCACGCCGTGTGCCTCGGGGGTCGCTAGTCTGCCCGCGGGGCCGTCGATCGGCCCGAGTCGACCGAGGAGACGTCACCGTGCCGCTCACCATCGTGCTGTCGGGGGCCACCGGGGGCATCGGTCGTGAAGCCGCGCGTCAGCTGGCCGAGGAGGGTCACCGGCTGGTGCTGCTCGGGCGGGACGCCGGCAAGCTCGCGGCCGTCGCGGCCGAGGTGCGCGAGTCGGCCGGGTCCGTCGACACCGTCGTCGCGGACAACGAGGACCTGTCGTCGGTGCGCGCCGCGGCCGCGGAGATCAGGGAGCGCCACGAGCGCATCGACGTGCTCTGCATCAACGCCGGCACCGTGTACGACCGGCGGAGGGTGACGCAGGACGGCCACGAGGCGACCTTCCAGGTCAACCACCTGGCCGGGTTCCTGCTCGTCGAGCTGCTGTGCGATCGCCTGGGGGAGGGGTCACGGATCGTCGTCACCTCCTCCGTCGGGCACCGGCAGGGCACCTGGGACTGGGACGACATCGGCTTCGAGCGGGAGCGCTACTCCACGCTCAAGGCCTACTCGCGCTCCAAGCTGGCCAACGTGCTGCACGCACGCCACCTGGCCGGGGTGCTCGCGAAGCGTGGCATCACCGTGGTCGCCTTCCACCCCGGCACCATCGGCACTGGCATCTGGGGGCACGCGCCCTGGTACGCGCGGCCGGCGCTGAGCCTCGCCCGGCTCTTCATGGGCTCGCCCGCGACCGGCGGCGCGGTGCTGACGTGGCTGGCGACGTCGGAGCAGGTCGGCCGGATGAGCGGGGTGTACTTCGACCAGCGCGACCCGGCCGAGCCCTCCGACCTGGCGCGCGACGACTGGCTGGCCGCCCGGCTGTACGACGAGTCCTGCCGCATGGTGGGGCTCTCCTGACGGCCGAAGCGGTGCACGAGCTCACGCGGCAGGAGGCGAGGCGGGTCGCCGTCCGGGCGCAGCTGCTCACCGCCGACCGTCCGACCGACGTCGTCGACACGGTGCAAGGGCTCTCGCTGCTGCAGCTGGACCCCATCAGCGCCGTGGCGCCGAGCGCTGACCTCGTGCTGTGGAGCCGGCTGGGGTCGGCCTACGACCCGCGCGACCTCCACGACGCGGTCGACGAGCAGCGGCTGCTCGAGCTGCGCAACACCCTCCGCCCCCGGGAGGACCTCGCGCTCTACCGGGCGGAGATGGCCGCGTGGCCCGGGACGGGGGAGCTCCGCGACTGGCAGGTCTTCCGCCTCGAGTGGGTCGAGACCAACCAGGCCTGTCGCCTGGACATCCTCGAGCGGCTGCGGGCGGACGGGCCGTTGCGGACGCAGGACCTGCCCGACACGTGCGTCGAGCGGTGGCCGTCGTCCGGCTGGAACAACGACAAGAACGTCGCGATGATGCTCGACCTCCTGACGCAGCGTGGCGAGGTCGCCGCCGCCGGGCGCGACGGCCGCCACCGGCTGTGGGACCTGGCAGAACGCGTCTACCCGGACGAGGTCGTGACGCCCGTGGCGGAGGCGCGGCGCCGCCGCGACGAGCGCCGGCTGAGCTCACTCGGCATCGCGCGGCCGCGCGGAGCGGTGTCGGTGCTCGACCCGCTGGAGGGCGACACGGCGGGCGAGCCGGCCGTGGTCGAGGGGGTCCGCGGCAGCTGGCGGGTCGACCCGACGCACCTGGACCAGGAGTTCACGGGCCGCGCTGCGCTGCTGTCGCCGTTCGACCGTCTGCTGCACGACCGCAAGCGCATGCAGGAGCTCTTCGAGTTCGACTACGTGCTGGAGATGTACAAGCCCGCAGCGAAGCGGCGGTGGGGCTACTACGCGCTGCCGATCCTGTACGACGACCGGCTGGTCGGGAAGCTCGACGCCCGGGCGGACCGCGAGGCGGGCGAGCTGCAGGTCGCGGCCGTCCACCGCGACGTCGGCTTCACCCCGGCGATGACCGAGGCGGTCGACCGGGAGATCGAGGATCTCGCGCGGTGGCTCGGCCTCGTGGAGTTCCGAGAGCCGTGAAAACCTTCCACGACGGCCCCGTCGGTGCCACGCTGACCCCCGTGCCCGACTTCACGCAGCAGGACCTCAGCGGTGCCCGGTTCGAGGAGGTCTCCCTCCGCGACGCCAGCTTCAGGGACACCACCTTGGAGAACGCCCGCTTCCACTGGGTCGACCTGAGCGGCGCCAGCATCACCGGCGCCAAGCTCGTCGGCGTGGACATCGACGGCGACATCGAGAACCTCCGGGTCAACGGGGTCGAGATCGCGCCGCTCATCGAGGCCGAGCTCGACCGTCGCCATCCCGGCCGCGCCCAGATGCGTGCGACCACGCCCGAGGAGTTCCGCGAGGCCTGGGACCTGCTGCAGTCCCTGTGGCGGGGCACCATCGAGCGGGCGCGCGGCCTGCCCGAGGAGCTGGTGCACGAGCGGGTCGACGGCGAGTGGTCCTTCGTCGAGACGATGCGGCACCTGCTCTTCGTCACCGACGCGTGGGTGGTGCGTGCCGTGCTCGGCCACCCCCGCCCCTGGAGCCCGCTCGACCTGCCGCACGACGAGATGGCCGACGAGCCGAGCGTGCCCCGCGACCGTGACGCGAGGCCGTCGCTGGACGAGGTCCTGGACGTGCTCGCGGACAGGAGGGCCTCGGTCACCCTCCTCATCGAGAGCCTCACCGACGACCAGCTCGACTCGACGACCACTCCTGTGACCGAGCCGGGCTACCCCGAGCCCGAGAGCTACGAGGTGCGGCGCTGCCTGCGCACGGTGCTCATGGAGGAGTGGGAGCACCGGTTGTTCGCCGAGCGCGACCTCGAGATCCTGGAGCACCGCACCGCGTGACCGCCGGCCTGACCGCCCCCCGCCGCTGATAGGGTCGGCGGTGCTCGACATCCTTTAAGGAGCCGTCCTGTGAGGCGGAGAAGGAGGCCCCGAGGTGCACAGTCGTGCCACCACAACCCCTGCGCTGCTGGTCCTCGAGGACGGCCGCGCGTTCCGCGGTGAGGCGTTCGGAGCCGAGGGCGAGACGTTCGGGGAGGCCGTGTTCTCCACCGGGATGAGCGGCTACCAGGAGACCCTCACCGACCCGTCGTACCACCGGCAGGTCGTGGTGATGACCGCCCCCCACGTCGGCAACACCGGCATGAACGACGACGACCCGGAGTCCCGCCGCATCTGGGTGTCCGGCTACGTCGTCCGCGACCCGTCGCGGCTCCCCTCGAACTGGCGCTCGCGCCGCTCGCTGGACGACGAGCTGCGCGACCAGGGTGTCGTCGGCATCAGCGGCGTCGACACCCGAGCGCTCACCCGCCACCTGCGCGAGCGCGGCGCGATGCGCGTCGGGATCTCCACCACCGAGACCGACCCGGAGGCGCTGCTCACCCGGGTGCGCGAGACCGCCGACATGAAGGGCCTCGAGCTCGCCGACGAGGTGACCACCAGTGAGGCCTACGTCGTCCCGGCGGTGGTCTCGACGAGCTCGACCGACGGGGGATCGAGCGACGCGACAGCCGAGGTTCCGTGTCGCGGCGGTCGACCTGGGCATCAAGGCCAACACCCCGCGGATGATGGCGGAGCGGGGCATCGAGGTGCACGTGCTGCCGGCCACCGCGACGATCGACGACGTGCTGGCCGTGCAGCCCGACGGGCTCTTCTTCTCCAACGGTCCCGGCGACCCCGCGGCAACCACCGCCCAGGTCGAGCTGCTGCGCGCGGCGCTGGAGCGGGGCGTGCCCTACTTCGGCATCTGCTTCGGCAACCAGCTCTTCGGCCGGGCCCTGGGCTTCGGCACCTACAAGCTCAAGTACGGCCACCGGGGCATCAACCAGCCGGTGATGGACCGCACCACCGGCAAGGTGGAGGTGACCGCGCACAACCACGGGTTCGCCGTCGACGCGCCGCTCGACCGGCCCACCGAGACGCCGTACGGCGTGGTGAGCGTGAGCCACGTCTGCCTCAACGACGACGTGGTCGAGGGGCTCGAGCTGCGCGACGACGACGGCGAGCTGGTGTCGTTCTCGGTGCAGTACCACCCCGAGGCCGCCGCCGGCCCCCACGACGCCGCCTACCTCTTCGACCGCTTCTGCGAGCTCCTGGCTTCGCGAGCGTCAAGGGCGTCCCGGGCTCCCGACGAGGGGGGCGGAGGCAACCACCCCCTTCGCTCCTCCGTCGCTCCGGGGGGGCCAGGCCCATCCACGCCTCCGCCCCCCTCGTCGTACGCCCGTGCCACCCCTCACCAGGACGAGGAGCGCTGAGATGCCGAAGCGGACGGACATCGAGAGCGTGCTGGTGATCGGGTCGGGGCCGATCATCATCGGGCAGGCGGCGGAGTTCGACTACTCCGGCACCCAGGCCTGCCGGGTGCTCAAGGAGGAGGGGCTGCGGGTCGTCCTGGTCAACTCCAACCCGGCGACGATCATGACCGACCCGGAGTTCGCCGACGCGACGTACGTCGAGCCCATCACCCCCGAGTTCGTCGAGATGGTGATCGCCAAGGAGCGCCCTGACGCGCTGCTCGCGACGCTGGGCGGCCAGACGGCGCTCAACACCGCGATCTCGCTCTCGGAGAGCGGCGCGCTGGACAAGTACGACGTGGAGCTGATCGGCGCCAACATCGAGGCCATCCACCGCGGGGAGAACCGCGAGTCGTTCAAGAAGGTCGTCGAGGAGCTCGGCGGCGAGGTCGCCCGGAGCGCGATCTGCCACAGCCTCGACGACTGCTTCGCGGCCGCCGACGAGCTCGGCTATCCCGTGGTCGTCCGCCCGAGCTTCACCATGGGCGGCACCGGCTCGGGCATCGCCTTCGACCGGGACGACCTGCGCCGCATCGCCGGCGCGGGGCTGGCCGCGAGCCCGACCACGGAGGTGCTCCTGGAGGAGTCGATCCTCGGCTGGAAGGAGTACGAGCTGGAGGTGATGCGCGACAAGGCCGACAACGTCGTCATCATCTGCTCCATCGAGAACCTCGACCCGATGGGCGTGCACACCGGGGACTCGATCACCGTCGCACCGGCCATGACCCTCACCGACCGCGAGTACCAGCACCTGCGCGACCTCTCCATCGGCATCATCCGCTCGGTGGGCGTCGACACCGGCGGCTGCAACATCCAGTTCGCGGTCGACCCGAAGGACGGCAGGGTCGTCGTCATCGAGATGAACCCCCGGGTCTCGCGCTCGTCCGCGCTGGCCTCCAAGGCCACCGGCTTCCCGATCGCCAAGATCGCCGCGAAGGTCGCCATCGGCTACACCCTCGACGAGATCCCCAACGACATCACCGCGGAGACCCCGGCCAGCTTCGAGCCCTCGCTGGACTACGTCGTGGTCAAGGTGCCGAGGTTCGCCTTCGAGAAGTTCCCGGGCGCCGACCCGACGCTCACCACGCACATGAAGTCGGTGGGCGAGGCGATGGCGCTGGGCCGCAACTTCACCGAGGCGCTGCAGAAGGCGCTGCGCAGCCTGGAGAGCAAGCAGGCGCCGTTCGACTGGTCGCACCGGCTGATCGACCTCGACAAGGACGCGCTGCTGCAGGAGATCGGGACGCCCCACGACGGGCGGCTGCGCAAGGTCATGGACGCGATGCGGGCAGGGGCGACGGCCGCGGAGATCCACGACGCGACCGGCATCGACCCCTGGTTCGTCGACCAGATCTCGCTCATCAACGAGATCGCGCAGGAGCTCATCGCCGCGCCGGAGCTCACCGCCGACCTGCTGCGGCTCGCCAAGCGACACGGCTTCTCCGACTTCCAGATCGGGCGCATCCGCAACCTGTCCGAGGACGTGGTGCGGGGCGTGCGCCACGCGCTCGGCATCCGCCCGGTCTACAAGACCGTCGACACCTGCGCGGCCGAGTTCGCCGCCCGCACGCCGTACCACTACTCCTCCTACGACGAGGAGACCGAGGTCGAGCCGCGGGAGCGCCCGGCGGTGCTGATCCTCGGCAGCGGGCCCAACCGCATCGGACAGGGCATCGAGTTCGACTACTCCTGCGTGCACGCGAGCCTGGCGCTGTCGCACTCGAAGGGCGGGGCGGGCTACGAGACCGTCATGGTCAACTGCAACCCCGAGACGGTCTCCACCGACTACGACACCTCCGACCGGCTGTACTTCGAGCCGCTCACGCTGGAGGACGTGCTCGAGATCTACCACGCCGAGCTCGCCGCCGGACCCATCGCCGGAGTGATCTGCCAGCTCGGCGGCCAGACCCCGCTGGGGCTCGCGCAGGGCCTGGAGGACGCCGGCGTGCCGATCGTCGGCACCAGCCCGCATGCCATCCACCTGGCGGAGGAGCGAGGAGCCTTCGGGCACCTGCTCGCCGACGCCGGCCTGGTCGCGCCCAAGCACGGCATGGCGACCTCCTTCCACGAGGCGCAGGAGATCGCTGCCGAGATCGGCTACCCCGTCCTGGTCCGGCCGTCGTACGTGCTCGGCGGACGTGGCATGCAGATCGTGTACGGCGACGAGGCACTGCAGTCCTACATCGAGGCGGCCACGGAGATCAGTCCTGACCGTCCGGTGCTGGTCGACCGGTTCATCGACGACGCGGTCGAGATCGACGTGGACGCGCTGTACGACGGCCACGAGCTCTTCCTCGGCGGCGTGATGGAGCACATCGAGGAGGCCGGCATCCACTCCGGCGACTCGGCGTGCGCGCTGCCGCCGATCACGCTCGGGACGGGCGAGATCGCCCGCATCCGCGAGGCCACGGAAGCCATCGCCCGCGGCATCGGGGTGGTCGGCCTGCTCAACATCCAGTTCGCGATCGGGTCCGACGTGCTCTACGTGCTCGAGGCCAACCCCCGGGCCAGCCGCACCGTGCCGTTCGTGTCCAAGGCCACCGGCGTCACGCTGGCCAAGGCCGCCTCGCGCATCATGCTGGGCGAGACCATCGCGCAGCTGCGCGAGGACGGTGTGCTTCCCGAGCGCGACGGGGGCGACCTCCCCTCCGACGCGCCGATCGCGGTCAAGGAGGCGGTGATGCCGTTCAACCGCTTCCGGCGGGCGGACGGCGCCACGGTCGACACGATCCTCGGGCCGGAGATGAAGTCCACCGGCGAGGTGATGGGGTTCGACGCCGCCTTCGGTGCCGCGTTCGCGAAGTCGCAGGCCGCCGCCTACGGCCCGCTCCCCACCGAGGGCCGGATCTTCGTCTCCATGGCCAACCGTGACAAGCGCACCATGATCTTCCCGGTGCGGGTGCTCGCCGACCTCGGCTTCGAGATCCTCGCGACCCAGGGCACCGCCGACGTGCTGCGCCGCAACGGCATCGAGGCGACGGTCGTGCGCAAGCACCACGAGGGCGCCGGCCCCGACGGCGAGCGCACCACGACCGACCTGATCCGGGCTGGTGAGGTCGACCTCATCGTGAACACCCCGCACGGCGCCTCGCACGGCGCGTCGGCGCGCGTCGACGGCTACGAGATCCGCACGGCCGCGATCGTCAGCAACACGCCCTGCATCACCACGGCCCAGGGACTGGCGGCCGCGGTGCAGGGCATCCAGGCGCTGCGCCACCACGACATCGGTGTCCGCTCGCTGCAGGACTGGGCCGCCGATGACATGGACGACGTGCTGCGGTCGCCGCATCACCTGGCGGGTCGATCGCAGCACCTCGTGACTGCGACCGACCCGACAGCGCGTGTCGGTCGACCGGGGGCACCGCGTGACGGCGTACGACTGGGGGTTCCGGCACCTGGCCACCCGTGTCGACCCGGAGCGGGCCCACCACGCAGCGTTCGCGGCGATCCGCGCTGCCGAGCCGACGCTTCGCCGGCGCGGGGCACGGGTGCGACGCGAGGTCGCGCCGGTCCGCACCATGGGGCTGACCTTCCCCGGCAGGCTCGGGCTGGCGGCGGGCTTCGACAAGGACGCCGCGGGGGTCGACGCGCTCGCCGCGCTCGGCTTCGGCCACGTCGAGATCGGCACGGTGACGGGTGAGCCGCAGCCCGGCAACGACCGGCCGCGGCTCTTCCGGCTGCCCGACGACCGCGCGGTCGTCAACCGCATGGGCTTCAACAACGAGGGCGCGGAGGTGGTGGCCCACCGCCTCGCCGCGCGGGCAGAGCGCCTGCGCGACGCGGCGCGCTCCGGTGGTGCTCGGCGTCAACATCGGCAAGACGAAGGTCGTGCCCGAGGACGCGGCGATCGCCGACTACGAGAAGAGCGCCGGCCTGCTCGCGCCGTACGCCGACTACCTCGTGGTCAACGTCTCCTCGCCCAACACCCCGGGCCTGCGTGACCTGCAGGCGGTGGAGCGGCTCGAACCGCTGCTGCGTGCCGTCCGCAGGCGCGCGGACCAGGCGACGGAGGCAGCGGGGCGGCGGGTCCCCCTGCTCGTCAAGATCGCTCCCGACCTCGCCGACGAGGACGTCGACGCGGTCGCCGACCTCGCGCTCTCCCTCCCGCTCGACGGGGTCGTGGCGACCAACACCACGATCTCCCGCGACGGCCTCAGCAGCGACCCTGCACTGGTCGCCGGCGTGGGAGCCGGTGGGCTGAGCGGCCAGCCGCTGACCGCCCGCGCCACCGAGGTCGTGCGCCGGCTGCGGCAGCGGGTGGGTCCCGACCTGTGCCTCGTCGGGGTGGGCGGCATCGGCGACCGCCCAGCAGGCTGCCGAGCGGGTCGAGGCGGGCGCGACGCTGCTGCAGGCCTACACCGGCTTCGTGTACGGCGGCCCCGCCTGGCCGGCGCGGATGCAGCGCGAGCTCGACCGGCTGCTGCGCGCGACGAGCGCCACGGAGGTGGCGTCGTGACCTTCGGCAGCACGGCTGCGTCGCCGCCACCGGCGCCCGGGGCCCGCTGTGCGTGGGCATCGACCCCCACCCGTCGCTGCTCGAGGCCTGGGGCCTGGCCGACGACCCCGGCGGTCTGGAGAGCTTCGCGCTGACCGTCGTCGAGGCCCTGGCAGGCAGCGTCGCCGTCCTCAAGCCGCAGTCCGCGTTCTTCGAGCGCCACGGCTCGGCGGGTGTCGCGGTGCTGGAGCGCGTGGTGTCCGGCAGCCGCGAGCTCGGGGCACTCGTCCTGCTCGACGTCAAGCGCGGCGACATCGGGTCCACCGCCCAGGGCTACGCCGACGCCTACCTGGACCCACGCTCGCCCCTCGCCTGCGACGCCATGACCGCCAGCCCCTACCTCGGGTTCGGCTCGCTCGAGCCGATGCTGGCCACCGCCGAGCGGCACGCGGCGGGGGTCTTCGTGCTCGCGCTGACGTCCAACCCCGAGGGGCCGGAGGTGCAACAGGCGCGCACGACAGCCGGACCGACCGTCGCTGGATCGGTGCTGGCGGCGCTGGCGCGGCTCAACGCCGGCGCGGACCCGCTGGGCTCCTACGGAGCCGTGGTCGGGGCGACCATCGAGCCGCCGGAGGAGTCGCTGGAGATCAACGGGCCCCTGCTGGTGCCCGGGCGTCGGCGCCCAGGGTGGCACGGTGGAGTCGGTGCGCTCGATCTTCGGCGCCGCTGCGCGACACGTGCTGCCCACGACCAGCCGCGACGTCCTCCGAGCGGGGCCCGACCCGGCAGCCCTGCGGGCGGCCGCGGCCCGCGTCAACGACGCGTTCGCGGAGCTGGTCCGATGAGGCGTCGAGGCCTCCGGTCGACCGTCGTGGCGTTGCTCGCCGCTGCCGCGCTCACCGGGTGCGGCCAGGACGCCGAGGAGACCTACTGCGAGACCCTGAGCGAGGAGCGCAAGGTGCTCGACGACCTCGAAGCGCGGGCGCAGGAGCCGGGCGTGGACACGATCACGCCGACGCTGGACTCGCTGCGGCGCCTGCGCGAGGCGGCCCCCGAGGAGCTCACGGACGAGTACTCGACCGTGGTGTACGCCGTCGAGGCGCTCGTGGACGCGGTCGACGAGGCAGGCATCGACATCAGCGAGTACGACCGCAAGGAGACGCTGGCCGAGCTCGACCCCGCAGTGGCGCGGCGGCTGCGCCAGACCGCGGCGACGCTCCGGGCGCCACGCATCACCGAGGCCACCGCAGGCATCGAGGACCACGCCCTGCAGGTCTGCGACGTCGACTTCACGGTGTGAGGTCCGCCTCCACCGGGCTCCTCGTGGCGCGCGATGCCGCTCACCTCGACGCACCTGCACGAAGATGACCCCACCCGGCGTTTGCGGCCCGCACGGTCGCTCACTAGATTCGGATCCTCCACCGCACCACGTTGACCTCCATCCGCAACACACCCCGAGGGCGAGGACTGCACAGTGGCGTTGCCGCGACTGACCCCTGAACAGCGACAGGCGAATCTCGACAAGGCAGCGGCCTCGCGCCGCGAGCGGGCCGAGGTGAAGAACCGGTTGAAGCACTCCGGTGCCTCCCTCGCCGACGTGCTGCACCAGGGCCAGTCCAACGAGGTCATCGGCAAGATGCGGGTCGTCGACCTGCTGCAGTCGATGCCCGGGGTGGGCAAGGTGCGAGCGCGTCAGATCATGGACCGCCTCGGCATCTCCGAGAGCCGGCGCGTGCGTGGCCTCGGGGTCAACCAGACCTCCGCCCTCAAGCGGGAGTTCGCCGAGCGCGACGGCCGCGACCCGGGAGCGTGAGCGCCCCCGGTCACACCGCGGGTGACCGACCGGCCCGCCTGACCGTGCTCGCCGGGCCCACGGCCGCCGGCAAGGGCAGCGTCTCGGCCTACATCCGCCGCCACCACCCGGAGGTCTGGATCTCCGTCTCGGCGACCACCCGGAGGCCACGCCCGGGCGAGGTGGACGGGGAGCACTACCACTTCGTGTCCGACGCCGAGTTCGACCGCATGGTCAAGGACGGCGAGATGCTCGAGTGGGCCGTCGTCCACGGTGCCGCGAAGTACGGCACGCCACGCCTGCCCGTGGAGGCGGCGCTGGCGCAGGGCACCCACGCCCTCCTGGAGATCGACCTCCAGGGCGCCCGGCAGGTGCGCGAGGCGATGCCCGAGGCACTCTTCGTCTTCCTGGCCCCGCCCTCGTGGGAGGAGCTGGTGTCCCGCCTCGTGGGACGAGGCACCGAGAGCGAGGCCGAGCGGGAGCGGCGGCTGCGCACCGCGCGCGAGGAGCTGGCCGCCGAGCCGGAGTTCGACGTCACCGTGGTCAACACCGAAATTCCGTCCGCAGCCGAGGAGTTGGTAGCCTTGGTCCTGGACCCACCTGCGCGCTGACCTGCGGCCCCGGCATCTCTCGGGGCATGTCTCGGGCTCAGCGGCCGGTCGCGAACGCTGGTCCCGCACCGATCCTGCAGAGCCGACAACGAACTGTGAGGCTGACCCACGTGTCTGGCACCCCCGTCGCCGAGGGCATCACCAACCCGCCCATCGACGAGCTCCTGACCAAGACCGACTCGAAGTACCGTCTGGTCCTCTACAGCGCGAAGCGGGCACGGCAGATCAACGCCTACTACTCGCAGCTGGGCGAGGGGCTCCTGGAGTACGTCGGCCCGCTGGTCGACACCCACGTGCAGGAGAAGCCGCTCTCGATCGCCCTCCGCGAGATCAACGACGACCTGCTCACCTGCGAGGAGTACGACCCCGAGGCCGAGCCGGCGTTCGGCACCGACCCCGCCGCGCAGCAGAAGGCCGTCGACCCCCAGGCTGACGACTTCGACCTCTGATCCGCTGTCGGGTCGGTCGTTGCCCTGCCATCCTGCTGAGATGGACCGCGAGACGGACGTGAGCGCGACGACCGGCGCTGCCGCGCCGCGGGTCGTCCTGGGCGTGACCGGCGGCATCGCGGCGTACAAGGCCTGCGAGCTGCTGCGCCGCCTCACCGAGTCCGGGCACGACGTGACGGTCGTGCCGACGGCCTCGGCCCTGGAGTTCGTCGGGGCGGCGACCTGGGCCGCGCTGTCGGGCAAGCCGGTCTCCTCCGAGGTGTGGGACCGCGTGCACGCCGTGCCCCACGTGCAGATCGGCCAGCAGGCCGACCTCGTCGTGGTCGCACCGGCGACCGCCGACCTGATCGCCCGGGCCGCGCACGGCCTGGCCGACGACCTGCTCACCAACACCCTGCTGACCGCGCGCTGCCCGGTGGTGCTGGCGCCCGCCATGCACACCGAGATGTGGGAGCACCCCGCCACCCAGGCCAACGTGGCGACGCTGCGCTCCCGAGGCGTGCTGGTGATCGAGCCGGCGGTGGGCCGCCTCACCGGCGTGGACACCGGCAAGGGCCGGCTGCCCGAGCCGGCCGAGATCTACGAGGTCGCCGTCGGCGTGCTGACGCGCACCGGCACGACCGGACCCCTCGACCTCGTGGGGCGTCGTGTCGTCGTCTCGGCGGGCGGCACCCGCGAGCCGCTGGACCCCGTGCGCTTCCTCGGCAACCGGTCCTCGGGCCGCCAGGGGGTGGCGCTCGCGCGCGCTGCCGCCTCCCGGGGCGCCAAGGTGACGCTCGTCGCCGCCCACCTCTCGGTCCCCGACCCGGCCGGGGTCGACGTGGTCCACGTGGAGACCACCGCACAGCTGCGCGAGGCCGTGCTCACCGCGGCGGCCGACGCCGACGCGGTCGTGATGGCCGCGGCGCCGGCCGACTACCGCCCCGCGAGGACGAGCGAGGCCAAGATCAAGAAGTCCGACGACGGTGAGGCACCCGTGGTCCACCTCGTGCAGAACCCCGACATCCTGGCCGAGCTGAGCGAGCGGCGCCTGCGGCCCGGACAGGTCGTCGTCGGGTTCGCCGCCGAGACCGGCGACGAGTCCGGCAGCGTCCTGGAGCACGCCACCGCGAAGCTCGCCCGCAAGGGGTGCGACCTGCTGGTCGTCAACGACGTCAGCGGAGGCAAGGTGTTCGGCGAGGAGCACAACGAGGCGATCGTGCTGGATCCCGAGGGAGGCGTGCGCGAGGTGCCACGCGGCTCGAAGTCCGCGCTGGCCCACGTGATCTGGGACGCCGTGGCGTCTCGCTGGGAGAGCGGTTCCTGACCCAGCAGTGGTGTCTCGTTAGTGTGGGGGAGGGCTCGCTCAGCAGCCCGCCGACGCTGCACGCGCAGCACAGCCAGCCGTTGGGGCGCAGGCCCTGGACAGGGAGATCGCGAACGTGACCGGACGACTCTTCACCTCGGAGTCCGTGACCGAGGGGCACCCGGACAAGATCGCCGACCGGATCAGCGACACCGTCCTCGACCACCTCATGCAGCACGACGAGAACCCCGAGGACCTCCGCACGGCGGTGGAGACCCTCCTCACGACCGGTCTGGTGGTGGTGGCCGGCGAGGTGCGCACCACGGCGTACGCCCCGGTCGCCGAGCTCGTCCGCGAGGTCGTCCTCGGCATCGGCTACGACTCCTCCGACAAGGGCTTCGACGGCCACAGCTGCGGCGTGACGGTGGCGATCGGCGCCCAGTCCAACGACATCGCGCAGGGCGTCGACCAGGGCCACGAGTCACGCGTCGGCGTCGTCGCAGGACGAGATCGACAAGCGCGGGGCCGGCGACCAGGGCCTGATGTTCGGCTACGCCTGCGACGACACCCCCGAGCTGATGCCGCTGCCGATCATGGTCGCCCAGCAGCTGGCGCAGCAGCTCACCCACGTGCGCAAGGAAGGCACGCTCTACTACCTCCGCCCCGACGGCAAGACCCAGGTCACCATCGAGTACGACGCCGAGGACCGTCCGGTGCGCGTCGACACGGTCGTCCTCTCGACCCAGCACGCAGCGGAGATCAGCCACGCGCGGCTCGAGGCGGACATCAAGCACCACGTCATCGACCCCGTGCTGGCCGGGTTCGACCTCCCCGCCGACGACTACCGCATGCTGGTCAACCCGACCGGCACCTTCGTGGTCGGTGGACCCATGGGTGACGCGGGCCTGACCGGCCGCAAGATCATCGTCGACACCTACGGCGGCATGGCCCGCCACGGCGGCGGCGCCTTCTCGGGCAAGGACCCGTCGAAGGTCGACCGCTCCGCGGCCTACGCGATGCGGTGGGTGGCGAAGAACGTCGTGGCTGCCGGGCTGGCGCGTCGCTGCGAGGTGCAGGTGGCCTACGCGATCGGCAAGGCGTCGCCCGTGGGGCTCTACGTGCACACGTTCGGCACCGGCGTGGTCAGCGACGAGCTGATCCAGAAGACGGTCTCGGAGGTCTTCGACCTCCGCCCCGCGGCGATCATCCGCGACCTCGACCTGCTGCGTCCGATCTACGCCCAGACCTCGGCGTACGGACACTTCGGCCGCGAGCTGCCCGACTTCACCTGGGAGCGCACCGACCGCGTCGACGACCTGCGGCGGGTCGCCGGCATCTGAGCCGCCCCTTGGCTAGCCGGGCTGCATGGGCGGCCTGCCGCCGGGCCGCCTCGCTTCGAGCAACGAGACGCCGCCTCCATGCGGGGTGCCCGACCGCCCGTCCTCGACCGTCACCCAGGAGCCGGGTTGGCTGCGCACAGGTCCCGGCGCAACTAAGGAGGCGTGGCGTCACGTCGCCAGGCATCACCACAGCGTCGGCCCCGGACGACACGGCGGGATGCGCCGGGGCCTGTGTGCAGGCGACACGGCGGCAGGCGGGCAGTCGGTGAGGGCTGGTTGACTCGGGTCGTGGGCCAGGAGACCGACAGCGTGGCGGAGCAGCAGTTCGAGCTGCTGCCGGAGCTCGCGCGGGTCCGCGAGGAGGCTCAGCGCGCCACGGAGCAGGCCACCGCCAAGGAGAAGGGCCCGCCGACCAGGCCGGCACCCGAGCTGCCGGTGGCCAGGGTGCTGGTCGACCTGCCCCTGGCCCACCTCGACCGGGAGTTCGACTACCTCGTGCCGGAGCCGATGCACGAGCAGGTGGTGCCCGGGTCCCGGGTCAAGGTGCGGTTCGCCGGCCAGGACGTCGACGGCTTCGTGCTCGAGCGCGTCGCCGAGTCGGCGCACCCCGGGAGGCTGAGCCCGCTCCGGCGGGCGGTGAGCGCCGAGCCGGTGCTGACCGCGCAGGTCGCCAGGCTGTCCGGGCTGGTGGCCGCGAGGTACGCCGGCACCCGCTCCGACGTGCTCCGGCTGGCGGTGCCGCCGCGGCACGCACGGGTGGAGAAGGAGACCCCGGCTGCTGCTGCGGCCGACGCCCCGCCCGCGGTCGACCCCGCCCCGTGGCTGGGCTACCAGGGCGGCGAGACGCTGGTGGCGGCGCTGGGCCGCGGCAAGTCACCGCGCGCGGTGTGGACCTGCCTGCCCGGTGACGACTGGGCGGCGGGGCTCGCAGCTGCCGTGGCGGCGACGCTCGCGTCGGGCCGAGGGTCGGTCGTGTGCGTGCCCGACCACCGCGACCTGGCCGCGCTCGACGGCGCGCTGACCGAGGTGCTCGGCGCCGGGCGGCACGTCGTCCTCACCGCCGACCTCGGGCCGGCCGCCCGCTACCGCTCGTTCCTGGCGCTGGCCCGGGGCAGGGTGCGCGTGGCCATCGGCACCCGCGCGGCGGCCTACGCCCCGGTCGCGGACCTCGGCCTGGTGGCGGTGTGGGACGACGGGGACGACCTGCTCGCCGAGCCCAGGGCGCCCTATCCCCACACGCGCGAGGTGCTGCTGCTGCGCGCGCACGACGAGGCGTGCGCGGCGATCGTCGGGGCGCGCGCCCGCAGCGTCGAGGCCCACGGGCTGGTGACGTCGGGGTGGGCCGAGGAGGTGGTGGCCGACCGGGCCACCGTGCGCGCACGCGCGCCCCGCGTGGTCGTGGCCGGCGCGACCGAGCACGACCTGGCCCGCGACCCGTGGGCCCGTTCGGTGCGCATGCCGGCGGAGGTGCACCGCACCATCACCCAGGCCCTGGAGTCCGGCCCGGTGCTGGTGCAGACGCCGCGAGCGGGCTACGCGGTCACGCTGGCCTGCGACTCCTGCCGGGAGCCGGCGCGCTGCCCGGCCTGTCACGGGCCGTTGCACCAGCCGCGGTCACACGTGCCACCGTCGTGCCGCTGGTGCGGTGCGGCGCCGGAGGAGCTCCGCTGCCCCGAGTGCGGCGGCACCGGGCTGCGCGCGCCGGTGCTGGGCGAGCGCCGTACGGCGGAGGAGCTGGGCCGGGCCTTCCCGGGCGCGGTCGTCCGGCGGTCCAGCGCCGACCGGGTGCTGGACGAGGTCGGTCCCGGTCCGGCGATCGTGGTCGCCACCCCCGGTGCCGAGCCGCCGGCGCCCGACGGCTACGCCGCGGTGGTGCTGCTGGACACCTGGCTGATGCTGGTCCGACCCGACCTGCGCACCGCTGAGGAGTCGCTGCGCCGGTGGATCGGGGCGGCGGCGCTCGCCCGGTCCGCCGAGGCAGGTGGCACGGTCCTGGTGGTCGGCGACCCCGCTCTGCCGGTGGTGCAGGCGCTGGTGCGCTGGGATCCTGCCGGTTTCGCCGACAGGGAGGCCGACGACCGTCGCGCGGCCCACCTCCCGCCGGCCTCGCGGCTGGGCGTCCTCACCGGCAGCCGAGCCGACCTCGACGGTGCGGTCGGCCTGCTCTCGCTGCCCCCGGGGGCCGAGGTGCTCGGCCCTGCTCCCGATCCCGTCGCCGACGACGGTGAGACGGAGCGCGTCGTCGTCCGGGTGCCCCGGTCCCACGGCTCGGCGCTCTCCGCCACGCTGCGGGAGATGCAGGGCGTCCGCGCCGCGCGCAAGCAGCCCGCCGTCCGGGTGCAGGTCGATCCGTGGTCCCTTCCGTAGACTGACCCGTCGTCCGTCGCCCGTCCCGGCCCAGGAGGCATCACCCGTGGCGATCCAGCCCATCCGGCTCTTCGGCGACCCGGTGCTGCGCACCAAGGCGGTGCCCGTGACCGACTTCGACGCCGAGCTGCGACGGCTGGTCAAGGACCTCACCGAGACCATGCTCGACGCACCCGGCGCCGGCCTCGCCGCACCCCAGATCGGGGTGAGCCTGCGCGTCTTCACGTGGAACGTCGACGGTGAGGTCGGCCACCTGGTCAACCCCGACCTGACCCTGTCGGAGGAGGTCCAGGACGGCGAGGAGGGCTGCCTCTCGATCCCCGACCTCACCTTCGACTGCAGGCGCGCCCTGAGCGTGGTCGCGCGTGGGTTCGACATGCACGGCGAGCCGGTCACGATCGAGGGCTCGGAGATGCTGGCACGCGCCATCCAGCACGAGACGGACCACCTCGACGGCATCCTCTTCGTCGAGCGGCTCGACCGTGAGACCCGCCGCGAGGCCATGAAGGCCATCCGCGAGGCGGAGTGGTTCGGCCACGGCACGCCCACCGTCAAGGTCAGCCCGCACCCGACGTACGGCCTGGGGCTCTGACGCGTGCGCGTCGTGTTCGCGGGCACACCTGACGTCGCGCTGCCCTCGCTGCGTGCTGTCGCCGCCAGCCGCCACGAGCTGGTCGGGATCGTCACGCGCCCCGATGCGCCCGCTGGGCGGGGACGACGGCTGGCGCCGTCGCCGGTGTCGCTCCTCGCCGAGGAGCTCGGGGTGCCGCTGCTCAAGCCCGAGCACCCCCGCGACCCGGAGTTCCAGGCCGGGCTGAGGGCGCTGGCGCCGGACTGCTGCCCGGTGGTGGCCTACGGCGCGATCCTGCCGCGGTCGGCGCTGGAGATCCCGGTGCACGGCTGGGTCAACCTGCACTTCTCGGTGCTGCCCGCCTGGCGCGGTGCCGCGCCGGTGCAGCGCGCGCTCTGGGCCGGAGACGAGCTCACCGGGGCCACTACCTTCGGCATCGTGCCCGCCCTCGACGCCGGCCCGACCTATGGCGTGGTCACCGAGCGGATCCGCCCGACCGACACCGCGGGAGACCTCCTGTCCCGCCTGGCCGAGGCGGGTGCGCCGCTGCTGGTGGCGACCCTGGACGGCATCGAGGCCGGAGCACTCCAGGCGCGTCCCCAGCCGGAGGAGGGCGTCAGCCTCGCCCCCAAGGTGGAGGTCGAGGAGGCGGAGGTCGTCTGGTCCCGCCCGGCCTTCGCCGTCGACCGCCAGGTGCGGGCCTGCACCCCCGCACCCGGCGCCTGGACCACCCACGCCGGCCGGCGGCTCAAGCTCGGGCCGGTCACCGTCGGACGCGGACGGTCCGCTGCTCGAGCCGGGGGAGCTGGCCGTGACCAAGCGGTCGGTGCACGTGGGCACCGCGAGCGAGCCTGTCGCCCTCGGCACGGTGCGGCCCCACGGCCGCAGGGAGATGGCGGCTGCTGACTGGGCCCGAGGCGTGCGCCTGGCCGACGGGGCCAGGCTCGGCGTGACCTCGGTGGAGCCGACCGCGTGAACGCGCCGGGGCGCCGCCCTGGCCGCGGCCCCGGACGGCCACGGCGGGCGGGCGGCCGGCCACCCGCCCGCCGGACGCCTGTCGACGCGGCACGCCTGGCCGCGTTCGACGTGCTGCGCGGGGTCAGCGGGGAGGACGCCTACGCCAACCTGCTGCTGCCGGCACGCCTGCGGGCGCGGGGCGTCACCGGCCGGGACGCCGCCTTCGCCACCGAGCTCGCCTCGGGGGCGCTGCGCCGGGCCGGCACCTACGACCTCGTCATCGCAGCGGGCGCGCGTCGGCCCGTTGCCAGGATCGACCCGGCCGTGCTCGACGCGCTACGGCTCGGCGCCCACCAGCTGCTGTCGATGCGGGTGCCCGCGCACGCCGCCGTCGACACGACCGTCCAGCTGGTGCGGTCGGAGGTGGGCCAGAGCGCCGTGGGTTTCGCCAACGCGGTGCTCCGCCGGGTGGGAGAGCTGGAGTGGGGTGAGTGGGTGCGTCGGCTGGCCCCGGACCCGCGCACCGATCCTCGCGGGTTCGCCGCCGTGGCCCACGCCCACCCGCGGTGGGTGGTCGACGCCTTCGCGGCGGCACTGGGGGAGCGGTCGCACGAGGTGGACGACCTGCTCGCCGCCGACAACGAAGCGCCCCGGGTCACGCTGGTGGCGCGGCCCGGCCTGGTCCCGCGCGACGAGCTGCTGCGGACGGCGGAGGGC
>CAVXMY010000002.1:0-367462 GCA_963763065.1 uncultured Actinomycetota bacterium
CATTGGCGTGTTGGTGATTTTTGGCCTCTTCTGTGGCCGTGTCTACGCTTGGCTACTTCAGGACCCCATGAACCCGGCCCGCATTGCTATCTACTCGCTCGTGTGGATGCACATATTTGTATTTGTTCGAGGGGGTCTGGGAGTCGACCTCGCCAGACTATTGACGCCTCTGATCCCTCTGCTCTGGGCGGCCTGGCCATCCATCGGATCGAAGGAGGGACGTGAGTCATCGGTCTAAGGGTCAGTTGCTGGCGTTTAGCGTCCAGTTGTCTAGTATCGGTTTAACGCTAGGCACTGGAGTGCTGCTCGCGGGGGTTGGGGCCCCAAGGGCGAGGCGTGTATGCCGTAGCCATAGCCCTCTGCACCCTCTTGGTCGCAGTAGCGGATAGGGGTTTCAGCAACTCACTACTCTTTCTCGCTGGCGGGCCCCAGGATCGCGGGGACCGCGTCACACGGCTGGCTGGTTTCGCGGCGCTGAGAGCGCTGTTGCTCAGCCTGCCGCTGGGCTTCGCCCTTTGGCTCATATATGCCTTTCTTGTGCATGACTTCGACGCCCGTACGGCGTTCTTCGGGGGGGCCGCGGTCTTGATCTGCATTGTGTGCGGCCAACTAACTCGTGTATCGTTGGCCATCCTCCTTGGCCGCCGCGCCTTTGCCCTAGGGAAATTTCTCCGACTCTGTTTGCCATTGGTGCATTTGCCGCTACTCGGAGCTCTTTTCCTCGCCGGGATTCTTTCTCCAATGTGGGCGTTTGTGAGCCTCATCCTGTCTAACACCTGCGCATTGGCATTAGCACCTTTCCGAGTCCGCCCCTCCTTCCGCCGCCCATCCCGGGGTGACGTCAGTATGCTGCGCCGACTTGCGCGCAGAAATGCCTTGTCGTCGTAGCTCCCTGGACGGCCTGCAAATCGACATCGTGTTGCTGAGTGCGCTCGCGCCTACGAGTCAGTCGGGATATACGGGGTGGGCGCAAGTGTGGCCAACGCCGTTAGGCCCTTCGGAACGGTGCTGGGGCAACCCCTCCAAGTGACTGCGCGAGACAGCAACCTCGAGCACGACGCCAAGGTCCAACTCATTTCAAGAGTACAGCTGATCATGCTCCGTCCTTGCTCCTCATCGCCCTAGGCATATCTGTACTTCTCCCATGGCTAGTACCGTTTGTTTATGGAGCACAGTTCGCTTGAGCGGCTGGGCCATCCTCGTGCTTCCCTGCCGCGGCGGCAGTCACGCGTCTTTTTCTTTATGAACTGTGTCGGGGGTTAAACCTCGCTCATGTGGCTTCTCTGTCTGAAGGTATTCGTACAGGAGTGTTTCTTTTCGCTGACGGCACTTCTGCTGATTGCTGCCGATGGGCAGGCAGTCAGCATGGCGCTCGCGCTCATGTTTGGTACTTTCGCGAGTCTCATGCCGATCGCGGTGTGGACCTTCAAACCGGTCGACTCGGTGATTCTTCGATGAGTTATCTCTGTCGGCCGATTCCAGCGTCACTAGTCAACCGCAGCTCCACGTGTCAACTCGAACTAGGGATTACCAAGTGCGCCCTCTAACACCAGCGGAGCTACGCGCCGAGCAGCTGCGGATACTTGACTCGATCACGCAACATTGTCAAACATACCAGATTCGATACTTTCTCGCGTTTGGTAGTTTGCTCGGAGCAGTGCGGCACGGGGGTTACATCCCTCAGAGGGACGACGACATCGACCTGATGATGGAAAGAAGTGAATTAAATAGGTTCCTTTCGTCCTTCAGCCAGGCGGACATTGCTCTTGGGGCACCCTGCCGAACTGACCGCTGGGCGTACCCTCATGTCAAGGTCTTCGACACCAACACTCTCGTCGTTGAAGACACGTTGGTACCCCACAGATTCGGCGTGAACGTTGATATATTTCCTATCGACTACTACGCCCGAGGGTGGGTTGCTCGGGCGCTGCAGCGCCTAGGCATCTCTATATTGAGACGTCTCTTGGTCGCCAAGAGCGTGCGGGCGCCGATGATCATTCGAGGATCAAGCGCACCGTCTTCGGGGGGTGCGCAACCATTGCTCAAATGGCTTCCCGCGGAGAGTTTGGCTCGTGGGATGAACCGACTCGCTCGGCCCCTGCCCAGCGCAGCGATCTGATGGGAGTCATGGTGGGGTCTCGGCTGTATCAATATGACCGCGAGGCACTGCACCCTGCTGAGTTGTTGTTCGAAGGGCGTCCTCAGCCAGTTCCCCGCGGTTGGGGACAAGGTGCTCACTGATGCGTACGGCCAGACCTATCAGCAACTGCCTCCGCCGGACGAACGTGAAAACCCATCATCGATTCGCCGCCTACCGGAAAGGATCGCTTCCTGACTCGGCAAAGCGGTGTTCCAGGGCGCTGCTCAGTAAGGATAGTGGCGGCGGAAGTCGCGGAAAGTCGTGGGAAACGCAACGATACCGCGAAGGATCCTTCGCATGCGGCTTAACCACAACCCCCGCTTTCCCCGCATGAGAATTGGGATCTTGCAGAAACGGATCTCTTCCTCTGTGACCAGCAATGCGCGCCATAACACTCTGGGCCAGTGCCACCAACAAGCATCCTTGAACTCAAGAAGCCAAGCAACCCCGGGCTGTTCCAGCGTGCGGGACTGCAATTCCAGAAGTCGTCTTATGCTCTTGCGCTCATTCACCGTCTCTGCTGTTAGCCCCCAGGGCTCGAGCAGGGGTTGCAGGCTCGTGGCTGCTCCCACCTCCGACGCCCGTTGCGCCACGCCGAGCTTCTCTTGCTCGGTGAGTCCGTTTCCCGGTGTTGAAGGGCCGCTGCCACCTGGCTGGGGCGCAAGCGCTGCTCCCGCAGGAGGTGAAGGGCGAGGATGACGGCATGTCCAAGGCGATCGCACGTGGGTACAGGGGTGCCTGCTAAGCCGATGACAGTGCGGCGGGCCCATAACGCCTCGAACGCGACCGCGGGCTCGGCCAGCAAACCCGGAAAATGCCTGTGTACGTCCAACTCGCAACCCAATGCCTCCACCGTGAAGATCGTGGAGTGCAGGACGACCGCCCGGGCGGGATTGGCTCTGTAACCGCATCCACGGCCACCTCGAAAGCAGGCCGATAAAATGGTTGAAGTCCTCCGGGTGGACCAGCACGTCCGCGTCGCATTGAGGAACGTCTCTCGCAGGCCGCGCGGCCGTGCAGTGCGGGCCCTTGATGGCCAAGACACGAAGGCCCTGCGGTGCGCCAAATGAGCCATCACAGGCGTGCGTCAAGATGACGACTCGGTTCCGGGAGGCAAGGATCGGCAGAATGAGACAGGTCAGTTCAGCTCGGTTTGCAGGCAGACCGGACTGCTACGAGCCTGTTACCCGGACCCGTGGCAACTACGGTCGCCACAGAATCGGCCGTTCAGCTCGCGGAGGCATTCCCGTCTTGCCGAGTCCACGTTGAAGGTGACGGTGGGCGGGTCACGTGAACGTTCGGCGTGCCGGAGAACTCGCGGGCCTGATCGCAGCTTGTCGCGGTTGCAGAGCGTGACACTCCGGTGCTGAGTCGTCGATCTGTAATCCCCCAAAGCGACGTTGGCAGGCTGGCGTCACCTGGGGCGCAAGGTCACTGAACCTGCACCGTGTGGTGATCGTTCCCATCCGGCGAATGACCGCGTCGCCTTGTCTGGCCGGCGATGTCTCGTCCGGACGTGCCGACACGGCGCTGGTGAAGGAGAGCTCGCTCGTTGACGGCGGTACGACGGTTGCAGCGGCCAGTGGCGAGGCACGCCGCGCGACGCTGATCACGGGCACCGCCCAAGCGGCGTGGGCGCCGGCGCGGACGACGGATCGTCGCGAGACACCGCGACTGCCTTGCGCAGGCATGGTCTGCTCATCGGTCATTGGTGATTCCCCCTGTGGCACTGCACTTACCCGAGTCAACACACGCTTAAGCGCGGCGATGTCTCACCCTAACCCGGGGTCGTTCCCGATCAAAGTCAGCAAATTGGCACCTTCTAGGACGGTCATAAGTCCCGAAACGGACGCTACGCCATCTGTTGCAGGAGCCTCGAAGCCTGCCTGAGCCAGGCCCTTGGTGATCGCCGCAAGGTCGGCCCTCCCATCCCCGATCGCCTGAAGGGCCGCCGCGGCGACCGTGGAGACGGCCACGACGCGCATGTCGGTGAGCATCACCGCCATCTCGCCGTCCTCGACGTACTGGTCGATGTAGGGGGCGCGCTGGTAGCGGGTCACGGGCCCAGCACCTCCTCAAGGAGCGGCTCGAGCTGCTTGGACTCCGAGTAGTGCGCCACCTGCAGACCGCCGACGGCGTGCAGCACCTCCGCCATGCGGTGAAGGGGACGCTCGAGCTGGGCCAGGTGAGACGTGTGAGCCGCCAGCTCCGCCAAGGCCGGCACGGTGCGCAGCGGCTCCACATCGAGTTGGGCTACGTCCGCCTCTCGTCGCAGCAGGACGACGGCGGCCACGCGGAGAGGTACGTCGGGCGGTGACAGGCCCAGGTCGCTGGGTGCGACGGCATGCTTGAAGGGGTTGTCGCCTCGGCGGACCAGGACCGGCTTCGGGTACGGCAGCAGCGACATCTGCTCGTCCATCGCGACCGTCTCGTCGGTGACGTAGGCCCATCGGGGGCCAAGGGTGCGGACCAGCGTCGACTTGCCCACCCCAGACGGCCCGACCAGCACCGCGGTGTCGCCCGTGCGCCGATTCGCGATGCCGGCAGCGTGGAACATCAGCCGCTCACCTCCGAGCGCATGGATGCCGCGCAGTGTGAGGTGCTGGGCAAGCCGTTCCATCAGCGGGTCCGGTTCAGGCGCCCACACCGTGCCTGGGACGCACTCTGCGCCGACCGCCAGGCGCAGCCGCTGGGTCGTGGACCTCGCCGGCGACTGTTCCGGGGCGGCGCAGGCCGCCCACGCGTGCCTCACCTCCGGCTCGAGGTGCTCGGCGGAGGGGTCGAACTCCACACGCACCGAGCAGCCCAGTGCCTGGACAACCAGGGGACTCGGCTCAGTCATGAGACGGATGCCGAACGAGCAGCTTTCGGCCAGCCATGTCCGCGATGAAGTCCCGCACTGCCCCTTCCACCTCGGTGACCGGCACACCGAAGTGCCCGGCGACGTCCTCGGCGACCTGCGAGACGGTGCTCCCGGACTCGACGCTGTCCCAGATGACGGCTGCCGAACCCTCCAGGACCAGCGGGCCGGGGCTCGGGTCCTCGAGGTCGAGCAGCACCACTCGACCTGGGCTGGCCACCTCCGCGACGTGCTCGCGCCTGCCCCACACGGACTCGTCCGGCTCGGTCAACTCAGGAAGTCTGGTCGGGGTCGGCGGGGGGCTGGTCAGCCTGCTCGGCGCGGCGGCCTGCAACACGTCGGCCACGGGGAGCCTGCGGCAGCTCATCTGCAGCGGGCATGGCATCCCCGGTGGGTTCCTTCGACGACTCGTAGTAGTCGCCGTAGTAGTAGCCACCGCCGTATCCACCCCCACGCTTGCTCGCCTTGTTGACGATGACGCCCAATGCGCGAGCGTTGACTGCCTTGAGGTGATCGAGCGCCTCGTCCAGCTCCGAGTCCAGCGTCTTGCCGGCCGAGATCACGATCAGTGCGCCGTCAGCGGACGACGACAGCACCGCGGCGTCTGTCACCGGCAGCAGCGGCGGGGCGTCGAGGATCACCATCACCGACTCCGACAGCTGCTTGATCAGGTCGCGCATCGCGTTGGAGCCCAACAGCTCGCTCGGGTTCGGCGGGATGCGACCCGCGGCCATCACCTGGAGGTTGGGATGGGCCGCGGTCGCCTGCAAGAGCATCGTCCGGCATCAAGGAGCCGACGAGCACGTCGGTGAGGCCGACACCCTCGACCAGCCCGAACGAGTCCGCGATCGTCGGGCGCCGCAGGTCGGCGTCGATGAGCACGACCGGCTGGCCGCTGAAAGCGATCGCGGCAGCGATGTTGCCGGCCACTGTCGACTTGCCGTCCCCGGGCCTCGGCGAGGTCACCACCATCACCTTCGGTGGGTTGTCGACGTCCATGAAGATCAGGTTGGTGCGGATCTTGCGGAAGGCCTCCGACGCCCCTGCCTGCCGCTGCGCGGACTCCTTGGAGTCCACCGCGAGCTGGGCTCGGTCGCCCTTCTCGCGCTGCAGGATGTTGGTCACGGGCACCGTGCCCACCACGGGCACGTCGAACTTCTGCTCGACGTCGTCCCCGCTGCGCAGCCGACGGTCCAGCGTGTGGCGCACCATCGCGTAGCCGACGCCCAGCAAGCAGACCGAGCACGAGCGCCAGCGCCAGGTTGCGCGACGGGTTGGGTGAGACCGGGCTCGTCGGCAGCTCAGCGGCGGCATATTGCTCGACGCGGACCGTGCCCGGGCGCTGAGCGCCCGTGGGGTCCTCGATGTCCTGCACCTCTGCTGCCAGGGCCGTCGACCCAGGCGTTCGCAAGCTCCTGAGCGGACTCGGGGCTCGCGCCCTTGGCGGTGATCTTGATCAGGACGGTGTCGACCGGCTGGGTCACCTCCACGAGACCGATGAGGGATGCAGGACTCGAGTCGAGATCCAGGTCGCGCACGACCCGCTGCGCCACGGGTTGGCTGCGGGCGATGTCGACGTAGGAGGTGGCACGCGACTGGGCCAGCTGGTCGTTCATCGAGCCGAGGGCGGGGTCGGTGCTGCCGCCGGTGCCGACGAAGCCGCTGGCCTCCGCTTGGTAGACCTCGTCCTGCAGTGCCGTGAAGAGCGTCGCGGCCAGCAGCGTGGCGGCCACGATCGCAAGCACTCCGATCCAGTGCGCGCGCAGGATGCGGATGTAGTCCCGCAGCTCCATCAGACCTCGTTTCCCCGCTCCCGGACGGTCTCCGGACGAATCTGACACATCACGACGAGGCTCGGCCACAGAATCGATCACACAGCCGCACGTCAGACCAGGCTTACCCACTTGCGGACAAGATCATCCACGGCGGCCTCTGCTTGGGCCGCGACTGCGGTGTGGGTGGAGCGGTCTCGACCGATCGGGTCTACGAGGTCGTAGTCGATCGGCCCCACGGTGGCCCGTTGGCGTGCGGCGTCCCGCACCCAGGTGCGCAGTGTCTCCGCGGCCGGGGTCTCGACAAGCTCGACCGGCGGGGTCTCGACAAGCTCGACCGCCGAGGGAGGCTCGACTGACGGCGCAGCAGCGAGGGCTGCTGCCTCGGTGAGCGTGAACGTCTTCCGGAGCGCGGCGGGGTGGACCTGCAGGGCGGCGGCGCGGATGTCTCGTGTCGCCGTCAGCACCAGGTCGGCCTGTGCCAGATGGTCACTGGTGAGCTGACGGGCCTCGAAGCCGTCCGGATCGACCCCCCGGAGTGTCAGCTCCTCCTGCTCGTAGGGGTGGATCGCCGAGCCGACGACGGCGCCGATCCCCGCGCTCGAGGTGGTGACGTGCAGCCCGTGCTCTTCGTGCGCGCGCGGCCAGCAGCCGCTCGATGAAGGGGGAACGGCAGACGTTGCCCACGCAGACGGCCAGCACGCGGAACGGCGGCTGGGGTGGCTCTTCGGAGGTCATCGACTGGAGGTGGCCCGCTCGACGAACCACTGCACCGTCTCCCGCAGCCCCTGCTCGATCGGCACGGGCTCCACGTCCGGGAAGAGCGAGTGCAGCCGGGATGCGTCGGCCTGCGAGTGCGGGATGTCGCCGACGCGCGGTGGTCGCTGCTCGATCTCGACGGGGCGGCCGATGCCCTGCTCGATGGTCGCGATCAGCTCGCGGAGCGACGTACGCCCGCCGAGGGCGAGGTTGACCGGCACATCGTCCGTCACCCGACGGTGCACCGCGTCGGCCAGCACCCGCGACACCGTGCCGACATAGACGAAGTCTCGCGTCTGGGTGCCGTCACCCTCGAGAGGCAGTGCCCGCCCTGCGACCGCGGCGTCGACGAAGGCGGGGATCACTGCGGCGTAGGCGTGGTCCGCCGGCTGGAGCGGGCCGAAGACGTTGAAGAACCGGAAGGCGATCGTGCGCATGCCATAGCTGTGGGCGAAGGCCAACGCGTACTGCTCCGTGGCGACCTTGCTCACCGCGTACGGCGTCAACGGAGCGGTCGGCATGAGCTCGTGCTTCGGCAGCTCGGGGTTGGCGCCGTAGACGGCCGCTGAGGACGCGACGGCGACGTAGTCGACCTGGGCTCGCCTTGCGGCCTGGAGGACCTCGAGCGTGCCGGTGGCGTTGCGAGCGTGGTTCTCGTCCGGGTCCTCGACCGACCACGGGACGGAGACCAACGCTGCAAGGTGTACGACGGCGTCCGCGCCCGCGAAGGCGCGATCGAGCAGGTCGCGGTCGAGGATGGTGCCCTCGTGGAACTCGACCTCGAGTCCCTCGAGGTTGGTCTTCGCACCGGTCGACAGGTCGTCGATGACGACGACCTCGTCCTGAGCGGTCAGGAGCTCACGGCAGAGATTGGCGCCGATGAAGCCGGCCCCGCCCGTGATCACGACTCGCATGCGGTCCCCTCGCGTCGGAAGTCAGCAGGATCGTAGCCAGGCGGCGAGGTGCTCAACCCCTAGACGGTGGCCTCGGTCCGGATCTCGGCGGACCGGCGGCGCCGGGCCAGCTGTAGCGCAGCTGCAACCAGCAGCGCGCCGATAGCCAGTCCGGCTGCGTTGGCCACGACATCCCACACCGTCGCCGAGCGGGCAGAGAGGAACAGCAGCTGCGCGCCCTCGATCACCGCTGACATGACAAGCCCCATCAGCGCCCACACCCACCACCTGACCTGAGGCAGCAGCAGTGCCAGGGTCACGCCGAGCGGGACGAACAGTGCCACGTTGAGCACGAACTCGATGAACGCCTGGTCCGCCACCACGCCTGGCGCGCCCGCCCGGGTCAGCAGTTCACTCAGGGCCACGGTGACGGCGTCGGGGGCGGCGGAGCTGGGGCTGAGCACCAGCCAGGCGATGCCCACGAGCTCGATCGCCAGGGCGACCAGCAAGGCCCACCGCGCTCGGCGGTGGCGGAGCGGATGGCTCACCGGCTGGATCTCGACGGGCTGGATCTCGACGGACGGGATCTCGACGGACGGGATCTCGACGGACGCTCGCAAGCTCGCTGCTCGATCGCCGGGGGGTGCTGCTCGATCACCGGGCGGGGTCTCGACAAGCTCGACCGACGAAAACGCGTCACCGGAGGTTGGGGCGGACGTGGAGCCCGACCTCGGGGTCGACGAGGACCTCCTGGCCGGCCGGCATGCCATCGACCTCGAGCGGCGCATCGATCGGCACGTTGCGCTTGATGACCGCGAGCGCGATCGGTCCGAGCTCGTGGTGACGGGCTGAGGTGCCGACGAAGCCGACGGACTTGCCGTTGGCGAAGACCTCGGACTTGGCGGTGGGCAGCCGGTTCTCGGTGCCGTCGAGGTGCAGCAGCGTCAATCGCCGCGGCGGGCGGCCGAGGGTGTGGACGCGGGCGACCGTCTCCTGGCCGCGGTAGCAGCCCTTCTCCAGGTGCACTGCTGGGCCTTGGGTGTCCGGCCCGACCCAGCCGACCTCGTTGGGGATCGTCTTGTGGTCGGTGTCGATCTTGAAGCGAGGCTCGCCACGGGCGATGCGGAGGGCTTCGTAGGCCCAGAAGCCGCAGGCAGGGCCCGCTGCTTCGGCGTAGTCGGTGAGCTTGTCGCGAGGGATGAGGTCGTACTTGCCGGTGACGAGGGTGGTCTCGACGGGCGCTCGCTCCGCATCGCTGCTCGACCGACGGGTGTCACCACCTCCCTGTGGGGGGCGCCAGCAGACGGCGAGCTCGGCGGTCACGTCAGTGACCTCGACGCGCATCATGAACTTCATCCGGTCGAGGAACTCGATGAGCGGGCCTGCGCAGCCCGGCTCGGTGTGGGCGGTGAACGCCTCGCCGTCGTCGACGCCGTAGAAGTGGTGCTCGACGTGGCCGTGCGGGCTCAGGATCAGCGCCTGCGTCTGCACACCGGGCTGGAGACCCTCGAACTGCTGCGTGGTGATCGAGTGCAGGTAGGTCAGCCGGTCTGCGCCGCTGATGCGGAGCACCTCGTGGTGCGAGAGGTCGACGAAGCCGTTCCCCTCCTCGAGCACGCGCTGCTCGTGGTTGAAGGAGCCGTAGTGGGCGGCGACGGCGGCGTCGATGCCGTTGCCGGCGACTGCGCCGGGGAGGGCGAGGAGGGGTGACGTGGTTTCGAGGCTCACTTCGTTCGCTCCTCAACCACCGTGGTCTCGACAAGCTCGACCGACGGATCCTGGCGCTCGACCGACGGATCCTGGCGCTCGACCGACGGATCTGAGCAGGAACTGCACAGGCCGAAGACGGTGAGGTGGCCCAGGTCCGGGTCGAAGCCGTGCCGCTCGCGCAGCTGCTGAGCCATGCCTTCGAAAGCGGCCGGCTCGGCATCGATGACCGTCGCGCAGCCGCGGCACTTCAGGTGCACGTGGTCGGGTCCGGTGCGTGAGTGGTACGTCGGCGCGCGATCGCTCAGGTGCGTGTGACGCACCAGGCCGAGGCTCTCCAGCAGCTCGAGAGTGCGGTAGATGGTGGAGATGTTGACCGCAGACGACTGCTCACGCACCGCGGCGAGGATCTCGTCCGGGGTGCCGTGACCCAGCCGCTCGACCGCCGCGAGGACCAGCTCGCGCTGGGGAGTCAGGCGGTAGCCCTGCTCCCTCAGTCGCTCCTGCCAGTCGGTGGTCACGCTCTCGAGTCTAGTTGCGAGGCGGTGGGCCCGACTTCGTCGTTCTCACTAGTCCGGGCCGCACCCGACCCGGGACCTTGGGCCACGGTCACGTTTAGGCATTTGAACGCGACAGGACCTTCTGTACCGGGATGTCCGATTCCTAAGTTGCTTAGTAGGAGCTGCTCGACCGGGGGCGCGCCATGTTGTGGGGAAGACGCGATGCAGATGTTCGGAAGCCAGCAGTGGACCGCACGGGTACGCGTGATCTGTGCGTTCCTCGCCGCCGTGGTCGTCATGGGAGGGCTGACGCTGCTGACGGCATCGTCAGCGACAGCGGAGACGGCGCCGTCAGTCACCAGCGACAAGGCGGACTACGCCCCCGGGGAGCTGGTCACGCTGACGGGCGCCGGCTGGGAGGCCGGCGAGAGCGTCCACCTGACCGTCGACGACGAGCTCGGCCGCACCTGGCAGCGCCAGGTCGACGTCATTGCCGACGAGCAGGGGGAGATCGTTGATGCGTTCAACCTCCCGGACTGGTTCGTCGCCACCTACACGGTCGTGGCCGAAGGCTCCGTTTCGGGGACGGTGAACCACTCCTTCACAGACGGCAACGTGAAGGTGTACACGTCAACACCTGCCGGGCAGTCGATCCAGGCTCTCGTTGCCTACAGCGTGACGGCCGACACCACCGTGTGCCCCGCGGCAAACCCGACCAACACGGTCCTGGCCACTTCGGCTGGGGTCAACATCGGCGGCGGCGCCAATGAAGACGACGCGGTCAAGCTCGTTGCTCCCGCCAGCGTGAGCAGCCCGAACGGGACCCACACTTTCGCTGGCTGGACAGTGAACGGCACCGCGATTGCAGGCACCAACACAACGCTGTGCACCCCCGGACAGCAAAGCGGCACGAAGGACATCGTCGCTCGCTACACCAACGGGGTGGCCACGAACGCTGCCCCGACGGCCACCGTGGTTCTCAGCCCGGACCCCGCGACGACCAACCAGACCCTGACGGCCACGGCGACCAAGGCCGACACCGACGGCGACACCGTCACGCTCACCTATGTCTGGAAGGTGGGCACCACCACCGTCAAGACGACGCCCAGCTCGTCATTGCTCTCGGACACGCTCGACATGAGCCTGACCGGCAACGGCAACAAGGGCGAGACGGTCTCTGTCACGGTGACCCCGAACGACACCAAGGTCGACGGCGCCGCCGTCTCTGACTCGCTCGTCGTCGCGAACTCCGGCCCCAGCGCAGTCGACGACTCCAGGTCGACCCCGAGGACACCCCGCTGGTGATCGCGGCCAGCTCACTGGTTGGGAACGACACCGACGCCGACAACGACGGGCTCTCAGTCACCGGGGTCTCCGGCGCTACTCACGGCTCAGTCGACCTGAGCGGCGGCAACATCACCTTCACGCCCGCCAGCAACTACAACGGCGCGGCCTCGTTCTCGTACACGGTCTCCGACGGCTCCGCCTCCGACTCCGGCGACGTCTCTGTCACCGTGACTCCGGTCAACGACTCTCCGAACGCGACCTCGCAGAACGTCGAGGTCGTCAAGGGCAGCAGCAACAACCCCATCGAGCTGAGCGGCACCGACGTGGAGACGTCGGCCGCCAACCTGACCTACACCGTCGGCGACGGGCCGGAGCACGGTTCGCTCTCGGGGACGGGTCGCAACCTGACCTACACGCCGGACGCCGGCTACAAGGGTCCCGACTCGTTCACCTTCAGGGTCACGGACCAAGGCGATGGCACCTCAGCCGCGCTGACGTCGGCGCCTGCGACTGTGACGATCGACGTCACCGCCGCCGCGACCCAGACCGCCGTCGCTGACAAGTCCGCCACCTACGGCGACTCGTCGGTGAACTTGACCGCCACAGTCACCTTGGGCGGCGATCCCCTGCCCGTGGACAGCGGCAAGGTCACCTTCACGGTGAAGGACGGCTCCACCGTCATCGGGTCCCCTGTCGACGACACCACGGTCGAGGACGGCGCAGCCGGCGTGACCTACACGCTCCCGGCGGGCACGGACGTGGACGACTACACCATCCACGCCGCGTACGACGGCACCACACTGGACAACAGCGCCGGCAGCGGCACGTTGACGGTCACGAAGGCGCAGCTGGCTGTCAACGCCGAGCCGGACAGCAAGGAGTACGGCGAGGCCGACCCGACCTTCGGGTGGAACCTCAGCGGGTTCAAGAACTCCGAGAACGCCACCAGCGCCGGTGTGACCGGTGAGGCTGACTGCTCGCGCGAGACCGGTCAGGCTGTCGACAGCTACACCATCACCTGCGACCCGGGCACCCTGGACGCCGACAACTACTCCTTCGCCACCGGTGACACCGCAGAGTTCGACATCACCAAGGCGCAACTCGCCGTCAACGCCGAGCCCGACAGCAAGGAGTACGGCGAGGCCGACCCGACCTTCGGGTGGAACCTCAGCGGGTTCAAGAACTCCGAGAACGCCACCAGCGCCGGTGTGACCGGTGAGGCTGACTGCTCGCGCGAGACCGGTCAGGCTGTCGACAGCTACACCATCACCTGCGACCCGGGCACCCTGGACGCCGACAACTACTCCTTCGCCACCGGTGACACCGCAGAGTTCGACATCACCAAGGCGCAACTCGCCGTCAACGCCGAGCCCGACAGCAAGGAGTACGGCGAGGCCGACCCGACCTTCGGCTGGAACCTCAGCGGGTTCAAGAACTCCGAGACCGCCACCAGCGCCGGTGTGACCGGCATGCCCCTGTGCACACGAGCCGCCGGCACCGATGTCGGGAGCTACACGATCGTGTGTGCCCCGGCACTCTCACTGCAGACGACTACTCGTTCGTGACCGGCGACACCGCTCAGCTGAGCATCACCCAGCGCGCGGTCACGGTGACCGCGGACCCGCAGACCAAGACCTACGGCAACGACGACCCGGCGCTGACCTACCAGATCACCTCGGGCTCAGCGGTCGCCGGGGACGGCTTCACCGGCGCGCTGACCCGCGACGCCGGCGAGAACGTGGGCTCCTACGCCATCAAGCAGGGCACGCTGAGCCTGGGCGACAACTACGACCTGACCTTCGTCGGCGCCAGCTGACGATCACCAGCGGGCGGTGACGGTGACCGCGGACCCGCAGACGCAAGACCTACGGCAACGACGACCCGGCGCTGACCTACCAGATCACCTCGGGCTCCAACGTCGCCGGCGACAGCTTCACCGGGCGCTGACCCGCGACGCCGGCGAGAACGTGGGCTCCTACGACATCAAGCAGGGCACGCTGAGCCTCGGCGACAACTACGACCTGACCTTCGTCGGCTCCCAGCTGACGATCACGCCAGCGGGCGGTCACGGTGACCGCGGACCCGCAGACCAAGACCTACGGCAACGACGACCCGGCGCTGACCTACCAGATCACCTCGGGCTCCAGCGGTCGCCGGTGACAGCTTCACCGGCGCGCTGACCCGCGACGCCGGCGAGAACGTCGGGCTCCTACGACATCAAGCAGGGCACGCTGAGCCTGGGCGACAACTACGACCTGACCTTCGTCGGCGCCGAGCTGACCATCACCCAGCGGCGCGGTGACGGTGACCGCGGACCCGCAGACCAAGACCTACGGCGACGACGACCCGGCGCTGACCTACCAGATCACCTCCGGCTCCAACGTCGCCGGGACAGCTTCACCGGCGCGCTGACCCGCGACGCCGGCGAGAACGTCGGGCTCCTACGACATCAAGCAGGGCACGCTGAGCCTGGGCGACAACTACGACCTGACCTTCGTCGGCTCCAAGCTGAGGATCACCCAGCGCGCGGTCACGGTGACCGCGGACCCGAAGACCAAGACCTACGGCAACGACGACCCGGCGCTGACCTACCAGATCACCTCGGGCTCCAACGTCGCCGGGGACAGCTTCACCGGCGCGCTGACCCGCGACGCCGGCGAGAACGTCGGGCTCCTACGACATCAAGCAGGGCACGCTGAGCCTGGGCGAGCAACTACGACCTGACCTTCGTCGGCTCCGAGCTGAGCATCACGCCAGCGTGCGGTCACGGTGACCGCGGACCCGAGACCAAGACCTACGGCAACGACGACCCGGCGCTGACCTACCAGATCACCTCGGGCTCCACGTCGCCGGGACGGCTTCACCGGCGCGCTGACCCGCGACGCCGGCGAGAACGTGGGCTCCTACGACATCAAGAAGGGCACGCTGAGCCTGGGCGACAACTACGACCTGACCTTCGTCGGCGCCAGCTGAGCATCACCCAGCGCGCGGTCACGGTGACCGCGGACCCGCAGACCAAGACCTACGGCAACGACGACCCGGCGCTGACCTACCAGATCACCTCGGGCTCCAACGTCGCCGGGGACACCTTCACCGGCGCGCTGACCCGCGACGCCGGCGAGAACGTGGGCTCCTACGACATCAAGAAGGGCACGCTGAGCCTGGGCGACAACTACGACCTGACCTTCGTCGCCGGCGAGCTGGAGATCACCAAGGCGCAGCTGCTGGTCAACGCTGACTCGAAGTCGAAGACGCTCAACGCTGCCGACCCGACCTTCACCTGGGATCTCAGCGGATTCAAGAACGGCGAGGACGCCGGCACGGCAGGCGTCAGCGGGCTGGCGGCATGCGTGCGGGCTCCGGGCGAGGGGGTCGGGACGTACGCGATCACCTGCCTGCCCGGCACGTTGACTGCCGCGAACTACTCGTTCGCTCAGGGGACCCCCGGGGTGCTGAGCATCGGGTTCCGCTGGGACGGGTTCCTGCAGCCGGTCAACGACACCGCCCACCAGGTCGGCGTGCAGCTGAGCAAGTTCAAGCTTGGCCAGACGGTGCCGCTGAAGTTCAAGCTGAAGGACGTGAACGGTGTCGTGGTGACGCAGGCTGCGGCGCCGACGTTCAAGGCGACGCGGATCGGCGGCTGCATTGGTGACACGGTGCTCGAGACCGTGGGAACTGTCTCCCCCAACAGCGGCTCGACATTCGCTTGGGACGGAGCCCAGTACCACTACAACTGGTCGACCAAGGGACTGGAGTCCGGTCTCTGGCGGGTGCGCGCGCAGCTGGCCGACGGCAACACGGGAGCCTACGTGGACATCTGCCTGAGCAAGTGACCTGACTGAAGCGCATCCCGACAAGCCTGAGCTCGCGCAAATGAAGCCCCTGGGAGGAGCAGCGAGGGCCAACCTTCCCCCGGTTGGCCCTCGTCTGCTGCCAGGCGCAGGACCCCTCGATCCGGACGTTGGTCGCGTTCAGGTGTTTGAACGCTCTGGGCCCTTCTGCGCCGGATGTCCGACTCCTATCTTCAGAGGAGAGGCGGGGGTCGGGAGCGCCTCACGGCCAGAAGGACGTGGAGCAATGTTCAGGCAGCGCGCCGGTGCGGCGCATAACGAGAGGCCTTCGGTGGAAGGCTGCCACCGGGCGACTCCGAGGGCCGGCGAGAGCAGGAGCACGACGGCCAGGTGGACCCCCGGGAGCAGGACGAGCGACTCCCGACCGCACCGACGCACCACGACGCTCTGAGGGACGGATGAACATGGACAGCCCGCGCCCGCCGCAGCCCCGCGGCGAGCACATGCCTGCTCCGGCCTGCCCGCACTGGTGCGTCACCCGTCACGGCTACCTCCAGGACGAGGAGGACTGGGTGCACATGAGCGCGCCCCTGGCCGTCACGGGCCAGGAGTCGGCCCGCCTCTGCGTGACCGTGCATCCGGACGGCACGCAGGAGGACCCGGTGCTGCTGATCGGGGCGGAGGAGTACACCGTCGAGGAGGCGGCCGCTCTCGGCGCCGCGATCCTCGACCTGGCGACGGCCGGCCGGAAGCTCACCGCCCGCGCAACAGCTTGAACGCGCTCTCCCGGTCCTTCACGCGCAGCTTGCGCAACGACGTCGAGACGTGCACCCGCACCGTCGTCGGAGACAGGAAGAGCTGACCGGCGACGTCCTCCGTCGTCATGCCCTTGGCCAGCAGCTCCATCACCTCGAGCTCCCGGGCGCTGAGCCTGGCGGCCGCCGGCGTACGCCGGGCGAGCGGGCCACGCCGCGGGCCCCCGCAGCTCCTCGATGATGCGGCTGACCAGCGTGGGCGGCATCGCCGCCTCACCCGCCAGCACCCCCTGCAGGGCAGCAGGGAGGTCGGCCGGGGCGGTGTCCTTGAGCAGGTAGCCGGATGCCCCGGCCTTCAGCGAGTCGAAGAGATCCTCGTCCTCGCGCGACGCGGTCAGCATCACGATCGCTGTCTGCGGCAGGGAGTTCATGATCTCGCGCGCCGCGCTGATGCCGTTGCCCGGCATGTGGATGTCGAGCAGGGCGACGTCCGGCTCGGACTCCACGGCGGCGCGCACGGCCTCCTCGGCGGTCGCGCCCTCACCGCAGACCTCGTGACCGTCCGCCTCCAGAGCGTCACGGATGCTCGACCGCACCCACGCATGGTCGTCGGCGATGACGACCCTCATGCCACTCATCGATGAAGCCCCCAGTGCACCGTCACCGTCGTACCGACGCCTGGGGCCGACTCGATCTCGAACGAGCCCGGCAGCCCCTGCGCCCGGTCCCTCATGCTGACGAGGCCGTAGCCAGTCGTCAACGGGCTCTGAGCCGGCAGCTCGAAGCCGACCCCGTCGTCGCGGACATGGAGTGTGGCGCTGTCCGGGCCGCCGTTGAGCTCGACCAGCACCTTGTGGGCGTTGCCGTGGCGCGCGGCGTTCGTCACCGCCTCTCGCGCGATGCGCACGAGCGCGTGCCGTTGGTCGGAGGACGCCGGGACGCTCTCGTCCAGGTCGAGGACGACCGCCACGTCGAACCTCTCCGCGACCTGCCGGACGGCCCGCTCGAGCGACGCGCTCAGCGGGTCGTCGCCCGAGTCCCCCAGGGCGTGCAGGGCAGCCCGCGCCTCGTCGAGTGCGCGTTCGCTCGCTCCGAGGATGTGGTCACGCCCCTGAAGCCCCTCCGGCAGCGCGCGTCCCTCGGCCCTGATGTAGGCGAGCTCCTGGATGACCCCGTCGTGCAGCTCGCGCGCCAGCCGGCGACGGTCGTCGAGGACGGCGACCCTCGCCTGCATGTGCCAGTAGTGCTGGATCTCGCTCACCGCACCCACGAAGAGGAGGAGGTAGGCGGCGGTGCGCAGGACGTCACCGGTGTAGAGCCAGTCGGTGTACAGCGAGGGGAAGAGCACGTAGTTGACCCGGGCGAAACAGCTGAGCACGCACGCGGGGCCGACCCACCGCAGCAGCGGATCGCGGCTGCGTGACGCCTCGATCGTGAAGAGGACGGCGGCGACCAGGAAGCACACAGCTGTCAGCGCCTGCGACCCGAGGAGCAGGGGATGACCGGTGAGGATCGGGCGCTGGGCGCTCTCCGGCACGTCGCTCAGGTCGATCGCGACAGGAAGTCCTGACCGGAGCGCCCACAAGGTCGAGAAGAGGACGGCCACGACGGCCGCGACCGGGGCCCACGCCCACTGGCGCCAGCTGCCGCTCCGCACCGGACGATCGCCCACGACGGCCGCGGCCGTGATCAGGAGGCACCCGGCCACCCGCACCGACAGTGGGAGCCACACGTCCAGGGTGCCCTCACGCAGGTCGCTGGTGACGCCGGCGACGTACGCCAGACCCAGACCCGCCACGACCATGAGCGCCAAGCCCTGGGCGAGCAGCAGGTCCTGCAGCCGCTTGCTGCGGAGGAACTTCCCGAAGACGAGGAGCGCGACCAGCAGACCCACGCAGGCGTCCACGGCGTTCAGGAACAGGTGACCCGAAGGGCTCTCGAGCCCGAAGGTCAGGTAGGGGGTCAGCAGGACGAGGCCCGTCACGGCCAGCGCAAACCCTGCCGCGACCAGCGTCAAGCGAGCGACCGGGACGGCTTCACCACGCACGGGCAGCCACCCCCAACAGCAATTGCTCCGCCCCGTCGGCCGGGGCGCGGTCCGCGATCCACTGTCACACGGACATCTCGTCCAACGATCCGGATTAGGTAAAGGTCATCCGTACGGCGCCGGCGGATGGTCAACGCAGGTGGTCGCGGCGCGCGGTGGGGTCAGCCACGGGACCCGGGACCAGGCGCTCGGGGGCCGGTTACGTGTCGGCAGTTCGGCGCCTCAGGTCGAGCACCGACGGGCCCCGCTCGCGCTGGCCCGTCGACAGCCAGGCCGTCCACCGGTGGGCATTGAGCACCTCGTAGATCGCGAACGAGACCAGCCCGACCAGGACGACGGCCAAGACCCGCCGATGATCGGCCCGAGGCCCCAACCGGCGACCGCGTGGGAGACGGGGATCTTCACCGGGTAGTGCACGAGGTAGACCGGGCAGCGAGGCGGCCACCAGGTAGCGGGACCACCACCCGTGGAACTGGAACCACCGCTGGAAGACGTTGAGCAGCACCAGCGCCCACGTCAGGCCCGCCAGCGTGCGCATCCCCCACCAGACAGCGTGGTGGTAGTCGATGCCCAACGGGTCAGCGGTCATCAGCAGGGTCGCCGTCACGATCGCCAGAAGCAGCACGACCGCGTCACGCCGCGCGACGAGAGCGCGCAAGGCCCCCGGAGAGGCGCCGATCAGGCAGCCGAAGGCGAAGAAGACGAGGTTGCGGAAGAAGGAGTTGATGAGGAGGCCGCCGGTCGCTGCGTTCGTGTCGTACGCCGCCGTGGCGACCCCGGCGACCACCGACGCGCTCACCAGCAACAGCAGCAGCGGCAGGCGGCTCACCGCGACCCGGTCTGCGGCCGCGCCGACCCGCACCTGGAGGGCGTAGCGCTGGACCAGCAGGACGCCGCCCGCAGCCAGGGTGCAGAAGATCAGCAGGTGGAGCAGGAACCAGAGGTGCAGCAGCTCCCCCGCGTGCGGCCCGACGACGTCGGCCAGGGTCGCGCCGGGAGACGACAGGTCGAGGCGTCCCTTCTCCCAGGCGATCAGGAGCCACGCGACGGTGTTCACCACCAGGGCTCCGAAGAGAAGGGGCACGCCGAGTCGCACCACCCGGCGGCGCCACCAGGGACCGACCCCGCGACGCGCCAGCACCATGGCGGCGAACACGCCTGCCACCACGAAGAACGCCGGCATCCGCCACACGTGCGTGAACTCCTTCAGCACGTCCCACCCTGCCCAGCCACCAGCCACGTCCCCGCGACGGGCGGAGAAGACGCCCAGGGTGTGGTAGGCCACCCCGATGAGCATGAGCGTGCTGCGCAGGGTGTCCATGTAGAGCAGGCGCGGCGCTTCTACCGACGGGGCTGTTGGGGCTGTCGGCTCCGCGCGTCCGGTCGCGGTCAACGGGTGGGCCGACTCCCCCGGGTCGACCACGCTCATCTCAGACCAGGTCTGAGGTGGCCGGGCTGATCGGTGCTCATCCCAGCCTCCTCGTCTCGTGCCTGTCGGCGGTGGTCACCGGCGGCGATTCTAGGTGCGGGGAGGGTCGTCTCCCCGCACCTTCGCCGGTTTCGGGACACGCGTGCGGCGAGCACCGTGGTCTCGACAAGCTCGACCGACGGGGTCTCGACGAGCTCGACCGACGGTTCCCGCGGCGTCAGCCCTTGGCGACCCAGGGGGTGAAGCTGCGCGGCTCGCCGAGCCAGTCGACGAGCCCCTTGCTGGTGCCGTCGGTGCGCGTGCCCGAGACGCGGACGGCGACGCGGACCTTGCCCGGGCGGCCGATGGACTTGCGCGACATGCGCATGCGGACCTTCTCCTGGGCGTAGTCGACGTTCATCTCGTAGAACCCGGAGACGCGCCTGCCCCAGTTCTTGGCGCCGAAGCCCTCGGTGCGCACGAGCTGGTAGTCGCTGCCCTGGAAGTAGGCGCCGACGAAGACGAGCTCAGGACCACGGTCGGCCGGGTTGGTGTCGATGTACACCGAGCCGGCCGAGCCGGTCGCCGGGTCGCGGCGCAGGCCGTCGTGATGGGTGACCACCACGAGCGCCTTGTCGCGGTTCTTCACCTCGACGACGCGGAGGTCGGAGCCGTGCGGGCTGTCGTTGGCGTCGCGGGTGCCGATGCTGTCGGCGGTGGCCGGGCCGGCGAGGGTCAGGGCCAAGGAGGCGGTGGTCAGGGCGGCTGCGGAGATCAGTGTCTTGGTCATGCACCCAAGACGTGCGCCGGCTCGCCAGGGTTGCAGGACCTAGGTCACCAGTGGTCTCGACGGCCGATCGCTGCTCGACCACCCGGGCGCTTTCCGACGTACTGGTCGCTCGTTGGGCTACGCAGCGACCACTGCGTCGGAGAACGTCCACCTGTGGACGGCGAATCGTGTGCGGCGCCGAACGCGGCCAGGCTCGCCCCGTGCCTGAGCCCTTCCTGCCTCGCCGTCCGCTGCCGGGCGGCCTCTCCCTGCCGGTGGCCGTGGACCCCACCGGCCGCCGGGGACCCACGCGAGCCCAGTCGCGCAGCAGCAGGTGGCGCAGGGTCGGGCACAACGCCTACGTCCCGGCCAGTCCCGACGCCCCACCCGAGCAACGCATCCTCGACGCGACCGCGCACCTCGGCGCCGCCGGCGCTGTCACCGGCTGGGCAGCCCTGCGCCTGCACGAGGCGGCGTACTTCGACGGGCGTGACACCACTGGTGAGCGACCCGTGCAGCTGGTCTCGGGCAGCTCAGCGGGGCGTCGCTCGCATCCCGGCGTGCGCTGGAGCTACGAGGCACTTCCCGCGGACGACGTGATCGACATGCACGGGCTCAGGGTGGCCTCGCCGGCCCGCGCGCTCTTCGACGAGCTCCGCCTTCTCACCGGCGAGCGCGCCTCGGTGGCAGCCGCCGACATGGCGGTCGCGGCGCACGCCGTCAGGCTCTCCCACGCGCGGGAGTACGTCGGAGCGCGGACGGCGTGGCGCCGTGCCGGCCGGGCGATCCGTGCCCTGGAGCGGGCGCGAGCAGGCGTGCGCTCCCCGATGGAGACCGCGCTGCGGCTGATCTGGACCGACGACGCCGGCCTGCCCGAGCCGGCGGTCAATGCGATGATCTTCGACCGGGCGGGGCGGTTCGTCGCCTGCGCCGACCTCCTCGACGAGGAGGCCGGCCTCGTCGTGGAGTACGACGGCGCCGCCCACGCCGGCACCACCAGAAGGGCGCGCGACGCCGAGCGCGAGGAGGCCTGCCGCGCCCTCGGCCTGGAGTACACGCGCGTCGTCTCGCTCGACCTGCGCGACCCGACCCGCGTGGTCAGCCGGCTGCGGGCGGCCCGGTCCCGCGCGCGCTTCCTGCTCCTTGGCGAACGACCGTGGACGACGGAGTGGCCGGCAGGCTGGGTGCCGTGGTTCTAGCGAGGGGTCTCGACGGGCGCTCGCTCCGCATCGCTGCTCGACCACCGGATGGTGCGCCCTACTTCGTCTTCACGTACGGCGTGTAGGCGTAGGCGCTCCAGCCCATGGCGTTGCGGGCGCGCACGGCGACCCGCAGCGTCGTACGCCGGGGAAGACCGCTGAGCGTGGCCTTGAGCGTGGAGGCACCGACATTGAGCACCTTGGTGCCGTGGGACAGCTCGTAGCCCAGGATCGGCCGGCCGTTGCTCGCCGGCGCCCGCCAGGTCACCGTCACCGCCCCGGTGCCCGCGGCGGTGTTCGCGATCGTCGGTGCACCGGGCACCGTCGCCGGCACCACCGCCCCCGAGGTCACCCAGGCCGAGTCGCCGCCGGTGGCCAGCGCCCGCACCGAGTAGGTGTAGGAGCTGCCGTTGGCCAGGCCGGTGTCGGTGAAGCTGCGCGCCGAGGCGTCCACCCGCTGGGCCACCCCGCCGGAGCGGAGCACCTCGAAGCCGGTGATCTCGGCGTCGCTGGCCGGCAGGTCCCACGACACGGTCGCGGAGCGGTCGCCGGGCGTCGCGGTGACAGCGGTGGGCGCGGGAGCCGGGACCGCGTCCTTCAGCGTGATCGCGGTGACGCCGCCGTCCATCGGCACCTGGATCGAGGAGCCACGGGTCTGGCTGACCGGCTGCGAGCCCTCGGAGACGCGGTAGACGCTCATGTCGAGCTGCTCGCCGAAGGTCAGCGTCACGTTGGCGGTCGGGTTGGGCAGCGCGGTGCGCAGCACCGGGTCCCAGACCTGGGCGTCGCGCCAGAGCAGCAGCACGTAGCTGCCGTCCCGCTTCTGGGTGACGAGGTACTTGCCGTCGCTCGGCCAGCCGGCGGAGGCCAGCGACAGCGGCTGCGTCGCGAACTCCGGGCCCGGGTCGGCCATGAGGCCCAGCAGCGTCTTCATCGCGGTGTAGGCCGGCTTCGGCGACCAGTCGCGCCGCAGCAGCCCGAAGTGCGCCTCCGGGTTGGTCTTGGCGGTGTTGTCGAACTCGTCGATCAGCTCGTAGCTGTAGACGCGCTCCTCCCCGCGCATGACGTGGTCGAGCAGCAGCCGCGGCATGTAGACGCCTGCGGTCTTCTCGTCCACCGGCAGGTGACCGTTGGTCGTGTTGACGGCGTTGTGGTAGCCGGCCTCGGTGGTGATGAGCGGCTTCGACGGGACGACCGTGCGCAGCGCGTTGGTGATGTTGGTGATCTCGTTGGAGGGCTTGTAGCCGCCCGGGTACATGTGGGCGTTGGCCTTGTCGGCGTACGGCGACAGGTCCGGCAGCGCGGCGTAGTTCCACTTGAAGGCCATCGACGGCGAGAGCACCGGCAGGTGCGCGGTCGCCGGGTTGGCCTTGGTCTCGGTGTAGAGGTCGCGCTGCCAGGTGGCCACCTCGGTGGCCCAGTCGAGGCGGCCGGCGCCGAAGAGGTCCCACTCGTTGATGCCCTCGACGCTCTCGACGGCGCCCGCGGGCAGGCCGGCGACGGTGCGCACGTAGTCGGCGGGCGTGCCCGGCTTGTCGGGCCGGCCCATGATCAGGTTGAACTTGATGCCGCGGTCCGCCACCGTCTTGATGCCGGCGTACTGCCGCTCGTTGCCGAGGTACAGGTCGTCACGCACGTGCCGGACGCCCAGGTCGCTGAGCGCGTCGGCGACCCGGGTCGCGTCGGCGTACGGCGTGTCCAGGAACGGCAGGTGGATGCCGACGCCGTAGGAGTCGACGACCTTGTCGGACTGGGTGGCCGGCAGCGGCGTCAGGGTGGACGCGGACGCTGCGGTCACGGTCGGTCCTGGGATCACCAGGAACGCGGACAACATGGAAAAGAGCAGGACGATAGCCCCCGAATAACGTCGCATGCCCCCATCTTGGACATCCGGGGCGTACTTCGTGGCGTAACGGAAGTCCTCGAACCTCGTTGACGAAGGTCGGGAGAATTTTCCTTTGGGCCGGGGTCGGAGGTCCCGTGGGGAGCAGCGGTCGGGTCGACTACCTCGACGGCCTTCGCGCCGTCGCGATCCTCGCTGTGCTGGCGCTGCACTGGCTCGCCTGGTACGTGCCCCTGTTCCACGGCGGATCCGTCGGTGTCGACGTCTTCTTCGTGCTCAGCGGCTTCATCATCACCACGGTCCTGTGGCGCTCCGCCGGGTCCGGCACGGTCACCCGCGCCTGGGGTGGCTTCCTGCGCCGCCGGGCCACGCGGCTCTACCCCGCTCTGCTCGGCCTGGTCGTCGTCAGCGTCTTGCTCTACGCCGTCGTCCCCGCGGCGGGCGCCTCTCCTGCTGAGGTCGCCCGCCGCGGGGTGGTGGCGCTGACGCAGGCCTCGGCGCCGTGGGCGGCGATGCAGGAGGGCAGCTTCTGGATCCCCTCGCTGCACCCCTTCGCCCACACCTGGTCGCTCGCGATCGAGTGGTACTTCTACCTGCTCTGGCCGCTGCCCGTGCTGCTGGCCCGGCGGCGCGGGTGGAGCGCTCGGCGGCTGGCTCGCGCGGGTCTGGTCGCGGCGGTCGTGCTCTACGCCGCGTCGCTGCCGCTGGGCGCGCACTGGTTCTACTTCGGGCCGACCGCTCGCTTCGCCGAGCTGCTGGTCGGGGCGGCGCTCGCGCTGTGGATGGTCTCGACAAGCTCGACCGACGGTGCCGGCGATCGAGCAGCGATGCGGAGCGAGCGCCCGTCGAGATCACTGGTCTCGACGAGCTCGACCGACGGCCTTGCGCTCGGCGGTCGGTCGCTGGTGGCGCTGGGGGCGCTGGCGGCGTACGTGCTGCTCGGGCCGCCCAGCCACAGCGACCTCTACCGCTGGGTCGGCATCCCGGTCGCGGTGGCGGCGACGGTGGTGCTGATCCGGGCCGGGTACGCCGGCGGGCGCGGGCCGGTGCACCGGCTGCTGGGCCACCGGTGGATGACCCTGGTCGGCCGCCACAGCTACAGCCTCTACCTCTGGCACCTGCCGCCGCTGCTGGTGCTCGAGGGCGTCACCGCCGTCCCCAAGTGGGCGCTCGGCCTCACCACGGTCGCGGCGACCGTGGCTGCTGACCGCTGCCAGCTACCGCTTCCTCGAGAAGCCCTTCCTGCGCCCCCGCAGCGACGTGCTGCGGACCAGGCCTACGGCCGGAGCCGGAGCACACCGCGACGATCGAGCTCGGTGACCAGGTCGTCGGCGGCGGTGCGGGTCTGGTTGAGCCCGATCCGGTCGGCCACCTCCTTGCGCTGGGTGGCACCGAGCGAGCCGGCGGCGTCGAGGTCGGCGAGGAAGTGCCCGAACGCGTCGTCGCCGCTCTCGACGAGCTCGCCGGGCAGCCAGTCGAGCACGTCGGCGGGGAAGAGCTCCTTGTCGAAGGTCCAGCGGTCGGTGACCAGGAAGGCCATCGGCCGGTCGAGCAGCAGGTAGTCGGTCCAGACGCTGGAGTAGTCGGTGACCAGCCCCGCTGAGGCGCCCATCAGCTCGTAGAGCGTCACCTCGGCGCGCACCAGGTCGTCCTCGGTCACCGTGACCCACCGCGGGTCGCCGCGGCGGTCGGCGTCCATCGGGTGCGGCTTCACGACGAGCTGCACGCCTCGAGCGCGCAGCTCGGAGAGCAGCCGGTCGATCGCGGCGTCGTCGTCGGTGGTGTCGGTGTCCTTGTCCGACGCGATGACGGCGCCGACCGCGCGGGCGCGCCGCCACGTCGGCATCCAGACGACGAAGTCGCCCTCGATGCCGAGGGCACGCAGGCGATCGCCGTCCGCGGGGCGCCAGAGCTGGTCGGTCCGGGGGTTGCCGGTGATGATCGCGTGCTCGCGCGGCACGTCGAAGGCCATGCACTTGGTGAGGTGGGTGAAGAGCGGCGTGCTGCCCACGACGTAGGTGCTGGCGATGTGCTCGCTGCGCACGCGCGGCCGGATGTCCTTGGGGCCGTCGCCGTGCCAGAGGTTGACGACCGGCTTGCCAGACACCGGCGCCGGGCTGCCGTAGAGGCCGTGGGTGAAGAGCACCGCCTCGGCGCGGAGGTAGGCCCACAGCCCTGCCGGGCTCGCCTTCGGCACGAGCGTCACGCCCTGCTCGGCGAGCTCGCGGACCTCGCGCGGCGCCTCGCCCGACTCGCGCAGCCACACCACCCGCCCGGGGTAGCGGCGCAGCAGGGCGCGGGCGGCCTCCACCGCGTTGCCCTCGGTCTCGGGGAAGGCCGCGACCACCACCGAGCGCGACGTCGGCACGACACGCGACAGCACGCGCAGCGTGACCCGCAGGCTCGCGAGCACGCACGTCAGCGCCAGGTTGCGCGCGCTCATGCCGGCTCCGGGGTCACGACCGTCTCAGGCTCCAGCGGCTCCGGCTCACCGTCCTCGAACCTCGCCACGGTCACGCTCGCCACGTGCCCGACGACGCCGCCGACCAGGTGGCCCACGCCCCACGCCACGGCCACCCACTCGGTGCCGCGCGAGGCCAGGGCGGCGGCCAGCCCCAGCATCGTGGCGGTGCTGACGAGCTGCACCAGCACCATCGCCCGCAGGTGGCGCGAGAGCCGCAGCCGCAGTGCACCCCAGTAGTTGTAGGCAGCGCAGACCACCGCGAAGGCCAGCACGCGCAGCGTCGTGGTGCCCTCCTCGACGTAGTGGTCACCGAAGATCCAGAGCAGGTACGGCGCCACCACCCACATCGCCACCGCGCCGGCGAACGACGCACCGATCAGCGTGACCGCGCTCTTGCGCACCAGCCGGTGGCGCCCGGACGACGCCCGCTCGAGCTCGGCGTACGCCGCGTTGGCCAGGTTGAGCACGATCGCGTGCAGCAGCATCGCGACCTGGAAGCTGACGAAGTAGGCGCCGGTCTCGGGCGCGCCCAGCGCGTTCATCACCAGCAGCGGGAACACCAGCAGCGGGGCGACCGCGAGCGCGTAGGCGACGTAGCCGGCGCCGGCGAACCGTCGGGCGTCCAGCAGCTCGCGCGACGGCGACCACGTGCGGCGGCGCGGGACGGCCCGGAAGACCACCCAGAGGCTGGCTGCGGCGCACACCGCGGCGGCACCGCCGATGGCGCCGTACAGGCCGAGCGCACCGGCACCCACGAGCAGGAAGGGCAGCCCCAGCTTGACGACGTTGAGCAGCACGCCGTTGAGCCGGAGGTAGGCCCGCAGCTTGTTGAGCCCGAGGAACATGCTGTCGGTGAGCACGTTGAGCGCGCTCGCGGCGACCAGGGCGCAGAAGACGAGCACCGTCCACGGCGAGTGCAGCACCGCGGCGATGTCGGGCGAGGTGACCGGCAGCAGCAGCGCGTAGAGCAGTGCGAACGCCGCGGCCGCGGTGACCACCACGACCATCGTGACCACGACGTCGGCGGCCTGCCGGGTGCTCCTCGGCAGGGTGCGCACCAGCGCGATGTTGAGACCCAGCTGGGCGAAGAGCGCGATCGTCTCGGCGGAGGCGACGAGGGAGCCCGCGAGGCCGACGTTGGCCGGCGACTGCAGCCGCGCCGCGAGGATCCAGAACAGCGCGCCACCACCTGCCATCAGCAGTGTCGTGGTGAGCATCAGCACGGAGTTGGTCATCAGCTGGTCCGAGCGGACCGCCGCCACCCGCGCACGCAGGGTCGCCGCACTCATCGATAGACCCTGCTGGCACCTGAGCTGTAGACGAGGTCGAGCCGGCGGTCGAGGTTGCCCATCGGGTACTTGTACGTGATCCGGTCGCCGGAGTAGAAGATCGTCGCCTCCCGCTGCCGCGCCAGCCGGGCGTCGACGAAGACGTAGGAGCCCTTGGTGAGCAGCGTCGGGAAGATGCGGTCGACGACCTCGCCCTGGGCGACGCCGGCGGTCACCACGCGCAGCACCTGGTTGCGGCTGGTGATCACCTTCGGCATCGGGCCGCCGTCGCCGGGAGCGGCGGCGACCGTGTCGACGGCCACCTCGTCGGAGTCCGAGGCGAGGTAGCGGTCGTGGTAGAGCCCGTCGTTGTGCAGGGCAAGCTTGGCCGGGTTGCCGCCCAGCAGCGACGGCGCGGCAGCGCTGAGCACGAGGAAGAGAGCCACCGGCACGCCCACCAGCCAGGCAGGGCTGCGCCCGAAGCGCTGCACCAGCCACCACAGGCCCACCGCGGCGACCGGCGCCACGACCAGGATCGTCTGCATGAAGGCGCGCAGCACGCCGTACTCCACCGAGAGGCTGGGCACGAGCACCACCAGACCGAGTGCCGCCATGACGCCGAGCACCAGCGCCGCGACCTCGGCGGTGACGGGAGAGGCGTCTGTCTCCGCCGCGTCCGCGGCCTCCGCGTCGGCGAGCCTCGGCGCCCGCCGCCGCGCTGCCACCACGCGCCAGACACCGACCAGCAGGAAGATCTGCAGCAGAGCCGCGCCGGCGTAGCGCGCCCCGTTGGCGATCCAGCCGGGGTCGATCCCGATGCCGTCGAGCACCTCGCCGGCCGGCGTGAGCGGGGCGTCGTCGGCCTCCACGATGGGCGGCCGCTTCTCGGCCGGCCCCGGGTCGTCGACGAGCAGCACCTCGGGCGGCGCCTGCTCGCGCAGCTCCATGGTGTCCTTCACGAACATGTCCAGCCGCTCGCGCGGGCTCGCGTCGTCGCCACCGAGCAGCGAGAACGTCATGTCCGAGGAGCCCGGCCGGTCGTCGCCCTTGCCGAAGATCGCGGCGATCGTGCTGCGCGCGACGTCCTCGGCGTGGCTGCCGGTGTCGGTGATCGGACCGGCCCACAGCGTGCTGATGACGGCGAGGAAGGCCACCGTGAGCGGGCTCAGCAGCACCAGCGAGCGCCACGACCCGGTGCGGCGCCGCAGCAGCCGGGCGACGAGAGCCGCCGCGCCGAGCAGCAGGAGGCCGACGAGCAGACCGACCAGCAGCAGGTACGTCGTGGAGTAGTGCGACAGCACGACGCCCACGCCGAAGACCGCGACGAGCGCCTGCTTCACGCGGGGGCTGCGCCCCGGCTCGGTGCCGGCGAGCAGCAGCAGACCGAGGAAGAGGAAGGCGATCTCCTGCCGCACCAGGTAGGGCATGTCGGTGGAGAACGTCGGGAAGGCCAGCACGAAGACGACGCCCACGAGCGCCAGCCGGCGCGAGACGAAGCGCCGGGAGACCAGGTAGGTGAGCACCGGCACCAGCGCGAACACCAGCTGCAGCACCACCTTGAAGACGGTCACGCCGGAGAGACCGGTGGCCTGCGCGAGCACGGCGGGGAGGAGGGTGACGCTGAGGCAGGCGTTGTAGGCGTTCTGCAGCACGTCCATCGACCAGTGCTGCGCGCCGTCGGTCAGCGAGAAGGCGTAGTACTCGGCCTGGATGTCGTGGCCCGTGATGCCCCAGCCGCGCAGCGAGGTGGCCAGCAGCAGCGCGGTGCCGACGAGGAAGAGCACCCGCGCGTCACGGCCGAGCGTGCCCCGCCGGAGCAGGAGGACGGCGAGGGCGGCAGCCGCGAGCAGGTGACCGGCCAGCGCCAGCACGCCGTCTCCGCCGTTGTTGAGACGGATCGCGCCCAGCACAGCCGCCGCGACGGCGACCAGGGCGAGGGCGTGGGCGAGGTCGGCCCGGGTGTCCCACACCCGGGCGGCCAGCTGCCTCACCGGCGTCGGCTCGAGCAGCGGCACGCTGCGCCGCCACCAGAGCAGGGCGGCGTCGATCCCCAGCCACGTGAGACCCAGCACCAACGGGGTCAGCGGGCGGTCGATGCCCACGACGGGGAGGACCGTGTTGAGCAGGAGACCGACGACGACGATCCCGAGCAGGCTGGCGCCGAACGCGTAGGCGAACCTCGCCAGCCCGCTGTCGCCCGGCAGACCGGCCCGCTTGTAGAGCACCAGCGTCGGGAGCGCGAGCAGGGTGAGGAACGCGACGGCCGGCCGTACGACGGGCACGTCGAGGTCGAGCACCACCAGGGACTGCAGCACCGCGAGCACGGCCAGCCCGAGCCCGAGGCTGCCGGTGCGCGGCGGGCGCTCGGCGTCGCGGTGCCGGCCGCGGGAGCCGTCGTCGCCGGAGCCGTCGGCGCCGTCCTCCTGGACCGGGGGCAGCGTGATCGTGCGCGACGAGGCGTCGTCGGCGGCGTGCAACGAGTCGAAGGTCAGGGCGGTCACTGCTCGCCTCCTGCGTCAGGGAGCTTCCAACGGGCCAGCGGGATGTCGACGGCCTCGGGCCAGCGGAGCTGGGCGTCCTCGTGGACGGCGACCATGGCCTCCAGCAGCTTCGACGGGTCGGGGAACGTCTCCGGCTCGAACGGCTCGTGCAGGCGGATCCGCGGAGTGCCGTCGTCCCGCTGCTCCGACGTCATCACGACGACCGGCGACCCTGTCGAGGTGGCCAATCGCGCGGCGCCGAAGGAGCCCACGACGTCGCGGCCGGCGAAGCGCAGCGGCGTCCGCCCGGGGACGTCGGTGGCGATGCCGAGGATCTCACCCTCGCGCAGCAGCCGGGCCATCTCGTCGGCGCCCCGGTCGGCCGCGAAGGCCTCGCCGCCGTGGGCGAGGGCCGTCCTGACGTGCTGCTGGAGCCAGCCGGGGGCGTCGTCGCGGAGCATGTAGCCGTAGCAGACGATGTGCGCCGGCAGCCCGAGCCCGGCGACGGAGGCGAAGCCACCCTCGAAGAACGCGTGGTGCATGAAGCTGATCACCACACCGCGGCCCTCGCCGACAGCGTCCCGCAGGTGGTCGACGCCCTCCACGTCGAGGGCGGTGATCTCCTGCGGCCGCCACCGCAGCTCGCCGCGCAGGGCCTGGAACTTCACGTACTCGCGCGCGGTGGCCTCCAGGTCGAGGTCGGGGCGACCGTGCTCGATCAGGAAGCGCATCTGCGCGCGTGCGTCCTCGCGAACGGCCTCGCTCCGCCAGCTCACCCGGGTGCGCGCCTCGACGACAGCCGGCAGCAGCGGACGCGGCACGCGACCGCGGAGGCGGCCGACCCTCAGCTCGGTGGACGGCTTCATGCTGCGACCTCCCTCTGCGACCCCCGGACGACGTTGCCGATCACCTGCACCAGCCGCTCCTCCTGGCGCGCCCAGTCCCAGCGGGACGCCGCGGCCTCGCGGCCGGCGGCACCCATCGCGGCGGCGCCCTCGCGGTCGAGCAGCACGGTGGCCAGCGCGTCGGCGAGGGCGGCGTGGTCACCGGGAGGGGTCAGCAGGCCGTCGACGCCGTCGCGCACCACGTGCGGGATGCCGCCGACGTCGGATCCGACCACCGGGCACCCGGAGGCCATCGCCTCGACGAGCGTGATGCCGAACGACTCCGACTCGGTGAGCGAGGGCAGCACGGTCACGCCGGCGCTGCGGTAGTGCTCGGGCAGGTCGGCGTGGTCGACCGCGCCGCGCCACTCGACCATGTCGGCGACGCCGAGCCGCTCGGCCCGTGCCGTCAGGTGCGGGACGTCGTCGCCGGTGCCGACCACCGCGAGCCGCGCGTCGGGCACCCGCTCGCGCAGCGCGGGCAGCGCGTCGACCAGCACCTGCAGGCCCTTCCAGCGCGAGGTGCGCTCGACCCGGCCGACGTAGAGCACGGTGCGATCGCGCGGCGACCCGGGAGCGGGCGGGGAGAACGAGTCGGTGTCGACGCCCGGCGGCACCAGGTGGGCGCGACCGGTCGCGTGGGTCATCGCGACCGGCGAGACCGCGACGAGCTCGGCGCACCGGTCGAAGACCCGTGGCAGCACACGCCGCTCGTAGGCGCGCAGCGCGGGGTCGACGGGGTGGCCGCCCTTCACCAGCGAGCCCGAGTGGTAGGTCAGCACGACCGGCGCCGGCGAGACGTACGCCGCGACGTCGGCGATGCCCGGCACCGGGGCGTGGGCGTTGACGACGTCGACGTCGAGCGCGGTCAGGAGGCGGCGCAGCTGCGCCGGCCAGAGCGGGCTGACGGGGGTGTTCGACAGCGTCGCCCAGGTGCCGAGCCGGATCACCGGCACGCCGTGGAAGTCCTCACGCGTCGTACGACGTGAGCGGCCGGTGGTGACGACGGTGACGTCGAACCCCTCCCGGGCCAGCACACGCGCTGTCCACCCGACGTACTGCTCCATGCCGCCGACGTCGGGCGGGAAGCGTGGCGTCACCAGCGCGACCCGCACCGGGCGACCGGCGGGGGCGGTGGTCATGCCTGGCTCCCGGGGCAGTGCACGCGCACGGTCTCGGGGCGGTTCCGCAGGTCGACGGTGACCGTGTACGGCGCGTCGGGCGCGGCCACCTGGGTCCACACGCTCTTGGCCTGGCCGGGGCCGATCCGCAGCTTGGCGACCTCTCGGCTCACCTCACGGCCCTGGCTGGTCACGGAGATCGTGTAGCCGATCCGCCGCAGCTCCTCGAGGTGGCTCACGACCCGGAAGCGCACGCGCGGGGCGTCACCGCCGTCGCAGAGCTCCGCGGGAGGGGCGCTGAGGAAGAGCTCGACGAAGGGCTGCGGCTGCCTGCTGGTGGACAGCTCGATGTCGTCGTCCAGGCCGGGCAGCGCGAGCGCCACGGCCGCCAGCCCCAGACCTGCGATCGCCGTCACCGGCAGGGCGCGCTGGTACCAGCGAGGACTCCCGGCCTGCTCGGCCGGGTCCTCCCCGGCGCCCTCCCACGCAGCCCCTCGGGCGTGGTCGTCGTCGTTCATCACGCTCTCCCTCTGACCGCCGTCCTCGTGGCTCGGACGGGTCGGACACCGCTACAACGTCGAGGGGCGGCAGGAGGTTACGAATGGCTGGACCAGGGCACACTGCTCGGCTTCGCGTCCGCCATCGCGGTGCGCAGAACCCCCTCCAGGGAGTCGAGGTGGTCTGCCCACGTGGGCAGGGCGCGGGCGACCTCCTGGCCCCGGGCCGCCAGCTCCCTGACCGCGGCGGGGTCGGTGGCGAGCTCGGCCAGGCACAGCCGCAAGGCATCGGCCGACATCGGGAGCGTGCGGACGCCGTCCCCGAGACCGAGGGCGCGCAGCGCCGGGTCGTCGTTGACCAGCACCGCGCAGCCGGAGAGCAGCGCCTCCATCGGTGTCATCGGCCCCTCGCCCACGCTCGCGCAGACGAAGACGTCGCACGCGCGGTAGGCCGCAGCCACCTCGTCGGGCGGCAGCGCCCCGAGGAAGACCCGGTCGTCGGTCTCCGGCAGGTGGCCGGGTCGCTCACCGCCGGCGAAGACGAGCCGGTAGCCGGGGCCGGTCGCGGCCGAGACGACGTCGAAGCCCTTCTTCGGCACGAAGCGGCCGACGTACAGCACCAGCATCTCGTCGAGCGGGAGCCCGAGGCGGCTGCGGACCTGCCGGCGCTCCTCCGGCGACGCCGGCCTGAACCGCTCGCGGTCGACCCCGTTGCGCAGCACCGTGGTGGGCAGGCCGGGCAGCGCACGCTGCGCCCACGACTCGATCACCGGACTGATCGGCAGCACCCGCGCCGCCCCGCGCAGCACCAGCGCCCCCACGGTGCGGAGCACCAGCACCTGCACGGCACGCACCACCCGCGAGGGGTGCTCGACCATGCCGACGTGCTGGGTGACGACGTACGGCGTCCGGGTGGCGCGGCACAGCAGCGCGACCAGCCACGACGAGAGGTAGAGCATGTCGTGCACCTGGACGACGTCCGAGCGGCGCACCAGCCGCCAGGCGTGCCAGGCCAGCGACGGCGCGAAGACCGGGAACGGCACCCCGTGGCGCTCGAACCAGTTCGCGACGCGCACCCGCCGCACGTTCACGCCGTCCTCGACCGTCCGGCCGGGCGGGGATGGGCAAGCGCTGGTCAGCACCTCGACGCGGTGCCCTCGCCGGGCCAGACCGGTCGCGACCTGCTGCGCGACCACCTCCAGACCACCGACGTGCGGGGGGTAGTAGTGCGCGACGACCCCGACACGCATCCGGACAGAGGCCGCGGGTGAGGAGATATGCACCCCGTCTCCTCGCTGTCCAAACCTGCCGAAAAGTAAAATGTCGTCCGAGACGCGTGAGGAGCGTAACTCGCCGGTAGCGCCCTTCGTTGGCCCAGCACTCTCGGACGTTCGTCCAACAGCTGGGGAGAAGGGGCGCGCATGTCTCAGACGCTGCCGGAGGCGCGGAGCCACCAACGGTCGGCCGCCCACGCCGTCGCCCGCGAGGCGATCCAGCCGCAGCGCAGGACCTCGCACTCGGGTGCCCCGGCTCCCACCCCCCAGCCGGGCATGGACGCCCCCGCCTGGGAGGGCTACCGCGTCGCCGCGATCGTCCCCTGCCACAACGAGGCCGGCGCGATCGACAAGGTGGTCCGCGACCTCAAGCACCACGTGCCCGGCGTCGACGTCTACGTCTACGACAACTGCAGCACCGACGACACCGCCGAGATCGCCCGGCGGGCCGGCGCGATCGTGCGGCACGAGCACCTCAAGGGCAAGGGCAACGTCGTGCGCCGCGCCTTCGCCGACATCGAGGCCGACGTCTACCTCATGATCGACGGCGACGACACCTACGACGTGGCAGCGGCTCCGGAGATGATCCGCACGCTCGTCGAGGGTCACTACGACCACGTGCTCGGCATGCGGCAGCAGCTCGTCGACGACGCCTACCGGCCCAACCACGAGTGGGGCAACAAGGTCCTCAACACGGTCGTCGGCACCGTGTTCGGCACCAACGTCGGCGACATGCTGAGCGGCTACCGGGTGTTCTCGCGCCGCTTCGTGAAGAGCTTCCCGGCGGTCTCGCGCGAGTTCGAGATCGAGACCGAGCTGACCGTGCACACGCTCAACATGCGTGCCTCCACGGTCACGCTTCCGGTGGGCTTCGGCGAGCGCGCGGCCGGCACCGAGAGCAAGCTGCGCACCTACCGCGACGGCAGCAAGATCCTCGCCCTCATCCTCACCCTGGCCCGCCACGAGCGACCGATCGCCTTCTACGGCCTCGTCGCCGCCCTCAACATGGTGCTCGGTCTCGTGCTCGGTCTCCCGGTGCTCGCCGAGTACGTCGAGACCGGCCTGGTGCCGCGGCTCCCGACGCTGGCGATGGCGATCGGCTTCGCCGTCGTCGCCTGCTCGGCGATGACCGCCGGGCTGATCCTCGACGGGATGCGCAAGACCCGGCAGGAGCTCAGCCGGCTCGCCTACCTGCAGCACACGGCGGTCGGCGCGAGCGCGGTCACGGTCACGGAGTCCTCCGCGCCGGTGGCCGCACCCATCGCGATGCGGCCGGTGCAGGCCGAGCAGATGACCACAGACGTGCGCGCCGCCCTGGCCTGACCTCGGCGTCGTACTCCTCCAGGAGGAGCCACCGGCCGCAGTGGGATGATCCGGTCATGCCCTTCGAGATCCCCGAGAACATCCACCCCAACTGCGCGCCGCTCGCGTGGCTGCTCGGGAGCTGGCGGGGCAACGGCGACGGCGACTACCCGACCATCGACGCCTTCTCGTGGGGGCAGGAGCTGATCTTCCAGCAGGACGGCCGCCCCTTCTTCCACTACATGTCGCGCTCCTGGGTCGTCGACGCCGAGGGCGACAAGGTGCGCGACGCCCAGCAGGAGACCGGCTTCCTGCGGTGCCTCGAGGGCGGTGACGTCGAGCTGCTGCTCACCCACAACACCGGCATCTCCGAGCTCTTCCTCGGCAAGGTCGACGGCGCCCGGCTGCTGCTCACCACCGACGCGGTGATGCGCACCTCGACCGCCAAGGAGGTCACCGGGGTGCAGCGGATGTACGGCCTGGTCGAGGGCGACCTGTGGTTCGCGATGGACATGGCCGCCATGGGGCAGGAGCTGCAGCCCCACCTCTGGGGCAAGCTCGTCCGCATCTAGCCCGCCGGGGCTACCCGGTACGCCGGTCGAGCAGCGAGCTTGCGAGCGCCCGTCGAGACCACTCCACCCGAGCCGGGGTCTCGACAAGCTCGACCGCCGGAGGGCGCTCGACCGCCGGGGTCTCGACAGGCTCGACCGGCGGAGTGCGTCAGGTCAGTAGACGAGCGCCTGGGCTCCGTCGAGGAGCGACTCCTCGACGAAGGTCGCGGCCCCGGCCACCCGCACGCCCGGCAGCAGGTCGGGCTGCTCCAGCTCGCGCCGCCTGACGCACTGCGTGCAGGCGGTCAGCGTGCCGAGCTCCAGCACGCTGTCGCGCAGCTCGGCCATGGGTGTGGCCAGCGGCAGCTCGACCTTCTCGGCGTACCCGGGCACCGCGAGCCACACCGCCTCCCCTGTCAGCCACAGCGACGTCGGCACGCCCGAGGCCGCGGCCGTGGAGGAGACGGTGAAGGCCTGGTTGGCGCGCTCGAGCGCCTCCACACCTGAGGTGAGCTTGACGACGAGGGACCGCATCCCGCCACGGTAGCCCCGGGGAGGGGCCAGGCGAACAGCCGACCTTCAGGCGGGCGGCCCGAACCAGCGGGCCAAGCGCCTCCTCGAGCCCGGCGTCCGTGCCGTCTCCCACCCACGCGACGTGTCCATCGGGCCGGACCAGCACCGCGGCAGGAGCAGCGACGCGGCCGAGCGCCGGGAGCTCCCAGGGGCCGCCCGCGTCGGCATCGACCAGCTGCACCCGATCCGCCCACGGCCCGATGTCGAACCCACCGGGTGCCCCGAGGTTGAGCAGGACCGCCTTGGCCCCGTGCAGCAGGGTGAACACCCGACGGGGCCCCTCCGCGGTCACCAGGTCGAGATCGGGCATGCGGCGACCGAGCAGCGGGTGCCCCTCGCCCAGGTCGTAGCGGATGTCCAGGCCCGACATCATCGCGGCGTACCGCGTGCGCGGCTCGTCCATGCTCAACAGGTCCGCGACGGTGTCGCGCAGGGCCTGCGCCCGTGCGTCGCCGGGGCGCATGAGCGCGACCTGCGCCATGGTGTTGCGCAGCACGCGAGCGGCGACCGGGTGGCGCTCCGCGTGGTAGGTGTCCAGCAGGCTGTCCGGCGAGACACCCTTGACCACCTGGGCGAGCTTCCACCCCAGGTTCTGCGCATCCTGCACGCCGGTGTTGAGCCCCTGTCCTCCCACCGGGGAGTGCACGTGCGCGGCGTCGCCGGCCAGCAGCACCCGTCCCTTCCGGTAGTCCGCGGCCTGACGGGTCATGTCGGTGAAGCGGGAGATCCACGTGGGGCTGTGGATCCCGTAGTCGGTGCCGTAGACGCCGATGAGTGCCTCGCTCACGTCGTGCAGCGTGGGTTCACTCGTCGAGCCGACGGTCTGCTCGGTCACCATCACCCTGACGGGCCCGTGGTCGGCGAAGACCACCTCGCCGTCGCGGATCTCGTACTCGACCCTGCCGAGACCATGGGTGCCGACGGCGTCCTGGCGCATGCCCAGCTCCGGCTCCTCGGCCATCTCCGCCTCGGCGATCAGGGCGCTGGTCGTCGGGTCCCAGCCGGGGAAGTCGATGCCGGCGTGCTTGCGGACCAGGCTTCGGCCGCCGTCGCAGCCGACGAGGTACTCCGCCCGCAGCGACCGTCCGTCGGACAGCTGGACGTCGACGCCGCCGTCGTCCTGCGCGAACCCGGTGACCTCACGTCCGCGGTGGACGGTCACGCCGAGCTCGTCGACCCAGTCGGCCAGGATGCGCTCGATGTGGTTCTGCCACAGCCCGAGCACGTACGGGTGCCGCGTCGGGAAGTCGCTCAGGTCGAACGTGACCCGTCCGAATCCGGCGACCTGGACCACCTGGCCCTCGCCCAGGAACCGATCGGCGATGCCGCGCTGGTCGAGGACCTCGATGGTGCGTGCGTGCAGCCCGCCGGCGCGTGAGCCGGGGAGGTCCCGACCGGCTCGCCGCTCGACGATGGCGGCGTCGACCCCTGCCAGCGCGAGCTCGCCGGCCAGCATCAGCCCGGTGGGCCCTCCCCCGACGATCAGCACCGCGTGCTCGGTCACAGTCCAGCCCCTCCGACGTCGTGCCTGCGAGTCGGCGATTCTGCGGCATGAGGGGGGTCTTGCAGCAAGCCCCCCTCCGCGGGTTACCTTGGAGATGCGAGGAGCGGCGGGTGCCGCTCCTTTCTTCATTGGTGCCGGCCCCTCCGGGCCGAGAGCCGGGGCTGCTCCAGCTCGACGACGACGAGACCGCATCCACGCACGGTCGCGGGCGCTGGGCCCGCGGTAGGGGACTGCTAGGCCTGCAGCTGTTTGCGGGCCCTCCGCCCGGAGAGCAACGCGACCACCAGAAGGCCGACGATGAAGCCGGCGAGCCCGCCCAGCGCCCCGTCCCTGACAGGCTGCCGGTCCACCGGGATCACCTCGGGCGCGTCCAGGAAGCTGATCACCTCGATCGTCGGACCCTCGTCCTGCAACGTCTGCAGCTCATGGATCGCGCTCTGGAGCGCCGGCACCACCTGCTCCGCGATGGCGTCGACAGTGGAGGTGCTCGTGCCGTCCACGACCACCTCGATGAGGGCTGACCCCGAAGGGCGCTCGACGGTGAGCCGGTCCTCCACCTCCGCCGGGCTCAGGTCGACTCCCGAGTCGGCCACTATCTCGGACAGCACGACGTTGCTGGTCATCAACGCCTCCACCGTCCGCACCAAAGCCTCCGGGTCCGCGCCGTCCCTGGGGAGCTGCACCACGAGGGTCACCCGGCTCGAGTACTGCTGCGGGCTGTACGTCGCCCACGCCACCCCGGCTCCTGCGCCGAGGACGACGAAGATGACGATGACCCACCAGAAGCCGCCCGACGGCACCCAGGAGGTCGCCCTGGCCGGAAGCGCCGGCGTACCTGTCCGGGGTGGCGGATTGCGGCGTCATAGATCCTCCGAGGGCAGATGGTGTGGTGCCGGCTTCCGGGTGCGCCGTGGGACGGACGGCAGGTGCGCCACTGCGGCGCGCCACGCAGGGGAGCTTGTCGATCATCGCGGACAGGCACGTCGGGGTGGTCAGCGGCTCTGCGGCGGTTCCATGGCGACCGGGTCATACGACCTCCGAGGCGTGGCGTTGAGGTGCCGGAACCCTGGTGGTCTCGGGCAGGTACGGCAGCACGGCCGCCATCGCGACGAGCATCCAGAGCAGCTTGTTGTTCATCGTGGACAGGAAGACCGTCGTGACGGCGTAGACCATGAGCATCGGCAAGAGTACGGCGATCAGGTCAGCCGGGTGGCGTCGCCGGTCCTGCAGCATGAGCAGCGCAGCGCCGGCGAGCAGGGCGACGAACGCAGCCAGCCCGAAGGGCCCCAGCTCGACAAGAGGCTCCAGATAGGCGCTGTGCACCCGGATCCCCTCGAACAGAACGGAGTAGGGATCGAGCTGCACCCCGGGGGTCTGCGAGAGCAGGTCACTGCTTCGCGCCTCGAAGTTCCCGGCGCCCAGGCCGAGGAGGGGACGCTCCTCCCAGGCACGCCAGGCCGACACCCAGATGTCCAACCTCCCCGTCCCCCGGTCCTCGAGCACCTGGGAGGGGCTGAGCCGCGGGAACAGGTTCATGATCCCGACGAGGACCGCGCTCAGGACCACGCCGATCAGCACCCGCGCGTCGCGCGGTGGCGCGCCCTCCTGGTCGTTCTCCACCAGCACCATCCAGGCCACGATGACGGCCAGCCCTAAGAGCGCGCCGCGGGACTGCGAGGCGAAGACCGCTGCGAGCAGAGCCGCTGCGACCAGCACCCACAGCAGCCGCTGACCGCCTCGGCTGCGCCAGCCGAGCACAACGGCGATCGGCAGAGCGGCCAGCTCGTAGAGGGCATAGGTGTTGGGATCGCCCTGCAGACCCACCGCGCGGACGTCGTTCGCGAGCTGGCCCAGCCCCACCAACGCGGCCAGGGCCGCACCGATCGCGAAGGTCGTGAGCAGCTGACGAATTCGCTCGCGGGAGTCGATGAGCACCACGTAGGCGAAGAAGAAACCGAGCGCCAGTGCCAGCTCCAGGGTCGCCTCCAACCACGCGGCCTGGTCGGTGGCCCACACGCTGCTGAGGACGGTCCAGGCAGTCAGGACCCCCGCCGGCACCAGCACCGCCGGGTGCGGGAGCGGGGCCGTCCGACCGTTGAGCACCTCGAGCACGACCACCAGGATCGCGAGCACCACGACGATCCGCCCCACGGAGACGCCACCGATCGACACCCCCTCGACGAACACGGTGAGCACCATCAGGTGCAGCATCGGGCCTCTCACGAGACCGCCCGGCCGACCGCCCGGACCACCGGGAAGACCCGGCTCTGCCGGATCCCGACGTAGCCCCTGCTGGTCTTGAACCTCAGCGCCGAGTCCCCGTTGCCCGGGAAGACACCGACGCGCGGCACGGCGAACGACCCGGGCTGCTCCCGGTCCTCCGGCAGCGCGAGCCCGTGGCTGAACCCCGCTGCTTCCGTGGCCCGCCTCACCTTGGCGTCGTGGCGGCCGCGCGGATACGCCAGGAGCTCGACCTTCTTGTGCAGCAGGTCCTCGAGCAGCACCCGGCTCTCCCGCAGGTCGGCCTCGCAGTCCGGCTCGTCCAGGGTGGGCAGCGTCAGGTGCGCCCAGCTGTGGGACTCGAACTCGACGCCCTCGTCCCGAGCGGACAGCACCTGGTCAGCCGTCAGGGTCTTCAGGTCCCACTCCGGTGGGGTGTCCACCCAGTCGACGGGGTGACCTGCCTCGGTGAGCGTCGCAGCGACCAGGAAGACCGTGGCCGGCAGCCGGTGTCTCGCGAGGGCCGGGAACACCAGATCGTGCAGCTGCGCGAAGCCGTCGTCGAACGTGAGGGCCACCATGCCGCGCGGCAGCCGCCCGCGCCGGTCCATGCGATCGAGTGCCACCCGCAGGGGTACGACGGTGCGGTGCCGGGCGAGCCAGGCACAGTGGGACTCGAACAGCTCGGGGGTGACCGCGAGCGGCGACTGCCAGCAGGGGTCGACCGCGTGGTAGCACAGGATGCTCATCGCGACTCCCAGCACTCGTCGAAGACCACCCGCAGCTGCGCGAGCATCTGGCGCTTACCGTAGGCCTCGGCGCGGTCGCGGGCGCGCTGCCCCATGATCTCCCGCTTGTCGCGGTCGAGGAGCAGGGCGCGCAGCGCGTCGGTGAGGGCCTCGGTCGTCCCGGGCCGGGACGACGAGGCCGTCCAGGCCGTCCTCGACCATGTCGGCCACGTCGCCGACATCGGACGCCACGACCGGTAGGCCGGCGGCCTGGGCCTCGAGCACGGTGAGCGGCATCGCCTCCCACCAGGACGGCAGGCAGAAGATGTCGGCCTCGCTCGTACACCTCCGGCATGTCGTCCGGCGACGCGCTGCCCGAGCAGGCGCGCCCCTGGCGGCAACGACTGCACCACGTCACGCTGAGCCGCTTCGCCCTCGTCGGGGACGCCACCGACGAGCCACAGCTCGTGCTCGACTCCCTCAGCAGCCAGGCGTGGTCGATGCCCTGGCCAGGTCGAGCACACCCTTGCGAGCGGTGATCCCGCCGACGAAGAGCAGACGCGGCGGAGAGTGCGCTTCGCGCGACGGCGCGAACCGGTCGACCTCGATCCCGTTGGGCACGTGCCGCAGCCGTTCGGCGTCGACGCCGAACTCGACCAGCGTCCGCAGGACGCGGTTCGACACCGCGACCACGGCATGGGCCGGCCGCAGCGACATGGCGATGAGGCGGGCCGTCCGCGACCCTGCCGCGATCGTCGCGACCCGGCCACCATGGGCGTGCACGACGACACGGGCCCCGCGAGCCCTGGCCGCGGCAGCCAGCATCCCGGCGCGCAGGGCCGTGACCGTGGGCGCCAAGGCGGAGTGGACGTGCACCAGGTCGCCCCGCTTGGCCCGCCGCAGCACCGCGGCAGCATCCGTCACGGTCCGTGTCAGGTTGCGCAGTGACTTCTGGCCTCCCTGCGTGACCGAGCCCGGCGAGAGGTTCAGCACCTCCACGTGGCAGGCCAGGTCCGGCCCCGCAGTCGCCATGATCGCCAGGAAGGACGGGATTCCGCCCGTTTCTGGAGCTCCCCTGCCGACGACAAGCACGCGGCGTGTCATCTGTGGGGGCCCCGGGTGAGGTGCTCCAGGACCCGAAGTGCCAGCCGGTCCGGATGCTCCTGACCGTCGAGCACCGTGACGCCCTCCCCGACTGCCCGGGTGTACTCCTCGATCTGTCGACGCACCGCCCAGTCACCCATGGGTTCGCCCGGCTTCCGCGCCAGAGCCACGTCCGCCGGCACGTCGATGTGGAACATGAAGTCGGCCTTCGGGATGACTCGGCTCGCGATGCCCCAAGCCAGATCGCGCTGCCCCGGGTACATCACCCGAAAGGTCACCTGTGCATCTATCAGGTGCCGGTCGAAGACGACCACGCCTTGCGCCCGTGCGAAACGGCGCAGGACCTCGGCCGCGAAGTCAACCAGGATCAGGGAGCTCCACACGCGGCCGAGGAGGCCCTGCCTTGACCGGAGCGACGTCGCGCCCCCGGCCGCGGCACGGGTGAATCCAGGGTCCTCGCGGAGGAGTCGCTTGACGGCGCGCGCGACTCGATCCAGCGCTGCACCTGTGACGCCAGGTCGTGCCCAGATGCGCGACGCGGGGACCCCGGCCTTCGCCAGGTCGTCGACCACCCGTTGGGTCAACGTGGTCTTGCCTGCCCCGTCCACGCCCGAGATCGCGAGAACGATCCTCGGCCTGGCACGACCACGGACAGACCTGACCACGTCGCGAAGACCGGCAGTCGCTCGCCGGGCGGGTATGGCTCCGACCACGTGCCCTTGGTCGCGCAGGACGTCCAGTTCCGCGAGCTCCCGCGGGCCGGCTCCCCGCCTGCGGCACTTGTCCAGGACGTGCCGGACAGGGTCTGGCGGAGCCGATTCGTAGATGTCGGCGCAACCCACGACCCGCCCCTCGACCACGACCGCCCAGCACCCTTGCTGTCGTATCCCGACCGATGCCAGCAGGCGGTCCAGTGGGAGCCAGCCGGCCGCCGCGAGCTCGGACGGATCCGGCGCATGCCTCACATAGGCGTCGATGTCGCTGGAGTAGCCCGGCCCGAGGGGCGAGACTCGCAGACCGTCCGGTCTCAGCCATGGCCGAAGCCGGCGCTCGACCTCGGCGAACGCGATCTCACGGTCGCGCATCAGGGTGTCGGGGGGCCTAGGCACCTCAGGCATCAGCTGGTCCTCCGGTTGCCGACGATGTGGGCCAGCCTCGCCAGCGAAGGCCCTAGGTCGGAGAGCCAGACGTCGGAGTGCGCGGTGCCACGGCGAGGCCGCAGGACCCGGAGCGCCGACCAGGGCGTCGTCTCGCCGGCCCGCCACGCCTGGGACAGGTGCCTCATGTCCCCCTCGATCCACCGATAGGCCACGTCCGGACGTGCTCTCAACGGCCGCTTCAGGCCGACTTCCTCGCCGTGGGCAAGCCGGCACAGCGCGTCGGCAAGGTTCGCGCCGGCCCGCACGGCGAGTGACATCGAGCCGTAGACCCGAGGGTTCACGTCGTGCAGCCGGCCGTCGATGAGCTGGCACTGGAACAAGCCGTCGAAACCCTGCAGCAGGACCTCGATCTTGCTCTCGAGCTCCTCGTCCGATCCAGTGGTGACCGCGTAGGACGCGACGCCGCAGTCGCGGGGCCAGGTCCGGACATAGCGCTGGTGGACGACGGCGCGTAGCCGGCCGCGCCACATCACACCCGCGACGCTGCGCTGCTCGCCGTTCAGGTACTCCTCGACCACTACGGGAGGATGGGAACCCGGCCAGCGCACGGAGGTCTTCGGGGCCATCGGCGCGAAAGGCGGGCAGCGAGTGCGAGACCTTCGCGGCCGGCTTGACCACCACCGGCCACGGCAGCTCATCTGCGTTGTCGATCGCGGCGTCGCCGGCGGCGAACGCCCATTGCGCGGGCATGGTCACGCCCGCCGCCGTCGCCCGCGCGTGCAAGTGCGCCTTGTCGACGAGCTCGGCTCCCGGCCAGGACAGCCGTAGCAACGCCGCATCGCTGGCAGGCAGAACCAGGTCGTACACCTCGGTCTCCATGAGCCGGCGCACCTCGTCGGCGTACTCCTGCTGGTCCGCCGACGGCACCCGGATGCGGCGTCGGCAGTGCCGTGACCACCCAGCAGCGGAGTACGGGCCCGAGAAGGTCGCGTGGACCTCGTGACCCGCGGTCGACATCGCTCTGACCGCGCCCAAGGCAACTGCCGTCTGACCGTTGTTGCCGTCTGTGACCAGCACCTTCATCCGCGCCTCACCCGCTTGACGAGCTCTGGGTCGATGAGCAGCAGCAGTGCTGTCGCCACGATGACCGCCGACCCCAGGGAAGCCACCATCGCCGCGGGGCTCGTGGCTTCGATGAGCTTCTCCACGAGGCCGCAGGCGAGGCCCGCTCCCGAATGCGACCACCAGCGCCGGGCGCAATGCGGCCAGCAGGTCGCGGACGGACAACCCGAGAACCCGACTCACCACGCCTCTGTGTCACCACGGCGAACACGAGTGCGGCGGCAGCCTGCATGACCGCCACGCCCGTCACCCCCCAGCGAGTTGCGAGGAACAACAGGGGGACGAGGACCACCAGTCGGAACAGTCCGATGCCCACCGCGAGCTGTGGGCGGCCCACCGCCTTGAACACGTCCACGGAGCCGACCGCCATGGAGGCGAAGAGGACGTACAACGCGATGGCTCGCATCACGGGGACGCTCTCGTCGTACTGATCACCGAACAGGACAGGCACCATCGTCCCGGCCGTCACTGCGATGGTGACGCCGGCGGCGAGCCCGTATGACGCCTGCACCCGCAACGACAGCAGGTAGGCGCGATGCAGTCGCTCCGGCTCATTCTTGACGCGCGTGTACATCGGGTAGGCCACCTGGCTGAAGACCTGGAAGACACTGAGCACGACGAGCTCGGGGATGCGGAAGCCGACGAAGTAGACGCCGACAGCAGTAGTGCCCAGGACGGACGCCACGACGACGTAGTCGACGTTGAGCACCAACGTCGTCAGGACGCCGTTCATCGACGTCGGGAGACCGAACGCCAGCAACCGGCGTGCATCGCGCCTGCTCCCCCACTTGGCACGCAGGCCGCTTCGTGCCGCCATGATGGTCGCAAACGCTGCGAAGGCCGCAGCGCCGGCGATCTCACCGATGACCAGCGACCACGCGCCGAAGCCCTGCACAGCCAGGACGATCGCGACTACCCCTCGACCCGCGCCCCGGGCCAGCTCTCCGGGGAGTCGACGTGAGAACTGCAGCCGTCGTCGCAGCAACGCGTCCGGGACAAGGGCCAGCGCTGTGATGACGATGACGGAGCCCAGAGCGATCAACATCCCGTCACTGGCCTCGTACCCGAGGGCCGCGGCCAAGGGCGGCGCCGCCAGCATCCAGGCGGCCGCCAGGAGCAGCGATGACCCGAGTGCGATGACAAGTGCCGCCCCGACGAGCTGCTTCGTGGTCTCCAGGTAAACCAGAGCCTGACTGACGCCGGCATCGGAGACGATCGTGAGTGTGGTCACGAGCACGACCGCGAGCGTCACGAAACCGTAGTCAGAGGGGCCGAGATAGCGGGCAAGCACGACGGTTGCCGCCAGCACGCTCAGGCGGGCTGCGCCGAACGCGATCGCCTGCCAGACGAAACCCCGTCTGGCGACGGAGATCAGCCCCCTTGACTGTGGGGTGAGATCAGTGTCGGCTCACAGGCCGGACCCCGTCGAGGCCAGCGCCATCTCCGCGGTGATGATCCGTCCCAGCATTGCCCGGTCGACTTCCCCCTTCCGGAGGCGCTCGACACCGTCTGCTGAGAGGAGGGGGCCGACCCTCAGGCCTCGCCAGTCCAGGACCCCGGTCTCCTGCAGCCGTTGCACGACCCCCTCCGCGGAGTCCCGGTCACCCCACCGGTCGGGATATGCCCACAGCGGACGTCCCACCATCTGCTCGGTGACCTTGTTGAACCCCTTCCGCGCGAGCTGGCCGTACATCGGCAGGTACTTCGCGGCGCTGCTCGCCCGCATCGGGGTCGCCGGCCCGCCACGGGTGGTCTGCACCCCCGCCGCCCGTGGGTTCAGGCGGTGGATCACGGCTCGCATCACCTTGAAGCCCGCACGGCGGCGAGCATCCAAGGAGAAGGCGGTGGTGAACACCGGCTCGAAGAAGAACGGCAGCTGCGCAGTGAGGTCGACGTCGTCGGCGGCACGGTAGGCGCCGAAGTGGCCGCTGCCCTTGTAGGCGTAGCACGCGTCGAGCTGGCGGGTCTTGGGCTCCGCGTGATAGGGCGCGACCCAGCGACCGAACGTCTCGAGGAGGTCAGCCCTGACCTCCTCGCGCAGGCCGGGCCGCAGCGCCGCGAGGTCGGCGGGTTTCAGGGCGATCATGTCGACCCATCGGCCCAGATCCAACGGGGTGCGCCGGGATCGCAACAGCTCGCTCTGCCAGGCGTAGAACTGGTGGTGCTCCCCACCGCCGGCGCTGAGCAGGGACGTCCTGGTGCGCGCGAGCTCCTGGTGCGCCCACACCACCCGCGACAGCTGGAGCACCTCCAGCCGCCCGTCGCCGACTCCCAGGGTGTGGTCCACGAGCTCGGGCTGAAGCGTCGGCCAGTCGCAGGTAGCGGGATCGGCTGCCATCGCCACCCCGTGAGCGCAACGAGCTCCTCCGTGAGCGGTGACGTCCGGACCGGTCGTCGCCATGCGGGTGTTGCCGCTGAAGGGCACCCCGGCCCGCTCCAGCAGCAGGGCCAGCATTCGGGAGTCGTAGCCTCCGGTGAGGTCGATCCACGTCTCGGCGGACCCCAGGCGCTCTCGGAACGTCTCGGTGGCCACGTCAATCACGCGGTCGACCGCGTCGTCGAGGCCGAGCCGCTCGATCTCGGGGTCGGTGTGCGGGCGCCAGTAAACCTCTTCCTGGACGCCCCGGCTGGAGGTGACCTCCAGCAGGGTGCCCGGCTCCAGCCTTCGGATGCCTTCCCAGTGCGTCCGGGGACCCAACTGGTAGCCGCCGACGAGGAAGTTGCTGAGCCCTTGCTGGTCAACGGCCGGGCTCAGGTGGCGCGCCATCGCCAACGCCGAGGTCGAGCAGTACAACAGCCCCCCCGCCTCGCTCACGTACACGGGCGCGGCGGCGAAACGATCCGTCGCCACCACCGTCGTGCCACTGACCAGATCGACAGAGACCAGACTGCCCTGGCCATCCACCGAGGGCACGTCCCCGCTCGACATCGGATGGATCGGCGGACCGTGCAACACGCCTTGCCTCACCGTCCAGCCACGCTCGTCCGCGGTCACCTCGCACCGCCCGAACGCGACCACGTGTGCCAGAGGGTCATCCAGCCTCGGCCCCGGTGGGGTGCGCGGACGCAGCGCCTGGTAGGCCGCGGCGAGCTGTTCACCTTCCTTGTGCGCCCGACCGGATTCACTGTCCCTCAGGGAGATGACGCAGGTGAAGCCGCTCATGACCGCCTGCGACGGGCCTCTGCGGCCAGCCCCTCCCACGCCCCGAGACCCCAGCCGACGTGCATCGCGAGGAACGCGCCGGGCAGGTAGCCGCGCGCTGTCGGGTCGCTCACCCTGGGCGCAGTCGCGACGGAGCCGCCGACGATCGCGGCGGCGTAGGGACTCATCGCCAGCAGTGCAGGCGCGCGCAGGCGCGCCGAGCCAGCCGCGAGCGACAGGACGCCGAGCCCGAGCACCAGGAGCGGCGGCAGCAGGTGCCTCGGCCTGACCGAGTCGGGGTGCGCGAGCGCCACCTTGACCTTGCCCTTGCCGTACCTGCGGTACTGCTTGAAGAGGTCGCGCAGCGACTGCCGGCACTCCCACTCGATGACCAGGCTCGGGTCGAAGAGGATGCGGTGCCCCGACTGCCGGACGCGGTAGTCGAACTCGAAGTCCTGGTTGACCGTGAACTCCTCCCCCCAGCCACCCAGCTCACGGGCGAGCGCCACCGGGTAGGTGCCGAACGGCACGTGGTCGACCTCTTGCGGGGTCGGTCCCGTAGTGGTAGACCGAGCCTCCGACCCCGAGCCGCGACGCCATGGCCACCGCGATCGCCTTGCCGGCCGGCGTACGGCCAACTCCGAGCTTGACCCCGCCGACCGCGCCGTACTGCCCGCCCTCGAGCAGGTCGGCGGCCCGCGCGACGTAGTCGGGCGGCACCGTCGCGTGGGCGTCGACGCGCACGAGGGTCTCGGCCTCGGCTGCGGCGAGCGCGACGTTCATCGCGTAGGGCACGGTGCGCCGCGGGTTGTGCAGCAGCTGCACCCGGGGGTCGCCCTCGGCGTAGCGTCGTACGACCTCGGTGGTGCCGTCGTCGGAGTCGCCGTCGACCACGAGGATCTGCAGGCTTCGCTCGGTCTGCTGGAGCAGCGAGTCGAGGCACGCCGTCGAGTGCGAGCTCCTCGTTGCGCGCCGGCACCACGACGGTCACTCGTGGGCGCCCCGTCTCGGTCATGCGCCCTCCCCGGTCGCGACCACGAGTGCGTCGTCTCGGCTGGTCAGCACTGCAGAAGTCTAGGGGGCAGGCCCGAGGATCGCGCGACGAACGCTGACGGTCGACCCGGCTGGGAGTCCGCCTCAGGGATGGGGCACCCCCTGCACGCCCAGTTCCGGGCCGTCTCCGAGCGCGTACGGCAGCCAGCCGATGGAAGCCCATCCCAGAAACGAAACCTCTTTTGTCCGTTTTTACACGGATACGGGCCTTTAGTCCTTACTCTGAGTGCCGTTCGACCTGAACTGGGAGACGTCGATCACGGCGGGGGTTGGCAAAGGGAGAGAAACAATGGCAAGCAGGTCCTGGGGTGCTCGCGGTGCGGTCGCGGCGCTCATCAGCTCCACCGCGTTGGCAGGAATCGGCGCCGTCGCCGCCGGGGCGTCGGAGACCACCGACGAGCTGTCGTCGAACCAGCAGACCGTCCTCCGGACCCCCGATCGGGACACCCACGTGCTGCGTTCGCGACCCTCCTCGCAGTACGGGAGCGCGCAGAGCCTCGAGGTCCCCGGACGCGGCGGCCATGCGCTCCTGTCCGTGCCGACCCCTGCCACACCGGACGGCATGCAGCTGCTCGAGGCCAAGCTTTGCGTCACGGCCACCCGCTCGGCCGACACCCGGCTGGCGGTCTTCTCCTCGAGCAGCGAGTGGAGCGAGAGCACCACGTGGCTGACCCGGCCGTCCGTTGAGAGGACGCTGCTCGGCACCTCGGCGACCCGGCCTGTGGCCGACAACCGTCTGTGCATCGCAGTGCCGACCAGCGCGCTCGAGCCCGGCGCCACTGAGTTCCGGCTGAGGTCCACTGCGCCGTCTGCGGCGCGCGTTCGTCTCCTCGTCCGAAGCCGGCGCGACCCGAGCTCCTGCGATGCGGGTGACGTTCGGACCCGTCCTGGCCGAGGCGCGACCGCCCAAGCCCACGACGAGCACATCACCCACGGCGACTCCGACGACCAGCCCCGCGCCCGACGCCGGGAAGGTGCTGTGGGACGGGGCCTTCGAGACCGGAGGTGTGCCGCACGGCGCCTACGGACCGTCGTGCGGCACGGGGACGTCGGACGGACCCAACAGCTCGGCCGACCAATACAGTTCCGTGCAGGAGATGGGCAACAGTGCCTGCACCAGCGACGTGCACATGTCCTCCTCGTTGACGAGGACGTCGGACTCGACGCGGTCACTGAAGGTGGTCATCGGGCCGAAGCAGCAGCGCGAGCAGCCAGTGTCCAAGTATTCCTGGGTGCCCGATGGCAAGGGAACGGTCGACCAGTGGTACGGCTTCTCGATGTACTACTCCTCGGACTGGAATCAAGGCGGCGGCATTCTCAACGAGATCTCCGGGTCGTACTGGCACAACCCCATCGCCTTCCGGATGGACGGCGACGAACGGGTCGCTCAACTTCTCCGGTGACATGGACATGAACAACGCCAACGGGCAGTCCTACGCCCGATTCTCGGAGCCGCACATGGTGCTGCGCCGCAACACCGTCAAGAACAGTCAGGGGTTCTACAAGGACGGCAAGGGACTCGACAAGATCGACCTGGGCCCGATCGTCACGGGGAAGTGGATGGACTTCGTCTGCCACATCCGCTGGTCGACCACGAGCACGAACGCACTGCGCGAGTGCTGGCGCGACGGTGTGTACAAGGGTGCGAGCACAACGCTGAACGCAGTCGCAGCGAACCGGCACGACCTGCGCGTCGGGCAATACCAGACGACGTCGATCGGGCACGAGCGGACGACCTTCTACGACAACGTCCGCATCGGCACGTCCTACGACGCCGTGGATCCCTCACGCGCCCGCTGACCGTCGCCGACTGGCGATCGGGGCGCTGGTTTCCCACGTTCTCGTGGGAAACCAGCGCTCCACACACGTTGCAACACGTGAGAAGCGCCAGTTTCGTGCGAGAAGCTCACGCGCCGTCCCGCCGGCGGGCCAGGAACTCCCGCTCGGCGGCGTTGCCGGTCATCGCGATCGCACGGTCGTACGCCGCGCGCGACTCCTCGGCACGCCCCAGCCGGCGCAGCAGGTCGGCGCGGGTGACGTGGAACGGCTGGTAGTCGGCGAGGTCCAGGCGATCGACCAGCTCCAGGCCCACGTGCGGTCCGTCGAGCTCGGCGACGGCGACAGCGCGGTTGAGCGCGACCACCGGCGTCGGAGTCACCGCGTGGAGCATGTCGTAGAGCTCCACGATCTGCGACCAGTCGGTCTCGGCGTACGTCGCGGCGTCGGCGTGCACCGCGTTGATCGCGGCCAGGAGCTGGTAGTGACCGGGTCGGTTGCGCCGCAGGCACTCGCGCACCAGCGCGTGGCCCTCCGCGACCATCTCGGCGTCCCAGAGGCTGCGGTCCTGCTCGTCGAGCGGCACCAGGTCGTCGCCGACGACTCGCGCCGCCCGCCGGGCGTCGCTGAGCAGCAGCAGCGCCAGCAGACCCGTGACCTCGGGCTCGTCGGGCATCAGGGTGTGCACGGTGCGGGCAAGGCGGATCGCCTCGCCGGAGAGGTCGGTGCGGACGGCGGAGTCGCCTGATCGCGGCAGGTAGCCCTCGTTGTAGACGAGGTAGATGGTCGCGAGGACGCCGCCGAGCCGCTCCGGCAGCTCCGCGTCGCGCGGCACCCGGTAGGGGATGTTGGCCGCGGCGATCTTGCGCTTGCCGCGGGTGATCCGCTGCGCCATCGTGCGCTCCGGCACGAGGAAGGCGGCCGCCACCTCCGGCACGGTCAGGCCGCCCAGCAGCCGCAGCGTGAGCGCGACCTGCGCGGTCGGCGCGATCGCCGGGTGGCAGCAGGTGAAGAGCAGGCGCAGGCGCTCGTCGGGGATGGACGAGGTCTGGTCGAAGTCGTCAGGGGCGTTGAGCATCTCCGCCTCCTGGTGCCTCGCGTCGCGGGTGGACTCACGCCGCAACCGGTCGAGCGCGCGGTTGCGGGCGGTCACGGTGAGCCAGCCCGCAGGGTTGGGGGGTACGCCGTCGGCCGGCCAGCGGCGTACCGCCTCGGCGAAAGCGTCCTGCGTCATCTCCTCGGCCGCGCCGAGGTCGCCGAAGCGGTGCGTGAGCGCGGCCACGATCCGGCCGAACTCCTCGCGGTAGATCGCCTCGATCCTCGAGGCGACGTCCGCGGGGACCCGCCCGGGGCTGTCGTGCCCCGGGCCAGGGTCCCCGGCAGCCGGGGTCACTCGCCCTGGAAGGGCCGGACCTCGACCTTGGCCTTGCAGGCGCGCGATCCCTCGGCCGCCAGCGCCATCGCCTCGTCGAGGTCGGCTGCCTCGACCACCCAGAAGCCACCGATGAGCTCCTTGGACTCCGAGTAGGGGCCGTCGGTGGTGACGACCTCGTCGCCGGTGCCGTCGACGACGGTCGCGGTCGACGGCGCGTGCAGGCCGCCGGCGAAGACCCACTTGCCGCGGGCCTGCAGCTCGTCGTTGAAGCGGCCGGTGGCCTCGAAGGCCTCCTTCATCTCGGCCTCGTCGGCGTACGAGCCGTACTCGCTCTCCTCGTTGTGCGTGCCCCAGACGGACAGCAGGTACTGAGTCATGACGTGTCTCCTTCGGTCTCCTGCAGCACGACCGTATGCCGTGCTCTCACCACCTCCACGAACGGGATCACCCGGATGCGACACCTCCCGCAGAATTTCTTTGACCTTTTCTCGCTCGAGGTTGTCTAGGCTGCGAGGGGTCGCTGCACGGGCGCCGCGAAGGGGAAGGTGACGATGTCACTGCCGCAGCCCCGCCCTGCCACCGCGCGGCCAGGCGCACACCGCGCTCCGAGGACGGCGCGACGGCTCGGACCTCCCCCTCCCTCTGCGAGGCCCGGCGCCCACCGGGCTCCGACAAAGCCCTCGCCGGCGCGGGGAGTCGTGGCGATCTCGGCTGTCACCGCGCTCGCGCTGGCCGTCGGGGTCGGACTCGCCGCGGCCGGGCGTGATGGCGACGACGGCGCGTCGTGGGACTGGGTGTTCGACGTCGATGCAGCACGCGGGATCGTCGAACCGGGCAGGGTCCTGTGGGACGGCGCCTTCGAGGTCGGTGGGGTCCCTCCGGGGGCCAACGGCTCCTCGTGCGGCACGGGGGGCTCGGTCCGAGACATCGGCTCCGACCAGTACGCCTCGGTGGAGGAGCTGGGCAACACCGACTGCACCAGCAGCGTTGAGCTGACCAGCACGACGACGAGGACTCCTGACTCCGAGCGGTCGTTGAAAGTCGTCATCGGCCCGAACCAGCAGCGGGTGCAGCCGCAGTCCACGTTCGCGTGGGTCCCGGACGACAAGGGCACAGTCGACCAGTGGTTCGGCATTTCGATGTACTACGACGCCGACTGGAACTTGGGAGGTGGCCTGACCGAGGAGGTGTCGGCCGAGTACTGGCACAACCCGATCGCCTGGCGAACGGAGGGAGAGAACGGGTCGCTGAACTTCTCCGGCGACATGGACCTGAACAACGGCAACGGGGAGTCCTACGAGGAGTTCTCCGAGCCGCACATGGTGCTGCGCCGCAACACGGTGATGAACGACGAGGGCTTCTACGAGGACGGCCAGGGGCTCGACAAGATCGACTTGGGCCCGATCGTGACGAACGAGTGGATGGACTTCGTGTGCCACATCCGCTGGTCGACCACGAGCACCAACGCGCTGCGCGAGTGCTGGCGGGACGGCGTCTACATGGGCGCGCGCACGTCGCTCAACGCCGTGGACACCAACATCCATCACTTCCGCGTCGGGCAGTACCAGACGACCTCGATCGACCACGAGCGGACGACGTACATCGACAACGTCCGCATCGGCACCTCCTACCTCGCGGTCGACCCCTCCCGCGTCCGGTGACGCGGGAGTCCCCTGGTGCCTAGGCTGCCGGGGAGGGCGCTGCGCCGGCGGCGCGAGGGAGGTCGACGATGTCACTGCCACGGCCCTACCCACCGCCGACGTACGACGGTGACGGCGAGGCGAGCGCCTGGATGCACCGCGTCGGCGAGCCGGAGATCGAGTACCCGAACGGCGTGACGTGCGAGTACCTCGCCACCGGGGAGCAGACCGCCGGGCGGTTCGGGCTCTACCGGTGGACCTTCGGCGAGGAGGAGACCGGGCCGGGTCCGCACTACCACCGCGCCATCTCCGAGCAGTTCTACGTGCTCTCGGGCGAGGTGCAGATCTACGACGGCAAGGACTGGCGGGCCGCCGGGCCGGGCGACTTCGCCTACGTGCCCGAGGGCGGCGTCCACGGCTTCCGTGGCGGGGCGGGTGCGTCGATGCTGCTGATGTTCGCGCCCGGGGCTCCGCGCGAGGGGTACTTCGAGGGTCTCGACGCGATCGCGCGCGGTGAGCAGATGGACGCCGAGGAGTTCCAGGCGTTCATGCACCGCCACGACACCTACTACTTGTAGGGCCCTAGCCCACGCGCACCTCGTCGCCGACCTCGATCGTGCCCGGCTGCTCGACGTTCAGGTAGAGGCCCAGCTCGAGGTCGCGGGCCAGCGCGAGCGGCCGCATCCACCGGCTCGAGGGGCTGAGCCCGTCCTGATGGATGTCGAGCATGCGGCAGCGCGGGGTCGTCTCGACCACGTGCAGCCGCGCCGAGCCGATGGAGAGCACGCGGCCCACCCACGTGTCCTCCACGAACGGCTCCTCGGTCTCGACCACGACGTTGACGCGCAGCCGGCGCGGGTCGGGCTCGTCGCCCCACTGCTCCGCGCACCAGCGCAGGCTCGCGGTGCCGACGAGCGACACCGGGGCGGCGTCCTGGTGCGAGACCCGCTCCTCGGGCAGGACGCGCACCGGGTCCGTCATCACCTCGCTGAGGTGCTGGTCGAGCTCGGCGTCGCCGACGGTCCACGCCTCGTCTCCTCGGTGGACCTCGACACGGCCGGCGGCGCCGGTGGCCGCGTAGGTGAGGACGGCGTCGCGGCGGCGGAAGCGACGCGAGTCCTTGCCGGTGGCGAAGCGGCCCTGCGCGTCGACCACGGCGTACCACCGGTCCCACTCGAGCCCGCGCCCGTCGACCGCGACGCTCTCCAGCCCCTCACCGGCCATGCCCTTCACCGGGTAGCGGCGGAGCGAGGCGACCTTCACCCCGGCACGGTATCGGGGGGTGGCTTGGATTTGGGTTTCCCATGTCCTGTCATCAAGTTGCCACCTCCCTCCTGATGCATCGGGAGGGAGGTGCCAGATCGGTGAGGGGAGCGGACCGTGCCCGCCGTGCTGCGTCGTACGCTCGGGGCATGGAGCCGGTCCTCGTCGCGCTGATGGTGCTCATCCTGCTGCTGGCCGGCCTCATCGGCATCTACCTGCTGCGCAAGGCGATCAACAGTCAGCAGGACCGCTGAGTGGACGCCTTGGTGCACCAGGTGGACCAGAGCGTCCGCTGAGACGCCGTCAGGCAGCGGGCCTGACCTGCAGCAGCTCGCGCGCCTCGTCGGGCGTCATCGGTTCGCGCTGCGCGACCCGGCCCAGCTCGGCGGCGCGGGCGACCAGCTGCTCGTTGTGCTCCACCGGTACGCCGCGCGCGAGCGTGAGCGTGTCCTCCATCCCGACGCGCAGGTGGCCACCCTTGGCCAGCGCAGCCAGCGCGACCGTGAGCGCGGACCGGCCGATGCCGGTCGCGGACCAGCTCGTCACCTCGGCAGGCAGCGCGTTGACCGCGGCGACCAGGGCGTCCGCGGTGCCGGGCATGCCCCCGGGCACGTTCATGACGAGGTCGCAGTGCACGCGCCCGCCGTACGGGAGGCCGTGCTGCTTCAGCAGCCGGTGCAGCGCAGCGACGTGGCCGAGGTCGAACAGCTCGAACTCCGGCACAACCTCGCGCTCCTGGCTGAGCTGGTAGAGGTCGGTGATGAACGGCCACGGGTTGAGGAAGACGTCGTCGCCGAAGTTGACGGTGCCCATGGTCAGGCTGCACGAGTCAGGGGCGGCGTCGAGCACCCGCAGCCGGTCGTCGAGGGGGTCGTGCACGGAGCCGCCGGTGGAGAGCTGGACGACGAGGCTCGTCTTGTCGCGGAGGGCAGCGACGGTGTCGGTGAGCCGGGCGGTGTCGATCGTGGGCCGGTGGTCGTCGTCGCGGATGTGCACGTGGACCATCGCGGCGCCGGCGGCCTCGCAGCGCTGCGCGGTCTCCACCAGCTCGTCGAGCGTCGTGGGCAGCTGCGGCACGTCGCTCTTGGCAGACTCAGCGCCGGTGGGCGCCACCGTGATCAGCAGCTTGTCCATGCGCTTCATCGTGTCAGAATCCCGGGGGCCGGACGAACCGTCGACAGAAGGTGTTGCTGATGCGCGCCGTGGTGCAGCGAGCTTCTTCGGCCTCGGTGACCGTGGACGGGAAAGTCGTCGGCTCGGTGGAGGGCCCCGCACTGGTGGTGCTGCTGGGGGTCACGCACGACGACGGGCCGCGCGACGTCTCGTGGATGGCGCGCAAGATCTGGGAGACGCGGCTCTTCCAGGACGAGAAGTCGGCGTCCGAGATCGATGCAGGGGTGCTGGTGGTCAGCCAGTTCACGCTGTACGGCGACGCGCGCAAGGGACGGCGTCCCACCTGGGCGGCCGCCGCGCCGGGCGCGGTGTCGGAGCCGCTGTACGACGCGGTGTGTTCGGAGCTGTCGCGGCTCGGAGCACGCGTCGCCCGTGGGGTCTTCGGCGCGCAGATGTCCGTGGAGCTGGTGAACGACGGGCCGGTCACGCTGATCCTCGACTCGCCGCGGTGACGTTCGGGCCCGCTCGCGGGGATCACTGTGGCCTTTCAGTCACCTGGTGACTGAAAGGCCACAGTGTTGCTGCCCCGCGCAGGTTTTACACAGCGCAACGGGCTCGATTGGTTCGGGCGCAGGGGGCTCGGGTATTTTCCGCACGGGCCGGCTCGGGGCACCGGCCCTCGCACTGTCGTTCGTCCGGGGGAAGTGAATGAGGCACCTTGTCGCTGCGGCGGTGGCCGCGTTGCTGCTGCCGACGCTCGGCGGCTGCGCCGGCGACGAGGCCCCCGAAGCGTCCCCGGCCACGAGCGCTTCGTCGACCTCGACGTCGGCCGCAGTGCCCACGCTTCCGGCAGCCGCGACCGGGACCGGCCCCAAGGCCGCTGAGGCCTTCGTGCGGCACTACGTCGACCTGATCAACCACGCGACTCGCGACACTTGATGACGCGACCCTTGCGAGCGGCGTCCCTCGCCAGCATGCGAGGCCTGTAGCGATGCTCGTGCGACTCGACGAAGATGCGCGCAGAACGGCGCGGTACGTAGCGGTGGGCGTTGGAAGGTCCTCGCGGCTCGATGACGACGCGTTCGCATGGCGAGCGGACACAACTTCGTGCGCCCGTGCACATGGTCGGCTCGAGCCGGGAGTGATTCAGCACGGACGCGCAGGACGCTCGCCTCGCCGTTCCCAGGAACGCGAGCACCTGTTCACCTTCACCGTCGAGCACGCGGGGCCGTGGTCGTCGCATTGACGAGATCGTCGGGCTCAGCAATGAAGTGACGGTCTGGGCTCGCGCTTGGCGCTCTGCTGCTTGGGCTTGCTCCTGTCGAGCGCCAGCAGCCGACTGCCGCGGCTGCGATGCGACGCGCTGGGCGCCAGGCGGCCTATTGCCGTGACTGTGCAGTGCACAACGCAGGGCTCGGAGCCTCAGCTGGCACGTCAGCAGGCGGCGAACGTCTCGGACGGCGAGTCGCCCTATGTGGACTACCGATGGCGGATGGCCGTGCACGAACGGTGCCGTGGGCGATGCGGACTGCCGTGCCGCCCAGCTGTGCGACGACCCCCAAGAACGCGTGTGGGATCTCTTCGGCCGCAGGCCCGGAGCGGGCTGGATCTTCATCCGCTCGCAGTGCTTCGGCGAGGAACCCGAGGCGTTCGAGCCACCGACGGTGACGCCGGGCATGGTGCTGGAGGAGCTCCGCCGCGTGGGGCTCCCTGCGCTGGAGATCGAGATCCAGCCCGAGGCCAAGACCCTGGTCAACTTCGACACGATCTTCTTCACCGAGCCGCAGCCGGTCGACGTCGACCTCACGATCCTGGGCCAGGCGGTGCAGGTGCGGGCGACGCCGACGTCGTACGTCTGGGAGTTCGGTGACGGATCGAGCCTGACCACGCGCTCACCGGGCGCGGCGTACCCGAGCAAGGAGATCGTGCACCGCTACCTCGACGCCGACGTGACGGTGGAGCCCTCGGTCGGAGTCGTGTACGGCGCACAGTTCCGGGTCGGCGGCGGCGCCTGGCAGGACGTCGGCGGCACGGTCACGATCCCCGGCCCGCCGGAGGGGCTGCGGGTGGTCGAGGCGGTCGGCGTCCTGTCCGGCGAGCACGACTGAGGAACCGCGCAGCCGTCCCACTCCCCTCACCAAGCTCACGCTTCCCGGGTGATGCATCAGGCGGGGAGCAACAAATCGGTGACAGGACATGGGAAACCCCACCCCACCGCCGCGAGAGCTCAGACGCGCGCCACCGGGACACCGACGAGCGAGCCGTACTCAGTCCAGGAGCCGTCGTAGTTCTTGACCTCGTCCATGCCCAGCAGCTCGCGGATCACGAACCAGGTGTACGCCGACCGCTCGCCGATCCGGCAGTAGGTGATCGTCGGGCGCCCCTCCTCGATCCCCGCGTCGAGGTAGATCGCGCGCAGCTGCTCGTCGCTGAGGAAGGTGCCGTCGTCGTTGGAGGCGCGGCTCCACGGCACGTTGACCGCGGTCGGGATGTGGCCGGCTCGCTGCGACTGCTCGTGCGGCAGGTGCGCGGGCGCCAGCAGCCGACCCGTGTACTCGTCGGGCGAGCGGACGTCGATGAGGTTGCTGTTGCCGATCGAGGCCAGCACCTCCTCGCGCAGGGCGCGCAGGCTCCAGTCCGGCTCCTCGGCGGCGTACGCCGTGTGCTCCGGCGACGGCACGTCGGAGGTCAGCGGCCGCGCCTCGAGCTCCCACTTCTTGCGTCCGCCGTCCATGAGGCGCACGTCGCGGTGGCCGTAGATCTTGAACACCCAGTAGGCGTAGGCGGCGAACCAGTTGTTGTTGCCGCCGTAGAGCACCACCGTGTGGTCGTTGCCGATGCCCCGCTCGCTCATCAGCTTCTCGAAGCCCGCGAGGTCGACGAGGTCACGGCGGGTCTGGTCCTGCAGGTCGCGGGTCCAGTCGAGCCGCGCCGCGCCCGGGACGTGCCCGTGGTCGTAGGCGTCGACGTCCTCGTCCACCTCGATCACCACGACGTCGGGGTCGTCGATGTGGTCGGCGACCCAACCGACGTTCACGAGGACGTCGTCACGGGGCATGCGGGGCCTTTCGGGTTCGGGGGTCTCGGCGAGCTCGACCGACGGGGCTCTGGACGCTGGCGAGGCAGAAGCGATGTCAGCCTGCCCGCATCAGACCACGCGGCGTGACGCGCAGCAGCAGGAGGTACATCTCGCAGCCCAGGCAGAACCCGAAGGCAGCGTTGAGGAACGCCGCCCCCAGCGCCATCGCGGTCGCCACCAGCGTCAGGGCCGGAGCGCCGACGGCGACACCGAGCAGCGCGGCCAGCGCGAACGCCAGCCCGACGCCCTGCGCGAAGCGCGGCGGAGCCGCGGCCTCGAGCTCACGCGGCCGGCCGATGCGGGGCAGCACCAGTCGCCGGTAGGCCACGGCGTACGGCGTGCGGGCGGGCCCAAGCGCGACGCCGGCGAGGAAGAAGACGGCCTGGGCGGCGAGCAGCACCGTGCTCAGCACGGAGGGCGCCGCGACGAGCGCGACCAGCAGCAGCACGGAGGTGAGGGCGGCGGCGAACCGCTGGCCGCGCGGATCGACCTGCCCTCGGCCGGACGACTGCGCGCCCGTGCGCGAGCCGGGGAAGGTGGACGTCATCGGTGCTCCTGAGTGGGTGGTGAGAGTGCAACAGGCCTGCGGCGCGGGGCATTCCGCGGCAGCGGATCCCCTCAGGGCACCGGACAGAGCGACGAGCGCACGCGGCAGTGGTCCACGGCGCGGCGGCGGGTCAGCGGGGTCGTCAGCACGCTCCCAGGGTAGGCGCGAGCGCGTCCGGTTTGCGCGGTGTTGCCCAGGATGTGGGCGTGAGGTCCGCCATGCGGGCGTCGGTAGGGTGGAGGCACTTTCGAGGCCCGACCGGCGCGGTCGCCCTCCCCCGTAGGACCGACCCCGAGGAACCTGAGTGCGCAAGGCCCTGATCACCGGCATCACCGGACAGGACGGGTCCTACCTGTCCGAGCTGCTCCTCGCCAAGGGTTACGAGGTGCACGGCCTGGTCCGTCGTACCTCCAGCATCAGCCGAGACCGAGTCGACCCGCTGTGGTTCACGCCTGAGGGCACCCGCCTGCATCTCCATTACGGCGACATGACCGATGGGGTCAGCCTCAACGCCCTGGTCTCCTCGATCCGCCCCGACGAGGTCTACAACCTCGCCGCCCAGAGCCACGTCAAGGTGTCCTTCGAGATGCCGGAGTACACGGCGTCGTCCGACGGGCTCGGCACGATGCGCTTGCTCGAGGCGATCCGGCTGGCGGGGCTGGTGGACTGCCGCTTCTACCAGGCAACGACGTCCGAGGTCTTCGGGATCAGCCCTCCGCCGCAAGGCGAGAACACCCCGTTCTACCCCCGCTCGCCGTACGCCACGGCCAAGCTGTTCGCCCACTGCACGACGATCAACTACCGCGAGGCCTACGGCATGTACGCCGTCTCGGGCATCCTCTTCAACCACGAGTCCCCCCGCCGCGGTGAGTCCTTCGTGACCCGCAAGATCTCCCGCACTGTCGCGCACATCAAGCGCGGGCTGACCGATCGGTTGGTGCTGGGCAACGTCGATGCCGTGCGCGACTGGGGATACGCGAAGGAGTACGTCGAGGGCATGTGGCTGATGCTCCAGCAGGACGAGCCGGCCGACTACGTGCTGGCCACCGGCGTCGGCACGACGGTGCGGGAGTTCGCCCGGATGGCCTTCGACCACGTGGGCCTCGACTGGCAGGACTACACGGACTACGACAAGCGCTACGAGCGCCCCACAGAGGTGCACTCGGTGATCGGCGACCCGAGCAAGGCCGATCGCGAGCTGGGCTGGAGGGCCGAGACCAAGGTCGAGCAGCTGGCGCACCTCATGGTCGACGCTGACCTTGATCTGGTCGATCGCCCTCTGGAGCACGCGTTCGAGCGGTGAGACACCGCGGCGGGCCGCATGACAACGATGTGGCCTGGCAGTCACCAGGTGACTGGCACGCCACAGTGACTGCCTCAGAGCGCCTCGCCGAGAGCGGCGACCACCTGCTCCTTGCGCGGCGCGCCCACCGCGCGCGAGGCCTCACGCCCGGAGGCGTCGACCACGATCGTCGTCGGCGTGCGCACGATGCCCAGTGCGCGGACGACGTCGAGGTGCGCCTCCGCGTCCACCTCGACGTGCGTGACGCCGGGCACGACCTCGGCGACCTCGCCCAGGACCCGGCGTGCCACCCGGCAGGGTGCGCAGAACGCCGAGGAGAACTGCAGCAACGTGGCGCGCTCGCCATAGGCGTCGGCCGGCACGGCCCCGCCGACCTTCGTGCTGACCAGGTCGTGGTGGCTGTGCTCGGGGTGGGCCCAGTCGCTGGTCTCGGCCGAGGGCAGGTGCCCGTCGGCGTCGAGGGGCAGGGCGTCGTCGGCGACGGCCACGTCGGGGGTCGGGCTGTCGCTGCCGCGGAAGTGACCGTCGGTGCGGCGGCGCCACACACCGAACGCCGTGGCGGCGAGCAGCACGGCGATGGCGATCCACGCTCCGAGGGTCATGGCTCCATCGTCCGCCACGGGCCCAAGGTCCCGGTCCGAGGCCCGGCCGGCTGCTCGGCCGGCTGCTCGGCCGGGTCGCCGGCCAGAGGGCCTGCGACAGAGGGAGACAGAAGGAACGAACCGCCCCGATCCCCCGACGGGGCGGTCCGTCGTCTTCCTCAACGACGCCCATGACCTGCGGTTACGCCGTGACATTTCTGTGGTGGGTGCCGCGGACCACACCCCCACGGTGGTCCGCAGCACCATCGGCGCGGATTGCAGTGCACGCCACACCTGCCTCCTCAACGAGGAGCGCAACGGGGCGTTACGTCCTGAAACGGACAGGGGCTAGACGGGTGCGCCGGGGCGGGCCACGAACGCAGCCGGCCGCGGCGGGACTTCGCACGCGTTACTGACGCTTCGTACGTGGCACAACCAATGTTGAGCGACCGTAACCCCGATTTACATGCGGGGAGGGGGCCGCGTCAGCCGCCGGCGAAGGGCGGCAGGAACTCCAGGTCCACGCCGGCGGGCACGGGCACCACCTCGGCGTCGGCCGCACCCATCGGACGGTCGCCGAGCAGCACGGAGCAGACGCCGAGCACCTGCGGCAGGTCGGGCCGGCCCGGCAGCGCGTCGAGGACCGCGCGACGTACGTCGGCCACGGTGGGCTCCTCGCTGACGGAGACCGTCAGCTCGTCCGTGCCCGCCGCAGCCCGGGCCGAGGCCCAGAAACGGACATGAATCTGTCGGAGGTCCACCTCCGATATCCTGCCAGGGCGTCCACGGAAGGAGGGACCGGTGCGTTCGGTGCTCCTGCTCACCAGCAGTCTGCAGCCATCGCTCGAGGTTCTCCCGGCTCTCGGCCTGCTCCCGTACTCCGTCAAGGTGCTGCCCGCGGAGGGCAGCGCCCTCATCGACACGCCGCCCGTGGACGCCGTTCTGGTCGACGGGCGCGGCGACCTCGCGAAGGCCCGCGACCTCGGCCGCCTGATCCGCACGCTCGGCACCAGCACCCCGACGATCCTCGCCGTGACCGAGGGCGCGCTGGCGGTCGTCGCCCACGACTGGGGCTACGACGACCTCGTGCTCACCACCTGCGGGCCGGCCGAGCTCGAGGCCAGGGTGCGCTTCGCGATCGAGCGGGTCCGCGCCGGCGAGCCCGACGAGGCCGACGCCCACGTGATCCGCTCCGGCGAGATCACCGTCGACGAGAACAGCTACACCGCCCGGCTCGGCGGCAAGGTGCTCGACCTGACCTTCAAGGAGTTCGAGCTCCTCAAGTACCTCGCCCAGCACCCCGGCCGCGTCTTCACCCGCGAGCAGCTGCTGCAGGAGGTATGGGGCTACGACTACTTCGGCGGCACCCGCACCGTCGACGTGCACGTGCGCCGGCTGCGCGCCAAGCTCGGCACCGACCACGAGCAGCTGATCGGCACCGTCCGCAACGTCGGCTACCGGTTCGTCCTGCCGCCCCGGCACAGCGAGGTCGAGGAGCCGGCGACCACGTGACCGACGCCGGCGCGCCCCGGGGCGGCCCACCCGCCGTACGGCAGGTGCAGGCGGACGAGTGGGGCCCGCACGAGGACGCCACGCTGCGGGCGATCATCGACGCGGCCGAGGAGCACGACGGCCGGGCGCCGGTCGACGAGGCCGTCCACCTGATGCTCGCCCACCACGGGCTCGAGCGGGCGTCGCTCTGGCTCGTCGACGCCGAGGCGTTCGCGATGGCCCACTGGCGCGACGACGACACCGACCACCCGACGCACCTCGAGCTGGTGACGGCGCCGGGAGCGCGGTGGCACGGGCTGGGCAGCGCGCTGGCCGAGCGGGCGCTCGCGTCACGGCAGGGCCCGTGGGCGGCCTGGTCCCACGGCGACCATCCTGCGGCCCGCCGGCTGGCCGCGCGGCACGGCTTCGAGCCGACGCGGTCGCTGTGGGTGATGCGTCTCGCGCCCGGCCATGACGTGCCCGTGCGGGAGCCACCGGCGGGTGTCGAGCTCCGGGCCTTCCGGGGTGGCGACGAGGCGGGGGTGCTCGCGGTCAACGCCGCGGCCTTCGCCGACCACCCCGAGCAGGGTGCGCTGGACCGTGCGGGCTTCGACCAGCGGGCGGCGGAGTCGTGGTTCGACCCAGCCGGGCTGATCGTCGCCGAGCGCGACGGCGAGATGGTCGGCTTCCACTGGACGAAGACCCACGATGCTCCGGTCGGCACCGCACCCCATGGCGAGGTCTACGTCATCGGTGTCGCGCCGTCGATGCAGGGCAGCGGGCTGGGGGTGGCGCTGCTCGACGCGGGCGTCGAGCACCTGCGGTCGCGGGGGTACGGCGAGGTGCTGCTCTACGTGGAGGCGGACAACCCGGCGGTGCGGCTGTACGAGCGGTGCCGGATTCACCCACGACCCCGCGGACACGCACGTGCAGTACACGCGCGGCTGACCTGCGGCCTTCCCGGGCAGGCTGCGCGAGCTCCGGCCGCGCCCGCGCCGTGTCGTCCGGTGGCCTGCTCGGCGTACGCCGGCCCGCTCGGCGTACGCCGGTGCTTACCCCGCCGAACTCACGCTTCCCTCCTCATGCATCACGTGGGAAGCGGCAACTTCGGGACAGGACATGGGAAACCCACGCCCCCTCAAGCGAGGCCGGTGGCGAGGGCGGAGGCGACGCGGCGCATGTAGGTCTTGGCGGGACCCTCGAAGGCGAGCAGGTTGGCGAAGCCGTGGATGTGGTCACCGAAGCGCTCGTGCTCGACCTTGACGCCGGCCTGCTGCAGCTTCTCGGCGTAGGCGTCGCCCTCGTCGCGCAGCGGGTCGAAGCCGGCGGTGCAGAGGTACGTCGGTGCGAGGCCCTCGGGGATCTCGGCGTGCAGCACGGAGCCCCGCGGGTCCGTGGCGTCGCCGCCGGCGAGGTAGTAGTCCTCGGCCTGGTCGATGAAGGCCTCGGTGAGGTAGAAGCCCTCGGCGAAGAGCCGGCGGCTCGAGGTGTCGCTGCAGAGCTCGGTCATCGGGTAGATCAGCACCTGGAAGGCGAGGTCGCGACCTTCCTGCGCCGCACGGATCGCAGTCGCCGCCGCCAGGTGTCCGCCGGCGGAGTCGCCCACGACCGCCAGGCGAGCCGGGTCCGCGTCGTACTCGTCGGCGTGGTCGGACACCCAGCAGTACGCCGCCCAGGCGTCGTCCACGCCGGCCGGGAAGGGGTGCTCCGGCGCCAGCCGGTAGTCGACCGCCAGCACCCGCACCCCCGCCTCCTCGGCGAGGAAGCGGCACACCGCGTCGTGGCTGTCGAGGTCGCCGCGCACCATGCCGCCACCGTGGAAGAACACCGCGAGCGGCCCCGGCGCGCTGCCGACCAGCGCCGCAGGGACGTAGAGGCGGGCCCGTAGCTCGTCGTCGGCGCCCTGCACGGAGCGGTCCTGGACGTCCCCGATCGGGTGCCGCCCGCCCGCCATCCTGGCCTGGCGGGTCAACGCCACCCGGCTCTCCGCCAGCGGCAGCGTCTCGCTCGCGGGCTCCCGGGCGATCTTCTGCAGCCGCAGCATCAGCTGCGCCTGCAGCGAGAGCTCGTTGCCCTCGACGCGCACCGGTCCCCCCGCGATCGCCCGCTGCACCCGCGGCGGCAGCGTCATCCCCCTCACGAAGAAGGCGGTCTTGGCGCGCTCGGCGGCGCGGACGACGGCGGTCGGCAGCGTGGGCATGCGGTGACCGTACCCACTGGATGGTGTGGCCCCTTCCGCGCGTCTGAGCAGACCGCGCGGCTGACCCGCGCCCGCGTCTGACCCGCTCTGGCGTCTGATCAGACCCACGGCGCCTCGATCTGCCCGACGCAGGCGCTCCGCGTCTGATCAGACGCCAAGGGGGACGCCAAAGGGGGACGCCAAAGCGGGGCCGTTGGCGCGACAGTCTCCCGCCGTTCACCTGTCGGTGTGATCATGGGCGGCATGACCCAGACCGTGCGGCCGGGCCTGGGCGCCTCGCTGACCGAGCCGTTCGACACCCAGGACCGCCCACCGCAGGACGTCTTCGACGTCGACCCGGAGTACGACGCCACCGCCGGCGACCTGCCCGACGACCGCTTCCTCGACCGCGAGCTGTCGTGGCTGCACTTCAACCAGCGCGTCCTCGAGCTCGCCGAGGACCCCGACGTGCCGCTGCTCGAGCGGGTGCGGTTCGCGGCGATCTTCGCCTCCAACCTCGACGAGTTCTTCATGGTGCGCGTGGCCGGCCTCAAGCGGCGGATCGCCACCGGGCTCGCCGTGCCGAGCGCCTCCGGTCTCCAGCCCCGCGAGGTGCTGGCCAACATCCGCACCGTCGCCACCGAGCTGATGCAGCGTCACGCCCGCTGCTTCCGGGAGCAGATCGTGCCCACGCTGGCCGAGCACGAGATCGAGCTGGTGCGCTGGGCCGACCTGACCAAGGACGAGCAGCAGCGGCTCAAGCGGCTCTTCAAGGAGCGGGTGCTCCCGGTGCTGACGCCGCTGGCCGTCGACCCCGCCCACCCGTTCCCCTACATCTCCGGGCTGTCGCTCAACCTCGCCGTCCTGGTGCGCAACCCCAAGAGCGGCAAGGAGCACTTCGCGCGGGTGAAGGTGCCGCCCCGCTTCGACCGCTTCATCGCCCTCGACGAGCAGCGGTTCGTGCCGCTGGAGGACGTCATCGCCGAGCACCTCAAGCCGCTGTTCCCCGGCATGCAGGTGGCCACCGTCCACACCTTCCGGGTCACGCGCAACGAGGACCTCGAGGTCGAGGAGGACGACGCGGAGAACATCCTCACCGCGCTCGAGAAGGGCCTGCAGCGGCGGCGTTTCGGACCGCCCGTGCGGCTCGAGGTCGAGGAGGACATCGACGAGCACGTGCTGGAGCTGCTGGTCTCCGAGCTCGGCGTCAGCCCCACGGAGGTGGTCTCGCTCCCCGGCCCGCTCGACCTGCGCGGCCTCAACGACATCGCCGACCTCGACCGCGCTGAGCTGAAGTACCCGGCCTTCGTGCCCAGCACCCACCACGCGCTCTCCGAGGTCGAGTCCGCCTCACCGGTCGACAGCTTCGCCGCCGTACGCCGCCAGGACGTGCTGCTGCACCACCCCTACGACTCCTTCTCCACGTCGGTGCAGCGCTTCATCGAGCAGGCCGCCACCGACCCGTCCGTGCTCGCGATCAAGCAGACGCTCTACCGCACCTCCGGCGACTCACCGCTCATCGAGGCCCTCATCGACGCCGCGGAGGCCGGCAAGGAGGTGCTGGTCATCGTCGAGATCAAGGCGAGGTTCGACGAGCGCGCCAACATCAAGTGGGCACGCAAGCTGGAGGAGGCGGGCTGCCACGTGGTCTACGGGCTCGTCGGCCTCAAGACCCACTGCAAGCTCGCGCTGGTGGTGCGCGACGAGCCCGAGGGCATCCGGCACTACGTGCACATCGGCACCGGCAACTACAACCCGAAGACCGCGCGCACCTACGAGGACCTCGGGCTGCTCACCGCCGACCCGGGCCTCACCTCGGACGTCGCCCACCTCTTCAACAACCTCTCCGGCTACGCGCGCAAGCCGTCCTACCAGCACCTCATGGTGGCGCCGAACGACGTGCGCGACGGCCTGGTGCGCCGCATCGAGCACGAGATCTCCCACCACGAGGCGGGGCGCCCCGCAGGTGTCCGCATCAAGGTCAACGCGCTCGTCGACGAGGTCGTGATCGACGCGCTCTACCGCGCCTCCCAGGCCGGCGTGCCGGTGCAGCTGATGACGCGCAGCATCTGCGCGCTGCGACCCGGCGTGCCCGGGCTCAGCGAGACGATCGAGGTGCGGTCGGTGCTGGGGAGGTTCCTGGAGCACAGCCGCGTCTTCTGGTTCCACAACGGCGGGGACCCCAGCGTCTGGATCGGCTCGGCAGACCTCATGCACCGCAACCTCGACCGCCGGGTCGAGGTGCTCGCCCCGGTGGTCTCGGTCGAGGCGATCGACGAGCTCGGCCGGCTGCTCGACGCCGGCTTCGACCCCTGTACGTCGGCGTGGCACCTCGGTTCGGACGGCACCTGGACGCGTCGCACCACCGGACCCGACGGCGAGCCACTGTCAGACCTGCAGGCGTGGCTGATCCAGCACTCCCGCCGCCGCAAGACCACCTGACTGAGGATCGGTCGCGGCGAGAGTCGCCTCGGCAACCGGATGAGGGTGGTGAGGACGTCTCCGGACGTCCCCACCACCCTCATCTCGATGTCACGTGCGGTTCGGGCGCGCGGTCGTCCCGCCCGCGATCACCGGCCCTCGTCCCAGCGACGCCTGCGACTCGCGACGATCAGCACCAAGCCGGCCAGCAGGGCGGAGGCACCCGCCCAGACCAGTGACTGCTGCGGACCGCCGGTCTCGGGCAGGGCGGCGGCACGCGGCGCCGCCTGCGGCGCCGTCTCCTCCGTGCCCAGCACCTCGGGCTCCTCCGGCTCCTCCGTCTCCTCGTTCGGCAACACCTCCAGGAAGCCGACCGTGGCATCGTCATCGGCCTCGACCTCGTTGCCGTCGTTGTCCTCGACGCCTGCGACGAACACGTTGAGGTGCGGCGGTCCCTCGAAGTCACCCGCGACGTTGCGTGTGATCTCGAAGCTGCACTCCTCCTCGACGTCGAGCACGGTGCCGACCTCGCAGTCCTCGTCGCCCTCCAGCGTCCCGTAGACGTCGTCCGCGAGGCTGGTGATCGTGACCGGCTCGTCGGAGGTGTTGGCCACCGTGAAGGTGAAGACCACGTCCTCGCCGGTCTCGAGCACCGACACCTTGTCGGTCTCCTTGGTGACCTCGACCGTCGGCAGGACGTCGGTGAAGTCGACGGTCGCGTCGTCGGAGTCCTCGGCCTCGGTCTCGTCGTTGTCCTCCGCCGTGGCGGTGAAGACGTTGACGTGGTCGGGGCCGGAGAAGTCACCGGACACCTCACGGGTGATCGAGAACTCGCACGACTCGCCGGCCTGGAGCACGGTGCCGACCTCGCAGTCCTCGTCGCCCGCCAGCGTCCCGTAGACGTCGTCGGACAGGCTGGTGATCACCACCGACTCCTTCGAGCTGGTGTTCTCCACCTCGAAGGTGAAGCTCACCTCGCCACCGGTCTCCGGCACCGCCGTCGGGTTCGCGGTCTTGGTGACCTCGATCGCCGGGGGCACGTCGGTGAAGTCGACCGTCTCGTCGTCGGTGTCGTCGTCGGTGCTGCCGTCGTTGTCCTCGACCTCGGCGGTGAACACGTTGACGTGGTCCGGACCGGAGTAGTCACCCTCGACGAACTCGGTGATCGAGAACTCGCACGACGCACCGGCCGCCAGGACCGTGCCGACCTCGCAGTCGTCGTCGCCGGCGAGCACGCCGTAGATCGAGTCGCTCAGCTCGGTGATCGTCACCGACTCCTCGGACTCGTTGGTGACCTCGAAGGTGAACTCCACGTCGGCGCCGGTCTCGGGCACCTCGGTCGGGTTCGCGGTCTTGAGCACGACCACGGTCGGCGGGACGTCGTCGTAGCCGACGGTCTCGTCGTCGGAGTCGTCGTCCTTGCTGCCGTCGTTGTCCTCGACCTCAGCGGTGAACGTGTTCTCGTGGTCGTCACCCGAGGCGTCACCCGACAGCGACTCGGTCTGGGTGAACTCGCACGACGCCCCGGCGGCCAGCACGGTGCCGACCTCGCAGTCGGCGTCGCCGTCCAGGACCCCGAACACCGAGTCGCTCAGCTCGGTGATCGTCACCGACTCCTCGGATTCGTTGGTCACCGTGAAGGTGAACTCCACGTCCCCACCGGTCTCCGGCACCGAGGTCTTGTCGGCGTCCTTGACCACCACCACGGTCGGCGGCACGTCGTCGTAGCCGACGGTCTCGTCGTCGGAGTCGTCGTCCTTGCTGCCGTCGTTGTCCTCGACCTCAGCGGTGAACGTGTTCTCGTGGTCCGGCGCCGAGGCGTCGTCCTTCAGCTCACGCGTGATCGAGAAGGTGCACTCGTCACCCTCCTCGCCGCTGGCGGCCAGGACCGTGCCGACCTCGCAGTCGGCGTCGCCGTCCAGGACCCCGAACACCGAGTCGCTCAGCTCGGTGATCGTCACCGACTCCTCGGATTCGTTGGTCACCGTGAAGGTGAACTCCACGTCCCCACCGGTCTCCGGCACCGAGGTCTTGTCGGCGTCCTTGACCACCACCACGGTCGGCGGCACGTCGTCGTAGCCGACGGTCTCGTCGTCGGAGTCGTCGTCCTTGCTGCCGTCGTTGTCCTCGACCTCAGCGGTGAACGTGTTCTCGTGGTCCGGCGCCGAGGCGTCGTCCTTCAGCTCACGCGTGATCGAGAAGGTGCACTCGTCACCCTCCTGTCCACTGGCGGCCAGCACGGTGCCGACCTCGCAGTCGGCGTCGCCGTCCAGGACCCCGAACACCGAGTCGCTCAGCTCGGTGATCGTCACCGACTCCGCCGACTCGTTGGTCACCGTGAACGTGAACTCCACGTCCCCACCGGTCTCCGGCACCGAGGTCTTGTCGGCATCCTTGAGCACCTCGACCACCGGAAGCACGTCGGTGAAGGTCACCGTGGCGTCGTCGGTGTCGGAGGCCTCGGTCTCCTCGTTGTCCTCCGCCTTCGCGGTGAAGACGTTGACGTGGGAGGTCCCGGCGTCCTGCTTCAACGACTCGGTCTGGGTGAACTCGCACGAGTCACCCGTCTCACCGGCAGCGGCCAGCACGGTGCCGACCTCACAGTCAGCGTCACCGGCCAGCGTCCCGAACTGGTCGTCGCTCAGCTCGGTGATCGTCACCGACTCCGCGCTCTCGTTCTCCACGGTGAACGTGTAGGTCACGTCCCCGCCCGTCTCCGGCAGCGAGTCGGGGTCCGGGGTCTTGGTGACCTCGATCGTGGGCGCCACGTCGGTGAACCTCACCGTCGCGTCGTCGGTGTCGGAGGCCTCGCTGCCGTCGTTGTCCTCCGCCTTCGCGGTGAACACGTTGACGTGGGAGCTCCCTGCGTCCTGCTTCAGCGACTCGGTCTGGGTGAACTCACATGCGTCACCCGGCTGACCACTGGCCGCCAGCACCGTGCCGACCTCGCAGTCAGCGTCACCGGCCAGCGTCCCGAACTGGTCGTCGCTCAGCTCGGTGATCTCCACCGACTCCGCGCTCTTGTTCTCCACGGTGAACGTGTAGGTCACGTCCCCACCGGTCTCCGGCAACGATTCGGGATCCGCCGACTTCTCGACCTCGATCACCGGTTTGACGTCGGTGAAGGTCACCGTCGCGTCGTCGGTGTCGGAGGCCTCGGTCTCCTCGTTGTCCTCCGCCTTCGCGGTGAACACGTTGACGTGAGAGGTCCCCGCGTCCTGCTCCAGCGACTCGGTCTGGTCGAACTCACACGAGTCACCCGTCTCACCGGCAGCGGCCAGCACGGTGCCGACCTCACAGTCCGCGTCACCGGCCAGCGTCCCGAACTGGTCGTCCGACAGCTCCGTGATCGTCACGGACTCGGAACTGGTGTTCTCGACCGTGAAGGTGTAGGTGACGTCCCCGCCCGTCTCCGGCAGCGAGCTCGGGTCCGGGGTCTTGGTGACCTCGATCGTCGGCGCCACGTCGGTGAAGTAGACGGTCTGGTCGTCGGTGTCGGAGGCCTCGGTGCCCTCGTTGTCCTCCGCCTTCGCGGTGAACACGTTGACGTGGGAGGTCCCCGCGTCCTGCTTCAGCGACTCGGTCTGGTCGAACTCACACGAGTCGCCCGGCTGGCCGCTGGGAGCGAGCACCGTGCCGACCTCACAGTCCGCGTCGCCGGCCAGCGTCCCGAACTGGTCGTCGGACAGCTCGGTGATCGTCACCGACTCGCTGCTCTTGTTCTCGACCGTGAAGGTGTAGGTGACGCTGTCGCCGGACTCGGGGACGAGCGCCTTGTCGGCGTCCTTGGTGACCTCGATCGTCGGCGCCACGTCGGTGAACCTCACGGTCGCGTCGTCGGTGTCCGACGCCTCGCTCCCGTCGTTGTCCTCCGCCTTGGCGGTGAACACGTTGACGTGCGAGGTCCCGGCGTCCTGCTGCAGCGACTCGGTCTGCTCGAACTCGCACGAGTCGCCCGCCTGGCCGCTGGGAGCCAGCACCGTGCCGACCTCGCAGTCGTCGTCACCCGCCAGGGTGCCGAACTGGTCGTCGCTCAGCTCGGTGATCTCCACCGACTCCGCGCTCTTGTTCTCCACGGTGAACGTGTAGGTCACGTCGCCGCCGGTCTCCGGCAGCGAGGTGGGGTCCGCGGTCTTGGTCACCTCGATCACCGGCTTGACGTCGGTGAAGGTCACCGTCGCGTCGTCGGTGTCGGTGGCTTCGTTCTCCTCGTTGTCCTCCGCCTTGGCGGTGAACACGTTGACGTGCGAGGTCCCCGCGTCCTGCTGCAGCGACTCGCTCTGGGTGAACTCACACGAGTCACCCGGCTGACCGGCGCGCGCCAGCACCGTGCCGACCTCGCAGTCCGCGTCACCCGCCAGGGTGCCGAACTGGTCGTCGCTCAGCTCGGTGATCGTGACCGCCTCGTTGGAGTCGTTCTCGACCTTGAACGTGTAGGTCACGTCCCCACCGGTCTCCGGCAACGACCCGGGGTCAGCCGACTTGGTGACCTCGATGTCGGGCAGCACGTCGTCGAAGTCCACGATCGCGTTGTCGGTGTCGGTGGCCTGGCTGCCCTCGTTGTCGACCGCCTTGGCGGTGAAGACGTTCTCGTGGTCGGCCCCGGAGGCGTCGCCCGAGATCGTGCGGGTGATCGAGAAGGTGCACTCGTCACCCGGCTGGCCACTGGCGGCCAGCACCGTGCCGACCTGGCAGTCGGCGTCGCCGGCCAGCGTCCCGAAGTCACTGTCCGAGAGCTCGGTGATCGTCACGGCCTCGCCGGAGGTGTTCTCCACCGTGAACGTGAAGTCCACGTCCTCGCCGGTCTCGTCGACCGAGGTCGGGTCGGCGGTCTTGGTCACCTCGATGGTCGGCGCGACATTCGTCACGACGACGTGCGCCGGGTCGGTGTCCTGCTGGTTCTGCCCGTCGTACGAGCCGGTGGCCGTAGCGGTGTTGACGTGGTCGGGGTTCGCGTTCGCCAGCGTCCGGGTGATCTCGCACTGGAAGGAGCCGTTCGGCGCGAGCGTCGCAGGCACGGTGCACCCGGCGGTGCTGAAGACGTTGTCCGACAGGCTCATCGACGAGAGCGTCACGTTGCCGGTGTTGGTCACCGTGAAGCGGTACTTCACCTCGCTGCGCTCGGGGACGCTCGGCGCGGTCGCCAGCGTGTTGGCGTCCGCCCAGGTCTGCCCTCCGTCGACGCTGACCTCCTTCTTGACGTCGATGCCCGGCCGCGGGACGAAGGTGATCCGGACAGCCGCGGTGTCGGAGTCCTCCAGCGGGTAGGTGGTGTCGCCGGGGAAGGTGTAGCCCTTGACCTTCGCGGTGTTGGTGAAGGTGCCGACCTGGTTCTCCGTGATCGTCCTGATGGCCGAGCCGGTCGCCACGCCGCCCGCTGCAAGGTCGTCTGCCTGGCCGTCGCCGTCCTCGTCGGTGAGCCCGGAGAGCGCCACCGTGAAGTCGTCCGCTGCGTTGCCCGGCGTGTGGTTGTCGTCCGTCACCGAGGTCAGGTCGTACAGCGCTGCACCCGGCGGGTCGGTGGTGTTGCTCGGGTTGGTCACCCGGTAGCAGTACTTGACCTCGTCACCCGAGGTGATGTCGAGCGTCTCCACGCCCGGGCACGTGCCGTTCTTCGTGGTGACGGTCTTCTGGATGTCGAGGGCCGGCCAGTGCAGGTCGTCCAGCTGCTTGAAGGGGACCGTCTGGTTGCCGACGCTGATCGCTGCCGGCGGGGTGACGGCGGTCCCGCCGTTGACAGCCGTGAGCCGGGCACCGGTGACGGCACCCTGGAGGTTGCCGGTCGGCGTGCTACCGGGCTTGCAGAAGAGCCGGACGTCGGTGCGCACGACGACACTCTCGTCACGGTCGAGGTCGGTCACCTGCACCGTGCCGCGCAGCACCGACCCGGCCACGAACATGGGACCGCTCTTGGTCTCGCTGGTCAGGGTGGCGACACTGCCGCCGTCGTCGTCGATGCCCTGGTCGACACCGTCCTGACCGCCGATCGTGTCGACGACCGGTGCGCGGTTGACCTCGACCTTCGTGATGTCGCCGATGGCCACGCCGGACTGGCCGGTGGTGTCCATGAGGAACTCGTAGTCGATCTCGATCGTCTGCGGACCGTCGGTCCCGGCATCGGCGGAGTCGTCCACCGACACCTGGGTCAGGTAGGTGACGATGTCACCGCAGGTGAAGTCCTTGCCCTCAAGCGACTCGACGATGTCCTTGTCCACGCCGACGGTGCGGTCGTCGAAGGCACCGCCACCCCAGGTGGTCGTAGGACCCCGGGGCGGCACCCACGAAGTCCAGGCTGAAGTCACCGCCAGCAGCAGCAGCCGGCAGGACGGGGACGATCGCCGTCGCTGCCCCCAGCAACAGCGGGAGCGCGGTCAGCGCGATGCGCCTTCTCGTCCCTCCCCGCTCGTCGGTCCGTGTTCTCGCAGCGCGACGCAGCCCCATGACGTGTCCCCTCCCAGGGACGGCCACCCGGCACCCCTCCCACAGGGGTGCTCACAAGCCCCAATGCCGTCCCAAAAGGCATCTAACTGCCCATTGGGGGCAGAGACAGGAGGCGAACGGCACGCACGCCGGCCAAAAGGTCCCCTGGCGCATAGACCGAACGGACACCGGAGTAGTCCTGTCCCACGTCAACCGGCGGGCCCGCCGTGACGATCGGAGGGGAGGCCGCCCCCCTGCTTCAGATCTTGTGACCCGTGGACCGCAGGTTCTCGCACGCCTCGACGACCCGCGCGGCCATGCCCGCCTCGGCGGACTTGCCCCACGACCGCGGGTCGTACTGCTTCTTGTTGCCGACCTCGCCGTCGACCTTGAGCACGCCGTCGTAGCTGGTGAACATGTGGGCCGCCACCGGGCGCGTGAAGGCGTACTGGGTGTCGGTGTCGACGTTCATCTTGACCACGCCGTAGTCGACGGCCGCCGCGATCTCCTCCGCGCTCGACCCCGAGCCGCCGTGGAAGACCAGGTCGAAGGGACGCGAGCCGGCCTCCAGCCCGAGGTGCTCGACCACCGTCTCCTGTGCTCGCTGCAGGATCTCCGGGCGCAGCTTGACGTGGCCGGGCTTGTAGGCGCCGTGCACGTTGCCGAAGGTGAGCGCGGTCATGTAGCGCCCCTTCTCGCCGGTGCCGAGCGCGTCGACGGTGGCGATGGCGTCCTCGGGCGTGGTGTAGAGCTTGTCGTTGATCTCACCGACGATGCCGTCCTCCTCGCCGCCGACCACGCCCACCTCGATCTCGAGGATGATCCGGGCCTCGGCGCACTTGTCGAGCAGCTCGCGCGCGATCTCGAGGTTCTCGTCGAGCGGCACCGCGGAGCCGTCCCACATGTGCGACTGGAAGATCGGCAGCCCGCCGTTCTTCACCCGCTCGGTCGAGGCCTCGATGAGGGGCCGGACGAACCCGTCGAGCTTGTCCTTCGGGCAGTGGTCGGTGTGCAGCGCGACGTTGACCGGGTAGCTCTTGGCCACCTCCTCGGCGTACGCCGCGAACGCCAGCGAGCCGGCCACCATGTTCTTGATGGTCGGGCCGGAGAGGTAGTCCGCGCCGCCGGTGGAGACCTGGATGATGCCGTCGCTCTCGGCCTCTGCGAAGCCTGCCAGCGCGGCGTTGAGGGTCTGCGACGAGGTGACGTTGATCGCCGGGAAGGCGAAGCCCTGCTCCTTGGCGGAGTCGAGCATCTGCGCGTAGCTCTCGGGGGTGGCGATCGGCATGGGGGGAGCCTCCTGCAGGTGACGGCCGGTTCGCCGCCCACCCTAATGGGCTACTCACGGGTCGCCTCATCCGGCGGATCACCCGCGCCAGGCCGCCTCGTCCTCGAGGTCGGCGTGGGCGCGCACCCAGGAGTGCATGGCGATGGCGGCGGCCGCCGAGGCGTTGATCGAGCGGGTCGACCCGAACTGCGCGATCGAGAACGTCCCGTCGCAGACCTCGCGGGCGTCCTCCGAGAGCCCCGGACCCTCCTGGCCGAAGAGGAAGCAGACACGGCGGGGGATCTCCATCGTCTCCAGGTGGGCCGAGCCCGGCAGGTTGTCGATGCCGAGCAGCCTCACTCCCCGCTCGTGCAGGTACGCCGCGAGGTCCAGGGGCGTCGGATGGTGACGGACGTGCTGGTAGCGGTCGGTGACCATCGCGCCGCGGCGGTTCCACCGGCGGTTGCCGACGATGTGCACCTCGGCGGCCAGGAACGCGTTGGCGCTGCGCACGATCGTGCCGATGTTGAAGTCGTGCTGCCAGTTCTCGATGGCGACGTGGAAGTCGTGGCGCCGGGTGTCGAGGTCGGCGACGATGGCGTCCATCCGCCAGTAGCGGTAGCGGTCGACCACGTTGCGCCGGTCGCCCTCGCGGAGCAGCTGCTCGTCGTACACCTCCGCGCCGGGGCCGGTGGGCCACTCGCCCTGCCACGGGCCGACGCCGACCTCCGCCGGGCCGTGCGGCATCGGGTCGTACGGCGCCCGCGGCTCCTGGTCGTCGCTCACCGCCCCAGGATCCCAGGTGGTCGGCACGCCACCCGGCGGTGAGTGCCGCTGCCGCAGCGAACCCAGCAGAGGAGAAGGGATTGGCACTGGGTCACCGGAGGCTCCCATCTCCACTGAGTGGTGAGAGACGACATCGAAAACCGACCATTCGATGTCGTCTTCCACCGCTCAGTGAGGTGGGAAGATGCCGGCCCGCGCCTCCCCTCGTTGCTGGTTTTCGACCGCGGCAGCGGCAGCACAGCCCCGAAAAATGCTTCAGGCCCCTGGAAGGGAGGCCCAGGGGCCTGAAGCCCGGTCCCGTGGTGCCCGGGACCGCCACTCCGCACCGGCTGGGAGGTCCGGCGGGGAGCGGTGCGTCGATTGGATCGCCGCACCCACTGTGTTCGCCGACCCAGGAGGAAGCCGGCCAACGGTTTTCCACGCGGCCGGCGGGATCGACCTTCCGCGCAGATCATCGGGACTCCCGCCCCCCGGCAGTCGTCCCGATGATGCAGCCGCCTGTGTCGCGGGCGACTACGACCTCCCTAACGACATCGCGAAGTCGGGGGTTACGCGCCGCGCCAGAGATCGCGAAACCTTTACCGAAGCCGGTCGATCAGGCCGTGGAACCGCTCTTGTCGCGCGCCTGCACGAGGTGGCCGAAGGCGATCATCCGCTCGTCGGTGTGGAAGAGCTCGGCGCAGGTCGTCAACGTGATCAGGCGGGGGTGACGCCCCGGCTCGACGCCACCGCTCTCCGGGTTGTCGGGCTTCGCGTCGACCACCCAGGTGTCCTCGAAGCCGACGACGAGGTCGTTGGGGTCCGTGTCCAGCCGGTAGACGAAGACCTCCTCCCGGGTCTCGACCTCGACGAGGTCACCGGGCCGCAGCTCGGGCATGTCACGCAGCGGCTCGCCGTGGGTCACGCGGTGCGCGGCCAACGCGTAGTTGCCCACCTCCCCAGGCCCGACCGCGTGGTCGAAGTGGCCGAACCCGCGCGCGAGCACCTCCTCCGAAGTGCCGTCGAAGACCGGCATCACGTAGTCGCCGCCGAAGCGCGGGATGCGCACCAGCGCGGTGGCCGCGCCCTCGGGCCCCTCGTCTCGGGCCTGCTTCGCGCGCGGCGCCGGGTCCGCCCAGATGCGCTCGACCTCCTCGACCGCCTCGGCTTGATCCTGGCGCGCGACGTAGTTGGTGCCGTAGAGCTGCCAGGCGACGTAGCCGAGCATCACCAGGCCCGCGGTCAGCAGGGCCACCCCTGCCCAGGTCACCCAGCGTCTGCGCACGCCTAGAGGCTAGCCAGCGGGGGCGCGTGCTCGGGTACGTTCGCGGGATGGAGCCCGACGACCTCCCGCGGCTGGCCCGGCGGCTGCGCGAGGTGCCGCCGACGATCTTCACCACGATGACGTCGCTGGCCGTGCGCACCGAGTCGCTCAACCTGGGCCAGGGCTACCCCGACAAGGACGGGCCGCCCGGCATCATCGACGCCGCGGTCGACGCGCTGCGGTCCGGCCACAACCAGTACGCCCCCGGCCCCGGCATCCCGTCACTCCGTGAGGCCATCGCCCGCCACCAGCAGCGGCACTACGGCGTCGAGCTCGACCCGACCTCCGAGGTGCTCGTCACCGCCGGGGCGACCGAGGCCATCGCCGCGTGCATGCTGGCGCTGGTCGACCCCGGCGACGAGGTGGTGCTCGTCGAGCCCTACTACGACGCCTACGCCGCGACCGTGGAGATGACCGGCGGCGTACGTCGTGCGGTCGCCCTGCAGGACCAGGGGGACCGCTTCGCGCTCGACCTCGATGCGCTGCGTGCCGCGGTCTCCGACCGCACCGCGGTGATCGTGGTCAACACCCCGCACAACCCGACCGGCACCGTGCTGGACACCGACGACCTCGACGCGATCGCCGACCTCGCTGTGCGCCACGACGCGGTCGTGGTGACCGACGACGTCTACGAGCACCTGACGTTCGACGGGCACCGCCACGTGCCGCTGTGCAGCCGCCCGGGCATGGCCGACCGCACACTGACGATCTCGAGCGCCGGGAAGTCGTTCTCGGTGACCGGGTGGAAGGTCGGCTGGGTCACCGGCAGCGCGGAGCTGGTGCGCACGGTGATGGCCGCCAAGCAGTGGCTCACCTTCACCAACGCCGCCCCGCTGCAGCCGGCCGTGGCCCACGCACTCGACCACGAGAGCGCCTACGTCGAGGAGCTCGCGGCCACCCTGGCCGCGAACCGCGACCTGCTCACCGCGGGCCTGCGTGATCTCGGGCTGCGGCCGCGGGCGTCGTACGGCGGCTACTTCCTGCTCGGCGACATCAGTCACCTGGGGTGGACCGACGCCATGGAGTTCTGCCTGGCGCTGCCCGAGCGCGCAGGCGTCGTCGCGATCCCGGCACAGTCCTTCTACGACTCCGACGCCGGCGACCAGCTGGTGCGATGGGCCTTCTGCAAGGACGGCTCCACGCTGGAGCAGGCCCTGGAGCGGCTGGCGGAAGGCCGACCTCACCGCCTGACGTGTGTCCCACCCGTCGGTCGAGCTCGTCGAGACCCCGCTGTCAGGCGCACGTCGTTTCGAGCCCGGCCCGCTGACCCTTACCAGGGGCCGGGGCTGCTGCTCCACTGCGGGCCGGACGGCGGCGTGCGCGGGTCGCGTCCGGCGAACCACGCGTTGGCGCCGCCGGTGAACAGCAGGATCACCGTGGCCACCGCCAGCACCAGCGGGAGGAACGAGACGATGCTCGCGATCGCCACCAGGCTGAGGAGGGCGGTGGCGGTCGCGCTCCCGACCAGCAGCCAGCGGGCCCACTGGTGCCGCCGCAGCGTGAAGACCGCCAGCACCATCGCGCTCAGCGACCACCCCACGAGGATCACGGCTGTGACCCAGAGCGCGGCCAGCACCTGGTCGAGGTCCCACTCGAGCTGCTGGAAGCTGGGGTCGGCCTGGATCTCGTCGCCCAGCGTGCCGGGGTCGATGCTCAGCCCCGCCATCAGGATCACGCCCGAGAGCAGGCCGAGCGCGGCCCCCACCATGGTGAGCACCGCGGCGGTGGTGACGGTGCCCGGACGCTTGCCGCTGTCCCGGGGCTGCCCGGGATAGCCGACCTGCCCGTAGGGCGATCCGTACGGCGAGCCGTAGGGCTGGCCGTACTGCTCCTGGCCGTAGGGCTGGCCGTAAGGCTGGCCGGTGGGCTGCTGGCCGTACGGCGGCTGCTGCCCGGAGCCCGCGGGTGGCGACCACGGCTGCTGCGGTTGCGCAGGCGGCGCCGCCGGTGACGCACCCTCCCCACCCGTCGGCGGCGGCTCCTGGCCGCCGTAGGCGCCCGGGTAGGGCGGCGGCTGCGGGGAGTCCGACTGAGGAGGCTGGGGCGGCGGCTGTGACGACCACGGCGGGGCGGCGGTCGAGGGAGGTGGCGGCGGCACGTCACGACCAGGGTCGGAGGAGGACCCTTCGTCGGACCCGGGCCCCGTCCCGCCGTACGGCCAGCCGGAGGCTCCCGGCGGACCGTCCTGGGGTGACTTGCCTGCGGACATCAGCACCTCCTGTCGGCGGTCGGCCTGCGACCGCGCCGGCTCACGGCCGGAGAACCATGCCCGCGACGGCTCGCTCCACAGCAGCACCGCGGCGATGCCGACCAGGAAGGTGAGCATGCCCGCCACCGGCGTGGTGAGCAGCAGCAGCGCGGCGATCACGCTGAACCCCACCCGGGCGCCCTGGTGGCGCCGCGCGACGAAGACGGCGAGCACCGCGCCCGCGGCCGCGAGCCCGCCGGCGAAGAACGCCATCACCCGCATCACCGCGAGCACGTCGGCGGTGGAGGCGGCCAGGGTGTCGAAGGGCGGCTCGGAGAGCGACTTGGTGATCTCGTCGCGCATCTCCACCCCGCGCAGCCTGGTGAGCGTGTCGAAGAGGCTGAAGATCAGCACCACGCACGACACCCCGCCGAGCGACGCGGCGAGCGTGACCTTGGACGGACGTGCCGAGGACGGCTTGCTCTGGGGGTCGCTCACCCCTCCATTGTCACGGCCAGGGTCAACTCCCGCCCCTCCGGCTCCACGTCGGCCGTCACGGTGCTGCCGTCCACGACCTCACCGGCGAGCAGCATCCGCGCCAGCGGGTCGCCGATCGCGGTCTGCACGAGCCGCCGCAGCGGGCGGGCGCCGTAGAGCGGGTCGTAGCCGGTGCGGGCGAGCCAGTCCTCGGCGGCGTCGGTGACGTGCAGGCCGATCCGCCGCACCGCGAGCCGCTTGGCGAGCGCCGCGACCTGCAGCTCCACGATGTGGGTGAGGTCGTCGCGGCTGAGGGTGTCGAACAGCACCACCTCGTCGAGCCGGTTGAGGAACTCCGGCTTGAACGCCTGCCGCACCAGGCTCATCACCGAGTCGCGCCGCTTCTCCTCGTCCAGCGTCGGGTCGACCAGGTAGGACGAGCCGAGGTTGGAGGTGAGGATGAGCACCACGTTGCGGAAGTCGACCGTGCGGCCCTGGCCGTCGGTGAGGCGGCCGTCGTCGAGCACCTGCAGCAGGATGTCGAAGACCTCGGGGTGCGCCTTCTCCACCTCGTCGAGCAGCACCACGGAGTAGGGGCGACGCCGCACCGCCTCGGTGAGCTGACCGCCCTCCTCGTAGCCGACGTAGCCGGGAGGGGCGCCGACGAGCCTCGCCACCGAGTGCTTCTCGGAGTACTCGCTCATGTCGACGCGCACGATCGCGCGGTCGTCGTCGAAGAGGAAGTCCGCCAGCGCCTTGGCCAGCTCGGTCTTGCCGACGCCGGTGGGGCCGAGGAAGAGGAAGGAGCCGGTCGGCCGGTTGGGGTCGGAGATGCCCGCCCGGGCACGGCGTACGGCGTCGGAGACCGCGTTGACCGCGGCCCGCTGACCGATCAGCCGCTGGCCCATGACCTCCTCCATGCGGAGGAGCTTCGCGGTCTCGCCCTCGAGCATGCGGCCCGTCGGGATGCCGGTCCAGGCCTCGACGACCTCGGCGATCTCCTCGGGCCCGACCTCCTCCTTGACCATCGGCGGCTCGTCGGACTCCGCGTCTGACTCCGCCGCCTCCAGCCGCGTCTCCAGCTCCGGGATCCGGCCGTACTGGATCTCGCTCGCCCCTGCCAGGTCGCCCTCGCGCAGCCGCTGCTCGTACTCGACGCGCAGCTGCTCGATCTGCTTGCGGATCTCGCCGGCGCCCTCGAGCCCGGCCTTCTCGCGCTCCCAGCGCGCCTCGAGCACGCGCAGCGTCTCCTGCATGTCGGCCAGCTCGGCGCGCAGCCTGTCGAGGCGGTCCTTCGACGCCGCGTCGGTCTCCCGTTCCAGCGCGAGCTCCTCCATCTTCATGCGGTCGACGGCGCGACGGAGCTGGTCGATCTCGACCGGGGACGACTCGATCTCCATGCGCAGCCGCGACGACGCCTCGTCGATGAGGTCGATCGCCTTGTCGGGCAGGTTGCGCCCGGTGATGTAGCGGTCGGAGAGCATCGCGGCCGCCACCAGGGCGGCGTCGGTGATCTTCACGCCGTGGTGCGCTTCGTACTTCTCCTGCAGGCCGCGCAGGATCGCGATGGTGTCCTCGACCGAGGGCTCCCCGACGAAGACCTGCTGGAAGCGACGCTCGAGGGCGGGGTCCTTCTCGATCCGCTGGCGGTACTCGTCGAGCGTGGTGGCGCCGATCAGCCGCAGCTCGCCGCGCGCGAGCATCGGCTTGAGCATGTTGCCGGCGTCGAGGTCGGAGTCGCCGCCGGCGCCCGCGCCGACGACGGTGTGCAGCTCGTCGATGAAGGTGATGACCTGGCCCTCGGCCTCCTTGATCTCGGTCAGCACCGCCTTGAGGCGCTCCTCGAACTCGCCGCGGTACTTCGCGCCGGCGACCATCGCGGCCAGGTCGAGGCTGAGCAGGCGGCGGCCCTGCAGCGAGTCGGGGACGTCGCCGTCGACGATGCGCTGTGCCAGGCCCTCGACGACGGCGGTCTTGCCGACACCGGGCTCGCCGATGAGGACCGGGTTGTTCTTGGTGCGCCGCGACAGCACCTGGACGACGCGGCGGATCTCGTCGTCCCGGCCGATGACGGGGTCGATCTTGCCCTCGCGGGCGCGGTCGGTGAGGTCGACGGCGTACTTCTCCAGCGCCTCGAAGGTGGCCTCCGGGTCCTGCGAGGTGATCCGTTGCGTGCGGATCTGCGGCAGCGCTCCGCGCAGCGTCTCGGCGGTGGCCTTGTGCTGGTCGAGCACGCGCTTGGCCGGGGAGTCGACGGTGGCCAGCGCGACGAGCACGTGCTCGCCGCTGGTGTACTCGTCCTTCATCCCGGCGGCGATGTTCTGCGCCTCGGTCAGCACCTGGATGGCCGACCGGGAGTACGACGGCGCCTGCACGGTGGTGCCGCTGGCCGCGGGGAGACGGTTGAGCTCGGCGCGCACGCCCGCGTCGATGCCGGCGGGGTCCACCCCGGCGGCCTCCAGCAGCGGCTTGACCAGCGTGTCGGGCTGGTCCAGCAGCGTCGCCAGCAGGTGCACGGCCTCGAGCTGGCTGTGCCCCTCGCCGGTGGCGCGCTGGATCGCCGCCGCGATCGCCTCCTGCGTGCGGGTGGTGAACTTCGAGATCTCCATGCGGCCCTGCCTTCCTGCTGCGAATGCTCCCAAGCCTGGTCCGGCACCGCCAGGTGTGCGGCCGGAGCCGGGCCGCCGACCGGGGGTGCCACCAAGGACAACACGGACGAAGTTGAGTCTGTTCCGCTCAACTCTGACGTAGGTCCCGGGTTTGCGTAATCGCCCAAGCGCGAGGTCCGGTTTGAGTAGCCTCGGGCACGTCACCATCCGACCCCCGAGGACACCCACCGACGTGCATCCCATCTCGGTAGGCCTGCACGCCGCGCCCGCAGTGCTCACGCGCAAGGGCACGGCGCGCTGGGGCGTGCCCGCGGCGCTGGCCGCGGTGCTGCCGCTGAGCTGGTTCGCCGTCGAGGTCGCGACGTACGGCGGCGACGTCGCGCTCTGGTGGCCGGCGGCCGGCGCCTCGGTGCTCGCCTGCGCCGCCACGTCGACCCACCGCCGGCCGCTCACCGCGGTCGTCGTGATGCTGCTGGCCGGGCTGGGCAACTTCCTGAGCGGCCGCGACCTCGGCGTCGCTGCCACGCTCGGCATCGCCAACGGCGTCGAGGCCCTCGTCGGCGGCGCCCTGCTGGCGTACGGCGTCCGCGGGTGGCCCGTGCTGAAGACGCTGGAGGACCTGGCCCGCCTGTTCCTCGCGGCCTTGGCGGCGGCGGTCACCATCGCCGTCCTCGTCGCCACCATCGCGCAGCACGCCTACGGCACGCCGTGGCTCTCGCTGGCCCCCGCCGTCTTCGCCTCCCACCTGGCGGCCATCCTCCTGGTCACGCCGCTGGGGATGGTGCTGGAGCGGAAGGGGCACCAGGCGAGCGCCCTCGAGACGGGGCTCCAGGCGACGCTGCTGCTGGTGACCACGGCGTCGGTCTTCGCGCCGGGGCAGGACCTGCCGCTGCACTTCCTGCTCTTCCCCGCGCTGGTGTGGGGCGGTCTGCGGCTCGCCCCCCGGCTCGTGGTCTGGGAGCTGGTGATCACCGCGACGATGGTCGCGGCGGCGAGCGTCGCAGGCTGGGGGGTCTTCGCCCACCACGCGGAGGAGATCGGCGGTCACCTCACCGGCGGGCTGGTGCAGGCGCTGCTGGTGACCCTGGCTGCGGTGGTGCTCCCGCTGACCGTCATCCGGAGCCACACGATCTGGGCCGAGAACGCCCTCGAGAGCTCCGACGACATGCTCGACAACATCATGAGCGCCACCACGGCGACCGCCGTCCTGGGCACGGCGCTGGACGGGCGCATCGAGTTCTTCAACGTCGGCGCCGAGGAGCTCACCGGCTGGACGGCCGCCGACGTGGTGGGCCGCGCCGCGCTCGCCATCCGCCGAGACGACGACGGCCGGCGGCTGCTCACGGTCGTCCCCGGCGCCTCTCCCGAGACGGACCGTCTGGAAGCGCTGGTGCGACCGTTCCGCGAGGACCGGTCGCAGCGTTCCTTCAGCCACGACTGGGAGCTGCTGCGCAAGGACAGCACGGTGCGCACCGTGTCCATCCGCATCAGCAAGCGCTACCGCGACGGCGAGGTCGTCGGCTACCTGGGGGTGGCCCACGACGTCACCGAGCGTCGCCGCCAGGAGCAGATCACCGCCACGGCCCTCGACGCCGAGCGGCAGGTGGTCGAGCGGCTCGAGCAGGTCGACCGTGCGAAGAACGACTTCATGGCCACCGTCAGCCACGAGCTGCGCACCCCGATCACCAGCATCCTCGGCTACACCGAGCTGCTGATGAGCGACGAGACCGGCACGCTCCCGACGATGCACCGGCAGATCCTGTCCCGGGTCGAGCGCAACGGCCGACGCCTCATGGGCCTGGTCGAGGACGTGCTGACGATGAGCCAGATCGAGGTCGGCAACCTGCGGTTCCGCTTCGGCGAGCACGACCTGGGTGCCGTGGTGGCGCGTGCCCTCGAGACCGAGGTCAGCGTCTTCGGCGTCGCCGGCGTGCTGCTGCAGCAGGACATCACCGACGAGCCGCTGCCGGTCACCGCGGACGCCGACAAGCTGGAACGAGCCTTCGCCGCGCTGCTCGACAACGCCGCGAAGTACAGCGACGCCGGCTCGAGCGTCCTGGTGAGCCTGCGGGCGGAGGCCGACGACGCCGTCCTGGTGATCGAGGACCACGGCATCGGCATCAGGGAGGAGGACCAGGGGCGGATGTTCGACCGGTTCTGGCGCTCCACCGAGGCCAACGACCGGGCAATCCAGGGAGCGGGTCTGGGCCTCGCTGTCGCGCACGCGATCGTCGAGGGCCACCACGGCACGATCACCTGGGAGTCCGCCCCGGGCAAGGGAACCACGTTCACGGTGACCCTGCCGCTGCGCGCCGAATGACCACGAGCCGGTCGAGGACCGACGGCTCGGTCCGTCCGTGCAATGCTGTGCCCCGATGATCCCGGCATCCCCGAGACTTTGGTCCTGCCCAGGGTCTAGGATGCTGTCGGAGCTGGGGCTAGGGAGGGCATCTCGTGAGCGTCGTACTTGCTGAGGACGACATCGACATCCGCGACCTGGTTCAGATCGTGCTGGAGGGCCTCGACCTGAGCGTGGTCGCCGTGGGCAACGGCGCCGAGGCGCTCGACGCCTGCCGCCGCCGGAAGCCCCGCATCCTGCTGCTCGACATCACCATGCCCGTCATGAACGGTCTCGAGGTGACCCGCGAGATCCGCGAGGACCCCGAGCTCAAGGACCTGCCGATCATCCTGATGACCGCGCGCGCCCAGGCCAGCGACGTCCAGGCCGGCATGGAGGCCGGGGCCGACACCTACATCATCAAGCCCTTCGGCCCCATCGAGCTGCGCGAGCACGTCGAGAACCTCCTCAACCACGGCCGCGGCGTCCAGGTCACCAACATCGGCTGACGTCCGCCGGCCCCGCCGGTCGAGCGCCGTCGAGACCCGCCGGTCGAGCGCCCCTCGCCGGTCGAGCTTGTCGAGACCCGGTGCCGCGCTCACGTGCCTGCCCGGCTGACAACCGGCAACGAAGACGCGGGATCGACTGCCGGTCAGGCCACTTTGTGGCGACTAACGACGCTGCCCGTCATGAAGTGGTGGCAAACGGACATGCTCTGGACCCCACAAGTCCGCGACCTGTCATATCCCGCCACTCAGTGGCCGAGGCGCCAAGTCGGCCACCGCTCCTCCTCGTTGCCGGGTTTGAGCCGGCGGCAGCGGGAGGGTCTCGACAAGCTCGACCGACGCAAGCGGCGCCGGCGCAGCCGTCAGCGCCGACGCCGCCAGACCACGACCGTCTGCGAGGGCGGGGCGTACGGGACGGCGGGCAGGTTGGGCACGGAGCCCCCGCTGGCCGTCGCTTCCGCGTCGGCGAGGCGCGCCTCGAGCTCGGCGATGCGCAGCCGCATCGCGGTGACGTGGTTCTCCAGGTCGAGGATGCGACGCACCCCCTCGAGCCCGATGCCCATCGCGGAGAGGTGGGCGATCTCGCGCAGCATCTCGATGTCGCGCAGGGAGTAGCGCCGTCCGCCGCCACCCGTGCGTCCCGGCGAGACCAGGCCGAGCCGGTCGTACGTGCGCAATGTCTGCGGATGCAGGCCGGTCAGCTCCGCCGCCACGGAGATCACGTAGACCGGCGCGTCGGGTCCGGGCACGGGCATGTCTCGAGGGTTCACCGCACACCTCCGGCGTCGAACAGGCGGCTCCGCAGCTCACCCCCGGCGGTCGCGGCGCGATAGGCCTCGACCGCTGTGCGGGCCTCCTCGGACAGCTGGGCCGGCACCTGCACCTCGACCGTCACCAGCAGGTCACCCCGGGTGCCGTCCTTGCGGGTGGCGCCCTTGCCGCGCACCCGGAAGGTGCGTCCGTTGGGGGTGCCGGGCGGGAGCTTCACGGTGACGCGGCCGCCGCCCAGCGTGGGCACGGCGACCTCCGCACCCAGCGCGGCCTCGTCGAAGGCGACCGGCACGATCACGGTGAGGTTGTCGCCGCTGCGTCCGAAGATCGGGTGCGGCGCGACGTGGACGACGACGAAGAGGTCGCCGGACGGCCCGTTGTTCTCCCCCGGCGCACCCTTGCCCTTGAGCCGGATGCGCTGGCCGTCCTTGACGCCGGCGGGGATGCGGGCCTGGATCGCGCGGTCGGAGAGGCCGCGCCCCGACCCGTGGCAGGTCGAGCAGGGCTTGTCGACGTAGATGCCCCGGCCCCGGCAGGTCGGGCAGGTCTCGTTGAGGGTGAAGGCGCCACCCATCGAGGCGACCCGGCTGCCGCTCCCGCCGCAGTCGGGGCAGGAGACGGGCTGGCTGCCCGGCTGCGCACCGGTGCCGTGGCAGACCCGGCAGGGGGCCTCCGAGGCCAGCCGCAGCGACACGGTCACGCCGTCGATCGCGTCGGTGAAGCTGATCGTGGTGTCGGTCTCGATGTCGGCACCGCGTCGGGAGGCACGCCGACGGGTGCGGGCCCCACCGCCGCCGAAGACGCCCCCCAGGATGTCGCCCAGGTTGCCGCTCTGCGCGCCACCACCGCCGCCCCCGAAGAGGTCACCGAGGTCGAACGTCGTGGGGCCGCCGCCGGTGGTGAACGGTCCGAAGGCTCCTCCGCCCATGGCGCGGAGCTCGTCGTACTGCTTGCGCTTCTGGTCGTCGCCGATGACGTCGTAGGCCTCGGCGATCGCCTTGAAGCGCTCCTCGGCGGCCTTGTCCCCTGGCTTGGAGTCGGGGTGGTTGGCGCGCGCCAGCTTGCGATAGGCCTTCTTGATCTCGTCGGCCTTCGCGTCCTTGGAGACACCGAGGACCTGGTAGAAGTCCTTGGTCGCCCAGTCGGCGTTGGTCATGCGCGCCTCCTCCCGTCTCTCGTCCCGTCCGCCTCAGTCCGCCCCGTCGACACAGTGTGGCCGTCGCCGGTCCCCGGGTGGGGGACCCGGCTCAGGCCTCGTCCGTCACCTCGGCGCCCGCAGGCTCGGGGTCGACGACGACGACCTTCGCCGGCCGGACGACGCGCTCGCCGAACTGGTAGCCCGCCTGCACGACGTACTGGCAGGTCGTGGTGGTCACGTCGGCGGCGTAGCTGTGCGAGAGCGCCTCGTGCAGCCGCGGGTCGAACTCGTCGCCCGGGGCGCCGAACTTCACCAGCCCCGCGCCGTTCACGACCCGCTCCACGCCCTCGGCGACCGCCTTGAAGCCGCCGGTCAGCTCCTCGTGCTCCCGCGCGCGGTCGATGTCGTCGAGCACGGGCAGGAGGCCGTTGAGCACCGCGATCTTGGAGTTCTGCAGCACCAGCTCGCGGTCGCGGTCGACCCGGCGCTTGTAGTTGAGGTACTCCGCCTGCAGCCGCTGCAGGTCGCCGGTGAGCTCCGAGATCGTGCCCTTCATCTCGTCGAGGAGCTCGTCCTCGGTGCGGACGTCGCCCGCCTCGCTCTGCACGGCCGCCTCCGGCGTGGTCTCCCCGTCGAGGGGCGCCTCGGCGGCCGCAGGCGGGGTCTCCCCCGCCTGTGCGCCGGCGTCCGTCGTGCCCTCGGCGGGCGGCACCTCGCCGGGCGCCACGTCAGGAGCGGTCTCCTCAGGGGCGTCCTGCGGGGTGCGACTCACTTGGACTCACCCTCGTCGTCCACGATCTCGGCGTCGACGACGTCCTCGTCGGCGTCGCCCTGACCGGCGTCGCCGGCCCCGGACGCGGCCTGGTCGGCCTCGCCCGCGGCGTACATCGCGGCGCCCATCTTCTGGCTGGACTCGCCGAGCTTGGCAGCAGCGGCCCCGATCGCGTCGGCAGCACCCTCGGACTCGTCCTGCAGGGCCTCCTTGAGCGCGTCGACGTCGGCCTGGACCTCGGTCTTCACGTCGTCGGGGATCTTGTCGGCGTTGTCCTGGAGGAACTTCTCCGTGGTGTAGGCGAGGGTCTCCGCCTGGTTGCGGGTCTCCACGGCCTCACGGCGCTGGCGGTCCTCCTCGGCGTACTGCTCGGCCTCCTTGACCATGCGGTCGATGTCGTCCTTGGACAGGGCCGACCCACCGGTGATGGTCATCGACTGCTCGCGGCCGGTGCCGCGGTCCTTGGCGGAGACGTGCACGATGCCGTTGGCGTCGATGTCGAAGGTGACCTCGATCTGCGGGACGCCGCGCGGTGCCGGCGGCAGGCCGGTGAGCTCGAAGTTGCCCAGCGGCTGGTTGGCCGAGGCCATCTGCCGCTCGCCCTGGAAGACCTGGATCATCACCGACGGCTGGTTGTCGTCGGCCGTGGTGAAGACCTCGGAGCGCTTGGTGGGGATGGTCGTGTTGCGCTCGATGAGCTTGGTCATCACGCCGCCCTTGGTCTCGATGCCCAGCGACAGCGGGGTCACGTCGAGCAGCAGGACGTCCTTGACCTCGCCCTTGAGCACGCCGGCCTGCAGCGCGGCGCCCACGGCGACGACCTCGTCGGGGTTGACGCCCTTGTTCGGCTCCTTGCCGCCGGTGAGCTCGCGCACGACCTCGGCGACCGCGGGCATGCGGGTCGAGCCACCCACGAGGACGACGTGGTCGATCTTGCTGACGTCGACGCCGGCGTCCTTGATGACCTGGCGGAACGGCTGCTTGGTGCGCTCGAGCAGGTCGGATGTCATCCGCTGGAACTCCCCGCGGGTGATCTTCTCCTCGAAGTGCAGCGGGCCGCTGTCGGGCGAGTGGGTGATGTAGGGCAGGTGGATCGTGGTCTCCGTCGAGGAGCTCAGCTCGATCTTCGCCTTCTCAGCCGCCTCCTGGAGGCGCTGCTTGGCGATCTTGTCCTTGCCCAGGTCGACGTTGGTGTTGTCCTTGAACTTCTTGACCATCCACTCGACGAGGCGCTGGTCCCAGTCGTCACCACCGAGATGGTTGTCACCGGAGGTCGCCTTCACCTCGACGACGCCCTCGCCGATCTCGAGCAGGGACACGTCGAAGGTGCCGCCACCGAGGTCGAAGACGAGGATCGTCTGGTCGCTCTCCTTGTCGAGCCCGTAGGCCAGCGCGGCAGCGGTGGGCTCGTTGACGATGCGCTGCACGTTGAGGCCGGCGATCTCGCCCGCCTCCTTGGTGGCCTGGCGCTGGGCGTCGGAGAAGTACGCCGGCACGGTGATGACCGCGTCGGTGACCGGCTCGCCGAGGTAGGACTCGGCGTCGCGCTTGAGCTTCTGCAGCACGAACGCGGAGATCTGCTGGGCGGTGAACGTCTTGTCGTCGAGCTTCTGGGACCAGTCGCTGCCCATGTGGCGCTTGACCGACCGGATGGTCCGGTCCACGTTGGTGACGGCCTGGCGCTTCGCGACCTCGCCGACGAGCACCTCGCCGTTCTTCGCGAACGCCACGACCGACGGCGTGGTGCGTGCCCCCTCGGCATTGGCGATGACGGCGGGTTCGCCGCCCTCGAGCACTGCCACCACGGAGTTCGTCGTTCCGAGGTCGATACCGACCGCACGAGCCATGTTGTGTTACCTCCACGCGTTGTCGCCGACCCGGAGTGGCCGACCTAGGGACTGATTCTGTCAAAGAAGTTGAGTCAAGCAAACTCAACTTCTCACAGCAGTCTCAACGGGGACGCCCCGGGGTGCATTCCCCGGGGGGACGGGTTTCCCATGTCCTGTCCCGAAACTGTCACTCCCCGGCTGATGCATCAGGAGGGAACCGTGAGGTTGCCACGGGGAGTCGCCCCGCAAACCGCCCGCAAACCGCCCCGCAAACCGCCCTTGGCTCAGCCGATCTGGACGACGACGACGTTGGACGCCTTGTCGGCGCTCTCGTCGTACACCCGGAACTTCGCCCGGCCCGTGCGGCTCGTCATGATCCAGGTCTCGAAGGACCCGCCCCGCACCGAGGCCGAGACCGGGAAGTCGGTCCACGCGCCACCCTCCTGGCGCTGGATCTGCAGGGACGCGCCCTCGGCGCCGTTGTAGACACCGTTGAAGTTGATGCGCGAACCCGGGTTGACCTGCTGCGGGGCCACGAACAACGTGATGCCCTGCGACTTCGGCTTCGTGGTCGCCGGCCCGTCGCTGCTGCTCGGCAGCGCGGAAGGTGACTCCACCGGACCGGGCAGGTCCCAGCCGTTGCCGGCGTCCTTGGTGGGCTTGTACGGCGGCATGTACAGGCTGGCCGGGGAGTCCGCCTGCGGGCCCGACGCCTCCGTGCTGCCCCCGGTGAGGCCCCCGATCTTGGCGGCCGCGACCATCGCGAGACCGACCGAGGCGCCCACCAGCAGCGCGACGGCCACCATCGCGACGAGGGCACGCGTCAGCGCCCGCGCGGGGTTCTCCTCGTCGCCGTCGCTCGCCATGGCCACATCCTCCCCGATCCCCCCGCCTCCTCCCAACCCCGCCCACCCGTTCCGCCGGCGCCTGCACTGAGTGGGGCGTACGACAGCGGCACGAGCATCCGCGCTGCAACCTGTCGCCACTCAATTGACCAACCCGACCGGCAGGTGTGCGCAGGGTCCGGATCGGCGAGCTGTCCACAGATCGCACGCGGGAGGCCGCCTCGCCGGGCGCCAAGCCCCCACTGAGTGGCGACAAACGACAGCCGGGCGGCCCTCAACTGTGCAGTTTGCCGCCACTCAGTGTCGTTGCCCGGGGACGGGAAGGGTCAGCGGCGCCAGAGGACGTGCTCGACGAGGCGGCGGCTGCGCCAGCCGGCCTCGGTGCGCACCAGGTCGTGCTCGTAGACCCCGCCGAAGTGCATCGTGAGCGCGTCACCCTCGGGCGGGGCGATGCGCATCGGGTTCCAGAAGTACGCGCGGACGTGGGCGGTGTCGCCGTCGAGCACGACCTCGCGCTGCCCCAGCAGGTGCTGCATGTGGGTGGCCATGGCGAGCGCCTCGCCGAGCCAGCGCTGCACCTCGACCAGCGGGCCGGCGATCCCCCCGGTCGCGGTGTAGTCGATGTGGGCGTCGTGGGTGAAGACCGTGTCCAGCTGGTCGAACTCGCGGGCGTCGACGGCGTAGGTGTACCGGGTGAGCAGGTCGTCGATCTCGGCGCGGTCGGCGAGCGCCTGCACGGTCGCGTCCAGGGAGCCGGTCATGGGCACAGGGTAGCCGCAGAACTGAAACACGTTCTAGTCTGGCTCCCATGCGGTTCACCTACGCCGAGGCGATGACCGACGTCCACTACTACCGACCGCTGGCCCAGGCGGCCGAGGCGGCGGGCTACGACTCCATGACCGTCGCCGACAGCCTGATCTACCCCAGCGAGTCCGACGCGGAGTACCCCTACACCGACGACGGCGACCGGGAGTTCCTCGAGGGCAAGGAGTTCATCGAGACCCTCACGCTGTGCGCCTGGCTGGGGGCCGCCACCACCACGCTGCGGCTGACCCCCTTCGTGCTCAAGCTGCCGATCCGCCCGCCGGTCCTGGTCGCCAAGCAGGCCGCCTCGGTCGCCTACCTCACCGACAACCGGCTCGGCCTCGGCGTCGGGCTGAGCCCGTGGCCGGAGGACTACGCCGCGATGGGCGTGCCCTGGGGCAAGCGGGGCAAGCGGTTCGACGAGTGCATCGACATCGTCCGTGGGCTCACCGCGGGCGGGGAGTTCGAGTTCCACGGCGAGTTCTACGACATCCCCGCGGTCACCCAGACCCCGGCACCGACCGAGCCGATCCCGATCCTCGTCGGGGGTCACTCCGACGCCGCGCTCCGGCGTGCCGTGATCCGCGGGGACGGGTGGATGCACGGCGGCGGCGACGGCGAGGAGCTGGAGCGGCTGCTGGACCGCCTCGACGAGATCCGCAAGGAGGAGGGCGTCTACGACGACCCCTTCGAGCTGCACGTCATCTCCTACGACGCCTACACGGTCGACGGCTGCAAGCGGCTCGAGGACCGCGGCGTCACCGACGTGATCGTCGGCTTCCGGGTGCCCTACATCAAGGGCCCCGACACCGAGCCCCTGGAGAAGAAGGTGGAGAACCTCGAGAAGTTCGCGGGGGCCGTGATCGCGAAGGTGAACGGGTGAGCGAGGTCTCGACGGGCTCGACCGACGCGGCGGCAGGCTCGACGGGTCGCGAGGCCGGCGCGGTCTCGACTCGACGGGCCGGCGGGCGGCTCGGCCGGCCCGCTCCAGGGGGCGATCGCGGAGGCGGAGGCGATGATCCGCGGCGCGACGTTCGCCCGGAGGGAGCAGGACGTCGCCGAGGGCCTGGACTACCTCGCGGGCTCGATCCGGGCCTCACTGCAGATGGCCTGGTCCTACCGCCCCGAGCAGCCGTACTTCGTCAACTCCACCAGCCAGCACACCAAGATGGGGCTCGACAACCCCGACACCGTCTACTACCACGCCAACCTGCGACCGGACACGACGTACCTCGTGCGGGGACGGCGAGGGACGACGGTGGACCTCTCCTTCCAGGTGCTCGGCGGCGACTACACACCGTCGTCGACCCCGGACGGCTCGACCGCCTTCGACGACCGCGAGCTGGAGGTCGCCGACGACGGCTCCTTCGAGCTGTCCTTCGGCCCGAAGGACTCACCCCACGCGCTCGCGCACCACGTGCCGCTGCCCGAGACTGCCGCGATGCTCGCCGTCCGGGAGGTGTACGGCGACTGGTCGGCGCAGCGCGGTGCGATCACGATCCAGCGGGCGGACACCATCGGCCTGGCCCCTGAGCGCCAGGACGGCGCCGCCTGGCAGGCCGCGGTCGACAAGCGCTACGCCGTGGCGGCGAAGATGCTGACCGCGCGGATCAAGACGTGGTTCGCCTTCCCGGAGTGGTTCTACCTGAACGAGCCGGTCAACACCCTGACCGAGCCGCGTCCCACGCCCGGCGGCCTGTCCTCGCAGTGGTCGTCCGTCGGCCACTACGACCTCGCCGACGACCAGGTGCTGGTGATCACCGTGCCGCGCGGGGACGCGCCGTACCTCGGGTTCCAGCTCGGCACGGTCTGGTACACCTCGCTCGAGTACGCCGACCACCAGACCTCGCTCAACGCTCAGCAGGCGCAGGTCGACCCCGACGGGATGATCCGGCTGGTGGTCGCCGAGCACGACCCGGGTGTCGCGAACTGGATCGAGCGGCTCGGCCACGACCGCGGCTACCTGCAGTTCCGCTGGCAGCGGCTGGACCGCGAGCTGACTCCCGACGACGGTCCCAGCCTGCAGCTGGTGAGCGCCGCGGAGCTGCCTGCCGTCCTGCCCTTCCACGAGCAGAACACGATCACCGCGGAGGAGTGGCGGGCCCGCGTCGCCGCACGCCAGCTCGGGGTCGCGGCCCGGATGCTGAGCTGAGGGCCTGCGCTCGACCACGAGCCGTTCGAGAGCCTCGCGACAGCACGAAGCCGGCCGATGGCCCCACCTGGGAGTTCGTGACCATCGACCGGCTCTCCATGATTCTGCCGTGCCGCGAGGTCACGCCCAACCGGCCATTGGTCCCGGGTGTGGAGATTTACCCTTTGGGGGACAGCGTCAGAACTGGTGGAAGTAGTCGGTGAGGTGGCCCGTCGCACCGGGGCAGGTGATGTTGCGGTCGCGGTCGTACTGCACCCACTGCCCCATGATCCCGATGCCGCCCTGGAAGGCCCAGTCGTCCTTGCAGCGCCGCAGCGCCTCGGCCTGCGAGGTCGGCCCGGCCGCGCGCCACTCCGGCACCCCACCGAGGGAGAAGTCGCCGACCACGCCCTCCCAGAGGTACGGCGTGGAGTAGACCCCCACGTCGAGCCCGGCGTCGGTGATCCCGCGGGCCGCCCCGCGGAAGACCGCGGCGTTGGCCTCCTTGTCGCTGCTCCAGTCGAAGCTCGGGACCGGCTCGACGTCGAGCCAGATGATCGGGCTGCGCATCCCCGCACGCCGCATCGTGGCGAGGTCGAACCTCGTCTGCTGGTAGCCGACGTTGGCCAGCCGGCCCAGCTGCGTGCCGGCGTCGAAGGGCCCGCGGCCGCCGTACGTCGCCAGCTCCTGCTGCGAGGGATAGCTGTGCACGGCGTACGCCGCGATCAGCATGTCGCGCTCGCGCACCCAGCTCACCTGGTCGGCCAGGCAGGGGTTGGGCGTGAAGGAGGGGCCGTTGGTCAGGCCGAGGATCACGTACTTCGAGCTCTCCAGCGGCATCGGAGCGCCGAGCGTCCGCTTCTCCGGGATGCCCATGCCCTTGGGGCACTGGGGCCAGCTGGCGTCGGCTCCGATGACCGACCCGAGCCGCAGCGGCGGCACGTCGAGGTCGGTGATCACGTCGCTCGGGACCTCCTGCGGGGTCGGCGCGGGCTCCGGCTTCGGCCGGGGCGGCTTCGACGTGCGGGTGGGCGACGGGGCGGGGGCGGTCGGGCTGCTGCTCTCCTCGGCCACCGCGTCGACCTCGTCCTGCAGCACGCTGCCACCGCAGCTGCTCAGCGCGAGCGCGGCTGCGGCCAGCATCGCTGCCGCCGATCCCCGTCCCCGCATCCGCCCATGGTGCCAGGGTCGACCAGACGGTGGGCGAGCAGCGAGGTCTCGACCAGCTCGACCGCCGGGGCTCGACCAGCTCGACCGCCGGGAACCGCCGGCGGTCGAGCAGCGATGCGCAGCGAGCGTCGTCGAGACCACCCTCGACCAGCTCGACCATGTACTGCCAAACTAGAACCTGTTCTCATTCAGGAAGGACGCTGATGCCGGGTCTGCTGCAGGACAAGGTCGTGGTCGTGGCAGGCCACGGCCCGGGGCTCGGCGCCTCGCTCGCCCGCCGGTCGGCGGCCCAGGGCGCCAGGGTGGTGCTGGCGCGCCGCAACGCCAAGCGCCTCGACCAGGCGGCCGAGGAGCTGCGCGCCGAGGGTGCCGAGGTGCTCACCCACGCGATCGACCTGGAGGACCACGAGGCCCACGCCGGCCTGGTGGGGGCCGCCACCGAGGCGTTCGGCCGCGTCGACGCGCTCTTCAACAACGCCTTCCGGATGCCCCCGATGGACCCCCTCACCAGCGTGGAGCCCGACGCCATCCTGCGGTCGGTGGCGACCAACGTGCTCGCGCCGGTGAAGCTGGCCGCCGCCTTCGCCGACGCCCTGGCCGACACCGAGGGCAGCATCGTCATGGTCAACTCCGCGGTGCTCTACCAGTCGCAGCCGGAGTTCGCGGCGTACAAGCTCACCAAGGGTGCGCTGCAGCACGCCACCGAGTCGCTGGCCACCGAGCTCGGCCCGCGCGGCATCCGCGTCAACTCCCTCGTGCCGAGCTACATCTACGAGGACCTCAACAAGATGTGGTTCGACCACCTGGCCGCGGAGCGGGGCGTCACGCACCAGGACGTCTACGACGAGAAGGCCGCCGCCACCGACCTGAAGCGGCTGGCCACCGCGGACGAGGTCGCCGACGCGGGCGTCCTGCTGGTCTCCCCGCTTGCGCGGGCGGTCACCGGGGTGTGCCTGAGCGCGAGCTGCGGGGAGTTCCACCGGTGAGCGCGCCCCAGAAGCCCCGCGAGCGCGACAGCGTCGGCACCGTCGACGACCTCCGTGAGTCCGCGACCCGCAGCTGCGGCCTGGCCGACTTCGGCGACGAGGAGTACGTCGAGCCGCTGCAGGTGCTGCTCGACTCCTACGAGCGCTCCGCCGGGCTGACCGGCGTCGGCAACGCCACCCAGCGAGGCTTCCTGCGCGGTGCCCTCGCCGCGCGGTTGCTGTCGCAGGCGGCCTTCGGACGGCGCCCGGAGCACGCCGAGGTGGCGGTCGAGCGCCCCCTCTTCGTCACCGGGCTGCAGCGCTCGGGCACGACCGCCCTGCAGCGGCTGCTCCACGCGGCTCCGGACGCGCAGGGCCTGGAGATGTGGCTGACCCAGGTGCCGCAGCCGCGGCCGCCGCGTGAGACGTGGGCGGACGACCCGGTCTACTCGATGCTCGACGCGGCGTTCCGCGAGCACCACGACAGCAACCCGGAGCTCGCCGGCATCCACTACATGCGCGCCGACACCGTCGAGGAGTGCTGGCAGCTGTTGCGGCAGTCGGTGACCACCGAGGCCTACGTCTACCTCGCCCACGTCCCGGAGTACGCCGCGTGGCTGCGCACCGCGGACCGGGTGGCGGCGTACCGGCGCTACCGCCGCAACCTGCAGCTGATCGGGCTCAACGACGTCGGCAAGCGCTGGGTGCTGAAGAACCCGTCGCACATGGGTGCGCTGCCCGCCCTGCTCGAGGTGTTCCCCGACGCGCTGGTGGTGCAGTGCCACCGCGACCCCGTGGAGTCGGTGGCCTCGGCGTGCTCGCTGGCGGCGACCTCCACCGCGGGCTGGTCGACCACCTTCGTCGGGGAGCAGATCGGTCAGGACGTGCTGGAGCAGCAGGCGGCGGAAGCGCGTGCTGCGGCACAGGCGCGCGCGGAGGCGACGACCGGCACCTTCGTCGACGTGGAGTACGCCGAGCTGGTGGCCGACCCCGTCGCGACCGCGGGCAGGATCCACCGCGAGCTCGACCTGCCGTGGGACGAGGCCACGCAGGAGGCGATCCGGGCCGACCTGGCGGAGAGCCGGTCAGGCCCCCGGGCGCCCAAGCACGACTACGCGATGAGCGACTACGGGCTCACCGAGTCCGACGTGCGCGCGGCCTTCTGAGCGACTCCTCGGGCATTTCGTGGCTCGGGCCCCAGGGGGCCCTCGCACCTCAATGACCGAGCTTCCGGTGGTTGAGGTGCGAGCCTGCACCTGCTCGGTGGTTGAGGTGCGAGCTTGCGAGCCACGAAACCCCCGGGCGTCCTCCGCTCAGTCCTCGGGCACGACGCCGTCCCAGACGGCCTGGGCGCCGGAGTGGCCGGTCAGCCCGACCTGCACGATCGTGCCGACCCCGGCGACCACCCCGAGGATCGCCACGGCGACGGTCACCGCGGTGGCGGGGGTGCGACCCCGCAGCCGGATCGCGTAGCTGATGGCCGCCACGACGACGAGCCCGATCGCCCACCAGATCACCATCTCGCCCAGCGCGGCGTGGTCGTTGATGGCTCGGCTGGTGCCGATCGCCTTCTCCAGGTTCTTGCCGCTCATGGTCGTCAGCGGCACGAGCCCCAGCGAGGCCACGGCGAGCAGCAGGGGCAGCGGACCCGCCCAGGTGCGCAGGCGCGGCACCAGCACGGTCGCGATCAGCAGGGTGGCCGCCAACGGCAGGGTGACGACCGTGGCGTGCACCAGCAGCGGGTGGACGGGCAGTCCGAACACGGTCTCAGGCATCTGACCTCCTCGACGGCGTCACCTCCATGGTGACACGTCACCGACTTCGGCGGAGGTGCCTGACGACCTGGCTCAGGACCTGGGCTGGACCACGATGCGGGCCCCACGCGCGGGCACGCTGGTGATGTTGCGGACCTTGGGCTTGTCGTCGTGTCCCTCGACCACGGAGACGTCGTAGGCGGAGAGCACCTCGCGCAGCACCGCCACCCCCTCCATGAGCGAGAAGCCGGCACCGATGCAGCGACGTACGCCGCCGCCGAAGGGGATCCAGGTGTTGGGGGTGACCTTCTCGTCGGAGCCCTTGGCGAAGCGGTCGGGGCGGAAGACGTCAGGCTCGGGGAAGTTGGCCGCGTCCCGGTGGGCGAGGATGATCGACGGGCCGATGGAGACCCCGGCGGGCAGGCGCCGGCCCGCGATGGTGGCGGGCTCCATGAGGTAGCGCACGACCATCGGGATGACGGGGTGGAGGCGCAGCGACTCCTTCATGACCGCCTCGAGGTGGTCGTCGTCGCCGCTGTCGGCGGCGTGCTGCGCGCGGCGCATGAGCTCGGGGTGGCGACCGAGCTCGTAGAGGGCCCACGAGAGACCGGACGCGGTGGTCTCGTGACCGGCGAGCAGCAGGGTGACGAGCTGGTCGCGCAGCTCGGCGTCGGTGAGCGGGACCTCGCCCTCCGAGTCGCCGACCAGGAGCAGCCGGCTCAGCACGTCGGTGCGGTCGGCGAGGTCGGTGGCGAGGCGCCGCTCGGTGATCTCGGCGTAGATCAGCTCGTCGAGCGCACGCTGGGTGTCGACGACCTTCTTCCACGGCCCGAACCGCTGCAGGCCGGGATAGGCCCAGCCGAGCAGCACGAGCGGTCGGATGTCGACCGTGGCGAGCACCAGCGGCCGCAGCTTCTCCAGCCGGGCCTCGTCGGTGACGCCGAAGACGACCTGGAGGATCACCTCGAGGGTGAGTGCGTTCATCCGCTCGAGGCTGCGGAACTCCTCGCCCGTCGTCCAGCGTGTGCACTCCTCCCGCGCGAGCTGGGTGACGACCTGCTCGTACTCGGTGAGGGCCTTCGGCTTGAACGCCGGCATCAGGAGCTTGCGGGCCCGCTTGTGCTGGGCGCCGTCGACGAGCAGCAGCGAGTGCTCGCCCATGACCGGGCCGAGGATCGCGTTGCCCTTGCCGGCGTGGAAGGTCTCGGGGTTGCCCGCGAAGATGTCCTTGGTCGCCTCGAGCGAGCTGAAGAGCGTGAGCGGGCGGGCCTTCGGCAGCAGCCGCACGGTGAAGGGGTCACCGAACTTGCGGCGCAGGTGCGGGATGAACGAGTGCCGGAAGCGCATGAAGACGAACGACTGCGCGATCGCGGGCCACCTGTACCCGGGCGGGATCTGGCCGTAGTCGACGTCCGGAGCGTTGTGCGGTGTGAGGGACATCTTGCGCACGCGGTCGTCGGTCGTGGTCATGTTGGGATACTACGGGTATCCGGATTGGGTGGCCAGGGCGGCTGGTTTCCCACGTTCACATGGGAAACCAGCACTTCCCACGTGTTGCAGCGCATGTGAAGCGCCAGTTTCGCGTGGGGAGCTGCCTCAGGGCAGGCGGGTGACGTCGACCTCCGTCACCGTGATGTCGAGCGCGGACTCGAGGCGCGCGACGGCGTCGGCCAGCTCCGCCTTGCGTGGCATGCGCGCGCCGCGGAAGCAGGCGACCTCCAGCGGGCGCCGCTTCGCCGAGCCGGTCGCACGCCAGTGGCCAGCGATGCGGCCGTCGACGAGCAACGGCGGCAGCACCAACCCGTTGGCGCTGTTCCAGAGCACGGCGTGCTGCTCCGGCATGACGAACCGTCCTCGCGCGGACGGCTCGTAGGCACAGAGCACGGCGTCGAACTCCGGCAGCAGTCGTACGTCGTCCAGCGTGCGTCCCTGCGGCGCGCCGGCCAGGTCGACGTACTCCCGGCCGTCAGGCCCCGTCTCGCTGGTGAGCCCCTCGAGGTCCGCGAGCACCTCGTCGACCATGGTGACCCTCAGCCCCGACCACCAGGCGAGGTCGTGCCGGCTCGCGGGGCCGTGGGCCGCGAGGTGGATCCGCACGAGCTCGGGGAGTGCCTCCTCGGTCGGGGGCACGGGAAGACCCGTCACCGCTGCGGCGGCTCGGTAGCCCGGCGCGCCTTGGCCGGACCACGGTCCCTTGAGCGGCCGCCGCACCATGCCTCCGTGGGTGAAGCCGAAGTAGCGACCGCCGCCGACGTCCAGCCGCTCGACGGCGTCGTGCTCGCCGATCCCTGCGAGCGCGGAGGCCAGGTGCTCCCGCAGCTCAGCCGGCGTGCGCCACTCGTCGCGCGCGAAGTCCTCGAGGGTCGCCCACATGCGCTGCTGCACGTCAGGGTCGTCGAGCTTGAGCGTCGTACGCCAGTGGTGACCGACGGTCAGCCGCGCCGTGGCGTCGAGGGGGCGGTGGCTGGTGCGGGTCGCGGTGTGCACGGTCCCGCGCAGCGTGGTGCCCCGGACGATCTCGGCGGCTTCGTAGGCCTCGGTGACCGCGGCATGCGTCGCGAACGCCGACCTGGCGGCGAGACCGAGGAACGCCGACCGCGCGGTCTGGGTCTGCATGGGTCCGATGCGCTCGACCAGGTCCGCAGGAGCCAGGTCGTCCGCCGGGAACTGCCGCGCGACCGTCATCGCGTTGAGCGACTCCCAGGTGTAGGCCACGGCTCATGCCTAGCGCCGTTGGGCGTGGGCGCGCAACGTCCGGCGTCGCCGTACTCACCACGCGAAACTGGCGCTTCCCACGTGTTGCAACCTGTGGGCAGTGCCGGTTTCCCATGTTCACCTGGGAAACTTGCGCCCATGCACGCGCAGCTGGTGGTGGGGGCGGCGATCGTGCGCGGCGGCAGGCTGCTCGCGGCGCGTCGGACCCGGCCGGTCGCCGCCGCAGGACGCTGGGAGCTCCCCGGCGGCAAGGTCGAGCCGGGCGAGTCACCCGACGACGCGCTGGTGCGCGAGGTCACCGAGGAGCTCGGCTGCAGCATCGTCGTCACCGACTGGCTGGAACCCACCGTCCCGGTGCGGCCGGGGCTGTCGCTGCGGGTCGGGGTGGCGCATGTCGTCGACGGGGAGCCGGACCCCGGTGGAGCACGACGAGCTCCGCTGGCTCGCGGCCGAGGAGCTCGGCACGGTGGACTGGCTCGACGCCGACCGGCCCTTCCTCGCGGACCTGCGGGCGGTCCTGGAGCGCCCGAGCCCACGCGGGGTCTTCGACGAGCGCGAGGTGGCCGAGGCCGTGGCCGCGCAGCTGCGCCGCGAGGGGTACGACGCCTGGACCGAGCGCGAGCGGTTCGCCGGGGAGGACGACGACGAGGACCACGCCTGGGGCGTGCTCACCGACGGCCCCGGCGTACGCCTCGAGCTGCTGGTCGAGGAGCACGACGGGTGGTACGACGCCGGGGAGCCCGCCCCACCGCCTGCCCCGCTCGACCTCCCCACCGCGCCGCGCCGCTGAGGGCCCGGCCCCGCGCCGGTTCAGAAGACCGGCGAGGTGAGCGGTACGCCGGGGCGGTAGGCGAGGTGGAGGTAGGACGGCGCGTCCAGCGCCACCAGGTCGGCGCGCGCCCCGACGCGCAGGTGGCCGACGTCGCCCCGGTCGAGCGCAGCGGCGCCGCCGAGGGTGGCGGCGGTGAGTGCCTCGCCGGGGGTCATGCCCATCTCGCGCACGGCGAGTGCCACGCACAGGGGCATCGAGGACGTGTAGCAGGAGCCGGGGTTGCAGTCGCTCGCCAGCGCGACGCGCACGCCCGCGTCCAGCAGCCCGCGAGCGTCCGGGTAGGGCGACCTTGTCGAGAACTCGACGCCGGGCAGCAGCGTCGCGATGGTGCCGGTGTCCCGCAGCGCGTCCACGTCGTCGTCGGACAGATAGGTGCAGTGGTCGACCGCGACCAGCCCCAGCTCGCACGCCAGCTGCACGCCGGGGCCGTGCCCGAGCTGGTTCGCGTGCAGCCGACCACGCAGACCAATCTGTTGTCCTGCTGACAAGATCGTCCGCGCCTGGTCGGCGTCGAAGGCGCCGCGCTCGCAGAAGACGTCGATCCAGCGGGCGTACGGCGCGCACGCCTCGAGCATCGGGCCCGTCACCAGCTCGACGTACGCCGCAGGGTCGGCGTCGTGCTCCGGCGGCACCACGTGGGCGCCGAGGAAGGTCACGTCCTCCACGACGCGGGAGGCGATCGCGAGCGCCCTCGCCTCGTCGGCGACGGTGAGGCCGTAGCCGCTCTTCACCTCGACGGTGGTGGTGCCCTGCCGGCGCATCTCACCGAGCAGGCGGAGCAGGTTGGCCGTGAGCGCCTCGTCGGAGGCGGCACGGGTGGCGGCGACGGTCGTGCGGATGCCGCCCCCGTCGTAGCGGCGGCCGGCCATCCGCGCCGCGAACTCCTCGGCGCGGTCGCCCGCGAAGAGCAGGTGCGCGTGCGAGTCCACGAAGCCGGGGATCACCGCACGACCACCCAGGTCCTGCTGCACGTCGACGGGCGGTGCGTCGACGGCGCGGCCGGTCCAGGCGACCTTCCCCTGCTCCACCACCACCGCGGCGTCGTGCACCAGGCCGAGCTCGCCTTCGTGCTGCGGGTCGTGCGTGACCAGCTCGGAGATGCCCGTGACGAGGACCGCGCTCATGCGTCCTCCCAGAAGCGCCGTACGACGTCGTCGAGGCGGGCGCCCACGCCGGCGCTGTCGCCGTCGAAGACGACGCGGCCCCCGGCGACGACTCGTCTGACGTCCGCTGCTGTCGCGGCGAACACGGCGGTCTCGGCCGAGGCCCCGCAGCCGGCCGTGCGCGGCGAGGCGAGGTCGACCGTGACGAGGTCGGCGCGGGCGCCGACCGCGATGCGCCCCGCGTCACCGAAGCCCAGCGAGGCGTGGCCGCGGGCGGTCGCGGCGTCGAGGAGAGCACCGGCGGTCCAGTGGCCACGCGACCGCGAGACCAGGCGTTCGTCGAGCTCCACCGCACGCATCTCCTCGAAGACATCCGTCATCGCGTGGCTGTCGGTGCCGAGCGTGAGCCGTGCGCCGGCGTCCCGCAGGGCGGTGGACGGGCCCACGCCGTCCCCGAGGTCACGCTCCGTCGTCGGGCAGAAGCACGCGTGGCAGGAGTAGGAGCCGAGCAGCGCCACGTCGTCGTCGCTGACGTGGGTCGCGTGCACCACGGTCGTGCGGTCGGTGAGTGCGCCCGCCTCGGCGAGCAGCTCGGTGGGGGTGCGGCCGTAGGCGTCCAGGCACTCCTCGTTCTCGGCCGCCTGCTCGGAGAGATGCACGTGCACGGGGACCTCGAAACGGTCCGCCCAGTCCGCCACCATCCGGATGTCGTCGAGAGGTACGGCGCGCACGGAGTGCACGGCCGCGCCGATCACGACGTCACCGCCCTCCTCCGCGGTCAGCTCGTCGGCCCGCTGCTGCCACTCGAGCCCGGTGCCGTCGCTGAACCGCCGCTGCACCCCCTCGGCGGGACGCCCGATGCCGGCGGTGAGGTAGCAGGTGTCCAGCAGCGCGATCCGGATCCCGGCGCGCCGGGCGGCCTCGATGAGCGCGAGCCCCATCGCGTTCGCCTCGCCGTACGCCGTGCCGTCGGGCTGGTGATGGAGGTAGTGGAACTCGCCGACGCACGTCACTCCCCCCGCCACCAGCTCGCCGAAGACCGCCGTGGCCAGCTCGAGGTAGGAGTCGGGGTCGAGCCGGGCGGCGGCGTCGTACATCTGAGTCGCGCCACGTCCAGAAGGTGCCGGCGCCGCCCTGGGTGCGCCCTCGGAGGACACGGTGGAACGCGTGGCTGTGGCAGTCGGCGAAGCCGGGGAGGGTCAGACCCTCCAGGCGCTGCGCGTCCGCGGCTCGCACACCTCCGACGGCGGTGAAGCGGCCATCAGTAATTGTCACCGGGACAGCAGAACGCACCTCGCCGTCCACCCAGGCGTGCTCCAGCACGTACGACGCCGACGCGGTCACGCGCCCGCACCAGCGAGGGTCTCGAGGGTCTCGGCCAGCACCTCGACGCCGGCGAGGCAGTCCGACATCTCGGCGTGCTCCTCCGGCGAGTGGGAGACCCCGGTCGGGTTGCGCACGAAGAGCATGGCCGTCGGGATCCCGGCACCGGACAGGATGCCGGCGTCGTGCCCCGCGGCGGTCGGGATGACCGGGAGGTCCCTGGGGCCCGCGATGCGGCCGGCGAGATCCGCGTCGAAGTCGACGGAGTCGCTCACCGACTCCGTGTCCACGGCCACCGCGGTGCCGTCGCGCTCGGCGCGCTCACGCGCCGTCCGGGTCACCGTGCTGACCAGCTCCTCCAGCGCTTCCGAGGTGTCGGCTCGGGCGTCGAGCCACGCCGTGACCGCGGAGGGGATGCCGTTGGTCGAGTTGGGGCGTACGTCGACGCGGCCGAACGTCGCCCGCTGGTCGGCCTGCCTGGCCTGCTCGTCGGCCGCCAGCACGGTCATCGCGTAGGTCAGCATCGGGTCGTGGCGGTCCGCCATCCGGGTCGCGCCGGCGTGGTCGGCACGACCGGTGAAGTCGAAGCGGTAGCGGCCGTGCGGCCAGATCCGCTGAGCCACGGCCACCGCGCGGTCACGGTGCACGAGGTCTCGCCCCTGTTCCACGTGCAGCTCGACGAAGACGCCGACGTCGTCCAGGAGGGAAGATCCAGCGCCCTGCGGTACTTCTCCGGCCCCGGCACCACGTCCGCGAGCGCGACGCCGTCGCGGTCACGCAGCTCACGGGCGTCCTCCCACGCCAAGACCCCGGTCGCCAGGCGCGAGCCGAGGCAGGCCAGCGGGAACCGCGACCCCTCCTCCTCCCGGAAGGACACCACCCCGATCGCCCGCTCCGGCCGCACGCCCCGCTCACGCAGCACGTCGATCGCGGCGAAGGCGCTCACCACGCCCAGCGGCCCGTCGTACGCCCCACCGTCGAGCACGCTGTCGAGGTGCGACCCGGTGAGCACGCCGTCACCGTCGGGCCGGCCCCACCAGGCGACCTGATTGCCGAAGCCGTCGGTCTCGACCCGCAGGTCGCGCCGCTCCGCCTCGGCCAGGAACCACGCCTGGGCCTCCTCCTCCGCCGAGGTGAACGGCTGGCGGAAGTAGCCGCCGGAGCGCGCAGACCGGCCGACGGGGGCGAGGTCCGCCCACATCTGCTCGAAGGTCATGCTTGCTCCCATGGAGTTCGCCGATGTCGTCCGCCGCCGCCGGATGGTCAGAACCTACTCCGACAGGCCGGTCGACAGGGCGGTCCTCGATCGCCTGCTGACGCACGCGTCGCACGCGCCCAGCGCCGGTTTCAGCCAGGGCTGGGAGTTCCTGGTGCTCGACGCACCGGACGACGTGGCGCGCTACTGGCGGGCCACCGCGGGCGACCGCGTCGACGCGCCGGACCGCTGGTTGCGCGGCATGATGACCGCGCCGGTGGTCGTCGTGCCGTTCAGCCACAAGGACGCCTACCTCGACCGCTACGCCGAGCCCGACAAGGGGTGGACCGACCGGTCCGAGGAGCGCTGGCCGGTGCCCTACTGGCACCTCGACACCGCGATGGCGTCGCTGCTCGTCCTGCTCACGGCGGTCGACGAGGGGCTGGGGGCCTGCTTCTTCGGCGTCCCCGGGGAGGCGGTGGAGCGGCTGCGCGCGGAGTTCGGCGTGCCCGCGGCGTACACGCCTGTCGGTGCCATCACCATCGGTCACCGCACGCGGCGAGACCGGGCCTGCCGGCTCCGCACGTCGGGGGCGCCGCCCGCTCGAGGAGGTCGTGCACCGCGGGGGGTGGTGAGGGGCGCCCCTGGTTTCCCATGTCCTGTCCTGAAACAGCAACTCCCCGGCTCATGCATCAGGAGGGAAGCACCAAACTCGTGACAGGACATGGGAAACCCTGAAGGCCCTACCCCTCCCGCATCGGGGTGCGCACGCCGCGCTCGTCGGCGACCTCGACCGCACGGTCGTAGCCCGCGTCGACGTGGCGCATCACCCCGGTGCCGGGGTCGTTGGTGAGCACCCGCTCGATCTTCTCGGCGGCCAGCGCGGTGCCGTCGGCCACGGTGACCTGCCCGGCGTGGATGGAGCGGCCCATGCCGACCCCGCCGCCGTGGTGGATGGACACCCAGGTGGCGCCCGAGGAGGTGTTGAGCATCGCGTTGAGCAGCGGCCAGTCGGCGATCGCGTCGGAGCCGTCGAGCATCGCCTCGGTCTCCCGGTAGGGCGAGGCCACCGACCCGCAGTCGAGGTGGTCGCGCCCGATGACGACCGGCGCGGAGATCTCGCCGCTGGCCACCAGCTCGTTGAAGCGCAGCCCGGCGAGGTGGCGCTCGCCGTAGCCGAGCCAGCAGATCCGGGCGGGCAGACCCTGGTAGTGCACCCGCTCCGCGGCCATGTCGAGCCACGTGTGCAGGCGCGCGTACGCCGGGGAGGCGTCGGCCGGGAACAGCTCCTTCACCGCGCGGTCCGTCACCGCGATGTCGGCCGGGTCGCCGGAGAGCGCGGCCCAGCGGAAGGGTCCCTTCCCCTCGCAGAACAGCGGCCGGATGTAGGCCGGCACGAAGCCGGGGAACTCGAAGGCGCGGTCGTAGCCGCCCTTGCGCGCCTCGTCGCGGATCGAGTTGCCGTAGTCGAAGACCTCGGCGCCGGCGTCCTGCAGCTCCACCATCGCCCGCACGTGCGCGGCCATCGACTCCCGCGCTGCCTTGGTGAAGCCCTCGGGGTCCCGCCGCGCGGCGTCGTGCCAGTCGTCGAAGGAGATGCCGATCGGCAGGTAGGACAGCGGGTCGTGCGCGCTGGTCTGGTCGGTGACCACGTCGATCGGCGCGCCCATCTCCAGCAGGCGCGGGAACACCTCGGCGGCGTTGCCGAGCAGCCCGATGGAGACCGCCTCACCCGCGTCCCGCGCAGCGACGGCGCGACGCACAGCGTCGTCGATGTCGTCGGCCTGCACGTCGAGGTAGCGGTGGTCGATCCGCCGGGTGATGCGAGCCTGGTCGACCTCGACGCAGATCGCGACTCCCTCGTTCATGGTCACGGCGAGCGGCTGCGCCCCACCCATGCCGCCGAGCCCCGCCGTCAGCGTGATCGTGCCGGCCAGCGACTCCTTGCCCAGCTTGTCGGCGACCGCGGCGAAGGTCTCGAAGGTGCCCTGCAGGATCCCTTGCGTCCCGATGTAGATCCACGACCCGGCGGTCATCTGGCCGAACATCGTGAGCCCGAGCTCCTCGAGACGGCGGAACTCCTCCCAGTTCGCCCAGTCGCCGACCAGGTTGGAGTTGGCGATCAGCACCCGCGGCGCCCACTCGTGGGTGCGGAAGACCCCGACCGGCCGGCCCGACTGCACCAGCATCGTCTCGTCGTCACCCAGCGTGCGCAGCGTGCGCACCAGGGCGTCGTACGACGGCCAGTCTCGCGCCGCCTTGCCGGTGCCGCCGTAGACGACGAGGTCGGCGGGCGCCTCGGCCACCTCCGGGTCGAGGTTGTTCATCAGCATGCGCAGCGGAGCCTCGGTCTGCCACGAGCGGGCGGACAGCTCCGCGCCGCGCGGGGCGGTGATGGGAAGGCGGGGGTTCGTCTCGCTCATGCCAGCTCTCCGATCTGCTCGCGGACCGCGGCCACCACCGCACCGCTCTCCACCAGACGTACGACGTGCTCGATCTCCGGCGCCAGGTGCCGGTCGGGGCCCGGACCCGGCACGGACTGCCGCAGCAGCCGCAGCACGGCACCGGTCGCCGGCGACGGCTCCACGGCGGTCGAGCCCGACGGGATCCCGACTCCTGTGACTCGCAGGTCCAGCGCGCGGGCTGCGGTGAGCAGCTCGACGGCCAGCACCTGGGTGAGGCCCTCGACGGCACGCCGCAGCTTGCGGGCGGCCGACCATCCCATGGAGACGTGGTCCTCCTGCATGGCCGAGCTCGGGATCGAGTCGACCGACGCCGGCACCGCCAGTCGCTTCAGCTCCGAGACGATGCCCGCCGAGGTGTACTGCGCGATCATGTGCCCACTGTCGACCCCGGGGTCGTGCGCCAGGAAGGGCGGCAGCCCGTGGCTGCGGGCCTTGTCGAGGAACCGGTCGGTGCGCCGCTCGCTGATCGACGCGACGTCGGCCACCGCGATCGCCAGGAAGTCGAGCACGTAGCCGACCGGCGCGCCGTGGAAGTTGCCGTTGGACTCCACCCGCGGGCCGTCAGGCCCCTCGAACATCACCACCGGGTTGTCGATCACGCTGGCCAGCTCGCGCGCGGCCACGGTCGAGGCGTGCACCCACGTGTCGCGGGCGGCGCCGTGCACCTGGGGTGAGCACCGCAGGGAGTAGGCGTCCTGCACCCGGTTGCAGTCCGGCCCCCGGTGCGAGGCGACCACGCCGGAGTCGCGCAGGATCGCGCGGAGGTTCGCGGCCGAGGCCGCCTGCCCGGGGTGGGGGCGCAGCACCTGCAGGTCGTCGGCGAAGACCCGGTCGGTGCCGAGCTGCGACTCGACCGACATCGCGGCCGCCACGTCGGCCACCCGCAGCAGCCCGTCGAGGTCGTGCAGGGCGAGCAGCAGCATCCCGAGCATGCCGTCGGTGCCGTTGATGAGCGCGAGACCCTCCTTCGACCCGAGCTCGACCGGCTCCAGACCGGCGTCGGCGAGCGTCTCGCCTGCCTCGCCGACCGAGCCGTCGGGTCGGCGTACCGGCCCCTCACCCATCAGCGCGAGGGCGACGTGGGCGAGCGGCGCGAGGTCGCCGGAGCAGCCGAGCGAGCCGTGCTCGTGCACGACAGGCGTGATGTGGTGCGCCAGCAGGTCGGCGAGCAGCTGGGCGGTGGCCGGGTGGACCCCGGTGCGTCCGGTGGCCAGCGTCGAGAGCCGCAGCAGCATCATCGCGCGCGTCACCTCGGTCTCCACCTCGGCGCCGCTGCCGGCCGCGTGGGAGCGGATCAGCGACCGCTGCAGCTGCGCGCGCTTGTCCTCGGGGATGTGCTGGGTGGCGAGGGCGCCGAACCCGGTGGAGATGCCGTACGCCGGGGTGGGCGCGGCGGCCAGCAGGTCGACGACCTCGCGGCCACGGGCGAGGGCGGTGAGGGCCTCCTCGCCGAGCCGCACCGCTGCCCCGTGACGGGCGACCGCGACGACCTCTGCGGGCGTGACCGGGGTGACGCCGACCTCGACGACTGGTGGGGGGTGTTCCATTTTCCCAGGGTGGCACGGGAGACCGGTGCACCCCATGGCGGGCAGCACCTGGGTTGCACCGGTCCCGGAGGTGGCCCCCCGTCGGCTGCGGGCGCTCGCCGGACATCGACCACGCGGTCAGGATTGGACTGGTCCGGATTGACTATTTAGGGTGGATCGGGACCAAAGGCCCGGTCCCGTCCCGATCATGGTCGTGTGCCCGCACACGCCGTACTCGTCAGCGCCCTCGCCCTCGGCGCCCTGCTCGCAGGTGGGACCGAGGCGCTCGCCGCCGACCGCACGCCGGACCCCGCACCCGGCCGCGTGCTCGAGCGCACCCTTCCGGGACCTGCTGCGCTGCGGACCCTGGGCACCCACGGCCTGCAGCGGGCCGCGGCGGCCAACGGCGTCGCCGGCTCCAGGCTCGCCGACCTGCTCGAGGACAAGACCACCAGGCTGTCGCCCGACGGCCGCCTCTACTACGCCGACGTGCTCGAGGCCGACGAGACCGACACCACCGCCGCATCGGAGATCGGCACCGCGGCCGAGGCGCCCCTTGACCAGACCTTCGCGCTGCACAGCCGGCCCGGGTCCGGGCACACGATCTTCCTCGACTTCGACGGCGCCGCCGTGTCGGGCACCTGGTGGAACGAGACGGACGGCGGCGGCCTGCCCAGCACGAACGTGGCAGCCTTCAGCCTCGACAGCGACCGTTCCACCTTCAACGACGACGAGCGTCGCCGGATCCAGGACGTCTGGGCACGTGTGGCGGAGGACTACGCACCCTTCGACGTCGACGTCACCACCGCGCAGCCGGCACCCGGTGGGCTGAGCCGGACCTCCATCTCGGACCAGACCTACGGCACCCACGTCCTGTTCGCACCTGGCGCGGGGGTCGCCGCCACGCTCTGCGGCGGCGACTGCGCAGGCGTCGCGTGGATGGACGTCTTCGACAGGACCGGGGGCAACCCCGGCCCCGCCTGGGTGTTCGCGGACCTCACCAACCGATCCGGCTTCCAGCTTGCGGAGGTCGCCTCCCACGAGGCGGGGCACACACTCTCGCTCGAGCACGACGGCACCACCCGCTCCTCCTACTACGGCGGGCGCAGCCCCTGGGGACCGATCATGGGCAGCAGCCGCTACTCGCTCACCCAGTTCAGCAACGGCGACTACTCCGACGCCGACCAGCAGCAGGACGACCTCGCAGCCATCAGCCGCAACGGCGCGCCCGCGCTGGCCGACGAGCACGGCGACACCCCTGCCACGACCACCAGCACGCTGGGGTCATCGGCGACCGGGGAGGCGACCGGGGTCATCGGCGACCGGCACGACCAGGACGTGCTGCGCTACGACCACGGCGCCTGCCCGGTCACCGTCACGGTGCACACGGCCGAGACCGGCCCGAACCTCGACGCCCGGCTGCGCGTCCTCGACGCGGGCGGCGCGGTGCTCGCCTCGGCCAATCCCACTGTGAGCCAGCCGTCGGTCGGCACGGTCACCGGCACCGACGCCGCGCTCACCCTCCCCCAGCGGCCCGCGGGCAGCGTGTTCGTCGAGGTCGACGGCACCGGCCAGGGCGCCATGCCCGCCCAGGGGTACTCCGACTACGGCAGCGTCGGCCGCTACACCGTCTCGGTCTCCGGGTGCGCCGGCGACGGCGGCGGCTCGAGCGGCACCACCGAGGAGCCGGCCACGGCTCCCGGGCAGGCCCGCATCGGCCGGGCGTACTCCGGCGCTCTCGGCGGCAAGGTCACCGCGAAGGCCACCTGGAGGGCGCCCCTGAGCGACGGCGGCTCACCGGTCACCGGCTACCGCGTCACCGCTCACAAGGTCAACGCCGACGGCGACGTGCTGAGCTCCGTCACCTCGGTGCGACCGGCGAGCGCGCGGGCATGGACGGCCAGGCTGACCCGCGGATACCACCGCTTCAGCGTGGTCGCACTCAACGCGGAGGGGGCCGGTGCCGCTTCGGCGCTCTCCAACCGCGTCCGCGCGCGCTGACGCCCCTCCCCGGCGGCGACGCGCACGTGACCCCAGCGGGGCCAGAGTCGTTGAGCCCGCACGCATCTGGACGGCGAACGTCCGGGATGTGACACTCGTTCACCTTGAGCGGCGTGGGAAAGCGTGGGGAACTCATGGAGCAGCGACAGCAGCGGCTGCGTCTGAGCGTCGTCGGCACCATCGGTGTGGGTGCGGTGGTCGCCGCCGTCCTCACCGTGCCGTCGTACGCCGGTGACGAGACGGCGGACCGCGGCGACAGCGTCGCTGCGGCCCACGAGCAGGAGACGGAGCGCAGGGCCGAGCGCAGGGCGATGCAGGACAAGTACGGCGACACCGCCGACTTCGTCACGACCGCGCGGGGCGACGACGGCCACGGCCACTCCCACACCGACGCCGGCCGCAAGAACGAGATCTCCCGCTCCGCCGAGGCAGAGAGCATCGAGGCGCAGGACCCCACCACGCCGGAGGAGGCGGCCGTCTCACGCCAGTCCGCCGCCGCGATGCGGGCCGAGCCGACCCCCAGCGTGCGCCCGACCTCACTGCAGGCGCCGCGCCACGAGCGTCCGCGCACCCGCTACGAGATGGCCGGCGCCTGCTACGGCATCCGCGCCGCCGACGGCAGCTGGCTGCAGCGCAGCGGCGACGGCGTCGCCGCAACGGGAGGCTCGGAGGCAGCCGCCGAGGGCTTCTTCTTCAAGGCCACCGACCTCGGCAGCTTCATGCTGTACGGCGAGCAGGCCGACCACCTGGAGGGTTCCTCCTCCGGCGTCACCTGGGCCGAGGAGCCGAGCCCGGACGCCGACTGGACCGTGCGCCGTCCCGCCGCCGACCGGTTCACCTTCGAGGTGCCGGCCGGCTACCTCACCGCCGCCGACGACGGCAGCGTCACGACCTCCGAGAGCTCGGGCCCCGGCAGCCGGTGGCGCCTCGAGCGCACGTCGGGCTGCGAGACCTACCCCGAGGTGGAGGTCAACGTCTCGGGTGGCCCCTACAAGGGCACCAGCTCCTTCCAGCAGACCTTCGGCATGACCGACGCGCACACCCACGGCATGGCCTTCCGCTTCCTCGGCGGCGAGCTGCACTGCGGCAAGCCGTGGGACCGCTACGGCGCGCCGTACGCCCTGGTGGACTGCGAGGACCACGAGATGACCGACGGCAAGGGCTCGCTGGTCGAGGCAGCGCTGTCCGGGCGTCCGACGCACGACCCGACCGGGTGGCCGGAGTTCACCGACTGGCCGGCGCCGCACTCGCTGACCCACGAGGGCACCTACTACAAGTGGATGGAGCGTGCCTGGCGCGGTGGCCTGCGGGTGTTCACCAACCTGCTGGTGGAGAACAACAAGCTCTGCGAGCTCTACCCCCTCACCGCCACCAACCCGAAGTGGCAGCAGGCCGTCGCCAACGGCGAGACGCTCTGCGACGACATGGTGTCGCTGAAGTGGCAGGCCGACGACATGCGCAGCATGGAGCGCTACGTCGACGCGCAGTTCGGCGGACCGGGCCGCGGCTGGTACCGCATCGTCAGGAACCCGTTCGAGGCCCGTCGCGTCATCAACTCCGGGCGGCTCGCGATCGTCATGGGCATCGAGACCTCGATGCCGTTCGAGTGCCGGATCATGCCGGACCCCTCCAACCCCGACACCCCCATGCCGCGCCCCGACTCGGGGTGCACCACCGCGCACGTCAACGACTGGCTCGACCGGGTGCAGCGCTGGGGTGTGCGCCAGATGGAGATCGTCAACAAGTTCGACAACGCCTTCTCCGGCATCACCGGCGACGAGGCCGAGATCGGACTGCTGGTCAACTCCGCCAACTTCGCCGAGACCGGCTCGCACTGGCGCATGCAGACCTGCACGACCCAGGAACAGGGCGGCGACCCCGCCGTCCGCGACAAGAACCAGCCGGGTGCGCTGCCCTCGCCGCCCGAGGAGTTCGACTCCGAGCAGCAGGACGCGCTCTTCGCAGCAGTCGCGCAGGTCTCGTCGGTGCTGCCGCTCGCACCCGCCCCGGTCTACCCGCCGCACCCGCACTGCAACCAGTACGGCCTCAGCCCGCTGGGTGACCACCTCGTGCGCCAGATGGCGCGACGCGAGATGCTCTTCGACCCCGACCACATGAGTGTCAAGGCACGCAAGGCCGCCCTCGACCTCATCGAGGGACTGGACTACCCCGGCATCCTGTCCAGCCACTCCTGGTCGACCCCCGACGCCTACCCCCGCATCCTCGAGCTGGGCGGGTTCATCGCGCCGTACGCCGGTGACAGCAACGGCTTCGTGGAGAAGTGGGAGAAGCTGCAGGACTGGGCCGACCCCCGCTACTTCTTCGGGGTCGGCTACGGCGCGGACATCAACGGCCTCGGCGCCCAGGGCGACCCGCGCAACCCCGGCGAGGCCGACGACGTCGACTACCCCTTCACCGGGCTGGGCGGCGTGACGGTCGACAGGCAGCGCAGCGGTGAGCAGGTCTACGACATCAACACCGACGGCGTCCCCCACTACGGCATGTACCCCGACTGGCTGGAGGACCTCCGCGTCCAGGCCGGCCAGCCGATCGTGGACGACATGGCGCGGGGTGCCGAGGCGTTCCTGCTCACCTGGGAGCGGGCGACCGGCATCACCAACGACGCCTGCCGCCAGCCGTCGCTGCGCAAGCGGGCGTCGTTCTTCCGCAACCTGGACCAGGGCCTCACCGTCCGCACCGTCCTGGAGCGGGCCGGCCAGCCCAACCGTCGGCTCGGCCGCACCTTCTCCTACTGCGCCAAGCGCGACGGCAGCACGGTGCGGATGGCTCTGGAGTTCACCGCCGGTGGACGCCTCGCCCGCGTCCGCAGCTGATCCAGCCTCAGCTGCTCATGGTTGGCCGGCGTCCGTCGGTTCACTGAGTGGCGAGAAGTTGCACCCCCCGTCGGCCGAACGGTGCAACCTCCCGCCACTCAGTTGCGCACCCGCTGAACGCGTCCGAGTGAGTCCCCGGACGTCCCCGCGGGACGGCGCCCGGGCCAACGGCACTCCGCGCCCCCGCCGTGTCGTCCGGGGCTCTCGCTGTGGTCCGCCCGGCGACGTGACGCCCACGCCTCCTCAGCGCGCGGAGCACCGCCGGCCCGGCCACCCCTCGGTGGTGACCCGGGCACGAGCGGGTCGAGACGGACGCGGCGCCCGGCGGCGTGGATGGGCCTGGCCTCCGTGAAGTCGGGTGCAGCGACGAAGGAGCAGCACCCGACGCAACGGGTGGATGCCGCCGGGGGCTGTGGCCGGCTCGGCCCGCGGGCACGCTGAGCGCCGTTGGCCCTGGTGGCCCCGGTCAGGGCCAAGGAGAAGGCTGTTACCCACGGGTAGGACAATCGTCACAAGCAGCAGGCCGAAGGGCATGGCTGTCGATAGGCTGCGCGATGCCACTGAGACCCTGACGCCGATCGGAGCGTGGACGAGTGACCTGGGTGCTGATCCTCGGGCTGATCATGAACGCGATCGCCCTCCCCCTCGCAGCGAAGCGCGTCCTCTTCCTCGAGCGGCTCATCACCAGCGGCCAGCCCGCCCCCGACCGGATCGACGGCGTCATCTACCGGATCGGCGCATCCGTGAAGACCCAGGTCGTCAAGGTCTTCGGCCAGAAGAAGCTGCTCAAGTGGAGCGTCCCCGGGGCAGCGCACTTCTTCGTGTTCTGGGCCTTCCTCATCCTCGGCACGGTCTACGTCGAGGCGTACGGCGCGCTGTTCACCTACCCCGACGAGTTCGCGATCCCGATCGTGGGCCACTGGGACCTGCTCGGCTTCGCCCAGGACTTCATCGCGGTGATGGCGCTGGTGGGCCTCGCGGTCTTCGCCCAGATCCGCCTCAAGAACTCCCCCAAGAAGCTGGGTCGCCGATCCCGCTTCAAGGGCTCGCACCTCGGTGGCGCCTGGGTCGTCCTCTTCATGATCTTCAACGTCATCTGGACGATGTTCCTGTTCCGCGGCGCGGGAGCGGCGAACGACACCCTCCCCTACGGCAACGGCGCCTTCGTCTCCCAGGGCGTGGGCAACCTGCTCGACGGGTTGAGCCACGACGTGCTGGAGGTGCTCGAGGGCATCGGCCTGCTGCTGCACATCGGCGTGATGCTGGTGTTCCTCATCATCGTGCTGAACTCCAAGCACCTGCACATCTTCGTGGCGCCGCTCAACGTGCTCTTCGGCCGCCAGCCCGTCGCCCTCGGTGCCGCCAAGCCGCTGATGAGCGACGGCAAGGTGCTCAAGCTGGAGGACGTCGACGACTTCGACGAGGACACCAAGCTGGGCGTCGGGGCGATCGAGGACTTCTCCTGGAAGGGCATGCTCGACTTCGCGACGTGCACCGAGTGCGGCCGCTGCCAGTCGCAGTGCCCGGCCTGGAACACCGAGAAGCCGCTGTCACCCAAGCTGCTGATCATGGGCCTGCGCGACGCGGCGTTCGCCAAGGCGCCGTACATCCTGGCCGACGAGGCGAAGCGCGAGAAGCTGCTCGCCGAGAACGGCGGTGACTCCGGTCTCGCCGGCAAGGGGGTCGCCGGCGACGCCGCGATGCACGGCGGTGGCAAGGGACACGGCAGCACGTCGCTGGCCATGGAGGTCGAGCGTCCGCTGGTGGGCGACACCGGCGACGAGTGGTTCTACATGCCGGAGGACGGCTCGGCGGTCATCGACACCGACGTGCTGTGGTCCTGCGTCACCTGCGGCGCCTGTGTCGAGCAGTGCCCGGTCGACATCGAGCACGTCGACCACATCGTCGACATGCGCCGCTACCAGGTGCTCATCGAGTCCAGCTTCCCCTCCGAGCTCAACGGGCTCTTCAAGCAGATGGAGAACAAGGGCAACCCGTGGGGCATGAGCCCCAAGGCGCGGATGGACTGGACGAAGGACCTGGAGTTCCCGGTCAAGGTGGTCGGCGAGGACGTCGAGAGCCTCGACGAGGTCGACTGGCTGTTCTGGGTGGGCTGCGCCGGCGCCTACGAGGACCGCGCCAAGAAGACCACCGCTGCCGTGGCCGAGCTGCTCTCCACCGCCGGCGTCGACTTCGCCGTCCTCGGCAACGGCGAGACCTGCACCGGCGACTCGGCCCGTCGCGCCGGCAACGAGTTCCTCTTCCAGCAGCTGGCCATGCAGAACGCCGAGGTGCTCACCGAGGCGAAGGCGAAGAAGGTCGTCTCGACCTGCGCCCACTGCTTCAACACGCTTGAAGAACGAGTACACCGAGTTCGGCATCGAGCTCGAGGTCGTGCACCACACCCAGCTGCTGAACCGGCTGGTGCGCGAGGGCAGGCTGACACCGATCCCCCAGAACGACGCCCCCAACCGGACGCTGACCTACCACGACCCCTGCTACATCGGCCGCCACAACCAGGTCTACACACCGCCGCGCGAGCTGCTGTCGGTGATCCCGTCCACCGAGTTCACCGAGATGGAGCGCAACAGCGAGCGCTCCTTCTGCTGCGGCGCCGGCGGTGCCCGCATGTGGATGGAGGAGCGCATCGGTGAGCGGATCAACGTCAACCGCACCACGGAGGCGGTGGGCACCGGCGCCGACCAGATCGCGGTCGGCTGCCCCTTCTGCCGGGTGATGCTCTCCGACGGCCTGACCGAGCTGCAGGGCAAGGGCGAGGCGCGCGAGGAGGTCGAGGTCCTCGACGTCGCGCAGATGCTGCTCGCGGCGGTCAGGCGTGACGGCAAGTCGTTCGCCGGACCGCTGCCGGTCAAGGAGAAGTGGCAGCCGTTCCTGCTCCCGGACGGCAAGGACATCCACTTCGTCACCGACGGCTCGACGTTCCGGTGCACCGTCGAGGGCTGCGGCTACGAGCACACCGACGGCGGCGCGCCCGCTGCCCACAACGGCGCCGCCCACAACGGGCGCACCGGGCGCCCACCGCGCCGAGGTTCGCGAGAACGCCCGCTACCCCGCCACCGTGGCCCACGACGGCACCAGCGACCCCGAGCAGGCGCCGGACCGCACGGGCGACGCCCCGGCGGGCGTGATCGACCCCACGGACGGCAAGCCCGCTGCCGTGGTTGCCCAGACCGAGACCGGACAAGATGCCGGACAGAATGCCGACGCACTCCCCGCCTGGGTCGGGCTGGACGTCGAGACGATCCTGGAAGGGGACGACGTGGACATCAGCGAGTTCAAGGCCAAGCTGAAGGCCGAGCTGAAGGAGGAGCTGCTCGCGGAGATCAAGGGCGAGCTCGAGGGCGCCCTGAACGCCGACGACGGCACCTCGCAGCCGGTGGAGAAGACGACCCCCGGGTCGCTCTTCGAGGCCAAGGAGCGGGCCGGCGGCTCTTCAGCCGCGAGCACCGGCGACTCCGCGGAGTCGTCTGGGTCCGCTGAGTCCGCTGAGTCCGCTGAGCCCGAGACCCCGGCCGCCGCGGAGGCGGTCGAGGCGGAGAGCGAGGGGGCTGCCCCGACGGAGTCCCCGGCCGAGGACCAGGACGCGGACGACACCTCCGAGGAGTCAGCCGACGACACTGCGGAGCCGGAGGCCAAGCCCGCGCACGAGGAGGAGAAGCCTGCGGAGAAGAAGCCGGCGAGCTCCTCCGAGCCGCCGCCGGACATCGACTTCAGCGGCTCTCTCTGAGCCCAGGCGCGACCCATCCTGGGTCGCTCGCCCTGCTCCTCGTGGCGCGTCCGGTGCATTGCCGGGCGCGCCACGAATTCTTTACCGAAGGGTGATGTCGGCTGCGGTTTGTCCACCCGAAGGGAGGGGCAGATTCTCGGCACTGACGAGTTGCCCCGGTTCAGGACCAGTGGCCCAGGACCTGCAAGCCGAAGGTGCCGTGCATGGGAGGGGCACCCTCGGCGGCCACTCGCCAGCAGGACCAGGGGCGAACGACGGGAGCACGACCATGTGGCGTTCAGGGGTGGCGCGCAGGAGGCAGCAGACCGCGGTCAGCGAGATGGTGGCCGCAGCGAGTCGCAGTGACAACTTCATTGCGCCGTGGCGCTCGGCCCCCGGGGTGTGGGAGCACTTCCGTGACGAGGCCGAGATCCTCCGGCACCTGCAGCAGACCTGGCGCAACGCTCTCGCCGGCGCGGTCTACGTCGCGATCGAGCAGGGCCAGGGCGACCTCCCCGACGACGTCACGCGGGCCTTCGAGAACACCTGCCGCCGCCACTCCGGCGTCCGCAAGATCCTGGAGGCTCACCAGGAGCACCCCGCCATCGCCTCGGCGATGCGCAAGGAGCGCGCACTGCTGTCCTGCCTCGTCTCCGGTCTCGCGACCGAGGGCGTCGGCGACCTCACCGCAGCCTGACCCGCGGGCGGAGGTTACGGGGTCGATCACAGTCAGCAGATGACTGCGATCGACCCGACAGGCGCTCGCGCTCAGCTCGTCGGCACGATCAGTCGATGGGCGTGCGGTGGAATCGCGCCGCCGACCGTGATGGCGTCGGGCCGCGCTGGCCCTGGTAGCGCGAGCCGTACTTCGCCGATCCGTAGGGATGCTCCGCGGCCGAGGACAGCCTGAAGAAGCACAGCTGCCCGATCTTCATGCCAGGCCACAGCTTGATCGGGAGGTTGGCCACGTTGGCCAGCTCCAGGGTCACGTGCCCGGAGAAGCCGGGGTCGATGAAGCCGGCGGTGGAGTGGGTGAGCAGGCCGAGCCTGCCCAGCGAGGACTTGCCCTCCAGTCTCGCCGCGACGTCGTCCGGCAGGGAGACGACCTCGTAGGTCGACCCGAGCACGAACTCGCCCGGGTGCAGGATGAAGGGCTCGTCCCCGATCGGAGCGACCTCGCGGGTGAGGTCCGGCTGGTCCTCGGCGGGGTCGATGTGGGGGTAGCGGTGGTTCTCGAACGTGCGGAAGAACTTGTCGAGCCGCACGTCGATGCTGGACGGCTGGATCATCGTCTCGTCGTACGGGTCCAGGGCCACACGGCCGGCGGCCAGCTCGGCCTTGATGTCGCGGTCGGAGAGCAGCACGGGCTGCACCCTACCCGGCAGCCGCGGCTTGTCCGGAGCGCCCGCGACGTCGTACGTCAGTGGCCGTGGCCGTCGTCCGGGCCGTTGCCGGAGCTGTCGCCGGTGCCGCTGCCCTGGTCCTCCTTGTCCTTCTTCTCCTTATCCTTGCGCGCCTCTGCCTCCTGCTTGCGCTCCTCCTCCTCGGCCTTCTTGCTCTCCTCGTCGAGCCCGTCACCCTCGCCGGCGCCGCCCTCGGGGTCGTCCTCCGCAGGTGGCGGCGTCTCTTCCGGCAACGTCTCGTCCACGGGCTCCGGCAGCTCCGCGAGCAGCTGCGCCGCAGCGGCCAGCACCCGATCCGCCTCGCCGTCCTCCAAGGTGCCTGAGGCTCGAGCCTCCTCGGTGGTGGTGACCAGCTCGCGCAGGTGCTCACCCGCCTGTGCGTAGTCCTCGTCGACGAGCGCCTGATCCACCGAGCCGAGCTGCTCGGCGAGCTCGGGCACTTCGTCAGCCGGGGTCGACGAGGAGCCGCACCCGGCCAGGAGCACGACGCCGATCGCGCCGGCGACGGTGCGTCGCAGCCACCCCGTCACTGCTCGGTCCCGTTGACGGCGGCGTGCAGGTCGGACAACGGTTCCTGGAGCTGGGCGGGCACCTCCGAGGGCACCTGCTCCGCCTCGCTGCCCGCATCCTCGTCATTGATGCCGGCCAGGGCCCGCACCGCCAGCACCAGGACCAGCACCGCTGCGGCCGTCGCGGCAGCAAGAGTGGCCGCGCCACCCGGCAGGCGCCGGAGCCAGGCAGCACGATCGACCGACGAAGGTCGCAGCCCCTCCGTCTGCGGGTCGGGCTCGCTGGGCTGCCGGTCGTGCAGCCCGGTCAGCACCCGCGTGTCCAGCGGTTCGTCGACAGCGCTGACGTCGCCTGTCAGGCGCTCGAAGATGCCGGGAAGGGCGTCGGCCGCGGGCCGGCGGTCGGGCTCCTGATGCGTCATCGCTGCCAGCGCGTCTCGCCACGGGTCCGGCAGATCGCTCGGGATCGGCGGTGGCGCGTGCAGCCTGGCGACGGCTGATTCCGTCACCGACCCGGGATAGACACGCCGGCCGGTCAGCGCCTCGAGCAGGACCAGGCCGAGGGAGTAGACATCGGTGGCCGGAGTGACCGCATCTCCCCGGACCTGCTCGGGAGACAGGTACGCCGCGGTGCCGACCGTGACTCCGGTCATCGTGTTGCCGGCGGCCTCGGCGAGGATCCGGGCGATGCCGAAGTCGGTCAGCCGGGCTCGACCGTCCTGTCCGAGCAGGACGTTGCCCGGCTTCACGTCGCGATGCACGATGCCGGCCGCGTGAGCATGGGCCAGCGCCGCTCCGACCTGGGCACCGATGCGCGCCACCTGGTCGCCGGGCAGCACCTGCGGCAGCAGGTCGGCGAGGCTGGAGCCCTCGACGAGCTCGAGCACCAGGAAGGGTCGGTCGTGGTCGTCGGCGCCCGCGTCGAGCACGGTCACCAGGGAGGGATGGCTGAGCTGTGCGACCGTGCGGGCCTCCGCGGTGAAGCGCGCCCGCGCGGCGGGGTCCGTGGTGAGGTCGCGCAGCACCTTCACCGCAACCGAGCGCTCCAGCACCTCGTCGGTCGCCCGGTGGACATCGGCCATGCCGCCTCGGCCGAGCACCTCTCCCAGGCGGTACCGGCCGGCGAGCAGGTTGTCGTCGTTCTCCACGGCCCTCCGTCACTCCTGCGTGCGGTCGTTGACGCCCCGAGCATGCCCGTCGTGACGATGTCCATCCACCGTGGAGATGCTTAGCCGGTCAGCCGCGGAAGGTCGGGTACCATCTGAGCCGCTGCGCCGCCCTGCGGTGGCGGCACGCGGGGAGCCCGCGTCGCGGATGTAGTTCAATGGCAGAACATGAGCTTCCCAAGCTCAGAATGCGGGTTCGATTCCCGTCATCCGCTCCACTCGGACCCCACGCCAGATCCCGCTGTGCGGGCGATTCAGGACGTCAGTCACCTGCGCGGTGCGTGTTAGTCCCGGGTTCTGCCATGACCTACGTCGCGACTTGGTCGCCGTAGGTCTCCTCCATTCGGTCATGCCTGGATCAACCGGACAACGCCTCTCTAATGTCGTTTTGTCAGGCAAAACCGAAAAGTGTGATGGGGCACTCGACGGTTCAGCGGCAGACCACAGCGGGGCGGCGCGGACACGCGAGCCGGCATCGAAGGGTGAAGTCATGAACAGCACACGCACAGGGGGCACACAGCGGGCGCTGGCTGCCGCACTGATCCTGATCATCGGCTTGGGGACCATGCTCTTCGGCTTCGCCGGGGGCGCGACCGCCGCCGACTCCAACCGCGTCCCGGAGGCGATCTGTCACCCCGTGGCAGGTGCCAACGGTGGCAACACCGGCGCCGGCTACAACCTCGAGAGCCCGGACGCCAGTGGCATCCACCTCGAGAACGGCGTTCCCAAGCACAGCTTCGGCGGACGGGTCGACACGCTGCTCGGTGGCGACCTGCTCTGCCCCGGCGAGGCCGACACCGAGACCGAGACCCGTTCCGTCGTGGGCGCGCCCGACTGCGAGGCCGGCACAGTCACCACCTCCCACCAGGAGCGCAGCCGCACCGAGATCGCCTACGACGTGTGGGGTGAGTGGAGCGCGTGGACGGAGACCAGCACGAGCTCCCGCCCGGCGACTGAGCAGGAGTGCCCGCCGTACGTGCTGAAGACCGAGACCGAGACCCGGTCGGTGGACGGTGCGCCCAACTGCGCGACCGACACCGTGCCGATCTCCAACCAGGAGCGCACCCGCACCGAGACCGCCGAGGGCGTCTGGGGGGCATGGAGCGAGTGGACGGAGACCAGCACCAGCTCGCGGCCCGCAACTGACGTCGAGTGCCCGCCGTACGTGCTGAAGACCGAGACCGGCGAGCAGACCATCGACGGCACCCCCGACTGCGAGAACGACACCGTCCCGGTCTACGACCAGGAGCGCACCCGCACCGAGACCGCCGAGGGCGTCTGGGGTGACTGGAGCGCATGGGAGACCGTGAGCACCAGCTCCCGCGACGCCACCGACACCGAGTGCCCGCCCTACGTGCTCAAGACCGAGACCGGCGAGCAGACCATCGACGGCACCCCCGACTGCGAGAACGACACCGTCCCGGTCTACGACCAGGAGCGCACCCGCACCGAGACCGCCGAGGGCGTCTGGGGCGACTGGAGCGCATGGGAGACCGTGAGCACCAGCTCCCGCGACGCCACCGACACCGAGTGCCCGCCCTACGTGCTCAAGTCCGAGACCGGCGAGCAGACCATCGACGGCACCCCCGACTGCGAGAACGACACCGTCCCGGTCTACGACCAGGAGCGCACCCGCACCGAGACCGCCGAGGGCATCTGGGGCGACTGGAGCGCATGGGAGACCGTGAGCACCAGCTCCCGCGACGCCACCGACACCGAGTGCCCGCCCGAGGTCCTCAACGACGAGGTCGAGTACCAGGACGCCGAAGGCGACCCCGACTGCGACACCGACACGGTGCCGGTGTGGGACGAGAAGCGCAGTCCGGCCCGCGGGCGCCACCGAGTGGGGCGCTTGGACGAAGGTCGAGGGCAGTGACTCGACCCGACCCGCGACCGACCAGGAGTGCCCCGACCCGGGCACGCCGGGCACGCCGCCGGTGAAGGGCACCGAGGGCAACGTCCCGACGAGCAACGAGCCCGAGGTGCTGGGCATCGAGAAGAACGCCCCGGCTCCGGCTGCGGTGCCGACCGCGGTCGCTGCCGGACTCGGCGGCCAGGAGAGCGGCGACAGCTCGACGCTCTGGGTGCTGCTGGGTGGCGCGCTCGCACTGGGTGGCCTGGTCATGGGATTCGCGCCCGCGACCGCTCGCGGGAAGCGATCCGTCTGAGGTTGTAGTGGCCGCTGGCGCCGCGGCCGTGACGAGCGAGGGGCCCCTCCCGACGGAGGGGCCCTTCGTCTCTCTCCATTCAGACGATGCGTGCATAGCCCTTCAACCGGACATCGGGGACCTCTGTCCCGTAATGCCCTGCGGAAGGGTCCTGCCCCCCCACATGACCTATGTCGGGAGTTGTTCGCCGGAGGTCTCGACCTTCCGGCCAGGTCTCGTATTCACCCTTTTGGCGGTCTTACTGTCGCCGGGTCAGGCAACCGGAGCACCGCACGGGGGCGGGTCCCAGGGAGCAGAGCAGACCAAACAGGTCGGTTCCAGGTCCGCACAGGGTGGGCATCGAGCGGGAGCCGCTACCGGAGGGTAAATCATGAGTAAGACAAGCAGGGGGAGCACGAAGCGGGTGCTGGCGTCGATCGGGATGCTGATCCTCGGGCTCGGCGCCATTCTTCTTGGGTTCGCGAGCACGGCCGGCAGCGCCAAGCGGCGCCACAACGGGGGCCTGACCGCAAGGTCGTCCGACATGCAAGTCTACGTCTGCACACGTGCGCGGGGCGCAGGCCAATCGTGGCCACCTCGGCCAACACGATCCAGGAACACAGTGGCCGTCGCCTAGATGGAAGTCCGACGGCACATGGCGGGCGAGGGCCCCGTCGCGGTCGAAGACGCAAGTCCGGGACTACCTGGCCTCGAGCGCTGCACGACTGCGAGGACTACCACGGGACCTCGACCGAGCGACCCGACCACGCCGACCTCGGACCCGACGGACCCGACGACCATCGAGACGCTGCCGACCGAGCAGTCGAGTGACCCGACGGACCCGACGACCATCGAGACGCTGCCGACCGAGGCCTCGGACCCGGGTGACCCGAACAAGCCCGCACAGCCGCGAGGGTGACGAGCCCGAGGTGCTGGGCATCGCGAAGAACGCTCCGGCTCCGGCTGCAGCGCCCACCGCGGTTGCTGCCGGCCTGGGCGAGGAGAGCTCGAGCAACAGCACGCTGTGGATCCTGGCCGGTGGGGCACTCGCCCTGGCAGGCCTGGCGCTGGGCTTCGTCCCGGTGACCGCCCGCGGCAAGCGAGCACTCTGAATGATCTGAGGGAACCGCCGCGGCGGACGACGCCACGGCAGTGAGAGCAGCGAAGGGCCTCCCCATCCTGGGGAGGCCCTTCGTTCCTGTCCGCGCTCTCGGCGTACGGACAACCGCCGAGGCGCATGTCCCGAGGCGGGCATGACCATCGTCGGAAGTTCTCCGCTGAACGGCTCGAGCGGCCCTCTTGCCCTTCCTTTACTTTGCCTGGGCGGCGACCGTGGGTGGTGCACAGCACCCAGGGGGATTCATGAGAAGCATGCGCGAGTGGTTCGAGCACACGATGCTCCCCGCCGTCGTCCTCGTCCTGATCATCGCCGGGATCTCGCTCGGGCTCGCTGCCGCCGCGACCAGCGCCGGTCACGCGGTGGGTCCCTGGTTCGTGGTGGGCGTCGCCCTCGCGCTGTCAGGTATGGCCATGGCCGTCATGCCGGTCGACTCCGGGGGCAAGCACAGGCGCTGAGCGACCTGCCAGACTGGCGCGATGTCGTGGCTGCAGCAGTGGATGCGCGGCGGCGTCCATGCCATCTCCCCGACGGCGCACTACACCGGCCACGTGTGGGCGCGGCACGGGCTGGGTGAGCCCGGACTCTCCAGCCCAGCCGGACGCCTGCTGCACACGCTCGTGCAGCCGGCGATGCTCGCCTCGCGGCTGGTGGGCGGGCCGACTCTCGAGGACTTCCTGCTCGCCCGCCACCGCATCATCGACCACCTGCTCGAGGAGGCGATCGAGGCCGGGCACGTCACGCAGGTGGTCGAGCTCGCCTGCGGGATGAGTCCACGCGGACTCGCCTTCACCGAGCGGCACCCCACCCTGACCTACGTCGAGGTCGACCTGCCCGACATGGCGGCGCGCAAGGAGGAGGCGCTGGCCCAGCTGCGGCTGCCGCAGGACAATCACCGCGTCGAGGCGGCCGACGTCATGACCGGCCTGCAGCTCTCCCGCATCTTCTCCACCCTCGACCGCGGCTCAGGCGTGGCCGTGGTGACCGAGGGGCTGCTCAGCTACTTCCCCCGTGCCGACGTGGTGGAGCTGTGGCGCCGCCTCGCCCACGAGCTCCACCGGTTCCCGCACGGGCGCTACCTGTCGGACCTCCATGTCGAGTCCGAGGCCGGTCTCGTCGACCGCGCCTTCACGATGGCGCTCGGCACCGCCGTGCGCGGGCGGGTGCAGCTCCACTTCGACGACGTCGACGAGGCGCGGCAGGTGCTGCTCGCCGCCGACTTCGACTACGCGGAGCTGTGGGCGCCCCGCGAGCTCACCGAGCAGCTGCCGGGGATGGACGCCGCCGGAGCCAACCGGGTGCGCGTCATCGACGCGGGCACCGGCGCCCCTCCCACCTGAGCCCCGTCCGCGTTATCGTCCGCGGATGACCCAGCTCCCCGAAGGCCAGCTGTCCGACCGCATCGTCTGGCAGGCGCCCGACGGCGACCACCCTGCCCGCCGTGCCTCGCAGGCGTCGTACGCCGCCGTGGTGGCGAAGGACAAGGAGGGCTGGCTCTCGCTGTTCGCCGACGACGCCGTGCTCGAGGACCCGGTGGGGCCCTCGTTCTTCGACCCGGAGGGCACCGGGCACCGGGGCAAGGAGGCGATCGCGGGCTTCTGGGACGTGGCGATCGCACCGGTCGTCGAGTTCACGTTCACGATCCGCGACTCCTTCGCCAACGGCAACGCCTGCGCCAACGTCGGCACCTTCAGCACCAAGCTCGAGGACGGCACCCGGGCAGACACCGACCTCATCGCGGTCTACCGCCTCGACGACGACGGACACATCCGTTCCATGTGCGCGCACTGGGAGGTCGAGCGCACGATGGGCACCCTGCGCAAGGACTGACGGCCGGCGTACTTCCCTGCGCACGGACCGATCGGCCGGGGTACTTCCCTGCGGAGTCTCACACTCCCCTCGTGATGCATCGCAAGGGAGGCGAGGGTTTCGCAACAGGACATGGGAAACCCCAAGGGCACCCCACCGCCTCAGTGGGGTTGCCAGGCCTCGTCGTCGCGCGTGCGGACGGCGACCTCGTCCGGCAGGTGTCCCTCGGCGAGCGAGCGCAACGTCACCTGCTCGCAGACGTCGCGCAGGCTGCTCCGGGCGGCGATCCACACCAGCTGCAGCGTCTCGGCGGTCTCGTTGTAGTGCACCGCCTCGGGCCGGTCGCCGTGCACGCTCACCAGCGGCCCGTCGACCGCGCGGATGACGTCGGCGACGCTCACCTGCTCGGGCTCACGCGAGAGGCGCCACCCGCCCGACTGACCGCGCTGCGAGGCCACGATCCCGGCTCGGCGCAGGTCGGCGAGGATCGCCTGGAGGAAGCCGGAGGGGATGTCCTGCCGGCGTCCCAGCTCCTCGGCGCTGACCGGTCGCGGCGGCCCGCCGTCGTCGGATCCGCGTGCGAGCTCGATGAGTGCCCGCAGCGCGTAGTCGCTCTTCGCCGATACCCGCACGTCGGCCAGTGTCTCAGAGACCCCACCCGTCCGGGCGCACGAACGCCGCCTCGCGCCCGGCGAGCCCCGTTCTGGCGCCTTTTCCCAGCCGGATTTCCGGCGCTGCCAGGTGTACGAGGCGGTCTACCGGGAAGTACTTCAGCAACCAACCCGCAAGGAGCTGATCGACGATGAGCGGCACCGACAAGCTGCAGAACAACGCCGAGAACCTGAAGGGTCAGGCCAAGGAGAAGTACGGCGACGCGACGGGGGACGAGCAGAAGCAGTCCGAGGGCAAGGTCGACCAGACCAAGTCCGACCTGAAGCAGGCCGGCGAGAAGGTCAAGGACGCGTTCAAGTCCTGATCTCGGTTCCGCTGAGCGGAACCCTCCGATGAAGCAGTGCCCCTGGGCCTCCGGGTCCAGGGGCGCTCTCGCGTCCGGGCCGCCTACCCCTCGTGGCGCCGGCCGACCCCCGGGATCCGTGTGATCCTGGCTACCCCTCGAGATCGGGCGATTGTGTTGCTCTGTCGCCTGTCGTGCTCGCATAATGGATGTTACTGCTGAGTAGCCTAGGTCCATCCGACACGACAAGGGGTTCGCAGTGAGCCACTACAAGAGCAACATGCGCGACATCGAGTTCAACCTCTTCGAGGTGCTCGGCCGCGACGAGATCCTGGGGAGCGGCCCCTTCGAGGACGTCGACCCCGACACCGCCCGCACCATCCTGGCCGAGGTGGACCGGATGGCGCGCGAGGACCTCGCGGCGTCGTACGAGGACAGCGACCGCAACCCGCCCACGTGGAACCCCCAGGACGGCACCGCCGACATCCCCGAGTCGTTCAAGAAGAGCTACCAGACCTGGATGGACTCGGAGTTCTGGCGACTGGCCATCACCGGCGACATCGGCGGCCAGCAGGCTCCCGCCACGCTCAACTGGGCGATCGGCGAGCTCGTGCTCGGCTCCAACGCCCCCATCTGGATGTACGCCGCCGGCCCGAGCTTCGCCGGCGTGGTGCACCGCAACGGCAACGACCGCGACAAGCGCATCGCCGAGATCATGGTCGAGCGCCAGTGGGGCGCCACCATGGTGCTCACCGAGCCCGACGCCGGCTCCGACGTCGGCGCGGGTCGCACGAAGGCCACCGCCAACGACGACGGCTCGTGGAACATCGAGGGCGTCAAGCGGTTCATCACCTCCGCCGAGCACGACATGAGCGAGAACATCATCCACCTGGTGCTCGCGCGTCCGGTCGGCGTCGAGGGCGCCGGCGGTCCCGGCACCAAGGGCCTGTCGATGTTCGTCGTGCCGAAGTTCCACTTCGACCACGAGACCGGCGAGCTGACCGGCGAGCGCAACGGCGCCTACGTCACCAACGTCGAGAAGAAGATGGGCATCAAGGTGTCCAACACCTGCGAGGTCACTTTCGGTGAGCGGGAGCCCGCCAAGGGCTGGCTCGTCGGTGAGGTGCACGACGGCATCGCGCAGATGTTCCAGGTCATCGAGAACGCCCGCATGATGGTCGGCACCAAGGCCATCGCCACGCTGTCCACGGGCTACCTCAACGCGCTCGACTACGCCAAGGAGCGCGTGCAGGGCCCCGACCTCACCCAGGCCGCGGACAAGACCGCCCCCCGCGTGACGATCACCCACCACCCCGACGTACGCCGCTCGCTGATGACGCAGAAGGCCTACTCCGAGGCGCTGCGGGCCCTGGTGCTCTACACCGCGTCGTGGCAGGACCGCGTGATGATCGCCGAGCACAACGGCGAGCACGACGAGCTGGCCGAGCGGGTCAACGACCTGCTGCTGCCGATCGTGAAGGGCTACGGCTCGGAGAAGTCGTGGACGCTGCTGGGCACCGAGTCGCTGCAGACCTTCGGCGGCTCCGGCTTCCTGCAGGAGTACCCGATCGAGCAGTACGTGCGCGACGCCAAGATCGACACCCTCTACGAGGGCACCACCGCGATCCAGGGCCAGGACTTCTTCTTCCGCAAGATCGTCAAGGACCAGGCCAAGGCGCTGGGCCACCTCGCCGGCGAGATCGAGGGCTTCGTCACGAGCGAGGCCGGCAACGGCAGGCTCAAGGTGGAGCGTGAGCTGCTGGCCACCGCGCTGGAGGACGGCAACGCGATCGTCGCCAAGATGATCGGCGACCTGATGTCCGCCGACGCCAACGCGGAGGGCGGCGACCTCCGCAACATCTACAAGGTCGGTCTCAACACCTCGCGCCTGCTCATGGTGCTCGGCGACATCGTCTGCGCCTGGCTGCTGCTGCGCCAGGCCGAGGTGGCGCTGGAGAAGCTCGGCGGCGAGGTCAAGGACTCCGACCGGGACTTCTACGAGGGCAAGGTGGCCGCGGCGCAGTTCTTCGCCCGCCAGGTGCTGCCCATGGTCTCCGCCGAGCGTCAGATCGCCGAGACCGTGGACGCCTCCCTGATGGACCTCCCGGAGTCCGCCTTCTGAGGCTGGGTCGTCGGTTTCCCATGTGAACGTGGGAAACCAGCACTCCCCACGCGTTGCAACGCGTGGGGAGTGCCAGTTTTCTGTGCTGAGTACGTCGCGACGAGCAGACTCAGCGGCGGCGGTCGCGGTCGCTCTGCGTCCAGCGCGCCTTCTTGCCGGTACGCCGCGTGGACGCGGCCGGCGCGTCGGCCCCGGTGCGGTTGGTGCGCGGCTTGCCACCCGACCGTGGCTTGTCCGCGCCACGCGCGGCCGGCTTGTCGGTGGCCCGCGCCGCCGACTTGTCACGATCCTTGTCCCATGACCGCTTCGCACCGTGCTTCGCAGGCCCACCGGCCCGGCCGCGGTGCGGCGGCCGCGAGGAACCCGGGCGGTGCGGCCGCGTCTTGCGCTCGGCCGGCGCCTCGGTGCCCGAGCTCGCGAGAGCGGCGGCGGTGAGCTCCTCGGGAGCCGACCGGAAGTCGTGGTGACGGGCCGAGACCTTCGCCTGCCGCTGCATCGAGACGATCGCCGTCACCTGACGAGGCGTCGCGATGGTGACCACGGCACCGGACTCTCCGGCCCGCGCGGTGCGGCCGGAGCGGTGCAGATAGGCCTTGGGGTCGGTCGGCGGGTCGAAGTGGACCACCACCCCGACCCTGTCGACGTGGATGCCGCGCGCGGCGACGTCCGTCGCCACCACGGCGCGGGCGCGGCCGTCGGAGAAGCGCTGCAGGTTGCGCTCCCGGACGTGCTGGCTGAGGTTGCCGTGCAGGTCGACGGCGACGACCTTCTGCTCGGCCAGGGCGTCGCGGAGCTCGGTGGCGCCGTCGCGGGTGCGGGTGAAGACGATCGTGCGCTCGTTGGCGCGCACCAGGGCGACCGTGGCAGCGATCTTCTCCTTGAACCCGCCGACCACGAGCACGTGGTGGTCCATCGTCGTGACGGTGCTCGAGCTCGCGTCGACCTCGTGGCGGCGGGGCTCACGCAGGTGCTTGCGCACCAGCTGGTCGACGTCGCCGTCCAGCGTGGCGCTGAGCAGCATGCGCTGACCCTCGGCCGGGATGATGTCCAGCAGCGCGTCCACGGCCGGGTAGAAGCCCAGGTCGCACAGGTGGTCGGCCTCGTCCAGCACGGTGATCGCGACGTCGTCAGTGCGCAGCACGCCCTTGTCGATGAGGTCCTGCAACCGGCCAGGGGTGGCGACCACGATGTCGGTGCCGCGCCGCAGCTGCTCGATCTGGCGGTCGTAGCGGGTGCCGCCGTACACGGTGAGCAGCTTGAGACCCACCGCGCGGGCGACCAGCTCCATGGAGCGCTCCACCTGGGCGGCGAGCTCACGGGTGGGCACGATGACGAGGGCGCGCGGCCGGTGGATGCGGCTCTTCTCGCCGGCCAGCCGGGCGACGATCGGGATGCCGAAGGCGAGGGTCTTGCCCGACCCGGTCTGGGCCCGTCCGAGCACGTCGTGCCCTGCCATCGCATCGGGGATGACGGCGGCCTGCACGGGTGTCGGCGTCTCGACGTCCTGGAGGATCAGCGCTGCCAGCACCTTGCGGGGCAGGTGAAAGCGCTCGAACTCGGACAGGACGTACGGCGTGGGTTCAGGCGCGGACGCCTCGGCAGGGGTGGTCATCAGGTCCTCAGAGGTGCAGCCACCAGCCACGAGAACGGGCGGGCTGCGGGGTGGAGAAGAGGCCGCAAGACGGCCCGGTGCAGGGTCCATCCTAGTCGCCGCCGACCGGTCCCGCTGCCACCTCACTAGGCTGCGCGCATGACATCGGACACCCCCACCGCGACGCGGGACGACGAGCAGTCGCGGCTGCACCACCTCGTCGACGTCTGGCACGGCGCCTGCCTGGAGGCCATCGCACTCCTCGAGCAGCTCGACGAGCAGGACTGGAGCCGGCCCACCGACCTGCCCGGCTGGGACGTCAAAGCCATCGCGGCCCACCTGGCGCACCTCGAGTCCGAGCTCGCCGGCATGCCCCAGGAGCAGGCCGAGGCCCCGGAGGCGCCCCACGTGCGCAACCTGCTGGGGCAGTACACCGAGGTGGGGCCGGTCGTACGCCGCGACTGGCCGCCGCAGCGGATCATCGACGAGCTGCGCACGGCGGTCGAGACACGCGCAGCTCAGCTGCGCGACGACCCGCCGGCCGACCTGAGCGCCACCGGCCCCTCCTTCGCCGCGCTGGCGGGCTGGAGCTGGGAGACCCTGCTCACCAACCGCCCCCTCGACCTGTGGATGCACGAGCAGGACGTCCGCCGAGCCGTGGGCCGTCCCGGCGGTCTCGACACCCCTGTCGCCGCGCACGTCGCGAACGTCTTCGCCCGCGCGCTGCCGATGGTGTTCGGCAAGCGCGCGCAGGCCGAGCCCGGGCAGTCGCTCGTGCTCGAGATCACCGACGCCCCGCGCCCCGACATCCCCGCACGTCTGGCGGTCGAGGTGGGCGACGACGGCCGAGCGCGACCGGTCGAACCCCCTGCCGACCCGACCACGGCCGTGAGCCTGTCCTTCGAGGACTGGATGCGACGCTCCGGTGGTCGCTGCGCAGTGTCGGACGTCAGCGCCGCGATCACCGGCGACGAGGAGCTGGGGCAGCGGGTCCTCGACGCGCTCGCGGTGACGGTGTGACCCGAGCCGTCTGGTCGCTCGCCGACATACCCCCGCTCCACGGCCGTCGCGCCCTGGTCACCGGCGTCACCAGCGGACTCGGCGAGCACGTCGCGGTCGAGCTCGCCCGGGCCGGTGCGCACGTCGTGCTGGCGGGGCGCGACCCGGACAAGCTCGAGGCGACTCGTGCCGACGTCGCGCAGCAGGTGCCCGGTGCCGTGCTGCACCCGCTGCTCCTGGACCTTGCCGACCTCTCCTCGGTGCGTCGCGCCGCTGAGGAGGCCGGCGCGCTCGGCCCGCTCTCGATCCTGGTCAACAACGCCGGGGTCATGGGCACCCCGCGCGAGCGCACCGTCGACGGCTTCGAGCTGCAGATGGGCACCAACCACCTCGGGCACTTCGCCCTCACCGGCCTGCTGCTGCCGCAGCTGCTCGCCTCGGGCGAGGGCCGCGTGGTCTCGGTCTCCTCGGTGATGGCCAGGACCGTGCGGAGCGTGCCCACCGGCGACCTCCGGCGCGAGCCGCGGCGCTACCGCAAGTGGACGGCGTACTCCGGCACCAAGCTGGCCAACCTCCTCCTCACGCTCGAGCTCGACCGCCGGGCACGCCTCCGCCACCTGGCGCTCACGTCGGTGGCGGCCCACCCCGGGTACGCCGCCACCAACCTCGTCGAGTCGGGCGTCAACCGTGGCGGGCGTCGCCCCGACGGGGCGATCCTCGTGGCGGCGACCCAGCTGCTGGGGCAGTCGGCGGAGGCGGGGGCGTGGCCGCTCCTCATGGCCGCGACCGCGCCGGGGCTTCGGGGCGGCACGTACGTCGGGCCGGGCGGACCCTTCGAGCTGCAGGGCCCACCGCGGATCGTCTCGATGCCCCGAGCAGCGCGCGACGAGGAGCTCGCGGCCCAGCTCTGGGAGGCCTCGGAGCAGGCCACCGGGGTCATGTTCCCCTAGTCGGTATCCCGCGTTTGCGGCCCGGCGGCCGGGCGGCGGCACACCCGGCCGCGCGGCCCGCTCCTCGAAGGGGCTCGTCAGCGGGGGACGTCGGTGGAGACGGGCGCGGGGTCGAGCTCCTCACCCGGACGGCGCGGCACCCGCCACGTCAGCACCGTGCCCTTGGGGTCGTTGGGGGTCCACGTGGCGGTGCCCCCCAGGTTGCGCGCGCGGTTCATCAGGTTGCTGATGCCGCTGCTGCGGGGCAGCGGGTCGGGCAGTCCGATGCCGTCGTCGGCCACGGTGAGGGTGAGGTCGTTGTCGGTGCCGGTCAGCACCACCTGGGCCGACGAGGCCCGAGCGTGCCGGGCGATGTTGGACAGGGCCTCCTGGATCACCGACGCCACCTGCGCCACCAGGTCGGGCGGCAGGCCGGCGATGGAGCCTTCCGCCCGGACCGTCGGCCCGAAGCCGAGGATGCGTGAGGCGCGGCTCGCGATGTCCTGCAGCACCTGCTCGACGTCCTCGTGGTCGTCGATGCTGGTGAGCTCGAAGATCGAGTTGCGCAGCTCGCGGATGGCCATGTCGAGCTCCTTGGCGACGCCGTTGAGGCTCTCGCCGAGGACGCCCTCGGTGCCGTGGTCCACCTCGAACCTGCGCGCCGTACGTCCCAGTGCCGCGACCTGCAAGCCCGCCGCGAAGATGCGCTGGATGACCCGGTCGTGCAGGTCACGAGCGATGCGGTCGCGCTCCTCGAGCAGTGCCAGCCTGGTGCGCTGCCGGTTGATCTGCACCGACCTGGCCTTGACGCGGTCCTCGAGCTGCTCGTTCAGCCTGAAGAGCTCTTCCACCAGGAGCTGTTGCTCGGTGTCGAACTCTCGCGCCTCGCGGCCCAGGAGGAAGCCGATCAGCGTCACCGTGATCGCCACCAGGCTCACCAGCAGGGTGAACGCCAGCGTGGAGTTGTAGGTGCCGTTCTCGACCCCGCGGCTCAGGACCCAGGCCACGGCGGGCAGCAGGACCAATCCGACGGGGATGAGGGCCCGCTGCAGCCGCGCTCCCCAGTCCTTGCCGTAGACGACCCACTGGAACGAGCCGCCGGGGACCTGCAGCCCCACCGCGCAGCCGACGAGGATGATCAGCAGCGCGCTGTTGATCGCCATCGGGGCAAGCTCGTCGAGGCGGTAGAGCTGCACCGTGCCGAAGGAGTAGCCGTAGACCGCGACGAGCGCGATGGCGATGGCCACGACGACCGAGAGGTCGGCCACCCACTTCTTGCGCAGGCTGGTGAGGACGCTGATCGCGAGCAGTGCGATGCAGACCGCGGTGTTGATCGAGATCCGGCCCGGCGTCGGGATCGGCGGCGTCGCCCAGTCGTCCACCAGCAGCTCGTCGATGCCGAAGCTGGTGTCCGTGGCGTACTGCAGCAGCACCAGCAGCATGAGCAGGAGCGAGAGGCCCTGCGGCGACGTCGCGCCAGCGGGGCGGCAGCAGCAGGCCGACCGCGATCAGCAGGATCCCCAGCGCGGTGTTGATCCGCATCGCGGTCAGGTCGGGGCTGAACTGCACGAGCTCCGGCACCTGGATGTACCAGCCCAGGATCACGAGCACGCAGACGCCCACGGCGATGCCGGCCAGAAGCAGCACGGACCTCCCGGCGCGGGCCGGCCACTCCCGGTGGGCGGTCCGCAACCCCTGTGAGGTCGCAGCGCTCGTCATCACCCTCCTGAGGGGTGCGGTCATGCAGATATCGGGCTCAGACTAGTGGCGCCGGCGGCTCGTCACCCGGACTTCGAGCAGGTGGCGCCATCGCACGCCCTCCCGGAAACACCCCGACTACGCCCGGCGGGGGAACTTCTCGAACTCGGGACGGCGCTTGGCCTTGAACGCCTCACGGCCCTCCTTGGCCTCCTCGTTGCCGTAGAACAGCAGATTGGCGTCGTGGGCGAGCTGCTGGATCCCCGCGAAGCCGTCCTCGTGGGCGTGGAACGACGCCTTGAGCAGACGCAGCGCGAAGGGCGACAGCTCCAGCATCTCCCGGCACCACTGCACCGTCTCCCGCTCGAGCTCGGCCAGCGGCACCACGGTGTTGACCAGACCCATGTCCATCGCCTGCTGCGCGTCGTACTGACGGCACAGGAACCAGATCTCCTTGGCCTTCTTCGGCCCCACCAGCGAGCTGAGGATGCTGGCGCCGAACCCGCCGTCGAAGGAACCCACCTTCGGCCCGACCTGCCCGAAGCGGGCGTTGTCGGCGGCGATGGTCAGGTCGCACACCAGGTGCAGCACGTGCCCGCCGCCGATGGCCCAGCCGGCCACCATCGCGACGATCGGCTTGGGGCAGCGCCGCATCGCGACGTGCAGGTCGGTCACGTGGAACCGCCCGGTGGCGTTCTCGTCGGTCTTGTAGCCGCTGTCGCCCCGGACGCGCTGGTCCCCGCCCGAGCAGAAGGCCCGGCTGCCCTCGCCGGTGAGGACGATGACCCCCACGGCTTCGTCCTCGCGGGCCACCTCGATGGCCTTGCCGATCTCGATGATCGTCTGGGGTCGGAAGGCGTTGTGGACCTCTGGCCGGGTGATGGTGATCTTGGCGATGCCCTCCGGGGAGGTCTCGTAGCGGATGTCCTCGTAGGAGCCGTTCGCCTCCCAGCTGACGTCGGCGGGCTCGATGGTGGCGGGCTGGTCGTCCATGCCGCCCATGATCTTCCACGCCGGCCGCGGGCGCTCCGTCAGGGTCACCGGCCGGCTGAGCCGGACCGGCAGGCAGCCTCGGGTCAGGCCCGGAGCGCGGCCACCACGACCTCGACCAGCATCGCGCGGTAGACGTCGGGGTCGGTGTCGCCGTCGATCCGGTGACCGGTCACGAAGCCGTCGATGGCGAGCAGCACCAGGCGGGCGCACAGCCGGTCGGTGCCCTCCTGCTGTGGTCCGATCGTCGGGTCGCGGTCGATGGCGTGGCGGAACCACGCGGTGAACTCCGCTTCGGCGCGCGCCCTGAAGTCGAGGACCGTCGCTCGCGGACCTGGCTGGCTGGGCCCCCTCCGGTCCCCGGGCTCCTCTTGGGTAGCCGGGTCCTCGTGGGGCTGCAGCAGAAGGAGGTGTCCCAGCCGGAGGAAGTCGGGATCCTTGAGGTCACGGAAGGTGTCGCGCAGGATCGCGGTCAGTCCGGCGGCGAGGGAACCGCCCTCCGGGATCGGCAGCCACGCCGGGACCTGGTCGCGCCAGTCCTCGTAGGACTGCTCCATGGCCGCACCGGCGAGCGCGCCCGGGGTGGCGGCCAGTCGCTCCACCTCCGGGAGGGGTACGTCGGCGTGGCGCGCGACGTGCTCGAACGTCAGGTCCTCGAGACCGTGCTCGTGGACGGCAAGCATCGTGGCGTCCGCGATCCCGACGGGGATGTGCTCGAAGGTGCCGGTCACCGGTCACCCACCTCCTCACCGGTCGGCGTCCCCAGCGCGGCTGCGACGCCGGTGGCGACGAAGTCCATCATCCGCTCGAGGTCCCAGTCAGGATTGCTGTGCGAGGCGATGACCGTCCCGTCGACCAGCGACATGTGGGCGTTCACGGCGAGCTCGACCCGGGCGACGGCCTCCTCGTCGTCGGGCAGGATCTGAGCCCAGTAGTCGCGCAGTGCCTCGCGGGTGCGGCGACGTACGTCGAGGAACAGGTCGCAGCAGTCGCTCTCGGCGAGCGCAGGCTCCAGCCGCATCAGCAGCCCCAGCCGCCAGAAGTCGGCCTCCCGGCGCCCGGCCGCAACCCCTTGACGCAGCCTCCGGGTGATCTCGGCGCGGAGGTCGGGCAACGGCTCGACCGGCTTCCACGTGGGGACCTCCCGCGCCCAGTCCTCGAAGGCGAGCGCCAGCCCTGCGCTCAGCATGTCGAGCCGGTCCGGGAACTGGCTGGTGATCACCGTGGGGTCCACCCCGGCGGTCTCAGCCACCCGGGCTGCCGTGGTGCCGTGGTAGCCACGCTGCTGCGCCACGGTCATCGCGGCGCGCAGCACCCGTCGCCGAGTCTCGGTGCCGGGATCGGCGACCGAGACGCCGGTGGGTGCAGGGTCTGCTCCAGGAGGCATGGTGACGGGGACGTCCTTCTGCAGGGCAGTCCCATCAAACCAAGCCGATCGCCTTCGTGCCAGGACCCGGCGGTTCCCGATCGCGCGTGGCGACCTGCCCTCGCCCGCCGCGGGGCACCCGGCAGCGCGTCGGCTCCGCGTGACCTGGACCACCGTGGCTCGTTGACCAGGGTGCCCTGAAGGTCGACGGTGCGCGCACCTGTGGTCGCGGCCGACAACGGAGGTCGAGATGCACCCTGCGCGCGCGCTCCTCGCCGTGCTCGTGACACTGTTCGCCGGGCTCACGCTGGCTCTGGTGTCGCCGGCGTCCCCCGCGTCCGCGCACGAGGAGCGCGAAGCCGGGTTCCCCGACGGCAACGGATCGGTGCCGCAGTACTTCGGGCTCGACAACCCTCGCCACCGCGTGGTGTGCACGCCCGGCAGCCAGGAGCGCATCCGGCAGATGCCCGCCGGCGCCGTGAAGCGTCGCAACCAGGCGCTGCTCCAGGACTGCCGGTTCGGCTCCATCCAGTCCGCGATCAACAGCATCGACCGGCGCAACACCTCGATCTACGTCCTGCCCGGGGTCTACCGCGAGACCCGCTGGGCCGACCTGGAGAGGTCGGAGTACTGCTCCAACCTCGAGACCGAGTCCGACGACCCCGTCGACGCCTCCAGCTACATCGGCTCCATCACCGACCCGGCCACCGGCCAGGAGAACGCCGAGAGCGACCCCGTCGCGCTCTCCTACTCCGACCAGCGCCGGTGCCCGCACAACCTGAACCTGATCGCGATCTTCGGCGACTCCACGCCCGACAACGACTCGATCGACTGCGACAGCCGGTTCTGCGGCACCCAGATCGTGGGCACCGGTCGCCGGATGAGCGACGTGCTGCTGGACAACCGCTTCGCCAAGCTCAACGCCCTGCGCGCGGACCGGATGAGTGGGCTCTACCTGCGCAACATGACCGTGCAGCAGTCCGAGTTCAACTCGATCTACGTCCTGGAGTCCGACGGCTTCGTGATCGACCGAGTGGTCGCGCGGGCCAACGACGAGTACGGCATCCTCGCCTTCGCCAGCGACCACGGCGTGATCAAGAACAGCAACGCCTACTACAACGGCGACTCCGGCATCTATCCCGGTTCGGCCTCGGACGTGAACGGCGACAACCAGAGCTTCAAGCCCACGCGCTACTCGATCGTCATCAAGAACAACAGGTCACACCACAACGCGCTCGGCTACTCGGGCACCGCCGGCAACAGCGTCTACGCGCACGACAACCGGTTCTTCGCCAACGCCACGGGCATCGTCACCGACTCGTTGTTCCCCGGCCATCCCGGGCTCCCCCAGGACCACGCCCGCTGGAGCCGCAACCAGGTCTTCAGCAACAACATCAACTGGTACGAGCAGTACGTCCAGACCGGCGTCTGCGACAAGCCCATGGAGGAGCGCGGCTACATGGAGGGCGTGGTCTGCCCCGTCATCCCGACCCCGGTCGGCACCGGCGTCCTCATCGCCGGCGGCAACTTCAACTCCACCGACCACAACCGGATCTACGACAACTGGCGCTACGGCACCATGCAGTTCTGGGTGCCCGCGGCGCTGCGCGACGAGTACGACCCCGCCAAGCAGTACGACACCTCGCACAACAACCACACGGTGGGCAACGTCATGGGCATCCGTCCCGACGGGTCCGAGGCGCACAACGGCATGGACCACTGGTGGGACGACCAGGGCGGGGGCAACTGCTGGGAGGACAACACCTCCTCGCGCGGGGAGCCCACCCACAACTTCACGGTGCCGCCGCCGGGCTGCGCCGAGGGCGGCTCGCCGAACACCCCAGGACTGTTCGTCAAGGACGCCGGCTTCGTCACCTGCGCCTTGTACGACCGCTCCGACCCGGTCTTCCGTGACCCGCCGAACTGCAACTGGTTCGACACCCCACCGAAGCCCACCGACGACTCCGGTGACCCCTTCCCCCTGCCGGTGAACCCCTCCGGGAGCTCCGAGGACGCCGGCTCGACGGTGGGTTCCCTCGAGCTGATGACCTCGGGCGTGGGGGTCGGTGCGCTCGCGATGCTGCTGCTCGGGCTGCGCGGCAGGGGTCGGCGTGGCCGGCCGTAAGGCGCTCGTCGCGGTCGCCGCCGTCCTCGCTGTGGCTGGTGCGAGTGGCGCCGCCGCCGCTGCCGCGGGACCTGTCGTCTCGACGAGCGACCCGACCTCGGTCGAGGGCACCGACGGCACCGCCGTCTTCGACATCGGCACGCACCACATCCGCCAGGTGCGCTACCAGGACCGCGGCACGCTGCTCTACACCTTCCGCCTGCACAACGACGGCCCCCTCCCGCTCACGGTGACCGGCCTGGCCGAGGAGCAGCCGCGCACCCGGCTCTTCGAGGCGCGCGAGCTCACCGACCCGCAGGGCGAGGACGAGTTCAGCATCGGTGCGAGCGGCTCGGAGGACGTGACCCTCTCGCTGTTCATGAGCGGCTGCGAGACGCTCTCCGCACGCGCCGGCAGCATGCTCACCGAGGTGGTGGTCACCACCGAGCAGGCGGGGGTGTTCGACGACGAGGTGACCGTGCGCCTGCCCGAGGAGCTGCGCACCGGATCCCCTCGTGAGGCCTTCTGCCCCGGCGCGACCGCAACCTCCCGCCCACGAGGCTGAGTCCGGTCCTCTCCGGGTCCGCCGGGATTACGCCGACAAGCGGGCGAGGTCGTCGTCGTCCAGGGTGAGGTGGACCGCCTCCGCCGAGCCGAGCACGGACTCCGGCCGGCTGGCACCCGGGATGGGGATGACGCACTCGGACCGCGCGAGCTCCCAGGCCAGAGCGACCTGCTGCGGCGTCGCACCGTGCTTGTCCGCGACGTCGGCGAAGGGTCGCCAGCGCTCACCGAGCTCGTCGGCCTCGCTCATCCCGCCCAGCGGGCTCCACGCCAGGAACGCCAGCCCCAGCTCCTCGCACAGGTCGATCTCGGGCTCGGAGGACCGGAACCGTGGTGAGTACTCGTTCTGCACCGCGCAGAGCGCATCCCCCAGGATCGAGCGCGCCTCCCTGATCTGGTCGGGGTCGGCGTTCGACAGGCCTGCCATCTCGATCAGCCCCTCGTCGTGCAGCTGCTTGAGCCCACCGACGGTCTCGGCGTACGGGACCTGCGGGTCCGGTCGGTGGTGCTGGTAGAGGCCGATGCGCTCGACGCCCAGCCGACGCAGCGACTCCCGGCAGGCGCGGGCCAGGTGGTCGGGGCTGCCGTCGAGCTCCCAGTCGGTGCCCTCGCGGGTGTGGCCGCCCTTGGTCGCGACGAGCACCTGGTCGGTGGCCCCGAGACGGCGCAGCGCGTCGGCGACGACCTCCTCGTTGTGGCCGAACTCGGCCTCGTCGCGGGAGTAGGCGTCGGCGGTGTCGATGAGCGTGACCCCGGCCTCGACCGCCGCTTGGATCGTGCGGAAGGCGCGCTCCGGGTCGTTCTCCTCCCGCACCGACATGGGCATCGCGCCCAGGCCGATCGCACTGACCTGGCGCCGGCCGATCCGTCGTGTCCGCATGGGTGCAGCGTGCTCCTCGCCCTCGAGCACCAAACAGCCGGGGCCGCGGATCGCCGCGCGAGGCCGAACGAAGCCCCGGCCGCGACCGCTCCGGACCTCCCGATGAGGTGCTCCCACCGGTTGGAACGATCCAGCCGAGAGAGATGCCTCACGCTGCCTCCGCGGGCACCGGGCAGCAGGTCGCCGCCCCGTCGGGCAGCGATACAGTGCCCGGCAAGGTGGGGGTCCCTCCCGCCGTCCTTGGTCGATAGCGGCGACAAGAAAGGCCCAACTGATGGCCGATGTGGAAGCGGTGCTCGATGCAGCCGGACTCAAGAACGAAGCAGTTCGGGAGTACGTCGCCCACTGGGCCGGGATCACCGGCGCGGACCGCATCGAGGTCGTCAGCTCCTCCGACGACGCGCGGCTGATCCAGGAGGCGCTCGAGGCCGGGGAGATCCAGCCCGCCGGCGAGGGTCGCTACTACTCGCGCAGCTACCACAAGGACACCGCGCGCTCCGAGGAGCGCACGATCGTGGCGACGAACAACCCCGAGGACAAGGGCGTCTACAACAACTGGCGTCCCGCCGCGGAGATGAAGGACAAGCTCACCGAGCTGATGCGCGGGCAGAGCAAGGGCAAGACGATGTACGTCATTCCCTACCTCATGGCGCCCCCCGGCTCGCCCCTGGAGGAGTTCGCCGCCGGCGTCGAGCTCACGGACAACCGCACGGTCGTGCTGCACATGATCCGCATGGCGCGCGTGGGCATCGACCTGATCAACAACCTGGCCAACCCCGACAGCTTCGTGCGCGCCGTGCACGTCACCGGAGACCTGGAGAACCTCGGCCAGGGCACACCTGACGACCAGCGCTACTTCGTGACCGTCGCGGACGAGCGCACGATCCTCCACTTCGGCTCCTCCTACGGCGGCAACGCCCTGCTCGGCAAGATCGCGCACGGTCTGCGCCAGGCGGCGTACGACGGGTGGGCCTCGAAGCGGTTCCTGTCCGAGCAGTTCATGCTCATCGGCATCAAGGACAAGGAGACCGGCAAGGAGTGGCACATCTGCGGCGGGTTCCCGAGCGCCTCGGGCAAGACCAACCTCGCGATGATGCTCGCCCCCGACGCGCTCGGCGACCGCTACTACGTCTCCTTCTACGGCGACGACATCGCGTGGCTGTGGGTCGGGGACGACGGCAAGCTCTACGGGATCAACCCGGAGAACGGCGTCTTCGGCGTCGCGAAGGACACCAACGAGAACACCAACCCGACCGCGCTGGCCTCGATCGACGAGGGCACCGAGGTGCTCTTCACCAACGTGGCCTACAACGACCAGACCCACGAGGTGTGGTGGGAGGGCAAGACCAAGCAGCCTCCGGCCGACGTCGAGGGCTGGCACGACTGGAAGGGCACCCCTATCTCCGAGCGGGGCGAGGAGGAGAAGGACGCCCCCTGGGCCCACCCCAACAGCCGGTTCACGACGACGCTGGCCAACGTGCCCAACATCGCCGCGGACTACAACGAGCCGCAGGGCGTGCCGATCGACGGCATCATCTTCGGCGGCCGCACCCGTGACCGGGAGCCCCTGATCCGCGCGATCACCGACCTCGCCGAGGGCGTGTACGACGGGCTCACCCTGGGTGCCGAGGCGACGTTCGCCGCCGAGGGCGTCGAGGGTCAGCTGCGCTACGACCCGATGTCGATGCGGCCCTTCCTGTCCTACGACGAGGGCGACTACGCCGAGCACTGGATGCGCATCGTGGGTGCGGCGAAGGAGCAGCCGATCTTCGCCCACGTCAACTGGTTCCAGAAGGACCCGGAGGACGGCCACTTCCTGTGGCCCGGCTACCGCGACAACCTGCGGCCCCTGCTGTGGCTGATGCAGCTCAAGGAGGGCCAGGTCTCCGGGCGTCGTACCGCCGTCGGCATCATCCCGACCGAGGAGGAGCTCGGCCTCGAGGGCTGCACGGTCGAGCCCGAGGACCTCGAGACCATCCTGTCGATCGACGTGGAGCGCTGGAAGCAGGAGATGGAGTTCCGCGAGGGCCACCTCAAGCAGTTCGAGCGCCTGCCCAAGGAGATCTGGGAAGCCCACGAGCGGGTCGCCCGCGCCCTCGACGACGAGGAGTGAGGGGCCGCTGGTTTCCCATGTCCTGTAGTGAAACCTCGACTCCCCTCGTGATGCATGACGAGGGGAGTTGCAGTTTTGGGACAGGACATGGGAAACCCCACCCCGGTTTGCGAGGCCGTCAGGCGGGCTAGGTTCACAAGATGGCAGGCAAGAAGCGGTGGGTGCCCCCGCTGGACGCGATGTTCCTGTGGGGCGAGACCGCCGAGACGATGATGCACGTGGCGTCGTTGATGCCGTTCACGCCGCCTGAGGGGACCGGACCGGAGTTCCTCGAGCAGGTCTACGAGGAGATGCTCACCGCCCCCGTCTGCTCGCCGTGGAACCAGCGGCTGACCCACCCGCACATCCTGCGCCACCCCGCGCAGGCGTGGGTGGAGGACGACCACTTCGACATCGACTACCACGTACGCCGCTCCGCGCTCCCCAGCCCCGGCGACGAGCGCCAGCTCGGCATTGTCGTCTCGCGGCTGCACAGCAACCAGCTCGACTTCAGCCGGCCGCCGTGGGAGGTCCACCTCATCGAGGGGCTGGAGGGTGGCCGGTACGCCGTCTACACGAAGGTCCACCACTCGCTGGTCGACGGCTACACCGCCACCCGCATCCAGCAGAAGTCCATGTCGGAGGACCCCGACGACCACTCCACGCCGTTCTTCTTCTCGGTCAACCCGTGGTCGGGCAAGCCTGCCGGTCACCCCGAGGAGTCGCCGGCCTCCGGCGGCGTGCTCGCCGTCCCCAAGCGAGTCGTGGGCGCCGCCACGGGCACCGCCCGGACCGCCGCCCGCACCGCCGGCGCGCTCGTCGACACCGGCGTCGGCACGGCCAAGGCCGTCGCCCGGCTGGAGCTCACCAGCAGCCCCGAGACCACCGACCTGGTCGACCCGACCAGCGCCCCGAACTCCATCTTCAACGCCCGCACCAGCCGCAACCGCCGCCTCGCCACCCAGCAGTACGACCTGGCGCGCGTGAAGGCGATCGCCAAGGCCTCGGGCGGCACCGTCAACGACGTCGTCATGGCGATCTGCGGCGGTGGTCTCCGCTGCTACCTCGACGAGCTCGGCGACCTCCCGGAGAAGCCGCTCATCGCCTTCATGCCGGTCAACCTCCGCGACGAGGGCGACGAGGGCGGCGGCAACCGGGTGGGGGTGTCGCTGGCCTCGATGGGCACCCACCTCAAGGACCCGCGCGAGCGCCTCGAGGCCGTGATCGCCTCGACCTCGCAGGCCAAGCAGCAGATGCACGGCATGCAGCAGCTGACGGTGCTCGCCTACTCCAGCTACCTGATGGCACCGGCGGCTGCGCAGCTGATCGCCGCGCTGACCGGCATCGGCCGCGCGCTGCCCAAGACGATCAACCTCGTGCTGTCCAACCTCGCCGGACCGTCCACGACGCTCTACATGCGCGGCGCGCGACTCGAAGCCATCTACCCGATCTCGATCCCCGTCCACGGGATGGCGCTCAACATCACCCTGGAGTCCTACGACGGCACGCTGTGCTTCGGCTTCATCGGCTGCCGCGACGCCGTGCCCTCGCTGCAGCGGCTCGCGGTCTACACGGGCGAGGCGCTCGAGGAGCTCGCCGCGGCGTACGACGTCGACTGAGGCTCAACAGCCCCGGCGCACCCCCGGGACGCGCACGGGCAGCCGGCCCGGCGCGGACGCACGCCCCTGCAGGAAGGCCACCAGGGCCGTCATCGCGCCGATCGTGTCGCCGTACGTCGCGATGCGGACCGAGGCTCCCGTCCTTCCCAGCACGTACGGCGTGTCCACCGCGACGACGTACGAGCTCGACGAGGAGGGGTAGCCGCTCCCCACGAGGTCGACCCGTGTCCCCCGGATGACGGGTCGCGGCTCGATGCGTCGCCAGCGGGCGAGGTCCTTGCGGTAGCGCTGCAGCCGCTGGGCGTACTCACGCTTGGTCTTCTTGCTCGCCTTCCTGGCCGGCGGGCGGGGCCGGGCGGGCGGCGGCGGTTTCACGTAGTCGATCTCGCCGAGCGCCATGCCCGCCTTGCCTGCTGCGGCGCGGAAGTTCGCGACTGCGGTGGAGTCGCCGATCGGGACCGGGCGCGACGGAGCGATCGCGCCCTCGCACGGCCCGGCGACGGACGTCAGTGCCTCGGCGGACAGGCGCTGGGACAGGCCGCGCGACGTCCCGGGTGGGCGACCACGACCCGCTGTCGCGCGGTGGTGCAGCAGCAGTGCGATCTGGCGTGCGGCGGCCTGCCTCAGCCGGGCCCGGTCCAGCCGCCCGGTGCGCACCGCCTTGACGATGCCGCGCCGCGCGGCGCCCGGATCGGTCGGCATCAGCAGCACGTCGACACCGGCGCGCAGCGCCGACACGGCTGCCTGGGCGGGGCCGTGCGACCGGGTCACCGCGCCCATGTTGAGGGCGTCGGTCACGACCAGGCCATCGAAGCCGAGGTCGCCACGCAGCGCGCCTGTGATCACCTTGCGGGAGAGGGACGACGGCACCCCGCGGTCGATGGCGCGGACGTTCAGGTGCCCGACCATCACGGCGGGCAGCCCGGCGTCCACGGCCTCACGGAAGGGCAGCCAGTCGATCCGCTCCAGCTGCCTGCGCCGCCGGGTCTGCTGCGGGAGCGTCACATGGCTGTCGGCGGTCACAGAGCCGTGCCCCGGGAAGTGCTTGACCACCGGTACGACGCCACCGTCGTTGAGCCCGGCGGCCGCCGCGAGGGCGTGCCGGGTCACCAGGCTCGGGTCACCGCCGACCGCGCGGGCTCCCACGGCGATGTCGGCTGCACCGACGGTCACGTCGGCGACCGGCGCGAAGTCCACGTTGAACCCCACCTGCCGCAGCTCTCCCCCGGCGGCCCGGTGGACCTCCTCGGTCAGCGCCTCGTCGTCGGCGGCCCCGACCGACATCAACGTGGGGAACCGGGTGGCGCCCCCCTGCAGCCTCGCGACCTGCCCGCCCTCCTGGTCGATGCCGATCAGCAGCGGCCACGGGCGGTGCACCTTGCGCTGCAGCGTGCGGTTGACCCGTCGCGCCTGGGCCGGCGAGACGAGGTTGTCGGTGAAGGCGACGACGCCGCCGAGGTCGTGACGGCGGACGAGTCCCACGGGCGCCTCGGTGCCGGACCACTCGGCCACCATGACCTGGCCGGCGAGGCGGCGTACCGGCAGGTCGAGGGCGATCCTCGCCGCCCTCTCGAGCTCGGCGTCCGTGGGCCCCCAGCCGGAGGTCAGGTCGAGCCGCTCGGCTGCGGTCGGCGGGGTCCTGGGAGGGGCCTGGTCGGCCTCGCTCGCATCCTCGCCGGCCCCACCCTCCGTGCACCCGGTCACCACGAGCAGCAGCGCCACCAGGGGCGCGACGAACCGGGTGCGGGACATCCGCTCATCCTCCCCGAGGGCGCGCGACGTCCGACAGTGGGCGGGGCTGAGTGAGACGGACCGCGTCGTCTACGTTGGGATGCCGCCGCCCGAGTTCGTCGAAGGGATGTCATGACCGACAGCACCGACCGCACCGACCTGGTCCTCGTCGACCGCCCGAGCCCCGAGGTCGCGGTGGTCACCCTGAACCGGCCGGCCAAGCACAACGCGCTCACCTTCGAGCTCGTCGAGCTGCTCGGTCAGAGGCTGCGCGAGCTCGCCGAGGAGCCCGGGCTCCGGGCGCTGGTGCTGACCGGCGCCGGGGAGAAGGCGTTCACCGCGGGCATCGACCTGAGCGAGATCGACAGTGGCGCCTTCACCCTCGAGCAGATCCACCCGCTGTCGAAGTTCCCCCACCCGGTCATCGGCGCGATCAACGGCGTCGCGGTCACCGGTGGGCTGGAGGTGGCGCTGAACTGCGACTTCCGCATCGCCTCGACCAACGCCCGCTTCGCCGACACCCACAGCCGCGTGGGCGTGACCCCCGCCTGGGGACTCACCGCGCTGCTGCCCACCGCGGTCGGCGACACGTGGGCCCGGCAGATGTCGTTCACCGGCGACTTCGTCGATGCAGAGACAGCTCTGCGGATCGGACTGGTCAACGAGGTCCACGCACCCGACCAGCTGCTGCCGCGCGCGGTGGAGATCGCCACGGCGGTGGGCAGCACCACGCGGTCGACCCTCGACCGCATCCGGGGCATCTACGACACCGTCCGCGCCGGCAGTGCCGGGGACGCCTGGAGGATCGAGGGCGAGATCGCCGCGGCTGGCTTCGAGATGGCCGACCCCGACGCCTTCGCGCAGCGACGCGAGCAGGTCTTCCAGCGCGGCCGCGGTCAGTAGCCCGCGGGCGCGGGGCCGGCGCCCCCTCAGTGCCCCTTCAGCGGCCCTGCCACACCGGCTGACGCTTCTCGGCGAACGCCGCCGCACCCTCCTGGGCGTCCTGCGACATGAAGACCGGCATGACCAGGTCGCCCTGGCGCTGCCACATCTCCTCGGTGCCCCAGTCGCGGGCGGAGCGTGCCACCTGCTTCGAGACCGCCACGGCGAGCGGGCCGTTGGCCGCCACCGTCCTGGCCAGGTCGAGGGCGCCCTCCAGCGCCGCGCCTGCTGGGGTGAGGCGGTTGACCAGCCCCCACTCGGCCGCCCGCTCCGCGCCGATGGGCTCACCGGTGAGCAGCAGCTCGAGCGCGCGGGGCAGCCCGACCCGCTCCGGCAGCAGGATGGCGGCGCCCGCGCCCGCGACCAGGCCGCGCTTGACCTCCGGGACGCCGAGCTTCGCCTCCTCCGAGGCCACCACGAGGTCGCAGGCGAGCAGCACCTCGAACCCGCCCGCGAGGGCGTACCCCTCGACAGCCGCGATCAGCGGCTTGCGCGGCGGCGCCTCGGTCAGCCCGGCGAGCCCACGTCCCTCCAGGATGGGCAGGTCACCGGAGAGGAACGCCTTGAGGTCCATGCCGCTGCAGAACGTGCCGCCGGCCCCGGTCAGGACGCCGACGCGCAGCCCGTCCGACTCGTCGAGGCGGTCCACCGCGGCCGCGACGCCCTCGGCGACCGCGCCGTTGACGGCGTTCCTCGCCTCCGGGCGGTTGATCGTGATCACGAGCACGCCGTCGTCGCGCTCCTCGGCCAGCACAGCGTCAGTCATGACCCGCGACCCTAGCCCGTCGCCACTTCGCAAGGGTTACTGACGCTTCGCACGGCGTACAACGCATGTTGAGCGACCGTAACCCCGATTTACATGCCGGAGGCGGCGCCGACCAAGCGGTCAGATGTCGAAGAGGGGCTCGCGCATGAGCTCGGCGCGGCCGAGGGTCATCAGGTGCACCTCGTCGGGGCCGTCGAAGAGCCGCATCGCGCGGTGCCAGCCCCACAGCTCGGCCAGCGGGGTGTCGTTGGAGACGCCGGCGCCGCCGTGCACCTGGATGGCGCGGTCGATGACCGCGAGCACCGTGCGGGGCACGGCGACCTTGGCCTCCGCGACGAGGTGCCGCGCGGCCTTGTTGCCCTCGCTGTCGATGACGTACGCCGCGTGGTGGCACAGCGCTCGTGCCTGGTCCAGCGCGATCCGCGACTCCGCGATCTGCTGGCGCACCGTGTCCTTCTTGGCCAGCGGCGCCCCGAAGGCGACGCGCTCCTTGGAGCGCTTCACCAGGTGTGCGAGTGCCCGCTCGCCTGCCCCGAGGGCGCGCATCACGTGGTGGATGCGGCCGGGGCCGAGCCTGGCCTGGGCGGCGGCGAAGCCACCACCCTCGACGCCGAGGATGTTGGTCACCGGCACGCGGACGTCGGTGAAGGCGATCTCGCAGTGGCCCTGGAAGTGCTGGGCGCCGAAGACCGGCAGCGAGCGGATGATCTCCACGCCCGGGGTGTCGCGGGGCACGATCACCATCGACTGCTGCACGTAGGTGTCGGCCTCGGGGTCTGTCTTGCCCATCACGATGAGGACCTTGCAGCGCGGGTCGGCGGAGCCGGTGATCCACCACTTGCGGCCGTCGATGACGTACTCGTCGCCGTCGCGCACGATCGAGGTCTCGATGTTGGTCGCGTCGGACGACGCCACCGCGGGCTCGGTCATCGCGAAGGCGGACCGGATCTCGCCCGCGAGCAGGGGCTCGAGCCACTGCTGCTTCTGCTCGTCCGTGCCGAGCAGGTGGAGCAGCTCCATGTTGCCGGTGTCGGGCGCTGAGGAGTTCGTCGACTCCGGTCCCAGCTCGCTCCACCCGAGCATCTCGGCCAGAGGGGCGTACTCGAGCTGGGTCAGCCCGGACTCGTCGGGGAGGAAGAGGTTCCAGAGCCCGCGCTCACGCGCGATCCGCTTGAGCTCCTCGAGCTGCGGGGGTACGCCGTGGGCCTCGCTGCCCCCGGCTTCGCGCGCCGTGCGCACCTCGACCTCGCGAGGAAGGACCTCCTCGGCCATGAACGTGCGCAGTGTGGACTCGAGGGTGAGCGCCTTCTCGGACGGCGCGGGATAGCTGGGGTACATCAGACGTCGGTGATCCTCACGGCGGCGTGCGCCTTGTAGCGGCGGTTGATGCTGATGATGTTGGCGGTGAGGGCCTCGACCTGGTGGGCGTTGCGCAGCCGGCCGCCGAAGAGGCCTCGGAAGCCGGGGATCGCGCCGGCGAGCGCCTGCACGAGGTCGGTGGCCTCGCGGACCTCGCCGAGCACCAGCACGTCGCACTCGATCGAGTCCACCTCGGCGTCCTCGAGGAGCACCGCGCTCACGTGGTGGAAGGCGGCGACGACCGTGCTGTCGGGCAGCACCTCCTGGGCCTGCTGGGCGGCGGAACCCTCCTCGACCTCGAGCGCGTAGGCGCCCTTCTTGTCGAAACCCAGCGGGTTCACGCAGTCCACGACGACCTTGCCGGCCAGCTGGGGGGCGAGGTCGCTGAGCAGGTCCTTGTGGCCGTCCCACGGCACTGCGACGACCACGATGTCGCCGGCCTCGGCCGCGGCCGCGTTGTCGGCCCCGGTGACCTGCCCGCCGGTCGCCTGCGCCAGCGTCTCGGCCGTCTCCGTGGCGCGCTCGGCTACTGCGGCTTCCGATCACCACCGGGAGGCCGGCGGCTGCCCAGCGGCGGGCCAGCCCCCTGCCCTGAGGACCTGTGCCGCCGAGGACCGCGACGGTCTTGCCCTGCAGGAGGTCGGGGGCGTCGTCACTCATGGCACGCGAGCCTATCCGTCGCCCCGACGGGCACCGCCGCGGGCCGCCGGCCGCCGACGGTCAGTGCGCGGCGGCGCCCTTGCGGCGCCGGACCACGTGCATGACGGCGACGACGACCGCTCCCACCGCGAGGCCGATCACCGCCGAGATCGCGGTGTTCACTCCCCAGGCCAGCGCGCCGCCGACGCCCTCCACGGCGTGGTGCACGTCCTCCTCGAGGTGGTGCACCCAGTCGTAGATCGTGTCCCAGCCGAGGTCGTGCGTGCCGACCAGGAGGATGTGGCCGCCGACCCAGAGCATCGCGACGATGCCCACGGTCGACAGCACGGCCAGCAGCTTCGGCATGCCCTTGACCATGGCGCGCCCGATCTTCTGGGCCGACGACGACGACCGCTCCGCCAGGTGCAGGCCGATGTCGTCGAGCTTCACGATCAGGCCGACCACGCCGTACACCAGGATCGTGATGAGGAAGGCGACCGCGACCAGGATCAGCGCGCGGGAGACGAAGGGCTCGTCGGCGACCTCGTTGAGGGCGATCACCATGATCTCCGCCGAGAGGATGAAGTCCGTGCGGATCGCGCCGGACACCATGTGCTTCTCGTGGTCGCCGCCCTCGACCGCGGCGGGCTCGCTCTCCTCGTGGTGGCCGCCGCCGACCTTCTCCCAGATCTTCTCGGCGCCCTCGAAGCAGAGGTAGGTGCCGCCGACCATGAGCAGGGGCGTGAGCAGCCACGGCAGGAACTGGCTGAACAGCAGTGCGGCCGGAAGGATGAAGAACAGCTTGTTGCGCAGCGAGCCCAGGGCGATGCGGCGGATGATCGGCAGCTCGCGGCTGGGGTCGAAGCCGTGCACGTAGCGCGGGGTGACCGCGGTGTCGTCGACCACGACGCCGGCCGCCTTGGTGCTGGCCCGGCCCGCGGCGGCACCGATGTCGTCGACCGAGGCGGCGGCCAGCTTGGCCATCGTCGCGATGTCGTCGAGCAGCGCTGCGAGGCCGCCGCTCATGCGTGCCCGCCGGTGGGTGCGTCCGTGATCACGCGCCTAGGTTACGGACCAACGCCTCGAACCGCTCCCTCGAGACGTTGCCGCCCGACAGCACCACTCCGACCCGCCGCCCCACCAGCCGTGTCCCCTCGGCCAGCACCGCGGCCAGCGCCGTCGCGCCGGACGGCTCCAGCACCAGCTTGAGCCGCTCGAAGGCGAACGTCATGGCGGCGACCACCTGGGCGTCGGTGACGACCTCGATGCGGTCGACCTGTCGCCGGTTGACCTCGAAGGTGAGCCGGCCAGGGGTGTCGGCCTGCTGCCCGTCGGCGATGGTGCGGGGCACAGGGATGCGGATCCGGCGGCCCTGCGCCAAGGACTGGCGGGTGTCGTCGCCGGCGGCAGGCTCGACGCCGACCAGCTCCACCCCGGGGCACAGGTCGCGGGCGATCGTGCCGCACCCGGCCATGAGCCCACCGCCACCGACCGGCACCACGAGGACGTCGAGGTCGCCGACCTCGCCGATCAGCTCGAGCGCGACGGTGCCCTGGCCCGCCATCACCCACGGGTCGTCGAAGGCCGGCACCTGGACGAGTCCACGCTCCTGCGCCAGCCGGGTGGCGAGGTCCTCGCGGTCCTGGTCGTAGCGGTCGTAGGTGATCACCCGGGCGCCGTACCCCTCGGTGGCCGCGCGCTTGTTGGCCGGCGCGTCGCCCGGCATCAGGATGGTCGCCTCGACGCCGAGCTCAGCGGCCACGGCGGCCACGGCCTGGGCGTGGTTGCCCGACGACGCCGCGAGCAGACCCGGGGAGCGCTCCTGCTGCGTCAGCGCCAGGATGCGGTTCGCGGCACCGCGCACCTTGAAGGAGCCCGTGCGCTGCAGCGACTCCGCCTTGCAGAACACCTGCCCCCCGGTCAGCGAGTCGAGCGAGCGCGAGGCGATCACGGGCGTGCGCCGCGCGAGCCCGGCGATCCGCTCCGCGGCCCGACGTACGTCGTCAGGCGTGACCGAGGGAGGCTCCGGCGCGGTCGTCGCGGGGTCTGTGGGGGGTGGCGGCATGGCCCGAACAGTCCATCACGCCACGCCACGGCATGGCGCAGATGAGTCACTTCAGCCCCACAAGACTTGTATCGTCCCACCTGTGTCAGGTCGCGCCGCCTGCTCCGTTGCCCAGGAGGCACCGTGCCCAAGCTCCCCGTCACCCGGCTGACGCTGGTCGCGGTCGGCCTGCTCCTGTGCAGCCTGCCTCTGACGGGCGTCGAGCTGGTCCGTGACGCCCTGCGCGCACCGGCCACCGCCGAGGCGTCGGCCGACCTGCGCCTGGTCTCGCGGGGCTGCCCGGGGTTCGGCCCCAAGCACGTGCTCCGCGGCAAGCCACCCAAGCGCCCGGCCACGTGCCGCCCGCCCGGCCTGGACGGCGGCATCGTGAGGTGGCCGGTCACCAGGGCCGAGAAGCGGGACAAGCACAACTACATGCGGCGCGTGCACCGCAAGCGGCACACGGGCACCGACTTCCGCGCCCGCTGCGGCACCCTGGTGCGCTCGGCCCACGCCGGCAAGGTGGTGCTCCCGCGCAACCGGGGTGGGGGGCCGCGCACCGTCGGGATCAGCACCGGCCCGCGCAGGCTGACCACCTGGTACGGCCACCTGAAGAAGGTGCGCGTCCGCAACGGCGCCATGGTCGACACCCGCCGCCCCCTGGGCCGGGTGGCGAAGTTCCGCCGGTCACGGTGCCACCTCCACTTCAGCGTCCACCTGCGCGCCGGAGCCCGCGACCCCGCCCGGGTCAACCCCTCGCGCTGGCTGCGCCGTCACCGGGGTGCGCACGTCGCCGGCATGGGACCGGCGGAGCGGCGCCGGGGCACGTTCATCGCCGCGAGCCTCAACGTGCTGGGGCACAGCCACACCGCACGCGGCGGCAAGAAGCGCCGCCAGTTCGCGAGCAGCGCCCGGCGGATGAAGCGCAGCATCAGCCTGCTCAACAGCAACCGGGTCGCGCTGGTCGGGTCTGCAGGAGTTCCAGTCCGTGCAGCGACGCCAGTTCCTGCGCAACACGCGCGGGTGGCGGGTCTTCTCGCCCCACGACCCGCAGGACTCCATCGCCTGGCGGAAGTCTCGGTTCCGGCTCCTCGGGGCCCGGACCTTCAAGATCCCCTACTTCCGGGGCAATCGGCCGATGCCGGTGGTGCACCTCCGGGACAAGGCCACCGGCAGGCGGCTGGTGGTGATCTCCGTGCACAACCCGGCCAACCGCGGGCACCGCCGCACGATGCACAAGCGCCGTGTCGAGGCGGTGGGCCGCGAGCTTCGGATCGTGAAGAAGCTGGGCCGCAAGGCGCACGCGCCCGTGATCCTCATGGGCGACTTCAACGACCGCAGCCGCAAGTTCTACTGCCGCGTCACCAAGCACGGCCTCAAGGCGTCGTCCGGCGGGGTGCGCGGCCGGCGCTGTCGGCCCTCCCAGGTCGCGGGGATCGACTGGATCTTCGGCACCCGCAAGATCCGCTTCCAGGCGCACCAGCGGGTCACTGGCGGGCTCGTGGCGCGGACGACCGACCACCCCCTGGTGCTCACGCGCGTACGCCGCTGACGCGGGCGCCTCAGGGCAGGCGCAGCTCGGCCACGAACACGCGCTCGCCGCTCACCGGCTGCGGGCGTACGACGAGCGTCGCCTCGCGCTCGGTGCCGTCGGCGTGCAGCATCGGCACGGTCACCTCGTGGTCGAGCAGGGGCCGGCGGCCGTTGATCATGTGCAGCGTCATGCCCGCGACGTGGGCCTGCCGGAACCGCTCCGGGATGACCGTCAGCACCCGGCGCCCCACGAGCTGGTCGGGTCGGTAGCCCAGGAACTCCGCCGCAGCACCGCTCACCGCGACGATCTGGCCGGAGTCGTTGGTGGCGATGAGGGCCTGGTCCGAGGCGTGCACCGTCGCGACGTCCCAGCCCTCGGGCGACGCGGGGTCGCCGACCACCCCGTGATGGAGGTCCGCGGCGTACGGCTCGGGGGCGGCGCCGGTGAGGCTCTGGCTGCGGATCTGGTCGCGCAGCCAGCGGCGCATCTCGCGGAGCTCGGGCTGGGTGGTGGGCACCAGCATCCCGCCGTCGTCCGCCGCGGCGACCGCGTCGTCCATCATCGACTCGAGCACCTCGAAGGTGTCGAGCATCCGGCGGGGCACCTCGAGCACGAGCCGCGAGACCGTGACGCGCGGCTCCACCGCGTCGGACATGATGCGGTCCGCGTCATCGCCGAGGTCGAGGACCGGAGCCTGCTCGGCGAGCAGGTGCAGTGCCTCGCAGGCCTCCGCGTGCCGCTGGAAGGCCTCCATCTCGTCGCCGTCGACCAGGCTCATGAGCAGGTACTCGCGCAGCAGCGTGGCGGAGTGCTCCTGCCAGGCGGTGTGGATGAGGAGCGGGAACTCGAGCAGCTCCACCTGGATGCCGTCCTCGGCGAGCGCGAAGGAGGGGACGTCCACGGCAGGGGACCCGTCCTCGCCGGTCTGCCCGATGCGGAACCAGACCACCTTGCCGTCACCGCGGTGGTAGATCCCCCACTCGTCGGCGAGGTCCTCGACCATGCGCAGCCCGCGCCCGGTGCCCGACTCGCGCGAGTGCGCGCGGAAGGCCGGCACCTGGGGGTTGCCGTCCTGCACCTCGACGAGGACGCCGTCCCCGTCGATGCAGACCTGGACCCCGATCTCGGTGCCGGCGTGGACCAGGGCGTTGGTGACGAGCTCGCTGACCGCCACGCGGGCGTTGTCGACAGCGTCGGCGTACGGCGTGGACTCGAGCGCCTCGGAGACCAGACGGCGGGCGGCAGCGGCCGAAGCAGCCCGCGGCGGCAGGGTGCGTTCGAGCAGCACGGCGGGCCCCTCCATGGACTATGTGTACCACCCGGAAGGGTGAAGCCGCGGCACGTCAGCGCAATGCTGTCCGAACGGCGGAGGGGTGTTCGCCCACGAGCCCAGGTGGTGCCGCTGCCCCGGGAGGCAGCGGCACCGCCGCCGACTCAGTGGTTGCGGAGCGCGTCGATGAGCTCGTCCTTGCTCATCGACGAGCGTCCTTCGATCTCGAGCTCCGCCGCGCGTTCGCGGAGGTCGTCCACCGACCAGTCGTCGTAGGAGCCGGACTCGCCGCCACGACTGCCGACAGTGCTCCTGCCCTCGTTGCTGGCGGCGTTGGCGATCCGGGCGGCCTTCTCCTTGCTGGCGCCCTGGTCTCGCAGCTTCTCGTAGGTCTCGTCGTCCTTGATGCTGGGGCCGTGGTCCTTGGCCATGGGAACCTCCTTCGTCGGCTCCCTTGTCGCATACCCCGGTGCCGTGGCGATCACGCGCCAGGATCACCGCATCACCGTGGCCGGGCAGTCACCCGGTGACTGACAGGCCACAGTGATCGAGGTCTAGGAGACGAGGTTCACCAGCCGGCTCAGCATCGGGATGCTCGGGAAGCGGTCGTCGCGCAGGCGTCCCTGGAGGAACTGGATGTACGCCGGGTACTCCTGCTCGGTGAGCAGCTGCTCGATGAGGTTCAGCATCGTGGTCGACGGATAGCGGTCCTCCGCGACCTTCTCCAGCAGCGTCTGCACGAGTGCGGCTCGTGCATCGTCGTGATCTGGTGTGTTGGCCATGTCGGGGTCCTCCTGGTGCTGGATGTGCGGATGGCTGGGCGGGTCAGAACGTGTCCGAGAGCAGGGTGCCCAGCGGACCGAGGTCGATGTTCAGGTCGGCGGTGGTCAGGTCGTAGCGCGACTTCAGGTCGTCCATGGCCTCCTCGAGCTTGCTCAGCCCGAGCCCGAGCGACTCGATCTGCTCGTCGCTGAGGTCGCCCTCGTCCACCCGGCGGAGCGCTTGGGCCTCCATGAGCTGGCGCACCAGCTCGATGATCGTGAGCACCAGCTTGAAGAGGTCGCGCTCCACCGACTCGGGGTCGGTCTCGAGGCGCTGTGTCAGCAGGCCCTGATGACCACCGCCGCGGCGGGCGGGTGACGACGCACGGGTGGGGTCGTGCAGCGGCTCAGTCATGGCGCCCCACGCTGCCCCGGTTGCTGGGCTGCATCGCCATCTCGCCGCGGACGCTGGTGATGAGCGCGTGCAGGCGCACCTGCACGAGGTCGACGCCTGCCAGCGAGATGACCACGTCGCCCGACAGCACGACGCCGGTGCCCAGCAGCCGGTCGAGCAGGTCGACGAGGGAGATCTGCGGTGCTTCGAGCGCGCCGGTGGTGGTGACCTGGGCGGAGGTGGAGGAGGTCGTCATGGTCACTCCAGCACCGCGAAGGAGTACGGCGGCCACGGCCCACCGACCTCGACGATCGCGGAGGGCTCGCCCTCCCGGATCCGCTGCACCACAGCGAGGAAGGCGTCGTGCTCCGCGTCGGGCACCAGGTAGGCGCCGTTCATGACCATGGTCTCCACGCGGCCCGTGAGCCGCGCGTCCTGCGGCGGCAGCCGGCGCGAGGCGACGGAGGACTCCGCCAGCGCGGTGTGCACGCGCTCGGCCATCGCCGCAGCGTCCTCGCCGGCGGATCGTCGTCGCGCCGCCTGCTCCCGCTTGCGCATCAGGTACGCCGCCCCGGAGGCCGGGGGCGCGTCGTCCTGGACCTCGGCAGCCTGCTGCGGCGCGACCAGCACCTTGACGCTCCACTCGTGGCGTCCCTCGACGTTGTCGAGGGCCCGGACGAGGCCGTCGTGGTGCGTGTCGACGCGGGCCCGCACGCTGGCGTCGTCCGCGCAGATCGTGACCAGCCGCATCGGTGCCACCGTGGCGTGGTCCGCGACGACCCAGACGACGTCGTTGTGGGTGCGCGCGACCTTCTCCACCCAGGACAGGTCCTCGAGGTTGCGGGCGAGCGCGTCCTCCCCGAACTCCTCCAGGTCGACGGTGCACACCACCGCCTGCAGCCCGCGGTGCTCCACCACCTCGAGGTCCGCGCCGCCGAGACCGGTGCGACCGCGCAGCGTCTCCGCCGGCAGCCCCCGGGCGACGGCGAAGAGGTAGCGACCACGCTCCATCACGTCACTGTCCGCCCGACCCCTGCTCCAGCTCCTCGACCCGCTGTCGCAGCGCCTTGTTCTCCTCGTTCAGCTCGGCCGCACTGGTGTTCAGCATCGGGTCGTTGCGCCACCAGTCGATGCCCATCTCCTGGGCCTTGTCGACCGAGACGATGAGCAGCCGGATCTTGATGGTGAGCAGCTCGATGTCGAGCAGGTTCACCCGGATGTCGCCGGCGATCACGATGCCCTTGTCGAGCACGCGCTCCAGGATGTCGGCCAGGTTGGCCGGAGCCGGGCCGCTCGAGGTGGTGCGTTCGATCCCACTCGAGTACGGCCGGCTGCTGGGCGTGTAGTCGCTCATCGGTCCTCGTCGGGCGCACCCCGGACGTAGCGGCGGATCCGCCGGTAGGCCTCCAGGTTGCCCTTGTCGTCGGCATCGATCTCGTAGAGCGCGAGCACGTCGGTGGTGTTGGGGATGCGACGCACCTCGACCACCTCGACTGTCACACGCCAGCCGTCGTCGTTCTTCTCGAGCGCGGTGACGCCCTCGGTCGCTCGGCCGGTGAGCTCGAGGAGCTGCTGCGCTGCGTTCGCCGCGAGCTTCGCCGGTGACGTCTTCGGGGAGGACGATGCGCGCGGGGCGTCGCTGCCCCGACGGCTGGACGCCGAGGAGTCCGAGCTCGACGACTTCTTCGACGACTTCGAGGCCGAGGCCTTCGTGCCCGAGGACTTCTTGCCGGTGGACTTGCTCACCGACTTCTTGCGGCTCCTGCTGGACGAGCTGCTGTCGTCATCGGCCATCGTGTCTCCCTCTCCGGATCTCACGCGCTGTCATCAATCGTTCCACCAGCTGGTCCTCCCAGGCGGTGGCCTCATCGTCGCTGATCGCGCCGTCCTCACGCAGACGTTCGACGTGCTCGAGCTCCTTGCGGATGTTCACAGGGTCGTAGAACTCCTCCTCCGCCTGCTGGCGCACCTGCTCCGCCGCGGCCACGACACCCTTCAGCGGTGCGAGCGGAAGGCCCAGGATGCCGGTGATCAGCCCCATGCGACGTCCCCCGCGAAGTCGTAGGGCGCCACCGGGCCGACCAGGCGCCAGCGCAGCCGCTCGTGGGTCTGCGCGGCGTAGTCCTCCAGGGTCTGCACGAGGGCGTCCGTCTGCTGCGCCGGCACGAGGAGGGCGAGGTCGATGACGTGCTCGACTCCACCGCCGGGTCGTTCGACCATCTCGACAGGATGGGTGGTGACTGCCTCGGTGACCGTCTCGGCGTCCTCGGCGCTCTTGGCGGACATCGCCGCGGACACCAGCTCACCGAGCTCGACGAGGTCGGGGTGCACCGCCCCCTCCGGCAGGTCGCGCGTACGGCGGTGCAGCTCGGCGATGCGGGGGTTCTCCCGCACCACCTCCTCGAGGACACGCTCCTCGACGTAGGAGACGCGGAGGTTCATCTGCACCTTGCCCTGCACGTGCTCCAGCGTGACGCGGGCGACGTCCGACTGCTCCGCGAGCAGCTCCTCCACCGCCGCCGGGTCGTGCTCGAGGACCGACCCGAACTGCACCGGCACCACCGCCCCGGCCTCCGCCAGCGCGTCCACGACGCGGCTGTGCGCCACCAGCTCCGCCTTCCGGCCCGGGGGCCGGTCGAGGGCGAAGCTGCTCACGACCGCAGCCAGGTCGTCGAGAGCGACGAGCTCCACCTCGACGTCGTCGAGACCACGCAGTGGAGGCAGGTCGAAGTCCGACGGGACGATCCCGTAGACGTAGTAACCGACCTCCCGATGCGTGTCGACCTGGTCGACCATCACCGCCTACCGCTTGCGCGAGCTGGACGAGGATCGCGATCGCTTGCGCGGACGGTCCTCATCCTCGTCGTCGTCGCCACCACCGGTGATCGCCTTCTTGGCGCCCTTGATCGCCCCACCGACCTTCTTCGAGGACCCGCTCTCCTGCAGGTCTCCGATGAACTCGCTGAGGTCCTTGCCGCCCTCTTCGTAGAGGTCGAGGCGGTTGGTGGCCTCGGCGAAGCGCAGGTAGGTGTCCACGCTCGCGATGACGATGCGCGCGTCGATGGTGAGCAGCTCGATGCCCACCAAGGAGACCCGGACGTAGGCATCGATGACGATGCCCTTGTCCAGGATGATCTCGATGACGTCGGCGAGCCCACTGGGAGCAGGGCGCTCGAGGTAGCCGCCCGAGCGGCGTTGTGTCTGAGTCACTGCGTTGCCTTTCGCGGATCGGCCGGGTCACGGCCAGGGTTGGTTGAGATCAACGGCTCCGGCGCCGACGGCGCGGACGCGGCTCGTCCTCGGGCTCCTCCTCGTCCTCTGCCTCCAGGTCCTCGTCCTCCTCGGGATCTTCCTCCTCCAGCTCGTCCTCGTCGAGGTCTCCTCCTCGGCTCCTCCTCGGGCTCCTCCTCGTCGAGCTCGTCCTCAGGCTCTCCTCGTCTCGAGCTCGTCCTCAGGCTCCTCGTCGTCCTCAGGCTCCTCCTCCTCGAGCTCGTCCTCAGGCTCCTCGTCCTCCTCGAGCTCGTCCTCAGGCTCCTCCTCGTCGAGCTCGTCCTCGGACTCTTCAGGCTCCTCGTCCTCGGACTCCTCGTCCTCGGACTCCTCGTCGCCGGCGTAGTCCTCGTCCTCGGGGGCCTCGTCCTGGCTCTCCTCCTCCTCGCGCTCGACGACCTCCTCGTGGCTCTCGACGACCTCGCCGTCCTCGATCACACCGCGCCAGCCCTCGACGTCGTCAGGCTCGAGGATGGTGCGGGTCATCACGTGCCGGCGGAAGTGCCGCAGCTCGGCCCGGGCTCGACGGCCCTGGGCACGCCAGAGGTTGCCGGTCTTCTCGAAGAAGCCCTGGGGGTAGTACTCCAGGACGACCAGGATGCGGGTCAGGTTGGGCGACAGCTCGTGGAAGGTGACTGCGCCGTCGACGTGGCCCTTCTCGCCGCTGGAGCGCCAGACGATCTTGTCGTCGGGCACCTGCTCGAGGATGGTGGACTCCCACTCACGGTGGCTGAGGAAGATCTGCGCCTTCCACTTGGTCTTGGTCTCGTCGTCCTCCATCTGGACGTTCTCGACCTTCTTCATGAAGCTCGGGAAGGCGCCGAACTCGGTCCACTGGTTGTAGGCGACCGACAACGGCACGCCCACGTCGATGGACTCGATGATGTTCGTGGACTTCGTGGCGTCACCGCCCTTGCCCCCGCCGCCACCGCCACCGCCGGTGACCTTGTCCTTGATGCCGGACGCGGCGCCCTTGAGGCCGCCCATCACGGCGCTGCCGCCACTGGCGCCCTCCTTGCCGGCCTTGGCGGCCGCCTGTCCGACGACGCCGCCACCGTCCGCAAGACCGGTGAGCTTGTCGGACAGCCCGTCGAGGGCTCCGTTGGCCGAGTCGAGGGCCTTGTCGCCGAGGTTCTTGACGAGGTCCTGCCCGAGGTCCTTCAGCTTCGACATGGGATCGGTGCTACTCATGACGACCTCCTGCCCGAGCTCTTCTTGGCGGTCGATTTCTTCGCCGGCGCCTTCTTGGCGGTCGACTTCTTCGCCGGCGCCTTCTTGGCGCTCGACTTCTTGGCGGTCGACCTGCTGGTCGACTTCTTGGCCGGTGAGGACTTCTTCGCCGACGTCTTCTTGGCGCTCGAGGAGCTCGACGACTTCTTCGCTGGGCTCTTCTTAGCCGAAGTCTTCTTGGCTGAGCTCTTCTTGGCCGAGCTCTTCTTCGCCGAGCTCGACTTCCGCGCGCCGCTGCTCGATCGCGACCGGGACCGCTTCTTGGGCGGTTCGGGCTCGTCCTCGGGCTCTTCGTCGGCCTCGTCCTCGGGCTCTTCGTCGGCCTCGTCCTCGGGCTCTTCGTCGGCCTCGTCCTCTTCGGGCTCCTCCTCAGCCTCGTCACCCTCGTCGTCGGCGTACTCGTCCTCAGGCTCTTCCTCGTCCTCGGGCTCCTCGCCCTCGTCCTCGTCCTCGTCGCGGCCGGAGGTCAGCATCTTGTTCCAGGAGTCCATGCGGTTGCCGGCGGAGCTGGCCGCGGCGTTGCGCGCGGCGTCCATGAGCTCTCCGGTGAACCGCTGCTGGAGCTTGGCCAGCTCAGGGTTCTTCTCGATCAGCTCGCTGGCCTGCTTGATGAGGATCGCTGGGTTGGTCGACACGCGCTGGCCCGCCAGCATGCTGCCGACGGTGATGGCGAGCCGAAGCTTCTTGGTACGTCCGAACAGATAGCCCGCTGCTACGCCGAGCCCGATCTTGGCTGCATCCATTGCTTGTTCTCGTTTCTCTCCCACGCCACCCCTCAGTGGCGAGCAGAACGACCAGCGGGTTCGGTGGGCGAGCTCGCTGTCCCCCTCGTTCCGTCCCATCGGTGAGTCCCGGCGGGGCGCCGGTCGCCGATGAGGTGCCGCACCTCCGACCCACGGTGGAGGCATGACCTACGTCACACGCTTGCCCCTCGGGCGCACTTCTAAAACCGACGTATGCCGACCAACCGGACCCCGAAGTGCTCTGACCTGGTGAAACGCACGACCCGAGCGAGCCGACCGGCCCGTCGTTTCTGAGCGCGACCAACGGGTAGGCGGGGAGTCGACCCGCACGCCTCGAACCTCTCGGGAGATCCCATGACGACCAGCACCTCCAGCCACGCACTGCACGACATCGGGCTCGCCGCTTGGTTCGGTGGCACGCTCGCCAACGCCGTCGCCCTCAACGCCGCAGCCGCTCAGGCAGACCCGCCCTCGAGCGTCGGCGCGGTCGCCAACACCGGGTGGGACCGCTGGACCCCGGTCAATGCCGCAGCCATTGGCGCCCACCTCGCGGGCAGTGTCGGCCTGCTGCTGCGCGACGCGCAGCGCATGCAGGCCCAGCAGGGGGTCGCGAGCATGGCTGCCCTCAAGACCGCCCTGACCGTCGGCGCCCTGGGCGCCACCGCCTACAGCCGCGCGCTCGGCCGCAAGGTGTCCGAGCACACCGAGGTCCCGGCGGAGTCGGGCACCGAGCCGGCGCCTGCCACGCCGCCGGACGTCGCGACCGCTCAGCAGAAGCTCAAGGCTCTGCAGTGGGTCGTGCCGGCGCTCACCGGTGGCCTGGTCGTCATCAGCGCCCACGCCAGCGAGCAGTACCGCGTCTCGGAGGTGGCACCGGGCGTGCTCAAGCGCCTCCTCCCCTGACGTTCTGGTCGCGCCCGCCGGTCGTCAGCTCATCCGTCGCGCTGACCGGCGCCCGCGGGGACCAGACCTGAGGTGGCCTCCACAGGGGCAGGCGCCTCCTCCCGGAAGCCGTGCCGCTCCCACCAGCGGCGCATCGGTCCGGGCGCCCACCAGTTCCACGACCCGAGCAGGCGCATCGTCGCGGGCACGAGCAGCGCTCGTACGACGGTGGCGTCCACGAGCAGGGCGACCAGCATGCCGGTCCCGATCAGCTTCATGAAGATGATCCCCGACGTGCTGAACGCGCCGATCACGACCGCCAGCAGCAGCGCTGCGCTGGTGATGATGCGGCCGGTCTTCTGCAGGCCCACTGCGACCGCACGCGTGTTGTCGTGGGTGGCGTCCCACTCCTCCCGGACGCGGGAGAGCAGGAAGACCTCGTAGTCCATCGACAGCCCGAAGAGGATCGCCAGCATCAGGATCGGCTGGGTGGCGTCGAGGAACCCCTGCGACTCGAAGCCGAGCAGGCCCTCCAGGTGACCGTCGGCGAAGATCCACGTGACCACGCCGAACGACGCCGTGATCGAGACGGCGTTCATGAGCACAGCCTTGATGGGCAGCACCACCGAGCCGAAGGCCAGGAAGAGCAGCCCCAGCATCACGAGGACGACGATGACCCCCATCCAGATCAGGTGGGCGCCGATCGAGTCCAGCAGGTCGACCGTGTCGGCGGCCAGGCCGCCCACCAGCACCGAGCCCTCCGACGGCTCGACGTCACGGATCGCCTGGACCGTCTGCTGCGACTCCTCGGTCTGGCTGTTGCCCGACCACGTGGCGCGGAGCAGCGTGGCGTCACCCTCCTGCGCCACCGGCTCGACGCCGGTCACGCCGGCCACGTCCTCCACCTCGCTGGTGTAGGTGGAGACCGCGTCACGGGACGCGCCCTGCAGCAGGATGTTGGCCGAGGACTGCTCGCCTCCGAAGTCGTCGTTCAGCCGCTCGGCGGCGACCCGGGACGGCGCGTCCTCCGGCAGCACGCGGTAGTCCACGCCTCCCCACGTGACGTTGAGGAACGGCGAGGCCACGAGAGCCAGCGCCCCGGTCACGAGGACGAGGTAGGTCACCGGGCGGCGCATCACGCTGCGGCCGATCCGTGCCCAGGCGCCCGTCTCCTCGTCCTCCGGCCGGGTGCGCCGGCGCCGGTTGAGGAACGGCACCCTCCCGGCGTCGATCCGGCGGCCGAGGAGCCGCAGCGTCGCCGGCAGCACCGTCAGTGCGGTGACCATGGCGACCACGACGGCCGCCATGCCGCCGTAGCCCATGGAGCGGAGGAAGTTCTGCGGGAAGACCAGCAGCGAGGACAGCGCGGCGGCGACGGTGAGGCCCGAGAACAGCACCGTGCGCCCGGCGGTCGACATCGTGGCGCGCAGCGCGGTGGGCACGGCGTCCGGGTCGTCCTCGGGCAGCCCGGCCAGCTCCTCACGGAAGCGGCTGATGATGAAGAGCGCGTAGTCGATCGCGAGGCCCAGCCCGATCAGCGTGATCACGTTGACCGAGAACACCGAGACGTCGGTGAACATCGAGAGCACCTTGATCACCGCGAGCGCCCCCACGACGGCGAAGACGCCGACCATGACGGGCATGGTCGCTGCGACCAGGCTGCCGAAGATGAGCAGCGACAGCACGAGCACCACCGGCAGGGTCATCGTCTCGGCCCTGCGCAGGTCCGTCTCGCTCAGGTGGTTGACGTCGCCGTAGACCGCGTACGCGCCGGCGAGGTCGGTGTCGAGACCGGTCTCCTCGTCCGCCTCCAGGGTCGGCTTGATCGCGTCCCAGCTCTCCAGGAGCTCGTTCTGGGTGTCCCCGTCGAGCGAGATGACCACCTGCGTCGCCGTGCGGTCGTCGCTGACGAGCTCGGGTGACCGGGTGTCGTAGTAGGAGAGGACCTGGGTGGTCGTGTCCTCGGGGATGCCGGCCAGCGTCTGCTGCACGCCCCGCCGGAACTCCGGGTCGGTGACCTCCTGGTCCTCGCTGGAGTAGATCGCCACCACGTCGGCGTTGCGGTTGCCGAAGATCTCGCTCTCGACGTCGTACTCCTGCGCCGACTCGCTGTCGGGGTCGTCGAACCCGCCCTGCGAGAGCGACCCGAAGACGTCGGCGCCGAACCATCCCGCCCCGACGAGCGCGGCGATCCCCAGGATCAGGACCACCGCGGCGTGACGTGCGATCACGCGCCCCCACCGCTCGACCATGACAACCTCCGTGATATCCCGTCACTATCGTTAACGCCGTTAACAGTGAACGCTGTAAACTGCCGTTCCGTCAACCCCCTGCGTCGAGAAGAGGCCCGGTGTCGTCACCCCCCACCACGCGGCGCGAGCGCCAGCGGCAAGCCACGCTGGACGAGATCGTGCAGGTCTCGCGCCGGCTGCTGCGCGAGCCCGGCGGGCTGTCGCTGCGGGCAGTCGCGCAGCAGATGGGCATCACCGCGCCGGCGCTCTACCGCTACGTCGACGACTACCGCTCCCTGGTCCGCCTCATCGCGCGTGACATCGACGCCGAGACCGCGGACGTCGTCCGCGCCGCGCGCGACAGCCAGCCGGCCGACGACCCGGTCGCCCAGGTCGTCAGCGGCTCGCTCGCCTTCCGGCGGTGGGCGCTGGACAACCGCGACGAGTTCGCGCTGGTCTTCGCCAACCCGCTGCGGGACCCCACCGACGACGTCGCGGCCGAGATCGTCGACGAGCAGACCGGCGCGGTGTTCACCGAGCTGCTCACCCACATCTGGCTGAAGTACGACTTCCCGCTGCCGGCGCTCGACGACCTGGAGCCCCTGGTCGTCGAGGCGCTCGCGGACCCGATGATGCCCGGCAGGGTCGAGAACCTGCCGGAGGAGGCCAGGCCGCTGGTCTGGGTGTTCATGCAGTCGTGGGCCCGGCTCTACGGCACCGTCACCCTCGAGGTCTTCGGGCACTGCGACCCACGGGTGATCACCAGCGGCGCGCTCTTCCGCGCCATGCTCGCCGGACAGGCGGAGCTGCTCGGGATCACCCACGAGCTGCCGCGCCTGCGCCCGCTCATCGACGAGCTGCTCGCCTCCCCGTAGCCGCTCCCACCAGGCCGCTACGGTCCAAGGAGACGGGGCGCCCGGCCGCGGGCGCCGTCGGAGGTGGACATGGACCAGCACGAGGTGCTCATCATCGGTGGCGGCAACGCCGGGATCTCGCTGGCTGCGCGACTGCTGCGCGACGGCGTCGGCGACGTGGCCGTGGTGGAGGACGAGCAGGTGCACCGCTACCGCCCGCTGCTCAACTACGTCGGCGCGGGGCAGGCCGGGATGGGGCGGCTCGAGCGGCTCGTGTCGGACGTCGTCCCGCGCGGCTGCACGTGGATCCGCGACGAGGTCGTGTCCGTCGACCCAGCCGCCTCGACGGCGAGCACCCGCCGCGGGCGCACGCTCGGCTACTCGACGCTCGTCGTCTGCCCCGGGCTGGTCGAGGACTGGCAGGCGACCCCGGGCCTGCAGGAGGCCCTCGAGGACGGGTGGGCGACGTCGACGTTCCTGACCACCACCGCGCCGCAGGTGTGGCCGGCGCTCCGCGCGTTGCGCAGCGGCACGGTCGTGTTCACCGTGCCCCCGGAGCCGGCGCCCTGCGGCGCCACCGCGCTCAAGCCGCTCTTCATGGCGTGCGACCACTGGCGTCGTTCGGGCGTGCTGGCCGACATCGACGTCCGCCTCGTGCTGCCCGGTGCGTCAGCGGTAGGCCTGCCGCCCGCCGACGACCGCCTCGAGCGGCTCTTCGACTCCTACGGCGTCCGGGTGATCCGCGACGCACACCTCGAGAGCGTGGACGCCGGAGCGCACAGCGTCACCGTGACCACGCCTGCTGGGTCCGACGTGATCGAGGAGGTGGCGCTGGCGCATCTCGTGCCCCACTACCGCGGGCCGGCGTGGGTCGCGGACAGCGGGCTCGCGGACGACTCCCCCGCCGGCCTCGTGGACGTCGACCCGGAGACCATGCGGCACCGTCGACACGCCTCGATCTGGTCACTGGGCGACGTCGCCGCGCTCGGCATCCGGCCGTCGGGCGGGGCGCTGCGGCACCAGGTGGAGATCCTCGCCGGCAACATCGTCGCGGCAGCCGCGGATCGCGAGATGGCCAGGTACGACGGCTACACGGTCATGCCGATCACGGTGAGCCGGCGGGAGCTGATGCTGGTGGAGGTGGACCGTGAGGGTCGTCCGGCGCCCTCCGTGCCGGTCGTCGACCTGACAAAGCCTCGTCGCCTCACGTGGTGGTTCGACCGCTACGCACTGCCGGTCATCTACTTCCGCCGGATCCTCCGCGGAAAGACTTGAGGCGTGTCGCGGCCCTCGCCGCTCATGCGCTGGCGCGCAGCGCGTCGATGAGCGACCGGGAAGTCTCTCGGTCCGGGGCGGTCGCTAGCCAAGCCAGCTCGCCGCTCACCCAGCCGACCGCGTGACCCGTGTCGGAGGGGCGCTCGCCGGAGAAGTCGCACGAAAACCACCAGAGCTTGTTGTCGGTCTCGACCCTTGAGCCGCGCGCCATGTCCGGACCGCCGTACCTGGACTGTGGCGCGGTGCCGGCGTAGGTGCCGCGGTCGCACGTGTAGCCCATGCCGAACATTGCGGCCAAGGCCGCCGTCGGCTCCTTCACCCCACTGCTGGGCCCCATGACGTAGGCCACCATTCCGCTGGTGAACGAGCCGTAGAAGACACCCGGAGTGTTGCTCGCCTCACCCCCCATGACCTTGCGCGGGTGACCCCCCAGCTCCCCGGGCATCCGCCCGAACAGCTGGCGGGCGGCTTGCACGTCCCCGGGCCACTCGACGCCACCGACGCCCTGCGCCCCTCCCCCCTCGGGCACCGAGCCGGCAGTGCGGCTCGGGGGCGAGGCCGCGCCCGGCGCGCCGTCGCCGTCGCTGCCGCAGCTCGTCGCCAGCACCGCCACGCACGCTCCCACCGCGGCCATGCGCCGTCCTGCAGTCGGATTCATCACCGGCCATCCCCTTACGTCGAGCCTCTACCAGGAGCGTGCCGTGGGTGCACCGGCGGCGCATGAGCACGAGTACTCAACTGTGCCCAGGTTGAGTACTGATGCTCAGGCGGCGCCGCGCGGATGCTCCTAGCGTCTGACGGGTGAAGCGAGGCGAGAGGTCGGCCGGCCGCCGGAGGCTGCGGTTGGTGCTCGCCGGTCTGCTCCTCATGGTGCTCCTGGAGACCGGCGCGTTTCTCGAGCAGTACGGCGGGGCGCCAGTCGCGGCCGACGACTGCGTAGGCCGGGTGGCGCCACCCGCCCCCTCCGACGTCCCGGCGACGGTGCACTCCGCCTACCCCCGATGGCTCACGCAGGAGCGCGGCACCGTGAACGACGCGAGCTGCCTGAACCCCACTCCCGTGTACGGCGTGACGAGACCTCGATCCGTGGGAGAGGTGCGTGAGGCCCTCGCCTTCGCCCGGGCTCACGACCTGTCCGTCACCGTGGCCGGCACGAAGCACAGCATGGGTGGCCAGTCCGCGCATCCCCACGCCCTGGTGCTGGACATGCGCGAGCTCGACCGGGTGGTCGTCGACTCCACGCGGGGGACGGCCCGGGTCGGCGCCGGCGCGACGTGGCGGGCCGTGCTGGAGTCGGCACATGGTCACGGTCTCTCGGTCGCTGCCATGCCGAGCATCGACGTCCTGAGCGTGGGCGGGACCTTGTCGGTGAACGCGCACGGTGCGGACTTCCGCACCGGCAGCCTGGCCTCGACGGTCCGCAGCGTGACGCTGATGACCGCCGACGGCGTCCTGCGCGAGGTCGATCGGGACAACGACCCCGAGCTGTTCCGCGCAGCGATCGGTGGCTACGGGCTCTTCGGAGTGATCCTCGAGGCCGAGCTCGACCTCGTCCCGAGTGAGATGTACCGGCTGACGCAACGCACCGTCGCGACAGACGACTTCCCCGCACTCTTCGAAGAGACGATCGCGCCCGACGAGCAGAACCGGCTGATGTACGCCCACCTGTCCACCTCTCCCGGATCCCTGCTGGAGGAAGCGATCGTCTACACCTACGCGCGCACCGGCAGCGACGAAGGACCGGTGCCGGCACTGCGGGACGACCAGGGCTCGGGCGTGGGCAGGCTCGTCCTGAACGTCGCCCGGCACGGCGGCGTCGGCCAGCGACTGAAGTGGGCCGCCCAGAAGCACGTGCTGCCCAGGGTGCGCCCCTGCCAGGAGTCACGCAACGAGGCGCTGCGGGCCGCCGAGGCATGCCTCGTCTCGCGCAACCAGGCGATGTACAACGGCCTCGGCCTCCTGCGCAACCGCCTCACGCGCTACACCGACGTGCTGCAGGAGTACTTCCTGCCCCACGACCAGCTCGTGCCGTTCCTCCGAGAGGCGAGGTCCGCGCTGCAGCAGCACGAGGCACAGCTGCTCAGCGCGTCGATCCGCGTGGTGCACGACGAGGAGGTGCTGCTCGACTACGCCAACGGCGACAGGCTCTCCGTCGTCCTGTATCTCAGCCAGGAGGTGACCGGCGCCGGAAGTCGCGACATGGCCGACCTCAACAGCGTGCTCATCGACAGCGCCCTACGACACGACGGCACCTTCTACCTGCCCTACCAGCAGCACTACACGCCTCAGCAGCTGCGGCGGGCCTACCCGATGATCGACGACTTCTTCGCCCTCAAGCGACGGCACGACCCTCAGCTGCGATTCATGAATGCCCTCTACGGCAGGTACGGAGACCAGAGCGAAGGAGCGGTCGAAGCCACACCGACGGCTGGCCGAGATCGATGGCGACCGACCTCAACGCGCGACGAAGGTCACTGGCGCGGTTCCCAGGATCGCGCGCACGCTGGCCGAAGAGCGCTTCGGTCCTCGCGACGTACTGACGCATCCGGAGCCTGACTCGGCCCGGGGGGGTCTCGTGGCGAAGTGGATCAGCTTCCGACGCCTGATGGTTGCTCTCTGCCTGCTCGGTCTTGTCTCGGTACCCGGCGTCGTGGCGGCTGCTGCCGTCGACCGGCCGTCGGGCGGTGCACAGACCCTCCTGCTCGAGGAGGGGTCCGTCAGTGCCCAACAGGTGCCCAGCGGCTTCAACGACACCAAGGTCGGAACGGTCGAGCAGCCGACGGGAATGGCCTGGACGCCGGACGGGCGCATGCTGGTGATCTCCAAGCTGGGCAAGGTCGTGGTCATGGAGCAGGGTCAGCCCAACGAGGTGGCCATCGACCTGGGGCCGCGGTTGTGCGCCGAGATCGAGCTGGGGCTGCTGGGGATCGCGGTCGACCCGAACTTCGCGAGTAACCGCTTCGTCTACCTCTACTACACGCGTGACCGCGGCGGCGCGTGCGGTGAGCCGCAACTGCCCAACCAGCCGGTCAACCAGGTGGGTCGCTTCGTCCTGACCGACGCCAACACGATCGCCGCGGCGAGCGAGACCGTGATCGTGGGCCGCATCGTCTCAGCGGCTGCGCACCACGTCGGTGGCGACCTGGAGTTCGGCACCGACGGTTACCTCTACATCTCGGTCGGTGACGGCGTCTGCACAGTCCGTGGCACCCGGGAGTGCGGCGTGCTCAACACCAACTCCCAGGACAAGGCTGTGCCGCACGGGAAGATCCTGCGCGTCGGCCGGGGCGGCCTGCCGGCGGCGACAAACCCTTACGTCGGGAGGAGCGGTGCGCGGCGCTGCACCAACCCCGACGGGATCCCGCCGGGCACAGGGCCGTGCAAGGAGATCTTCGCGCTCGGGTTCCGCAACCCGTTCCGGTTCGCGCGCAAGCCAGGCACCAGCACCTTCTACGTCAACGACGTGGGCGAGAAGACGTGGGAGGAGGTCGACCGGCTGGCCAAGGGGAGGAACTACGGCTGGAACGCACGTGAGGGGTTCTGCGCCCGCGGTTCCACGACCGACTGCGGCCGCGTCGCGGGCTACACAAACCCGATCCATGCCTACCGGCACAGCGACAACTGCCGGTCGATCACCGGTGGCGCGTTCGTCCCCCGAGGCCTGTGGCCGGGCTTCGACGGCGCGTACCTGTTCGCCGACTACACCTGCGGCCGTGTCTGGCGACTCGACAGGCGCGCCGACGGCACGTTCAGGCGGACCCTCTTCAGCTCGGGTCTGGCGGGGCCGACCCAGCTGCGTTTCGGGCCGCTTGGTGACTCCAAGGCGCTGTACTACCTGAGCATCTTCAGCGACTCGGTCCGCCGGATCAGCTCCACCGCAGTCAACACCCCGCCCACGGCGGCCTTCAGCTACGTCCCCGACGGCAACGCGGTTGCCTTCTCCGGGGCAGCGAGCAGCGACGGCGACAACGCCGACCAGGTGGAGACCTGGCGCTGGGACTTCGGCGACGGGTCGCCCGTCGTGGAGACGACCGTTCCGGGGGTCACCCACACCTACGCCGCGGCCGGGGAGTACACCGCGACGCTGACCGTGAGCGACTCGCACGGGCTCGCCTCGGACGCGGTCTCCCGTACGGTGCACGCCGGAGAGCACCCGCCCACGGTGGCGATCACGAGCCCAGCGCTCGACGCCCGCTTCCGGGTGGGCCAGCCCTTCACCGTCTCCGCGACAGCCACCGATCCTGAGGACGGTCCACTACCGGGCTCGAGCATCCGATGGACGATCAAGCGCGAGCACGCCAACCATGTCCACCCGTTCCTCGGCCCCGTGACCGGCGAGTCGGTCAGCGGCACCTACCCCGCACCCGAGAGCCTCTACGCGGCGGCCGACAGCCGACTGCTGGTCGACGTGACTGTCACCGACTCGAAGGGCCACACCGCGACGGCGAGCCGGGTCCTCCGCCCGCAGCGGGTCACGCTGACGTTCCTGACGATGCCCCGGGGCGGCGTGGTCGTCCTCGAAGGGGAGCGAGTGCGGACTCGGCAAGACATCTCGTCATGGGTCGGTCACGTCTTCCAGGTGCGGGTGCCGGAACAACGGATCGACGGCAAGCGCTACGTCTTCAAGCAGTGGTCCGACGGCAAGCCGCGGATCCACGACATCACCACTCCCGCCGATCCGGCCACCTACGTCGCGACCCTCAAGCGCCCATGACGACCACGAGGGATGCTGACCGCCGGGACACCCCCAGGTGGTGCGAGCACCGACGCCGGGTCTAGGCCGCGACGGTCGACGGACCAAAGCCTTTACCCTCCGCCGGCGACCCGGTCTAGGTTCGACCCAGCCGCGCCCCTCGCCGGCCCCCGGCACACACTCGCCCTCGCGCGGCGGAGGTGCCCATGTCTGTCACCACGATCGCCACCGGGATCCAGCACGGCGCCGCCGTCTGCGCTCTGGCCGACGGCACGATCGCAGTCGCCTACGGCCCCGGGGTCCTCGAGCGCTACGACGCGTCGGGCAACCTTCTCGACTCGCTGTCGGTCAGCGCTGCCCCCGCGGCCCTGGCCGCCCATCCAAGCGGGACGGCGGTGCTCGCGACCTCCCCTGCCAGCGGGGTGTGGGAGATCAGCTTCGACACCGGCGCGGAGACGCTGGTGCGGCGGCTCCGTGGAGGTCGCAGCCTCGCTGTGGACCCGATCTCCGCCACCTGCCTCGTGGGTCGCGCGCCCAGCCCGGCTCTCGTGCAGCTCCACCTCGGCTCGGGTCGGCGTCGGCTGGTCACGGACGAGCTGGCCCGCCCGCACGCCGTGGCCGCCAGGACCGGCGCGACGACCGCCTGGGTGGTCGTCGGCGGGGGCGACCGTCGGCTCGTCGGCATCGACCTCGCCGGCGGTGAGCCGGGAGACCGGCCACGCATCCGCGGGCTGGGCACCGCCCGAGACCTCGCGTGGACCGGCTCGTCGGGGAGCGTGCTCGCCGTCGCCGACGCGGCGGGACGCATCCTGCTGGCCGACACGGCACTGGCGGACGTGGGAGGTGGCGCGGGGGCGGTGCAGATGCTCGAGGACGGTCTCGACCCGGTCTGGTCTCTCGACCTCCTGCCCCCGGCGTCGCCGGGTGACCCGGCCATGCTTGTCGCCGGCATCGGGGACACCCTCGCCCTGGTCGACCTGCCGGCCCCGGTCGCCGACGTCGAGCTCGAGATGCCCCACGAGCCGCTCTACCTGTCGGGCTGGTCCCGCGTCGGGGTCGCGCTCCACGGCAACCAGACCCTCGACGACCTGCTCTTCGTCGTCGACCCACCGGAGGGTGGAGCCGTCTCGGTCTCCCGCGACGCGGCGTTCGAGCACAGGCCCTCCGTCCTGCTCGCCGCCAGCGCCGTGCCGGGCACGTACCTGCTCCTGGCGCTGGACAAGAACAGCGGTGACAAGCTCGCGGTCGGTGAGTTCACCGTCACCGAGTCCTGGAACGGCGCCGACGGACCACCCGTCGCTGTGCTCGGCCAGCACGGGACCGACTCACCCGATCCGGCCTGGGGTGGGGGCGACCCCTTCGTGCCGCAGAACCTGAACGTCATCCCTCAGCGGGGCACCAGGCAGGTCGCCGTGGTGATCGCGGAGACCAACGAGGTCCCGGCCCTGTCGGCCACCGAGCAGGCCACGCTGCGCGACGAGTGGCAGGACGAGGTCTTCGACGGCGTCGTCCAGGGCGGCGTCACCGAGTCGGTGGCCCACTACTTCCGTGACGTCTCCGACGGCAAGCTCGAGCTCGCCAACGCCGGCGTGGTCGGCGTTGTCAGGCTGGCCCAGAACTGGGGCTCCTACGTGAGCGCCGCCGAGGTCGAGACCACCGGCAAGACCAACGAGTGGGCCGGCTTCGCACGTGCGGTCATGGCCGACCTCGTCCGGCAGAACGACGCCGCAGCCGCCGCCGGTGACCCCCCGGTGGTCGACCTGCGGACGGTGCAGTCCATCGTCCTGGTGCTGCGCTCGGTGCCCGCGACCATGGCCGGGCCCGGCGGCGTCCCGCCGGCGTTCCCGGGCCGCTTCATCTGGCCCAGCGCCACCCGTCCCGGGGCCTACCAGCTCACGTTCGAGATCGGGCGGCAGACGCACTCGATCGGCACGCCCTTCGGGAGCTTCGAGGTCACGACTCCGCTCTACCGCACCATCGACATGTTCACGATGCCGCACGACTGGACGACCCGGTCGGGGTCGGGGGGCCGCACGCGACGCGAGACCACGGCGCACGAGATGGGCCACAACCTGGGGCTGCCCGACGAGTACGCCCGCAACGCCCATGACGCGGCGTTCCAGGCACGCGACCTCGCCGCGTCCACCGATGCCGGCGCCAGCTGGTCGCTGATGTCGTGGGAGGAGACCTTCCCGCAGATGACCGTGGTGGAGAAGATGATGCTCGGCTGGGTCGAGGCGCGGCACGTGAAGAACCTGTCCTTCGCCGCACTGGGGCCGGTCAACGAGGACGTCACGCTGCACGCCTCCAACTTCCCCACGCCCGACGGCGAGTTCGCGGCGATCGAGGTGCGCATCAGCGACGGCGTCAACTACTACTTCGAGTACCGGCAGGAGAAGCCCGCCCAGACCAGTGACCGCGACGTCCCCGCCGACGACACCGTGGTGGGAGTGCACGCGTGGTCGGGCAAGGAGCCGGACGACCACCGCAACATCCTGCGGATCCAGAACGACGCGGACAACGACCAGGCGGAGTTCCAGACGGGCGACGACTACCGCGAGCAGGACGTGTCCGACCCCGGCTACCCGAACGACTTCGAGATGGAGGTGCTCTCCACCGGGCCACGGCGGGCGCGGGTCCACATCACCTACGGCGACCGCAAGCCGGACCCGCAGATCCGACCGTGGGCGCCCAGCACCAACTGGAAGAGCCCCGACCTCGAGGTGGTCAACGACCGCAACCGCGCCGACAGCCGGTTCCGCGACATCCCGTGGGAGAACCACGACAACCGGATCGTCGCCACGGTGCGCAACCCCGCGGGCCAGCTCGACGCCTTCGACGTCCGGGTGGACTTCTTCGTCAAGGACCTCACGCTCGGCGGCGGGCGTGAGATCCCGCTCGGTTCGGACGTCCACGACGTGGCGGCCGGCACCGAGGTGGAGTTCACCTCCAGCGTCGCCTGGGTGCCGCCACCGCTCTCACTGATCCCCTTCATCAGCATCCCGGTGCACTACTGCGTCGTCGCCCGCATCGCGGAGTACCGCGACCCGACGAACCCGTCGGTCGGTGAGATCACCCGCGACAACAACGAGGCGCAGTCCAACCACACCCAGGTCATCTCGACGTCCGCCTCGCCCTCGACCCGGGAGACCGGTTTCGTCAAGGTCACCAACCCGCTCCCCGTGCCTGCTCGGTGCCGCGTGCAGGTGCGGCAGACCAGCGAGTTCGCCCGCACCTACCTGGAGCGGGCCTGGGTGCGGCTCGGCCCCGGCGAGGAGCGGGACGTCATGTTCCTCACCGAGTCCGTGCTCGGCGACCCGCTGCTGGGACAGCGGGCACGGGAGTTCCGCGAGCGGATCTACAAGGACCCCAACCGCGTCCGCCTGACCGGCATCGCGGACGAGGCGGGTGTGTGCGAGGGCTTCGTCACCGGCGGCACGCAGGTGCTGGTGCGCGCCGCACGGGCGACCCACTTCACCCGCTTCGAGAGCGACGACGGCCTCGTCCACGGCGAGGTCAGCGCGGTCGACAACGGGCAGGGCGCCGACGGCACGATCCTGGTCTCGATCTGGCCACCAGACGCTCCGGAGAAGGGCAAGGTCCGAGAAGGCATGGTCACGGGCGGCAAGTTCCGTGTCGAGACCGGCCGGCCACCCGACGGGTGGTTCGTCCAGGGGCACTACCTCGGGTCCTTCGACCTGTCGCCGTGCGACAGCAAGATCGTCGTGGACTGACCTGGGAGCCGGCTCAGCCGGCGTAGGGCACCTCGGTGCGCCAGGTGCTCTCGTCCTGGTGGGCGGCGGCGTGCAGCGCCTCAGCGACGCGGTCGGGGGTGAAGGCGCCCTCCCGGCCCAGCGCGCCGCGCACCGTGACCGAGACCGCGCGGATGCCGTCGGGTGCGAGCGTCGCGTCCAGGCTCTGCACGAGGTTGCGCAGCCCGGCCTTCTGCACACCCAGCGAGGCGGCCTCGTGAGACGGCTTGTCCGCTGCCATGCTTCCCGTCGCTGTCACGCGGGCTCCCGCTGACATGAAGGGGCGCGCGGCCCGCACAGCAGTCAGCAGCGCACCGACACCCAGAGCGACGTCGGTGAGGAGCTCGTCCACCTCGAGGTGCAGCGGATCCTTCGCCCGGAACGCGCTCGGGTTGAAGTGCAGGACGTCGACCCGACCGAACGCCTCCGCCAGCTCGGTGACGGCAGCTGTCGCAGCTGCGACGTCGGTGACGTCGGCGACCGCCCAGCGCACCGTGTCGCTGTCTGCACTGATGCTCGCCGCGACCTCCTCGAGCACCCCGCCGTCCACTCCGAGCAGCCCTGCTCGGTAGCCCTGCGCGGCGTACAGCCGGGCCACGGAACCGCTCACTCCCGGGCCTGCGCCGACGACGATGATGACCGGAGCGTCCATGGCCACACCCTAGGCGGCACCCGCTGTGGCCAGTCCTAGAAGGCACTCGGGTTGGCGCAGGCCTGGAAGTTGATCGTGGCTGCCACCACCCGGTTCTGTCCGTTCTTCCGGTAGGTGACCCGACCGACGAGCTGGTGAGCGCTGCCCGGTGCGAGCGCGGCTCCGTCCAGCGTGGCCGCCGTGATGACTCCGTCGAGCCGCAGCTGCTTCGAGGCCACCGACCATCCGTTCTTCCTCGTGGCCGACACCAGAGCGGCGAAGTCGCTCGCGGGCAAGCAGGAGACCGGCCCGCGCAGGGTCACCCTGCCGAAGTTGGAGTTGGTGGAGACGGTCCGGGGCTGACCCGGCAGCCGCACCTGCGAGGCGAGCAGCTTGTTGCCGGGATCGACCGCCCACATGATCCACCCGGTCCCGCGCGGTGTCGTGGCGATCTGTGGTCCGTTGCGGTCGAAGCTGTTGCCGCCGACCGGCGTTCTCGAGTCGGCGAAGGACGCCATTGCCGAGGTCAGGGCGGTGGGGTGGTTGAACATCCGGACGCGTCCGCACGCGTGGAAGGCGTCGGCGAGGCGGCCGCTCGCGTCCGCGAACAGATCGTGGGTGGTGAACTGGCAGGAGCCCTTGTAGCCGGTGAGCCGCCACGGGCCGAAGGCGGAGCCGTTCCACGAGGCGATCTGCGGGAAGAACTTCGCGCTCGGCACGGAGGTGACGAGGCGAACGGCGCCGTTCGAGCCACGGGCCAGGTCCCAGGCACCTTGCAGGCTCCAGTTGCTGGGCACGTTGCTGATCGCGCCCCACGCGTCGCTGGAGTCCTGCGACATCACCTTGACCCGCTCGTCCAGGTCGCCCAGCTTGTCGAGCACGACCACGCCCTGGCTGACGCCGCTGTTGTTGTGGAAGGCGATGCGTGCCTGCCCGACGAGGAAGGCGGGGTTGCGTGAGGTCGACGTAGGGGATGAGATCCCGTCGATCCGGTGGATCTGGATGGTGTCGCCGGTGTCCCCCCACGTCACGGCATGGATGGCCCCGTCCTGGGCGAAGGTCGCGTCGTACATGCCGCCGAAGGCCGGAGCGTCCGCAACGTCGACCGCTGCCTGGAGCGCGCCCGCGCTCACGGTCGAGGTCGCGATCTTGCCCGAACCGCCCGGGGTGTCGTGGAACCAGACGAAGACGACCGTGCCGCCGAGCTCCAGGACACGCAGGCTGCTCGCAGAGCTGTTCCCACCCGTGCCCGGCGAGATGGACGAGACGCCGCCGGAGCACGTCGACCCGCCGGCAGGGATCCGGCACAGGTTGACGGTCCGCGCTGCGGCATTGTTCGCCGGAGTGGCGATCCAGCCGAGGTACGTCGTACCGCTGCCGTCTGTCGCCGCATCCCACGACTTGAGAATGACGTTGTCCGCCAGGGTGAGCGTCGTCCCGGACTTGCCGGCGGCGACCTGCTGCGCGGCCAGCTCGAGCCCCCGCTCCGGTGGGTGTGAGTGCGGCGCCCGCGAGGAGCAGCGGCACGAAGGCGAGCAGGGACAGCAGGCGGCTGCGCCTCATGGCGGGCTCCGATCGACGGGTGAGCCTCATCCTGGAAGCACCCCGTGTGTCCGTCCAGGGACTTCCGCGGTGACGCTAGACGGCCCACGGACCCTCCGCCGTGGGACCGAGGGCCTGATCTCCCGCGGCGTCCATTGCGGGCCCAACGGCGAACGGCAACCGGCAGCGGACCGCCCCAGTAGCGCAGCTCGAGGACGCCACGGGTGGTCCAGCAGGCCCCGACGTCGGAGGCGTCGTAGCGGTCCGTCGGACGATGATGGCCGGACCACGCACTACGGCAGCCGCGACCCCCCGGGAGGTCGCTGAGCTCACCGCGATGGCGTCCACCGCCTCGCTCATCTACCAGCACTGACAGGTCAGCCGCTGGTCGGTCAACGGCGCTGTGTCGTGCCGCCTGCCTGCTCGAGCAGGTGCGCTGCAGCGACGGCGGCACTCGCAAAGGCGTCCTCGACAGTGGTGAGCGGGGCGTTGACGACGGCACCTTCGTGGAGCAGCAGCAGCTGCGCAGCGACCGGACGGGGCTCCGCGATCCCGCAGGCAGCCACCAACCCCGTGAGCAGGCGGAGCATCCAGCGCTTCTGCTCGACGATCACCGCGTAGGCAGGGTGGGCCGGATCGCTGATCTCGGCGTGGGCATTGACCATGGCGCACCCCTTGCGGCCGCGCTCCGCCGCCCAGACGGCTGAGGCTTCGAAGAAAGCGGCGACACGAGCGGCCGGGTCGTCCGCGGCCTGCGCGAGGTGGCCCTCGAGGAACGCGCGCCAAGCCCGGTCCCGCTCGCGCAGGTACTCGACCACCAGCCGCTCCTTGGAGCCGAACCGGTCGTAGAGCGTCTTCTTGGTGACGCCGGCTCGGGCCGCGATCGTGTCCACACCCACCGCGTGGATCCCGTTGTCGTAGAAGAGCTCGGACGCCGCGTCCAGCACCGAGCGTGCCTTCGGGGTCCACTTCTCGGGTGCCGTGGTCATGAGACCAGGGTACCCGTTCGCTATACCGTTCTGTATAGTCTCGAGGGTGAGTAGACAGATCGGTATACCGACGAGCCGGTCGGCGAGCGCCGTGCTCGCTGCACTGTTCGTGGGGTGCTGGTCGTCCGGCTTCATCGGCGCCAAGCTGGGTGCGGCCGAGGCCGCGGTCCCCACAGTCCTGATGTGGCGGTTCGTGCCGCTCGCCCTCCTGCTCGTCCCGATCGCGCTGCTGCACGCGCGGCGGCGAGCGTCGGTCCCCACGCGGAACGACTTGGCGCGGCACGCGGTCATCGGGTTGCTGTCGCAGTCCGGCTACCTGCTCACCGTGTACGGCGCCATCGGCCTCGGAGTGAGCACCGGCACCACGGCGCTCATCGACGGGGTGCAACCGCTGGTGGCCGCCGCACTGGTCGGGCCGCTTCTCGGCATCGCGGTCAGCGGGCGGCAGTGGGTTGGGCTGGGCATCGGTCTCGCCGGTGTCTGCGTCGTCAGCTGGAGCGACGCGACGTCCCCCGCGACACATGCACCGGGCTGGGCCTACCTGGTGCCGTTCGCCGGGATGCTGGCACTCATCGCCTCGACCTTCCTCGAGCGCCGGGCGCGCGTGCTCACGCCGCCCTTGCAGGCGCTGACCATCCACTGCGCGACGTCGGCCGCGGTCTTGACTGCGATCGCGCTCGCCTCAGGGTCTGCCACACCGCCCGCGTCGCGCTCGTTCTGGATCGCCACCGCCTGGCTCGTGGTGCTGCCGACGTTCGGCGGATACGGGCTCTACTGGGTGCTGGTGGAGCGCATCGGGGTGACTCCCGTCAACAGCCTGATGTTCCTCATCGCGCCGGTGACGACGCTCTGGGGCGCGGTGATGTTCGGTGAACCCCTGACGGTCGCCACTGTCGCCGGGCTCTCGCTCGCTCTGGTCGGGGCGCTGCTCGGCGCGCGCGGTCCACGTGCGCCACGAGCGCCGGACGCCGCGCGTCACGCGGCAGGGGACGAAGAGATGCCGGCAGCTCAGCCTGCCGCGGGTGCGTCGACAGTGCGCGTGTAGTGGTCTGGGTGAGCGACCCCGCATCCTTGACACCCCCTCGCACGGGCCCGACAGTCAAGTTCATGCCACTCCCACGACTGCCTGCAGGCAAGCGCCGCTGCCATGGTTGGCTGGCGATCACGTGTGCAGTCGCAGCGCTGTCCCTGGCGGCGTGCAGCGACGACGGCGCCGCAACCGACGAGGCGGCCCCGGCAGCCGAGTCGTCGCAGACCACGGCCGAGGTGGACGCGGACGCGGGCGACGCGATCCTGATCAGGACGGACCTGAAGGCCACGGAGGAAAGCGGCGGTGGGCAGGTGCTGCAGGGCTCGCTCCTCGGCGACGAGAAGTTCTGTCCCGGCGGGTCGTTCACGGACCGGATGGGCAGACCCGAGATCGGCATGGTGAAGACCATCGAATGTCGCGACGGCACGCTGGTCCTCGGCTTCGATCCCGATCCCTCGAACCTCGTGCAGAACAGCACGTGGCGGGTCCTGGAGGGCACCGGGCGGTACGCCGGCATGCGCGGCCAGGGCTGGATGGTGGTCGAGTTCGAGGCGATGAGCGGGAGCAGCGGCCAGCAAGGTCACGAGACCTTCACCGGGGTCGTCGCCAGCGACCAGTGACGGACGCGCCCGAGACGCGGGCGGCTGCTGTGCGCGCCCGTAGGGATTCGAACCCCAAACCTTCTGATCCGTAGTCAGATGCTCTATCCGTTGAGCTACGGGCGCCCGCCCCGCGGCTGCCCGCGAGACCACCCGAGGATAGCGGACACCCCGGTGCCACCCGAATCGGGATGGCGGCTCCGCCGGCGCCTCCAGGCGCGCGGGATCAAGCGCAGATCCCACCAGTCACTCCAGCGTGTCTGATTGACTTTTCTCTATTTCCACCACTCCAGCACCAGATCCGTTACAGACTCGGTGCAATGCGTTCGACGTACCTCCCCCATCGCACCGGGGTCGCGGTCGCCGCCGTCATCGGCGTAGCGGCAGCCCTGCTGGCTCCCGTCGCGCCCGCCACCGCGGAGATCACCACGACCTGCTCGACCTACAAGGGATGCGCGAAGGAGGGCAAGGGCTCCGGCGGCTACGCCCAGGCCAACCACCGCATGTACTGGCAGATGTACTCCGGGCACAACTGCACGAACTACGTCGCCTTCCGCATGGTCCGCAGAGGCATGGCCAACCGTCGGCCCTGGTCGGGCCCGGGCAACGCCATGCACTGGGGCAGCGAGCTGCGGCGGCGCACCGACAAGCGGCCCGCAGCCGGATCGGTCGCGTGGTGGCGCGCCGGGAGCGGACCCGGCGGCAGCACCGGGCACGTCGCGTTCGTCGAGAAGGTCACGCGGTCGGGCATCGTCGTCTCCCAGGACAGCTGGAGCGGCACCTTCAGCTGGGCACGCGTCAGCAGAGGCCGGGGGTGGCCCGACGGCTTCATCCACCTCCGGGACGCCCGGCTGAAGAGCACCAGGGCGCCGGAGATCGCAGGCACCCGTCGTGTCGGCACGACGCTGACGGCGTCGAAGGCGCGCTGGGCGACCCGGCCCGCCTCCGTCACGTATCGCTGGCAGGTCGGCGGTCGCACCGTGCGCCACGCGGACACCCGCTCGCTCCGCCTCAAGCGCCACATGATGGGCAAGCGCGTCAAGGTCCGCGCGGTGGCACGCCGGCTCGGCTACCCGAGGTCGGTGGTCTCCTCCCAGGTGACCAAGCGGATCGCGCGGGGTCGTTTCAGCCTCGAGCGCAGACCGGCACTGGACGGCCGCGCCCGGGTCGCGCACACCCTCCGCGTCTCGGGCGGCTCCTGGTCGCCACGACCGGACCGCGTGACCTACCGCTGGTACGCCGGCGGCGAGCGGATCCGGCACGCGACCTCACGCACGCTCCGCCTCCGCGCCCGCTTCTTCAAGTCGCGGATCAAGGTGACCGTCACCGCGCGGCGTCCCGGGTACGAGCCGCGCACCCGCACGCTCCGGACCGGCCAGCGAGTGGCGCCCGGCCGCCTGCACCTGAGCGCGGCACCCCGCATCAAGGGCACTGCCAGGAGGGGCGAGACCCTGCGGGTCCGCCGCGGTCAGACCACGCTGCCGGCGTTCGAGCGCAGGGTGCAGTGGCTGCGCGACGGACGGCCGGTGAAGGGGGCTGACGGCCGCAGGTACCAGCTGCGCCGCAAGGACCTCGGCCACCGCATCCGGGCGCAGGTCAGCTACCGGCGCGGTGGCTACCGTGCCCTGACCGTCGTCACCGCCGGCACCGCTCGGGTCAAGCGCAACCGGTGACCGAACTCCGACGGTCGAGACCAGGCCCGTCGGTCGAGCTTGTCGCAGACCCCGTCGGTCGAGCTTGTCGAGACCACGGGAGTGATCTCGACGGGCGCTCGCAAGCTCGCTGCTCGATCGCCGTGACGCCGTCGGTCGAGCTTGTCGAGACCACGGGAAGGGATCTCGATCGGCGGAACCGTGACCAGCCACAATGCGGGGATGGACTCGGTGCTGTCGCGTGCGGTGCTGCTGCTGGACGCCTTCACCGCCGAGGACCACGACCTCTCCCTCGCCGAGCTTGTGCGCCGCACCGGCCTGCCCAAGAGCACGGCCCACCGCATGCTCGGCGAGCTCGTCGCGCTGCGGCTGCTGGAGCGCACCGACGCCGGCTACCGCCTGGGCGGGCGGCTCTTCGAGCTCGGCATGCGCGCCAGCGTGGAGCGCGGCCTCATGGAGGTGGCGATCCCCTACATGGAGGACCTCTACGAGCGCACCCACGAGACCGTGCACCTGGGTGTGCGCGAAGGCACCGAGGTCGTCTACGTCGCGAAGCTGGGCGGGCACCGCCAGGCCGTGGCTCCCTCGAGGGTGGGCGGCCGGATGCCGCTCTACTGCACCGCCATCGGCAAGGCCTTGCTGGCCTTCGGCCCTGCCGGGCTGGTCGACGAGGTGGCCGAGGCCGGCCTCGTGCGGCGTACGCCGCGCACGATCGTGGCGCCGGGCGTGCTGCGGCGCCAGCTGACGACGATCCGTGAGAGCGGCATCAGCTACGAGCACGAGGAGTCGGCGGTGGGGCTCAGCTGCGTCGCGGCCCCGGTGCTGGACCCAGGAGAGCACGTGATCGCGGCGGTCAGCGTGACGGGGCCGGTCACCAGGTTCCGTCCCGAGGCGGCGGCATCGACAGTTCGCGCCGCCGCCGCCGGCATCGCCGCCACCTGGGCCAGGCGTCCCACTCAGCGGGACGCTGCCCTACCCGAGAGTGGGTGACTCCGGCGAGGCTGGGGGCATGACCGTTCCCGACCACCTCGTCGACGAGGCAGCCAAGCGTCTCGAGGAGGCCGCCGCCACCCGGACGCCGTGCGCGCCGGTGCGCGACCTCATCGGCGAGAGCGACATCGCCGCCGCCTACGCCGTCCAGCAGCGGCAGACCGACCACCGCGTCGCGGCCGGCGCCCGCGTCATCGGCCGCAAGACCGGGCTCACCTCCAAGGCGGTGCAGCAGCAGCTCGGGGTCGACCAACCCGACTTCGGCGTGCTGTTCGACGACATGGACGTGACCGCCGAGCCGCAGGTGCCGAGCATCCGCCTGCTGCAGCCCAAGGCGGAAGCCGAGATCGCCTTCGTGCTGGGTGCCGACCTCACCGACGGCGACCTCGACGTCTCCCAGTGCCGCGACGCCGTCGAGCACGCCGTCGCCGCGCTGGAGATCGTCGACAGCCGGGTGGCCGACTGGAACATCCGGATCACCGACACGGTGGCCGACAACGCCTCGTCCGGCCTCTTCGTGCTGGGCGAGACGCGCGTTGGTCTCGACGGGTTCGAGCCGGTCGACGCGCAGATGCGGATGTTCCTCGACGACGAGGAGGTCTCCACCGGCACCGGAGCCGCCTGCCTCGGCGACCCGCTCTTCGCTCTGTCGTGGCTGGCGCAGATCGCCCGCGACTACGGCCAGCCACTCACCGCCGGCCAGATCGTGCTCTCGGGAGCGCTGGGCCCCATGGTGTCCGCCCCGCCCGGCTGCGTCGTACGGGCGGAGATCAGCACACTCGGCGACGTGACAGCTCAGTTCTCACTGCTGGAGGAGACCGCATGAAGACCAAGGTGGCGATCATCGGGTCGGGCAACATCGGCACCGACCTGATGATCAAGGTGCTCCGCGTCTCGGAGCACCTCGAGATGGGCGCGATGGTCGGCATCGACCCCGACTCCGACGGCCTGGCACGTGCAGCGCGCTTCAAGGTGCCGACGACCGCAGACGGCGTCGACGGGCTCATCGCCATGCCGGAGTTCGACGACATCGACATCGTCTTCGACGCCACGTCGGCCAAGGCGCACCTCGCCAACGCCGAGAAGCTCGCACCCCACGGCAAGCGCCTGGTCGACCTGACGCCCGCGGCCATCGGCCCCTTCGTGGTGCCGCCGGTCAACCTCGACGAGCACCTCGACGCCGACAACGTCAACATGGTGACCTGCGGCGGCCAGGCGACCATCCCCATGGTGGCCGCGGTCTCGCGCGTCACCCCCGTGCCGTACGCCGAGATCGTCGCCTCGATCGCGTCGAAGTCGGCCGGCCCCGGCACCCGGGCCAACATCGACGAGTTCACCGAGACCACCCGGCTCGGCATCGAGCAGATCGGTGGTGCCGGTGCCGGCAAGGCGATCATCATCCTCAACCCGGCGGAGCCGCCGCTCATCATGCGCGACACCGTCTTCTGCCTGATCGGCGACGCCGACCACGACGCCGTGCGCGAGTCGGTCGAGGCGATGGTGGCCGAGGTCGCGACGTACGTGCCCGGCTATCGCCTCAAGCAGAAGGTGCAGTTCGGCAAGGTCGGGGACGACGAGCCGGTGCACACCCTGCTCCCCGAGGGGTCGCCGAAGGTCACCACGAAGGTCACCGTCTTCCTCGAGGTCGAGGGCGCGGCGCACTACCTGCCCGCCTACGCCGGCAACCTCGACATCATGACCTCGGCAGCGCTGGCGGTCGGGGAGTCGATCGCCCAGAAGCTCACCCAGCAGACCCCCGCGGAGGCCCTCCGATGACCGAGTCGATGACCGAGTCGATGACCGAGCAGACCCAGCCCGACACCCCGCGCGACCTCTACATCCAGGACGTCACCCTCCGGGACGGCATGCACGCCATCCGGCACCGCATCGACCCGCGCGACGTCGGCCGCATCGTCAAGGCGCTCGACGCGGCGGGGGTCGACGCGATCGAGGTCGCCCACGGCGACGGCCTGGCCGGCGGCTCCATGAACTACGGGCCAGGAAGCCACACCGACTGGGAGTGGCTCGAGGCAGCGGCGGACAACATCGACAACGCCGTGCTCACCTCGCTCCTGCTGCCGGGCATCGGCACCGTCGAGGAGCTGAAGCGCGCCTACGACCTGGGTGTCCGCTCGGTGCGCATCGCCACGCACTGCACGGAGGCCGACGTGTCCGCCCAGCACATCGGGGCCGCCCGCGAGCTGGGCATGGACGTCTCCGGCTTCCTGATGATGAGCCACATGTCGCCGCCGGACTCGCTCGCGCGCCAGGCCAAGCTGATGGAGTCCTACGGCGCCCACTGCGTCTACGTCACCGACTCCGGCGGCCGGCTCACCATGGACGGCGTGCGCGACCGCATCCGCGCCTACCGCGAGGTGCTCGACAGCGAGACCCAGATCGGCATCCACGCCCACGAGAACCTCTCGCTCTCCGTCGCCAACAGCGTCGCCGCGGTCGAGGAGGGCGTCTACCGCGTCGACGCCTCGCTCGCGGGGCAAGGGGCCGGGGCGGGCAACTGCCCGATCGAGCCCTTCATCGCGGTCGCCGACCTGCTCGGCTGGAAGCACCGGTGCGACGTGTTCGCCCTGCAGGACGCCGCCGACGACATCGTCCGCCCGCTGCGTGACCGGCCGGTCCAGGTCGACCGCGAGACCCTCACGCTCGGCTACGCCGGGGTCTACTCCTCCTTCCTCCGCCACGCCGAGCGTGCCTCCCAGGAGTACGGCGTGGACGCGCGCGACCTGCTGCTCGAGGTGGGACGCCGGGGCCTCGTCGGCGGGCAGGAGGACATGATCGTCGACATCGCCCTGGATCTTGGCCGTTCGGGCGGCGACAACTGACCTGCGGGAGGCCGCGGATCTGACACGCTAGGAGCATGACTGGCCGGGCCGAGCGAGACCTGCTCGACGGCCTCGGCGGACAGCTCTACACCGAGGCCGTGGAGCGTGGGTGGCTGGAGGCCGACGACCCCCGATTCGCCTCCGACGGCGAGCTCACGGATGCTCGCGACCGGCTGGTCGAGCTGGGCCTGCTGCGGTGGGACGACACCGCCGGGCGTCACCTGCCGGTCGACCCGACGGCGACGAGCGACCGCATCGTGGTGCCGATGGCGCAGCAGGGCAGCGCGATGCTGCGGGAGTCCGCGGAGTGGCACAGTGCGCTCGGCCGGCTGGTGCAGGTGTGGCGCCAGGGCGCGATGGGCACCGGCGGGGCGACCCAGATCCACTCCCTCGACGCCATCAACGCCTTCATCGACGCGCAGCTGCTGCACTGCCACACCGAGGTCCTCACCGCCCAGCCGTACGGCCGGCGTACCGCGGAGACCCTCGCCGAGGCGGAACCGCGCGACCGTCAGGCGCTGGAGCGCGGCGTGGTGATGCGCACGCTCTACCAGCACTCGGCGCGGCAGAGCCCGACGACGCGGGAGCACGTCGCCGAGGTCACCAAGCTCGGTGCAGAAGTACGCACGCTGGACGAGTTCTTCGACCGGCTGATCGTCTTCGACCGCCACACCGCACTCATCCCGGGGTCGGGCACGCAGAGCGTGGCGGTCGCGATCACCGACTCCTCGATCGTGGCCTACCTGGCCGACATCTTCGACCGGGCCTGGGAGCGGGGACTCCCCTTCACCGTCGAGTCGATGTCGGTGACCCGCACGGTCGCCGACGACGTGCGCGCGATGGCCCTGCGGATGCTCGTCGAGGGCCACAGCGACGCCGCGAGCGCGAAGCGGATGGGGGTCAGCGTGCGCACCTACGCCTCCTACATCGCCGCGCTCAAGCAGGAGTACGGCGTGCAGACGAGGTTCCAGCTCGCGTGGGCGATGCGCCGCGAGGCCGCCCAGTAGCCGGGACGGGACCGGGACGCTCAGGGCAAGGGAACGAGGGGCAGCGACTCAGTCGCTGCCCCTCGGAGATTCATCGGAGCGTGTGCTGGGGGCTGGGGAGTGCTCCGATGCCTGCTCGCCGGACTGCCATGTGGGGATGGGGGTGGGAGTTGCAGTCGGCTTCCTATTCATGGGGTGGGAGGAGATGCCTTCAGTTCATCGACCCCAGCCGGTGTCCTTCGTGGGCTTGACCTTGCTGGTGGTCGTCGTGTCGTCGTCAGGTGCCGCTGATGCCGCGGGCGCCGCGACGAATGTCAGTGCCACTGCGGCGGCGATGCCCCCGAGTAGCTTCTTGATCCTGGTGTTCGCTGCCATCCCTTTGTTTCCTCCCATTGCTCACCCCCATCGGGGGGCTCGTCATCCATTGTGGGGTTTCATCCGGACCGGGACCACCGACTTGGGCCTCGCGTCAATGCAGTGCATTTTCCTGCAAAATCCTCCCGAACCCGGTCTAAGGACCTCGGATTCGACCACCACGTCCACCCTTCAGTGGGTGTCAAGTGCAAGTTCGTGCTGCCCGGGGTCAGCCGTTCGGAGGACCACGCGGAGGCCGCGGCGACGGCGCGGACGACAACCGCAGGACGGCCCGTCGCACGAGGCGACGGGCCGTCCGGGCTGGGCGGAGGAGGCGGGATTTGAACCCGCGAGAGGGGTTTGCCCTCAACCCGCTTAGCAGGCGGGCGCCATAGACCGGACTAGGCGACTCCTCCCGGCAGCCAGGACAGGCTACAAGGCGCGCTCCGGCGCGAGCCAATCGGTGCGAGGCGGCACCAGGAGCGCCGACGACCCGCCCGCGAGGGCCCCCACGCCGGGCCGGCTCAGCGCAGCTTGCGGTAGCCGCGGCCCTTGTTGAGCCGGCTGCGGAGGTCGTCCACGAACTGCTGGGGCGTGGCGTCGAGCACGCTGACCGGGACCGTGGTGGTGCGGCCGTCGCGCAGCCGCAGCACGATGCAGTCCTGCCCGGCCGACGTGCTGGTGACGGAGTCCTCGACGTCGGTCCAGCGCGCCGAGCGCACCCCGGCCCCCCGCAGCATCCGCACCTGGTAGCCGTCGGGGTCGAACCTCACGATGGTGCCGAAGCGGCTCAGCCAGACCGCGAAGACGACCACGGCCAGCAGGCAGAGCGCGACCGCCACCGCGAGCGCCACCCCGGGGAGACCGGCCAGCTCCACCAGGACCGCGACCGTGAAGATCAGCACGCCGACCACCGCCAGCAGCGCCCCGAGGGACCTCACCAGCAGGGCCTGGGCGAACCGGTACTCGGAGACGTCGGACCCGGATGCTGGCACGGGACGAATTGAACCAAACCACTTCGGACCGAGATCGCCCGGGGACGCTCCAGACCAGCGGTCCGGGTCTTGCCAGCGTCCGGCCTGCGCCAGCACACTCATAACCCGCCACCTCACCGCAGGGGTGATCTGCATGGAACGTCTCGAGCTCGCTCTCTCCGGCGTGGAGCAGGCCCTGCGCCTGGCCCCGGCCCGCGCCTCGGTGCCAGGGCAGGGAGCTGTAGCCGAGCCACCGCCTGCTGACGGGGGCGGCACCGCCACGGTCACGGCGCCCGCGGTGGCCCCGCCGGCCTGGCTGCGCGGCGTACGGCGCCAGCTGCCGCGGCTCATGGAGGCGCTCGGCGCGGAGCAGACCGAGTCCCACGACCACACGTTCACCGCTCGCGCCCGCAGGCTCGGTCACGAGCGCAAGCGGCTGCTGGACCAGCTGCGGCAGGCCAGCGCGGCGATCGCGGAGGGGTGCGTCTCGGCCGGCGCGGCGACCGAGCACGAGCAGCTGCGGCTCCTGCTCGTGAGGCTGGTCCAGGACATCGCGCACCACCACCAGCGCGTCAACGACCTGGCCTACGACAGCACGTGGCTCGACGTCGGCGGATCGGAGTGACCTCCCGCCGCCACGGCGGGCCGCCTCGCTGCCCCTAGGCTCGGGGCGTGACCACACCCGAGACCGACGTCATGCGCGTCCACGAGCTCGACGAGGAGACGCAGGCCTCGATCGTCGACGCGATGCAGAAGTCAACGCCGGTGCACGAGTTCCTCGACATCCGGATCGTCGAGATCGGCCCGGACTACGCGCTGCTGTCGATGCCGACCAAGGCCGAGGCCCTGAACCGCAACGGCACCATCCACGGCGGCGTCATGGCGACGCTCATGGACGTCGCCGCCGGCGTCGCCGCCAGCCGGCCCGTGCAGGCCAACCGGCCTGACGCCGTCCTGGTCACCACCGACCTGCACATCCGCTACCTGCGCCGCCACAAGGGCGACATGTTGCTCGCCCGAGCCGACAACGTGCAGGTCGGCAACACCGTGGTCGTCGTCGAGTGCCGCATCCACGACGGCGACCGTCTGGTCGCGGTCGGCGACCTGTCCATGATGGTCATCGACCGCCGGGACTGAACCAACAACAGGAGGGGCTCGTGCCAGCTACCACCACCGACATCGTCCTCGTGCCAGGGCTGTGGCTCGACGCCAGCACCTGGGACCAGGTGACTCCTCACCTGGAGTCGGCCGGGCACCGGCCGCACCCGCTCACCCTCCCCGGCATGCGCCCGGGGGACGACCGCCGGTCGGTGACGCTGGACGACCAGGTGGCCGCGATCGTCGAGGTCATCGACGACGCGGCGGGGCCAGTGGTGCTGGTCGGCCACTCCATGGGCTGCGCGGTCGTGTGGGCTGCGGTGGACGCGCGGGCCGAGAAGGTGGCGCACGCCGTGCTGGTCGGCGGCTTCCCCACCGCGGACGGCGCGCGGATCGCCCCCTGGTTCGAGCCGGTCGACGGCGAGCTGCCGCTCCCCGACCTCTCCGAGTTCGACGAGGCAGACCTGCGCGACCTGGACGAGCAGCAGCTGGCCGACTTCCGGGCCAACGCGATCCCCGCCCCGGGCCCGGTCATCACCGCCGTGCAACGGCTCGGCGACGAGCGCCGCTACGACGTCCCGGTGACCGCGGTCTGCCCCGAGTACACCAGCGACGACCTGCGCGGCTGGGTGGAGTCCGGGGAGGACTCCGGTGGCCGAGCTCGCCCGCATCCGCGACGTCCGGTACGTCGACGTGCCCACCGGCCACTGGCCCCAGCTCACCAAGCCCGCCGAGCTCGCGCAGGCGATCCTCGGCGCCGTGGAGGGCTGAGGCGCTGTCGTCGGTTTCCCATGTTCACATGGGAAACCGGCACTCCCCATGCGTTGCATCGCGTGGGATGCGCCAGTTTCGCGTGGGGAGCATCGCCGTGCGGGTCGTGAAGGCACACTGGTCCCATGAACGACGTACCCCCGGAGCTCCGCGGAGTCTCCCCCGACCCGGTCCGCGAGAGCACGACCCCGACGTGGGTGCGCATCACCGCCCTGGTGGCTCTCGTCGCCATGCTGGCCTTCGCGCTCTACTCGTTCTTCTGAGTGGGCACCACCACTCCGGGTCGGCGGTTCGCCCAGGCCGTGGCCGCCAAGGACCCCGCTGCACTGGCCGCCGTCCTCGCCGACGACGTGGACTTCAAGGGCCTGACGCCTGGCCGGTTGTGGGAGGGCGGCGGCCCCGCTGACGTCATCGAGGCGGTGTTCGGACACTGGTTCGGGGACGGCGACGAGATCCAGCGCCTGCTGCGGGTGAGCGACGGCGAGCCGGTCGGGGACACCCACCAGGTCTCCTACCGCGTCGTCGTCCGCAACACCGACGGCGAGCACACCGTGGAGCAGCAGGGCTACTACCGCGAGCGTGACGGGCGCATCGCGTACCTGCGGCTGCTCTGCTCCGGCTACCGTCGCGACGGCTGATCCGGGGCTGTCCGCTCGGATAATGTCGACATGTGACCGAGCCCCCGGTGGTCGGCATCGAACGGCTGCTCGCGGAAGCACGAGCAGGCCTGGATCGCGTGCGTGTCGACGACCTGGACGGCGAGATCGCGAACGGCGCCCTGGTGGTCGACACCCGTCCCGTGGAGCAGCGCCGGCGTGACGGCGAGCTGCCCGGCGCGATCGTCGTCGACCGCAACGTGCTGGAGTGGCGGCTCGACCCGACCTCGCCGTGGCGACTGCCCGAGGCCGAGGCGCTGGCACGCAACGGCGGCAGGGTGATCGTCGTCTGCAACGAGGGCTACAGCTCCAGCCTGGCCGCGGCGTCGTTGCGTGCGATCGGGCTGGACGGCGCGACCGACCTCGTGGGCGGCTACCAGGCCTGGCTCCGCCGGGCGATGTAGAGCGGCGCGGCGTCGCGGCAGCCCGGCGTACTCCGCGCGCCCGTGCGTACTTGGGCGGGGTTGCGGTCGCTCGGTGCGTGTTGTGCGCAATGTTGAGCGACCGTAACCCCGATTTACATGGGAGAGGGGCGGTCAGCGCTGGGCGCGGAGGAACTTGCCGAAGTGGGGGACGGTGAAGGCGACGGTGCCGCGCTCGGAGGAGTAGACGAGGCCCTTCTTGATGAGCCCGTCGCGGGCGGGCGAGAGCGACTGCGGCTTGCGGCCGAGGGAGGCGGCGACGTCGGCCGTGGCGACCAGGTCGGCACCGTCTGCTCCCAGGTCGGCCATCGTGCGCATGTAGTCACGCTCGGCCGGCGTCGCCCGGTCGTAGCGGGCACCGAAGAACCCGACCGCCAGCTCGGCCTCCGCCTCGGGCGCGGCCACGCAGTACGTCGTCGCGGCGGATCGGGGTGCCGACCGCGACGTCCCAGGTGACCTTGCCGTAGGCCTGCACGAAGTACGGGTAGCCGTCGGTCAGCGCGTAGAGCTCGTCGAGCGCCTCCTGCTCGTAGTCCGCGCCCTCGGACGCAGCCGGCAGCAGCCAGGCGCGGTCGGCCATCTCGCGGGGCAGCCGGTCGACCACCGCGTAGCGGAACAGCCGCTCGGCGTACGACTTGGACGCCGCCAGCGCGACCGGCAGGTGCGGCAGGCCGGCACCCACGAGGATGAGCGGGGCGCCCTGCTGGCTGATCTCGTGCGCGGCTCCGCACAGCGCCGCCAGCTCGGGCAGGGTGACGTCCTGCATCTCGTCGACGAACACCGCGATGCCGACACCCAGGTCACGGCCCAGGTCGGCGACGTCGCTGAACAGCTCGACGAGGTCGAGCTCCAGGTCGCCCGAGTCGGCCCGGCCGCGGGCGGCGGGCACGTCGACCGGCGGCTGCCAGCGCACGCCCTTGCGGTCCTTGAGCTCGGTGCGCAGCGCGAACGCCTTGAGCACGCCCGCGACCGAGTCGACGCGATCGGGGTCGCGATGGCGGTGCGCGACCTCGCGGACCGCCGCGTGCACGGCCTGCGCGATCGGCAGCCGCACCGACTGGTCGGGGCGCGCCTCGATCTTGCCGGTGCCCCAGGCCCGGGAGACCGCCTTGCCCCGGAGAGCGTTGAGCAGCACGGTCTTGCCGACACCGCGCAGCCCGGAGACCACCATGGAGCGCTCCGGGCGGCCCGCGGCCACGCGCTCCAGCGTCACGTCGAACTGCGCGAGCTCACGGTCGCGACCGGCCAGCTCGGGCGGCCGCTGGCCGGCGCCCGGGGCGTAGGGGTTCCTGATCGGGTCCACGATGGGACCGTATCCGGCTGTCTAGCGAAAACCGTAGAGATGTCTCGCGTGTCCCAGAGATCGCGCGTCGACCCGCAGTCACCCGACGGGCGCTGCCTCGGCGTCCTCCCCCAGCCGCACCCAGGCGAACTGCCACGCGCCGAGCACGAGCCCGCCGTCGCGCCACTGGAGAGCCTCCTGCGAGGCGTGCAGCAGCACCGCCCCGGGGCCGCCGAGCCAGCCGGCGCTCGCCAGGGTCGAGGCGCTGACGTGCTCCTCCTGGTCGCTGAAGCACGCCAGGCACAGCACCGGCGCGGCGCGCGGGTCACGTCGCACGTAGGCCAGCACGCGGGGGTTGTCGGGTGGCAGCACGGTCGTCTCCGCGTCCGCCCGCAGCGACCGGCTCCGCCGCCGGGCCTCGCCGAGCCTGCAGCACCGCGGAGAACATCCGGCCGGCCGGGGTGCGCGGGTCGTGCCGATCCGCCGCGCCCTCCCAGTCCATGTGCGGCCGGTGCAGCCAGCGGTTGTCGTCGGCGTTCGCGGGGTCGGCGGCCCAGTCGGCGTCGTTGAGCATGCCGATCTCGTCACCCATCCAGATCAGCGGGATGCCGCCGTAGGAGTAGACGACCGAGTGCAGCGTCTCGAGCCGTCGCAGCGCTGCGTCGACCTCGCCGGGGTCGCCCGACGCCAGCGCCGACTCCAGCCCGGCCAGCGACGCCGCCGCGCCCGAGGTACGGACGTCACCGGTGGCGGGGTTCTGCTGGAAGTCCTGGCCACGGGCGAAGCTGCCCGGGTGGCGACCGGCGTAGAACGCCGCCAGGAACTGGCGGTGCTGGAAGGGGTCGAGGCCCTGCGACCAGGCGTCCTCGTCGGAGACCGCCCAGCCGATGTCGTCGTGGCAGCGGACGTAGCTCACCCACCCCGTGCCCGCCGGGACGTCCGGCCTGCGTGAGAGCGCATGGGTGCCGAGCCGGGTGTCGCGCGCGGCGAGGCCGGACCAGAGCATGACCATCAGCTGGTTGTCGTAGGCCAGGTGGCACTCAGGGCGCGTGCGGGCGTGGCGACCGAGGTAGGGCACCAGCTCGTCGGGGCCGACGATCGCCTCCGCCTTGAGCACGACGCCCGGCATCGCGATCGACGTGAGTGCCCGGATCGCCTGGAGGATCCGGTGCGCCTCGGGCTGGTTCTGGCAGCTCGTGCCCAGCCGCTTCCAGAGGAACGGCGCCGCGTCGAGCCGCAGCACGTCGACCCCGCGGTTGGCCAGCCGGAAGAGCACGCCGAGCATCGCCCGGAACACCCGGGGGTTGCTCCAGTCGAGGTCCCACTGGAACTCGTGGAACGTCGTCCACACCCACTCGTCGCTCTCCGCGAGGTGGGTGAAGCTGCCGGGCGCCATGTCGGGGAAGACCTCCGGCAGCGTGCGCTCGAAGGCGTCGGGGACGCGGCGGTCCGGGAAGAAGAGGTAGAAGTCGCGGTACGCCGGGTCGCCGGCCGCGGCAGCCCGCGCCCACGGGTGCTCCCGGGCGGTGTGGTTGAGCACGAGGTCGACGCAGAGCGCCATGCCGCGCCCGTGCATGTCCGCCGCCAGCGCCTCGAGGTCGGCCATGTCGCCGAGCCGCGGGTCGACGGCGTCGTAGTCGGCGACGGCGTAGCCGCCGTCGTTCTCCCCCTCGCGCGGCTTCAGCAGCGGCATCAGGTGGAGGTAGCGGACCCCCAGCTCGTCGAGGTGGGCCAGCTGCTCGCGCACGCCGTGCAGGTCGCCACCGAAGCGGTCGGCGTAGCAGGCGTAGCCGATGACGTCCTCGGCGAGGAACCACGCCGGGTCGACCTCCCGGCACCGGTCGAGCACCCGCAGCGGTGCGGGTCTCGCCGCCGCCGCTTCGAGCGCGTCTCCGAGCAGCTCGTCGTGGAACGCGGGGACGTCGGCGCGGTCGCCGTAGACCGCCGCCAACGCCTCCGTCAGCCCGGGCGAGGCGAGCTCGGCGCGCAGCAGGAACGCCGCACCCTCCATCTCACCCAGCGCGTCACGGACGCGCGACTCGAACGCGTCCTGCCTCCCCGACGTACCTGTACGTCTGCTGCCCGGCACGCGGGCCGTCAGGCGGACAGGCGCTCGCCGGAGTCGGTGTCGAAGACGTGCACGTGCTCGGGGTCGGTCGTCACGTGCATGACATCACCCTTGTGCGGGTGCTTCTGGCCGCTCACCCTGACGATGACCGTCGAGGGCACGCCCTCGACGTCGGAGCTGCCGTAGACGTAGCTGTCGGCGCCGAGCTCCTCGACGACGGTGATCTTGATCGGCAGGCCACCGTCGCCGTCACCGACCACGCGCCAGTTCTCCGGGCGCACGCCCACCGTGACGCGGCCGTTCATCTTCTTCGACGCCTCCGGGTCGACCGGCACCTTGTAGTCGCCGATGGAGGCGGCGCCGTCGACCGCGGTGCCCTCGAGGAGGTTCATCTGCGGCGACCCGATGAAGCCGGCCACGAAGAGGTTGGCGGGCCGGTTGTAGAGGGTCAGCGGGGTGTCGACCTGCTGGAGGTAGCCCTTGTCCATGACCGCGACGCGGTCGCCCATCGTCATCGCCTCGACCTGGTCGTGGGTGACGTAGACCGTGGTGACGCCGAGGTCCTGCTGGAGCTTGGCGATGTCGGTGCGGGTCTGCACGCGCATCTTGGCATCGAGGTTGGACAGCGGCTCGTCCATGCAGAACACCTGTGGCGAGCGCACGATCGCCCGGCCCATCGCGACCCGCTGCCGCTGACCGCCGGAGAGCGCCTTCGGCTTGCGGTCGAGGTAGTCGGCTCAGCCCCAGGAGCCGGGCGGCCTCGTCGACGCGCTTCTTCTGCTCGTCCTTGGGGACCTTGGCCATCTTCAGCGAGAAACCCATGTTGTCGGCCACGCTCATGTGCGGGTAGAGCGCGTAGTTCTGGAAGACCATCGCGATGTCGCGGTCCTTCGGCGGCATCTTGGTCACGTCGCGGTCGCCGATGAAGATCTTGCCGTCGGTGACCTCCTCCAGACCGGCGAGCATCCGCAGCGTCGTGGACTTGCCGCAGCCGGAAGGCCCGACCAGCACCATGAACTCGCCGTCCTCGATTTGCAGGTCGATGCCCGGCACGGCCGGGGATGTCTGCGCCCGGGTACCAGCGCTGGGCCTTCTCGAAGTTGACGTGCGCCACGGTGGGCTCCCTTCACCGGCAGGAACGTGCCGGACGGTCCGTCGTGAAGTGACCTGAGTCACCATACGCACAGGGCCTGGGAACGTCGATGGGGCGACCTCCGTGCGGGCCCGTTCATACCCCGTTGTCCACGTTCGTTGCCATTCCGTTGCTTGACAGTGGCTTGGCGCGAGGGGAAGGCTGCAGTTGATTCGAAACCCTGTGTCCTGCGTCACTCGCCGCTCGGCGGGACCCGACCGACAGGCGTCCCTACCTAGGAGGATCTCGGATGCGAACTCTCACCCGGCGGCGCAGAGCGCTCGCCACCACGGCGGTCGTGGCTGCCCTGTCCGCCACCCTGGCTGCATGTGGTGGTGGATCGGGGAGCGGCAGCGAGGAAGAGGCCGACGGCGCGGTCACCATCTGGACCAGCATGGACGCGCCGGTCATCGACGGGCTGGAGAAGAGCCTGCAGCCGAAAGCCGAGGAGGCCGGGATCGACGTGAACTGGGAGCGGGTCACCAGCATCGAGCAAGCTGATCATGACCAAGCTGCAGGCCAGCGACAAGCCGGACATCGCCATCATCCCGCAGCCCGGCGTGGTCGAGAACATGGTCAGAGCGCGACGGCGCGCTGCCCCTGGACGACGTCCTCGACATGGGCGCCGTCGAGGACAGCCTGCTGCCTGGGCTCGTCGACGCTCTGCACCTTCGAGGACGAGTACTACGGACTCCCGGTCAACACCAACATCAAGAGCATCGTCTTCTACCCGAAGAAGGCATGGGAGCAGGCCAAGTACCCGACCGAGTTCAAGTCGCTGGACGAGCTGGAGCAGTTCACCTCGGAGATCGAGGGCCAAGGTGAGACCCCCTGGTGCCTGGGCATCTTCTCCGAGGGGTCTGTCGGCTGGCCCGCCACCGACTGGTTCGAGGACCTGGTCGCCCGCTTCGGCGGCGTCGACTTCTACAACGCCTGGGTCGACGGCGAGGAGCCGTTCGACTCCGACCCGGTGCGGGAGTCCGCCGACTGGTTCGAGAGCAACGTCGTGGCGAACGCACCCGGCGACCCGACGGCCGTCGACTTCGGCGCGGCCGACGACCCGATGTGGGAGGCCGAGCCCGGCTGCTGGATGCTGAAGCAGGGCACCTTCATGCCCGGGTTCTTCCCGAAGGACGTCCAGGAGAACATCGACGAGGAAGTGGGCGTGTTCGCCTTCCCGCCGGCCGCCGAGGGTGACGGACTCCCGATCGTCGGTGGCGGCGACCTGGCCACGATGCTGGTCCAGGACTCCGACACCGAGGAGGTCATGAACCTGCTCGCCGAGTCCGACATCGGTGACAGAGGCCGCCAAGTCCGGTGCCTACGTCTCGCCGCACAAGGACTTCGACCTGAACCTGTACCCGAACACGGTGATCAAGAAGGCGGCGGCTGCAGCGCAGGGCGCAGAGGCGTTCCTGTTCGACGGGTCCGACCAGATGCCGGGCGAGGTCGGCGCGGGCTCGTTCTGGGAGCGAGACCACGGATGGGTGGGTCGGCGACATCGACACCGACGAGATGCTGACCAACATCGACGACAGTTGGCCAGCGAGCTGATGCCACGGTGACGGCGGGGACGGCGTCGCGAGGCGCCGTTCCCGCCGTCTCCGCCCACCGACTGACCGCGGTCGTGGAGAAAGGTCCTGGCATGTTGCTCGACGTGCTCAACACCCTCGTGACCGTGCTCGTCGGAGTCGGTGCGGCGGTCCTGCTGTACTTCCTGCTCAACAAGCTCGCCGAGCTGCTGCCCGGCAGGATGGAGCACCGGGTCAAGCCGTGGCTCTACATCCTGCCGGCCTACCTGGCGATCACCCTGTACCTGATCTACCCCGACGATCCTCGCCGTCATCCAGAGCTTCAAGGACCAGGCCGGCGAGAGCTGGGTCGGCATCGAGAACTTCACCGACCTGCTGACCGACAGCGCCTTCCGGAGACGCTCTTCAACACGTTGCTCTGGATGATCATCGTGCCGACCGTCACCATCATCCTGGGCCGGCCATCGCCACCCTCTCCGACCGCCTGCGGCCGCGCTACGAGAACCTCTCGAAGACCATCGTCTTCATGCCGATGGCGATCAGCCTGGTGGGCGCGGCCACGGTGTGGCGCTTCGTCTACGCATACGGCCCGAGGGACAGGACCAGGTCGGCCTGCAGAACGCGATCGTCACCGGGTTGGGCGGCTCGAGCCCGTCGCATGGGTCCAGCAGGACGACTGGAAGCTCAACAGCCTGCTGCTCATGGTGATGCTGCTGTGGGCGCAGATCGGCTTCGGCATGGTGCTGCTCTCGGCGGCGATCAAGGGCGTGCCGACCGACACGCTCGAGGCGGCCCGCATCGACGGCGCCAACGACCGGCAGATCTTCTTCCGGGTCGTGGTGCCCCAGATCATGGGCACCATCATCACCGTCTTCATCACCGTGCTGATCGCGACGCTGAAGACCTTCGACGTCGTCTACGTGATGACTGCAGGTCAGTTCAACACCAACATCCTGGGCGTGGAGTTCTACCGCCAGCTCACGACGAACTTCAACAACGGTGCGGCCTCGGCGATCGTCGTCATGCTGCTGATCGCCATCGCGCCCGTGATGGTCTACCAAGTCAGGCACTTCCGTCGAGATGGAGGCCCAAGGATGACGGCGACGACGACCGGCCACGCCGGCAGTCGGCGCTGCCGGTGGCACCGACGAGGCCACGCCTTCGTTCAAGGGGGCGGCGCCGGACGAGCAGAAGCCGGGTGCGGGCGGCGACGCACCCCGCACCCGCAAGCGCGGTGGTGGTGGCGGTGCCGACAAGCCGCAGAACGCCGGCTGGTTCGCGCGCATCGTCCTCGCGATCATCTGCTTCCTCTGGATCGTCCCGCTGGTCGGCCTGTTCATCACCTCCTTCCGGGGAGAGCAGGAGGCCAACACCACCGGCTGGTGGACGATCTTCGGCGCCGGACGACTTCGGGTTCGTCGGGCTTCGACAACTACTCGGAGGCGATGGACACAGCCAGCCTGGACACCGCCTTCATCAACACCATCGCGATCGCGCTGCCGGCGACGTTCATCCCGCTGCTGGTGGCGACCTTCGCCGCCTACGCGTTCACCTTCATGCGCTTCCCCGTCCGCGACTGCGCTGTTCCTGATCGTCGTCGCTCTGCTGGTGATCCCCAACTTCGTCGCGTTCGTGCCGATCCTGCAGATCTACAACGACCTCCAGATGAGCGGGCACGCTTCCCCGCTGTGTGGCTGGCGCACATCGGCTTCGGCATGTCGTTGGCGATCTACATCCTGCGCAACTACATGGCCACGCTGCCGCACAGCGTCATCGAGTCGGCCGAGATCGACGGAGCCAGCCACTTCCAGACCTTCTGGCGGCTGATCCTGCCGATGTCGATGCCCGCGGTCGCGTCGTTCGCGATCTTCCAGTTCCTCTGGGTCTGGAACGACCTGTTCGTCGCGCTGGTGTTCATCGGCCCCGGTGACAACGCCCCCATGACGGTGGCGATCCAGAACACCCTGCTGAGCCAGCAGGGCGCCGGCTGGAACCTGGTGACCGCGGGTGGCTTCTTCTCGATGATCGTGCCGATCATCGTGTTCCTCTCGATGCAGCGCTTCTTCGTCCGCGGCCTGACCGCAGGCGCCGTCAAGGGCTGAGTCGTCGGACGGGCGGCCCGGGCCCTCCGGGCAGCTCCTCCGCGTCCGGACAGGAGCACCCGTGCGGTTCCCCACCCGCCCGACCCCGGTCACCGGCCTCGAGCTGACGTACGCCGGGGACGGCTGGCCCCACCTGGTGCGGCTCGGCCTGCTCCACCCGGCACCGGGCGAGGCTCCCGAGGCCGACGGCATCGCGCCGCTGGGGCCCGGCGCCCCGGGCATTCCTCTTCTCGGTGAGCACAGCCGCGGCCTCTACACCCGGCCCCACCTGCGTGGCCACCGCCTCGGCGACGACGGGTCGACCGGGCTCTCGTGGTCGACGCGGTTCGTCTGCGACGGCGTCGAGCACGACGAGACCCGCCTCGTCGTGCGCGCCCGCGACGAAGCGGCCGGTCTCACCCTGCTCACCGAGGTGGAGGCCCTGGCAGGTGGCCTCGTGCGCGCCCGTCACACCGTGACCAACGCCGCCGCGGGCACCTACCTCGTGGACGGGCTCGAGGTGGTGCTCCCGGTCGAGGACAGGTTCACCGAGTCGCTGGACTTCACCGGTCGGCACGAGCGCGAGCGCAGCCCGCAGCGGCGCGAGGTCACCGACGGCACGTGGCTGCGCGAGAGCCGTGGCGGACGGCCGGGCCTGGGGTCGCCGACAGCTGCCGTCCTCGGGACCCCCGGGTTCACCACCACGGACGGCATTGTGGTCGCGGCCCACGTCGCCTGGAGCGGCAACAGCGTCCTGCGGTGGGAGCGCGACCCCGCCACCGGCACCACACTCGGGGGTGGCGAGCTGCTGCTGCCCGGTGAGGTGGCCCTCTCGACGGGCGAGGAGTACACGACCCCCTGGGTGATGTTCGGGGCGGCCGACGACGGGCTGGACGGCCTCGCAGCTCGCTGGCACGAGTGGCAGCGGTCCCTGCCGGCGCACCCTGACGTGCAGCCGGTCGTGCTCAACGTCTGGGAGGCGGTCTACTTCGACCACGACGTGGACCGGCTCCGCGAGATCGCGGACCGCGCGGCCGGGGTGGGCGTGGAGCTCTTCGTGCTGGACGACGGATGGTTCCGCCACCGCCGCGACGACACCGCGGGGCTCGGTGACTGGGAGGTGGACGGCCAGGTGTGGCCCGAGGGCCTGGGGCCGCTCGCGGAGCACGTGCGTGGTCTCGGGATGGAGTTCGGGCTGTGGTTCGAGCCCGAGATGGTGAACCCCGACTCCGACCTCTACCGTGCCCATCCCGACTGGATGCTCGCGGCGGGCGACCGCGAGCCGCTCATGCACCGTCACCAGCAGGTGCTCGACCTCTCCCGGCCCGAGGTGCGCGACCACCTCTTCCGGCAGGTCGACGCCGTGCTGCGCACCTACCCCGTGGGGTTCGTGAAGTGGGACCACAACCGCGACCTGCTCGAGGCCGGCGGGCGGCCGGCGCGGCCGCGCGCCGGTGGTGCGCGAGCACACCCTCGGCTTCTACGCCCTCCTCGACGCGCTGCGCGAGGCGCATCCGCAGGTGCGGTGGGAGTCCTGCGCCTCCGGCGGTGGACGGATCGACCTCGGGGTGATCGAGAGGGTGCAGCGGTTCTGGACCTCCGACATGACCGACGCCCTCGCCCGCCAGCACATCCAGCGGTGGAGCGCGCAGCTGGTCGCGCCGGAGTACCTCGGCGCCCACGTGTCCTCGCCGCGGTCCCACATCACCGGACGCACCTTCGACCTCGACTTCCGGGCAGCCACCGCCCTCTTCGGGTCCTTCGGCGTCGAGTGGGACCTGAGCACGGCGGACGCCGACGACCTGGCGCGACTGGGCGACTGGGTCGAGCGCTTCAAGCGCTTCCGCGCCCTGCTGCACGGCGGGCGCACCGTGCGCCCGCACTCCCCTGACCCCGCAGTGCTGCTGCACGGGGTGGTCTCGCACGCCGGCGACGAGGCGCTCGTCGCCCACGTGCAGCTCGACGAGTCGGTCTCCAACCGGGGTGTCTCGGTGAGGGTGCCCGGCCTCGACCCCGCCGCGGCGTACGACCTCGCCTGGGAGGGCCCCGTGGAGCCCAAGGAGACCAGCTACTCCGCGCCGCTGCCCGACCACGGACCCTTCGGCGGCCGGCCGGTCTCCGGTGCGGCGCTGGCGGCCACCGGCTTCTGGCTGCCGCGGCGGCGACCCGGAGACCGTGACGCTGGTGCACGTGAGTCGCGTGTCCGGCGCGTGAGCGCTCCCTAGACTGACGCCATGCCCGAGCTGCCGGAGGTGCACGCGCTCGCGTCGGACCTGCGCACCCGGCTGCGGGACCGCGCCATCGTCCGTGTCGACATCGCGGCGTTCAGCGCACTCAAGACCTACGACCCGCCGCTGTCCGCGCTGTCGGGCGCCCTGGTCGACGACGTGCAGCGGCACGGCAAGTTCCTCGACATCGAGGCCGCAGGGCTGCACCTGATCGTCCACCTGTCGCGCGCCGGCTGGATCCGCTGGCGCGACGAGGTGCCGTCGCTGCCGCCCAAGCCCAGCGCGAAGTCCCCGCTCGCCGCCCGGGTGGTCCTCGTCCTCGACAGGCCGGCAGGACGGCTCAGGTCTCGACATCACCGAGGCCGGCACCCAGAAGCGGCTCGCGATCTACGTCGTGCGCGACCCCGCCGAGGTGCCCGGGATCGCGCGGCTCGGCCCCGACCCGCTGGCCGAGGGGTTCACCGTCGAGCGGCTCGGCGACATCCTCCGCGACGCCGGCCGCTCCCAGGTCAAGGGCGTGCTGCGCAACCAGTCGACGATCGCCGGCATCGGCAACGCCTACTCCGACGAGATCCTGCACACCGCGCGGATGAGTCCCTTCACGCCCGCCTCGTCACTGCTCGAGGACGGCCGGCTCCCGGTGCTCTACGACGCGATCCGCACGACGCTCACCGACGCGATCAAGCGTTCGGAGGGTCTGGCCGCCAGCGAGCTCAAGGGCGAGAAGAAGGCGCACCTCGCGGTGCACGGCCGCAAGGGCCAGGCGTGCCCGGTGTGCGGCGACACCGTGCGCGAGGTGTCCTTCGCCGACTCCTCGCTGCAGTACTGCGCGACCTGCCAGACCGGCGGCAAGCCGCTCGCCGACCGGCGTACGTCGAAGTTCCTGAAGTAGCGCGGGCTCAGGCGTCGGGCTCAGGTCGCTCGGGAAGGGGCTGGGCAGTGCCAGCGCGGCGGGCAGCAGCTCGGTGACGTACGTGCGCCGCGACACCTCGACGACGCCCAGCGACGCCAGGTGAGGCGTCGCCCACTGCACGTCCAGCACCCGGTGCGCGGCGTGCTCGTCGGCGAGCATCCCGACCAGCGCGACGAGGGCGACCTTGGAGGCGTCCCGCACATGGTGGAACATCGACTCGCCCGCGAACAGGCCCCCGATCGTCACGCCGTACAGACCTCCGACGAGCTCGCCCTCGCGCCAGGTCTCCACCGAGTGCGCGTAGCCCGCCCGGTGCATCCGCTTGTACGCCGCCACGAAGTCCTCGTCGATCCAGCCCTGGTCGCGCCGGGGGTCGGCGCAGGCCCTGACCACCTCGTCGAAGGCGGTGTCGACGCGGATCTCCATGCGCCGGCACGACTTCGCCAGCGAGCGGGTCACCCGCATCCCGTCGAGAGGCAGGACGCCGCGCTGCAGCGGCGACCACCAGGTGAGCGTGCGGCGAGCGACCCGCACCGGGCCCGGCATCGGGAAGAGGCTCCGTGCGTAGGCGGCCAGCAGCGTGGGGACCTCCAGGTCTGCCCCCAGGCCCACCAGGTCGTCCGGGAAGGCCTCGTCCGCACCCGGGGCGGCGAGGTCCGGGAACTCCCAGGAGCAGCGCGCCGCCACCGCCCCCCACCCCTCCGCCATGTGTCCATTGTCTCCTGCGCCGTGGGCACGGATCGGGACGAATCCGGGTAGGAACCTGGTTGACCTGGCACCGCACCAGGGAAGGACGAAGCCGTGAGCATCCGCAGCAGGGTCATCCAGAAGGTCATGCCCGACGTGCACCGTGCCGCCCCTGGCCTCAACGCGAGCTTCGTGCACCAGACGGTGCAGCGGGCGATCCACGGATCCGGCGTGCTGCCGCCGGCCGCGTCCGCGGCGGAGAAGCAGCTCGAGGAGCAGGAGGGCATGGTCGACCAGGCCATCCACGAGATCATCGAGAACCACGTGGCACTCGCGGCCGCCCAGGGCTTCCTGACCAACCTCGGCGGCATCGCCACCGCCGCCGTCGCGATCCCGGCCAACATCGCCGGCCTGGCTGTGCTGCAGGTGCGCATGGTGGCCGCCATCGCGCACCTGCGCGGCTACGACCTCGAGGACCCCCGGGTCCGCAACGCACTCCTGCTGTGCGTCCTCGGCGAGGACACCGTGAAGAGCCTGGTCAAGAAGCGCAAGGTGCCGGGTGCGCCCATGCTCCTCGCCACCGCCCCGGCCCACGACCCGGAGCTGGACATGCTGATGGCCTCGGAGTTCACCTCCGCCCTGGTGGGACGCATCATGGGCAGGCGGGCGGCGTCCACCATCGTCCGCCGCGTGCCGATCGCCGGAGGCGTGTGGGGTGCCGGCACGGACGCCTACGTCACCTGGCAGGTCGGCAAGTTCACCGCCCGCGAGCTCAAGCCCCGTCCGACCGGCAGCCGCCTTCCGAGACCGGCAGCTCACGCCGGTGGAGTCGCGCGCGGGCTCACTGACCCCGCAGGTGCTTGGCGAGCCGGCCGATCCGCGCGGTCGGTGACTGCGTCGGGTCGGGTCGCTCGGCGAGCTCGAGCACGAGGATCTCCAGGGCGTTCATCGCGGCCTTGTTGACCAGCTTGGGCTTCGGCTTGTCGGGGTTGGCCCACCGCACCCCCGGGTCCGGTCGTACGGCGCGCAGGTCGTCGAGGTCGCCGACGACGTCGATGCCCGCCGCGCGCACCCAGTCGACCCACTCGTCGGTCACCTCGTCGACCCAGTCGAAGGCCCACGGCGGCAGGGTGATCTTGCGCCGCATCTCCTTCTGGGCGAGGTTGCGCTGCACCAGCAGGCCCCGCACGATCGCGTCGTACTGCTCCTGCTCCAGCCCGGCCTTGCGCAGCCTGCGGTTCAGCCGGCGCAGCAGGATGGTCTCGTCGATGCCGAGCGAGGGGTTGCGGCGCGGGCTGTCGTCGGGCGCCCAGGACGGGTCGATCGCGAAGGCGCGGCAGTAGCGCTCCCACAGCGTCTCGCCCTCGTGCCCGCTCTGCGGCACGGTCACCAGGTGGACCCGCTCGGGCGGCAGCCCCTGGGTCCAGCGGTTGAGCACGTCGGGCAGGCTGTGCGAGCGCCAGAACCACCACTCGGGGTTGCGCCGCTCGTTCTCCATGCACCGCATCAGGTAGTGGGAGAACAGCTCGCGTGAGCGGTGCTTGGCCGACTCCTGGTACTGCGCCGGGATCTGCCGCGCCATGTCGCGCTGGGAGTAGACGATGTGGATCTCGGCGTCGCCGAGGTCGCGCATCGCCTTCTTGACCTGCTCGAGCGTGGCGGCGGCGAAGAGCTCGTGCGAGATCAGCACGTGGCCGTGCGCGCGGCGCACCTTGGCGGCCAGCGAGTCCCAGCGGCCCTCGACGTTCTCGCCGAGCTGGCCCCAGGGCTTCTCCGTCAGGTCGAGGGCGGCGCCGAAGTGGTCGCGGTGCAGGCCCACGGGGTAGGTGACGCCGCGCTCGTCCAGCGCGGATCGGTTGAGGTACAACCGGTCCTGCAGGTAGGTGGTGCCGGTCTTCGGGGCACCGATGTGGACGTAGACGACGTCAGCCATACCGAGATTCTGCCTGCCCCGTCGTAGCCGCGCGCACGGCGGTGCCTGGGGGTCTGCTGGTTTCCCATGTTCACGTGGGAAACCGGCACTCCCCACGCGCTGCAACACGTGGGAAGTGCCAGTTTCGCTAGGAGAGTGCGCGTACGACGGCGCTCGGGACTGGGGCGGCCGAGCTGCTCGGCCATCCAGCGCGACGTCGCGACGAGCGCGTCGAGGTCCACACCGGTGTCGACGCCCAGGCCGGTGAGCATCCAGACGAGGTCCTCGGTGGCGAGGTTGCCGGTGGCCGACTTGGCGTAGGGGCACCCCCCGAGGCCGCCCGCGCTGGCGTCGAAGGTGGTGACCCCGTGCCGCAGGGCGACGTGGGCGTTGGAGAGCGCCTGTCCGTACGTGTCGTGGAAGTGCACCGCCAGCGCCGAGTCGGGCACGCCGGCCGCGTTGAAGGCGTCGAGCACCGCGACCACGTGACCCGCCGTGGCCACGCCGATGGTGTCGCCCAGGGACAGCTGCACGGCACCCATGCTCGAGCAGGCGGACGCCGGCGCTCACCACCCGCTCGATCGCCACCGGACCCTCCCAGGGGTCGCCGAAGCACATCGAGAGGTAGGCGCGCACGTCCATGTCGGCCGCGACAGCGCGCTTCACCGTGGGGGCGAACATCGCGAACTGGTCCTCGTAGGAGCGGTTGAGGTTGCGCTGGGCGAAGCTCTCCGTCGCGCTGCCGAAGATCGCGACGTGCTGCAGCCCGGCCTCGATCGCGCGGTCGAGCCCGCGCTCGTTGGGCACCAGCACCGGCATCGGCACCGAGCCGTGGTGGTCGACCCGTGCGACCAGCTGCTCGGCGTCGGCGAGCTGCGGCACCCAGCGCGGGTGCACGAAGCTCGTGGTCTCCACGACGGGGAGCCCGGCCGCGACCAGGCGATGGACGAACTCCACCTTGACGTCGAGCGGCACGACCTCGGGCTCGTTCTGCAGACCGTCGCGCGGCCCCACCTCGTAGATCGTCACCCGCTCCGGCAGCGCGCCGTCCCGGTCGGGCGCCGGCACCACCATCGGCAGCCCGAGGTTCCTCGTCATGCCTCCACCCTAGGGCGGGTCGAGCGCGTGGTCTCGACGAGCTCGACCGACGGGGCTCGCCGACGGGGACCCGTTCGGTGGTTGAGGTGCGAAGTGCTGGCGACGAGCTCGAAACTGGTGACCACTGCGTCCTCGGGGTGCGAGACCGCGCGGGGTGCGCGACCGACGGGGTCGTCGACCGACCGTCAGAGCATCAGCTGGAACCACCCGGCGTCGCGCCACTCGCCGAGCTCGCGCCCGGCCTCCTTCATCACCCCGATGTTCTCGAAGCCCATCCGCAGGTGGAGCTTCTCGCTGCCCTTGTTGGGCATCGTGATCAGCGCGATCGCGGTGTGCATGTCGTCGTCGCGCAGGCGCTGCAGCAGGTCCTCGTAGAGCCGGGTGCCGAGCCCCTTGCCGGCGGCCTGCGCGGACAGGTAGACCGAGGTCTCGCGCGTGAACCGGTAGGCCGGCCGCTGCCGGAAGGGCGCGGAGTAGGCGTAGCCGACGATGCGCCCGCCGTCGTCGGGCTCCGCGACGAGGATGTGGTCGCCCGACACCGTGCTCTGCATCCGCGCCGCCCAGTACGTCGGCGGCTGCGCCACGAAGTCCGAGGTGGCGTCGCCGCCGTACACGTGCTGCCGGTAGATCGCGGCGATGTCCTCGAGGTCGGGCTCCTCGGCGGGGCGGATCGTGAACTCCTGCGCTCCTCCTCGCTCACTGCTCCGCCCCCTGCTCGTCGGCCGTCTCGGGAGCGGTGACCACGAAGAGCTCGGCACCGAGCGCGACCTGCTGGCCGGGGGCGACGGCGACCGAGGTGACGGTGCCGGTGAGCGGGGCGCGGATCGTGAGCTCCATCTTCATCGCCTCCATGACGCCGAGCACGTCGCCCTGGCTCACCTGGTCGCCCTCGGCCACGTCGACGGACAGGACGGTGCCGGGCATCGGGGCCGTCGACGTGCCGTCCGCGAGCTCCGCGCTGTCCGCGCCGAAGGGGTCGACCCGGAGGAAGACGAACCGCTGGCCGCGCCAGGACACCTCGATGGAGTGCGCCTGGGCGTTGACCACGGCGGTGTGCCGCTCGCTGTCGATGTCGAGCACGACGCGGTGGTTGGCCGCCTCGAGCTGGGTGATGGCGTACTGCCGGTCGCCGTCGATCACCAGCCCGCGGGCCCGGTCGACGCGCAGCTCCCGGTCGATCTCGACGAGCACGGGAGCGGGGTCGGCGGCCAGCCGCCAGCCGTCGGGCTGGAACGGCCCTGCGGCCGTGGTCATCGCGATCACCACCGCGTCGGTCCAGGCCGCGATCACCCGCGGCAGGGTGTCGTCGGGCGCCGGCACGTCGTGACGGTCGAGCCACGCGGTGTCGACGGCCGCGTCGCGGAAGACCTCGGAGGAGGCCAGCGCGCGGAGGAAGCCGGTGTTGGTGGTCAGGCCGAGCACCGCGGTGGCGTCGAGCGCCGCCACGAGCGCGTGCCGCGCCATCTCACGGTCGTCGCCGCGCGCGATGACCTTGCCGAGCATCGGGTCGTACGACGAGGTGACGGCCTGGCCGCTCTCCAGCGCGGCGTCGACGCGGACGCCGTCGGGCCAGCGCACCAGTGACGCCGTACCGGCCTGCGGCAGGAACCCGCCGAAGGCGTCCTCGGCGTAGACGCGCGCCTCGATGGCGTGGCCGACGCACCGCACGTCCTCCTGCTGGAAAGGCAGCGGCTCACCGGCGGCCACCCGCAGCTGCAGGTCGACCAGGTCGAGGGGCCGGCCGGCCACCTCGACGGCCAGCTCGGTGACAGGGTGCTCGACCTGCAGCCGAGTGTTCATCTCGAGGAAGAACACCTCTTCCTGCCCCTTGTCGCCGGCCACCAGGAACTCGACGGTGCCGGCGTTGGTGTAGCCGACCTCGCGGGCCAGGGCCACGGCCGACCCGAGCAGCTCCTGCCGCGCCTCGACGGAGAGGTCGGGTGCCGGGGCCTCCTCGAGCACCTTCTGGTGACGGCGCTGCGACGAGCAGTCGCGCTCGTAGAGGTGGACGACGTTGCCGTGCTCGTCCGCCAGCACCTGGACCTCGATGTGACGGCCGCGCTCGACGTAACGCTCGATCAGCAGCGTGTCGTCGCCGAAGGCAGACGCCGCCTCGCGGGCTGCTGAAGCCAGTGCGGCGTCGAGCTCCGCGGGATCACGCACGATGCGCATGCCCTTGCCGCCGCCGCCGGCAGCAGCCTTGACCAGCGCCGGGAATGCTCCGTCCGCTGGTCGAGCCCCGTCGAGACCCGCCTCGACCCGTGGCACCACCGGCACACCCGCCCGCTCCGCGATCTCGCGGGCACGGTCCTTGCGGCCCATCGCCTCCATCACGTCGGCGCTCGGGCCGACGAAGACCAACCCGGCCTCCGTGACCGCGCGCACGAATTCTGCTCGTTCCGACAAGAATCCGTAGCCCGGGTGGATCGCATCCGCCCCCGCCTGCCGGGCAGCATCGAGGATGCGCTCGATGTGGAGGTAGGACTCGGTCGCCGGCGTCGGTCCCAGGTGGACAGCGGCGTCGGCTGCCCGCACGTGCGGCGCGTCTCGGTCGGCGTCCGAGTAGACCGCGACAGTGCGCAGCCCCCGAGCCCGCGCCGACCGGATCACCCGCAGCGCGATCTCCCCCCGGTTCGCCACCAGCAACGTCGTGATCGCCCGCGTAGAGGCCGGGCCCAGCAAGGACGGGTCGTCGGACGGCCCCCCGGGAGGCGTGGATGGGCCTGGCCCCCCCGGAGCGACGAAGGAGCGAAGGGGGTGGTTGCCTCCCGGGGGGCCGGCCGTCGGCTCGGCCGGGTCACGGGTCGTTTCCGCGACGCGCTCGGGGGTCGGCTCGTTCACGGCACTCACATCCGGAAGACGCCGTAGGAGGGTTCCCCGACCGGGGCGTGGGCGGCCGCCGCCAACCCCATCCCCAGCACCCGCCGCGTGTCCACCGGGTCGATCACCCCGTCGTCCCACAGCCGGGCGGTCGAGTAGTACGGCGACCCCTGGTGCTCGTACTGGTCGCGGATGGGCGCCTTGAACGCCTCCTCGTCCTCGGCCGACCACTCCTCGCCGCGCGACTCGATGCCGTCGCGGCGCACGGTCGCCAGCACCGACGCCGCCTGCTCACCGCCCATCACGGAGATCCGCGCGTTGGGCCACATCCAGAGGAACCGCGGGTCGTAGGCACGACCGCACATGCCGTAGTTGCCGGCGCCGAAGGAGCCGCCGATGACGACGGTGAACTTCGGCACCACCGAGCACGCGACCGCGGTGACGAGCTTGGCGCCGTCGCGGGCGATGCCGCGGTTCTCGTAGTCGCGGCCGACCATGAAGCCGGTGATGTTCTGCAGGAACACGATCGGCACGCCGCGCTGGTTGCACAGCTCGATGAAGTGCGCGCCCTTGAGGGCCGACTCGGAGAAGAGGATGCCGTTGTTGGCGACGATGCCGACGGGGTGGCCCCAGATCCGCGCGAAGCCGCAGACGAGCGTCTCGCCGTACAGCTCCTTGAACTCGTGCAACCGGCTGCCGTCGACGATGCGCCGGATCACCTCGCGCACGTCGTACGGCGTGCGCGAGTCGGTGGGCACGACGTCGTAGAGCTCGGCGGGGTCGAGCGCCGGCTCCTCCACCGAGCTCCCGTCGGTCGAGCTCGTCGAGACCCCCGTCGGGAGCGTGTCGACGATGGAGCGCACGATCGCCAGGGCGTGCGCGTCGTCCGCGGCCAGGTGGTCGACGACGCCGGACTTGCGGGCGTGGACGTCGCCGCCGCCGAGGTCCTCGGCGCTGACGACCTCGCCGGTGGCCGCCTTCACCAGCGGCGGGCCGCCGAGGAAGATCGTGCCCTGCTCGCGCACGATCACGGTCTCGTCGGACATCGCGGGCACGTAGGCACCGCCGGCGGTGCACGAGCCCATGACGGAGGCGATCTGCGGGATCCGGCGACGGGAGAGGTTGGCCTGGTTGAAGAAGATGCGGCCGAAGTGCTCCTTGTCGGGGAACACGTCCTCCTGCATCGGCAGGTAGGCGCCGCCGGAGTCGACCAGGTAGATGCAGGGCAGCCGGTTGTGCGCCGCGACCTCCTGGGCGCGCAGGTGCTTCTTGACCGTGATCGGGTAGTAGGTGCCGCCCTTGACGGTGGCGTCGTTGGCGACCACCACGCACGTGCGGCCCTCGACCTGGCCGAGCCCGGTGACGATCCCGGCCGACGGCACCGCCCAGGCGTCGCCGTCGGCGTACATGTCGTAGGCGGCGAGCGCGCTCAGCTCGAGGAAGGGGCTGCCGGGGTCGAGCAGCCGGTCGACCCGGTCGCGCACCAGCAGCTTGCCGCGGTCGGTGTGCTTGCGGCGAGCCGCCTCCGAGCCACCCTGTCGAGCGACAGCCAGGCGCTCGCGCAGCTCCTCGACCAGGTCGCGCAGGCCCGGAGGGGCAGCCGTGGCAGTCATGGCCCCGATCGTAGGCCCGACCGCGGTGTCGGGGGTCAGGGCGTCACGACCAGCTTGCCCACGTGTCGGCGCTCCTCGAGCGCGGCGTGCGCGGCATGGATGTCGTCGAGCCGGTACGTCGCGGCCACGACCGGTCGGACGTCGCCACGGCGGGCGATGCTCACGAGCAGGTCGAACTGAGCCGGGGTGTGCATCGTCGACCCCACCAGCGACTGGTTGGCGAGGTAGAGCCGCCGCACGTCGAGCTCCACCGCGAAGCCACCCAGTGCGCCGGCGACGACCCAGCGGCCGCCGGGCCGCAGCAGCGCGAGCCCCTCACCGACGAAGGGCCCGGCGACCACGTCGACGGCCGCGGCAAGGCCGTCGGGTGCGGCCGACCTGACCCGCTCGGCGAGTTGGTCGTCACCGCGGTCGAGCACGATGTCGGCGCCCGCTGCGCCGACGGGGTCGAGCTTGCCGGCGCTGCTCACCGCCACCACGCGGGCGCCTCGTGCCTTCGCCAGCTGCACGGCCGCGAGCCCGACGCCACCTGAGGCGCCGGTGACGAGCACGGTGTCGCCGGTGTCGACCCGCCCGCGCTCGAGCATGCCGAGGGCAGTGCCGTAGGCGATCGGCAGGCAGGCCAGCTCGACGTCGCTCAGCGGGCTGTCGTCGACCGGATGAGCCCTCTCGGCCGGCACGACGACGTACTCGGCGAAGCCGCCGTCACGCTCGCTGCCCAGCACGTCGACGGGGAGGTCGTCGGCGTCGTGGAGCGCGGGGTCGAGGAGCACCCGGCTGCCCACGCGAGCGTCGTCGACGTCGTCCCCGACGGCCACGACACGGCCTGCGACGTCGCCGCCCTGGACGCGTGGAAACCGCACAGGTCCACGCCAGCCGGCCTTCGCCGCCGGGTCACCGGGGAGGCCGTAGGCGCCCTCGCGGGTCCAGACGTCGGTGTTGTTGATGCCTGCCGCGGCGACTCGGACGAGCACCTCCCCGCGACGTGGCACGGGCACCGGCACGTCCCGCACTTCCACCGCATCAGGACCCCCGTGGCGGGTCAGCACAGCGGCGCGCATCGTGGCCGGCACCGGGTCGCTCATCCTCACCACTCTGTCATCGCAGTGCGGCGCTGCGTGGCCCCGAGGTCGATGTCGACGACACCACTGCTCGTCTGCCCCTCCCGGGCGGCCGCAGGACCACTCCTTCGGAGGGTTCACCCCGGGCCCACCGGTCGCTACCGTGCCGGGATGAGGAGGGAACCTCACGAGAACGTGGCGACCGTGCTGGTCGACCCGGCGGTCCTCCGCGACCTCGAGCTCGACCTCATGACGCGCGACCTCTGGCTGTGGCCGGTCGAGACCGCGCCGGTCTACACCGACGGACCTCGCGCGGCCTTCCAGATCCGCCGTCGTCTCCTCATGTCACAGCGCGGAGCCTGGGACCTCGCAGCCACGTGGACGCCGGCCTGGGTGGCCTTCGGTGGGAGCTGGCGCGACGGCGACGAACCGCTGCCGTGGACGGCGCACACCGCGCTGTGGCAGGCGCTCGGTCAGTACGCCGACCACGTGCGCTTCCGGCGGCGCCTCGGCGGGGTGCCCACTCTCCTGCTGCCGCACGAGACCGAGCCGCACCCGGAGCTGCCCGGCTGACCGGCTGACCGGCTGACCGGCTCGCGCCACCACAGACCGAAGACCCTGGTGGCGACGCCGGAGCCATGGTTCGGTGGCGAGATGACACAGGCTGTCGAGGCCGACTACCTGGTCGTCGGGGCCGGAGCCATGGGCATGGCTTTCACCGACGCGCTGATCGACCACGCCGACGTCCGGGTGGCGATCGTGGATCGCAGGCCAGGCGCCGGGGGCCACTGGCTGAACGCCTATCCGTTCGTCCGCCTCCACCAGGCCTCGCTCTTCTACGGCGTCCCGTCGACTCATCTGGGCGGCGGGCGCATCCAGCAGGAAGGCCCCGAGGCGGGGCTGCACGAGCGCGCCGACCAGTCCACCATCTGTGCCTACTACGCCGACGTGATGGACCGCATGACAGCGACGGGCCGGGTGCGGTTCTTCCCCGGCACGGAGTACCTGGGCAACGGCGTCTTCGCGTCGCACGAGACCAGCGAGCGGTTCGAGGTGCCGGCGACGTGCCGCATCGTCGACGCTCGCTACCTCGCCCCCGACATCCCGGCAGAGCTGCCGCCGAGGTTCGCGATCACCGACGGTGCGCGCGTCATCCCGGTCAACGACCTCGTGCGTGAGGAGGAGGCCCCCAGCCAGTACGTCGTCGTGGGGTCGGGCAAGACCGCGACGGACGCCATCATCTGGCTGCTCCAGAACGATGTGGACCCCGACAGCATCTGCTGGGTCAGGCCGCGTGACCCGTGGATGCTCAACCGGGCCAAGATCCAGCCGGACCCGGTGATCTTCCTCGGCATGGTGGCCGACGTCATGTGCGCCGCCGCGGAGGCCCGGACGCTGCCCGCGTTCTTCGAGCGGCTGGAGGACGACGGGATCATGCTCCGCGTCGACCGTTCCGTGACCCCGACGATGGCCAAGGCACCCACGCTGGCGCAGTGGGAGCTCGACCTGCTCCGCACCATCGACAACGTCGTGCGCCTCGGGCACATCGACACGGTGCGCAGAGGCAGGCTCGAGCTCACCGAGGGGTCGGTGGGTGTCGCGGAGGACGCCCTCGTGGTGAACTGCGCGGCGGACGGGCTGAAGATGCCTCCGCTGGTGCCGGTCTGGGGGCCGGAGGTGATCACGCTGCAGCCGATCCGAGCCGGGTTCCCGTGCTTCGGAGCGGCGCTCGCGGGCTACGTCGAGGCGACCCGCGGCGACGACGCGGAGAAGAACCGGCTGTGCCCGCCCTCGCCGTACGCGAGCACGATGGCCGAGTGGGCGCTGATGAACGTCCAGGGAGCACGCAGCGTCGCGTCCTTCCGCTCCGCACCCGACGTCAAGGCGTGGTCGGACGGCCTGGTGCTCAACCCGGCGCGCCTGCCTTCCGAGGGCGACGGCTCTTCGGAGCTCGGCAGCGTGCTGCAGCGGGTCCAGGAGCACGGTCCGGCGGGCGTCGAGGGACTCGCCCGGCTCGGCGGCATGCCGGTCGGCTGACCCCGCAACCGCAGGGGGCCTGACGTTGTGGCGGGTTGTCGTACGCGCGGGGGCCCCGGACGTGCACCAACTCGCCACTACGTGTGATCACCACCGCCAACCCGCCACAACTCGCACTCGAGGGCATCCGAGACCGCCCGGTCATCTCCCGGCGGCTCCCCCGACCTCGGCGGACAGCAGGAGCAGCCGGTTGAGCAGGTCGGCGGACTGCGCGACCTCGGCGCGGTCGCCGCTCACGAGGAGGTCGAGCAGCAGCCCACGGGCGCCGGCCAGTGCGAGCCGGGCGTGGGCGCTCGCCTGGTCCTCGGGGATGCCGATCGCCCGGCAGAGGTCGACCACCGACGGCAGCCACGCCGCGATCAGCTCCTCCCGCAGCGTCGCGGCGTGCGGCTTGCCCTGCATGGCGTGCGCGGCGAGCTCGAAGAAGAGTGGGCCGTGCCGCAGCGTGGCCTCGACGGTCTCCTCCCAGTACTTCGCGGCCGCCTCGAGCGGAGGCAGTCCCTCGTCGTACGTCGCGGTCATCACCGCCCGCTGCCGGGCCTCCACCTCGCGGGTGACCTCGGCGAGCAGGCCCTCGCGTGACCCGAAGTGGTAGATCAGCATCCGGTGGCTGCTGCCGACCGACTCGGCGATCGACCGCAGGCTGGTGTCCCCGATGCCGTGGCTGGCGAAGTGGTCGATGGTGGCGTCGAGGAGGCGCTGTCTCGGCCCTGCCTCGGCGCTGACCGACGTCACGCGGCGTCGGTCTGGCGGACCCGGCGGTCGAGGCTCTCGGCCTCGGTCTCGACGTAGCGCTGCGTGAGCTTGCGCCACACCAGGGCCGCGACCGCGCCCATCGGACCGGTCTGCTCGACGCTGAGCGTGATGGTCGCGCCGGCGCCGCGAGGCTCCACCACGTGCCGCGCGATCGACCTCATGCCCGGCCCGGTCGCCTCCCAGGTGAAGCTCCGCCCGTCGTCGACCTCGGTGACCTCCCACTGCGCCTTCGGCAGCTTGGGCTGGTGGATCTCGACGCGCGAGCCGACCCCGAACGGGCCGTCGTCCAGCCGTCGCACGCTGGTCACGGTGGGCGTCCACTCCGCCCACCGCTCCACGTCGGAGATGACGTCCCAGACCTGCTGGGCGGGGGCGTCGATGTCGCGAGTCGTCTCGAAGAGTCGGTTCATGTACCAGATGGTACACGACCCGTCTGCTCCAGCAACCGATCTCCCGACGAGGTCCAGGCCAGTGCCGAGGGTCAGGCGGCCACCAGCGTCCTGGAGATGAGGTCGACGAGCTCGTCGCGCGTGGGCCCCTCGACGTACGGCGGTCGCCAGCCGCTCTCGTACACCGCGCGCGCCCAGGGCTCGGCGGGGCGGAGCGTCTCGGGCAGTGCGGTCATCGAGAAGTAGCCCGCGGCGTACTGCCCGATCCGGGGGTCGGCCTCGACCGCGGCGGCGATGAGGTCGGAGGTGAGCGGGCCGCTCAGGTCGATGTCCTCGCCCTGCCAGCGCCGGACCGTGCCGCCGTCGATCGCGATGTGGTCGGCGACCCACGGCTCGATGTTGGCGTCGCACCAGTCACCGAAGGGTTCGGAGACGGTGACCGGGTCGGCGCCCTCGTCGAGCAGCGCGAGCAGCGCGGTCATCTGCAGGCAGGCCATGCCGACGCCGCGGCCGCGCGTGGGGGTCGTGGTCGCCACCGAGTCGCCGACGGAGACCAGCCCCGGGGTGCGGGCCTGCCGGCGGTAGACGTTGCGGAGCGCGCCGCCGACGAGCACCCCCGACGTGGCGAGGGCACGTGCCGGATCGGTCCACTCGGCCAGCGCCGGGATCGCAGCGACGGCGGCGTCGAACGCCGCCTCGAAGCGCAGCTCCTTGAGCGCTGCGTCCCCGGTGGGGCGCACGAGCACCACCGAGAAGTGGCCGCCCTCGTGCGGGAAGAGCAGGCACTGGTAGCCGTCGAAGTCGCCCATGTAGCCGATCGGGCTGTTCGTCGGCCCCGGCTCTGCGCCAGGGCGCAGCCGGTAGGTGCGGTCCACGTAGGCCAGGCCGCAGTCGCCGTCGAGGTCGGGGGCACCGCTCGACCGGGTGAGGCGGCCGGAGCGGCCCGAGGCGTCGACCACCAGGTCGGCCCGGACGAACGAGCCGTCGACCTCGGCGCCGACCACCCGGTCGGCCTCGAGCACGAGCCGGTCGACGTGGCCGGTGCGGAGGGTGAGCCCGGCGACGTCGGGCGCGGCCAGGCGCAGCGTCCGCTCGAAGGTCGAGCGACGGGAGAACATGCCCATGATCTCGCCCCCCTCGGGCCCTGGCCTCTCGATCGGCTCGGCGCCCTGCGCGAGCCAGGTCTCGAGGGCCGCCGGCCACTCCCGCTGGAGGAAGTCGGGCACCTGGAGCCTGAAGTTGTGCGCGTGCTCGAACTGCATGACGCCGCGCCGGGCCCAGGAGTCCCCGACGGGGCCGGGGTCGCGGTCCACCGACGTCACCTGGTGGCCGCGCTTGGCGAGCGCCGCGCCCAGCATCAGTCCTGTCGGGCCCGAGCCCACGATGAGTACCTGCATGACATCCTCCGGTATACTGTCAGTGATTTGATTACACTGAGAGTTACTCGAATGATCGAGGATGTCAATGACCGAGGCACGCCGTCCATACCAGTCGAAGCTGCGGGAGGAGCAGGCCCGGGCCACGCGACGGGCGATCGTCGACGCCGCGGGCGAGCTCTTCGTCGAGCTGGGGTGGTCACGCACCACCATCGACGCCGTGGCCGAGCGCGCCGGCGTGAGCCGCAAGACGGTCTTCACCTCGGTCGGCGGCAAGGCGGCGCTGCTCAAGCTCGCTCTCGACTGGGCCCTGGTGGGTGACGACGAGCCGGTGCCGCTGTCGGAGCGGCCGGTCATCGCGGAGATGGAGCGCCTCACCGACCCGCGTGCACTGGTGGCGCGATGGGCGCGCTTCGCCGCCGAGCTGGAGGAACGTGCCGCGCCGCTCGCGCACGTGCTGGCGATCGCCGCCGACAACGACCCGGAGGCGGCGGAGATCCACGCCACCTCCGAGCGCAACCGGCTCGGTGGCGCGGAGGGTTTCGTCAAGCAGCTCACGGCGATCGGCGGGCTGCGGCCGGAACTCACGTGGGAGCGCGCCGTGGCGGCCACCCACGGCATCATGGAGTCGGGCATCTGCCGCACGCTCATGACGGAGCACGGCTGGACCCGCGAGGAGTACGCCGGGTGGCTCGAGCGCACGGCCGCGGCGCTGCTGCTCGGCGAGGAGCACTCGACGGGCTGAGTCGCTACTTCCGCTCGACCTTGCGCAGGCCGTGCTCGGGCGTCCACCACTCGACGACGAGCATCGTCGCCTTCTCGTCGAGGTGGGTGTGCACGACCTCGGTGATGTCGGCGTGGAAGAGGTCCGCCTCGGAGTGCGCGCCCGAGGCCGCGGTGGCCACTGCTCGCCCGGCGATCTTGGCCTCGCCCGGCCACCGTGCCTCCGCGCCCTCGGTGGGGTCGACGGTGGCGCTGTGGATCGCGAAGCGCGGGTCGCGCTTGAGGTCGGCGCCCTTGCGCGCGTGGGGCATCGAGCCGAAGGTCAGCTCACCGTCGGTGAACACCGCCTCGATGCCGGAGATCCGGGGTGACCCGTCGACACGGACGGTGGCGATCGTCTTGTGCCGGTGGGCGTCGAAGAGCAGGCGCACCCGCTGTGCGAAGTCAGGACTCGCGCGCTCGACGTCGCTCCAGGCCGTCATGCCTGCATCATCGCGCGTGCCACTCGCCGCGTCACCAGCGTCGCCTGCCCAGCCCGTCGCTCAGCTGGCTCGGCAGGGTCAAGGGCGACCGTGCGCGTTGAGGCGCGCTGCCTGGCGGGTCAGGTGGTCGCGCTCTGCGAGGTTGGTCGCCTTCCGGGCCGCCTCGGCGTACAGCCGTGCCGCGGTGGGCTCGTCGCCGTCGCGCTCGTGCAGGTACGCCGCCACCGCGGCGTAGCGGGGCAGTGAGTCGTCCAGCCGCGCCAGCTCGGCCAGGCCGGCGCGTGGCCCGTCGGCTTCTCCCACGGCCACCGCCCGGTTGAGCCGCACGACTGGGTTGTCGGTCAGCCGCAGGAGCTCGTCGTACCACTCGACGATCTGCACCCAGTCGGTCTCCCCGGCGGTGGGTGCGTCGGCGTGGAGGGCAGCGATCGCGGCCTGTGCCTGGAACTCACCCAGCCGGTCGCGGGCGAGGGCGGCCTGCAGGACTGCGACACCCTCGGTGATCATCGCGGTGTCCCACAGCCCGCGGTCCTGCTCGGCGAGCGGCACGAGGCTGCCGTCGGGCAAGGTGCGGGCGGGGCGCCTCGCGTGGTGGAGCAGCATGAGCGCGAGCAGGCCCGTGACCTCCGGATGGTCGATGGCCGCGGCGAGCTGGCGGGTGAGCCTGATCGCCTCGGCCGCGAGGTCGACGTCGCCGGAGTAGCCCTCGTTGAAGATCAGGTAGAGCACGCGCAGCACCGTGGCGACGTCGCCGGGCTGGTCGAGGCGCACGCCCGAAACCGTGCGCTTGGCCCGGCTGATGCGCTGCGCCATGGTCGCCTCGGGCACCAGGTAGGCCTCGGCGATCTGACGGGTCGTCAGCCCGCCGACCGCGCGCAGGGTGAGCGCGACGGCGGACGAGGGAGTCAGCGACGGGTGCGCGCACAGGAAGTAGAGCTGCAGGGTGTCGTCGGTCGCAGGCGCCGGGCCCGGGGAGCGGCTCCTCGTCGACGACTCCCTCACGCCGACGGCGGGCACCGTCCGCGCGGGTCGCGTCGAGGAACCGGCGCCAGGCCACGGTGACCAGCCAGCCCTTCGGGTCACGCGGCTGGCCCTCCGGCCAGGTGCGCACCGCTTCGACGAGCGCGTCCTGCACGGCGTCCTCGGCCGCCGCGAAGTCGGCTCCGCGGCGGACGAGGATCGCGAGCACGCTCGGGGTGAGGCTGCGGAGCAGGGCCCCGTCCATCCGAGCGGTCACTCCGGCCCGGGCGCGTCCGTCAGGAACGGCCGCACCTCCAGCCACTCGCGCAGCGGCTCCCCGCCCGCGCCGGGGGCGGCGGACAGCTCGCCGGCCAGCTCGAGGGCGCGGTCGTAGCTGTCGACGTCGATCACGTACCAGCCGGCGATGAGGTCCTTGGTCTCCGCGAAGGGGCCGTCGGTGACCGGCGGGCGGCCCTCGCCGTCGTACCGGACGAACGTGCCCTCGGGCGAGAGTGCCTGGCCGTCGACGAACTCGCCGTTGGCCTCGAGCCGGGTCGCGAAGTCATGCATGAACTGCATGTGCGCCGAGACCTCCTCGGGCGTCCAGCGGTCCATGGGCTCGTCGTACATCGGCGTCGGGCCGCCGCGGTAGTGCTTGAGCAGCAGGTACTTGGCCATCGTGTGTCTCCTCGATGTGGTGCGACCCATTCTGGTCGCGTTCACACCGGGGACGGAGCCGGTGCGTGGTTCTCGACATCCCGCCGCGGGAATCTCGGGCTGAGTGCTCGGGCGCCCGCCTCAGCTGCGGAAGTCGATGCTCTCGACGGTGAGGTGGAGCTCCTCCATCGCCACCTCGCGATCGCCCCGGGCGTCCAGCGTCGGCCCCACCCACTTCTTGGGCTGCGCGTTGGCGAGGCGCCACGAGAGGACCACCTCGCGGGCCTCGTTGAGCAGGCTGACCGTGACGTCGCGGGGCTCCGGAGTGCCGTCGCGCACGGACTTGAGCCAGTCGAAGAGGCGCTGGTCGCCGATCACGCCGCGCTTGAGCACCACGTCGCCGGCCGAGGCGAGCGTGGGGATCTTGCGGACGTGGTTCGCCCGGTCGTTGCCGTTGCGGTACTCGGCGTAGGCGATCTCGGTGTCGAGGCCGGTGACGTCGGAGAACCCCGCCACCACGCCCTCGACGCCGTCGCCGAGGTCGACCACGAAGTTGAACGCTCCGTACGGGTTGTCGCGCACCGTCATGACGCGACGGTAGAACAACCTGCGAGCCGCGGACTAGCCTCCGAGGCGTGGACTTCCCGCTCCTCGCCTCCCGCTTCCTCGTCGAGGTCGGGGATCGTGCGGTGCCGGTGAGCGAGGTCCGCGGCCTGGCCTACGCGCCCGGCTTGGAGCCCGCCGCCACCGTCACGCTGCGGCGGGCCGCCGGCATCGACCGGACGCTGCTCGACTGGGCGCTCGAGCCGAAGGAGAGACCGGTGCGGGTGACGCTGTTCGGGCAGACGGGTGAGGCGGTGGTGAGCTACGTGCTGGAGGGTGCTCGACCGACCGCCTGGCACGGCCCGGACCTGGATGCGGCGTCCCCGGAGATCGCGTGGGAGGAGCTCGTGCTGGCGGTCGACCGGATCGACCTGCGCTGAGGTCCTCCCTGTTGTCTCGGCCGGTGCTCGGGCGCATGGTGGGACGAGGCGACGAGAGGAGGACCGATGAAGGCGAAGGTCGGTGACCTGCTGGTGGTCGAGAGCAGCTCGGCGGAACAGCACCGCCGCGAGGGCGAGATCGTCGACGTGCGCGGTCCGCACGGCGACGACCCGCCGTTCATGGTGCGCTGGGCCGACGGGCACGAGGCGCTCTGCTACCCCGGGCCGGACGCGCACGTCCGGCCGAAGGACCAGTAGCGCGCCGCGGACCGGTCGCCGGGGCCGTCGTACGGCGCGTCACTGGCCGCGTCACTGGCCGCGTCACTGGCCGCGCGTGCCCAGGCCCTGTGGCTCGACGAGGCGGCTGAGCCTCGCGATGCTCTCTCGCCAGCCATTCGCGTGCAGGGCACGTCGCGCATCGGTGAGGAAGTCACCGTGCACGAGGGCCACCCCTGTCGCCCCGCCGAAGTCGACGAGTGACAGCCACACCGTCGTCTCCTGGTCCTCAGGGTCGGGTGGATCCCAGCGGAACGTGTAGACGAGGAGCCGGGGCGGCTCGACCTCGACGAACTCACCTTCGAGGTGGAAGAGGTCGCCCTCCGGTGGCTGCATCCCGAAGCGGTAACGGCCACCGACGGTGAGGTCGAGCTCGACCTCAGGGAGGGTGAAGCCGGCAGGCCCCCACCATCTGGCCAGGGCGGTCGGATCCGTGAGCGCCTCGAAGACCCGCTCGCGCGGCGCTCGAAGCACCCACCTCTCGTCAAGAGCCAGACCGCTCCTCACTGCTCCACTGTCGCACCATATGACGCAGACGCGCCCGGGCGAGGGCTAGGAGACTGGACCGGTGGACGTCGAGGGCCACACGCAGAACTCGTGGCCGTCAGGGTCGGCCAGCACCACCCAGCTGACGTCGCCCTGCCCGATGTCGACCCGCGTCGCTCCGAGGGAGAGAAGACGGTCGACCTCCGCCCGCTGGTCGCCGCTCGCGGGAGCGAGGTCGAGGTGCCACCGCTCCTTGCCCGTCTTCGGCTGCAGCGGTGGCCCGCCCCAGGTGATCTTCGGGCCGCCGTACGGCGAGCGGATCGCGGTCTCCTCGTCCTGGTCCCACACCAACGGCCACCCGAGCGCCTCGCTCCAGAAGTAGCCGCACGCCTGCGATCCGTCGGACGACAGCGCCCCGATGAACCCGCAGTCGGCGAGGAAGCTGTTGCCCGGCTCGATGACGCAGAACTCGTTGTCCTCGGGGTCGGCGAGCACGACGTGCCCCTCGTCGCCGCGCTGGCCGACGTCGTAGTGCCGGCCGCCCAGGCTGAGTGCCCTGGCGACCGTCTCCTGCTGGTCCTCGAGGGAGCTGCTCGTGAGGTCGAAGTGGATCTGGTTGCGCCCCGACTTGGGCCGGTCCGTGGGGACGAACCGGATGCGGAACCCGGTGTCGTCGACCGGCAGCAGCGTGACGCCCTCATGAGGGTCGTCGGTCGAGACCCAGCCGAGGACGCCGGACCAGAAGCGCGCGAGCCCCGCTGGGTCCAGAGCGTCGATGCAGAGCGCCACGAGCCGAGCAGCCATCTCTGTCATCGCCTCCGTCGTCGCCAGGTCTTCCACGCTAGGAGCGCCGGGCCCATGGGGCAACGGGGTTGTGGCGGAGTGGAGCAGAGGGCCCTTGTCGCGCGATGGCCCGGGGAGCATCGTGACCCCCATGAAGCCCATTGAGTTCGAGCTCGAGCGCACGATCCAGGCACCGATCGACGAGGTGTTCGCGCGCCTCGCCGACATCGACGGGCACAACGAGTGGATGGCGGGCACGGGCAGCATGCTCGAGCGCACCCGTCAGACCTCGCCCGGAGAGCCGGCCGTCGGGACGACGTTCATCGACGAGACGAGCCAGGGCCCGATGCCCGGCGAGATCCTCGAGCTGGACGCGCCCCACACGCTCGTCTACCACTGGTGGGAGACCTCGAAGGGAGGCAAGCTCAAGTACGAGGGCTGGCCGAGCTACCACCTGCAGCCTGATGGCGATGGCGCCACGATCGTCCGCCATCGCGGCAAGCTGGCCGTCTACGGCGTCTACCGTCTGGCCGCGCCGATCTTCCGGCGGTTCGCCGTCAAGGAGCGCACCATCACGATCGAGGCGCTCAAGGCGTCGTTCGAGCCGAGCGAGGACTCCGCCCGGGGGTGAGCCTCGACGTGAGCGCCGATCAGCTCCTGACAACTTCTTTCTGACCCGTGTCGATCTGGCGTTCCGCCGTTCGACCTGTGGGTGAGAGGGTCCACAGAGGGACTCCGCACACGTGAGGAGAACACCATGAAGTACATGCTCATCATGCGGTCCACCGACGAGGCCAACGCCGCCTTCGCCGACTCCGGGCTCAGCTTCGACGACATCCTGGAGTCGATGGGCCGCTTCAACGACGAGATGATCCAGGCGGGCGTGCTGGTCGCCGCCGAGGGGCTCGACGACGCGTCGAACGGTGTGGTCGTCGACTACTCGCAGAAGCCGCCGGTCGTCACCGACGGGCCTTACGGCGAGACCAAGGAGCTGTTCGGCGGCTTCTGGATCCTCGACGTGGCCTCGCAGGAGGAGGCCGTCGAGTGGGCGAAGCGGGCACCGCTGGGCGGGCCGGGCATGAAGGCTGAGATCCGCAGGGTGCCGAGCATCACCGAGTTCCCGCAGGACAACCCGTGGATCCAGAAGGAGCGCGCGTGGCGGGAGTCCACCGGCCAGCTGTGAGGCCGGGCCAGGTCCGCTCGCCGGGCGAGGGCCGCGATGCGGTCGCGGCGGTGTGGCGCATCGAGTCCGCGAGGATCGTCGGTGCGCTCACCCGCCTCACCGGCGACTTCTCCATGGCCGAGGACCTCGCCCAGGAGGCACTGGCGGAGGCGCTCGTGAACTGGCCACGCGACGGCGTACCCGGCAACCCCGCAGGGTGGCTGCTGACGGTCGGCCGGCGGCGCGCGATCGATGCCTTCCGGCGGCGGTCGGCCCTGGACGAGCGGTACGCCGCGCTCGCGCACGAGCTGGACGAGGGCGAGGCGGTGGGAGGTGCCGCTCCGCCTGCACCGGCCGACGGCGTGCTGTGGGACCCGGACCGGATCGACGACGACGTCCTGGCGCTGATCTTCACCGCCTGCCACCCGGTGCTGAGCCCGGAGGCGCAGGTCGCCTTGACGCTGCGGGTCGTGGGGGGTCTGACGAGCGACGAGATCGCGCGGGCGTTCCTCGTGCCGACCGCGACGGTGCAGGCGCGGATCACCCGGGCGAAGAAGACCCTGGCCGCGGCGTCGGTGCCTTTCGAGGTGCCCCCGGCTGCCGAGCGTGCCGAAAGGCTCGGCTCGGTGCTCAGCGTGGTCTACCTGATCTTCACCGAGGGCTCGACGGCCTCCACGGGCTCCGAGCTGATCCGCGTCGACCTGGCGCACGAGGCGTTGCGGCTGGCGCGGATGCTGGCGCACCTGGCGCCTTCCGAGGCGGAAGCCCACGGACTGCTGGCGCTGCTGGAGCTGACGGCGGCGCGTTTTCCTGCGCGGACGGCGCCCGACGGTTCACCGGTGCTGCTGGAGGACCAGGACCGGCGACGGTGGGACCGCTCGGCGATCCGGCGTGGGCGAGCTGCGCTGGCGACGGCGCAGCGCGTCGGTCGCGGTCTCGGCGCCGTACGGCGTGCAGGCCGCGATCGCCGAGTGCCACGCGGTGGCGGCGTCGGTCGACGACACCGACTGGGAGCGGATCGTGCTGCTCTACGACATCCTGCTGCGGCTCGCGCCGTCAGCGGTGGTGGCGCTGAACCGTGCGGTCGCCGTCTCGATGGCGCAGGGGCCCGCGGCGGGGCTGGCCGAGGTCGACGCGCTGGCCGACGACGACCTGCTGAGGGCGTCGCACCTGCTGCCCAGCGTGCGCGGCGAGCTGCTCACCCGCCTGGGCCGCTACGACGAGGCGCGGGCTGCACTGGGCCTTGCACTCGAGCGCTGCGCCAGCGACCAGGAGCGCCTCGTCCTCCAGCGCAAGACGGCGCTGTTGCCGTAAGGGCGGAGCGTCTCAGCGGGGGTTGGACTTGCGCGGGTCACCGGAGCGCTTGGCGGCTCGGTCGGCGGTCCGCTCCGCGGTGGTCGGTTGGTTACGGGCAGCCCACCAACGCCACCCGGCCGTCACCACGAGGGCGCCGACCAGCGACCCGATGATGCCGCTCGGCGCCAGGTCGAGGCCGTCGCCGGACAACAGGCTGATCAAGCAGGCCACCGATGAACGAGCCCACGAGCCCCGCGACGATCGCCATCGTCCAGTCGATGCTGCCGCCGGATCGTCCGAGGATCAGCTGGGCACCGGCGCCGACGAGCATGCCGAACAGGATGATGGCGAGGAGAAGCATCTACCGACCATAGCCTCGAGCGCCCAGTGGCGCCGCGAGTGAACGGGCCGACATGCAGAACCGACCTTCGGCACGGTCTGCAGAATCTCGATAGGCGCCGGCTTCACGAGGCATGGTGTCGCCGTCGGCTGACGGCGCTACGAGGGCTGGCCCTGCCTGAGCCCGGCGAACATCCCGGGCCTCAGCGGCTGCCACCCCACGTGGTCGGTGACCCTGTCCAGCTCCCTGCGGAACGATCGGGCGTCGACGTACGACCGGTGCCGCGCCGTGTCGATGAGACGGAGGCCGCCGCTCAGGTCCGGATGCTCCGACGCGATCATCCGGTCGAAGGCCGCCGCCCGCTCGGGGTCGTACACCTGGTCGTGGAGGTACTGCGCGATCAGGTTGCTCACCCGGTCGAAGAGCGTGTAGGCGCTGGAGTTGACCTCCAGGAAGCTGGCCCCGAACAGGTTGCGGTGCTCGCGGCTGAAGGCCGTCAGGTACAGGTCCGGACGCCCGTCACGCCACCGGAAGTAGTCCTGGGGCACGTAGGGCACCGCCCAGTCGTAGCCCGTCGCACACAGCACGAGGTCCACCTGCTCCGTGCTGCCGTCGGTGAACCGCACCCGGTCACCCTCGAAGGCAGCGACGTCCCCCTTGACCGTCACGTCGCCGTGCTGGAGGTGGTGCAGCAGCTGGCTGTTCAGCAGAGGGTGGGACTCGAAGAGCTTGTGGTCCGGCTTCGGCAGCCCGTAGCGGGTCAGGTCGCCTTGCAGCACCCGCAGCAGCGCGGTGAAGACGGGGCGCTCGACGCGGATCGGGAGGGAGGGACCGGACTCGCCGAACTCGTCGGCCGGGATGCCGAAGATGTGCTTCGGGATCACGTGGTAGCCCCGGCGCACGCTCAGGAGCGCCGCGTCGGCGATCAAGGCCGCGTCGCAGACGATGTCCGCCCCGGAGTTGCCGAGCCCGACCACCAGGACCCGGCGGCCGCGGAACTCCATCGGGTCGCGGTAGGTCACCGAGTGACGCACCTCGCCGGAGAACTCACCAGGGATGGCCGGCATCCGGGGCGACCACGTCGTGCCCGTGGCGCAGACGAGGGCGCGGTAGGTGTGCCGCGACCCGTCGGCAAGGGTGACGGTCCAGCGGTCACCCACCTGCTCGGAATCGGTGACCGCGGTGCCGAACCGGATCTGCTCGCGGAGCCCGTGCGTCGCGGCGAACTCCCGGGTGTAGTCGAGGATCTGCCGGTGGTTGGGGTAGTCGGGGTAGCTGTCCGGCATGGGGTGGTCGAAGAAGCCCGAGACCTTGCGTGACGAGATGAAGTGCGCCGACTCGTACATCGGCGTCCCGGGGTTCTCCAGGCTGGTGCCCTCACCGGTGCTCCTGCTGGTCTTACTGGTGAGCCTGCTCGTCATCGCGGCGGGGCCAAGGCCCGTGCATCCACGAAGTAGCGCGACATTCCGACGCCCGCTCGGGCTCGAGTCCACGGATCTTGAGCAGGCGCCGTAGGTCACTCGAGGGCACCGGTCATGTCTGCGGCAAGTGACAAAGCTCGCCATGAGGTCAACCATCGGCGTGTAGGACGTTGACGACGACAGGAGGCGGGCCCAGTGCTCTTCCACATCACGCAGGTCCACACACCCGAGGCGTGCCCTCGGGACGAGGGCGGGTCCAACTCGCTGTACGACGACACCGCGCCCGGGGTCCGCCTCGTCGGCCGCTACGGCGCGAACGCCCAGCACACGCTGTTCCTGGTCGTCGAAGCCGACGACGTGAACGCCATCCACAAGTTCCTGTGGCCCGGCTTCAAGCGGTGCACGAGCACGATCACGCCGGTGAGCGAGGTCCCTGTCCCGAAGGAATGAGCCCACCGGGCCCATGATGGACACGTGCGCGGAGTGCTGCTCGACCTGGACGGTGTCGTCTACGTGGGCGACGAGCCGGTGTCAGGTGCCGCCGAGGCCGTCGACTGGCTCGAGCGCGAGGGCGTGCCCTACCTGTTCCTGACCAACACCACGTCGCGGCCGCGTCAGGCGCTCGTGGACAAGCTGGCCGGCATGGGCATCGATGCCCAGCCGGACCAGGTGCTCACTCCCGCCGTGGCGGCGGTGGCCTGGTTGCGGCGTCACGACGTCGCCCGGCCTGCAGTCTTCGCGCCCGAGGCCACCGCCGCGGAGCTCGGCGAGCTGGATCCGCTACCGGACGATGCCGAGGACGGCGCCGGCGCGGTCGTCATCGGCGACCTGGGCGAGGGCTGGGACTTCCCCACGCTCAACCGCGCCCTTCGTCTGCTCATGAGTGACACCGAGGTGCCGCTGGTCGCGCTGGGGATGACCCGCTACTGGCGCGCCGAGGACGGCCTCCGGCTCGACGCGGGCGCCTTCGTCCGGGCGCTGGAGTACGCCGCGGGCCGCACCGCCGTCGTCCTCGGCAAGCCAGATGCGGCCTTCTACGGCACCGCTGTCGAGACCCTCGGAGTGGAGGCGGACCAGGTCGTGATGGTCGGCGACGACATCAAGACCGACATCGGGGGCGCGCAGCAGGCCGGACTGACCGGCGTACTCGTGCGCACCGGGAAGTTCTCCGAGTCCGACCTCGACGGCGACGTGCAACCCGACGCGGTGCTCGACTCGCTGGCCGATCTGCCGCGCTGGTGGGCCGACGCCTGACCTGAGCGCCTTCGCGCCGGGTCGCTTCCCCGCCGCAGCAGTACGATGGCTGCACGTCCTTCGCGGATGTGTGTCGCATGTGGTCGTTGATCTGGCTGGCAACAGCGGTTCTCCTCGGCGTGGTTGAGTTCTTCACGCTGACGCTGGTGTTCGGCCTCCTCGCGGGCGCGGCTCTCGTCGCCGCGGTCGTCGCGGGCCTCGGGGCATCGGTCCCCCTCCAGCTTCTCGCCTTCGCGGGCACGGCCGGATTCGGCCTCGTGGCGGTCCGCCCCGTCGCGAAGCGGCACCTGGCGCTCCCGCCGGTGTCCCGCGACGGCAGCGACGCCCTGGTCGGTCGTTCGGCGCTGGTCACCCGCGAGGTCAGTGCGACCGGTGGGTTGGTGCACCTCTCCGGGGAGGACTGGTCGGCGCGGCCGTACGACGAGGATCTGGTGATCCCGCCCGGGGTGCGTGTCGACGTCTTCCAGATCGACGGTGCCACTGCCCTCGTCCATCCGCGAGAGCCGCTGCCGGACCCCCAACCGAGAGACGGGTGAGCACGATGAACCTGTTGATCCCGATCGCCATCCTCGCCGGCGTGATCGCCTTCGTGGTCGCCTCGGCGATCCGGATCGTCCCGCAGGCCAGGCGGTACAACATCGAGAGGTTCGGCCGCTACCAGCGGACCCTGCAGCCCGGGCTGAACCTGATCATCCCGCTGGTCGACCGGGTGAACACCAAGCTCGACGTCCGCGAGCACGTCTACTCCTCGGACCCGAAGCCGGTGATCACCCAGGACAACCTGGTGGTGGCCATCGACACCGTCCTCTACTACCAGATCACCGACCCACGGTCGGCGGCCTACGAGGTGGCCAACTACCTGCAGGCGATCGACCAGCTCACGGTCACCACCCTGCGCAACCTGATCGGCTCGATGGACCTCGAGAGCACCCTCACCTCCCGGGAGACCATCAACACCCGGCTGCGTGAGGTGCTCGACGAAGCCACCGGCAAGTGGGGGATCCGCGTCAACCGCGTGGAGATCAAGGCGATCGACCCGCCCCACACCATCAAGGAGGCGATGGAGAAGCAGATGCGGGCCGAGCGGGACAAGCGGGCCGTGATCCTGCACGCCGAAGGCGAGCGGCAGTCGCTGATCCTGACCGCGGAGGGCACCCGGAACAAGCTGATCCTCGAGGCGCAGGGCCACCAGCAGGCGATGATCCTGGAGGCCGACGGCGAGGCGAAGGCGCTGGAGCGGGTCTTCCAGGCCGTCCACGCCAACGACGCCGATCCGAAGGTGCTGGCCTACAAGTACCTCGAGATGCTCCCCCGCCTCGCCGAGCACGGCAACGGCTACTTCGTGATCCCAGGTGAGCTCACCGAGGCGGTGAAGACCGTGACGTCGGCCTTTGCCGCGGAGCATCGCGGGAACGCTGCGGCGAGTGCCTCCGGGGACGGTACGGCCAGTGGCTCCGGCCAGGTCCCCACTCAGGCGGTCGGGCCGGTGGCGCGGCCGCGGGCGATCGAGGCCGAGGCGGCGAGGGCGGCGGAGCTGGCCAAGGCCGCGGCGGAAGAAGCGAAGGCCGAGGTCGGTGACGTGCAGCGGCAGATCACGGGCTGACTGGCGCGCCGTACCTACGCACCTGATGGCAAGGACTCCGTCAAAGGCGGGCTGCGACGTGCTGGCCTACGCTGGCGATCAAGGCGGGGCCGAACACCGGGAGCGTGACGGATGCAACTGCTGGCCGGACACACCGGGGACTGGGCGGGGACCAACCGGTTCCGGCTCATGCCGGACGACCCGCCGGCGGGGGCAGATGCCACCGCGCAGCTCTCGCTGGGCGCGGGCGGCAACGTCGCCGTTCTGGCGTACACCTGGACGCACCCGGACGACGGCGCCCAGGACGGCGTGCTGGTGCTCGGTCCGGACGAGGCCCCGGGTGAGGTTGTTGCGCAGTGGGGCGACTCCTGGCACCAGGCACCTGCCGCCAAGCAGCTGCGCGGAGCCACCGGTGACCACTCGCTGACGGTCGGCTACTCCTACGCCGAGGGGTGGGAGTGGCGGATCACGATCACCGCTGACCGGCCCGACGTGCTGCGCTGGCGGATGGACAACGTGGTCCCGGCGACCGCCTCCGGCACTGGCGAGGCGGTCACGTACTGGGCGATGGACGCGGAGCTGCGTCGGCGCTGAGCCGTAGTGGACGGGGCCGGTGAGGTCCCGCTGCCCGTCCTTGGGACATGTGCATGCCGACGCTCAGGCGTCGACTTCTTCGTACTCGTTGGTGCCGGTGACGCGGCGGACGGAGCCCCAGCCCCAGACCGCCCAGGCGACGAGGAGCAGGGCGCCGAGGAGGGAGCCGATGGCGTCGGCGACCAGGTCACCGACGGTGTCGGAGTTGCCCTCCGACAGCGCGGTGTCGAGCGTCCCGTCGGAGGCGTACTCGATGATCTCCCACACCCCACCGACGGCCATGCCCAGGCAGAAGGTGACGATCGCCATCCCGGTGTAGTGCCGGGCGGTCGTCTCGTCGCGCGGGTCGGGCAGCACGTCGAGCCTTCCGAGCCCGATGTAGAGCACCGGTGCGACGAGGCAGGGCAGCACCACGTGGACGACGCGGTCGAACCACGGCAGCGTGTCGTACCAGCCCATGGCCTCGCCGACGGCGTGCAGCGTCAGCACGAGGACGAAGGGCAGGTCGTAGGCCCGCGGCAGGTTGACCACCCTCGCCAGCAGAGCCAGGGCGGTGGCGAACCCGAGCGCCAATGCGCCCGCCGTCTCCCCGGCGATCAGGGCCGCTCCCGTGGCGAGCACGAGACCGATGCGCAGCACGTCGATGCCGTCGCGGACGTACGGCGTCCAGTCGCCGAGGAGGAGTCTGCGGCCGTCCACGTGCGCAGGCTAACCGGATCACTTCGTGGTTCACCACGACGCGTTCCCGTGAGCATCGCAGGACACGACGGCATGCATCTGCCTTCGCAAGCCGGTTCGCCGGGCAACTAGCCCGCTGGGAATGCCCCACCCAAAGGGAGGTGTCGTCCCACGACAGAGGGGCTCCGAGACCTACATTGCTTGCATGGCCGACATCATCGTGGGCGTCCTCGCGATCATCGCCGGGAGCGCCATGCTCGTCGCCGGGCAGTTCGTGCTGCGACTCGTGATCCCCGTCTGGGGCTTCTTCGCCGGGTTTGCCTTCGGCGCCGGCATCGTCGCCGGTTTCGCTGACGAGCGCTTCCTCGGCACCGTGCTCGGCTGGGTGCTGGGCCTGGTCTTCGCAGTGATCTTCGCCCTCCTGGCCTACCTGTACTACTACGTCGCGATCGTCCTTGCCATGGGCGCGGCCGGCTTCGCGATCGGCTCGGGCATCGTCGTCGCCCTCGGGATCTCCTGGAACTGGGTGGCCGTCCTGGTGGGCCTGGTCGTCGGCATCGTCCTCGGCCTCGTGTCGGTGTTCGCAAACATGCCGATGATCGTGCTCGTCGTCGTCGGTTCCATCGCCGGCGCTGTCGGCGTGACCGGCGGCCTCATGCTGCTGGTGGGCTCACTGGACTCCGCCGACTTCAGCAGCGGCGACTTCACCGACACCGTCTCGAACAGCTTCGGCTGGTCCCTGCTCCTGTTGGTGCTCGCCGTCGGCGGCATCATCATCCAGGCCCTGCAGCGTGCCCTCGTGCGCCAGAGCATCCGGGAGACCTGGTACGCCGACGTCCGCTGACGTAGCTGCGATCGCCGGGGTCCGTAGGGTGGGCGTCAGGATGCCTGGGCGCTCTCGCTGGGCCGCCAAGGTCCCGACGGAAGAGGAACGGCCTGACGTGGTTGGCGATCGCGATCGAAACGAGCAAGGGCGAGCACAGCAGGCCCGGCCACGGGACGCTCTCGGGCGCCCCCTGCCTTACGGCGCAACGGGCGTCGAGCCCATCTCCGAGGAACCGCTCACGCCGGAAGCGACCCTGGCCTACGCCCGCGATCTCCTGGACGAGGGGCGCCCCTTCGCGGCGCACGAGGCCCTCGAGGTCCGGTGGAAGTCGTGCCCGGACGAGGAACGCGAGCTCTGGCAAGGCCTGGCCCAGCTGTGCGTGGGTCTGACCCACCAGGCACGCGGCAACGCCGTGGGGGCCTCGAGGCTCGTCGAACGCGCAGCGGCCCGCCTGGAGGCCTACGAACAGACCGGCGGTCCGACGTACGGTCTCGACCTCGCAGCGCTCATCGCGTGCGCCCGGGACGGGGTAGCCCAACGCGGCTAGCTTCTGCGTGCAGCACGCCTCGCCGCGGACTCCTCGCGTTGCTCGACGAACCGGGTGGCCTGCTCGTCCAGCACCGTGATCGCGGCGGCGAGCTCCTGGCGGGCCCGCTCGCCCTCGTCGTCCAGGCCTTCGCGCTCGAAGAGGCGCCACTGCCGCACCAGCGGCATCACGATGTCGTCGTGGTGGATGCGGAGGTCGTAGATGCCGGCCTTGGCCATCTGGACGGCCTTCCGGGCAAAGCCCGGGATCACGGCTCCCGGCATCTGGAAGCCGACGACCTCGTCGGTGATCGCCCGCATCATGGGCCCGGGTGCGATCTCCAACGCGGCTTCGACGATGTTGCGGTAGAAGATCATGTGGAGGTTCTCGTCCTTGGAGACGCGCGTGAGCAACCGCTCCGCGACCGGGTCCTCCGTGATGCGGCCGGTGTTGCGGTGCGAGACCCGCGTCGCGAGCTCCTGGAACGACACATAGGCGCACACGTGCAGCAGCGGCTTCTCTCCTGAGTCGAAGCCCGCCTCCATGGTCTGCATGCGCGCGCGCTCGAGCTCATCGGGGTCCACGCCACGGGTGACCAGGAGGTAGTCGCGGATGCAGAAGGCGTGGCGGCCCTCCTCGGCGGTCCAACGGTTCACCCACTCGCCCCACGCGCTCTCCCGGCCGAACGCGCGCTCGACCTCGCGGTGGTAGCTGGGAAGGTTGTCCTCGGTGAGGAGGTTCACCTCCAGCGCGGTCCGAGCGATCGGTGACGAGGGTCGACTGCTCGGACGACCACGGCTCGCCGTCGAGCAGCGCGAAGTTGCGGCCCTCGGTCCAGGGGACGTACTCGTGCGGCATCCACTCCTGGGCCACCCCGAGGTGCCGGTTGAGGTTGGCCTCGACGGTCGGTTCCAGCTCCTTCAGGAGCATCGCGGAATCCATGTCTCGGCCTATCACTTCCGCGGCGGCGGCGATAGCCCTGGCGGGGATCCGGCCGGCAGAGTCAGCCGCTCTCTGACGCCACCCGCTGCGACTCCGCGCGGCCCAGCAACAACGCCCGCTCGCTCTCGTTGGAGGTCAGCGACGCCGCCTCGCGGAACGACGCGGCCGCCTCGGCATGACGATCCGCCCGCGCGAGCAGGTCGGCGCGCACGCTGGGCAGCAGGTGTGAGCCCGCGAGCGCAGCCGGGGGAAGCTCGTCGAGGATGGCCAGGCCGCGTTGCGGGTCGAACGCTCGGCCGTGGGCGACGGCGCGGTTGACCTCCACCACCGGGCCGGGTGCGGCCTCGGCGAGCACGTCGTACAGCGTCGCGATGGCCCGCCAGTCGGTGTCCTCGGGTGTCGCGGCACGCGCGTGGTGGGAGGCGATCGCTGCCTGCAGGTAGTACTTCCCGACGGCCCTCCCTCGTGCGGCGAGCTGGTTGGCGCGCTCCAAGGCGGCCAGGCCGCGGCGGATCAGGAGCTCGTCCCACAGACTGCGGTCCTGGTCGTCGAGCAGCACCGGCCGTCCGGTGGAGTCGATGCGGGCCGCAGCTCGAGAGGCCTGCAGCTCCAGCAGCGCCTGCAGGCCGTGCACCTCGGGCTCGTCGGGCATCAGGGCGGCGAGCATCCTGGCCAGCCTGATGGCTTCGTTGGTGAGCTCCGGCCGCATCCAGTCGTCACCGGCGGTCGCGGTGTAGCCCTCGTTGAAGACCAGGTAGATCACGGCCATCACGTCGTCGAGCCGGGCGGTGCGCTCGGCACCGACGGGCATCTCGAAGTCCACCCCTGCGTCGCTCAGCGTCTTCTTGGCCCGCGAGATCCGCTGCCCCATGGCGGTCTCGGTGGTGAGGAAGCCACGAGCGATCTCCGCGGTCGACAGGCCGCCGACCAGCCGGAGGGTCAGCGCAGCTCGCGACTCCGGAGTGAGCCGCGGGTGGCAGGAGAGGAAGACCAGACGCAGCACGTCGTCCTCGATGAAGTCCACCTGCGTCGTGAGGTCGGGCATCCCGTCCTCCTCGCTCAGGCCATGGCCCAGCTCCGCGGTCTTGCGCCGCAGGTTCTCGGCCCGTCGGAAGCCGTCGACGGCGCGGCGCTTGGCGGCAGTCATCAACCAGGCGCCCGGGTTGGCGGGGATCCCCTGGGTGGGCCAGCTCTCGAGCGCGCTGACCAGCGCGTCCTGCGCGAGGTCCTCGGCGAGGTCGAGATCCCGGGTCATCCGGGTCAGGGCGCCGACCAGCCGCGCCGACTCCGCGCGCCAGGTGGCGGTGATCGTCTCGCCGGCGGTCTCGGCCATGCGGCCAGCCTAGGGCTGGCCGCACGGCCGATGTCCTGGTGAGCGCCTCAGGCGTCCGAGGCCTCCGGCGGCGCCTCCGAGATCTGTCGCAGCGTGGCCACCATCTGGCACTCGGGCCAGTGCTTGGCGTGCAGGTCGGCGAACTCCTGCTGCCCGGCGATCGCCTCCTCCAGGCTGTCGTACTGCAGCAGGGCCCACCCGCCCACGACCTCCTTGGCCTCGGCGTACGGTCCGTCGACCCGCGTCGTCTCGCCCTTGCGGACCACGAAGTTGACCGCGTCCTCGGTGCCGTAGAGACCACCTCCGTCGAGGAAGTGACCCTGCTGCGCCTGCTCGCCGATGTAGGCGTCCATCGCGTCGAAGAGCGCCTGTGGCGGCGCTCCGATGCCCTCTTCCATCTTCACGAAACCCATGAACCGCGGCATGGCTCTGCTCCTCAGATCTGTGGCCCACCGCTGCTCGGTGGCCGACTCACCCGTACGTCGAACGACATCCTGCTCCTTCGACATCCCTACACGAGAATCTTTGCGTCGGTCATCCTCGACGTCGCGCACCCCCGGGAACGCGCGGTGGCTGCCCGAGGGCATCCAGCAGAGCCAGTGCCCGTTGTCGATCGTCAGTGGGGCCGCTCGCGGAGGCTCCGCGTCAGGGCAGGGATCATCACCGTCGCTGCGACGAGGTGGAGTGCGATGAGGGCGGCGGCGGTGCCGGGGTTGGCCCCGGAGAGCAGCGGCGGAGCCATCGAGATCGCGGTCAGCGACACCGCCGTCCACACGAATCGCTCGGCGGGGCGAGCGCTCCAGCGAAGCAGCGCTGCGGCGATGACGACGCCGACGACCGAGAAGAAGCCGGTCACGAAAGCGATCCCGGACAACGGGATCGTCTCGCCGCCGTCGGGGACCTCGAAGTCGACGCCGACGGCGCGGGCGAGCGCAGCGGCGAGGGTGGTGGCCACCACCGCTGCGAGGGTGGCGACGAGGCCGGTGCCGACGAGGCCGCGGAACCGGTGGGGGTGGCTGGCCTGGTCCGGAGCCGGGGGCTGGGATGGCTCGGGTTTCGAGTCTTGCTGTTCATGTCGCTTCTCCTTCGTTCGGTGACTGGCGTTCTGGTGTGCTGACTGGGATGGCGGTCCTGGCTGCGGGCGTCACGATGCGCACTCGTGCGGTGCAGTTCCCGGGGTTGCGCAGGGCGCGGACGCCGGTGCCGCGCAGCCAGAAGCAGGCGTCGCGTCCGAGCACCGGACCCGGCTCCCCGTCGCGCAGCTCGAGCCGCACCGAGCCGTGCGTGACGACACCAAGCGCGTCGTACCACTCCGCCACGTCCACCGTGACCCGCGCGCCAGGTGGCAGCGCGAGCGTCCGCACTCGGACTACTCGGTGCCGTCAGCCGGCAGGCGCTCCGGCAGCCCGAGCCGGGGGAACTGGTCCTCGTGGAAGGTGATGATCTCGGCGATCGCTCCGCCGGTGATGCGCAGGACGTCGATCGTCAGGGGCAGGTAGGCGCCCTCCTGCTCCTGCCAGAGGTAGAAGCCGATGGCGGGCTGCCGGTTCACGGAGGTGGGGACGCCGCGCAGTCCCTCCATGCTCTCGAAGCCCTCCGCGATCCAGTTGCTGACCACGGCGTCACGGCCGACGTACACGCCGGGCGTGGGCGGCATCGCGAAGCGGGCGTCGTCGCGCAGCATCGCGGCGACGGCGTGGACATCCGCGGCGACGCTGGCGTCGGTGTAGCGGCGCACCAGCTCGCGCGTCTCGGCGTCCTCCTCGCCGCCGGTCCAGTCCTGCCGCTCGGCGGGCAGGTGCTCCCGCATGCCGGCGCGGGCCCGCTGCAGCGCGCTGTTGACGGAGTTGACGGAGTCGCCGAGGAGCTCCGCGACGTCCTTCGCCGGCCAGCCGAGCACGTCGCGCAGGATCAGCACGGCCCGCGGGCGCGGCGCGAGGTGCTGGACCGCGACCAGGTACGCCAGCTCGATCGTCTCCCGCGCGACGGCGACGGCCTCCGGCTCCTCCGCGTCGCCGGCGGGCAGCTCGTCGAGCAGCCGGTCCGGGTAGGGCTGCAGCCACAGCACCTCGCCGCCGGTCGCGGGCTCCGGGCGGCGCTTGGCGAGCAGGTCCAGGCAGGCGTTGGTGGCGATCCGGTAGAGCCAGGCCCGGAACGTCGACCGCCCCTCAAAGGTCTCGCGCCGCCGCCAGGCGCGCAGGAACGTCTCCTGCACGGTGTCCTCGGCGTCCTCGAACGACCCGAGCATGCGGTAGCAGTGCACGTGCAGCTCTCGGCGGTGTCGCTCCGCCAGCCCCGAGAACGTCGGCTCGTCGACCTCGCCTAGACCGTTCACACCCAGCTCCTTCAGCGCCGTGTCCGCACTCATCACGCCATCCTTCCGTCTTGTTCTGTCCTGACGTAGGTATGACGGGTGCGGGCGCAAGAACTCATCAATTGGAGGCGTGAACCGTTCAGTGAGGCGCCGTCACGCGAAAGTTCGCGATCGACCTTGCCTCGCTGCAGTCGCGAGACGGCGAGGGCATACGCGGCGGATTGACGCAGCTCTCGAACGCGCGGATCGCGGCATGGTCGGGCGTCCCGCGCCGACAGCGGCATGTCAGGAAGTTACGGGAAGGCGCACCGTTCGGCGTGCGCATAGACCGATTGCGCCCGCGGTGGCACGATGAGGCTCCCGCGCCACATTCGGAACGCCGACTCGGAGGCACTCATGCAGCGCACCATGGCCCTCAGCGCCGCAGGAATGTTGGCCACCGCCAGCGCCCTCCTCGCCATCATCACTCCGGCCACCAGCGCGTCGGGCACCGCTGGCCCGCAGGGACCGGTCAGCCACGCGACCGGAGTTGACTCACGCGCCGAGCAGGACTCCGTGCGAGCGTTCTGGACTAGGGCCCGCATGAAGGCAGCGATCCCCCGCGGCCTGGATCGGCCGAACGCCAAGCCCGGCGGCGGTTCCCCGGGGACGACGTCGAGCAGCAACCTGGGCACCGCATGGACCGCGGGCCGCGTGACGGTCGGCAAGGTGTTCTTCCAGATGGGCAGCTCGCTCTACGTCTGCTCCGGCAACGCTGTCGACGACGTCGAGGACGGCGTGACCACCCCCAACCTCGTCGTGACCGCCGGCCACTGCGTCAACGACGGCGGTGCGGCGTTCGCCACGAACTTCTTGTTCATCCCGCGGTACGACCCCGCCGCGCCGCGCACGTCCGGCCAGCCCGACGGAACCTTCACGGCCACCCGGCTGACCACGACCTCCCAGTGGGCGGCGCAGGGCGCCGACAAGTACAACTACGACGTCGGCATGGCGCGGGTGGGCGTCAACGAGCACGGCGAGACGCTGACTGCCGCGATCGGTGACACCTCCGACATCGGGTACGTCAGCGGCGACCCGACCAGTACCGGCGGCGTTGACTACACGGTGAACACCCACTCCTTCGGCTACCCCGCCGCGCGTCCGTACGACGGCACCGCGCTGATCTCCTGCTGGGGCGGCACCACGGGCGACACCGTGGGCGGCTCCACCGACTACCGGCTGCCGTGCAACATGACCGGTGGTTCCTCGGGCGGCCCCTGGCTGCTCGACAGCACCAGTGCCGTCGCTCCCCTGACCGAGAACGCCGATGTCAGCGACGTGCAGATCTCGGTCAACTCGTTCGGCTACCGCGGCGAGAAGAACGCGATGTACGGCCCGATCTTCGGCGCCTCCGTCCAAAACCTCTACACGGCAACCGCGACTAATCAGTGATCGCGGACGCGGTTGGTCGAGAGTGACGGCCGCGGTCGGCCGCGGGGCTGACCGACGGCGCTCGGGTGAGCTGGGGACGCTCTACGCGAGCCTGACGTGCGTGGACGCCGAAGACGACGTTGTCGCGAACATGCTCAAAGACGGCCCTCCTCAGTGCCGTTGACATGACCGCTTAGCGGCATGGTCGGCCGTTCCGTTGGGACATTGGCATGACAGAGCGTTCACCTCAGCGCCGGATCGCGGCGGTATGACGCACGGGGATGCACGGCCGAGACTGCCGCGGGAGCGACTCCCACGGGAGCCGCCGAATTGGTGAGGGTCCCTACTGCGATAGCGCCGCTCGCGTGCCTCGAAGGATCCTCGTCAGTAGCCGCCCGAAGCTGGCCAGCCGTTCTTGTTGAGGTACCACCCTGCCGAGGTCAGCACGACGATGATCAGCAGTGCGAACAGCAGGCCGCCGGCCACCGGCAGGAACCAGCCGGGCGCGCGTCGGGACCGGACTGCAGCCACCTTCACAACGACGGCGCCGAAGACCGCGCAGCCGAGGACGCCGTGCGCGACCGTCCGCAACGGCACCTTGGTGCCGTCGACGTACCGGCCGGTCTCGAGACCGAGCGCCCACAGGCAGTGGTACGCGACGAACACCGACAGCAGCAATGCAGTGGTTCCGGAGATGCGGTGCGCCATACCCAGCCACGACGGTGCTCTGATCTTGAGCTTGCCGTACAGCCACAGTGCGCTGACGACCTGCAGAACTGCGAGCATCCCGACCACCGTCGTGAGCACGAGCTTCATCTCGATGAGGGTGCCGAAGCCCAGCGTCGTCGTGCCGTCGAGCGTTGGGTCGTGCACCTTCCCAAACACCCCGAGCAGGACGGCCACGACCGCGCCCGCAGTGAACGCGGTGAGCGGTACGGCCATCGTCCGCGACGCGGGGGTGTCTGCCATGGATTCACGATGCCCTCGATCACCGCTGCTTGGAAGCCGCGGGGCCGAGCGCGTGCTCCGCGGCACGCGGCACGCGGCGGCAAGCAGCGGGTCGATGAGGATGAGATCCGGGTCGTTGATGTCGCCCAGTCGCGCGTCTTTCAGGGATGGGGCCCGGGCGCGGTCGACCGAAAGGACCTGCGAACCGAGTCACGACAGCGGCCGGTTTGCGGCGGAGTGACTCTGAGCTTGTAAGACTCAGGACGGATGACGCCGCGGCCAGCGGCTCACACTCGCATCGAAGTGATCCACGATTGCGCGTCCCGCAAGAGCCGCCCCGACGAGCACCTCCACAGAGAAGTGCTCAGGAGGCGGGGGACCCAGGCGGCGGTAGGAAGCACCGCCTTCAGTGCCGTCAGGAACGCGTTGATGCCTGACGGTCGTCAGGGGCCCGCCCACGAACGTTTTCGACACCGGTCAGGCGCTTGAGCCGTCCTCGAGCAGAGGAGTCAGTGCCGATCGGCACGCCCCGGCTCGCTTTGGCGAGCCCGTGCGCCGGCATGTTTCCGTAGATCGCTTCATACTCGCCGGCGCGGACGAGATACGTTTCGTGCCAGATGCCGGAGCGGGGATCGGTTCCTACCCTCTTCCAGTAGTTGCGCCACGCCTTGAGGTGCGGGTCGGAGTCGTCACGGGCGAATCGCTCGAGGTGCTCGAAGGAGCGCCAATACTGCACGTTCATCGTGAGCCCATAGGTCTCGTAACCGAGGAGGCCCTTGTCTGGGTGATTGGTGAGGTACTTCAGCATGTATGGCATCCCACGCATGCCGCCGAGGTCGCGCAGTGACCGGATCGGGTGCATCCGTTCTAGCCTCGCACCGATCAGGAACACGACGAAGTCACCTTCGATGTCCGCGCCAAGGCGCCCTGGGTTCACAAGTGCCATGAGGGAGAGTCTGGGGGTCCGCCGAGGTGCGGTCCAGGCCGTCTATTCCAGTCCTGGGCTATTGGCGCAGGACACGGGAACTCTCCTCGTCTTAGACCTCCAGCTGTCAGGTCGTGATCCCGGGGTCCTTCTGGGCGGTGTGACGTGGCGGGGGGTTCGCGGCGAAGTCACGCTATGAGCCGGTTTCTCAGGCCGGTGGCTCGCTGGGCGCGGCGGCTCACAGCGGCGCGGATCGCATTCTCGGTGCCGACGATGCGGACCACCGTCTTGGCGCGAGTGACAGCCGTATAGAAGAGCTCGCGGGTGAGGATGCGCGAGTCCGCTTCGGGCAGGAGCACGGTCACCTCGTCGAACTGGCTGCCCTGGCTGCGGTGCACGGTCATCGCGTGGGCAGCAGTGACGTCGGCCAGGCGGCTCGTCGGCAGACGTCGGCTACCCGCCGAGTCCCCAATGGCGGCCACCAGCTCGCCGTCTACGCGGCAGGCGACGCCTGTGTCGCCGTTCCACAGGTTCAGGCCGTAGTCGTTGGTGTTCACGACGAAGGGCCGACCGACGTACCAGTCGCGGAGGTACTCGCCCGCGCTTGCCGCCATGAGAAGGCGTTCGACCGTTCGGTTCCAGTGGCTGACGCCGAAGGGGCCGTCGCGGTGGGCGCAGAGGAGGCGGTGCTTGTCGAGCTCCTGGAGAGCCCCGGTGGTGTCGCCGGACTCTGCGGCTCGGCGAAGGGCGACGGCTCGTCTGGACAGAAGTGGTGGCAGGTCCTCGGCATCTGTCCACACGACCTCGGCTGAGTCCGTTCGTAGCTCGCCCACCACGGCGTCGACATCGCCGTCGCGGATGGCCGTTGCCAGTGCGCCGATGCGTTCGCCGAAGCGGCGGGACTCGTTGAGGTGGGCGACTCCGATGAGACTCTGCCCACCGTCAGAGGTCTCGAGGCTCACTTCGTTCGCACCTCGACCACCGGGAGGTTCGCTCGCACCTCGACCACCGAACGGGGAGACGAGGTCCTTGAGGACGGCGCCGGCGTCGACGCTGGCTAGTTGGTCGGCGTCTCCTACGAGGACCAGTCGAGCGGATGGGCGGACTGCTTCGAGCAGGCGAGCCATCATCGTCAAGGACAGCATCGACGTCTCGTCGACGACTACGACGTCGTAGGGCAGGCGGTTGCCACGGTGGTGGCGGAAGCGGGTGCCGTTGGGGGTCCAGCCGAGCAGGCGGTGCAGGGTCGACGCCTGCAGTGACTCGATAACGGTCACGGCCGCTTGTGCCTGGTTGCCTTCTGTCGGGAAGCCGCGCTGCGACGTGGACTCGCGGACTGCCTGCACCATGCGGGCCGCGGCCTTGCCGGTGGGGGCGGCCAGCGCGATGCGGAGTGGGCGGTCACCGTCGTCGCTGACAGCGTGCACTTGCATGAGCACGCCGAGGAGACGAGCGACCGTGGACGTCTTGCCGGTGCCGGGGCCTCCGGTGATGACGCTGGTGCGGTGGCGCACTGCCGTCGCGGCGGCCGCGCGTTGGTCGGCGTACTTGTCGTCGGGGAAGTAGGCGGCGAGGGCTTCGTTGAGAATCTGTTCGTCGACTGCGGGGGTTTCCGAGCGGGCTCGCAGGTCGGCGACGACCTGGTGCTCCTCGGTCCAGTAGCGGTCGAGATAGAGGAGGTCGCCGTCGAGATGCAGGACGTCGTTGTCGGTGAGGGGGCTGGCGGTGATGGCCTGCTTCCAGGCCTTCGGGTTCGGGAAGGTCAGGTCGGGGGCGATGTCCGGGACTGTCGTCAGGTCGAGGCACACCGAGCCGGACCTGACGGCGCGGACGGTGAGGGCGATGGCGAGGAGGACGTCTCCGTTGGTTTCCCCTGAGAGCGCTGCGAGGCGCGTGGCTACGTGGATGTCGCTGGATTCGAGGACTCCGGCGAGGTTGAAGTCGTGGAGGAGGCCTTCTGCGCTTGCCGCTACTCGGCGGTCGCGGAGGTCGTCGTAGACGGCTGCTTCGAGGGTCATCGCCGCCCCCTTGCGAGGTCTCGACAAGCTCGACTGACGGGGTTGCCGCCCGCCCGACTCATGACGTGCGCTCCGTCCAGGAGGTCGGAGACTGCTTCGACCAGGGCGACTGGAGGCTTCCAGCTGAAGACTCCCGACCCCGGGGTGTTGGGGCCGCACATGCCTCTCAGATACAGGTACATGACGCCGCCTAGATGTTGCTCCGGGTTGTAGTTCTTCAGGCGCCATCTGAGGAAGCGATGGAGGACGACGGCGTAGAGGAGGGCCTGCAGGGGGTAGCTGGAGTGGGTCATCGCCTCCGCGAGGGCTTCGGGGCGGTAGTGGTGCGAGGTGAGCTCCTCGTCCGGGGCGCCGAGCCAGTTGGACTTGTAGTCGACGATGACGAACTTGCCGCCGGCTCGGAGGACGACGTCGACGGAGCCGGTGAGGTAGCCGGCGAGCACCTGTTCGGCGTAGGCGGGGTCGTCGAGTTGGTCGGCGTAAGGGAGCAATGGGTCGCCGGGTTCCAGATGCCGACGCAGAAGTGGCCCCAGCTCGTTCAACCGTGATCTCGACAAGCTCGATCGACGGTCCCTTCCCGCTAGGTCGCCGCCTGCCAATGGGAGCTCGAAGTCGAGCTCGGGCATGCGGTCCTTCGTGCCGATCTGACGGAGGGTGATGTCGTCGACGAGCGGGCCCATCGGGGTGTCGAGCACGGCGATCAGGGCGTCGGCGAGGACCTCGTTGTCGAGCTCGACGGGCCAGCGGACGCGTTGCAGGGCGATCTGCTCGAGCAGCGCGGCACGCAGGTCGGGCCGGCCGGGTCGGTGTGCTCGAGCACTGCGTGCACCAGTGAGCCGAAGGTGGCGCCCACGGGCAGGTCCGCCATCGGCGAGCGGACCGCGGGGGTCTCGGGGTCTCGACGAGCTCGACCGACGCGTACGGGGGCATCGGGCTCGTCTTGCTTCGGGGTGGCCTCCGGTTCGCTGCCGAAGGACGCGACCTTCTGGTCCTCTGCGGCTGCGCTCAGCGCGGTGTACGACGTACGGCGCCAGTCGAAGTCGACCTCGCGGTCAAAGCTGCGGGCGTCGAGCGATCCCAGTCCGTCGCCGGTCACGTCACCGGATGGCGGCGCGATCTCGACGGTCTCGACGTGCGGTCCACCGGCGGCCTGCCAGTGCTGCGCGATCTCCAACGCCCGGTCGTCGGCGTGCACGGTCGCCTCGCGCGGCACGTCGACGCCGCCGGGCTGGCGGCCGTAGAGCATGCGGTGCAGCGGGGCGCACGTGGTGTTCTTCGCGCTCGGCAGCCACCAGGTGACCAGCTGCGACTGCGCGCGGGTCATCGCGACGTACAGCAGCCGCAGGTCCTCGCCCGCCTCCTCGGCCACGGCGGCTGGCGCGTGCGGCGAGTCGGGGCCGCTGACGTCGAGGCAGCGGCGGCCCTCGTCGTCGTGGAACAGCGGCACCTGCGGGGTGCGCGGGTAGAGGTCGGAGACGAACGGCAGGTAGACCACCGGGAACTGCAGCCCCTTGCTGCCGTGGATGGTGAGGATCTGCACCGCCGCGGCGTCGCTGTCGAGGCGGCGGGTGCGTTCGCCGGTGACGTCGCTGCGGGCCTCGGCCATGCGGCCGCGCATCCACACCAGCAGCGCGGTGAGGCCGAGGCGTTCGCGGGTGGACTCGTCGTGCAGCGACTCCCCGACGTGGCGCAGGTCGGTGAGCAGGCGTTCGCCGCCCTCGCGCTGCAGGACCCGCTCCGGCACACCGTGGGCACCGACGGCGGTCTCGAACACCGCCGCCACCCCGCGCGTCCGCATCAGCTCGGCCCAGTCGCGCAACGTCTCCGAGACCCGCTCGGTCAGCGCATCGCCCGCGGCGTCGAGGTCGGTGGCGGTGTGGCCGAAGAACGACGTCAGCGCCGCCGCCCGCACCCGGTCGCTGCGGTGCGGCGCCTCCATCGCCTCCAGCAGACACAGCCACTCGTCCGCCCCCTCGGTGGCGTAGACGCTGCCGCTACCCGCGATCACCGCCTGCACGCCGACGCGCACCAGGCCGCCGCGGGCGGTCTCGCACTGCCGCCGGGTCTCGCAGAGCACCGCGACCTGACGGGCCTCGAGCGGCTCGCCGCAGTACATCGGCTTCGCGGCCAGCAGGGCGCGGATGTCGGCGGCCAGATCCTCGGCGACGAGGTCGCGCAACGGGCCGATGCCGACGCCCTTGGTGGGTTTCACGTTGAACCGCTGGCGGTCGACCATCCGGAGCCGGAAGGGCTCCGGCCGCGGCGCACCCTCGAGCCGCCGGTCCTCGTGATGCGCCCGGACGTCGCGCACCACGATGCGCTCGTCGCCCAACGCTGCGTTGCGCAGTACGGCCTGCACCGAGTCGAGCAGCGGCTGGTCGGAGCGGTAGTTGGTGCCCAGCGTCGCCTTGGCGCCCGCGGTCTCCTCGGCGGCCAGGTAGGTGACCACGTCGCCGCCGCGGAAGGCGTAGATCGCCTGCTTCGGGTCGCCGATCAGCACCATCGTGGCGTGCCCGGTGAACGCCCGGTCGAGCACCTGCCACTGCACCGGGTCGGTGTCCTGGAACTCGTCGACCAGCACGTAGCGCCACCGCTCCCGCATCCGCTGCCGCGCCGGCGCCTCGTCGTCCTGGAGCGCGTGCGCCAGCCGGCTCAGCAGGTCGTCGTAGCTGAGCACGCCGAGCCGCCGCTTGCGGAGATCCATCTCCTCGCGGACGGCGCAGGCGAAGCGCCACTTGCGGTACGGCGCGTGCTCGGTCGGCTCGACGTCTTCGGGCACATCCGGCTCGACGAGGTGGGCCTGGGGGTCGTTGACCGCGGCGCGGGCGAGCTTGAGCGCGTCCTTGCGGTTGAAGATGGGTTCGGCGTCGGAACGGGCGAAGCCGCGGACGTAGAGGTCGTCGACCACCTCGATGAGCAGGTCGTCGAGGCTCTCCACCAGCCGGCTGGCGCTGTCGGTGTCGCCGGCCACGCCGAGGCTGCGCAGCACCAGCTGGCAGAACTGGTGCGTCGTCGCGATCGTCGCGGCGTCGAAGTCGGTCAGTGCCTCGCGCAGCCGGTCGACCCGGCGGCTGAGCTCGTCGGTGTCGACGTCGCTGAGCAGGATGGTCAGGGTGTCGAGCTGCTCGGGCGGCTGGCCGCGGCGGCACGCCTCGAGGTTGCGCTGGGTCTCGACGAGCTGGGCGCGGACGCGTTCGCGCAGCTCCTGGCTGGCGGCGCGGCCGAACGTCACCACCAGCATCTCCTCGAGCCGACCGTGGCCCTCGGCAACCAGCCGGGTGACCAGTGCGGCGATGGTCCAGGTCTTGCCGGTGCCGGCGGAGGCCTCGAGCAGCGTGGTGGTCGCGGGCTCGGGCAGCTCGCCGCAGATGTCGAAAGTTGCCGGCTCCGGGGCGGCACCGGCGCGGCCGCCGGCGGGGAAGTTGATGACCGTCATGCCGGGCCCACCAGCTCCCGGCCGAGCAGCGGTTCCCACAGCCGCAGCGCGAGCTGGCCGAGCCGGTGGCTCTCGTTGCTCCACCGCTCGTCGTCGCGGGCCGGCTCCTTGAGGCAGCGCAGCGGGGCGCCGCGGCCGTAGACGCGGACGTGTGCGGCGTCGTCCTGCTCGCCGGGCATCGGGCTGCTGTCGTTGCTGACCCACGCGTTGTAGGCCGCGCGGTCGGCGTCGTTGTGGCCGACGACCGCCTCGGCGTAGGCGTTGCCGGTCTTCAGCGGCAACGGCAGCGGCTCGCGCAGCCCGCGGTCGTAGAGGTCGACCAGGTCGCGCAGCATGTCGACGGCAGTGTGGTCGACCGGGCCGACGAGAGCGTGGTGGGCGCGCTTGGTGCGGCTGTGCCAGCCGAAGACGTCGGAGCGCCACATCTGGTCGGGCTCGCCGGCTGACAGGGCGAGCAGGTCGACCCACGCCTCCAGGCGGTGGCGCGGGGAGAGCGAGGCGTAGCGCACGCGGGCGATCCGGTGGCCGCGGACGTCGGGCACCACGCCGGTCAGCCGTCGTCCGACGCCCAGGTCGACCGTGACGTCGTAGGACTTGGCCTCGGCCTGCAGCGCCTCGTGGCCGGCGGCCATCAGCGCCTGGCAGCGGCCGGTGATCTCCGGCCAGCTGGCTTCTCGCCGAGCTTGAGCGGCGGCAGGTCGCCGCGCAGCTGCTCGGCCAGCAGCACGCCACCCGGCTCGGCGCCCGCGATGACGTGGCGCAGCACCCGGTCGCCCACGGCGTACGCCTGCAGCGAGTCGACCTCCACCGGCAGCGCGTCGTCGACCTCGTCGTGCTCCGCGGGCACCGAGACGTCGAGGCGCTGCCGCAGGAAGCCGCGCACCGGGTGGGTCAGGAACGCCCGCAGGTCGGCCAGCGCCACGTCGCGAGATCCGTCGTCTGCGGGTGGTGCCGGCGGCAGCGGGTCGGGCAGCAGCGGGGGTCGCGGCGTGCGGGGCCGGGTGGTGGCTCGGGCACCGGCCAGTGCGGCTCGGTCGAAGGAGCGCGGCGGCTCCGCGAAGTTGCGCGGGTCGAAGGGCTGCAGCGGGTGCTCGGTCAGCACCTGCTCCCGCGCGCCGGGCACCGTGCGGTCGAGGGCGTCGAGCAGCTCGCCGAGAGGTACGGCGGGCGGGCGCGGCTGGCCGCTGTGCTCGTTGGCGCCGGTGTAGGTGACCACCAGCGTCTCCTGCGCCGACATCACCGCGTCGAGCAGCAGCTGGCGGTCCTCGCTGCGCGGGTCGCGCTCGCCGGTCAGCGGGTCGCGGGCGAGCACGTCGTCGCCGTCGGTGACGGTGCCGCGCGGGAACACCCCGTCGTCCAGCCCGACCAGGCACACCACCCGGTGGGGCACCGACCGCATCGGCACCAGCGTGGCGACGGTGAGGTGGCCGGTGCGGAAGTTCGCGCGCGTCGGCCGCGGCTCGGTGCGCTGCTCGACGAGCGTGCGTACGTCGGCCAGCCGCAGCTCGGTGCCGCGGCCGCCGCCGGCCTCGCGGATCGCGTCGAGCTCGCGCTCGAACTGGGTCACCTGCCACTGGTCGGTGAGCGGCACGTCGGCCAGGTCGAGCACGCCGGCGTGCGAGCTCGTCGAGCCAGGCCTCGAGGGTGGTGGCGTCGCGGAGCCGCTCGACGCGGCGCTGCATGCCGAGTGACCAGCTCGGCCAGGCGGCCGGCGAGGTCGATCTGGGTGCTGCCGACGTCGTCGAGCGGGAGCACGCCGGCGAGGTTCTTGCCGCCGTCCTCGGCCATCGCGGCGCCGAGCAGGATGCGGTCGAGGCCGGCGTCCCAGCTGTTCTGCCGGAAGCCGCTGAGCTGGTGGTCGTGGCGCTGCTGCGGGACGAGCCCCCAGCGGACGCCCGGACTGCTCGGTCCAGCGGGTCAGCGTGGCGAGGTCGTCGTCGGAGATCCGGAACCGGTGCCTCACCGGCTCGGCGGCGGCGATGTCGAGCACCTCGCTGGCCTTGCCGCGGCCGCCGGCGACGGTGACCAGCGCGCCAGCGAGCGCGAGCAAGGGGTTGGTGCTCATCAGGCCGCGGTCGGCCAGGCGGACGCGGAGCCGGTGGGCGGGGTGGGCCTCGGGGCCGGCTGCCTCACCGAGCCCGAAGGCCGCCGAGAAGAGAGGCGCGTAGGCCTCGACGTCCGGGCACATCACCAGGATGTCGCGCGGCTCGAGAGTCGGGTCGTCGGCCATCAGGCCGACCAGCACCTCGCGCAGCACCTCGACCTGGCGGGTGGCGCCGTGGCAGGCGTGCACCTGGACGGAGTGGTCGTCGGGGTCGAGCTGGCGGTCGAGCTCGTCGAGACCCCCGTCGTGGTCGGCGCGGACGTCCGCCTGGAGGAGTCGCAGCAGGCGAGGTCCGGCGTCTCGACAGGCTCGACCGACCGGTGGTTGAGCCGGTCTCAGACCCGGTCGGGTCGAGCTTGTCGAGACCACGGGACCAAGCGCCGACAGTGAGCGCTGGAGCTCGCGGGAGTCGCGGCCGAGCGACGCCACCAGCGGGTGCGCCACGAGCCGCCCGGTGTCGTCGTCCGTACGCCGCACCGGGCCGGCCGCGGCGGCGTCGCCAGCCGGTCCCACGCGGCGGGCGACGCCTGCGGCAGCCAGAGGTGCACCTCGCGCACCTCGCCGACCGCGCGCAGCAGCTCGATCTCGGTGACCGGCATCCGGGTGTGGCCGAACATCGACAGCCGGTCGGGCAGCGCCAGCTCGGCGCCTCCGCGGATCGCCGCGCAGACGTCGCGGTGCCGCTCGTCCGGCGGCGGTGCGTCCGACCGCGGCGCACCAGCCGACGCCACAGCTCCGCCTGCCACACCAGGTCGCCGGCCAGGTCACCCCCGGCGCCGTCGGTGTCGCTGCCCCGCCTGCCAGTCGGCGAGCACGGTCGGCCGCTGCACGGCGTACGACGCGAAGAGCCCGGCGAGCCGCCGGGCGACGGAGTAGCGGCGGTCGCGCCGCAGCTGGCCCTGCGTGCTGTCGTCGCCGTGGCCGAGGTGCCGAGCCAGCGTCGCGGCCCACGGCTCGTCGAGCGAGGAGTCGATGACGTCGAGCAGCGGCCAGACGAAGCGGTCGGGGTCCCACGGGTCGTCGCGCTCGGTGCCGGTGAGCAGCGCGACCAGCGAGCGCGGGTTGAGGAAGCGCACGCCCGCGCAGACGCCGTCCTCACGGCCGGGGCCGACGCCGAGCCGGTGCGAGAGCCGCTGGGTCAGCCAGCGCTCGACACCCTTGGCCGGCACCACCACGAGCTCCTCCGCGAACGGGTCGTCCGGCGGCTCGGCCAGCAGCTCGGCCAGGCCGTCGGCGAGCACGGTCGTGTCCGTGCCGCGGTGGAGGTGGAGGGTCACCCCCCATGCCTACCTGCAGGGACCGACGAAGTCACCCACCGGGGCGCGGGCGTCGTACGGCGCGTGGCGGCGTACGGCGCACGCGGCCGTACTCCCCACGACAACCTCACGCCTCCCTTGCTATGCATCAGGAGGGAAGTACCAGTTTCGGGACAGGACATGGGAAACCAGCGAAACCCTCACTCCGTCACCAGCACCGCGGGGCCGGAGCGGACGAGCACGCGGTCCCCGACCTGCACCAGCTCGTCGACCCGCACGCGGCTGTCGACCCGGCGCACCTGGTCGGAGCGCTGGTCGATGCGCAGCAGGCCGTTGGGCGAGGGCACCCACCAGGCGCCGTCGTCGGTCAGCGGCTCGCCGAAGTCACGCCGCGGGTCGTCGCCCAGCCGCGGCGCCTGCCGCGCCCGCACCACCCAGCGCTCCCGGCCGTCCTGCACGTCGTACGCACGGAGCATCGGCCCGCCGTCCGGGTCCGGCCCCCGCACCACGACCACGTCGTCCCACAGCGAGCCGCTCCACTCCCCGGGGGCGAGCGGCGCCCGCCAGCGGCGCGAACCGGAAGCGTCCACCGCGTCGAGCCACCGCCCGTCACGGTCGAAGGACACGACGTACGACGTGCCGTCGTCGCCCTGGTCGAGCAGCACGGCAGGGAAGGCACGATCGGCCTCGGCGGGGTAGGTCCAGAGCGGCTCGCCCTCGAGGTCCCACGCCGCGATCCACGGCCGCAGCGCGTCACTCCCGCGCGGCGCCCCCGAGGTGCCGATCGTCGAGGTGCTCCACCGGCTGCCCACCACGAGGTCGCCGGCGACCTTGACCTCCTGCCAGGTGTCGGGTCCGTCGTCGCGGCCTTCGGCGATCACCGACCCGTCCACCGGGTCGACGACCCCCAGCCACCAGCCGGCGGTCGCGGCGGAGGCCAGCACCACCACGTCCGCTCCCGCCTGGTCGGTGACCGCCACCACGTCGGCGCCGCCGCCGTCCACGGGGAGCTCGAGGCAGGTGCCCACGGCGCCCGACGGCTCGAGGGTCAGCAGCGCGGGCCGCCCACCGGAGAAGACCGACACCCAGTCGTCGCCGACCGCGCCCCCGGTGAAGCCGGTCCAGGAGGTGTCACCCTCCGGCGACAGCTCAACAGCCCAGTCCGTCGGGGGCACCCCGTCGGTGGCCAGGTCGACCACGGTGAGGCTCGCGGGTCCCTCCGCCGGCGCCGCGACCATCCCCACGCGGTCGCCGTAGGGCACGAGCGCGGGCGCCTCGACCTGCTCCTCGTAGAACCGCCCGGCCACCACCTCGCCGAGCGGGCCGAGCCCTGAGATTCCCTCGACGACGTCGCGCCGCTCGTTGCCCACGGTGCCCTCGGGCAGCAGCGCCTCCCGGTCGACGAACTGCGCGGTCGGCTCGAGCCGGTCGGCGACCAGCGGGCACTCGGCCCCCGCTTCGTCGGTGCGCGTGGTCAGCCAGGTCACCACCGCCACCACGCAGACGAGCGCGAGCCCCGCGAGGAGGCCCGCGCTCGTGCGCGAGATGGTGGCCACCCGGTCACCCTAGGGGCGACCGCCTGACCGTGACTTCTGTCAGACGACCGGGCCGCCGGGCTCGGTGCGTCGCTCCGTGACGACCTCGCGGGCCGCGGGCTCGCGGCTGACCACGACGTCACGACGGCGGGCGCGCTGCATCAGCGCGACGCTGAGGAGCGCGACGACGATGCCGGCCAGCATGAGGATGTATCCCAGTGCCTGCGAGTCGATGACCTGCAGGTCGACCTCGATCGCGAAGGCGAGGATGGCGCCGATCACGAAGAGTGCGATGCCCACTCCGATGCTCATGTCTGTGTCCTTTCCGGGGACGGCGGCACGGGGGTGCCGGGCACGTGTGTGCCGAAAAGGGATATACCCACCCGGCGGCCGACCCATGCCTAGGGGTGACCCGCCACACGCGGCTCAGACCGTGCACTCCCGGGCGGTCGCCTCGTCGGGCGCGGAGACGACGCAGTCGATCCACGCCAGGTCGCGGGGGCGGTCGAGCCGGTAGCTGCCGGTGACCCCGCTGCACGTGTCGTTCTTCTTGCTGTACGACGTCACGCCGGCGATCACGAAGGTGCCGGCCAGGAAGTTGGGCCCGCCCGAGTCGCCGTAGCAGGTGCCGCCGGTGTCGCCGTTGTTCGACAGCAGCAGGTGGTCGGGGTAGAGCGAGGAGGAGTTCGCATTGACGAGCCTCGGGCTCGACACCATCCGGGTGTTCTCCGCGAGGTCCTTGCCGGCCGCGCCGGGGTAGGCCTCCTGCAGCCCGTAGCCGACCGAGGTGAAGTCCTGCTTGGTGCCGGACTTCCACGCCAGCAGCTCGTCGGCTCCCGGCAGCTCGGCGTACTGCTCGAGCTCGACCGGCTGGTCCAGGATCACCACGCCGAGGTCGTACAACGGGAAGAGCGAGGGGTCGTACGACGGGTGCGTGTAGGCGGTGCCGGTGTACTCCCCGGTGCACGGGTAGAAGTCGTAGCGCTCGCCCTCGTCGGACTCGCACGACGGGTCGCCCACCTGCTCGAGGTCGGAGACGTCCTCGAGGAAGACGTCGCTGGTGAAGCCGTAGGTGTCCTCGAAGAAGAGCTCGACGTGGGCGACGCTGCCGCCCTGCTCGTCGCTGGTGCAGTGACCGGCGGTGATGAAGACCGTGGGGGAGATCAAGGAGCCGCTGCAGCGCCACAGCGGCTCACCGGTCTCGTCCTGGGCGACCATCATGCCGACCATCGCGTACGTCCCGTCGTCGGGCGTGCCGTTGGTGATGGCCTGCGCCGGGGCCAGGTACGCCGAGGCCGCAGCCAGGGTGGTCGCAGCGGCTGCCAGGCTCACGAGAAGGGGACGTCGCACGACGCATCTCCATCCAAAATCGGGACAAATGTCCTGAATAGGACATCGAGCACCGTACAGCGGGGATTCGTGCGGTGTGGCTAGGTTTGGCCAACATGAGCCTTCTGGACCACAAGATCGCGCGCCTCGACGGCACACCTGGCACCCTGCGTGACCTCACCGGCGGTCAGCCGGCGCTCATCGTCAACGTCGCCTCGCGCTGCGGGCTCACCCCGCAGTACGCCGGGCTCGAGGAGCTGCACGCGACGTACTCCCCGCGCGGCTTCACCGTGGTCGGGGTGCCGTGCAACCAGTTCCTGGGGCAGGAGCCCGGCACGGCTGCGGAGATCGCGGAGTTCTGCTCGGCCACCTACGGCGTCACCTTCCCGCTGACCGAGAAGGTCGAGGTCAACGGCGACGACCGCCACCCGGTCTTCGCCGAGCTGACCATCGCGCCCGTGCACGGCCAGCCGGGCTCGGCGGGGGACGACGTGTCGTGGAACTTCGAGAAGTTCGTCGTCACGGCCGACGGCCACGTCGCGGGGCGCTTCGCCCCCGGCACCGACCCCCACGACCCCGACCTGCTCGCAGCCGTCGAGTCGCTGCTGCCCTGACGGCCGACGGCGCCGCCACCCAGCTGGGTGACGGCGCCGTCGCGCAGGTCCGGGCCGAGGCTCAGCGCCTCTTGCCGGTCGTGGTGGTGCTGCCCGAGCCGAGGAACGACTCGATCCAGGCGCGGTCCTCCTCGCGGTCGAGCCGGTAGATCCCGCCCTGTCCGCCGCAGGTCCAGTTCTTGCCGTACGACGTGACGCCGGCGATGACCAGGCTGTCCTCGACGAAGTTCGGGCCACCGGAGTCGCCGAAGCAGGTGCCGCCCGTGTTCGAGTTGTTGGTCAGCACCATGTTGTAGTCGCCCGTGGACGGTGTGTTCACCGAGATCAGCTCGGTGGTGGCGACCATCCGGTCCTTCTCGGCGACGTCCTTCCATGCGGACGCGTCGGGGTAGGCCTCCTGCAGCCCGTAGCCGACCGAGGTGAAGCTGCGCTTGTCCTTGGACGTCCAGGTGTCGAAGGCGCCGACCTCGGGCAGCGAGGCGTACTCGTCGATCTCCTCGTAGGGCTCGTCGAGGACGACGATGCCCAGGTCGTGCATCCAGAACGTGTCCGGGTCGTAGTCCGGGTGGGTGTAGGCGGTGCCGGAGGCGTCACCGGTGCAGGGGTAGCCCGACAGCCGGCCGTCGTCGGCCTTCGTCTTGGTCTCGTCGCCGGTGGAGCACGGCGTCTCGTCGCCGGCCTCGACCGCCTCGATGTAGGCGGCGTTGGTGTCGTAGGACGAGCCGAACCAGATCTCGACGTGGTCGACACTGCCGCCCTCGTCGTTGCTGGTGCAGTGACCGGCGGTGACGAAGACGGTCGGCGAGATCAGCGTGCCGGTGCAGCGCCAGAGCGGCGTGCCGTCCTCGTCCTGGGCGGACATCAGTCCGACCATCGGGTGGTCGTCGCCGTCGAGGGCGCCGTCGGTGACGGCATGGGCGGGGGTCAGGAATGCGGCGGCAGCGGCGAGTGCCGAGGCGCCCGCAACAGCCAGGTGGAGAGTGCGTCGCACAGTGGGGATCTCCTTCGGGGGACGTACGTCCGGGGGCGGACGAACCAGTCTGTAGGGGATATCGCGCACCATTCCGGTGTCAAGACCCCCGACGCGGCGATCCTGCGAGATCGCTGCTCGTGCCGCGCAAGATTTCCGGCGGGGGTCCGCCGGCCGACCTCAGAACGCCGGGCGGGTGAGGTCGGGCCCCGCGAAGGGTCCGCCCACCTGTGCCCCCTCGGCCTCGTCCTCCGGGCGCGAGACGATCTCGTCGGCCCACGCCTCGGCGTCGTCCTGCGGCTCGAAGCCGAGGTCGCGGCCCGGCTGCAGGTCCCACCACGCCCGGCTGTTGCGGCTGATGCCGTAGAGCACGGCGAAGCCGGGCGAGGGCGTGGTCAGCCCGGCCTCCACCATGCGGACGCAGTCGTCGTGGGAGAGCCAGGTGGAGAGGTTGCGTCGCGTCTGGGGCCGCTCCAGGAACGACCCGATGCGGCACGCCACGGCGTCGATGCCGTGCCGGTCGGCGTACAGCGACAGCACGGCCTCGGCCGCGACCTTCGCGACGCCGTAGAAGGTGTCGGGCCTGGGGCGCGCGTCGATTCCGACCCGCTCCGACCTCGGGGTCATGCCGACGGCGTGGTTGGAGCTCGCGTAGACCATGCGCCGCACGCCGTGGCTCACCATCGCCTCGAGCAGCGCCGCCGTCGACACGACATGCGAGGTCAGGCTGTCGGGCAGCGATGCCTCGTCCGGGATGCCTGCCAGGTGCACCACGGCGTCGGGGCGCCCCTCAGCCACGACGGCGGCGACCGCCTCCGGGTCGGCGCAGTCGGCCACGTGCCAGGCGATGTCGACCCCGTCCGGGCGCGGCACCAGGTCGAGACCCAGCACCTCGTGACCGAGGTCGGTCAGGCCGGGGACGACCACACGGCCGATGCTGCCGGCTGCGCCGGTGACGAGGACTCGCACAAGACCTGGATATCACTCGCCGGGGAGCTCAACCGACGGAACAGGTCTCGACAAGCTCGACCGGCGGAACAGGTCTCGACAGGCTCGACCGCCGCTGGGGTCACCAGATGCGCACGCGGTCCTCGGGGTCGAGCCACAGCCCGTCACCGGGTCGGGTGCCGAAGGCCTCGTGGAACTCGTCCAGGTTGCGCGCGATGTTGGCACGGAACTCCGGCGGGCTGTGCGGGTCGACGGTGAGCAGCTGCAGGGCGAGCTCGTTGCGGTACTTCGAGCGCCACACGTAGCCCCAGTTGAGGAACAGCCGCTGGGTGCCGCTGAGCCCGTCGCGCTCCGGCGTCTCGCTTGTGGCCTCCGTCGAGCCCGTCTCGACCCCGAGGCTGATGAGGTAGGCCTTGAGGGCGATGGTCAGGCCGCCGAGGTCACCGATGTTCTCGCCCACCGTGAGCGAGCCGTTGACCTTCTCGTCGGGCAGGTTGCGCGGCTGCAGCCCGTCGTACTGCGCGATCAGCTTGTCCGACCGCTCCTTGAAGGCCTTCTTGTCGGCCTCGCTCCACCACTCGTTGAGGTTGCCCTTCTCGTCGAACTCCGAGCCCTGGTCGTCGAACCCGTGGCCGATCTCGTGCCCGATGACCGCGCCGATGCCGCCGTAGTTCTCCGCGGGGTCGGCCTCGGCGTCGAAGAACGGCCGCTGCAGGATCGCGGCCGGGAAGCAGATCTCGTTGGTGCCGGGGTTGTAGTAGGCGTTGACGGTCTGCGGCAGCATGTGCCACTCGTCGCGGTCGACCGGCGACCCGATCTTGGCCAGCTGGCGGTCGTGCTCGAAGGCGGCTGCGCGCCGGGCGTTGCCGATGAGGTCGGTGGGGTCGACCTCGATCGAGGAGTAGTCGCGGAACTTCTCCGGGTAGCCGATCTTGGGGCGGAAGGTCGCCAGCTTGTCGAAGGCCCGCTTCTTGGTCTCCTCGGTCATCCAGTCCAGGGCGGTGATGCTGCGCCGGTAGGCCTCCAGCAGGTTGCGCGACGAGGTCGTCCATCGCCGCCTTGCTGGCGGGCGGGAAGTGTCGCTCGACGTAGAGCTGGCCGACCGCCTCGCCGACGCAGCCCTCGACGAACCCGACGCCGCGCTTCCACCGTGCCCGCAGCTCCGGCGTGCCCGACAGCGTGCGGCCGTAGAAGTCGAAGTTGGCCTCCACGAAGTCCGAGCTCAGGTACGACGCGGCGCCGCGCAGCACCTTCGCCGACGCCCACGCCTTCCAGTCCTCCAGCTCGGAGTCGGCCAGGAGTCTCGACAGGTGCTCGAAGAAGCTGGGCTGCCGCACGACCACCTCGGCGAGCGTCTGCTCGTCGGCACCGATCGCGGCGGCGTAGTCGTCCCAGGCGAACTCCGGAGCGAGCCGGCGCACCTCGTCGTAGGTCATCAGGTTGTAGGCCTTGATGACGTCTCGGGTGTCGGCGCGCTCCCAGTGGCCCTCCGCGATCCTGGTCTCCAGACCCATCACGCGTTCCGCCGCCTGCGCGGGGTCGCCCGGGTAGAGGTCGCCCACGAGGGTGAAGATGCGCTCGAGGTAGGCGACGTAGGCCTCGCGGATCTCGGCGAACTTCTGCTCGCGGTAGTAGGACTCGTCCGGCAGCCCCAGGCCGCCCTGCAGCAGGTTGACGACGTAGCGGTCGGAGTTGCGGTCGTCGGTGTCGACGTAGGCGCCGAAGAAGCCGGCGCCCCCCTGGCGCTCGCGCCCGCCGATGTAGGTCGCCAGCTCCGCGTGGTCGCTGACGGCAGCGACGTCGGCGAGGTCGTCGGCGACCGGTGCGGCGCCGAGCTCCTCGACGCGGTCCTCGTCCATGAAGGAACGCCACAGGTGGCCGATCTGCTGTGTCGGCGTGCCGGGCTCGGCGTCGTCCGCGCCGGCGGCGCACTCCTCGACGATGTCGCGCACGTCCTGCTCGGCCTGCTCGGCCAGCGCGTTGAAGGCACCCCAGCTGGCCCGGTCGGACGGGGATCTCCGCGGTGGCCAGCCACTGGCCGTTGACGTGTCCGAAGAGGTCGTCCTGGGGGCGGATCTGCGGGTCCATGCCGTCACGCGCGTCGTCGAGGATGGTCATGGCCGCGAGCCTACGACGCGACTGGGGAAACCTGCCTCCTCCCCGAAGGGGCAGGTTTCCCCGGTCAGCGACCGGTGTGGATCACCAGCGGCGGCGGCACTGGGCGAGGTCGAGACGCTTCTCCTGGCCACGGTTGATGAAGACCGTGCTGCGCTGGAGGACCTTGCCGTTCTTCTCGCAGGTCATCACGTACGACTCGCGCTTGCCCTCGGTGCGGCGGGTCACCGTGTCGTGCAGACCCGCGGTGAGGGTGTACGTCGGGCTGACGGAGGCGTAGTTGATGACGCGCAGCACGTAGGTGCCGGCGGCGGCGTCGGTGATCTCCACCGACTCCTTCTCGCCGACGAAGTTGCCCGAGCTGCCGACCTCCTTGAGCTCGCCGCCCTCCTTCTTGTAGACCTCGAGGTCGTAGTCGTCCGGCGTCGGCCAGTCGAGCTTGATCCGCATGACGTCGGCCTGGCTGGCCACCTGGAACTCGTGGTCACGGTGACCCATGGGCTCCGGTGCTGCCTCCTCCCACGTCTTGGACGAGTAGGGCTGCTCCTCGACCACGCGGTAGGTGCGCGAGCGCACCACCGGCCGGGTGCTCGGGTTGACGATCCAGCGGAAGTCGCGGGAGGCACCGACGCGCACGAAGCTGTCGAGGCTGTCCTTGAAGGAGCTCTCCCAGGTCGGGCTGTCGAAGGTCTTCGACAGCCGGACGACGGCACCCTTGGGGGCGCTGCCGGTGAGCACGCCGCTGTAGCGGGTGTCGACCGCGTGCTCCAGCGCGATCAGGTAGGCCTCGCGGTTGCCCTTGCCGGCGTACTTGCCCGCGCCGCGGTACTCGTCGATGACCTGCGGGTACGGCGGGTGGAACTCGTTGGGCCCGATCTCGAAGGTGTAGCCGAAGCCGCCGGTGGCGTTGTAGGACCAGTCCTCGGTGGTGCCGGTCGTGTCGTAGAGCTGCCAGCCGTGGATGTTGGCGTAGCCGTTCTGGGCGGTCATGCGGCCGCCGACCTTCTTCAGCGCGGCCTCGTCCGGGGCGTCGCCGACCGGCTTGCCGTCGTGCCCGATCGTGTTGGGGTTCACGCCGTTGGGCCGCAGCACCAGGTTGGAGAAGGTGTGGTTGGAGATCAGCATCGTGACCTGACGCTTCGAGACCAGGCGCTGGATGTTCTCCGTCTCCGGCTCGGAGAACGGCGCGGCGCCGCGGTAGGTCGGGTCGAGGACGCCGGCGTACACCTGCTCCGCGTCGGGCTCGGGACCGGAGGCGCCCGGCCCACCCCAGAAGCCGCCGTAGTTGCGGTTGAGGTCGACGCCGGCGCCGAAGCCGCCGTTGCTGGTCAGGGTCGCGCGGCAGCTGCCGTCGGGGGTGTCCTGCCCGTCGACGATGCGGCAGTTCTTGCGCTTGTACGCCTGGCCCGGCGTCCCGAGGATGCTCGCCGAGCCCTCGAGCGGGTCGTTCTCGTTGAGCTCGCGCAGGTCGGCGTACTCGCCGTCGGTGCGGGACAGCTCGAAGCCGTCGACGTTGACGACCGGGATCACGATGACGCGGGCCTTGCGCAGCAGGCTGGTGATCCGCGCGCTGCGGCCGTAGTTCTTCACCAGGTCGACCGCGAACTCCATCGCGAGCTCGCCGGAGGGCCACTCGCGGGCGTGGTGCACGCCCATGAGCACGAACGTCGGTCGGCCGTCGTTCGCGCGCTGCACGTCGGCACCGATCTCGACGCCGTAGATGCTGCGGCCGTCAAGGCTCTTCAGCGGGAGCTCGAACCGCTTGACCAGCCCGGGCCGGTCCTTCGCGAGCTCCTCCATGTCGGCGTTGTAGTCCGCGAGCGTCCGGTAGCCGGTGCGGCCCGAGGGCATGGGCGACTTGTCGACGCTGGCGGCGTACGCCGCGTTGATCCGCGAGATCTCCACGCCGCGCTTGACCAGGTCGGGGATCACGACGTCGGTGTGGAAGCCCGCGGTCTCCAGCGCCTCACGCTCGACCGCTGCGTGGAGGACCACCTCGACATAGTCGTGCCCGGCGTGCTCGGTGAGGTCGAGGCCGAGGCCCTGCAGCTGCTCCTTGTGGGCGGGGGTGGGGGTGCTGACCTTGACCAGCTGCGGGCGGAAGCCATCAGTCGCGCTCGAGTCGTCGGCGGTGGCCGTACCGACCGGAGCGGTGAGCAGCGAGAGCCCCAGCGCGGCGCCGGTGAGCGCACTCAGCAGGGCCTTGCGGCGTGTCGAAAGCGGACGCATGGGGGCTCCTCGAGAGTCCAGGGACGGGTGAGTACCTGGCCTCTCAACGGATGCGGGCCGCGCAGGTTACGCGCCGGTAGCGCGTGGGTAGGGTCTGCCCTCGGTCACTGAGGCGCGACGAAGGAGCCTCGAAATGCTCCAGGGCTCCCTGCTCGACTCACCACACGAAACTGGCACTTCACACGTGTTGCAACGCATGGGGAGTGCCAGTTTCCCATGTGAACATGGGAAACCGACGAGACGCTCTACAGCTCGATGGCGCGGTGCAGCCAGGTGGCGCGTACCCGCATGCCGACGTGCTCGTAGAGGCCGAGGGCGCCGGTGCGGGTGTCGGTGGTGAGCTCCGAGCGGCGCGCCCCCGCTTGCCGGGCGTTGCCGAAGGCGTCGACCAGCAGCGCGCGGGCGAGGCCCAGACCGCGCCGGTCACGACGGACCCCGAGGCTCTGCACGAAGCCGGTCTCGGACCCGGCGGCATCGTGCACCAGGTGGCACGCGCCGACGGGCACGCCCTCGGGGTCGACCGCGAGGCGCAGGTGCCACGCCTCGAAGCCTGGGCGCCCCATCACCTCCGCCGCGAAGTCCTCGAAGGGCTGCCGCTCGCGGTCCGCCCAGTCGGCGAAGGCACCCTCGAGCACGTCCCAGGCCGCGCGCTGGTCCTTCAGCGTGTCCGCGGTGCGGATCGTGTAGCCCTCGGGCAGCGGCTGCGGCTCGATCTCCACCCCCTCGGGCAGCTCGAGGATCCACGACTCCCAGCGCACGAAGTAGCCGAGCTTCTCCAGCACCCGGTCGCCCGCCGACCCCTGCGGCACGGGGCTCCCCACCACCGACCAGCCCCGGGCCCTCGCCGAGCGCCGCACCCATGCCGACAGCGTGGTGCCGAGCCCGCGACGGCGGTAGTCGGGGTGCACCGCGGCGTCCGCGCGCTTCTCACTCGTCAGCTCGGCATAGGCGACCAGGTGGTCGCCGTCGAAGACGCCCATCGTCGAGGCCTCGACTTCGAAGCTGGGGCGGCCCCAGTCGGCGACGATGTCGGCCTCCTCGATCTCGGCCTCGCCGATGTCGAGCTCCTCGGCAGCCGCCATCACCTCGAAGACGGCACGCGCGTCACCCTCGGAGAGGGGACGCGCGTGCAGTCCTTCAGGAATCTGGAGCCCAGTGGTGTCGTCAGTGGAGACGGGACTCCGCCTCCTCGATCGCGGCGAACTCCTCCTCGGGGGCCGAGTGCACCAGGTGGTGCCGGCTGTAGAACCAGAAGTACGCCAGCGCCGCGATGAAGACCAGCGCGGTGATGCCGGCGGCCTTCTCGTCGACGAAGAACGTCGCGATGACCGCGATCACACTGAGCACCAGGGCGACGCCGGTGGTCACCACACCACCGGGAGTGCGGTACGGCCGCTCCAGTTCGGGTTCCTTGCGCCGCAGCAGGATGTGGCTGAGGTTGAGCAGCACGTAGGAGACCGTCGCGCCGAACACCGCGATGTTGATGAGCAGCGCGCCGGCGTCGGCCGGGGTCGCCATGGTGTTCGACAGGAATCGTGGCGAGGATGAACCCGATGGTGCCGGGCACGATCAGCGCCACCCAGGGGGTGTTGCGCCCGCTGGTCAGCGACAGCGACTTCGGCAGGTAGCCGGCCCGCGAGAGCGCGAACAGCTGGCGGCTGTAGGCGTAGATGATCGAGAAGAAGCTCGCGATCAGACCCGCGAGGCCCGCGTAGTTCACGAAGTCGGCGAGCACCGACCCGTCACCGCGGACAGCTCGGATCGCCTCGGGCAGCGGGTTGTCCGAGCCCTGCACCACCGACGAGCCTGCCGCCCCCGGGACGATGAAGAGGATCAGCGCCGCGAAGAGCAGCAGCGTCAGCATGCCACCGATGATGCCCTTCGGCATGTCCCTGGCCGGGTCGTCCGCCTCCTCGGCCGCCAGCGGCACACCCTCGATGGCGAGGAAGAACCAGATGCCGTAGACCAGCGCCCCGACCACACCGGCGATGCCGAACGGCAGGAAGTCGCTGGACATCGCAGCGCCAGTGTCCACCTTGATGTCGAGCATGTTCGAGGTCGAGAAGTCGGGGAGCAGCCCGATGACGGCTGCGACCAGCGCGACCACCGCGATCGCGGTGATGGCGAACATCAGCTTGAGCGCCTCGCCCACGCCGTAGAGGTGAATGCCGACGAAGATCGCGTAGGCGATCAGGTAGACCACCCAGCCGTTGGTGAGGCCGAAGAGGCCCAGCGCCTCGACGTAGCCACCGATGAAGGTCGCGATCGCCGCCGGCGCGACGGCGTACTCGATGAGCACCGCCATGCCGGTGGCGAAGCCACCGAGCGGGCCCATCGCGCGCCGCGCGAAGGCGTAGCCCGCACCCGCGACCGGGAGCGACGACGACATCTCCGCCAGCCCGAGGACCATGCAGGTGTACATGACGGCCATGAGGATGGTGGCGATCAGCAGACCGCCCCAGCCGCCCTCGGCGAGTCCGAAGTTCCAGCCGGCGAAGTCGCCGGAGATCACGTAGGCGACGCCGAGGCCCGCCAGCAGGATCCACCCGGCAGCGCCGCGCTTGAGCTTGCGGTGCTCGTGGTAGTCCTCGCCCACCTGTTCGTAGTCGATCGTCTTCCGTGCCATGTCGCGCCCTCCAACCCGGGTAGCCCACACCCGTCCGCTGTTCTCCCTGCGGCGCGGGGCGCGTCACAGGTCAACTTGAGTTTCGGACCAAGGCGGGCCGCGGTCAAGCACAAACGCGCAAGGTGACCGAACCGTGCCATGGCCCTCTGCGAGCGGCGATGCCACCATGAGGCCGTGCAATTCGACGTGATCATCAAGGGCGGGCGCTGGTTCGACGGTGGCGGGGGACCCAGCGCGGTGCGCTCGGTAGGTGTCCGCGACGGGCGCGTGGCAGCGGTTTCCGCCGACGACCTGGACGAGACCGGCTGCCCGAGGGTGATCGACGCGGCCGGGCAGTGGGTGATGCCCGGCATGCTCGACATCCACACCCACTACGACGTCGAGGTGCTCGCACAGCCCGACCTCACCGAGTCGCTGCGGCACGGCGTCACCACCGTGCTGCTCGGCTCCTGCTCGCTCTCCACGCTGCACGTCGACCCGGTCACCGCCGGCGACCTCTTCGGCCGGGTGGAGGCGATCCCCCGACGGCACGTCATCGAGCACCTGGAGCAGGCGCCCAGGTGGGCCGACGCCGAGGAGTACGTCGCGCACCTCGAGTCCCTGCCGCTCGGCCCCAACCTCGCGGCGTTCATCGGTCACTCCGACATCCGTGCCTCGGTCATGGGCCTGGACAGGGCGACGCGCGACGACGTCCGACCCAGCCGGGCAGAGGTCGCCCGGATGGAGGAGCTGCTCGTCGACGCCCTGGACGCCGGCTTCGTCGGCATGTCGGCCCAGCAGCTGCTGTTCGACAAGCTCGACGGCGAGACCTGCCGCTCGCGCACCCTCCCCTCGACCTACGCCCGCACGACCGAGCGTCGCCGCCTCAACGCCCACCTGCGGGAGCGTGGTCGCGTGCTGCAGGGCGGCCCCGACATCACCTCGGTGCGCTCCATCGCGGCGATGACGCTGTCGACCCTGCCGGCAGGTCCTCACGGCCGGAGCCTGCGGCGGCCCCCGCTCAAGACCACGCTGCTGTCGGCCGCCGACATCAAGGCCAACCCGTTCCTGGTGCACATCATGGGGCCGATGGCCGCCGCCGTGAACGCACTCGGGGGCGACTTCAGGTGGCAGCACCTCCCCACTCCTTTCGAGGTGTACGCCGACGGGATCGACCTGGTGATCTTCGAGGAGTTCGGGTCCGGGGCGGCGGCGCTGCACCTCGCCGACCACGTGGAGCGCAACACGCTGCTGCAGGACGAGGACTACCGCCGGTGGTTCCGCAAGGACTACGACGAGCGCTTCGGCATGCGCGTGTGGCACCGCGACTTCTTCGACGCCGAGATTGTCGAGTGTCCCGACGACACCGTCATCGGCAAGACCTTCGGCCAGGTCGGCGTGGACAGGGGTGGGCTGCACCCCGTCGACGCCTTCCTCGACCTCGTCGTCGAGCACGGCACGAAGGTGCGGTGGCGCACCACCATCTCCAACCATCGTCCGAAGTACGCCGAGAAGCTCGCGAAGAACCCCGGCGTCCAGATCGGGTTCTCGGACGCCGGAGCGCACCTGCGCAACATGGCCTTCTACGACTTCGGGCTCAAGCTGCTTCGCCGGGTGCACCGCGCCGAGGCGGCCGGTCGGCCGTTCATGACGCTCGAGCACGCCGTGCACCGCCTCACCGGCGAGCTGGCTGACTGGTACGGCCTCGACGCGGGACGTCTCCGCCCCGGCGCCAGAGCCGACCTCGTGGTCGTCGACCCGGGCGGGCTCGACGACTCGCTGGACGACTACCACGAGGCGCCGGTCGCGGCGTACGACAACCTCCCGCGGATGGTCAACCGCAGCGACCGGGCCGTCACGGCGGTGCTGGTCAACGGTCGCCCGGTCTTCGGCCACGGGCGGGCGGACGACGTGCTGGGCGCCGAGCGCACCGGTCACTTCCTACGGGCGAGGAGCTGAGGCATGACCACAGTGCTGCTGACCGGGGCGTCGGGATTCCTGGGCGTCCACACCACGAAGGCGTTGCTGGACGCCGGCCACGAGGTGCGGGCCATGGTGCGCACGCCGGCGAAGCTCGAGGAGCACCTGCGCCCGCTCGGCATCGCCGGGGACGACCGCCTCACGCCGGTCGAGGGCGACATGACCGACGAGGCGTCGGTGCGGAAGGCGGTGGAGGGTTGCGACGCCGTGATCCACGCGGCCGCGACCTTCTCCTTCCGGCGCAAGGACACCGCGCGCATGAAGCAGGAGAACGCGGCAGGCACCCGGACCGTGCTGAGGGCGGGAGCGGACGCCGGCTGCTCGCCCCTCGTCCACGTGTCATCGACGGTCGCCCTGCACCGCCCGGGTGGCGGCGTCCTCGACCACACCAGCCCGCTGGGCACCGGCCCTGGTCCCTACAGCGCGAGCAAGGTGGCGTCGGAGCAGGTGGCGCGAGAGATGCAGGACGCCGGCGCGCCGGTCACCATCGTCAACCCGGCCAGCGTCCTCGGGCCGCACGACCCCTACCTGGGGGAGAACGACCACATCGTGATGCTGGTGCTGCGTGGCCTGCTGCCCGCATGGCCCCAGGGGTCCCTGCCCTACGTCGACGTGCGCGACGTCGCGGACGTGCTGGCAGCAGCCGTGTCGCACGCCCCCGGCGGGCGGTACATCGTCCCGGGCCACGACATCACCTCGCTGCACGAGCAGCTGCGCGCCGTGACGGGCCGACGACTGCCGGCTGTGACCGTCCCGGCCTGGGCAGCCTCAGCGGCGACCCTGCCCGGCACACTCACCGGCTGGTCGATGCTGGCGCGCGGCCCGGAAGGTCCGAGGTTCGCGGGCTACGCCAACACCTTCGACAGCTCGCGCACCACCCAGGAGCTCGGTGTCACAGCCAGGCCGTTCGCCGACATCCTGCGCGACACCGTCCGGTGGCTCGCCGAGGCCGGCCACATCTCGCGCAAGCAGGCGGGTCGGGCGCTGACCGGCTGACGGACCCGGTGCGCGGGCTCACCGCTGGGAGGACGCACCGCGCGAAAAGCCCGCGGCGCACCCGCACATGGGCCAAGATGTCCGGACATGACGGAACCTGGACGGCGCGGCCGCCCGGTCGGGCCACGCGGCCCCCTGGTGGCGATCGCCGCGCTCACGGCGGCACTGCTGCTCCTGCCGTCCGGTGCAGCCGTGGCCGCCGAGACCCAGCCGCCCGTCCTCGAGGGCTACGAGGTCGTCGCCCACCGCGGCTCCACGAGCGCCTCCGTCACCGAGAACACCCTGCCGGCGTTCGTCAGGGCGATGACCCACGGGGCGGATGCGATCGAGCTCGACGTCCGGCTGACCGCCGACCGAGGGATGGTCGTGATGCATGACGGCAGCCTCGACCGCACCACCACCTGCACCGGACTGGTGAGGCAGCGGACCTTGCCGTGGATCCGGCAGCAGTGTCTGGGCGAGCGCGGCGGCGAGCGGATCCCCAGCCTCGCCATCGCGCTCTCCTGGGCGGCGTCGCGCGACGTCCGCCTCCTGCTGGACCTCAAGATGACGGCGGAGGCGTGGCGGGCCGAGGACTACGCCCGGCTCACCTCGCTCGTCCGGTCGCGTGGCGTCGGGACGCGTGCCCACTACCTCAGCTTCGTCCCCGAGCACCTGCTCGGGGTGCGCGCCGCCGACCGCGGCGCGCGCATCCATGCGATCGCCCGCACGGTCGAGGAGGTCGAGGGCCACCGGGCGTGGGCGGACGCCATCCACCTCGCCGCGCCGGCCATCACCCCCGAGCTGCTCGCCTCCTTGCGCGGCGACGGCATCGCAGTCCTCGGGCGCAACACCAACAGCTCCGACCACTGGGCGAGGCTGCGCAGTCTCGGCGTCGACGGTCTGCTCACCGACCAGCTCGTCGAGTACAACCGGTGGCTCGCCGAGGCGGCTCGGTAGTCCGGCCCCGGGTCGACGGGTGCCCGGGCGTGTCGGGCGCGTCACACCTGCTGGGTAAAGACCTCGACCTCACCTAGCGTGTCGCCATGCAGAACCCCGCCCCCACCTCCGTGTCCACCCCTGAGTCCGACACGGACCTCGTCACCTCGCTCAACGAGGACCTCAGCCGAGTCGACGCCCACGTGGGTGACTCCCTCGTCGGCTACTCCCTCTACGAGGTCTGCGACGACGGCAGCTACTCCTTCCACCACACCGAGGTCTTCGAGGAGTACTCGGGTCACGGGTACGGCAAGGTGCTCGCGGCCGGCGTCATGGACGTCGCTCGCGACAAGGGCTTCCTCATCGCACCGACCTGCCCGTTCCTGCGCAAGTACATGGACTCCCACCCCGAGACGCAGGACGTCCGGGCCGCCTGAGGCCCGTCTGGCCCGCTGGGTCAGAGCACCACCACGGACTTGCCGAGGGTGCGGCGCTCGTCCATCGCGACGAGCGCATCCGCCACCTGCTCCAGCGGGTACGTCGCGCCGATCGGGGGATCGACGACGCCCGAGCGCATCAGCGGCACCAGCCGGTCCCACTGCGCCCGCATGTAGCCGGGCCGGACCATCGCGTAGGCGCCCCAGCCGACACCGCGCACATCGACGTTGTTGAGCAGCAGCCGGTTGACCTTGACCGCCGGGATCGACCCCCCGGTGAAGCCGACGACCAGCAGCCGTCCCTCGGTCGCGAGCGAGCGCAGTGAGTCGGTGATGAGGTCACCACCGACGACGTCGACCAGCACGTCGACCCCGCGTCCGTCCGTGAGCTCGCGGACCCGGTCGCGGAAGCCGTCGACGGCCACAGCCTCGTCCGCACCGGCCGAGCGAGCCAGCTCCCGCTTCTCCTCGGTCGAGGCCACCGCGACCACACGAGCACCCAGGCCCTTGGCGACCTGGATGCATGCGGTGCCCACCCCGCCGGCGGCACCGTGCACCAGCACCGTCTCGCCCTCCTGGAGGCCGGCACGTGTGCCCAGCGCGAACTCCGCGGTGAGGTAGTTCATCGGCATCGCGGCGCCCTGCTCGAACGACATCTCGTCGGGCAGCGGGAAGACGCCCTCCGGCGAGGCGGCGACGAGGTCGGCGCCCCCGCCGTAGGGGAGCACGCACGCCACGCGGTCGCCGGATGTGAGACCCGACGACTCGGGGGCCGACCGCACCACACCGGCGAAGTCGACCCCGAGCTGGAAGGGCAGCTCGGGCTTCATCTGGTACTCGCCCTTGGTCTGCAGCAGGTCAGGCCAGGAGATCCCCAGCGCCTTGACCTCGACGAGCACCTGGTCGTCGCCCGGGGTGGGTTCGGGCGCCTCCTCGACAGTGACTGCAGCCGGACCGTCGAGGGAGCTCACCCGCACCGAACGCATGGGGCCGAGTATGCCGGGGACCAATCCGTGACCAGCGCGGGCCCGAACGAGGGGCATGACCACGACGGGGACGAGCTCAGCCGCCGACCCCGGCACGACGGGGCGGACACCGGTCCGACTCCGGCTGCTGGGAGCGGTTTCCGGCCTCCTCGCTGCCCTCGCGGGCATGGCCGCCGCGGAGGGCGTCACCGCCCTCCTGACCGGCGTGACCGGGCCCTACCTCGCGGTGGGCAACCGGGCGATCGACTGGACGCCCCGCCCGCTCAAGGAGTTCGCGATCTCGACCTTCGGCGACGCCGACAAGATCGTGCTCATCGGCGGCATCGGTGCCACCTTGGCCCTGATCGCCCTCCTGACGGGTGCCATCGGCGTCACGCGCCCCCGCCTGGCCTACGCCGTGTTCGCGGCGCTCTCCGCCGTGGCCGGGGCCGCGGTCCTCACCGACCGCAGCGCCAACGCGTCCCCGCTGCTCCGCCTGCTGCCGGTGGCCGTGCTCGCCGTCGTCTCGCTGACTGCCCTGGGCCTGCTGCTGTCAGCCCTGCGCGCCGGCCGCGCTCCGAGTGCCGACGCTGCGGGAGCCACTGACACCGCCGGTGCCCGCGTGGACCGCCGGCGATTCCTGGTGACTGCCGCGGCCGCCGCCGGCGTCGCGGTGGTCGGTGGCGTCGTCGCGCGGACGTACGGCGGGCTGGCCGCGGCCGCTGCCAGGGCGGGCATCACGCTGCCGCGGCCCGCGAGCCCCGCCCCGCCCGTCCCGTCCGGCGTGGTCGTCGGCGTCGACGGCGTGACGAGGTACATCACCCCCAACAAGGACTTCTACCGCGTCGACACCGCCCTGCAGGTCCCTGACGTCCCGGTCGACGACTGGTCGCTCCGCGTGTTCGGGATGGTCGACCGCGAGCTCCGGCTCAGCTACGACGACCTGCTGGCCGAGGACCTGGTCGAGCGCCGGATCACGTTGACCTGCGTCTCCAACGAGGTCGGCGGCGAGCTCACCGGCAACGCGACCTGGCTCGGTGTGCCGGTCCGCCGGCTGCTCGAGCGGGCCGGTGTGCAGGCGGGCGCCGACGCCGTCAGGTCGCGCAGCTACGACGACTTCACCGCCGGCACGCCCCTCTCGCGTCTCCTGGACGACGAGGACGAGGCGCTGGTCGCCGTCGGCATGAACGGCGAGCCGCTGCCCCTGACCCACGGGTTCCCGGCGCGCCTCGTCACCCCCGGGCTCTACGGCTACGTCTCGGCCACGAAGTGGCTCACCGAGCTCGAGGTCAGCAGGTTCGCCGACTTCACGGCGTACTGGACCTCGCGCGGGTACTCCGCCGAGGCGCCCATCAAGCTGTCCAGCCGCATCGACGTGCCGCGCTCCTTCGCGCGCGTCAAGGCCGGTGCCACACCGGTGGGCGGTGTCGCCTGGGCGCAGGCCACCGGCATCGACAAGGTCGAGGTGCGCGTCGACGACGGGGCGTGGCAGGAAGCGCGCCTCGGGGTCGAGGACAACGCCTCGACATGGCGCCAGTGGGCCTACGAGTGGGACGCGTCCCCCGGCAACCACCGGCTCGAGGTGCGTGCCACCGACCGTGACGGCACGGTGCAGACCGTGGAGCGCGCTCCCATTGCGCCCGACGGGAGCACCGGCTGGCACAGCGTCACCGTCACGGTCACCTGACCGGACTTTTTGTCAGTACGACCAGATTTTTCTGGGACGAGACCAATCCTCCGCCCCACCAGGCCCGAACTCATCGCGACACCAGGGCACGACCCACAGATTCGAAGGGAACGACCAATGCGCTCCATCAAGAAGCTCGCCACGTCCGCCGCCGTCATCGCGGCCGTCAGCCTGACCGCCGCCTGCGGCGAGGACCCCGAGACCACCAGCTCGCCCACGCAGGAGGAGACCTCCAGCAGTGCACCTGCCAGCGAGGAGTCGATGGGCATGGACCCGGCCGCGAACCTCGTGGGCCCGGCCTGTGACGACTACGCCAAGGCTGTGCCGGACGGCGCCGGCTCCGTGGAGGGCATGTCGCAGGACCCCGTGGCTGTCGCCGCGAGCAACAACCCGATGCTCAAGACCCTGACCGCCGCCGTCTCGGGTGAGCTGAACCCGAAGGTCGACCTGGTCGACACGCTCAACGGTGACGAGTTCACCGTCTTCGCGCCCGTCGACGACGCCTTCGCCAAGCTGCCCAAGAAGACCGTGACCGCCCTCTCGAAGCCCTCCGGTGCCGAGACGCTGACCACGGTGCTGACCTACCACGTCGTGCCCGGCCAGGTCGCTCCCGACGAGATCGCCGGTCAGCACAAGACTGTGCAGGGCGCCTCCGTCAAGGTCACCGGTTCCGGCGACAACCTCAAGGTCAACGGCACCAGCGTCATCTGCGGTGGCGTCCAGACCGCCAACGCGACCGTCTACCTCATCGACGAGGTGCTGATGCCCCCGATGTGACCCCCGGTCCCGGCTGACCGGGTTCCATGGGCCGGACCGGTCGGTACGAGCGAAGGGCCGCGATCTCACGATCGCGGCCCTTCGTGCGTCCCCGGCACAGCCGAGCGTCGGGCGGCGGGGTCCCGGAACGTGCCGGGGGCGGGCGTGGATGGGCCTGGCCCCCTCGAAGCGACGAAGGAGCGCAGAGGGTGGTTGCACGCCCCCGGTGCGGGCCGGGACCCCGTCGGTCGACGCGGTCATCACCGGGGCCTCGTCGGCTCGATGGCGGCTAGCCGGGTCGGACGACGCGGTCCATCTCGAAGTGCATCGGGTCGGTGTAGCTCCAGTCGCCACCCCACGCCATGCCCCACTTCTTCATGATCGCGACCACCCGCCGGTCCATCTCGCCCGCGGTGCCCTGCAGGTTGCCGGGCACGTTGAGGTCGACCGCGATCCCCCACGAGTGCAGCGAGAGACCGTTGGAGGGGTCGCGCCCGATGTAGCGCGGGTAGTAGCACCCGGCGTACTCCTCGGGGTGGATCTCCGAGGCGAGACCCAGCTGCACGATCTCCGTGAGCGCCCCCCGCAGCTGCGGGATGTAGGCCTTGTTGCAGGTGACCTCGCCGAGGATCGGCACCGTCTCGGTGCGGATGTAGGCGTTCACCCACCCCTGGTCCGGGTTGATCGTGCCGTCGGGGCCGTTGGTGTAGGTGAACTTGCCGATCGCGTCCGAGACGGAGGTGCCGGCGAGCACCGCGGTCTGGCTGGCGTTGCGGAACTCCAGTGCCAGGATCTGCATCGTCGTCTTCGGGGGCAGCGCGCCCTTGAGCTGCTTCTTGATCTCCGACGGCGTGACGCCGGTGCTGACCAGCAGGGCGTTGCCCTCCGGCAGGCCGAGCTGCTCGCCGCGCTCGGTGTTCACGACCGCCTGCGCGACCGGCACCGTGCTCAGGCCCGCGCTGCGCTGCGCCAGGGGGGCATAGGCCCCCACGTGCACCGACGGCGAGTCCTCCCGGGTGCCGAGCTTGATCATGTCGCCCTTGTCGATGAGCCGTTTCGGCACCGAGGGGTCGATGGCGACCTCACCGCCCGCGAGGCGGTCCCACACGAACTGCGCCCGTGCCGACTCGACCGGCGTGAAGCGGCGGAACTCGCCGGCATCGACCGACGCGACCGTGAGCGTGCGCCCCTCGATCGACAGCGAGGCCATGCCGAACTGCGTGGCAGCACGCACGCCCTTCACCCGGCGGATCCGGTCGACCAGCTCCTCGGGGAGGGTCTCGGAGGCGGAGATCAGGACGTCGGCCCGCTCGAGCGGAGGCTGGAAGGGTCCCGGCTCGTCCATCGCGTACGACGCCTCGGTGGCACCGTCGTCCCCGCCCTCCTCGTCGGCCTGGACGGGCGAGCCGTCGGGAGCGACGTCAGCAGCGGTGTCCTCGACCTCGTCGAGCGGCCCTCCGTCGCACGCCGAGACCGGCACGAGCAGGGCAGCGGCCATCGCGACGGCCCCCCACCGGCGCGACCGACGGCGCCGGCGACCCGGCGTACGCGTGACGTCTCCCATGCCCTCGCCCTCTCCCACAGGCACCTCTCCCACAGGCATACTCCCCCGATTGTCCCACCGCACGCCAGCGGGCGGTTGACCGTCCACCAGCCAGGGCGCACTCACGCGGCGAGAGCCTCACCGATCGGTGGATAGGGTCTGCGCCATGACGAGCGGCGAGGGGGTCGAGGGACGCCGCAAGCGCCGGGTCCCCGCCTGGCTGGAGTTCCTGCTCCTGACCGGTCTCGCCCTCGGCCTGGCCCTGGTCGTGAAGACCTTCCTCGTGCAGATGTTCTTCGTGCCCTCGCAGTCCATGGATCCCCTGCTCGCCATCGACGACAAGCTGCTCGTCGAGCGGGTGTCGCTGTGGGGCGACGGCTCGGTCGACCGCGGTGACGTGGTGGTCTTCCGCGACCCCGGCGGGTGGCTGGGCCCACCGCCACCGCTGAGTCCCGTGCAGCAGGGCCTGTCGGCCGTCGGGCTCTACCCCTCGGGCGGGCACCTGGTGAAGCGCGTCGTCGCGGTCGGTGGGGACAGGGTCGCGTGCTGCGACGACGAGGGCAGGGTCACGGTGAACGACGAGCCCCTGGAGGAGGACTACCTGCCACGAGGAGTCGAGCCGTCGGACGGTGACTTCGACGTCACCGTCCCCGAGGGGAGGCTGTGGGTGATGGGCGACAACCGGCCGAACAGCGAGGACTCGCGCTTCCACCGGGCGGACGAGGGCAACGGCTCGATCCCCGAGTCGGCCGTCGTCGGCAAGGTCTGGGCGGTCGTCTGGCCGCTGTCTCGCTGGGACCGTCTCGAGCACCCGGACGCCTACTCCGAGCTCGAGCCGCCCCGCTGAGCTGCCCACCCGTCGCGGGCGACACTGCTGCAACGGATTTCGTCGTGATACCGGCCTCATGGTTCGGAAACGCGGCTCTGGACAGGCCTACCCCCGTGAATCCATCATGGGAGACATGTCGGTCGACCAGCAACGCAAGCTCCTGACCCCCCTGCCCGGCCCACGCTCCCAGGCGCTGCACGCACGCAAGGCGCAGGCCGTCTCGGCCGGCATCGGCGTGGTCATGCCCGCCTACGTCGAGCGGGCCGGCGGCGGGATCCTCGTCGACGTCGACGGCAACCACCTGATCGACTTCGGCTCCGGCATCGCGGTGACCTCCGTGGGCAACGCCGCCCCCGCTGTCGTGGCAGGCATCTCGGCGCAGGCGGCCGACTTCACCCACACCTGCTTCATGGTCTCGCCCTACGAGGAGTACATCGCGGTCTGCGAGTCGCTGGCCCAGCTCACCCCCGGCGACCACGAGAAGCGCAGCGCGCTGTTCAACTCCGGCGCCGAGGCGGTCGAGAACGCTGTGAAGATCGCGCGCACCCACACCGGCCGGCAGGCGGTGGTGGCGTTCGAGCACGCCTACCACGGGCGCACCAACCTCACGATGGCGCTCACCGCGAAGAACATGCCGTACAAGCACGGCTTCGGGCCGTTCGCCGGCGAGGTCTACCGCGCCCCCATGGCCTACCCGTTGCGCTGGCCCGGCGGGCCGGAGCGGTGCGCCGAGCAGGCCTTCGACGCCTTCGTCGACGTCGTGCACTCCCAGGTCGGCGAGGACAACTGCGCCGCCGTCATCGTGGAGCCCATCCAGGGCGAGGGCGGCTTCGTGGTGCCCCCCGAGGGATGGCTGCGCCAGGTGGCGGACTACTGCGCCGAGCACGGCATCATGCTCATCGCGGACGAGATCCAGACGGGTTTCTGCCGCACCGGAGACTGGTTCGCCTGCGACCACGAGGGCGTGGTGCCCGACCTGGTCACGACAGCGAAGGGGATCGCCGGCGGCATGCCGCTCGCCGCGGTCACCGGCCGCGCGGACGCCATGGACTCGGTGCACACCGGAGGCCTGGGCGGCACCTACGGCGGCAACCCGGTGGCGTGCGCCGCCGCCCTCGCCGCCATCGCGACGATGCACGAGCAGGACCTGGCGGGCCGTGCTCGGGAGATCGAGGGGATCTTCCGCGAGCGGCTCGAGATGCTGCGCGACAAGTACGACGTGATCGCCGACGTCCGCGGCCGCGGCGCGATGCTGGCGGTGGAGCTCACCGAGGGAGACGCCGACCTGACGCCGGCTCCGGCGCTGGCCGCCACCATCAACCAGCACTGCCACAGCCACGGACTGGTGACGCTGACCTGCGGCACCTACGGCAACGTCTTCCGGTTCCTGCCGCCGCTGGCCTCCCCCGACCACCTCCTCCGCGAGGGTCTCGACATCTTCGAGGACGCCTTCGCGGTGGCGCTGTCCGGGTGACCTGCGGCCGGAGCGAACCCATCGGTCGAGACGGACCCGTCGGTCGAGCTTGTCGAGACCACGCCGTGGTCGCGAGGTGATCTCGACGGGCGCTCGCTCCGCATCGCTGCTCGATCACCGGTACGTGGCTGTCTCGCTGCTCGATCATCGGCGCACCCCTCCTGTCCCCGCCCACTTGTCTCTTAGGTTGGTCCCATGAACGAATCCGACGTCCTCGGCAAGGTCAGCACCGGGCTCTTCATCGGCGGTGAGTGGCGCGGCGGCTCGGACGGCAGGTCCATCGACGTGGAGGACCCCGCGACCGGCAAGGTCCTCACCTCCGTGGCCGACGCCACCGTCGACGACGGGGTCGCGGCCCTGGATGCGGCGTGCGCCGCCCAGGCCGACTGGGCGGCGACGCCGCCCCGCGAGCGCGCCGAGATGCTGCGGTCGGCCTTCGAGCTCGTCAACGAGCGGGCGGAGGAGTTCGCCATGCTCATGACGCTGGAGATGGGCAAGCCGCTGGCGCAGTCGCAGGGCGAGGTCACCTACGGCAACGAGTTCTTCCGGTGGTTCTCCGAGGAGGTCGTGCGCATCCACGGGCGCTACTCCACCTCGCCCGACGGCAAGTCGCGGCTGCTCACCATGAAGCAGCCGGTCGGGCCCACCCTCATGATCACGCCGTGGAACTTCCCGCTGGCGATGGGCACCCGCAAGATCGGTCCCGCGATCGCGGCGGGGTGCACGATGGTCGTCAAGCCCGCCTCGCAGACGCCGCTGACGATGCTGCGTCTCGCCGAGGTCCTCCACGAGGTCGGGGTGCCGAAGGGCGTCCTCAACGTCGTGGCCACCAGCCGCACCGGCGACGTGATGGGTCGGCTCATCGGCGACCCGCGGCTGCGCAAGCTGACCTTCACCGGGTCGACCGCCATCGGCAGGCGCCTGGTCGAGCAGTCCGCCGAGCAGCTGCTGCGGGTCTCGATGGAGCTCGGCGGCAACGCGCCGTTCCTGGTCTTCGAGGACGCCGACCTCGACGCGGCGGTCGAGGGAGCGATGCTCGCCAAGATGCGCAACATGGGCGAGGCCTGCACCGCGGCGAACCGCTTCCTGGTCCACGAGTCGGTGGCCGACGACTTCGCCGCCCGGCTCAGTGACCGGATGGCCGACGAGGTCGTGGGTCGCGGCACCGAGGAGGGCGTCACGGTCGGTCCGCTCATCGACCAGAACGCGCTCGACAAGGTGGAGGAGCTCGTCGGCGACGCCACCGGCAAGGGGGCGAGCGTGATGACGGGTGGCTCGACGACCGGCGAGGCCGGCTACTTCTACCAGCCGACCGTGCTCAGCAACGTCTCCGCCGACGCCGAGATCCTCCGTGAGGAGATCTTCGGCCCGGTCGCCCCCGTCACGACGTTCTCCGAGGAGGGCAAAGCGCTGGAGATGGCCAACTCGACGGAGTACGGCCTCGTCGCCTACGTCTACACCCGCGACGCGGGCCGGGTCATCCGGGTCGCCGAGGGGCTGGAGTACGGCATGGTCGGGGTCAACCAGGGCATCGTCTCCAACGCCGCGGCGCCGTTCGGCGGCGTCAAGCACTCCGGCTTCGGTCGCGAGGGTGGCTTCGAGGGCATCGACGAGTACCTCTCGGTCAAGTACGTCGGCCTCACCCCCTGACCGACCGAGCGCGAGTCAGCCCGCCGGCAGCCGGGTCAGCTCGGCGAGCTCGTAGGTGACCGCGACCGACTCCGCCGTCGAGCGGCAGGTCAGCCGCATCCCCTGCTGTGCGCGCGCTCGCAGCCGCAGCCGGTAGCGGTCCTCCTCGACCGCGAGGTCGACCAGCCGGTCGTCCCCGTCGCGGTCGGCTCGCAGCAGGCGGACGACGTCGACGCGGTCCTCGCCGATCTCGCGGCGCAGGTGCACCTCGGCCGCCTGCACCGGGAAGGGGAAGGTCGAGCGCCCGCGCAGGTGATCCGGGTCGAGCCGGCCGTCGAGGTGACGGGCGACGAAGTCGGCGGCGGCGTCCGGCTCGAGCCGGCCGTAGTAGAGGCCCTGCGGGAGCACCAGCACGTTGGGCGCGAAGCGGTCGCCGCCGATGTGCGAGACCTCCCAGGTGCGCACCGGGTCGACGGCGGCGAGGGCGGTGGCCAACGGACGGCCGAGCTCGGCGCAGCAGGCGTCGTGGCGTCCGTGGGTGCACGCCAGGAAGAGCGGGCCGTCGGCGGGCTCGAGGGCGTCGAGGTCCAGGTCGACGATCTCGTCGACGGCGGCCAGCACCGTGCCCGTGAGCTGGGCGGTGGTGGCGTCGGCCAGGTAGACCTGCACCCCGCCGCCGGAGGTGGCGCCGGCGCGACGACGCACCAGCAACGGGCGGATGCGCTCACGGTCGCGCAGGTCCTCCAGGTGCCGCTTGACCGGGTCGGGCAGGCGGGCGTCGCGCACGGCGTCGACACCCCAGGGCCCCGACTCCTCGAGGAGCAGGAACCGGCGCACGGTGGAGGCGGTGCCGCCGGCAGGCTCACCGGTCTCCAGGCTGGCGGCGCTGCACCGGTACGGCGCGGCGCTCACGTGGCGCTCGGCGGGTGCCCGGGGGCCTCGCGGTCAGGGGCGACCCGGAGCAGTCCCTCGCGGACCAGCCGGCGCGCGACGACGAGCCTGCTCTCCGGGTCGAGCCAGGGCTCGAGGTCGCCCACCCGGAGGCTGTCGTGGTCGCGGACGTGACACATCGCGTCCAGGAGCCGCAGCGGCATCCGCAGCTCCCGGTCACCCAGCAGCACGACCAGGCGCTCGCCCTCGACGCGCAGCGCGCACGCGGCGGTGGGTCTGCGCACGAGCACGCTGTCGTCGTCCAGCGAGCCCAGCAGGACCCTGTCGACGAGGCCACCGGCGAGCGCCGGGGTGCGCGAGGTCAGGAAGTCGGTGACCCGCTCGGAGGCCAGGTCGTCGGTGTCGAGAGCGGCCAGGTCGTCGGTGAGGCCGGAGAGCGCCTGGCCCAGCGCGGCTGCGAGCGCGGCCGGGTCGTCCAGGTAGCCCGCGGGCAGCGCTGCGTCGTACCGCTCGGAGGCGAGCAGCTGGTCGATGACCTGCCGCAGCGCCTGCCGGGCAGTGACCTGGTTGATGCCCACCGTCACGTGCAGCGACGGCGCGCTCTCGCTGCGGGCCGAGTGCGGCGTGCCGGCAGGGAGGTACATCGAGAGGCCCGGCTCGAGGACGACCTGGCGGGCCTCACCGCCCTCGACCACCTCCCAGTGCTTGTGGCCGTGGGTCTGGAAGACGAAGACGTCGTGGGTGTCGCTGTGACGCGCGAAACCCTGCGCGCCGGGCGGCGTCAGGTAGGCGTTCGCCTGGCACGGATGCCCGAGCGCCAGCTCCAGGCCGCGCACCAGCTCGGTCAGCGGGGGCCAGTAGCGGTGCAGCCCCTGCAGCACGACGGTGGCGCCCTCGTCGACGAGGGCGAGCACCTTGCGCCCGTCGACCAGTCCGGTCAGGGGTGACCCCGCCAACGTCGCGGAACGCGTGAAGCGGGCGGCCGGCAGCACGGTGCCGTCCTTGACCACGCGGAGGGCCGGTGTCCGCAGGGCGGCCGAGGTCAGCAGGTGGTCGACGTCGCCGAGGGTGAGCAGTCCGACCAAGGGGCCGGGCTCGGTGTGGTGCAGGTGCACGCGGGACGCCCAGATCTTCTCGGTGAAGGTCTGGGCGTCGCCGCTGAGCAGTGTCAGAGCGTCCACGTGGTCGCTCAGGCGTCGGTGCCGTCCGCGTCGCCGCCGTCGCTGCTGTCGCCGTCGGTCACGTCGGTGGAGTCACCGTCGGTCGCAGTCACCGTCGGTGCCGTCCGCGTCGGTGCCGTCCGCGTCGCCGCCGTCGGTGCCGTCTGCGTCCGCGCCGCCCAGGGTTCCGGGGTCCTCGCCGGGCTGTGTGGCGTCGGTGGTCTCGATGTCCTCGTCGCGGATGGGCTCGTTGTCGGGCATGGGCGCTCCTCTCGGGTGGCGGCGCGGTCGCGCCGGTCGTGCGGGACCTACCCCACGATGCCAGGCGCGAACCACGCCGCCTCCCGTCGTCTCGCTCCCGGGTTCCCGCGGGCCGCCCGCGCGCATGTCACGTGCTAAGCATGAGGAGGCAACCACTGGCGACCGAGGGATGTCACATGAGCGAGCAGCACGACTTGGACGCGCTGGGTCAGGACCTGTTGACGCAGGCCGCAGAGTCTCCGCACGGCACGGCCTCCCGAGCGGTGGTGCACGGCGACCGCATGCGGGCGGTGCTGATCGCGTTCACGCCGGGGACCAGCCTCGACGAGCACGACGCCCCACCCGCTGCGACCCTGCAGGTGCTGCGCGGCCGGGCGGTGCTCGTCGCCGGCGAGGACCGCTCTGAGGTCGGGGCGGGTGCCCTGGTCACCATCCCCCAGGCCCGTCACAGCCTGGAGGTCCCGGAGGTGGAGACGGTCGCCCTGCTGACCGTCTGCCTGGGCTGAGCGATCCGGGGCTTCGACCCCGCGAGTGCCCGTGCCTTCCCGCCCGTCACGGCGTCCGCAGTGCCACGATGTCGGCATGGACGCCTCCGCGACCGCCATCGAGACACGAGGGCTGGTGGTGCGACGCGGGGGCACCACCGTGCTCCCCGGGCTCGACCTGCAGGTGGCAGCCGGGCGCGTCACCGGGCTGCTGGGGCCGTCAGGGTCCGGCAAGACCACGCTGCTGCGCGCGATCGTGGGCGTCCAGGTCGTGGAGTCCGGCACGGTGACCGTGCTCGGCGAGCCCGCCGGCTCCCCCGGGCTGCGCCGCCGGGTCGCCTACGTGACCCAGGCACCCAGCGTCTACGGCGACCTCACCGTGCGCACCAACGTCGCCTACTTCGCGCGCCTCGCCGGTGCACCCGACCCCGCGCAGGCGGCCGACGCCGCGATCAGGCGGGTCGACCTGACCGAACACGCCCAGCACCGGGTGCGGGCCCTCAGCGGAGGGCAGCGCTCCCGGGTGTCACTGGCCTCCGCGTTGGTGGGTGAGCCGGAGCTGCTGGTGCTGGACGAGCCGACCGTCGGCCTCGACCCGGTGCTGCGCCGCGACCTCTGGCGGCTGTTCCACGAGCTCGCCGCCGCCGGCAGCACGCTCCTGGTCTCGAGCCACGTGATGGACGAGGCCACGCGCTGCGACCGTCTGCTGCTGCTGCGCGACGGGCGGCTGGTCGCCGACGACACCCCGGACGGGCTCCTCGAACGCACCGGGCAGCCCGACGCCGAGACGGCCTTCCTGCACCTGGTCGAGCAGGAGGGGGCGGCATGACACCGCGTCTGACCGCCGCCACCGCGCTCCGGGTGCTGCGCCAGCTCGCGGTCGACCACCGCACGATCGGGCTCATCCTCGTGGTGCCGTGCGTCCTGCTCGGCCTGCTCGCCTGGGTGTACGTCGACACACCGGTCTTCGACCGCGCGGGCCCGTCGCTGCTCGGGGTCTTCCCGATGGTGGTGATGTTCGTCGTCACGAGCGTCGCGACCCTGCGGGAGCGTCAGTCCGGCACCCTCGAGCGGCTGCTCACGACCCCGCTCGGCAAGGCCGACTTCATGATCGGCTACGCGCTGGCGTTCGGCGCGCTGGCGATCCTGCAGGCGGTGGTGGCGACGTCGTTCGCCGTGTGGGTGGCGGGGCTCGACGTGGCCGGACCGCTGTGGATGCTGCTCGTGGTCGCGCTGCTGTCCGCCCTCCTCGGCACCTCCCTGGGCCTGCTGGCCAGCGGCTTCGCCCAGACGGAGTTCCAGGCCGTGCAGTTCCTCCCGGCGTTCGTGCTGCCGCAGTTCCTGCTGTGTGGCCTGCTCGTGCCGCGGGACCAGATGCCCGACGTGCTGTCGGCGATCTCCGACCTCCTGCCGCTGTCCTACGTGGTCGACGCGATGCTCGAGGTCACCTCCAGCGCCGAGCCCGAGGTGGTCGTGCCCGTCGCGGTGCTGCTCGGGTTCATCGCGCTCGCGCTCGGCCTGGGATCGGCGACCCTGCGGCGGCGCAGCGCCTGACCGACGCACCGGCCTACGTCGCCGGAGCTCGCGCGACCACGACGCGGGTCAGGAACAAGCCGCCCCCGGAGGCGACGAGCATGCCGAGGGCCATCGCCACGCCCGGGTCGAGCCCGCTCGCGGCGAGACCGGCGGCGGCGAGGCCGGCCAGCACCTGCTGCAGCCCGCCGAGCAGGGCCGCCGCCGATGCTGCCGCGTGGGGGAAAGGGTCCAGCGTGATCGCCACGGCGTTGCTGAGCACGGGCAGCACCGCGGCCACGGCCACCGCGACCAAGGGCAGGAAGACCGCGAAGGGCGCTCCGGTCAGCGCCGCCACGAGCACCCCCGTCGAGCCGACCAGCTGCAGGACCAGCCCTCGCTCGAGCACCCAGAGCGGGGTGTGGAGCAGCAGGAGCCGCCGGTTGAGCTGGCCGCCGACGGCGATGCCGACAGCCAAGCCACCGAAGACCAGCGCGAAACCCCAGTCCGGGATGCCGTAGCCGTCCATGACGACTCGTGGCGAGAAGGAGATGTAGGCGAAGAGCCCGACGCTGCCGAGCGCCGAGACCGTCGCGGGTCGCCCGAAGTCGGGCGAGCGCACGATGGTCCCGAAGGTGCGCATCGCCCCGGCCACGCCGTGCCGCGCCCGGCGCTCGGGCGGCAGGGTCTCCGGCATGGCGACCACGCCGGCGAAGCACGCGGCCCCGAAGGCCGCGAGCAGGAGGAACATCGCCTCCCAGCCCGACCAGGTGAGCACCAGCCACCCGAGCAGCGGCGCCAGCACGGGGGCGAGCATGAAGACCAGCAGCACGGTGCCCAGCGCGCGGGCCAGCTCGCGTCCGCTCAGCAGGTCTCGCAGGACTGCTCGCGCGATCACGATGCCGGCCGAGCCGCCCAGGGCCTGCACCACGCGCAGCCCGACCATCACCGGCAGCGACGGCGCCAGCGCGATGCCCACCGACGCGACCACGAAGACCACGACGCCGACCAGCAGCGGCCGGCGGCGGCCGTACCTGTCCGACAGCGGCCCCCACAGCACCTGGCCGGCTCCCAGCCCGACCAGCGCGGCGGAGAAGGTCAGCTGCACGTCGCCGGTGGTGGCCGCGAAGTCGCGGGCGATCTCGGGGAAGGCCGGCAGGTAGAGGTCGAGCGACATCGGCCCGAAAGCCGTGAGGGCGGCGAGCAGCGCGATCAGCCGCCACGACGGCCCCGGTGAGGTCACCGCCCCATGATCCCGGTCGGGCCAACCGAGGCGGGCTGGGTGCTCGGCGGCCGGCGCTCGCGGCGTGCCCGTCGACCCGTCCGTTTGCCCGGCACCACGGCCCGGGTACCACTCGTGCGTGAACGGTGACTCACGGCGTCACCTGCTCGGGATCACCGGTGTCGCCGCCGCCGGGACCGTGGGCACCCGCTGGTGGCCTCACCCTGGGTCAGGCGGCCACCGGCACCTCGACCCCCACGGACGCCGACTGGCGTGCACTGGCCTCCGCGCTCGACGGCAGGCTCGTGCGACCCGGCGCAGACGGACTACGACCCGGTCCGGGTTCTCTTCAACACGCGCTTCGACGGGCAGCGGCCCGGCGGCGTCGTGCAGGCAGCCGGGTCCGGGGACGTTGCCGAGGCGATCAGGTTCGCCCGACAGTTCGGCCTGCCGGTCCGCCCCCGCGCAGGCGGCCACTCCTATGTCGGCGACTCCACCTTCGCCGAGGGCCTGGTGATCGACGTGCGCCCGATGAGCCGGGTGACCACTGACCCTGCCAGTGGCGAGGCGCGGATCGGGGCCGGCGACCCGGACCTACTCCCTCCTGCGCGCACTGGCCAAGCAGTGGCCGCGCCGTGCCCGTGGGCACCTGCCCCACGGTGGGGGTCGTGGGCCTCGCTCTCGGTGGCGGGCTCGGGGTCGAGAGTCGCCGGCACGGCCTGACCTGCGATGCCCTCACCGGCCTCACCATGGTGACTGCCGACGAGCAAGATCCGGCGGGTCGGACCAGGGTGACGGACTGCTGTGGGCGTCACGAGGAGGAGGCGGCGGCACCTTCGGCGTCGTCACCTCCGTCCGCCTGCGCACGCACACTGCCGGACCCGATGGGGCTCTTCACGGTCGACTTCTCCTGGCAGCACGCCGCAGCGGTGGCTCGCGGCTGGGCACGTCACGTGGTCCGAAGCCCCGCGGTCGGTGTGGTGCAACCTCGAGCTCGCGGTGCGGCACCGGACGACTCGCGGCGGGTGCGCGTCCTCGGGCGCTGCATCCGGTCGAAGGCCCGCGTCGACCTGCCGGACCGGCTCATCGTCACCGTACACGATCTCGGCGGGAGGGCCCCCTTAGGGCCTCGCTGACGGGCGCGTCGACTGCCTGTGGTGCGCGAGGGGGGAGTTGAACCCCCACGCCCTTTCGGGCACACGGACCTGAACCGTGCGCGTCTGCCTATTCCGCCACTCGCGCCAGAAGCGAGCCAAGGCTATCCCACGGCCAGGAAGCCGCCCAAACCGGTGACGGCCGGGCGCGAACGGCGGCCGGGCGCCGGCGAGCCGACACGACATGGGTGGGAGATGACGCCGTTCGCGGCTGATCTCGCGTCGTCTTCCACCCATTCGCGGTCCGAGCGCTCCCACCGACGCACGCAGCGCACCGACCGTCACCTGCTGACCGTCCGACGGGTGCCCGACGGCGCGGCCCACTCCCGATAGCATCGGCATGACGGGCACCACACGCCCCCACACGTTCGGGTGCCCGCCGTCATGGGAAGGACTGCGCTTCGGGGGCCGAGTTCCCTGACAGCCGCACACGACGCAGGTGGAAGGAGACCCCGCATGGGCATGCTGCAGCGGTTCGAGAGCCGCCTGGAGCACGCAGTCTCGGGGGCCTTCGCCAAGGCGTTCCGCAGCGCCGTCCAGCCGGTGGAGATCGCCGCATCGCTGCAGCGCGAGGTCGACAACTCCGCGCAGATCCTCTCGCGCAACCGCCGACTGGTGCCCAACACCTTCACCGTCGAGCTGTCGGAGATGGACTACGGACGGCTCTCGCCCTACCAGGGGACGCTGGTCCAGGAGCTCATCGAGATGCTGCGCGAGCACGCCGACGAGCAGCACTACGTCTTCGCAGGGCCGGTGACCATCGACCTGGAGCAGGACGACAGCCTCGTCACGGGTCGCTTCCGGGTGCGCAGCGCGGCGACCGCGAGCGTGAGCGAGGGCCGGCAGAGCCGGGCCGCCACCGTCGGCAGCAGCGGCGCAGGCGCGGTCACGCTGGAGATCAACGGCACCAACCATGCCGTGCACCCGCCCGGCCTCGTCATCGGTCGCGGGCGCGGAGGCCGACCTGCGCATCAACGACCCGGGCATCAGCCGCCGGCACGCCGAGATCCGCGTGAGCGGGCGCGAGCGCCCCGAGGTGAGGGTGATCGATCTCGGTTCCACCAACGGCACCATGGTCGACGGCTCGCGGGTCCGGGAGTCGCAGCTGCGCGACGGTCAGCGCGTGCGGGTCGGCAACACCGACATCGTCGTACGCCTCAGCGGAGCCCGCTGATGCAGGAGCTCACCCTGATGCTGATCAGGTTCGCCTACCTGGCGATCCTGTGGATCTTCGTCTTCGGGGCGATCTCGGTCATCCGCTCCGACATGTTCGGCGCCCGCCTCGACACCCCGCCCTCCCCGTCGCGCCGCCAGCGGCGGGCCCAGGACAAGGCAGCCACCAAGGCGCCCAAGCGGGGTCGGGGCCAGCCCCGCCGGGCCGTGGTCCTCGACGGTGACAACTCCGGCCTCACCGCCTCCCTCGAGCAGGCGCCGCTGCTCATCGGGCGCGGCTCCGACGCCGCCATCCGGCTCGACGACGACTACGTCTCCACCCGCCACGCCCGCATCGCGCGCTCCGGCGACACCTGGTACGTCGAGGACCTCGGCTCCACCAACGGCACCTACATCGGTTCCCAGCGGCTCACCCAGGCCACCGCGATCTCCCTCGGCACCCGCGTCCGCGTGGGCAAGACCACGATCGAGCTCAAGAAGTGACCGGCACCCCGGACGAGCCGACCCTGGATGCCTCGGACGGGGTCGCGAGCGACCAGACGAGCCCGCCGCCCGGTCCGCTCCGGCTGCGCTATGCGGCCGTCTCCGACGTCGGACGCCACCGCAAGGACAACCAGGACTCCGGCTTCGCCAGCGAGCGCCTGCTCGTGGTGGCCGACGGTGTCGGCGGGCAGGCGTTCGGCGACGTCGCGTCGTCCACGGCTGTCCACCTGGTGCGCCGCCTCGACCGGGGCGAGGACGAGGACGCCACCAACGGCACGGGCGGCACGGGCGGCACGGGCGGCACGGACCACGCCGACACCTCGGAGGAGGCGCTGTCCGCCCTGGCCGGCGCCGTCCACCGCGTGCACGACCGGCTCGCCGAGCTCGTGGAGCACGACAACGAGCTCGACGGCACCAGCACGACCCTGACCGCCGCACTCTTCAACGGCCGCAGCCTGGCCTTCGCCCACGTCGGCGACAGCCGCGCCTACCTTCTGCGCGACGGTGGCCTGCGACAGCTCACCACCGACCACACGTTCGTCCAGACGCTCATCGACGAGGGTCGGATCACCGAGGCGGAGTCGCGGGTCCACCCCCACCGCAACATCATCCTCAAGGCCGTCGACGGCGTGCACGACTCCGAGCCGGACCTCTTCATCGTCGACCTGGAGCCCGGTGACCGGGTGATGCTGTGCAGCGACGGCTGCTCCGGCGTGCTCGACGGCGACGACATCGCCCGGGTCCTCGCCCAGGGGTCGGTCGACTTCGCCGCGGTGGAGCTGGTGCGCGCCTCCCTCGACGCCGGGTCCACGGACAACGTCACCGTGGTCGCCGCCGAGGTGGTCGACGCCGGCGCCGCCGACGACCCGGAGTCCGCCGCCGCCGGGGTGGGGGCGATGCTCGTGGGGGCCGCGGCCGCGCAGCCCCGCCGCGGCGTGCTCTCGCGCATCCCCTTCCGCGGCAGGCAGCACGACACCGGCGAGCTCGACCCGGTGGCCGACGAGCCCGACCCCGAGGAGCTGCGCTACGCGCCCCAGGCCCCCCGGCACCGACGCGGGCTCCGGCTGGGACTGCTGCTGCTCGTGCCGCTGATCCTCATCGTCGCCGGGAGCGCCGCGGCGTACTCCTGGGCGCAGAAGCAGTACTACGTGGCGGCGGACGACCCGCAGGTGGCGATCTACAAGGGCGTCCAGATGGACCTGCCCGGCGTGCAGCTCTCCGAGGTCTACGAGGTCTCGGACGTCAAGCTCGACGAGCTGCCGGAGTACAACCGCGGCCTCGTCGAGGACGGCATCGTCGCCGACTCCCTCCCGGACGCCCGCGAGATCGTCGACAACCTCGAGGCCGACGCCCGCGACCAGGCCGAGCAGGAGTGCCGGGCGCAGGCGCGGCAGGCCGACCGGTCGCCGTCCGGCGACGGCAGCCCCGACGACACCGCGAGCGCCGAGGACGGGGGCGCGGCGGCGGACTGCCCGAGCCCGTCCCCCAGCGGGTCGGGCGACGACCCTTCCCCGACCGGCGACGCAACCGGAGACGCTGACGGTGACGGGGGCGGGGGCGGCGGGCAATGAGCGTCCTCAGCCCGATGCAGGAGTTCGTCCACCGCAGCAGACGCGGCGCGGAGCTGGTGCTGACCCTGATGGCGCTGGTCGTCGGGATCGGTGCCTACGCGGCGGTGGGCCTCGGGGTCGAGGAGACCCTCCCAGTGGGGATGATGGGCTACTCGCTGTGGCTGGCCGCCCTTGCCCTGGGCGCCCATGTCGTCGTCCGCCTCGCCGCGCCCTACGCCGACCCGGTGCTGCTGCCCGCGGTCACCGCGCTCAACGGCATCGGGCTCGCGATCATCTACCGCATCGACCTGGCGTCGGACACCGAGCTCTCCGCCAAGCAGCTGATGTGGGCCACCTTGGGCGTGGTGCTGTTCGCGGCACTCCTGCTGCTGCTGCGCGACCACCGTCGGCTCCAGGCGTACACCTACGTCTCGGCGCTCGCCGCCGTCCTGCTCCTCCTGCTGCCCCTCGTGCCCGGGCTCGGCAAGGAGATCAACGGCTCGCGGATCTGGATCGGCATCGGCAGCTTCTCCTTCCAGCCGGGCGAGATCTCCAAGGTGCTGCTCGTCGTGGCCTTCGCCAGCTACCTCGTGCTGCACCGCGATGCGCTGGCCCTGGCCGGGAGGCGCGTGCTCGGCATCGACCTCCCCCGGGGTCGTGACCTCGGTCCGATCCTCGCGATGTGGCTCGTCAGCCTCGGCATCCTGGTGTTCCAGCGCGACCTCGGGTCGAGCCTGCTGTTCTTCGGCATCTTCGTGGTCATGCTCTACGTCGCCACCGAGCGGGCGGGCTGGCTCTTCGTCGGTGGCGCGATGTTCATCGGCGGAGCCGTGCTCGGCTACACCCTCTTCAGCCACGTGCAGCTGCGCGTCGAGGGCTGGCTGGACCCCTTCTCCGACGAGCGCTACGGCCAGATCGTCGAGGGGATGTACGGCATGGCGTGGGGCGGCCTGGTGGGTCGTGGCCTCGGCCAGGGCGAGCCCTGGCGCATCCCCTACTCCTACTCCGACTTCATCATCGCCGCGATCGGCGAGGAGCTCGGGCTCACCGGCATCATCGCCGTCGTCCTGCTCTTCGGGCTGCTGGTGGAGCGCGCGCTGCGCACGGCGCTGATCGGGCGTGACGCGTTCGGCAAGCTGATGGCCACCGGCCTGGGCGTGATCTTCGCGCTGCAGGTGTTCGTGGTGATCGGCGGCGTCACCAAGCTCATCCCGCTGACCGGGCTCACCACGCCGTTCATGTCCTACGGCGGCTCGTCACTGGTGGCCAACTGGGTCGCGGTGGCGCTGCTGCTGCGCATCAGCGACCAGGTTCGCCGCCCGCTGCCGGACCTCACGCAGTCCGAGGACAGCGAGACGACCCAGGTGGTGAGGGTCCGGTGAACCGCCCGATCCGCACCGTCGCCATCGGCGTCATGATCATGTTCGTGGCGCTCCTGCTCAACGCCACCTACCTGCAGTACGTCAGGGCCGACGACCTCAACCAGCGTGCCGACAACCGCCGGGTCCGCGACGCGGAGTTCTCCCGGGAGCGGGGGGGCATCCTGGTGCGCGGCCGGTCCGTGGCCAAGAGCGTCCCCAGCGACGACCAGTTCGAGTTCCAGCGCCAGTACCCCCAGCCGTTCAAGTACGCCCCGATCACCGGGTTCTTCTCCTACATCTACGGCTTCTCGGGCGTGGAGGCGACGCAGAACGAGGTGCTCTCGGGCAGCGACCCGCGGCTCTTCGTCAACCGGGTCGTCGACACCCTGAGCCAGGAGCAGCCCAAGGGCGGGTCCGTCACGCTGACCGTCGACCCCGCCGCCCAGGACGCCGCCTACGAGGCCGTGCAGCAGCTCGGTGCCGACTCCGAGGCGGCCGTCGTGGCGCTCGAGCCGAGCACCGGCAAGGTGCTCGCGATGGTCTCCAACCCGACCTACGACCCCAACCGGCTCGCCACCCATGACCTGGACGCCTCGGAGGAGGCCTACCGCCAGCTCAACGCCGACCCCGCCGACCCCATGGTCAACCGGGCGATCCAGGAGATCTATCCACCGGGCTCGACCTTCAAGCTGGTGACGGCCGCCGCCGCGCTGGAGAACGGCTACGACACCGAGTCGCAGGTGCCGGGCACCCCGAGCCTCGACCTGCCGCAGACCGACCGCAACCTGCCCAACCTCGACGGCTCGAGCTGCGGCGCCGACCGGATCACGCTGACCCAGGCGCTGCAGGTCTCGTGCAACGTGGCGTTCGGGCACCTCGGGCTCGAGCTGGGCGAGGACACCCTGCGCGACAGCGCCGAGAAGTTCGGCTTCGGCGAGCGCTACCTCAAGGACATCGGGCCGCAGGCGGTCAGCGTCTTCCCCGACGAGGCCGAAGGCCCGTTCGCGGCGTACTCCGCCATCGGCCAGTACGAGGTGTCCGCCTCGGTCCTGCAGATGGCGCAGGTGGTCTCCACGATCGCCAACGGCGGGCAGGGCATGGTGCCCTACCTCGTCGACGAGGTGCGCGCCCCCGACCTCAGCGTGCTCGACAAGACGTCGAGCGAGGAGATGCCGGAGCGGGCGATGAGCGCCTCGGCCGCCGGGGACCTCACCGACATGATGGAGGCCGTCGTCTCCTCCGGCACCGGCACCACGGCGCAGATCAGCGGTGTCCCGGTCGCCGGCAAGACCGGCACCGCGCAGAGCGCGGCGGACCGTCCGCCCTACGCGTGGTTCGTCTCGTTCGCACCGGCCGACGATCCCGAGGTCGCCGTGGCCGTGGTCGTCGAGGACGCCGGCGTCGCCCGAGACGCCATCTCCGGCAGCGGCCTGGCCGCCCCGATCGCCCGCGCCGTGATGGAGGCGGTGGTCTCCTCGTGAACACGTCGGTCCCGCGCTACGACCTGCGACGGGTGGTCGCCACCGGGGGCATGGGCAAGGTGTGGGCGGCCCACGACACCGTGCTCGACCGCGAGGTCGCGGTCAAGGTGCTCAAGGACGAGTACGCCGACGACCGGCACTTCCGCGACCGCTTCTCCGCCGAGGCACGTCACGCCGCCCGCCTCCAGCACCCCAACGTGGCTTCGGTGCTGGACTACGGCGAGCTGCCCACCAGCGACGAGCACCCCACGCCCCGCCCCTACCTGGTCATGGAGCTCGTCGACGGTGAGCCGCTCTCGGCGCTGCTGCAGGAGGGCGAGCCGATGCCCGCCGAGACCGCCGCCGACATCATCGGCCAGGCCGCGACCGGCATCGCCGCCGCCCACAAGGCCGGGATCGTGCACCGCGACGTCAAGCCGGGCAACCTGCTCGTCACGCCCGAGGGCGTGGTCAAGGTGACCGACTTCGGCATCGCGCGAGCCGCCGACGGCGTGCCGCTGACCGCCACCGGGCACGTCATGGGCACCCCGCACTACCTCTCGCCCGAGCAGGCCGAGGGCAAGCCGGTGACCCCGGCCAGCGACGTCTACGGCCTCGGCATCGTGCTCTTCGAGTGCCTCGCCGGGCACAAGCCGTTCGGCGGCCAGAGCGCGGTGGCCACGGCCCTGCAGCACGTCAACGACCCGCTGCCGCCCCTGCCGGACGACGTGCCCTCGTGGCTGCGCTCCGTGGTGGAGCGCGCGACCGCGAAGGACCCCGAGCAGCGTTTCACCGAGGCCGGCGAGCTCGCCACGGTGCTCAAGGAGGGCGAGTCCGGGTCCGCGGGTGCGGCAGGGCCGGCGACCGCGCTGCTGACGCGGGCGACCCCGGCCCACCGAGCGAGCCCTGTGGTCTCGCGGGAGACGACGACCAGTCGCCCCGACACCCCGGCGCGTCGCAAGCGCCGTCCGTGGGGCGCGATCCTGGCCGCCCTGGTCGCCCTCGTGCTCGGCGTGCTGCTCGTCATGGCGCTGCTCGACCAGACGGACGACCCCGCCGAGACGGTGCAGGTGGACCGCGACGACTACGTGGGCCGGCCCTACGACGAGGCTGCCGAGGACCTCAGCGACGCCGGTCTCGAACCCAGCCGGGAGGAGCGCGACAACCCCGGTGGGCGGACTCCGGAGACCGTGGCCGACGTCCGGCCGACCGGCGAGGTCGAGGAGGGATCTGCCGTCATCCTGACCGTGTGGGGCCCTGCCCCCGACCCCGGTCCCGAGCCGGAGCCCGAGCCCGAGCCGGAGCCGGAGCCGGAGCCGACCCCGGACGAGACCACGGAGCCGACCGAGGAGACCGAGGAGACGACTCCGACGGCCACCACGTCCGAGACGGACAACAGCGGCAGCGGGGTCGACACCGGCGAGGGAGGTGGCGGCTAGCGATGGAGCAGGGAGTCCGGCTCGGCGGCCGCTACCAGATCAGCGAGCTCCTCGGTCGCGGGGGCATGGCCGAGGTCCGCCTCGGCACCGACGTGCGGCTGGGGCGTGAGGTCGCCATCAAGCGGCTGCGCAGCGACCTGGCCACCGACGCCACCTTCCAGGCCCGCTTCCGCCGCGAGGCGCAGTCCGCCGCGGGGCTCAACCACCCCAACATCGTCGCGGTCTACGACACCGGCGAGGAGATGGCACCGGACGGCAGCCACGTGCAGCCCTACATCGTCATGGAGTACGTCCGCGGGCCGGACTCTGCGCGAGGTGCTCAACGACGGCCGCAAGCTGCTGCCCGAGCGGGCCCTGGAGATCATCACCGGGGTGCTCGACGCGCTCGACTACAGCCACCGGGCCGGCATCGTGCACCGCGACATCAAGCCCGGCAACGTGATGCTGACCCCCACCGGCCAGGTCAAGGTGATGGACTTCGGCATCGCCCGGGCCGTCACGCAGGCGACCAGCAACATGACGCAGACCTCGGCCGTGGTCGGCACCGCGCAGTACCTCTCCCCCGAGCAGGCCCGCGGGGAGACCGTCGACTCCCGCTCCGACATCTACTCCACCGGCTGCCTTCTCTACGAGCTGCTGACCGGCCGTCCCCCGTTCGTCGGCGACTCGCCGTTCTCCGTGGCCTACCAGCACGTGCGCGAGCAGGCCGAGCCCCCGTCGGTGCACAACGAGGACATCCCGCCGGCGCTGGACGCCATCGTGATGAAGTCGCTGGCCAAGCGTGTCGAGGACCGCTACCAGAGCGCCGCCGAGATGCAGGCCGACGTGCAGCGTCACCTCGACGGCCAGCCGGTCGACGCCCCCGCCACGGTGGTGGCGGGCCCGGTGGTGACCGCGCCCGACCCCGAGCCGACATCGTTGTTCCGCGGCGAGCCCGAGGAGGAGGAGAAGCGGCGTCGCACCTGGCCGATCGTGGCCCTCATCGTGCTGCTCCTGCTGCTGCTCGCCGCGGCCGTCGTGGCCGGCGTGCGCATGTTCGGCAACGACGTCGAGCAGGTGCAGGTGCCGGTCGTCACCAACATGACGCAGGACAACGCGGAGCGCCGCCTGCAGGAGGTCGGCCTGGCGGTCGGCGAGGTCGAGCGGCAGAGCGACGAGGAGGTGCCGCGCGGGCGCGTCATCTCCCAGGACCCCACGGAGGGCGACACCGTCGACGAGGGCACCGAGATCGACCTCGTCATCTCCTCCGGCAAGGAGCCCGTGGTGGTCCGCCACGTCCTCGGCCTCCGCAAGGACGAGGCGACGCGGATCATCGAGGACCTCGGTCTCGAGGTGGACTACGAGACCCGCGCCTCCACCGAGCCCAAGAACGTCGTCATCGAGACCGACCCCAACGCCGGGGAGACGGTGCCCGCCGGCAGCACGGTGACGCTGGTCCTCTCCGAGGGCCAGGAGACCGTGCCCAACGTCGTCGGTCGCACCGAGGCCGAGGCCACCAGCCTCCTCGAGGGCGCCGGGTTCGAGGTGGACGTGCAGTTCGACGACACCACGCCGTCCGAGCGCGGCATCGTGCTGCGCCAGGACCCGGCGGGCAGCACCAGCGCCGCCGAGGGCACCACGGTGACCATCACCGTCTCCGACTTCGAGGAGCCCGAGCCGGAGCCCGAGCCGGACCCGGGACCCGATCCGGATCCCGGGAACGGCAACGGCAACGGCAACGGCGGTGGCAACGGCAACGGCGGCGAGGACCCCGGCGAGACTCCGACGACGGACACCACCACTCCGGCGACCGGCGGCGACCCGCCGGACGAACCGGGCACAGCCGAGGACGGGCAGGCGGACGCCGCCTGAGTGGGGCGGCGTTGGATTCCTGAGTGGGCTCAGCCGGCCGGTGCGGGCTGGGCGTGGCGCAGCTCGACCGGGGCGGCGTACGCCGGGGCGACGAGCTCGTCGGACTCGGTGACCTCCCACTGCAGCTGCCAGATGTCGACCGCGTCGAGGTAGGCCTGCACGTAGGGGTTCCGGTCGAGGGCGGAGCGCAGGCGCTCCCGGTCACCGATGGCTGCGATCCGGTACGGCGGGGAGTAGGGCACGCCGTTGAGGATCACGGTGTTGCCCACGCACTTGATGCCGGTGGTCGAGATGATCCGGACCCCCTGGATGGTCATCGCCTCGGCGCCGCCCTGCCACAGGGCGTTGGCGACGCCCTGGATGTCCTGCTGGTGGACCAGGGCGTTGTCGACGTCGTCCCCGGCGGAGGCGAGCACCTCCTCCGGAGCGTCACCCAGGGTGACGGTGAGCCCGGGACCCTCCAGCTCCTCGAGGCCGGCAGCGACCCGGAGCGGACGGCCCTCGCGCTGCACCCGGCGCAGGTCGGCGCTCTGCGAGCCGCTGCGGAGGGTGGCGATCTCGTCGGTGAGCTCCTGGATGTCGGCGCGCAGCACGGTCAGCCGGTCGCCCTCCTGCTGGGCGAGGTCGGCCAGGTCGTCGTAGCGGCCGGGCCGCAGGTCGGTGCCGGCCGACTCCTGGGCGCTGGTGACCATGAGCAGGCCGGCCGCGGCGAACACCAGCACGGTGACCACGCGCCCGGCTGCACCTCGGAGCCCGCTGGAGCCACGACTCGAGGAGTCGCCTGCACCCCCACTGTCCCGTCGCGCTCCGGGGACCCGCATCTGCCACCTCGTCCTGCCACGAACCGGTCCCTACTACGCTAGCCGACGCATCCTCGTCCCCCAGTCCTGAGCGCCACGTCCATCGACGCCGCGCCGGGAGCTCCAGGAGTCGTCACCGTGTCGAAGCCGCGCAGCACCGCCAGCGCCACCGCCGTCCCGGCGTCCGACCGCATCTCCGTGGTGTGGACCGGGCTGGCTCTGCTGCTGGTCGCCGCCGGCATCGCCTACATCACCTACTACACGGTGTCGGTGCTCGACGACGGCACCCCGAAGCGGATCGCCGATCTCGGGGACTGGAACTGGCTCATCGGCTTCGGCATCTTCTTCCTGGGCCTCGCCACCGCCGCACGCCCCTCGACCCCCCTGGGCCGGGGCCGCGGGGTCGTCGTCGGGATGCTGGGATGCTTCCTCATCGGGCTGGTCTGGATCGTCGTCTACTACATGACCAGCCAGGACGCGTCCGTGCCGCTGATCCGCGAGCTGGGCAACTACAACCTGCTCGTCGGCATTTCTTTCATGGCTGTCGGGTTTGTCTACGCCACGCACTGGGAATGACGGGATCACCACAGCAGGCCCGAGCGGCTCTCCGAGCCCGGTGATCCACAGCTGTGGATCAACGTGTGGGCAACTTACACGGCTGTAGTTATCCCCAGGGTTTTCCCCGCATGTGGAAAGGCCACCCGCTCCGTCAGGCCAACACCGCCGTGCGCACCAGCGTGAGCACGACCAGCGCCACCACCGTGACCGCGATCCACAGCGCCTGCCAGGCCGCGCGCCCGCGCTTCGGCGCGTAGACGAGCACCGCCCCCAGCAGCACGCCGCCGACGAGGCCGCCCAGGTGGCCCTGCCAGGAGATGTACTGCGCGCCCAGCACCGTGATCACCGCGTTGATGCCGATCAGCGTCAGCAGCCCCCGGGTGTCGCCGCCGACCTTGAAGGCGACCACGAGCAGGGCCCCCATCAGCCCGAAGATCGCGCCGGAGGCGCCGATCGTCATCGAGCTCTCGGCGGCCAGCCAGTAGACGGTCACCGAGCCCACCAGGCCCGAGACCAGGTAGAGCAGCGCGTAGCGGGTGCGCCCGAGCATGTGCTCCAGCTGGGGGCCGAGCAGGTAGAGCGCCATCAGGTTGAAGAAGATGTGCCAGACCTCGAGGTGGGTGAACATCGAGGTCACCAGCTGCCAGTAGGCACCGTCGGCGACTCCCTCGGCGTAGTACGGCACGCCGTCGGGCCCCACGAACGTGCCACCGGTCGGCATCAGGCCGAGCTCGCCGAGCAGCCGGCTCTGCCGTCCGCCGGTCGCCTGGATGGCCAGGAAGACCAGCAGGTTCAGCCCGATGAGGGTGAGGGTGACCACCGGCGGACCGCCCCGCACCCGGCCGCCGTACGGCGTGCGGCCCTGGCGCGTCTGCTTGGCCCCCTCCCGGACGCAGTCGGGGCACTGGAAGCCCACCGCCGCGTCCCGCATGCAGTCGGGGCAGATCGGCCGGTCGCAGCGCTGACAGCGGATGTAGGTCTCGCGACCCGGGTGCCGGTGGCACACCGGCACGCCGGGACCCGGCGTAGGTGGCCCGGTGTGGGCATCGGCGGGCGGTTGGCTCATGTCGCGGTCAGGTGAGGACTCAGGCCGTGCGGGCCGTCGGGAGGGGCGCTCAGCGCTCCGTGACAGAGACCGACTCGATGACGACCGCGTCGACCGGCCGGTCCATCGGGCCGGTCGGGCTCGTGGCGATCGCGTCGACCACCTGGCGGCTCTCGTCGCCCTCGACCTCACCGAAGATGGTGTGCCGCATGTTCAGGTGGGGCGTGGGCCCCACGGTGATGAAGAACTGCGAGCCGTTGGTGCCCGGTCCGGAGTTGGCCATGGCGAGCAGGTAGGGCCGGTCGAACTGCAGCTCGGGGTGGAACTCGTCCTTGAACTGGTAGCCCGGTCCGCCGCGACCGTCGCCACGAGGGCAGCCACCCTGGATCATGAACCCGTCGATGACGCGGTGGAAGATCAGTCCGTCGTAGAAGTTGCCGGTGGTGGGCTGCTGCGTCTCGGGGTCGGCGTACTCCTTCTGCCCGGTCGCGAGCTCGACGAAGTTGCGCACGGTCGTCGGAGCGTGGTCCTGGAACAGCCGCAGGGTGATGTCGCCGCGGTTGGTCCTGAGGGTTGCGTACTGGTCAGCCACGGGGGCGTGCCCCTTCCGGATCGTCGGTGTCGTCGGGTCTGGTGGCCGATCATCTCACCCGCGCCAAGCACGCCGCGCCCGGAGGTTTCCGTAGGAGAGGTCGGGGCAACGTGAACCTAGGCCCCGACAACCGCAGCCGTGCGGTCGTCCGGGCAAGCCCCGAGCACGTAGCCAAGCAAGGAGATCTCATGAGGTCCTCGAAGTCCGCATCCAAGCTGAGCCAGGTCGTCGACCAGGCCAAGGTCCAGGCCGCGGACCTGGGCGAGCGGATGGGCCCGGCACTCGACGACGCGCGCGACCGGCTCGACGACGCGCGGGAGCGACTGACACCGATGGTGGAGGACGCCCGCGACCGCATCGTGCCGGCTGCGGAGAAGGCTGCGCAGGACGCCCGGGAGGCCGCCCGCGACGCCGCCGACCGCGCCCGCCCCAAGGCCCAGGCCGCCAAGCTCGCCGCCACCGCCGCCACCGCCAAGGGCGCCCGCAAGGTCGCGACCGCGCTCGACGAGCGGCTCCCCGACGACCGCACCCCGGCCGTCATCAGCGCCGCCTCGGAGCGCAAGAAGGGCGGCAAGCTCAAGAAGCTCCTGGTGGTCCTCGGGCTCGGCGGCGCCGCCGCCTTCGTCGCCAAGAAGCTGACCTCGGAGCCTGCGCCGACCTGGCAGTCGGTGCCCCCGCCGGCGCCCACCTCGAGCGGCTCCTCCCAGCCATCCGGTGACGTCGCCGGCGCTGCGGGCAGCACCGCCCCCGTGGCCGCCACCGCTCCCGGTTCGCCGGAGCCCGGCGCGGACGCCGGTGCGCACGACGCCGGAGCCGCGTCCCCCGACGAGGCCGCCGCCGACGCGACCGACGAGCCGCACCAGCCGACCACCCCCGACAACCCGGCCGAAGAGGTCGACGTCAAGAAGTGATGCTCGCGTCACGCTCCGCGTGACTGCTGCCTGCTCGGTACATCACCTCACCGCGCCACCCGCGAGCTGCCCGCGCACTCGCCGGGTGGCGCGGTGCTCTGCCCAGAAGGACGCGATCGGCACCGTGCCCAGCACCAGCGTCACGAGGGTGAACCCCAGCCCCCAGCGGGCCTTGCGCGACAGCATGAACGCGAACAGCACGAAGATCATGTAGAGCCAGCCGTGCGCGACGCCGAGGTACTGCGAGATGGCGTCGCCCAGGCGCTCGCCGTCGCTGCCCACCGGGAACCACGCAGGGTCGACCAGGTGCGCCCAGTGCAGCGGCAGTCCGACCAGGCACAGGACCACCAGCAGGACTCCCACGACGTTGGCCAGCACGCGGTAGCGGGTGAGTGCCGACCGCAGGCCATCGAGGTCGAGGTCGCTGTCACTGTGCGGTGGGCCGGCGGCCTCGTGCGGGGTGGGGCGGTGGGTCGTCACGCGTTCGACGCTACCGGCTGCTCGGCAGCTGCCCGCTGGGCATCAGCCAGCGCATCGCGTGACCACCGCCACCACAGGTAGAGCGCGAAGGCGGCGAACACCCACCACTCGAGGCCGTACAGCAGGTTGCGCAGGGCGGTCGACGCCGGCGGGTCGGGCAGCGTCTCAGGGGTGACGGCGACCAGCCCCTGCCGCGCAGCGGCCGGCTCGTCGAGGATGACGTAGCCGCTGTAGAGGTCCGCCTGCGTGCGCTGCAGCAGGTCAGCGGTGCGCAGCGAGGGCACGACGTCGTCCTCGGTGTCGGGGTCGGTCTCGCCCTGCTCGGCCGGCTGCAGCCAGCCCTGCACCGTCGCCGTGCCGCTCGGCGAAGGCACGGCCGTGTCGGTCGAGTCCGCCCAGCCCAGCACCACCGGGATCGCCGCTGGGTCCTCGCAGCCGGCTCCTCCATCGGAGCACGTGCTCAGCAGTGCCACCTGCCAGGCGCCGTCCGCCGCGGCGTCGGCGGCGCGGCGACGGTCGGCGGCGAAGAACGTGGAGTCCTCGAGCCAGGAGCCGGAGACCGTGACGGGCCGGCCGACGTGTTCCCCCGGGAAGGGGTCGTCCGGGCCGAGCACGTCGGCGAGCGGTCGCGGCTCCTCGTCGGCGAGCTCGAGGGCACGGTCCTCCCGCTGGTCCTGCCAGGCGTTGACCTGCCACCACCCCAGCCAGGCTGCGAGCCCCACCGCGAGGGCGGCCACCACGTGCAGGACGAGCAGCCGGGGGCTCAGCAGCACCCGCACCGAGGACATGGCGTCGAGAGTACGTCGGGGCCGCCCACGAGCGGTCTGGCACCCTGGGGCCGGTGACCGTCATCCACCACCTCAGCTGCGCCACCATGTGCCCGGGCGCCGGACGGCTCGGCCTCGTCCCGCGTGAGCTCGTCGCCCACTGCCTGCTCGTCGAGACCGACGACCGGCTGGTGCTGGTCGACACCGGCTTCGGCGTCGACGACGTCGAGCAGGGGGTACGCCGGCTCGGCCCGGCACCGCTCGTGCTGGGCATGCGCCGCGACCTCGAGGGCACGGCCCTGCACCAGGTGCGCGCCCTGGGCCACCGCCCCGACGACGTCACCGACGTGGTCGTCACCCACCTCGACCTCGACCACGCCGGCGGGCTCCCCGACTTCCCCGGGGCCCGGGTGCACGTCCACGCCAGGGAGCTGGCGGCCGTCCGGGAGCCGACGCTGCGCGAGCGGCCCCGCTACGTCCAGAAGCAGTGGGCGCACGGGCCGCGGTGGGTCGAGCACGCCGAGGGCGGGGACACCTGGTTCGGGTTCGACTCCGTCTCGGTGATCAGCGACGAGGTCCTGCTGGTCCCGCTGCACGGGCACACGCGCGGCCACAGCGGGGTCGCCGTACGACGACCGGAGGGCGATTGGCTCCTCCACGCCGGTGACGCCTACTTCCACGTCGGTGACCTGGGCGGCCCGGACCGCTGCCCGGCGGGGCTTCGGCTCTTCCAGCGCGCGATGGCCTTCGACAACTCCGACCGCGTGCGCAACCTGGACCGGCTGCGGCGGCTGCGCCACGACCACGACGACGAGGTCACGGTCTTCTCCGCCCACGACAAGTCGGAGCTCGACGCGCTGCGAGCCTCCTGAGGGGGCGGTCAGCGCCCGGCTCCACCTCGAAGATCTGGGACACGCGGATCCGTCACCGCCCCGGCTCCGCATCGTTTGAGCCGGGTTCGGGACCCCACCGGGACCTCGTCCCGACCCGGACCCCGTCGGCCGGTCGTAACATGGCCCGCATGGCCATCCGTCTCGCCATCATCAACGACTACGAAGTCGTCGTCCGTGGGCTCGCCGACATGCTGTCCTCCGCGACGACCGACGACTTCGAGGTGGTCGAGCTCGACTCGGGGATGCCGGTCCAGCAGAGCGTCGACATCGCGCTGTACGACACGTTCGCCCAGACCCAGGGCGACGGCCCCGGCGTCGCCGAGCTGCTGGCCAACCCCGGGGTGGGCAAGGTCGTCGTCTACTCCTGGAACGTGCAGCGTCGCCTGGTCGATGCCGCCGTCGCCCAGGGGGTCGCCGGCTACCTCTCGAAGGGCATGAGCGCCGGGGAGCTGGCCGCCGCCCTCATCAAGATCCACCACGGCGAGCTGGTGCTCCCGCCATCGGAGCCCGACGAGCTCGAGGTGCCGCTGGCAGGCGGCAACTGGCCGGGCCGCGACCAGGGCCTCACGCCCCGCGAGGCGGAGGTGATCGCGCTCATCACCCAGGGACGCTCCAACCAGGAGATCGCCGACCAGACGTGCCTCTCGATCAACTCGGTGAAGTCCTACATCCGCACCAGCTACCGCAAGATGGGCGTCACCAGCCGCACCAACGCGGTGCTGTGGGGCCTCGAGCACGGGTTCGCCCCCGACCGGCTCCGGGTCAAGGACCCGGACCTGGGCTGACCCTCCCGCTGACCGCGCGTGTGACCTGGTCGTCGGCCGTCACCGGCATGGCGGCCCCAGGCGTGGGCACGGTGTGCCCATGACTGGACAGCACGTGCTGGTGACGGGTGCCGGGGGCTACATCGGCACCCGGCTCGTCCCCGAGCTGTTGCGCCGCGGTCACCGCGTGCGTGCGACGTTCTCCACCGGGACGCCCCGCCCCGACCTGTGGTGGACCCGGGAGCGGGCCTGGGCGGACCGGCTGGAGATCGTCGGCATGGACGCGGCCGACCCCGCCCAGGTCGAGGCCGCGGTCGAGGGTGTCGACTCGGTCTTCTACCTGATCCACGCCATGGGGGGCACCGACTTCGCCGATCGCGACCGCGAGTGGGCGACCACGGTGGGCAAGGCCGCGGGCGCCGCCGGCGTCGGTCGCATCGTCTACCTCTCCGGCCTGGTGCCGCCGGTGGACGAGCAAGCGCTGTCGCGGCACATCACCTCGCGGCTCGAGGTCGAACGCATCCTGGGCGAGTACGGCGTGCCGGCCCTCACGCTGCGTGCGGCCATCGTGATCGGCAGCGGCTCCACGTCGTTCGAGCTCGTCCGCCAGCTGTCCGAGCGTCTGCCCGTGCGCGGTGTGCCGACGTGGCTGCGGTCTCAGGTCCAGCCCATCGCGGTGGTCGACGTCATCGACGCCCTCGCGAGCGCGCTCGACGCCCCTGCCCGGACGCGCTTCTACGACGTGGGCGGCCCTGACCGGCTGCCCTACCCGCGGCTCATGTCGACCTACGCCGAGCTGGCGGGCATCGTGCGCCCCTACGTGCCACTGCCGGTGGCGCCGACCCGGCTGGTCGGCTTCTTCGCGGGCCGCATCGCGAGCGTGAGCACCTCGACGACCGAGGCGCTGGTGGAGAGCCTGCACCACGACATGGTGTGCGGCGAGACCTACGACGACTTCGTGCGCGACCTGCTGCCGCCCGGACACCGCCTCGTCGACGTCCGCACCGCCGTCGCCCGCTCGCTCGAGCGCCCCCGGGCCGGTGTCCGCGCCGCCGACCGCGACCCGATGGGTCCCCTGCCCGGCGACCCGGCGTACGCCGGCGGGGGCATCCACACCTTCGACGGCAGGGCCCGCCGCCACGGCGGTCTGCGGAGCCGGCTCCTCCTCGGCCCCCTCCGCCCCCGCTGGCTCCGCAACCTCCACCTGCTCTGAGGGGTCCGCCGCAGCCGGAGCTCTCGCACCGGGCCTCGATGTCGCGGTGTCCGCTCCGGCGATGGCGGACTGGAGCCTAGACCGCCCGCTGAGGTCGACGTCCTGGGCGTGGAGCACCCTCACCGCCGACCCGGAGGGTGAGGTCGACACCACGGCGTCCGTGGGGGAGGGAACCTCCACGGCATCCCGGTCCATGAGAAGCAGGAGGCCCCACCGGAAAGGGCGCTCCACGTGCCAGGTGTCCACGTCCTGAGTGTGTCGTACGGGGTCACCGGTCGAGTCCCGAAGCGGCCTCGAGGAGTCCTCGGGCAGCTCGGGCTGCAGGTGGACCGGTCTCGGACCTCTCCGTACGGTGCGGGGTCGTTGCCTCCGGGTCAGGGAGACGGTCATGCTGAGGGGTCAGCTCTCCACTCCTCCTGGCCCGGCGAGGTGCTCGCAGTGATCCTCGTCGTCGGTGGTTCGGGAGACCTGGGTAGCCGCATCGTGCGACGCCTGCGCAAGGGCACGCGTGAGGTTCGATGCCTCGTCCGCCCCGGCACGGAGGCCGGGTGGTTGCGGGATCTGGGGGTCGACGTCGTTCCCGGTGACCTCGCCGATCCCCGCGAGCATCCCCGTGGCGTGTGAGGGGGCCCGGACCGTCGTGGCGTCGGCCACGGCGATCGCCCGGGTGCTCGCCGGCGCCAAGCACCCCAGCATCCGAGAGGTCGACGAGATCGGGATGTCCTCGCTCGTCGAGGCCGCCGAGGCCGCTGGTGTGGAGAGGTTCGTCTACCTGTCCTACGCCGGAGCGGACGCGTCGCTGGGCATGCCTCTGGAGAGCGCGAAGGCAGCCATCGAGAGTCAGCTCGCCCGCTCACCGATGCGCAGGGTCGTCGTCCGACCCGACGCCTTCCAGGAGATCCACCTCGCGCCCGCCGGACGGTTCGACATCCGAGCCGGCAGGGCAGCGGTGATCGGCACGGGAGACACCAAGCGGCGGTGGGTCGCCACCGAGGACGTCGCGGCGCTCGTTGCCGCCGTCACCGTGGAGGTCGATCCGCCTGACATCGTCACGTTCGGCGGCCCGGAGGCGATCAGCCGCAACGAGGCCATCACCATCGCAGAGCAGGCAACCGGGCGACGCTTCAAGGTTCAGCGGATGCCCCGCGCCGCTGCGCGGTTGGGGATGCGGCTTCTCGCCCGTCCGAGTCCCGCGATGGCCTCGGTCTTCGGGACCGGGTTGATGCAGGACCTTCTCAAGGTGAGCTGGGACGACTCCCCGCTCCGCGCACGAGGCATCAGTCCTCGCTCGGCGAGCGCGTGGCTCGAGGAGCAGGCCCGGGCCTCGAGCTGAGTCAGCCCCATGGCGGCTGAGCACCACGATGCTGTGTGCCCTCAGCGGACGTGCTGCGTGGAGCCAAGGGGACTCGAACCCCTAACCCCCTGCTTGCAAAGCAGGTGCGCTACCAATTGCGCCATGGCCCCGAGGGGAGGTGCGGTCAGGACCCCCGCTTGACCGAGTCGGTGGCCTCTGCCCAGAGCTCCTGCTCGTGGCGGGCCTCCTGGTTCTTCTTCGCGGCGAACGCGGCGCCGGCGCCTGCGAGCACGAGGAGGAGCAGCTTCTTCATGGCGTCGGTCTCCTGATCTGGGGGGCGGACCGGGTGGGCCTAACAGGACTTGAACCTGTGACCTCTTCCTTATCAGGGAAGCGCTCTAACCGTCTGAGCTATAGGCCCTCACAGTGCAATGCCGGGCACGGCGGCCCGGCGTCGAGCGAAGATTACCTCACCCCGAAGGGGCCTCCCAAACCCGGCTCAGACGTCCTCGGAGAGGGTGACCTCGAAGCCGCCGAGCAGTGCTGCGGCCAGGTTGTAGAGGAACGCACCGAGCGTCGCGACCACCGTCACGAGCACCACGTCGACCACCGCGACGAGCATCGTGAAGCCCAGCACGCGGCTCGTGCCGAGGTAGTCCTCGATGGCGAAGGTGCTGCCGCCGTCCTCGGAGACCACGTCGCCGACGGCGCTGTTGATGGACTCCCAGATGCCGGCCGCGCCGAGCAGCGACCAGATGACCGCGACCGCGACCACCGTGACGATGCCGAGGGCGACCGAGAGCAGGAACGAGGTCTTCATCACCGACCACGGGTCGATGTGGCTGACCCGGAGCCGTGCCTTGCGCACCTTGCCGGTGCCCTTGCGCGGGGCGGTCACGGTGGGGGTGGACGACGCCGCGCTCCTCGCGACCGCCATCGCCGCAGCGAACCTCTCCGACGGGGCTCGCTTGTCCGTCCGCCCGGCGCCCGCGCTGCTGGCGGTGGCGCCGCGGGGCGTCGGCTTGCCGGCACCCCGGCCCGTGGTGGGCTCGGTCATGAGGACTCCTCCGTCTCCCCGCCAGTGGCCCCGTCGCCGGGAGCGTCCGCCCCGTCGTCGGCGATCCCGGTGACGTCGCCGTCGACCTCGGACCCGTCGGGCACCTCGATCTCCTGCTCGTCAGTCTCAGAGGCTACCGGCACGTCCAGCTCACGTTCGAGGGCGGACTCCACGCTGCGTGCCACCACGGCGACCGAGTCGTCGCCTCGCACCCCCACGAACTTCACGCCCTTGGTGTCGCGGCTGGTCGGGCGGAGGTGGTCGTCGATGGCGCTGCGGGTCACCTGGCCGGAGGCCTTGATGGCGAGCACCTCGTCGCCGTCGACCACGATGAAGCCGCCGACCAGGCTGCCGCGGTCGTCGTCCTGCTTCATCGTCTTGATGCCCAGGCCTCCTCGGGACTGCACGCGGTAGTCCTGGATGCGGCTGCGCTTGGCGAAGCCGCCGTCGGTGATCGTGAAGACGAACTGCTGAGCGGTGCCTTCGTCCTCGTCGTGGGGGCGGATCACCGACATCGACAGCATCTGGTCGCTGCCGCGGAAGTCCATGCCCTTCACCCCGGACGTCGCGCGGCCCATCGGCCGCAGCTGGGAGTCGTCGGCGCGGAAGCGGATCGACTGACCCTTGCGGGAGATCAGCAGGATGTCGTCGTCCGGGCCGCACAGCTCGGCACCGATCAGCTCGTCGTCGTCGTCGCGGAAGTTGATCGCGATGACGCCGGCCTGGCGCGGGGAGTTGTAGTCAGTGAGCCGGGTCTTCTTCACCAGGCCGTTGCGGGTCGCCAGCACGAGGTACGGCGCCTGCTCGTAGTCGCGGATCGCCAGCACCTGCGCGATGCTCTCGTCGGGCTGGAAGCTCAGCAGCCCGGCAACGTGGCCGCCCTTGGCGTCGCGCGCCGCCTCCGGCAGCGTGTAGGCCTTGGTGCGGTAGACCCGGCCGGCGGTGGTGAAGAACAGCAGCCAGTGGTGGTTCGTGGTGGCCATGAAGTGCTCCACCACGTCGTCGCCACGCAGCGTCGCCCCTCGCACGCCCTTGCCCCCGCGCTTCTGCGTGCGGTACTGGTCCGCGCGCGTGCGCTTGGCGTAGCCACCGCGCGTGATCGTGACGACCAGGTCCTCGTCGGGGATCAGGTCCTCCATCGACAGGTCGCCGTCGGCCGCCACCAGCTGGCTGCGCCGGTCGTCGCCGTACTTGTCGACGATCGCGGTGAGCTCCTCGGAGACGATCTGGCGCTGCCGCGCAGGACTGTCCAGGATGTCCTTGAGGTCGGCGATGGTGTGCTCGAGCTCGGCGAGCTCGTCGACGATCTTCTGCCGCTCCAGCGCCGCGAGCTGGCGCAGCTGCATGTCGAGGATGGCGCGCGCCTGCAGGTCGTCGATCTCCAGCAGGTCCATCAGGCCCTGCCGGGCGGCGTCGGCGCTGGCGCTCGCGCGGATCAGCGCGATCACCTCGTCGAGCATGTCGAGCGCCTTGGCGAGACCGCGCAGGATGTGGGCCCGCTCCTCGGCCTTGCGCAGGCGGTAGCGGGTGCGCCGCTGGATGACCTCGAGCTGGTGGGCGATCCAGTGGCTCACGAACTGGTCGAGCGTCAGCGTGCGCGGCACGCCGTCGACCAGCGCCAGCATGTTGGCCGCGAAGTTGGTCTGCAGCTCGGTGTGCTTGTACAGGTTGTTGAGCACCACGCGGGCCACCGCGTCGCGCTTGAGCACGACGATCAGCTGCTGGCCGGTGCGCGCGGAGGTGTTGTCCTTGACGTCGGCGATGCCCTGCACCTTGCCGGAGTCGGCGAGCTCGGCGATCTTCATCGCCAGGTTGTCGGGGTTGACCTGGTAGGGCAGCTCGGTGATGACGAGCTGGGTGCGACCGCGGTTGTCCTCGTCGACGTTGACGACCGCGCGCATGGTCACCGAGCCACGGCCGGTGCGGTAGGCCTGCTCGATGCCCTGGCGGCCCACGATGAGCGCCTTGGTCGGGAAGTCGGGGGCCTTGATGCGCTGCATCAGCGCCTCGAGCAGCTCCTCGCGCTCGGCCTCGGGGTTCGCCAGCGCCCACTGGACGCCCTCGGCCACCTCGCGCAGGTTGTGCGGCGGGATGTTGGTCGCCATGCCCACCGCGATGCCGGCGGAGCCGTTGACGAGCAGGTTGGGGAACCGTGCCGGGAGGATCGACGGCTCCTCGGAGCGGCCGTCGTAGTTGGGCACGAAGTCGACGGTCTCCTCGTCGATCCCGCGGACCATCTCCATCGCCAGCGGCGCCATCTTGCACTCGGTGTAGCGCATCGCAGCGGCGGGGTCGTTGCCGGGCGAGCCGAAGTTGCCCTGGCTGTCCACGAGCGGCGCCCGCATCACCCAGGGCTGCGCGAGCCGCACCAAGGTGTCGTAGATCGCGGAGTCGCCGTGGGGGTGGTACTGGCCCATCACCTCACCGACGACGCGGGCGCACTTGCTGAACCCGCGGTCGGGCCGGTAGCCGCCGTCGTACATCGCGTAGAGCACCCGGCGGTGCACCGGCTTGAGCCCGTCGCGGACGTCGGGCAGCGCGCGGCCGACGATCACGGTCATCGCGTAGTCGATGTAGGACCGCTGCATCTCGACCTGCAGGTCGACCGGCTCGATCCTGCCGCCAGGTCCGACGTTCTCGGTGGGCGTGTCAGTCATGTCCAGCTCTCTCAGTCGTCAGCGGCGCGTGGCGCGGCGTAGGAGGCAAGGTCGTCGGGTCGTGGTCGGCGGGGCACGAGGGTGTGGTCGCGATGGCAGTGCCGCGCGCGCTGAGGAGGCGTGGCGTCCCGTCGCCGGGGGCGACCACAGCGGGAGTCCCGGACGACACACCGGGGGCGCGCGGCGCTGGCATCGCGGCCGCGCCCGGAACCTCAGATGTCAAGGAACCGAACATCCTTCGCGTTGCGCTGGATGAAGGAGCGTCGCTGCTCGACGTCCTCCCCCATGAGGATCGAGAACATCTCGTCCGCCTGGGCGGCGTCCTCCAGCGTCACCTGCAGCAGCAGCCGGTTGTCGGGGTCCAGCGTGGTGTCCCACAGCTCGTCGGGGTTCATCTCGCCGAGACCCTTGTAGCGCTGGATCGGGTTCTCCTTGGGCAGCTTCTTGCCGGCCTCGACGCCGGCACGCATGAGTGCGTCGCGCTCGGCGTCGGAGTAGACGAACTCGTGCTCGTGCGGCTTGTTCCAGCGCAGCCGGTAGAGCGGCGGCTGTGCGAGGTAGACGTAGCCGTGCTCGATGAGCGGCTTCATGAAGCGGAACAGCAGGGTGAGCAGCAGGGTGCGGATGTGGTGACCGTCGACGTCGGCGTCGGCCATCATCACGATCTTGTGGTAGCGCAGCTTGTCGATGTCGAACTCGTCGTGGATGCCGGTGCCGAGGGCGGAGATGATCGCCTGCACCTCGTTGTTGGCGAGCACCTTGTCGATGCGGGCCTTCTCGACGTTGAGGATCTTGCCGCGGATCGGGAGGATCGCCTGGACCCTGGGGTCGCGACCACCCTTGGCCGAGCCGCCGGCGGAGTCGCCCTCGACGACGAAGATCTCGCACTCCTCGGGGTTGGTCGACTGGCAGTCGGCCAGCTTGCCGGGGAGGCCGCCGCGCCCGAGCAGTCCCTTGCGGGAGCGGGCGAGCTCGCGGGCGTTGCGGGCGGCGATGCGGGCCTGCGCCGCGGCCATCGACTTGCGGAGGATCTCCTTGCCCTCCTGCGGGTTCTGCTCCAGCCAGGCACCGAGCTGGTCGTTGACGACGCGCTGGACGAATCCCTTGGCCTCGGTGTTGCCGAGCTTGGTCTTGGTCTGCCCCTCGAACTGCGGCTCGCTGAGCTTGATGGACACGATGGCGGTGAGGCCCTCGCGGACGTCGTCGCCGGAGACGCGGTCGTCCTTGCGCTTGATCATGTTCCACTGCTCGCCGAAGTTGTTCATCAGCGAGGTGAGGGCCGCGCGGAAGCCCTCCTCGTGGGTGCCGCCCTCATGGGTGTTGATGGTGTTGGCGAAGGTGTGCACCGACTCGGTGTAGCCGCCGTTCCACTGCATCGCGATCTCGACGCTCATGCCCGAGCCGTTGTCGGAGGTGGCCTCGAAGTCGATGACGCTGGGGTGGGCGGGGGTGCGCCGCCGGTTGAGGTGCTCGACGTAGTCCACGAGGCCGCGGTCGTAGCGGAAGATGCGCTGCAGGCCACCCTCGGGCGACTGCTCCCCCTCCTCGTGGTCCTCGACGACGGTGGCGTCCTCGACCGCGTCGGCGATCTGCCCGGCCTCCGGGCGGTGGTCGCGGACCACGATCTCGAGGCCCTTGTTGAGGAAGGCCATCTCGCGGAAGCGGTTGGCGATGGTCTCGAAGCTGAAGTCGGTGGTCTCGAAGATCTCGGTGCTCGGCCAGAACCTGGTGGTGGTGCCGGTCTCGTCGGTGGCCTCGTGCTTGACGAGCTCGCCCTGGGGCTCGCCGAGCCGGAAGGACTGGGTCCAGCGGTAGCCGTCGCGCCGGACCTCGACCTCGAGCTTCTCCGACAGCGCGTTGACGACGGAGACGCCGACGCCGTGGAGTCCGCCGGAGACCTTGTAGCCGCTGCCGCCGAACTTGCCGCCGGCGTGCAGCACGGTCAGCACGACCGTGACCGCCGGGATGCCCTCCACCGGGTGGACGTCGACAGGGATCCCGCGCCCGTTGTCGACGACCTCGACCCCGCCGTCGGCGAGCAGCGTGACGATGATGCGGTCGCAGTGACCGGCCAGTGCCTCGTCGACGGAGTTGTCGACGACCTCCCACACCAGGTGGTGCAGGCCGCGCTCACCGGTCGACCCGATGTACATGCCGGGGCGCTTGCGGACCGCCTCGAGGCCCTCGAGCACCTGGATGTCGGCGGCGGCGTACGACGGGGGTGCGGCGGGTGCGGGTGTCGTGGACGGTGTGGCGGGGGTCTGGTCGGAGGAGCTGGATGCTGGCGTCTCGGGCTGATCCTGGGCCACGAACCGTCCTCTGTCTTCGGTCCTCGCGAGCGTTGCCGCGCCGGACACAACGAAGGTCTCCCGAGGTGGCCGCACGGGGCGTCCTCCTGGAAGACACCGGGAGGTCCATTCTAGCCTGTCCAGGGGCACGAGCGGGCATTGGTCCCCCGGCAAATACCCCGCCTGTGGACGGAGAATGGCCTTTTCTGGCCGCTGCAGCGCCGTCGAGAGGGCCGAACAGGGGGGCGCGTGAGTCCCCATACCGGGGCGACCCCTCCGAAACGGCCCTGGGTGCCTTCTCCCGACCCTCGGCTCTCCGCCGCTCAGCCGTAGGTGTCGCGGGGTCCCCGGGCCCCACGGATCGAGCGCCGCCCACGCTTCCAGCTGGGCACCGAGGGTCCCTCGACGTCGATGACCGCGACCGTCCCGTCGCCCAGCTCCTCGTTGAGCCGGCGCACCACGGTCGGCGCCAGCAGGCGCATCTGGGTCGCCCACGCGGTGGAGTCGGTGCGCACGACGAGCCTCCCGCCGGGGCCTCGACCCGAGCCTGCCGTGGCCTGCTCCTCCGCCGGGTGGAAGGAGACCGGGGTGGTGTGCTCGGCGACCTGCTGGCCCACGATCGTCGGCCAGCGGGCGAAGACGCCGTGCATGCGGATGTCCTCGGCCCACCCCTGCTCGGCCACCAGGCGCCCCAGCGTCACGTCGAGGGTCTGCGGGTCGCGGTCGTCGGGGTGCGCGCCGGAGGCCTGGGGGTCGATGGCACGGGCACGTCGCCGGGCGGCGGTGCGGGTGCGACCCACGCCCGCCGAGACCGCGCGGGCCGCGCCGGCCAGCGACCGGGCGGTCGCCCGGGCGAGGTCGAGCCCGGTCTCGTCGTGCCCGGGCTCGTCGTCGGCCGTCGCGGCCTGTCTCCGGCGGCTCGGCAGCGTCGGAGTCGGGGCCGGTCGGCTCGTCCCTCACCATGGCCTCACCCCGCCTTCCTCACGTCGACCCGCGAACCCGCCAGGCCGGCGGGCACGTCCTCGGCCACGGCCGCGGTCACCAGCACCTGCTCGGCCTCCCGAGCGATCTCCGCCAGCCGGTCGCGTCGGCCGGTGTCGAGCTCGGCGAAGACGTCGTCGAGGATCAGGATCGGGTCGTCGCCGTCGGAGCGCAACAGGTCGTACGACGCCAGCCGCATCGCCAGGGCGTAGGACCACGACTCCCCGTGCGAGGCATAGCCCTTGACCGGCAGGCTGCCGACCGCCAGCGACAGCTCGTCGCGGTGGGGGCCGACCAGCGTCACGCCCCGCCGCTTCTCCTCCTCGCGGCGCGCTCGCAGCGACTCCCCGAACAGCGCGGCGATCCCCTCCCGGTCGAGCGCCGGGAGGGCCGCGGTCGCAGCGGCTTCCCCGTCCTCCTCGCTGTCGGCCCCCGCCGCCACGGACGGCCGGTAGTCGGCGGTGGCCTCCGAGCGCTGGGCATCCCTGGCCACGGAGGCGTAGGACTGCGCCAGGAGCGGCTGCAGCTCCACGACCAGGCGGTGGCGCGTCCAGGTGATCTCCGCACCGAGGGCCACGAGCTGCTGGTCCCAGACCTCGAGGGTGCTCTCGAAGTGCTCGTCGGGACGGCGGGAGCGGGAGCGCGACTCCGCGGCGCTCTTCAGCAGCGCGTTGCGCTGCTTGAGCACGCGGTCGTAGTCGGCTCGCACGCCGGCCAGGCGGGGGGCTCGCAGCACCATGAGGTCGTCGAGGAACCTCCTCCTCTCCGAGGGGTCGCCCTTGACCAGCGCCAGGTCCTCGGGGGAGAAGAGCACGGTGCGCACGAGACCCACGACGTCACGGGCGCGCCCCAGCGGCGACCGGTTGACCCGCGCGCGGTTGGAGCGGCCGGGGTTGATCTCCACCTCGATGACGGCGGTGCGCCCCTCGCGGACGACCGCGGCCCTCACCAGCGCGCGCTCGGCGCCCTGCCGCACGAGCGGCGCGTCCGCCGCGACGCGGTGGGACGACAGCCGCGAGAGGTAGTCGATCGCCTCGACGATGTTGGTCTTGCCCTGGCCGTTGCGGCCGAGGAAGGCGGTGACGCCGGGCTCGAGGTCGAGCTCGAGCTGCTCGTAGGACCGGAAGTCGTGGAGGGTGAGGTGGGAGACGTGCACGGCGGCTTCAGTCGCACGCTTCGGTGGAGTCCGGGGTGCTCAGGTCGAGGTCTCGTCACGCGTGTCGGGGTCCTGCGCCTTCACTGCGCCGGACTTGACCGCGTGGCCGCCGAACTGCGCCCGCATCGCGGCGATCGCCTTCATCGCCGGCGGGTCGTCCTGCCGTGAGGAGAAGCGCGCGAAGAGCGCGGCCGCGATCGCCGGGAGGGGCACGGCGTGCTCGATGGCGGCCTCGACGGTCCAGCGGCCCTCGCCGGAGTCCTCGGCGTAGCCGCTGATGCCCTCGAGGCCGGCGTCCTCGTCGAGGGCGGCGACGAGCAGGTCGAGCAGCCAGGAGCGGATGACGGTGCCCTGCCGCCACGACCGGAACACCTCGGTCACGTTGTCGACCACGTCGACCGCCTGCAGCAGCTCCCAGCCCTCGGCGTAGGCCTGCATCACGGCGTACTCGATGCCGTTGTGGACCATCTTGGCGAAGTGTCCCGAGCCGACGCGGCCGGCGTGCACCCAGCCGAAGTCGCCGGAGGGCTTGAGGGCGTCGAAGATCGGCTGGGCGAGCGAGACGTGGTCGGGGTCGCCGCCGGCCATCAGCGCGTAGCCCTCGGTGCGCCCCCAGACTCCTCCGGACACCCCGCAGTCGACGAAGCCGACTCCCTGGGCCTGCAGCGTCTCGGCGTGGGCCAGGTCGTCGGTCCAGCGTGAGTTGCCGCCGTCGATGACGAGGTCGCCCTCGCTGAGCAGCGACCCGAGCTCCTCGATCGTCTGGTGCGTGGGTCCGCCCGCCGGCACCATCACCCACACCACCCGGGGGGAGGACAGCTGCTCGACCATCTCCTGCAGCGAGCCCGCGTCGCTGACGTCGGGGTCGCGGTCGAAGCCGACGACCTCGTGACCCGCCGCGCGGATCCGCTCGCGCATGTTGCCACCCATGCGGCCGAGACCGACCAGACCGATCTTCATGCTGCCTCCAGTGGGTTGGCGGGACGCTCCTGGCCGGAGAGCGTCAGCTGAGCAGCCGCCGCGGCATCAGGAGGTACTGGAAGTCCGAGTCCTTCTCGCCGTCCATGTCCGCCACCCCGGTGATGACAGCGGGCTTGGCGGGCTGGGTGAACGCCATCTCCACGACCGGCTGCTCGATCACGCCGATGCCCTCGAGCAGGAAGTTCGGGTTGAAGCCGGTCGTGATCGCCTCTCCCTTGACCTGCGCCTCGATGGACTCGGTGGCCAGGGCCTCCTCGCTGTGTCCGGCGTCGAGGGTGAGTCCGTTGTCGTCGAAGCGCATCTGCACCGCAGCGTTGCGCTCGGCGACCAGCGCGACGCGCTTGACGGCCTCGACCAGCGTGGCGCGGTCGATCCGCGCGGTGGTGAGGTGCTCGGTGGGGAAGAGCGTGCGCACCCGGGGGAACTCGCCGTCGAGCAGCCGCGTCGTGGTGCGGCGGTAGCCCGCGCCCGACCTGACCCTCGAAGCCGATGATGCCCTCACCGCTGCCCTGGCCGGCCAGCGCGATGGTGACCGTCGACCCCGCGGTGAGCGACCGCGCCGTGTCGGCGAGCACACGGGCCGGGACCAGGGCGTTGGCCTCGGCGTCGGTGGCGCCGGGATCCCAGCCGAGCTCGCGCAGGGACAGCCGGAACCTGTCCGTGGCCAGCAGCGAGATGCGGTCACCGGCGATCTCCACGCGGACGCCGGTCAGCACCGGCAGCATGTCGTCGCGCCCCGCGGCGGTCACTGCCTGGCCCACGGCCTTGGCGAAGAGGTCGCTGCTCACCGAGCCCGCGGCCGCCGGCATGTCGGGCAGGGAGGGGTACTCCTCGACGGGCATCGTCTGCAGGGTGAAGCGCGCCGAGCCGCAGCGCAGCTCCACCTTGACGCCGTCGATGCTCATGTCGACCGGCTTGTCGGGCAGGCTCCGGCAGATGTCGGCCAGCAGCCGGCCCGACACCAGCGCCCTGCCCTCGTCCTGGACCGAGGCCGGGATGCTGGCGCGGGCAGAGGTCTCGTAGTCGAACGTCGACAGCACCAGGCCGTCGCCGGTCTCGTCGGTCTCGATCAGCAGGCCGGCCAGCACCGGGACGCTCGGCCGCACCGGGAGCCCGCGGGCCGCCCAGGCGACGGCGTCGGTGAGGACGTCTCTCTCGACACGGAACTTCACGGGGTGGTGCCTCCTGACACACCGGCCGTGGCCGGCGAATGACAAGTGATGCGCACAACGCATGCGGACCTGCATCCTGCCACGCGTTCCCGGCCGAGGGGAGGGAGCCCGCCGTGCCCGGTGCGACTTCTCATGAGGCTCGAACCGGCATGGGTCGAGGCGTCGTGGAGGTTGTCCCCAGGTCGTGGCCCCACCAGAAGTTCACCGACGAGGGATCAATTGCAATTACCGTCTTCGTCGTAGCCTCGGTGCACTCTGTGGACAACTGGTCTCCGTGCAGGTCAGACCCCGTTTTCTCATCCACCGCCCCTGTGCACGACGCGGGGTGCCGACGACCCGACCTGGTGACGGAGCCGTGTCGTCCCCCGGTCGGCCGGCAGTTGTGCACAGCTGCTGCCGGCTCGAGGCGGCGTCGTGCACACCGTGGTGCACAGGGCCGCGACCCGGCCCAGTGCGGGATGGAGTGCGGGATGCCGAGGCGGATCACCGCTGGCGGGCCTGCTGCTTGATGCGGTTGGTGAGCTCGGTGACGGTGTTGAAGGTGCTGTGACGCTCGGCCATCTCCCCGAGGATCCGCTTGTTGGCGTGCATCACCGTGCTGTGGTCGCGACCGCCGAACTCCCGGCCGATCTGGGGCAGCGAGAGGTCGGTGAGCTCGCGACAGAGGTACATGCCGATCTGCCGGGCGGTGACAAGGTTGCGGGTGCGCTTGGTGCCGCACACCTCGTCGATGCTCAGCCCGAAGTACGACGCCGTCTGGGCGATGATGAGCGGCGCGGTGATCTCGGGCTCCCCGCCCTCGGGGATGAGGTCCTTGAGGACGATCTCGGTGAGCGTCAGGTCGACCGGCTGGTGGTTGAGGCTGGCGAAGGCGGTGACCCGGATCAGGGCACCCTCCAGCTCGCGGATGTTGGTCTGGATCTTCGAGGCGATGAACTCCAGCACCTCGGGCGGCGCCGTCAGGCGCTCGATCGCGGCCTTCTTGCGGAGGATCGCGATGCGGGTCTCGAGGTCGGGGGGCTGGACGTCGGTGATCAGGCCCCACTCGAACCGGTTGCGCAGCCGGTCCTCGAGCGCCTCGAGCCGCTTGGGCGGGCGGTCGGAGGTGATCACGATCTGCTTGTCGGCGTTGTGGAGGGCGTTGAACGTGTGGAAGAACTCCTCCTGCGTCTGGATCTTGCCCTCGAGGAACTGGATGTCGTCGATGAGCAGGACGTCGACGTCGCGGTAGCGGCGCTGGAACACCGCCGCCTGGTCGTCGCGGATCGCGTTGATGAACTCGTTGGTGAACTCCTCGCTGGAGACGTAGCGCACCCGGGCCTCGTCGTAGAGGCTGCGCACGTAGTGGCCGATCGCGTGGAGCAGGTGGGTCTTGCCCAGGCCGGACTCGCCGTAGATGAGCAGCGGGTTGTAGGCCTTGCCCGGTGCCTCGGCCGCCGCGACGGCCGCCGCGTGGGCGAAGCGGTTGGAGGCGCCGATGACGAAGTTCTCGAAGAGGTACTTGGGGTTGAGCCGGGTCTCGGCCTTGCTCGGTGAGGCGCCCTTGACCCTGTCACCACCGAGCCCGAAAGGCTTTGTCGACATGTCGTGCAGTCGATCCATCGCGTTGTCGTCGAATCGATCCGGCGACTCGGGCACCTCGGCGGTGTCCACGGCGTGACCGTTGGCCGCGGCCGGCGGCGCGAGGCGGCGGCACGTCTCGGGATCGACGTCGAAGACGAGCCGCACCTGGCGACCCACGGTCTTGGCCAGCAGGTCCTCCAGCATGACCCGTAGCCGGCCCTCGAGCCGGCCGCGGGTGAACTCGTCGGGGACGGCGACGACGCCACTGGAGTCCTGCAGCGAGACCGGGGCACTGGCCTGCAACCACGCCTTGTTGGCGGGGGGCATCTCGTCGATGATGCGGACCCAGATCTCCTGGAACGTCTCGTCAGCCGGCATAGGTCGTGGGTCTCCCTCGAGCGTTCGTGCGGGACCCACCCCGAATGTGCCCTCGGTCCTCCACAGCGTTATCCACAAGCTGTGTACAGAGGGGGTCGTTCGTCCCGGATCCGCCAAGCCAGGGCGAAAGGTGAAGCCGAGGTGAACACCAGGTGGGAAGTCGCGACGCTACACACTCGGCTCGACGGGCATCAAGGAGTTGTCCACAGGGGCTGGACCTCCGGGCGCGTGTTGCCCCAACTCCAACCGAAGCGGTCCCCGCAGGACCAGTGCCGCTCCGGGCGAGCCGGCTCCGGTCCGGCATTCGCGGCGGGGCCTGGCCGAATTGACCCTGTCACCGGGGACGCCGTACCGTTGGCTCCCGACTGGGTCGACGAGTGCCGCATGCTCTCCGACCGGCTCTCCATCCAGAGCCGCTCGGGACGCCCTGCCTGTGCACCCCGGTCACCACGACGCACCAGCAGCCGACCACCGGAGACAACCGTGAGCAAGCGTACTTTCCAGCCGAACAACCGGCGTCGCGCCAGGACGCACGGTTTCCGTCTGCGCATGCGCACCCGTGCCGGCCGCTCGATCCTGTCTGCTCGCCGCAGCAAGGGCCGCAAGCGCCTCGCGGCCTGAGCGCGCCGGCCGGTGTCGCTCAGCTGGTCCGTCTCGCCCAGGGTCCCGGGCTCAGCGGCGCACCGACCAGGGCTCGGACCATGCTGAGCCGTGAGCACCGGCTGCGGCGCTCCGGCGACTTCGGCGAGATCGTCCGCTCCGGCGCGCGCGCCGGTGCAGACACCGTCGTCGTGCACCTACGCCTCGCGCCGCCGCCCGGCCAGCCGGAGCCCCAGGCACGAATCGGGTTCATTGTGAACAAAGCGGTCGGGTCAGCGGTGATCCGCAACCGCGTGCGCCGGCAGCTGCGGCACGAGTGCCGGGCGCTGGTCGCCGACCTTCCTCAGGGCACACGTATCGTGGTCCGTGCCTTGCCGGCCGCTGCCGGAGCGCGGAGCCGGGAGCTCGCTGCGGACCTCGGGTCCTGCGTGGGTCGTGCGGTGGCCAAGGCGGAGCGGACGGTGACCACGTGAGGCAGGTGCTGATCTGGCTGATCCGCGGCTACCGGGTCGCGATCAGCCCGCTCTACGGCCAGGTCTGTCGCTATCACCCCACGTGCTCGGCCTACGCTCTCGAGGCGGTCACGGTGCACGGGGCGGTGAAGGGGACCTGGCTCGCGGGCCGCCGCATCCTCAGCTGTCATCCGTGGGCGCTCGGGGGCTACGACCCGGTCCCGCCCCGGGGAGTCCTCGCCGTGCACAACCGCGGTGCCACCCCTCTTCCCTCTCACAAGGAGCCCGAGTGCTAGACGTCCTGGGTGCGATCGGTGGCGCCATCATGGCGCCCCTGTACTTCCTCACCTCGCTGGTGCTCTCCGGCTTCCACAGCCTCTTCGGCAGCGTCTTCGGCGACGACAGCGGCCTGACCTGGGCGCTCTCGATCATCGGGCTGACCCTGGTCATCCGGGCCGCGCTGATCCCGCTGTTCGTCCGGCAGATCAAGTCGAGCCGCAACATGCAGCTGATCCAGCCCAAGGTGAAGGAGCTGCAGAAGAAGTACGGCCACGACCGGGAGCGTCTCGGTCAGGAGACGATGAAGCTCTACCGCGAGTCGGGGACCAACCCGTTCTCCGCGTGCCTGCCGCTGATCGTGCAGATGCCGATCTTCCTGGCCCTCTTCCGGCTCATCGACCAGGCTGCACATGGCACGGCGAAGGGCGTGCTCACCCAGGCGCAGGCAGACTCCCTGGCCGACGCCACCATCTTCGGCGCGGAGATCGCCGGCACGTTCATCAATGCGGACGAGACGTCCCAGCCGACGGCGGTCAGGGTGCTCGCCGCGATCCTGGTGATCGCGATGGGTGTCACCTCGTTCATGACACAGCGCCAGCTGATGCGCAAGAACATGCCGCCCGACGCCTTGACAGGTCAGTACGCCCAGCAGCAGAAGATGCTGCTCTACGTTCTTCCGGTCGTGTTCGCCGTGGGCGGGGTCGCCTTCCCCATCGGCGTCCTCATCTACTGGACGACGTCCAACCTGTGGACCATGGGGCAGCAGTTCTACGTGATCCGGCGCAATCCCGCCCCGGGGACGCCCGCGGCACGCGCCAAGGAGGAGCGGGACAAGGAGCGGCGTCGTCGCAAGGGACTCCCCGAGCCGGAGACGACGGTCGCCGACGTGAAGCCCGCGGATGTTCCCAGCACGCGGACCCAGCCTCGGCAGCAGCCGAAGCGTCAGTCGCGCGAGCAGCGCAAGAAGACCCAGAAGCGCGTGCCAGGGTCCCAGGGCCCCAACACCGGCGCCGCACCCCGACAGCAGCAAGGAGAACAACAGTGACAGCACCGAGCGAGACCGGCGGCGACCGCCGTGCGGCGTTGGAGCGCGAGGGCGACATCGCCGCCGACTACCTCGAGGACCTGCTCGACATCGCAGACCTTGACGGCGACATCGACCTGGACGTCGAGAACGACCGGGCATCGGTCTCCATCGTCGGCGGGGAGCTGAAGCGGCTGGTCGGCTCCGACGGCGAGGTGCTCGACGCCCTGCAGGAGCTGACCCGGCTGGCGGTCTGGCGGGAGACGGGCGAGCGCTCCCGCCTCATGCTCGACATCGGCGGTCACCGCGCCGAGCGGCGCGAGGTCCTGGCGGCGCGCGCACGCGAGGCGATCGCCCAGGTGAAGGACGCCGGCGAGCCGGTGTCCCTGGAGCCGATGTCGCCCTTCGAGCGCAAGGTCGTCCACGACGAGGTCGCGAAGTCCGGCCTGTCCTCGGACTCCGAGGGTGTCGAGCCGCAGCGCTACGTGGTGGTGCGGCCCTCCGCGGATGGCTGACGCCGTTTCACGTGAAACACCCCCGATGCCGGCCGCGGCGTCGGGGGTGTTCGGCTCTCAGGCCCCCCTGGCCCAGGCCTTCGTGGACCTGCTGGCGACCGACGGCATCGAGCGCGGCCTGCTGGGTCCGCGCGAGATCCCGCGCCTGTGGGAACGGCACGTGCTCAACTGCGCTGTCGTCGCCGACCTCATCGCCGAGGGCGCCGACGTGGCCGACATCGGGAGCGGTGCGGGTCTCCCCGGCTTGGTCCTCGCCATCCGACGTCCCGATGTGCAGGTGACCCTGGTGGAGCCGCTGCTGCGCCGCACCACGTTCCTGGAGCAGGCGATCGACCGGCTCGAGCTCACCAATGTGACGGTACGGCGGGCGCGCGCCGAGGAGGTCACGGGGGATCTGCGCTTCGACGTCGTCACGTCCCGGGCAGTGGCGCCGCTCGACAAGCTCCTCCGGTGGAGCCTGGCGTTGACCACCTCCGAGGGCCAGGTGCTGGCCATCAAGGGTCGGAGCGCGGCTGAGGAGGTGGCCGCGCTCGGCCTCCCGGACGAGGCCGCCGGCCTCGTCCAGGTGGTCGAGCTCGACGTTCCTCAAATACTTGTCCCCACCACGGTGGTGCGAGTGGAATCAGCCCTCGCCCGAGTTTTAGGTTGGTCCCGCTCCCGAGGTGGTGTCCACCGGCGCCGCTCCGGGAGCCACCACGAACGTCGCCCGTAGCCTGAGGAGTGCCCGTTGTCGGCCCACAAGCACCGCAACGCCGACAAGGGGGCCCGTTGGACGGAGCGGTTCGCCTCCCGCCGACGCCGGGCCCGCACGACGTGGCCGATGTCCTCGATGACGCCGCCGACGGCCGTCGCCGAGACGAACGAGGCCGGCGCCACTGAGAGTGCACAGGTTTATCCACAGGGCAGGAAAACTAGTCCGATCGGGCCATCGACAGCGACCGAGGAGACCCCGACCAGAGACGCCGTTCCCGAGGTTTCACGTGAAACAGGGGCTGAGGAGACGGGTGGGACGGGTGCGGGGACAGCCGTCGAGGCGGCCACCGACACAGCGCTCCCCGACGCAGTGCCCCGTGACGCCGCCCCCGACACTGAGCCTGGCCCCGACACGGGCCTGACCACGCCGGCCCCCCAACCTGACGTGGCCGAGGCGGAGTCGGCATCAGTCCCGGAGGCAGAGTCGGCGTCAGCACCGGGGTCGGTCCCGGAGGCGAGGCGGGAGGCCGAGGTGCTGACCCCGCCGGCGCACCACGGTGACACCGTCAACCTCGCGCTGGCCGAGGCCGAGAGCGTGGCCGAGGACGAGACGGCACCGATCGCCGATCTCGATGCAACGACCCCGGCCCCACCCGCCGCCGGCGACGCGAGCGTCGCCAGCCAGGAGCCCACCCGCCTGCCGCGCCCCGACTCGCCGCGGATCATCGTCGTGGCCAACCAGAAGGGCGGAGTGGGCAAGACGACGACCACCGTCAACCTCGCGGTGGCGCTGGCCCGGGGTGGGCTGCGGGTCCTGGTCATCGACCTCGACCCCCAGGGCAACGCGTCCACGGCCCTGGCCATCGAGCACGGTCGCGACGCTCCCTCGGTGTACGACGCCCTCGTCGACGGCACCCCGCTCGACGAGCTGGCGAAGCCCGCCGCCGAGGCCGACAACCTCTGGGTCGTGCCTTCCAACGTCGACCTCGCCGGCGCGGAGATCGAGCTGGTCAGCGTGGTGGCCCGCGAGAACCGGCTGCGCAAGGCGCTGGCTGCGCTGCCCGAGCTGCAGCCCGACGCGCCCGAGCGCCTCGACTACGTGCTGGTGGACTGCCCGCCGTCGCTGGGGCTGCTCACCCTCAACGCGCTCGTCGCCGCCGAGGAGATGCTGGTGCCGATCCAGGCCGAGTACTACGCCCTCGAGGGCGTCGGCCAGCTGCTCGAGACGGTCGAGCTGGTGCGGGCCAACCTCAACCCGCGCCTGCACATCAGCACCGTGCTCATGACGATGTACGACGCCCGCACCCGGCTCTCCGCCGCGGTGGCGGACGAAGTGCGCGCCCACTTCGGCGACCGGGTGCTGCCCACCACGGTCCCTCGGTCGGTGCGCGTCTCCGAGGCACCGAGCTTCGGCCAGAGCGTGATCACCTACGACCCCACCTCGCCGGGTGCCCTCAGCTACCTCGAGGTGGCCCGCGAGCTCGCGAACCGACAACCGGCACCGGCCGAGCGCATCCCTGTCACCACCGGAGGAGTCTCATGACCGAGCGCACGCAACCGCGACGAGGTCTGGGCCGCGGCCTGGGCTCCTTGATCCCGGCGCACCCCGTGCCCACGCAGGCCGACGGCGAGCCGAGCCCGCCCGACGCGGCACCGGGCTCGGACTGGATCGGGCGGTTGCCCGCTCCACCCAACGGCGCGTCCGCTTCCTCCGCTTCTGTCCTGGAGCGGGACCCCAGCAACGGCGCTGCCCCCGACGCGGCGAGCCCGTCCGGCGATGCGCCCGCCCCGGCAGGGGCCTACTTCGCCGAGATCCCGATCGACGCCGTGGTGCCCAACCCGCGTCAGCCGCGCCAGGTCTTCGAGGAGGGGGCGCTCGCCGAGCTCGTGCACTCCGTGCGCGAGGTCGGTCTGCTGCAGCCGATCGTGGTCCGGCCGCGGGAGGAAGGCGGTTTCGAGCTGATCATGGGGGAGCGGCGGTGGCGGGCGGCCACCGAGGCCGGGCTCACCGAGATCCCAGCGATCGTCCGCGAGACCGGCGACGCCGACATGCTGCGCGACGCGCTGCTGGAGAACCTCCACCGGGCCGAGCTCAACCCGCTGGAAGAGGCAGCGGCGTACTCGCAGCTGCTCGAGGACTTCGGCTGCACGCACGAGGAGCTCGCCGAGCGGATCGGCCGCAGCCGGCCGCAGATCAGCAACACGCTGCGTCTGCTCAAGCTCTCCACCCCTGTGCAGCGCCGGGTCGCTGCCGGTGTGCTCAGCGCGGGCCACGCTCGCGCGCTCCTCTCGGTGCCCGACCCGATCGCCCAGGACCGGCTCGCGCAGCGTGTGGTGTCCGAGGGCATCTCGGTGCGCGGCCTCGAGGAGCTCATCGCCGTCGGGGACCTGGGTGAGGACGCCGCCGCACCCCGGCGACGCAAGGCGCCGACCTCGCCGGCACTGCTGGAGCTCGCCGACCGGCTCTCGGACCTCTACGACACCCGCGTCAAGGTCGACCTCGGGCGCTCCAAGGGCAAGATCGTCATCGAGTACGCCAGCCTCGACGACCTGGAGCGCATCGTGCGCTCCATGGACCCCTCGTACGAGCGCGGCCTGAGCCACGGCTGACCTGCTGGGGGCCTCCCGCGGCCGTGGTGCGTTGTGTGGCACTCGCTTTGTCGACAAAGCCATGAAGCGATGCAGAGGACTTGGCGGTTCAGCGATGAATCGCTGTAGCGGTTCGGCGACAGGACGACAGGTCGATCCATCGACGTGACGCCTTGTCGTTGCGTCGCACAGTCGCCCTGTCGACACACCCGCCCGTCAGGCCGGCGCCGACCGGGGTGTGGCGTGCGTCCCGATCGCCCGCGGACTGATGCGTGGTGCCATCACCCCTGGGTATCCTCAGCGAACGCTCGTGCACGCACCGCTGCACGACCTCGCCGTCCCGTCGCGGGGGACCTGCTCGTGCCCAGGAGTGCTGTGTGGAGGAGATCGGTCAGGTCCTCGCCAATCCCTGGGTGTACTTCTGGACGATCCCCGTCTTCACCGGCGCCGTCGGCTGGCTGATCAACTGGACCGGGCTCATCATGCTGTTCCGGCCGGTGCGCCTCCACGGGGTGCGGATCCCCGGCCTGGCCGAGCTCGCGCGGCTGCTGCCGCACAAGGCCCAGGAGATCCCCGGACTGCTGCACGGACGCCTCGGCTGGCAGGGCATCGTCCCGGCGCGGGCGGCCAAGATGGGCTCGATCGCGGTCGACAAGGCGATCGCCAAGATCGGCACCCCGAAGGAGTTCTACGAGCAGCTCGACCCGCCTGCGATCGCCGAGCACATCGTCGAGATCATGAAGCCGCAGGTGCCCGAGATCGTCGACGGGGTGATGCGGCGCACCAACCCCCAGCTGTGGGCCGACCTTCCCCTGCGGCTGCGTCACGCGGTGACCGAGCGGGTCTCGATGCAGCTGCCCGAGATCGTCAGCGACATCACCGAGCAGCTCGGCGAGCACATCGACCTGCTGCTCGACCCGAAGATCATGGTGATCGAGCACTTCCGCGACAACCCCGACCTGGTCAACCGCATCTTCTACGACATCGGACGACGCGAGCTGAAGCTGATGGTCAACTTCGGCCTGGTCTTCGGGTTCCTGCTGGGCATCCCCGTCGCCGTCGTCGACACGACCTTCGGCATCTGGTGGCTGCTGCCCCTGATGGGGGTCGTCGTCGGCTGGGTCACCAACCTCCTGGGGATGGCGCTGATCTTCTCCCCGGTGGAGGAGAAGCGCATCCTGGGCATCAAGGTGCAGGGGTTGTTCCTGCGGCGACAGGACCAGGTGGCCGACATCTACGCGAAGATCATCGCCGAAGACGTCATCACGCTGGAGAACATCGGCAACTTCCTGCTCTACGGCCCGCGGGGCGACCGGACCCAGCAGATGCTCGAGGACGCCATGGGGCCGGCGATCGACCGCGCTGCGGGGCCGGCGCGATCCGCCCTGCGTGTGGTGGTGGGTGCGCGTGAGTTCGACGCGATCCGCGACCAGGTGGCGCAGGACTCCGCCGCCCACACCATCGCGCCGTTCCGTGACCCGGGCTTCTCCAAGCAGCAGAGCGACAAGATCCAGGGCCTCTTCGCCCGGCGCACGCGCGAGCTCCCGTCACGCGACTACGTCGAGATGCTGCGCGCGGCCATCAAGGAGGACGAGTGGATGCTGTACGCCCATGGCGCCGTCCTGGGCTTCGGTGGCGGGGTGCTGCACGTGCTGCTGCTCGGTAGCGGAGGCGGACATTGAGCGAGCTGGAACCCATGCGTGACGGCGACGCGCGCATGAGCGCTGGTGACCTCCCGGGGCTGGCCCGGGTGGTCGCCGTCTCCTCCTTCCGGGTCGGCCTGTGGGCCGCCACCACGAGCGTCCGCGCCGGGCAGCGCATCCTCGACGTCGGCCTCCACCCGAGCCATGCCGGTGAGCTCGCAGAGGACCTGCAGGCGGCCGCGCAGGCGGTGACCCGGGCGCTGGTCGGGTCGGACATCGAGGCGAGGATGCGCCACGCCGCCACCGACAACAGGGTGGTGCGTGTGGTCTCCGGTGCCGTCGACTCCGTGACGCCGTCGCCCCCGCCGTCCGAGGGCGGTGAGCCGGTCAACCCGCTGCACCAAGCGGGGCAGCGCCTGCTGCGGGAGTCGCGCGACGTCTGGAGCGACCCGCAGGGCCACCCCGCCTATGCCCGGATGATCGAGGAGCTGGCCCCCGACGAGGCGCGGATCCTCGTGCTGCTGCTGCGCAAGGGGCCACAGGCCTCGGTCAACGTGCGCACCGGCGGGATGATCGGCACCGTCTCGTCGTCGCTGGTCGCCTCCAACCTCAACATGATCGGGGCGCTGGCGGGCTGCCGCTACGTCGAGCGGGTGCCGTCCTACCTGCACAACCTCGAGCGGCTGGGGCTGATCTGGTTCTCGAGCGAGACGCTGCGCGACCCCTCGGAGTACCAGGTGGTGGAGGCCCAGCCGGAGGTGCTGGAGGCGATGGAGCAGGTGCGCCGTGCCAAGATCGTGCGCCGCAGCATCCACCTCACGCCCTTCGGCGAGGACTTCTGCCGCGAGGGGCTGGGCCTGCACCTGTCGATGGACGAGCTGCAGGACATCCCGCAGCACGCCAAGCCCGACGCGGACTGACGACGCCGGCCTGGGGGCTGGCGGGGAGCAGATCGCGGGTCAGGGCACCGGGTCGGTGCGTCCCTGCGCCTTGAGCCGCCGCTTCTCCGCCCGCCGCGCCAGCTCCTCCCGATCGAGCCGGGCCGCCTCCTCGCGCGAGGGCGCGCTGCCGCCGTAGGACTCGGGGAGCCACCAGCACCCCGGCGGCTGCTCCTCCTGGGGATAGCTGCGGATCGCCTCGTCGAGCAGCCGGCTCATCTCGGTGCGGAGCTGGGCCGTCTTCTCCACCGCGGTCGCCCCCTGCGGGCTGATCGGCTCGCCGACCGTCACGCTGATCGTCTTGTGGCGGCTGAAGTCGCGGGGGTGGTCCTTGGTCATCAGCCGTTGGGTGCCCCAGAGGATCAGGGGCACCAGCGGGACGTCGGCGTCAGCGGCCATGCGCACCGCGCCGGTCTTGAGCTCCTTGACGAGGAAGCTGCGGGAGATCGTCGCCTCCGGGAAGACGCCGACCACCTCGCCGCGGCGCAGGTTGTCGACGGCTTCGTCGTACGACGCCTGGCCGCTGGCCCGGTCGACGCTGATGTGCTTGCAGCCGCGCATGATCGGGCCGGTGATCTTGTGGTCGAAGACCTCGCGCTTGGCCATGAACCGGGTCAGGCGGCCCGAGGGCAGCGCCCCGTAGCCGGCCATCAGGAAGTCGACGTAGGAGACGTGGTTGATCGCCAGGACCGCTCCGCCGTCGCGGGGGATGTGGTGCGTCCCGCTGATCTGCCACTGGAAGTCCATGACCTTGAACCAGGTGCGGCCGAGCCCGATGATCGTCTTGTAGGTGAGTTCGCTCATCGTGGTCCTGTCCAGGGCGTGACGTCGCGGCACGACGTGGTGGAGGCCAGACTAGACGGCAGGCGGAAGCGCGGTCGCCGGTGGACGGCGGCAGGCGCGACGGCCGGGCGGAGGTGGCGAGGATGGCGAACGCGAGGCGTCTGGTGCGGCTGACCCCGGACACGCTGGCCGACCTGCCCGAGACCGTGCGCCGCGACCTGACCTGGGAGTGCGACCCCGTCGAAGCCGCGCGGACGAGCGGCGTGGAGGCCGAGGAGCGCAAGCGCGACTGGGTCTCGGCGGTGCTGCTGGAGTGGGGATCGTGCGGCCGGGTCGCCTACCACGACGACGAGCCCGCGGGCTTCATCGTCTACGCCCCGCCGGCCCACCTGCCCGGCACGCTGTCGTTCCCGACGGCGCCCGTCAGCGACGACGCCGTGCAGCTGGCCACGGCCGTCGTCTTCCCCGAGCACCAGGGGTGGGGGCTGGGCCGGGCCCTGGTGCAGGTGATGGCTCGCGACCTGGTGCGACGCGGGGGCGTCCGCGCGGTCGAGGCCATCGCTCGGGCGGGAGCAGAGCCGGAGGGCCAGGTGGCCGCGCCGGTGCCCGCGGAGTTCCTGCAGCGGGTCGGCTTCACCACGTTGCGCGCGCACCCCCGCTACCCCCGGCTGCGGCTGGACCTGCGCTCCCTGGTCTCGTGGCGTGACGAGGTGGGCACCGCCTGGGAACGCCTGCGCGACGTCGTGCGTCCCCTCGGCCGACCGGTGCCCGCCTCGCGCGAGGCCGGACTCACCGACGGCCGCCCCTAGCCAGGGCCGCGGCCGGGCGCAGGGCGCCCGACCCGGCGACGTCACTCGATGTAGTCGGCGAGCTCCTTGAGGATGACCGACTTCGGGCGGGCCCCGACGATCTGCTTCACGACCTCGCCACCCGCGTAGAGGTTGAGGGTCGGGATGCTGTTGATGCGGTACTTCGCCTGCGTGAGGGGGTTCTCGTCGACGTTGAGCTTCACGACGCGCACCTTGTCGCCGTGCTGCCGGGAGATCTCCTCGAGGATCGGGGCGACCTGACGGCACGGACCGCACCACTCCGCCCAGAAGTCGACCAGCACGGGCTTGTCGTGGTTGACGACCTCGGTGTCGAAGTCGGCGTCGGTCACCTTGCTGAGCTCTGCCACGTCCGTGCTCCTTCTGCGTTGCGCCGGTCCGGCGTCTGTCTGGGTCCGTCTGGGTCTGTGCTGCGGTCCGCTGCGTGTCTGGCGGTGCCTGGTGGTGCCTGGTGGTGCCTGGGTGGTGCTCGTCCTCTGTCTTCCAGTCTGCTTCACGCCACCGACACGAAACGCGGTCGACCGGTGACTGGGACCGGCGCTCACACGCCGGCGGTCTCCTCGACCGGGGCGGCCTCGGTGTGGGCGTCGACGGTCGCGTAGCCGAGGTCTGCGAGGTAGCGCTCCGCGTCCAGCGCCGCGGCGCAGCCGGTGCCGGCCGCGGTGACTGCCTGACGGTAGTGGTGGTCGACCAGGTCGCCACAGGCGAAGACGCCCTCGAGGTTCGTCCGCGTGTAGGGGTGCTCGACGAGCACGTAGCCGTTGTCGTCGAGGTCGACCTGGCCGCCGAGCAGCTCCGAGCGCGGGTCGTGCCCGATCGCGATGAAGAGTCCGGTGACCGGCAGCTCCCGGGTCTCGCCGGTGACGGTGTCGCGCAGCGTGATCCCGGTGAGCTTGTCGTCACCGTGCACCGCGGCCACCTCGGAGTTCCAGACCGGCTCCAGCTTGGGGTCGGCGAAGGCGCGGTCCTGCATGATCTTGGAGGCCCGGAGCTCGTCGCGGCGGTGGACGAGATAGACCCTCGAGGCGAAGCGGGTGAGGAAGGTGGCCTCCTCGACGGCGGAGTCACCGCCGCCGATCACGGCGATCTCCTGCTCGCGGAAGAAGAACCCGTCACAGGTCGCGCACCACGAGACGCCGTGCCCCGACAGCCGGTCCTCGTCGGGCAGTCCGAGCTTCCGGTAGCCCGAGCCGGTGGCGAGGATGACCGCGAACGCGCGGTGCTGGCGTCCCTCGCCGTCGGTGACGACCTTGACGTCGCCGGTCAGGTCGACGTCGGTGACGTCGTCGGTGACGAGCTCGGCGCCGAAGCGCTCGGCCTGGGCGCGCATCTCGTCCATGAGGGCAGGGCCCATGATGCCGTCGCGGAAGCCGGGGAAGTTCTCGACATCGGTGGTGTTCATGAGGGCGCCACCGGCGGTGACGGAGCCTTCGAAGACCAGCGGCCGCAGAGCGGCACGCGCCGCGTAGACCGCGGCGGTGTAGCCGGCAGGGCCGGAGCCGATGATGATCACCTGGCGTACGTCGTCGGTCACGGGGGTCCTCCGGTCGGGTGCGGCATCGCTCGGCGAAGTCGGTCGGGCCCGGTGCGTGCACCGGGCCGGCTCTGCTGTGTCCAACCGATCCTAGGCCGCCTGCATTCCCACGGGTGGTCCGCCACCGCGGGCCGGGCGGAGCCGGTCAGCCTGGGACCGTGACGCGTGCCAGCCGCACGGGTGCGTCGCAGCCCCAGACCTGGACGACGGTGCGCCCGGCGGCCGCGGGCCGGAGGACGGCGGTGGCCCGCTGCCCGTCGTAGGTCACGCGGAGGCGGGTGCCCTGGAACCTGCCTGGGGGAGGCACGCAGGAGTCGCGCTCCGCGGAGTACGACCTCTCCTCGTCCCGCACGTTGCCCCGCGCCTTGAGGGCTGCCAGGTCGCCGCCAGCGGCACGCGCCAGCGCCGTCGCGTCCTGGCGGAGGGTGGCGGAGGAGAGGGTGCGCACGGGGGCGGCCCCCGCGTCCGCGTCGTCCTGCGACCCTGCGGGAGGCGCCGAGGGGTCCGTCCTCGGTGGTCGCGAGCCCGTCGGCGGCCGACTCCTGGTCGCCACCCGCGTCTGAGGCCGACTCGACTCCGGCTCCCGTCACGTCGTCGAGCAGTCCGGTGGCGGTCACGGTGTAGCCCCCGACCGTGATCGCGGCGGCAGCGAGCAGGGCGGCACCCCACGCCCGGTGTCTGCGCCGGGTCATCGGCACGACGGCACCGCCCGGCGTGGTCGTGGCCGGGTCGGTGACGGGCTCCTCGGCGGCCTCGGGGTCGCCGGACTCGCGTGGGGAGTCCGCCAGCCCCGCGACCACGCGGTCGAGCCGCTCGGCGACGTCCGCCGGCATCGGCTCGGGGGAGTCACCCGTCTCGGCCAGCAGGCGGCGCACCCAGTCGTGCTGCTCGCTCACGGCACCGACCTCCCTTCGTCCGGTAGGACGTGCCCACCGGCGGACCGGTTCCCCGCCGGGTCGGGGACCGCGGCACCGGACCCGGCACCGGACTCGTCGCCCGGCCCGTCGCCTGACCCGTCGACTCCGTGTGGCCGTCGACTGGGCCGTCGCGCAGGTCGCCGAGCAGCGGCGCGAGCCGCGCACGTCCGCGTGCGCACCGGCTCTTCACCGTGCCCACGGGCACCCCGAGGATCCGCGCCGCCTCCTCCACGGGGCGGCCCTCCATGTCGACGAGCACCAGCGCAGCCCGTTGGTCCGGTGAGAGCTGCTGCAGGGCGGTGAGCACTCGGTCACGGCGCTCGGTGAGCTCTGCGGCGCGCTCCGGCCCCGGCGGAGGTTCTCGCACCGTCACCGTGCGTTCGAAGGCACCGGTCTCCGGCAGGGGCTCGGCGGCACGGACGGTGCGCCGGCGCAGGCGGTCGAGGCAGGCGTTGACGACGATGCGGTGCAGCCAGGTCGTCACCGCCGACTCCGACCGGTAGCCCCCCGCTCTGCGAAAGGCGTTGACCAGGGCGTCCTGCAGCGCGTCCGCCGCCTCCTCGGGATCGCCGGTGGTGCGCAGCGCGACCGCCCAGAGCCGGTCCCGGTGACGCCGGAAGAGCACCCCGAACGCATCGGGGTCGCCGGCGACGTGCGCCGCGAGCAGCTCCCGGTCGTCCCGATCGTCCGGCCGGGACCTGTCGGGGGAGCGGGGGTCCACGTCAGGACCGTACGACGATCTCGGCCACCTCACCCGCATAGCCACCGGACGTCTCCGCCAGCGCTCGGAACCAGACCACGAGGTACTGGGTGGTCAGGCCGGGCTCGAAGGTCACGTCGTCGACGGTGCCCCGCTCGCGTGCCACCTGCTGCAGGCCGGTGATGTCGGTGGGCGGCTGCCCCGCACCGGGCTCGGCCGCGTAGAGCGTGACGTCGTAGCCCTGACCCACCAGCCGCACGTCCATCTGCCTGACCTCGCGCTCCTCGCCGAGGTCGACCACCAGACCGAGGCCCTGCTTGTACGGCGCCAGCTCGGGCCCGTCGAAGTAGGTCTCGGTGCGCCACGAGGTGGCGGGGTCGCCGTCGAAGGCCAGCACGGTGTCCTCGTCGCGCTCCTCGCCGTTGCCACCCTGCGACGGAGGGTCGAGGGAGGTGATCGCGGCGAGCTCCACCGGCTGGCCGGCTCGGACGGGGGCGTCGCTGCTCCCGTCCTCGGGCGGGGGGTCCTCGGCGTTGCGGGTGCTGCCGGCGTTGAAGGCCAGCAGCACACCGACCACGATCAGCACGAGCACCGCGACCAGCGCCGCCAACCGGAGCCACAGTGCTCCCGGCTTGCCGCGGGGCTCGCGCACCGCGGCCTGACTGCCCGTGCTGTGGGCATCGGGGCCCCACGACATCACGCTCAAGCCCGGGCTGCGGCCCGCGCCCTGGTCCGGGCCGTGGGGGTGGCCGGGCGCGCTCCGGCCGCCTGACGATCCGACGGGACCGGCGGTGCTGCTGGGGGTGTCGCTCCCGATGCCGCTCTCGGCGCCGCCCACCACGGTGGCGGCGGCGCCGGCCGTCGTGAGGGCCTCGGAGGGGCGGGAGCCATGGCTGCGTCGTCCCAGGGCCTCGCGGGCGGCGCGGGACTTCTCCAGCCGCGCGGCGTCGTCGGCAGCGGACTGGGCGTCGCGCTCGAAGCTGCGCTCCTCGGTGTCGACCTGGGCCCTGGCCTCCGCGCTGGAGTCGCTCAGCTGGCTGCGCAGCACCGCCCGGCCCGGTGAGGAGTCCTCCAGGAAGAGGGCCGCCTGGGTTGCCTCGGGGTCGGTGTCGCCCACCGGGGCCGCCTCGCCGGACTCCGGGTCGCCGTCGAACGACCCGAGCGTCCCCGGCGTGTGGGGCCCCGGGGCCCGGCTGGGGTCGACGAAGGCCGTGGGGCCGCCGAGCTCGGTGAAGGCGTTGACGACCGGGAGCGCACCCCCGCCGTCGCCCAGGTAGCGGCTGAGCGCCTCGGCGACTGCCGCCGCCGACTCGTAGCGGGCGCGCCCGGACTCGCGGCCCTGCTTCGCGCCCGAGGCGAGGATGTCCTCGCAGAGCGTGTCGAGGAACTTGGGGACTCCCGCCTTGACCCGTCGCGGACGCAGCGGCCGGCCGTGCTCGCGCGGGGCAGGTGGCAGCGTCGAGTCGGGGAAGCCGGGCCAGCGCCCCACCAGGCAGGCGTACAGCAGCGCGCCGAGGTTGAGCACGTCGGACTCGTGCTCCGACGGCGCCGGGCTCCCGTCGGCGGTGGTCTCGGGGCGCCCGTGCAGCACGCAGTTGACGACGAACCCGACGAGCTTGACCGACCCGGCCTCGCTGATCATCACGTTCTCGGGGATGAGCCGGCCGTGGGCGACGCCCATGGTGTGGCCGGCGACGATCGCCTGCGCGACCTCGCGCACCAGCCACGCGGCCCGCTTGGCGTCCAGGACGTCGTCGACGAGCATCTGGTCGAGCGAGACCCCGTTGCCCCACTCGTGCACGAGGAAGACCACGTCCTCCTGCTCCACGGCGTCGAGCACGCGGAGGATGTGGCTGTCGGAGACCAGTGCCGAGGTGCGTGCGGCGGTCAGCGCAGCAGGCGCCCGCGCGTCGTCGGCGTCGAGCACGTGCACCGCCACGTTGCGGGCCAGGGTGAGGTCGGTGGCGCGCCAGAACCGCGCGCCCTCGGCCTCCTCCAGCAGGTCCTCGAGGCGGAAGCGACCAGCGACGACACTGCCCGGCCCGACGCCGTGTTCGGACACCTGGCTCCCTTCAGGGACGCCGTGGCGCTGCGCCCGCTCGCGCGCCACGAGGATCCCGACCGTCCTGATCCCATCGTAAGGTCCGCGCCCTGGCCGGCACCGGGCGATCGTCGATCCCGCCCCCGGCACGGCCCGTCCCCGGATGCGGGAGGGTCAGCGTCGGGTCGCGCTGGGTCAGCTCGACCGCCCGCCCAGCCGCGAGCGGAGCGGCCCGGGGAGGCGGCGCACCACGACCGCGACCACCTCGTTGACCTCCGTGATCCGCATGAGCCGGCTCAGCAGCAGCAGCGCGACGACGTCGACGAGCGTGGTCGTCAGCAGCAGCGTGACCGCCTGCAGCCGCCCGCCGTCCAGCGGCCACACCTGGGTGAGCCCCCATCGCCAGAGCCACGCGACGAGGGCGGCGAGCCCCGCGGCGATGAGGATGCGCACCAGGAAGCGCACGGTCGCGGGTGTCTGCAGCCCACCGAGGCGCGAGCGCAGCACGGCGTACGACGTGAGGGCCCCGACGGCGTAGGCGCAGCCGTAGGCGGCCACCAGTCCGGCGGCGGTGTCCTGCGGGTCGGTGCGTGCGGTGATGGCCAGGGCGGCCGAGACGTTGACCGCGGCGATCACGCACTGCACCCAGAAGGCGGTCCGCGTGCTCTCCAGGGCGTAGAAGCCCCGCAGCATCAGGTAGTGGACCGTGAAGAAGACCAGCCCGGGGGCGAACCAGGCGAGCGAGGCGGCGAAGTCGGAGTAGGTCTCGCTGGCGGCGCCGTAGTTCCAGACGATGTTGGACAGCGGGAGGGCGATGGCGGGGAGGAGCAGCGCGAACGGCACGATGAGGGCGAGTCCGGTGCGCAGCGTCTCGGCGACCTGCCGGCTGACGCCTCCCCACTCCTGCTCGTGGGCCATCCGTGACAGCCGCGGGAGGACTGCGGTGGCGAGCGACACCGTCACGATCGAGTGCGGCACCATCACCAGCAGGAACGCCCCGGAGTAGATCGTGTAGCCCGTGCCTGCCTCGCCTCCTGCCGCCGCGGCCTCGGCGGTGCCGCTGGAGGCGAGCCGCACGACGACGGTGTAGGCGACCTGGTTGACGATGACGAACAACAGCGTCCACGTGCCGAGCCGGAAGGTGTGGCCGAGCCCGGTGCCGCGGAAGTCGAAGCGCGGTCGGTAGCGGACCCCGGCCGCGCGCAGGTAGGGGAGCAGGATCAGCAGCTGGGCGACGATGCCGAGGGTGGAGCCCAGGCCGAGCAGCCACTCCTGGCCGGTGGTGAACCCGCCGCGGAGCTCGTCGCCCTGTGCGGGGCCGTAGACGAGCACGTAGACGAGCAGGACGGCGATGGACAGCACGTTGTTGGCGATGGGGGCCCACATCATCGGGCCGAACCGGTCGCGGGCGTTGAGCACCTGGCCGAGCAGCACGAACATCCCGTAGAAGAAGACCTGGGGCAGGCACAGTCGCGCGAAGTCGATGACGGAGTCACGCTGGGCGGCGAACTCGGGGGTGAAGTAGGCGTCGTCGAGGTAGATCCGCATCACCCAGGGGGCTGCGACCACGAGCACGACGGTGATCACACCGAGCCCGACGGCCGCCAGGGTGACGATGCGCCCGAGGTACGCCTCACCGCCGTCGGGGTCGTCGCGCATCGTCCGGACCAGCTGCGGCACCAGCACGGCGTTGAAGATGCCGCCGGCCAGCAGGATGTACAGCATGTTGGGGATGGTGTTCGCGATCGTGAACACGTCGGCATGCAGCTGGGTGCCCAGCGCCAGCGCGAGCAGCAGCGAGCGCACGAAGCCGCTCATCCTGGACACGACGGTGCCGGCTGCCATGACCAGGCTGGAGCCCAGCACCGACGGCCCGCCGTCCTCCTGGCGGTGCTGCTCCTCGCTCACGACCCGCCTCGCAGCAGGACCGGGCCGTGCGTGGACCGGCGGGCACGGAGCCGACGCCAGATGCGGATCACGATGGTCACGAAGAGGACAGCGCTGCCCACGGCCATCGCCACCCACACCCACCTGGCCACCTGGCTGCTGCGGATGGAGAACGTCGGGCCGCGGTAGAGCCGCTCCCCGCTCGCGGTGACGAGGTCGACGCGCACCGACCGGACGCCGATGGTGCTGGCGGTGACCTCCACGCGGATGGGCTGGCGGGTGTTGGCCTCGAGCACGACGGGCTCGGGCACCTCCAGGGTGAGCTCGGGCTCGGTGACCTCGGGCCGCAGCTGGACTCGCACAGGGACGTCGAGGCGGTTGACCACCGGCACCAGGAAGCTGCCGGTCTCGCTGGACATCCGGACGAACCTGGGTGCCAGCACGCCGACCTCGCGCAGCTGCGAGTCGAGCACGTTGTCGCTCGCACGGAGGCGGCCCTCCATCCGGCCCGCCCACTGCCGGGAGTGGAACGAGGGCCCGAGCAGGGCCAGCCGTTGCGAGAGGCCGGTGAGCACCCCGCCGTCCACGACGAGGTCGCCCAGGACCGCTCCGGTGTCGGTGAGCTGGCGGGCGGCCCGGAAGACCGGTGCCGGCACCTCCAGCTCCAGCTGCCGCTCCGGGTAGCGCAGCGCCAGCGCCGTGGACGTGTCGTCGGCCGGCGATCCCGACGGGGAGGCGTCGTCCTCCTCCGGGGGCAGCGTGGTCACCACCGGCGTGGGGTCGGGCGGCAGCGCGTCGAGCCGGGCAGGGCTGAGCCACGACGTCCGCAGCCCGGCGAAGAACGCGCTGCGCCGCCACGACGTGCCGGGGTTCCACTGCGGCGGGAGCACCACGACGAGCGGCTCCCGCGGGCGGTTGAGCGCCTGGAGGGCGGCCCTGGCCAGGATGCGCTGGCGCATGTCGAGGGCCGAGAGCCCCGCGGCGGTGCCCGGCTCGGTCTGGATCCCGCGGTAGGTCCAGGCGGGCGCGCTGGTGGGGCCCGTCAGGACCGACGGGACAGTCTCCGGGTCGCCCGGGAGCAGCCGGGCCGTGCCGTCCTCGACCGCTGCCGGGCCGAAGGTGCGCTGCACGACCAGCAGGGGCACGCTCTCGGGAGCCTGCTCGGCCGCCTCCTCGCCCAGCAGCCCGTTGTACGGCGCGAGGACGCCGGAGGCCTGGATGCCGTACGCCGAGAGCGTCGAGATGCCGGCGGCGAGGCTGCGGCCGATCAGGTCCTCGTCGCCGTGGCGGGATGCTGCGCCGACGTCCATGTCGCCGTAGGGGAGCGCCATCACGTCGAGCCCCTCGAGGGCATCGCGGAGCTCCTGCAGCCAGGAGAGCGCAGCGGTGGCGCTGTCGGCCCCTGCGGCGCCCTCTTCCGACCCGGTGTCCCCTGTGCCGCCCTCGCTGGCCCCCGAGGCCTGGTCCGACGGGGTCGCGTCGTCCGACGCGGGGGCCGGGTCCTCGATGAGGGTGCCGGTGACCTCGTCGATGCCGTCGACGGTGGTGTCGGTGAGCTCGAGACCGGTGTTGCCCGCCGCCAGCGAGCCGGCGGCCTCCACCACCGCCGGGTCCACGACCAGCGCGACGGGGTAGCGGCGGGCGGAGCGCAGCAGGCGCACCACCTGGCGCAGCCGTCCGAGCCGCCCGAGGGTGCGGTCCCACCCCTCGACGTAGTCCAGCTCGCCCGTGGCGGTGCGCACGGTGCGCTTGCGCATCTGCAGGGCCACGGCGAGCCGGGTGCGCTGGTCGCCGGGCACGGAGGCGATGAGCACGCGGGCCCGCCCGTCGGCACCGTCCGCCCGGCCGCTGGGCTGGGTGCCGAGCACCTGGACGCCGAGCCGGTAGACCCCGGGCGCCTGCGGGAGCTGGAGCCGGCGTCGCGGGATGGTGAGTCGGTAGCCGGTGGACTCGCCGGGCCCGAGGTCGGGGGGCCGGGCGAAGAGGCCGGGTTCGACGAGGCGCTGGTAGTCCGGAGGCTCGACCCCGGCGGGGCTCCCCTCGGCGGCCTCGAGCTCCTCCGGTGTCGTGACGGGGGTTGCCGAGGTGGCCGCGTAGACGGTGAGCTCGGTCCACTCCTCGTCGGAGACGTTGGTGATCTCGCCGCTGATGGTCACCTCGCCGGTGCGCTGCAGGGTGCTCGGCGTCAGTCTCGTGATCGAGACCGCCAGGGGGTCCTCCAGGCCCGGCGTCCCCTCCTCGTCCTCGGGCTCGGGGGCCTCGGTGGTGCCGGGGTCCTCCTGCTCGTCGCTCGGTCCGGTGGGGTCGGTCGGCCCGGTCTGCTCGGTCGGCCCGGTGCTCTCGTCGGGCGGTGTCGGGTCGGTGGGTGCCACCGGCCGGATGTCCGGCGCCAGGGTGACCGTCGTCGCGCGGGGCTGGGCGGCGTCCGCGGGAGGTCCGGAGGCGAGCACCACCGGTGAGAGACCGCTGCCCAGGAGCAGGAGAGCGATCGCACCGGCACGGGACACCGGGTCAGGCTATCGACGACGACCCGTCACCCGGCGGCTCGACGTGCTGGTCGGAGGCAGGACGCGGTCTCCTACAGTGACCGGGTGCCCGAGCCCCCCACCTCCCCGGCCGCGGCCCCGCCCGCGGGTGAGCGCCTGACCGTGGCGCAGGTCCAGGCGCGGGTGTCGGCCGCCCTCGAGGAGCTGAGGCCCGTCGTCGGCCCGCTCGGTGAGCTGTTCGCCGAGGCGGGGGAGGAGATCGCGCTGGTGGGCGGGCCTGTCCGCGACATCATGCTCGGGCGTCTGCAGCAGGACCTCGACCTCACCACGTCCGCCCGGCCGGAGGTGACCGAGCGGCTGCTGCGCATGTGGGCGGGGTCGACGTGGGACGTGGGCCGCGCCTTCGGCACCATCGGCTGCCGCAAGGGTCCGTGGACGGTCGAGGTGACGACGTACCGCAGCGACGAGTACGCCGAGGCCTCGCGCAAGCCCACCGTGCAGTTCGGCGACTCGCTGCGCGGTGACCTGCGACGGCGCGACTTCAGCATCAACGCGATGGCGCTGGTGCTGCCCGGCGGCGACTTCGTCGACCCGCACGACGGCGTCGTCGACCTCGCCGAGCGCGTGATCCGCACACCGGGTGAGGCCGAGATGTCGTTCTCCGACGACCCGCTGCGCATGATGCGAGCGGCCCGGTTCGTGGCCCAGCTCGGCTTCACCGTGGCTCCTGACGTGGTCGCCGCGATGACGTCGCTGGCCGCCCGCATCGGGATCGTGAGCGCCGAGCGTGTGCGCGACGAGCTGGTGAAGCTGGTCTGCGCCGACCACCCGCGGGAGGGGCTGCAGCTGCTCGTCGAGACCGGGGTCGCCGACCGCGTGCTGCCGGAGCTGCCGGCGCTGCGGCTCGAGCGTGACGAGCACCACCGGCACAAGGACGTCTACGAGCACAGCCTCACGGTGCTCGAGCAGGCCGTGGAGATGGAGCAGCGCCTGCCGCACGGCGGGCCGGACTTCGTGACGAGGTTCGCCTCGCTCATGCACGACGTCGGCAAGCCGCGCACCCGGAGGTTCCAGGACGACGGGTCGGTGACCTTCCACCACCACGACGTCGTGGGGGCCAAGCTGACCCGCAAGCGGATGAGGCAGCTGCGCTTCCCCTCCGACACCACCGACGCGGTCTGCCGCCTGGTCGAGCTCCACCTGCGTTTCCACGGCTACGGGAGCGGCGAGTGGACGGACTCCGCGGTGCGCCGCTACGTGCGCGACGCGGGTCCGGAGCTCGCCCGGCTGCACGTGCTCACGCGAGCCGACTGCACCACCCGCAACCGGCGCAAGGCGGACCGGCTCCGGCGCACCTACGACGAGCTGGAGGAGCGGATCGACCGGCTCGCCGAGCAGGAGGAGCTGGAGTCGATCCGGCCCGACCTCGACGGCAACCAGATCATGTCGGTCCTCGGGATCGGTCCCGGCCGCGAGGTGGGGGAGGCCTACCGCTTCCTGCTCGAGCTCCGGATGGAGCACGGCCCCCAGGACCCCGCGGTGGTCGAGCAGGCGCTGCGCGACTGGTGGGCGTCCCGCCCCAGCTGACCGGCCGCTCCGCCCAGGCAACGTCGTCGATGCAGACCGGCGAGCGCCGTTCCCGCCGTCCCAGACCGAGGAGTCCCCGATGACCGCCACGCCTCCCCGCCCCGCCGAGCACGTCACGGGCGCCGCCCGTCGACCGCAGATCACGCTGCCCGGGCAGAGCCACACCGCCGAGGGTCCTCACGACCTGGCCGGGATGTACCTCATGCATCACGCCTTCCGGCGCGACCTGGGCAGGTTCGTCGCGGCGGTGCGGGCCACACCGAGCTGCGACGCCCGGACCTGGCGGGCCTTGGACACCCGCTGGCGACGGTTCACCGATGTGCTCCACCACCACCACGTCGCCGAGGACGAGCTGATCTGGCCGACGATGCTGGCCTCGGCCGAGGCGGAGGGACGCGAGGAGGACCGCAGGACCCTGCTGGACATGGAGGCCGAGCACGACACCGTCGACCCGGCCCTGGAGCGCTGCACGGCAGCCTTCGCCGAGATGGTCTCCCACCCCTGCGAGGACCACCGCAACGCGCTCGACGTCCGCGTCACGACGCTGCGCGAGCTGCTGCTCGCCCACCTCGAGCACGAGGAGACCGGGGCGCTCCCGCTGGCCCAGAGGACCATGACCGCCCAGGAGTGGGAGGCCTCGGAGAAGGGGTCCGAGAAGAGCTACCCGACGAGGTTGATGCCGTTCCTGCTGGCGTGGGTCGCCGACTCGTTGCCGCCCGAGGGCCGCGAGAGTCTGGTCGGGACCGCCGGGCCGGTGCTGGGGCTCCTGCTGCGCCTCGTCGTCCCGCCGTACCAGCGGCGGGAGCGACGCACGTTCCGCTACGCCGACCCACGCTGACGGCGCGCTCGGCCGCAGGGCCGCTAGCGTGTGCCCATGCGTAGTGACCTCTTCTCGCAGGACAACCTCGAGGTGCAGGCGGGCCAGCGGTTCGCCCTCCAGAACGGCCAGATGCTCCGCGTCTCCGTCGGCGGCGGCACGGAGGTGCTGGCCGTCAAGGGCTCGATGGTCGCCTTCCAGGGACAGATCCGCTTCGACCACGAGAGCGCCGGGAGCATGGGCAAGATGCTCAAGAAGGTGCTCACGGCCGAGGACGTGCCGCTGATGCGGGTCAAGGGCGAGGGCGAGGTGTTCTTCGCCAGCGAGGCCGGTTACGTCTTCCTTCTCGACCTCGACGGTGACGGCATCAGCGTCAACGGCCGCAACCTGCTCGCCTTCGACGCCGCGATGCAGTGGGACATCAACCGGGTCAAGGGCGCCGGCATGATGGCCGGCGGGCTCTTCAACACCACGATCCAGGGCACCGGCCAGCTCGCGCTGTGCAGCGTCGGCAAGCCGGTGGTGCTCGACTGCTCCCAGCAGCCGACGTACGTCGACGTGCAGGCGGCCGTGGCGTGGTCCGCGGGCCTGGCGCCCAACGTGGTGAGCAGCATGAACCTGAAGTCGATGCTGCGCGGCGGCAGCGGTGAGGCGTTCCAGTACGCCTTCCACGGCCCGGGGTTCGTGGTGGTGCAGGCCTCGGAGTGGGCGCCGGTCACCCAGCCACAGCAGGGCGGCGGGGGCGGCGGGATCGTCGGCAACCTGCTCAACGGCTGAGCGACCGCCCGACCCGGGGGTCGCAGGCGTCCGCCCGCCGGCCCGAACCCCGCCCACCCACACGAAGGAGCACGATGGCCATCTCCGCCACCCAGCAGCAGACCTGCGAGGCGCCGCTCGAGAAGGCGTTCGCCTACGTCGACGACTGGCGCAACGTCCCCGACTGGCTGGTCGGGGTGGAGACCTTCGCACCCGTCGGCGACCAGGACCAGGGCCTGGGCTCCGTCTTCGACGTGGTGGTGCACGCGGGGATGCGCGTGAGGACGCGGTTGAAGGTCACCGACTACGTCGAGCGACGCCTGATCGAGTTCGAGTCCGTGAAGGGCTTCAAGGTCCGCAACCGCTGGAACTTCGAGCCGATCGACGACGACCGCACGCTCATCACCGCCGAGACCACCCTCCACCCGCCGTTCGGCCCCGCCGGCAAGGCCATGGGCAAGGTGCTCGAGCCGGCCGTCGGCAAGATCATGGAGCGCAGCGCCTCGTCGGCTGCGGCAGCACATCGAGGGGGCCTAGCTCCTCGAGCGTGGTGAGGCCACCACCTCGGCCGGGGCGGGGTGGTGCCGGGTCGCCCGGGCGAAGCCGACCGCGACGCCGACCAGGCCGGCCGTGCAGACCAGCAGGACCGGCACGGAGGTGCCCGAGTCGGGCAGCACGACCACCGCGAGTGCGGCTGCGACCACGAAGGCCACGTTGAAGGCCATGTCGTAGAGCGAGAACACCCGCCCGCGCACGTCGTCGTCCACCCCTGCCTGGACGATCGCGTCCACGCAGATCTTCGTGCCCTGAGCCCCGAGGCCGAGCACCGCACCCGCCAGCCACCACGACCAGGCACCCGCGCCACCTGTCGCAGCGGGCGCCAGCGGTGCCACTGACGCACAGAGCAGGGCCACGACCGTCGTCCGCCCGCGACCGAGCCGTCGCGCCAGCGCTGGGGTGAGGAGCGCCGCCGCCAGGAAACCGGCGCCGGTGGTGACGGTGAACACGCCCAGGGCGGAGAGGGCGGCCTGCTCGTCGGTCGCGCCGTTGCGCAGCGACAGCACGGCGGAGACGGTCACCAGGCCGAACCACAGCCGCATCGCCGCCATGGACCACAGGGCGGCCGCCGGCCACGGCCTCGACCGCAGGTGGCGCAGGCCGACCATCAGGTCCGCTGCCAGGTGCCCGAGCCTCGGTCGCGGCCGACGTCCCGCCACGGCGTCCGGTCCCAGGAGAGAGGGCGGGATCAGCAGGGCCAGCGCACCCGCGCCGAGGTAGGCCGCTGCGGCCACGAGCAGCAGGACGTGGTCACCTGCCGCGGGCAGCACCACGCCTGCCCGGAGCATCGCCGCTGTCACCAGCCCCACGACGAACGCCCCCGTGCCCGCGGTGGGGGTCACCGCGTTCGCCGCGGTCAGTGCGTCGAGGGGCACCGTGTGCGGCAGCGAGGCCGAGAGCCCGGCCAGCAGGAAGCGGTTGATCCCGAGCGCGACCAGCACCCCGCCGTACACCACGGGGTCCGGCAGGTCGGCGAGCACGGCCGCGGACAGGGCGAGCAGTACCGCTGCCCTGGCCAGGTTGCCGACGAGCAGCACCTGACGTCGCGACCAGCGGTCGAGCAGGACGCCGGCGTACGGCCCGACCAGGGAGTACGGCAGCAGCACGACCGCAGCCGCGGCCGCCAGCTCTGCGGCAGTGGCCTGGTCGTCCGAGAACAGCGCGTAGGAGGCGAGGGCTGCCTGGAGGAAGCCGTCGCCGGCCTGCCCCGTCATCCGCACCGCGAGCAGCCGCAGGAACCACCGACCCCGCCACCAGGGGTGGCGGCTCAGCTGGGGTTCCATGCCTCGATCCTGACGCAGCCGCACGGCAACGGACCGCGGACCCCGTGCGGGGCCCGCGGTCCGCGGGATGTCGGCGGCGTCGCCGCGCCCGTGGTGCTCAGGCAGTCACGGGGTCGTTGTTGAAGGTGCGGAAGGTGTAGGCCTGGGCCAGGATCACGACCGGGATCGCGACCAGGAGGCCGACGCCGCAGAGGCAGGCACCCAGGATCGTGATGGCCACCGTCGCGAGCCAGAACAGGATGAGCGGGCCCACGTTGTTCCTGACCATGTCGATGCTGGCCTTGATGGCGTCGACCGCGCCCATGCCCCGGTCGATCACGTAGTACATCGCGTACGACGTGAGGAACGCCCAGATCAGGCCGGGGATGATGCACAGCACCAGACCGACGAACGTGCCGATGGCCACCAGCAGGGCGGTCAGGATGACCTGACCCCAGTTGATGCCGGCGAAGGCCTGGCCGACGCTGAGCCCCTGACCGCGGGTCAGCTGCAGCGACCCGTTGATGATGCCGGCCTGCAGGGCGATCTGGACGCCGATGCTCAGGGCCGAGAACACCATGCTGACGACGAACGCGGCGAAGAAGCTGCTGCCGCCGGTGGTGCTGATCGCCCCGGTCACCGGGTCGACCGTCGTCTCAGGCGTGCTGAGGAGCGCGCCGCTCACGGCCTGGCCGATCAGCTGGATCACCACGACGCCGATGATCACGGCGAGGGTCAGCAGCACCAGCGGCCCGGCGTTCTCCTTGAACTTGTTCCAGCCGTAGCTGACCGCGTTGCCGACCGAGTAGGACTCGGGGCCGCCGCCCAGCGGCGCGCCGGCCGGACCACCCGGACCACCCGGACCACCCGGGCCGCCGGGACCACCCGGCCCGCCAGGGGGTGGTGGTGGCATCGCGCCCCAGTCGCCGCCCGAGGGTGGCGGGGGAGGAGGTGTGCCCCAGCCACCACCGGGTGGCTGGTCGCCGGAGCCTCCGGGCGGCTGGTCACCACCGGGAGGCTCGCTGCCGCCCGGAGGCGGGGGGCTGGGAGGACCGGGAGGAGGAGGTGGCGCACTCATGCGGCACAGGCTAGGACGTGAGATCACCCTTTGGGCGGTGGCTCGGGTCCGTGTCGGGTCCCGAAAAATCGGGACGGGCCGCGGATCCGGCGTGGATCCGCGGCCCGACCGACAGCGACCGAGTGCCGGGTCGTCGACCGTGCCGACGGCTCCCGGTGGGGTGAGTCAGCGTGTCAGCGCTCGACCTCGCCCTTGATGAACGCCTCGACCTGAGCGCGACCGAGGTCGTCCGGCATCTGCACCGGAGGCGACTTCATGAGGTAGGTCGACGCCGACAGGATCGGACCACCGACGCCGCGGTCCTTGGCGATCTTGCAGGCGCGCAGCGCGTCGATGATGATGCCCGCGCTGTTCGGGGAGTCCCACACCTCGAGCTTGTACTCGAGGTTCAGCGGCACGTCACCGAACGCCCGACCCTCCAGGCGGACGTAGGCCCACTTGCGGTCGTCGAGCCACGCGACGTAGTCCGAGGGACCGATGTGGACGTTCTTGTCGTCGATCTTGCCGGCGAGCGAGCCCTGCAGGTTGGAGGTGACCGCCTGGGTCTTGGAGACCTTCTTCGACTCCAGGCGCTCGCGCTCGAGCATGTTCTTGAAGTCCATGTTGCCGCCGACGTTGAGCTGGTAGGTGCGGTCCAGCGCCACGCCGCGGTCCTCGAACAGCTTGGCCATCACGCGGTGGGTGATCGTGGCGCCGACCTGCGACTTGATGTCGTCGCCGACGATCGGCACACCTGCGGTCTCGAACTTGGCCGCCCACTCGGGGTCGGAGGCGATGAAGACCGGGAGGGCGTTGACGAAGCCCACGCCGGCGTCGAGCGCGCACTGGGCGTAGAACTTGTCCGCCTCCTCCGAGCCCACCGGCAGGTAGGACACCATCACGTCGACCTCGGCGTCCTTGAGCGCCTGGACCACGTCCACGGGCTCGGAGTCGGCCTCGTCGATGGTGGCGAGGTAGTACTTGCCCAGTCCGTCGAGGGTCGGGCCGCGCTGCACCGTGACACCGGTCGGCGGCACGTCGCAGATGCGGATCGTGTTGTTCTCCGATGCGGTGATCGCCTCGGAGAGGTCGAAGCCGACCTTCTTGGCGTCGACGTCGAACGCCGCGACGAACTCGATGTCGGAGACGTGGTACTCCCCGAACTTCACGTGCATCAGACCGGGCACGGTGCTCTCGGGGTTGGCGTCCTTGTAGTACTCCACGCCCTGGATCAGGGACGTCGCGCAGTTGCCGACGCCCACGATGGCGACTCGTACGGAACCCATGGGTTTCCCTTCAGGTGGTGTTCTTCTCGGTGCTGTCGTGCTGGTCGTGCGGTCGTGCTGGTCGTGCGGTCAGGTCTCGGTGGGATCAGCGCTGCCCGTGGCGGCGGTGCCGCGCTCGGCGGCGATCAGCTCGGTGAGCCAGTGCACCTCGCGCTCCACCGACTCGATGCCGTGGCGTCGCAGCTCGGCGGTGTAGGCGTCGTTGCCCCGCGCGCTCTGCAGCTGCTGGCGGACCGTGGAGAGCCTCTCCTCCAGCCGCGCACGACGACCCTCGAGGATGCGCAGCCGGATCTCACGGTCGGTGCGACCGAAGAAGGCGAAGCGCACGTCGAAGTTGTCGTCCTCCCAGGCGGCGGGCCCGGAGTCCGCCATGAGCTTGGCGAACCGCTCGCTGCCGGCGGGGGTCAGCTCGTAGACGATCCGCTGCCGGCGGCTCGCTCGTCCGCTGGTCGCGCTCTCGAGCGGCGGCGTGTGCTCGGTGATCCACCCGGCCCGGCTCATCTTCTTCAGTGCCGGGTAGAGCGAACCGTAGGAGAGCACGCGACCCCACCCGAGCACGACGGTGAGCTGCTTGCGCACCTCGTACCCGTGCATCGGGCTGTCGCTGAGCAGCCCGAGGACTGCCAGCTCGAGAGTCTCCCCCCGGCGTGTCACGTGCCGTCCCGCCCGTCGTCGTGGTGATGGAATAGTGGTGGTCGAGATATCGACCGGTTGTATCGTAGCGATATATCGCCCGACACCCAAAGTGGAAGTCTTGCCCCGGCGCGGCGCTCCCAATCGTGCTGTCCGGTGTGACCAGTTCCTCCCTTGTCGAGCCCGCTCTCGAGGCGGCGACCAGCGGGTTCCTGCTCTACCCTCGGGGGCGTGAGTCCTGCCAACGAGAGCACCAGCACCGACGACACCGCGGCGCCCGGCGCGGCACGTCGGTGGATCAAGCGGGGCTTCCTGCTGCTCGGCGCCGCCTTCGGGCTGGCCCTCGCCGTCTTCGCCGTCGCCTACGCGCGGACCGACATCCCCGACCCCAACGAGGGGTTCGACTCCGAGGCCACGATCGTCTACTACGCCGACGGCAAGACGGTGCTCGGCCGGCTCGCTCAGCAGAACCGCACGATGGTCACCCTGAAGGACGTCCCGCAGCACGTGCGCGACGCCGTCATCGCCGCGGAGGACAAGTCCTTCTGGGACAACCAGGGCATCGACCCGAAGGGCATCCTGCGGGCGGCGTTCAACAACGCCAGCGGTGGTGACACCCAGGGCGCCTCGACGATCACCCAGCAGTACGTGAAGGTCTACTACCTCTCCCAGGAGCAGACCTACACGCGCAAGCTGCGCGAGGCGATCCTCTCCCTCAAGATCCACCGGCAGATGGAGAAGGAGGAGATCCTCGAGGGCTACCTCAACACGATCTACTTCGGACGCGGCGCCTACGGCATCGAGGCCGCCGCCAAGGCCTACTTCAACAAGTCGGCGAGCAACCTCGACGTCCGCGAGGGCGCGGCGCTGGCCGCGATCATCAACTCGCCCAACGGCTACGACCCCGCCAACGGCAAGCAGGCGAAGCAGGGCCTCAAGAGCCGCTACACCTACGTCGTCGACAACATGAGCGAGATGGGCACGCTGCCCGGCATGAAGAAGGACCCCTACAAGCTGCCCACGTTCGCCAAGCTGGGCGTGCAGAACGTCAACGGCGGCCAGCGTGGCCACGCCCTGCAGCTGGTGCGCGACGAGCTGCTCGACCTCGGCTACAGCGACCAGGAGATCACCGGCGGCGGCCTGCGCATCACCACCACCTTCACCAAGAAGGCGATGCGCGCCTCCCAGAGCGGGGCGACCTCGGTCCGCCCGGACCTCAAGGGGCTGCACGCCGCGACCGCCAGCGTCGACCCCCGCTCCGGCGCGCTGCGCGGGATGTACGCCGGCCAGGACTACCTCACCAGCCAGATCAACTGGGCCAAGGAGGGCGGCGCACCCGGCTCCACCTTCAAGCCGTTCACGCTCGCCACCGCGCTCGAGTACGGCTACGCGCTGGACAGCACCTTCAACGGCAACTCGCCCATCGACATCAACGGCACCACGTTCAGCAACCAGGGCGAGGGCCAGGGCGAGAGCTACGGCTCGGCGATCAGCCTGCTCAGCGCCACCCAGAACTCGGTGAACACCGCCTACATCGACCTCGCGAGCTCCATGGACAACGGCATCGAGCCTGATCCTCGACACCGCGGTCGAGATGGGCATCCCCCGCAAGGCACCCGGGCTCGACGAGAACTACTCGATGGTGCTCGGCTCCGCCACCGTCAGCGTCATCGACATGGCCAACGCCTACGGCACCATCGCCGCCGAGGGGAAGGTCAAGGACTGGTACGTCGTCGAGAGCGTCAAGGCTCCGGGCAGCGGCGAGCAGTACAAGCACAAGGTCAAGACCGAGCAGGCGATCAGCGAGGACGTCGCCGCCGACACCTCCTACGCGCTCCAGCAGGTCGCGATCAGCGGCACCGGCACGAGCGCCAACGTGATCGGGCGACCGGTCGCCGGCAAGACCGGCACGGCCACCAACGACGACGGCGACGTCCGGTCCTCCTGGTTCGTCGGCTACACCCCGCAGCTGTCGACCGCGGTGATGTACACCCGCGGCAACGGCAACCAGCCGCTCAACGACTTCCTGCCGACCTTCTACGGCGGTGACTACCCGGCGCAGACGTGGGCCGCCATCATGGCCGCCGCGCTCGAGGGCGAGGAGATCCTGTCCTTCCCGCCGCCGGCCCTCCTGGACCAGACGGCCGAGGGTCACGAGCCCCTCCCGACGTTCACCCCGACTCCCGAGGAGGAGGAAGAGGAGGAGCCCACCCCGAGCCCGGAGCCCACCGAGTCCACCCCGCCCCCGAGCAACAACGGCGGTGGCGGTGGCGGTGGCGGCGGCAACGGCAACGGCGGCGGGGACGAGGATCCCGGCGGCGAGCCCTCCCCCACCGAGGAGACCACCGACGAGGGCGGCGGGGGCGACGCCCTCGGCGACGGCGACACCCAGTCCAGCGCCGGCGGCAACGGCTCCGGTGGCGCCGGCTAGCCCCGCCACGCTCCGACGACGCGAACGCGCGACGACGTGAGCACGCCGAGGACCGCTGCGCCGCTGGGTGCTGCACGGCCCGACGTGGTCGCGCCCACCCGGGAGGACCCGGTGGTCGCCTCCGCCAGCGAGCTCATCGGCGGCCCGTCCGGCACCCGCTCCTCGGGCGCGCCGTGGTGGCGGCCGCTGCGGGTCGTCCTCGCGGTCGCCTGTCTCTTCTGGGTGCTCGGGATGCTCCACAAGGTGCCGTGCGACGCCACCAGCTGGGAGGACGGTGACGTCCGCGCCCGCGCGGGGTGCTACTCCGACATCCCCTACCTCTACGCCGGGCGGGGCTTCGCGGAGCGGATCGTGCCCTACACCGACACCGACGGCCGCTACGTGTACCTCGAGTACCCCGTCGGCACCGGCTACTTCACCTACGCCGCGGCACTGGTGACGCACGCGGTCAACGGCTTCCCCGACGTCGAACGACGGGCGCGGGTCGCGGCCGACGCCGTCGGAGGACTACCCGACGTCCGGGAGGAGCGGCGGCACTACTTCCTGGTCACCGGGGTGCTGCTGGCGCCCTTCGCGCTGCTCACGGCGTACTTCCTCGCCGGCGCCCATCGACGACGACCGTGGGACGCCATGGGCTGGGCCGCAGCCCCCGCGGTGATCGCGACGGGCATGATCAACTGGGACATCCTCGCCGTGATGTGCGTGGCAGGCACGTTCTGGGCGTGGTCACGGGGCAGGCCGGTGCTCGCCGGGGTCATGGTCGGGCTCGGCACCGCGGCCAAGCTGTACCCGCTCTTCCTCCTCGGTGCGCTGCTCGTCGTGTGCCTGCGCCGCCGCCAGCTGCCGGACTTCTGGCGTGCCGTCGCCGGGGCCGCCGTCGCCTGGCTGACCCTCAACGTGCCGCTGATGGTCGCCAACTACGAGGGGTGGAAGTCCTTCTGGGCCTTCAACTCCGAGCGGGGGCCGGACCTCGGGTCGCTGTGGCTGGTCGCCTCGCACCACGGCCACGAGGCGACGCCCCACACCATCAACCTCGTCTCGTGGGCGTTCTTCGGCGCCGCGTGCCTGCTCGTGCTCGTGCTCGGGCTGCGGTCCCGGCAGGTGCCGCGCGTGGCGCAGCTGTCCTTCCTCATCGTGATGGGCTTCCTGCTGGTCAACAAGGTCTACTCGCCGCAGTACGTGCTGTGGCTGCTGCCCATCGCAGCGCTGGCCGTGCCCCGCTGGCGACACCTGCTCGTGTGGCAGACCACGGAGCTGCTCTACTTCGCCGCCGTGTGGTGGCACCTCGGAGGAGTCACCGCGTCGGCCACCGACGGGGCACCGGATCCCGTCTACACCGTGGCGGTCGTGGTGCGGATACTCGGGCAGCTGTACCTCGGGGTGGTGGTGGTGCGGGACATCCTGCGGCCGCAGCACGATCCGGTGCGGGAGTTCCCGGACGACGACCCGATGTGTCCGCCGCGGATGCTGGCGACCACCCACCGCTGACCCGCCCGTCGGTCGAGATCCCCGTCGGTCGAGCCGCCTCCGTCGGTCGAGCCGCCTCCGTCGGTCGAGCTTGTCGAGACCACGGTGAAGCCGGCGCCGGGCGCCACCACACCCCGGGGCCATCCACCCGTTCCGCCGGGCGCTGCTCCTTCGTCGCTGCGCCCGGCTCCACGGAGGCCAGGCCCATCCACGGCCCCGGGGTGCGGCGTCGCACCGGCGTCCTCGTCCCTCGCGTCAGGTGAGCTCGATGCGGTCGGGAGTGGTGATGGTGAAGCGGACGCGGACGTCGACCTCGTCGCCGATGGCGGGGACAGGGGCACCGGCGGGGAGGAAGAGCATGGAGGCCTGCATGTGAGGCGGCTCTGCGAAGAGGCGCTGCTTGCCGCCGATGCTGAAGGGGGAGCGCACGAAGCCGGCAGCGTCCAGGCCACCGCGGGCCAGGGTGGCGGCGCGGTCGCGCAGGGTGGAGCCGGCCGCGGGTGACTCCAGGCCGACGCCGTGGGCGGTGCCGCCGGAGACGATGACGAGGTGGCCGTGCTTGGGCGCGCTGCGGCCGCGGTAGCCGAACTCGTCGCCGCGCTTGACCGGGTGCACGTCGAGCACCGAGGCCCGGACCTGCAAGGCCTTCCGGTCGCCCAGCCACAGCCGGGTGCCGACCCGGGGCCGGATCTCGAAGTCCCCGTAGGACTTCCGCAGCCTGTCGAGCTCGTCGTCGGCCAGGTGCGAGACGTAGACCCGGCGCGAGTCGATGCCGGACGCGACCAAGTCGTTCATCAGCCGCTCCATCTCCGGCAGGTGCGACCCGTGCGCCATCGGCATGTGCAGCGCGAAGCCCTCGAGGTCGACGCCGTCGAGACACGCACGGGCGCCGCGCAGATCCCGCGCGGTGAAGCCGTGACGCCGCATCGAGGTGAGCAGCTCGAGCACGACCCGGGGGCGGGCACCGTGCGCGGCGGCCCGGACGCCCTCGAGGTCCTCGATGCGCCCGATCGTGTGGACCAGCCGGTCGGAGTAGGTGGCCCGCGCCTCGAAGGGGCGCCACGGGCTGAGCACGAGCACATGGCCGCCGAAGTGCTCGAGCGCGGCCTCGACCTCCGCGTAGGTGCCGACCGCGAGCGTGTCGCTCCCGAGATCCTCGGCGACCTGGCTCAGGCGCTCGATGCCGAGGCCGTAGCCGTTGCCCTTCGCCACCGGCACGAGCCCGGGCACGGACGCCATGACGGCGTCGAGGTGGGAGCGCCACCGGGCCTGGTCGACGTAGAGAGTCAGCACGGCCGGGCCCTAGCGGCGAGCCATGTAGAGGCTGAACGCCTTGTACAGCGCGCGGTTCACGGGAAGGTCCCACTCGCCGACGTACTCCACGGCCTCGCCGCCGGTGCCGGCCTTGAACCGGATGAGCCCGACGTGGCTGTCGTCGGAGTCGAGGGTGTCGGTGATGCCGCGCAGGTCGTAGACGTCCGCGTCCTCGTCGAGGGAGTGCTGGATCATCGCCCACTGCACAGCGTTGGAGCCACGGACCTCGCGCTTCTCGGTGGAGGAGGCGCCGTAGGAGTACCAGACGTGCGCCCCGACCCGGATGAGCACGGTGGCGGCGACGAGGTCACCCTCGTGCTCGGCGGTGAACAGCGCGATGCGGTCGGGGTCCTCCGCGCCGAGCGCCCGGAACATCGTCTCGAAGTAGCTCAGCGGCCGGGGCGTGAAGCCGTCGCGCCCGGCGGTGTGCACGTAGAGGTCATGGAAGTCGCGCAGCCGGTCGTCGAGGTGCTCGGCAGGGACCCGCCCGGTGACGACCCCCTCCTTGGCCGCCTTCTTGATGTTGCGGCGCCACTGCTGGTTCATGCCCTTGAGCACGTCGTCCTCGTCGCGGGCCTTCCCGTCCTCGTCGCGCAGCGGGAGCTGGAAGTTGTACTGCGGCTGCCCTGCGGCGAAGCCGCCCTCGGTGTGCTGCTGGCGCCAGCCGAGCTCGTGGAGCTGCGAGGCGACCCGCGCGCCGAGGTGCTCGCGGACCCTGGGGGGCACCTCGTCGAGCCGGCGCACCGTCTCGTCGGCGACGCCGTCCTTCACCGAGGCCGCGTCCCAGCGACGGCACACCACGGGCGGGCCCATGCGGATGCCGAAGGCACCCCGGCCTCGCAGGTGCTCGACCATCGGCAGCAGCCACGACTCGAGGTCCTCGTCGTCCCACTCGATGACCGGGCCCTCGGGGAGGTAGGCGAGGTAGCGCTTCATCTTCGGGAGCCGGCGGTAGAGCACGAGGCCGACACCGACGACCTCGTCCCCGCGGAACCAGCCGATCGACTCCCGCTGCCACTCGCTCTTGACCTCGCCCCAGGCCGGCACCTGGAGGAAGCTCGCGCTCCGCTGCCGCGCGACGAAGTCCCGATGCACGTCGGGAGTGACGGTGCGGACGGTCAGCGCGGGGGTGGAGGTCACCCGCCGAGCCTAGCGAGCCTCAGACGACCTCGTCGGCGGCAGTCTGGGCACCGACCTTGCCCTCGCCGACGTACTTGCGCTGGGCCCAGTGTGCGATCCAGGTGACGATGAGGTTGAGCGTGATGTAGAGGGCCGCCATCACCAGCGTGGCCTGCACCTGGTTGCGGCCCTCCTCACCGATCTGGGACAGGACGTAGGTGATCCCGGGCGCGAGGATGGCGTAGCCGAGCGAGGTGTCCTTCAGGCACACCACGAACTGGCTGATCATCGCCGGCAGCATGATCTTGATCGCCTGCGGCAGCAGCACGATCCGCGTGACCTGGCCCTTGGACATCCCGATGGCGTAGGCGGCCTCCGACTGGCCGCGGGGCAGCGCCTGGATGCCGGCCCGCACGATCTCGGCCAGCACGGCACCGTTGTACAGCGCCAGACCTACCACCAGCGCCCAGTAGCTCCCGATGCCGAAGGTGCCCTCGGTGCCGAACGAGAAGTAGATGTAGATGATCAGCAGCAGCAGCGGCACGGCACGGAAGAACTCGACCCACAGCCAGGCCGGCCACCGGATGAAGGCATGATCGGAAAGCTTGCCGACACCGAAGACCAACCCCAGCGCCAGGGCGGCCAGGATCGCGATGACGGCTGCGCGCACCGTCTGCCACACGCCGTCGACGAGGATCGTCTGGACGTACTCCGGGGTGACGAAGTACTCCCACTTCTCGGCGGCGAACTGCCCGGTCTTCTGCATCTGCCACAGGAAGAGCCCGACCCCCCCGAGCAGCAACACTGCGGAGACCGCTGTGTAGATGCGGTAGCGGGCGATCGTGCGCGGGCCCGGCGCCTCGAACAGCACCGTGCCGGCGGGTGCCTTCTTCCCCGGCGGCGGCTTGGCCTCCACGGCGCCGTTGACCGTCCCGCTGGTGCTCATCGGGCCACCCGCCAGCGTCGTTCGAGGCCGTGTGACCCGAGGGACACGAGCTCGACGATGATGATGTAGCCGATCGCGAACGTGAGGAAGATCAGGGTGCGGTCGTCGGCGTTGTTGTTGGTGAAGTAGCGCATCCGGGCGGTGGCCTCGAAGATCCCGAAGACCGCGGCGACCGAGGTGTTCTTCACCAGCGCGATCTGCACGCTCGCCAGCGGGGGCAGCGAGGCCCGGAAGGCCTGCGGCAGCACCACGCTCCGCATGACTCCGCTGAAGTCCATGCCGATCGACCTGGCCGCCTCGGCCTGACCCAACGGGACTGCGTTGACGCCCGAGCGCAGCGCCTCGCAGACGAAGGCCGAGGTGTACAAGGTCAGGGCGATGACGCCGCGCAGGAAGTAGTTGCTCACTTCCCAGGGGCCGATGGTCATGCCCGGGATGCCCCACCCGATGTTGGGGAAGAGCGTTGTGACGATGAGGAAGACGACGAGCAGCGGAGTGTTGCGGAAGAGGGTGACGTAGAGCGCGCCGGCCCGGGCCAGGACCGGCACAGGTCCGACCCGCATCGCGGCCAGGAGGGTGCCGAGCAGGAGGCTCAGCACCCCCGAGACCACGAAGAGGGTGATCGTGACCAGGAACGCGTCGATGACCAGGTCGAAGTTCGACCAGACGTCTTCCATGCGGCGCGTCCCCTCAGCTGTCGGTCGTCAGTGGAGCGGGGTCACTCGCAGGGGTCCATCGCCGGCGGCTCCGGGGTCTCCACGCCGGACTGCCCGAGCGTGGCCTCGAAGGCGTCGGCCCACCAGCCCTCGTCCTGCGCGGCCGTGATGGTGTCGACGATCCACTGGCACATCTCGGAGGCTTCCTTGGGGTAGCCGACGCCGTAGCGCTCCTCGCTGAAGGTGTCGCCGACGACCTTGAGCTCCTCGGGGTCCTCCGCCACGTAGCCGAGCAGGATCGCGCCGTCGGTCGTCATCGCGTCGATCGAGCCGTTGAGCACCTGGTCGCGGCACTCGGAGTAGGTGTCGAAGCCGCGGGGCTTGGCACCCTCGGCCTCCACGGTCTCCAGCGACGTCGAACCGGTCACCGAGCAGACCGCCTGGCCCTCGAGGTCCGCGACGCTCGCGATCTCCTCGTTGTCCTTGGCGACCAGCAGCTGCTGACCGGTCACGTAGTAAGGCCCGGCCTGGCCGACGATCGCCTTGCGCTCGTCGGTGATGGAGTACGTCGCCACGACGAGGTCGACCTCACCGCTCTCGAGGAACGGCTCGCGGTTGTCGGAGATCGTCTCCTTCCAGGTGATGTCCTCCGGCGCGATGCCCAGGTCGGCGGCCAGCATCTTGCCGATCTCGGGGTCGAAGCCCACGGGCATGTCGTCGGTGGCGCCCTTGAAGCCGAGGCCGGGCTGGTCGTACTTCGTGCCGATGGTGATCTCGCCGCTCTCGGCGAGCTCCTTCATCATGGTGCCGTCCTCGAACTCCTCGGCGGCGTTCTCGGCGACCTCGTACTCCGGGGTGTCGGACTCGCTCGAGCCGCTGTCGCCGGCTTCGCCGCAAGCGGCCAGCGACAGCGCCAGCGCGGTGCCGGCGAGCGTGGTGATGGTCCTGGTGAGCCTCATCTGGGTTCTCCTTCGGTGGGGGCGGTGGTCACTGCGCGCGAGGCGGGCGGTGACGGTGGGTCAGTGCTTGAGGATCTTGCTCAGGAAGTCCTTGGCGCGGTCGGACTGCGGGTTGGTGAAGAACTCCTCGGGGGTGTTCTCCTCGACGAGGGCACCGTCGGACATGAAGCACACGCGGTGCGCGGCGGTGCGGGCGAAGCCCATCTCGTGGGTGACGACGACCATGGTCATGCCGCCCTCGGCGAGCTCGACCATGACGTCGAGGACCTCCTTGATCATCTCCGGGTCGAGGGCGGAGGTGGGCTCGTCGAAGAGCATCACCTTGGGGTCCATCGCCAGCGCGCGGGCGATCGCCACCCGCTGCTGCTGCCCGCCGGAGAGCTGGGCGGGGTACTTGTCGGCCTGCGCCGTGATCCCGACACGCTCGAGCAGCTCACGGGCCTTCGTCTCGGCCTGGGACTTCTCCTGCTTGCGGACCTTGATCGGGCCGAGGGTCACGTTCTCGAGGATGGTCTTGTGGGCGAAGAGGTTGAAGGCCTGGAAGACCATGCCGACCTCAGCGCGGAGCTGCGCCAGCTGCTTGCCCTCCTCCGGCAGCGGCTGGCCGTCGAGGTGGATGGCGCCCTCGTCGATCGTCTCGAGCCGGTTGATCGCCCGGCACAGCGTCGACTTGCCGGAGCCGGAGGGGCCGATCACGACCACGACCTCACCGCGGTGGATCGTGAGGTCGATGTCGCGCAGCACGTGCAGGTCGCCGAACCACTTGTTGACGCCGTCGAGCACGACCAGGGGCTCACCCTTGGCGGCCTTGATGCCGCCGCCCGTCCCGGCGTCCTGCGTCCGTTGCTCGGCGCTCGTCATTTCGCCAACCTAGGGCGAAACGTGCCCTCCTGCCTACCGCCGCGGCAGCTGAGGCCGTGGTTTCCCATGTCCTGTCACCGACTTGTTACTTCCCGGCGGATGCATCAGAGGGGGAGCGGGGACTTCTGGAGGGGAGTGGTCGAACGCGACCGAGTACGCCGGCTCAGGCAGCGGCGCGCATCGCCGCGCGAATCCGGTGGGCGGTCTCACGTGGCCGGCTGAGGTCGGCCCACGTGATCCGTACGACGGTCCACCCAGCTGCGCGGAGAGCGTCCTCGCGCTGCTTCTCGCGAAAGACCGCAGCGCCGGGCGTCTCGCCCGGCCGGAGGTGGCGCTCGTACTTGACGGCGCCGTCGAACTCGACGATCAGGCGGAAGCGTGGCCAGGCGAAGTCGCAGCGCCCGATGAGTCGTCCGGCCTGGTCGTACACCTCGTACTGCGCGACGGGTCGAGGGATGCCCTGGCTCCAGAAGAGGTGCTCCGCCCGGACCTCACCAGGCGACTCGTGCTCGCTGCGAGCCAGTCGGGTGACCATGTGCAACAGGCGGGCGTCGGGCCAGTGAGCCATCGCTTCGTGCTGGACCTCGAGCGCCTCGCGGCCGAAGAGCCCCAGGCGCAGTCCGGAGCTGACGGTCACCAGACCCGCCTCGGTCCCTGCGAGCAGTGCGGTCTCGAGCGCGGCCCGCACCGGCGAGACCGCGGGCATGCCGGCTGCGTCCCCACGCTCCGCCGGGTCGACGTAACCCTCGTGGTGGACGACGTCACCCCGCCTGTGTCCTGCGCCACCGTCGATCCGCGTCACGTGAGCACGCGTGAGGTCGGCGCGCCACGTGGCCATGCCGTAGGCGACGGCCGCCGTCGTGTGGCTGAGCACGACCCCCGTCAGCCGCCGCATCACGGCACGACCGAGCACGACGTGGCGGTCCTCGTCCGACAGCTGCTCCCACACGTCGGTGAACGTGTAGCTGCCGTGGCGGACTCGGGTCAGCACGCCCAGGCGCAGGGAGCGGCTCAATGCGTTGTCGTCCAGCCCGAGGGCGATGGCCTCGCAGCGGAGGAACACTCCCCGCTGCTCGACGACGTGGCGCAGGGGATCAGTGATGTGGGGCACGAGCGCGAGCGTGCCGGGAGGCCGACGCAGGTGCCGAGGCCCTTGTGTGCGGCTGTGGATGAGACGCCGGTTCGACCCTTGTGGGCGACTGGGTGGCTAGCGCCGCACTTCCCTGCGAAAGCTCACGCTTCCCCGCGGATGCATCAGCAGGGAAGCGGCAAGTTCGCTACTGGACATGGGAAACCGAGCCCCTACACCCGCTCGCGGAGCCAGGCGAAGTCGGCTTTGTGCTCCTCGGGGCCACCGGGGGTCTCGGCGATGACGGGGGCGCCTGCGGACCGGACGATCTCGACGAAGGCGTCGTGGTCGAGCTGTCCGGCGCCGAAGCTCGCGTGCCGGTCGGCGCCGGAGCCGAAGGCGTCGCGCGAGTCGTTGGCGTGCACGAGGTCGATCCGGCCGGTGAGGGACAGCAGGTGCTCGACGGCGTCGCCCAGGTCGATGCCGCCGGCGTGCGCGTGGCAGGTGTCGAGGCAGAACCCCACCATGTCGGCCCCCTCGGCGCGGTGGACGGCCTCGAAGACCCGGCCGATGCGGTCGGCGTGACGGGTCATGGCGTTGTCGCCGCCGGCGGTGTTCTCGATGAGCAGGGGCACCTTGAGGTCGGTCGCCTCGACCGCCTTGCGCCAGTTGTCGAACCCCTTCTCCGGGTCGTCGCTCTTGTTGACGTGCCCGCCGTGCACGATCAGCCCCTTGGCGCCGATCTCGGCCGCGGCGTCCATGTGCTGCTGCAGCAGCTTGCGGCTGGGGATGCGGATGCGGTTGTTCGTGGTCGCGACGTTGACGATGTACGGCGCGTGGACGTACAGGTCGATGCCCGCCGCCTCGGCGTCGGCACGCAGCCCCGCTGCCCCACCGGCGTACCGGACCTCCGGTCCCTTGTATCCCTGCGGGTCGCCGAGGAAGAACTGCACCAGCGTGGTCTCGCGCGCCCGGGCCTCGGCGATGGGGTCCGCCTGGTCGACGTGGGCTCCGATGCGCAGGTTCGTCGTGGGCATGCGGCCAGGGTAGGTCGCGCGGGCCACCGCGCCGATTTCGGTCCGGGTGCCGGTGGTTGGTAGGCTGCCCTGTCCGCTTGCCGGGCCGGCGCCACCGAGTGCGCCGTGCCCGTGCGGACGAGACGCATCAGCCCTCCTGCCACGGAACGCCCGTGGCCGCCTGAGTCCGAAGGAGGTGGAGACTGCTTTGCGTGCCTATGAAGTGATGGTCATCCTCGACCCGAGCCTCGACGAGCGCACCGTGGCGCCGTCCCTCGACACCTACTTGAACCTCGTCCGCAGCGACGGTGGTCAGGTCGACAACGTCGAGGTGTGGGGTCGCCGTCGTCTCGCCTACGAGATCGACAAGCACAGCGAGGGCATCTACGCCGTCGTGGACCTCAAGGCCGAGCCGGCCACGGTCAAGGAGCTCGACCGTCAGCTCACGCTGAACGAGTCCGTGCTGCGCACCAAGGTCATCCGTCCCGACATCCGCTGACCCGCGGACGCCGGGGCGCGTCGACCCTCGTGACCGACCCGACGGCGTTCCACAGGACGGGACCACGGCGTTCCGCCCTGTCGGCCCCGAGGGTTAGGTTCACCGGACACCACGAGACATCGAACGACAGAGCGAGACCGAGGAGCATCCATGGCAGGCGAAACCCCGATCACAGTGGTCGGCAACATCACCGGCGACCCCGAGCTGCGGTTCACGCCGTCCGGCGCGGCCGTCGCGAACTTCACCGTCGCCTCCACCCCCCGCACGTTCGACAAGCAGACGAACGAGTGGAAGGACGGCGAGGCGATGTTCCTCAACTGCTCGGTCTGGCGCCAGGCGGCGGAGAACGTCGCCGAGTCGCTGGTCAAGGGCAGCCGGGTCATCGTCTCGGGTCGGCTCAAGGCCCGCAGCTACGAGACCCGCGAGGGTGAGAAGCGCACGGTCTTCGAGATCGACGTCGACGAGGTCGGCCCGAGCCTGAAGTACGCCACCGCGAAGGTCAACAAGACCACGCGCTCGGGCAGCGGCGGAGGCTACGGCGGCCAGCAGGGAGGCCAGGGCGGCGGCCAGCAGGCGGGCGGTTTCGGCGGCGGCGCCCAGCAGGCCGACGACCCGTGGGCGACCCCGGGCGTCTCCGGCGGTCAGCAGTCCGGTGGCCAGCAGGCCGGTCAGCAGGGCGGCTGGGGCGGCCAGCAGGGCGGAGCACCGCAGTCCGGCCCGCAGGGCGACCCCTGGGCGGCCCAGGGCGGATCGAGCGACGAGCCGCCGTTCTGAGCTGACCCCTCTGGCCGGCGACGCCGACCAGCCCACCACCAGCACCAACCACCACCACCATTCCGGGCCCACGACATCCGGCCGGGCCCGGGCTCGACTGAAGGAGCACCACAATGGCCAAGCCGGTCCTGCGCAAGCCCAAGAAGAAGGTTTGCCAGTTCTGCAAGGACAAGACGGAGTACGTCGACTACAAGGACACGGTCCTGCTGCGCAAGTTCATCTCCGACCGGGGCAAGATCCGCGCCCGTCGGGTGACGGGCAACTGCGTGCAGCACCAGCGCGACGTCGCCATCGCCGTCAAGAACGCCCGCGAGGTGGCGCTGCTGCCGTACACCTCCACCGCGCGCTGAGAGGGGAGGAGATCACATGAAGCTCATCCTGACCCACGAGGTCACCGGCCTCGGTGCCCCCGGCGACGTGGTCGAGGTCAAGGACGGCTACGGCCGCAACTTCCTCATCCCGCGTGGCTTCGCGATCCGCTGGACGCGTGGTGGTGAGAAGCAGATCGAGTCGATCAAGGCCGCCCGCGGAGCCCGTGAGGTCCGCGACATCGACAAGGCCCAGGAGATCAAGGCCCGGCTCGAGGCCGGTCCGGTCGACGTCAAGGTCCGCGCCGGGGCCGAGGGCCGCCTGTTCGGTGCGGTGACCGTCGGCGACATCGCCGAGGCCATCAACGGCACCGCCTCCGACGCCGTGGTCGACAAGCGCAAGATCATGGTGGGCAACCCGATCAAGTCCCTGGGGTCCCACCAGGTGACGGTCCGGGTGCACGACGAGGTCGAGGCCAAGGTCGACCTCAACGTCATCCCCGCCTGAGCACCACGCCTCGGACGAGACCGAGCCCCGCTCCCCGCCGGGAGCGGGGCTTCGTCGTGCCGGGCCGGCTGTCGACTGCGGCCAGGTGCTCGTCGAGGTCCCGCGGAGGCGTGCCCGGCCGACCCCGCCGCGCGTCCGCGGAAGGGCGCGGTGAGGGTCGCCTCGACCCCCGGGCCGACCATCACGACCAGGTCGTCGACCGACATGGACGCCACCGGCTCCATCTTCGTGACGTAGCGCAGCACCGCCACCCCACCCAGCTGCGCGCAGGCCAGCTCGATGCGCGACGCCGCGTGGTCGAGCCTGCGTGACCGGAGCGCGGGGCGGAACGCCATCCGGCTCAGGAACGCCACCAGCAGGCGACCTCCGACCGCGTTGTCGGCGCTGCGCTGCAGCAGGCGCATGGTGCGGGCACGCGTGCGCGGGTTCTCGCAGAGCGTGAGGAAGCGCCGCGTGACCCGGTGGCCCAGCGGTTCGCCGGCGTCAGCGCCCGCGGGCTCGTCTTCGGTCAACGGCGAACGGGGACCGGGCACCGGCAACGGCGGCAGCACGGGCGGCGGCAGGTCGTCGGCGCGCAGCAGGTCGGCCACCCCGGCGTACGGCGGTGGCTCCAGGTGGTGCGGGCCGGTCACGACCGTCATTGTCGTGAGCCTGGGCGGCGCGGACGGCGCGACGCGCGGGCGGCCCTTCAGGCCTTGTGCCTGCCCTCCGCCACGCTCTCGGCCTCGGCGGCGCTCCGGGACTGCGTTGCACTCCTGCCGTCGGTGCGACCGCCCGGCTTCTGGTCACCGGAGGGCCGGCCGTCGCTCGACGCCTTCTCCTTGACCGTCTCGGCCGTCTCCTTGACGGACTGGGCGGTGTCCTGGGCAGCGGCGCGCACGTTGTCGGAGACGGTGTCGACCGTCTCCTTGGCGCGTTCCTTGGTCTTGTCCGCCACCGTGGCGACCTTGGCCTTGGTCCCGCCGGAGGTCCCGCCGGAGGTGCCGCCCCTGTCCCCAGACCCGCCGGAACGCGAGCCCGCCTTCCGGTCCTCGGTGGCCTCACCGCCCGCCGGCGGCACAGCGTCGTCGTCGGAGGCGCTGAAGAGGGAGAGCACGAGCACCACGTGGGCGAGGATCACCAGTACCTGCGCAGGAGTCTCCAGCCAGTCCCAGTCGAGCAGGAGAGGGAACAGCGGGAGCACGGTGACCAGCGCGTAGAGCCAGCTGATCACCCGGAAACGGGTGGCGAGGTCGGGCACGGTGGCATCGGTGAGGCTGTCGGCCAGCATGAAGCAGAAAGCCAGCGTGGGCAGGCTGAACATCCACCCGAGGGTCTCGTCGAGGGTGGGCACGGAGTCGGGTGGCCAGGTGACCACCGACAGCGCGAGGCACACCCACGCGGTCGTGAGGAGGTAGCCGTAGTCGCTGAGCCGCTCCTTGACCGCAGCGATGCCGACGAGCACCAAGAGCCAGCCCACAGGGTCGGCCACCCAGTCGGGGTTCCCGACATCGATGAACACGATGGCGAGACCGAGTGCGACGGTCTGCAGCTCCTTCATCGACATCGAGACTACTGAAGGGTAGGCAGATGCGGCACCCTCGGGGCGCGGCCTTTACCCTCGCGCGCCGGGCTCGGGTGCGCCGGTCACCATCCAGGCCGATCCTCGGGCCCGGTGCAGCAGGGCGACGCCGCGGGTGCCGATGAAGGCGACCCCGAAGGCGAGCCACACCCACGCGGCTGCCGCCGTGGTGCCCGCGGCGAGGTCGGCGGCGAGCACGACCGCCGGCGCCGAGGCCAGCAGCACCACGGCGCCGGCCCAGGCGAGGTAGCGGCCGTCCCCAGCGCCGATGAGGACGCCGTCGAGGACGAACACCACGCCGGCGAGCGGCTGGAACAGAGCCGCCACCAGCAGCACCGGCACGAGCAGGTCGACGACCCGGGCGTCGTCGGTGAACAGGGGGCCCAGCAGTGTCGCGCTGAGCGCCAGCAGCACCCCGGTGAGGACGCCCGAGACCAGCCCGATCCGGATCAGCCGGTCGGTGAGCGCCCGGGTGCCGTCGAGGTCCCCGGCGCCGAGCGCCTCGCCGGTGATCGTCTGCGCGGCGATCGCGACGGCATCCAGCGCGTAGGCCAGGAACGTCCACACCGCCATCGCGATCTGGTGGGTGGCCGTCGCGACCGCACCCAGACCGGCGATCGCCCACGTGGTGGTGAGCAGCACTCCCTGCAGCGTCAGGGTGCGGACCACCAGACCACTCCCCGCCCTGGCGGCACGACGGACCCCGGGCACGTGGGGCGTGAGGCCGATGCCTGCAGCACGCGCGCGACGCAGCACGGCGACCGCGAGGTAGACGGCCATGCCGGTCTGGGCGAGCACCGTGCCGAGCGCCGACCCCGAGATGCCGAGCCCCGCGGGGTAGACCAGCACGAGGTTGAGCACGATGTTGGCGAGGTTCGCCGCCACCGCGGCCTTCAGCGGCGTGCGGGCGTCGGAGAACCCGCGCAGCACACCTGTCGCTGCGAGCACGACCAGCATCGGCACCAGCCCGAACCAGGAGATCAGCAGGTAGTCGGTCGCCGCCGCTGCGACGTCGGCGTCGGCCCCGAACGCCGAGACGACCATCGGCGTGACCAGCACCCCGGCCAGCGCCGCCACCAGGCCGAGACCGACCGCGAGCCAGAGACCGTCCACGCCCTGCTGCAGGGCTCCGCGACGGTCCCCCGCCCCGATGTGGCGGGCGACCGCGGCGGTGGTGCCGTAGGCCAGGAAGATCCACACCCCGACGGCGGCGCGCAGCACGACCGACGCGATGGCCATCGCGGCGAGCTCGGTGGTGCCGAGGTGGCCGACGATCGCGGAGTCGGCGAGCAGGAAGAGCGGCTCGACCACCAGTGCGAGGAAGGCCGGGACCGCCAGCGAGACCACCCGGCGGTCCAGCTCACCCAGGCGGGACGAGCCGGGTCGGGAGCGCGCCACGGCCGCGAGGCTACCGTGTGGACAACTGTGCACTCCCTGTGGGTTGCCTCGCTGTAGCGCCGTCGTTCGGCGGTGCGCCAGGGACTTTGGTCCGCGGTGCTCGGGCGGCCGGAAATTGGTACCAGACTTTCTTCCGTCCGCAAGCGGGGAGAGCCATCGCCGCAGGTCAGACACGGTTTGTCGGACACCCGGCGGGCGGCGTCCACAGTCGGGTGCACAGCCTGTGCACACCGGGGGCGGCGTGTTCCACACGCCATCCCCACTTGTCCACAGGACCCTGTGGACAGCGCTCTGGAGGCGCGCCGGTCGCAGGGCGTACGTTCCACCGGACGCGTGCTCCCGGAGCATGCCGAACCCGAATGTCGGAGCCCGTCGGCACCCTGTTCCCAGGGGTCGCCCTCGGGGAAAGGGAGCACGGCATGAGCCTCACCGATCCGTCCGCCTACCGTCCAGCAGATCAGGCGTACGACGGCGGTTGGGAGCCCCGCTACGAGGGCTCGGGAGGTGGCGCCGGGCTCGACCGGACGCCGCCCCAGGACGACGCGGCCGAGCAGTCGGTCCTGGGCGCGATGCTGCTGTCCAAGGACGCCATCGCCGACGTCGTCGAGGCGGTGCGCAGCACCGACTTCTACAAGCCGGCGCACGAGACGATCTTCGACGCCGTCATCGACCTCTACGGCCGCGGCCAGCCGGCCGACGCCGTCACCGTGGCGGCGGAGCTGAGCCGCCGCGGCGAGATCAACCGCGTGGGCGGCGCCCCCTACCTCCACACGCTCGTGTCCTCGGTGCCGATCGCGGTCAACGCCGGCTACTACGCCGAGATCGTCCGGGAGAAGGCGATCCTGCGGCGCCTCGTCACCGCGGGCACCCGCATCGTGCAGATGGGCTACGCCGGCGAAGGTGTGGTGGACGACGTGGTCGACGCCGCCCAGCAGGAGGTCTACGAGGTCACCGAGAAGCGGTCCTCGGAGGACTACGCACCGCTCAGCGAGATCATCCACTCGACCCTCGACGAGATCGAGGCGATCTCCAACCGCGGCGGGGAGATGACCGGGGTGCCCACGGGCTTCGCCGACCTCGACGAGCTGACCAACGGCCTGCACGGCGGGCAGATGGTGATCGTCGCCGCGCGTCCCGCGGTGGGCAAGGCACTCGCGCTCGACACCCCGCTGCCCACCCCCGACGGCTGGACCACGATGGGGGAGGTCGCGGTCGGTGACGTCGTGCTGGGCTCCGACGGACGGCCCACCCGCGTCGTGGCGGCGACCGGGGTCCTGCGCGGGCGGCCGTGCTTCGCGATGTCCTTCTCCGACGGCGCGACCATCGTGGCGGACTACCAGCACAACTGGGTGACCCGCAGCGGTGACGGCTCCGCGCTCACCGTCACCAGCGGCCAGATCGCGCGCACGATCGACGTCGGGCACACCATCGCGATGCCCGACGGGGGCGAGGTCAAGGTCGAGCGGGCCCAGCCGGTCACCACTGTGCCGGTGCGGTGCATCCAGGTGGAGGCCGACGACCACCTGTACCTCGCCGGACCCACCCGGATCCCCACCCACAACTCGACGCTGGCCCTCGACCTGTGCCGCAGCGCCAGCATCCACAACAACCTCGCCTCGGTGATCTTCAGCCTGGAGATGACGCGCACCGAGATCACCATGCGGCTGCTCTCGGCCGAGGCGAAGATCCCGCTCAACCACATGCGCAACGGCCACATGAGCGAGGACGACTGGACCAAGCTCGCGCGCAAGATGAGCGAGGTCAACGCCGCCCCGCTGTTCATCGACGACTCGCCCAACATGACGATGATGGAGATCCGGGCGAAGGCCCGCCGGCTCAAGCAGCGCCACGACCTGCGGCTGGTCGTCATCGACTACCTCCAGCTGATGACCTCGGGCAAGAAGGTCGAGTCCCGTCAGATCGAGGTCTCGGAGTTCTCCCGCCAGATCAAGCTGCTGGCCAAGGAGCTCGACGTCCCGGTGGTGGCGCTCTCGCAGCTCAACCGTGGGCCCGAGCAGCGCGCGGACAAGCGCCCGATGCTGTCCGACCTGAGGGAAAGCGGTTCGATAGAGCAAGATGCGGACATGGTGGTGCTCCTCCACCGCGATGACGTGTACGAGAAGGAGTCCACGCGACCGGGCGAGGCCGACCTCATCGTGGCCAAGCACCGCAACGGGCCGACCCGCGACGTTGTCGTCGCGTTCCAGGGCCACTACTCGCGCTTCGTCGACATGGCGCACGGGTGAGGCACGTGGCGCGACCGCTGGAGATCCACGAGCGGGACGACCGGGAGGTCGCGCTGTTGGCACACATGATCAGGGACGGGTCGTTCGGGAAGCGGCAGCCGATCCGCTATGCCAGCCAGCACGAGGCCTGCCTCGTCACCGTGGCGTCTGCTGCCTGGCACCTGTTCGGCATCACCGCAGCCAGGGACGAGCATGACTGCACCCGCGTGGTCTCGCTGCGCCTCCCATCCCCACACCACCTGACGCACGGGCGCCGCAACCCCATCGCGGAGTGGCTGGACGACATGGGCCTCTTCGGCCTGCGCAGCCACGAGAGGTTCGTGCCCGACTGGGTCTTCCCCCTGCCGAAGGAGCAGGTCGCCCTGTTCCTGCGCGACCTGTGGGCCACAAACGACTGCGGGCACGTCACAGGCGCGGGCCAGGGTGGCCTGTACTACGTCTCGACCAGCCGTCGGCTCGTCGACGACGTGGCCAGGTTGCTGGCAGGCCTCGATGTCTTCCCGACGCGCCGCAGCACGCGGAAGCCCGGCTACCGCCCTGGCTACCAGCTGCACATCAACGGTGCCGAGGACCGGCAGCGGTTCCTTGAGAGTGTGGGACTCCACGGAGCGCGTTCCGCCCCTGCTGCCGCACCTCAGGAGCACCTGCTCGGCGTGGCTCCGCGTGCCCGACTGGACACCGTCCCCTACTCGCGCTTCGTCGACATGGCCCACGGCTGAGCGATGTGCTCCTCTGGAGGCAGCCACACCTGACTGCTTCACTGATCGAGGAGCGCGCGGATGTCACTCACCCGGATCCACAACCTGTCCATCTCCCTCGACGGCTTCGCCACGGGCGAGCCGCAGTCGGCCGAGGCCCCGTTCGGTCATGCAGGCGAGCGATTGCACGAGTGGATGTTCGCCACCCGGTTCTGGGATGCGGGCGGCACCGCCGGAGTCGACACGGCCTTCGCCGAGCGCCACGAGCAGGGCATCGGCGCCGAGATCATGGGCGCCAACAAGTTCGGCCCGCCCGGTTGGCAGAGCGATCCGGACTGGACCGGCTGGTGGGGTCCCAACCCGCCTTTCCACACCCCGACCTTCGTGCTCACCCACCAGCCGCGGCCCTCGATCGAGATGGAGGGCGGCACCACCTTCCACTTCCTCGACACCACGCCGGCCGAGGCGCTGGAGACCGCCCGCGCCGCTGCCGGCGGCCGGGACGTCCGGATCGGCGGCGGCCCCACCGTCGTGCGTGACTTCGTCGCCGCAGGGCTGGTGGACCACATGCACCTCGTGCAGGTCCCGATCGTGCTCGGCCGAGGCGTCCGCGTCTGGGACGGCCTGGAGGCGCTGGAGGATGTCTATGACGTCGAGGCGGTCTCCGCCCCCAGCGGCGTCACCCACCTCACCTTCAACCGGAAGACCGTCTCGTGAACGCCGCGACCCCGGCACCACGAGAGGTGAGTGCCACCGACGCCAGGGAGCGGGCACTGGAGCGGGCACACGAACGCGCGCTGGAGTGGCTCAGCAGCCTCGACGACCGGCCGGTCCCGGCCCGAGCCGGGATCGCCGACGTGGTCGCGGCCTTGGGGGAGTCGCTGCCGGAGCACGGCGCGGAGGCCGCCGAGGTCGTCGACCTGCTGGCGACCGCCTGCGACCCGGGTCTCACCGCGATCCCCTCGGGCCGGTTCTTCGGCTTCGTCATCGGCGGCACCCATCCGGCTGCGCTGGCCGCGGACTGGCTGGTGAGCGCGTGGGACCAGAACAGCGGCCTGCGCCGGCTCACCCCGGCGCACAGCGCGGTCGAGGACCTCGCCGGCTCCTGGCTGCTCGAGCTGCTCGGCCTCCCGGCCGGCTCCGCGGTCGGGTTCGTCACCGGCGGCACGATGGCCAACTTCACCGGGCTCGCGGCAGGCCGCGACGCCGTGCTGCGCCGAGCCGGCTGGGACGTCACCGTGGCGGGCCTCCAGGGCGGCCCCCGCGTGCGCGTCCTGGTCGGCGCCGAGCGGCACGACACCGTCGACCTGTCCCTGCGCTACCTCGGCCTGGGCGAGCCCGAGCCGGTGGCCGTCGACGACCAGGGCAGGGTGCGTGCCGACGCGCTCGAGGCGGCCCTGGAGCAGGAGGAGGGCACCCCGACCGTCGTCGTGCTGCAGGCGGGCAACGTGCACTCCGGCGCCTTCGACCCGTTCGGGCCCGCGGTCGAGGTGGCTCACGCGCACGGAGCGTGGGTGCACGTGGACGGTGCCTTCGGCCTGTGGGCTGCCACGTCCAGCGCGCACCGCCACCTCGTCGAGGGTGTGGCGCGGGCGGACTCCTGGGCGACCGATGCGCACAAGACCCTCAACGTGCCCTACGACTGCGGCCTCGCGATCGTGCGCGACCGCGCGGCCCTGACCGCGGCGATGGGGATGCACGGCGACTACCTGATCCACGACGAGGCGGGCGAGCCCTTCGACAAGGTGCCGGAGATCTCCCGCCGCGGGCGGGCGTTCCCGGTGTGGGCGGTCCTCCGGGCGCTGGGACGCTCCGGCGTCGAGGAGCTCGTCGACCGCCTGTGCCACCACGCCCGCCGCTTCGCCGACGAGATCGCCGCCATCCCCGGAGCCGAGGTGCTCAACGTCGTCGACTTCACGCAGGTGTGCGTGTCGTTCGGCAGCGACGCCCGCACCGAAGCGGTGGTGCGCGCGATGCTCGAGGACGGCACCGCGTGGATGACGGGCTCACGCTGGCAGGGCAGGAGCGTGCTGCGGATCTCCGTCAGCAGCTGGGCGACCACCGACGACGACGTACGCCGGAGCATGGACGCGCTACGCCGGGCAGCGGCCTCGGTGGGCTGAGCACCGGCCCGCGTGGGGGCCGCGCATCCGTTTCCCCACCAGCAGCGACGGGGACCATCACGGTATGCAGATCCTCGGACTCCTCGTCATCGGCCTGATCATCGGCGCGCTCGCGCGCCTTCTCAAGCCCGGCCGTCAGCGGCTGGGCCTGCTGGGCACCCTCGCGCTCGGCGTGGTGGGCGCGCTCATCGGCGGAGTGATCGCCAGCCTGCTCGGCACCGGCAACATCTGGGAGCTGGACTTCGTCGGCTTCGTCGTGGCCGTCATCGCCGCCCTGCTGCTGATCGGCGTCGCCGAAGGGGTCATGGGCAAGAACAACGCCAAGTCCACCGTCTAGTCCCCGTCACTGTCACCCCGCCGGCCCGGACCGGCGGGGCGGCGGCACGTCCAGGACGTGAGGCCCATGAGATCCCCCATCCCCGACTACCTCGCCGAGGTCGCCGACGCCTGCGCCGCCGACCCCACCGCCCGGGTCGCCGACTACATCCCCGAGCTGGCTCGCGCCGACCCGGGCTTGTTCGGCCTGTCGGTCGCCACCGTGGACGGCGCGGTGTACGACGCCGGTGACACGACGACGGCGTTCACGATCCAGTCGATCTCCAAGCCGTTCCTCTACGCGCTCGCGCTCGACGAGCACGGTCTCGACGAGGTGCTCCGGCGGGTCGACGTCGAGCCCTCCGGCGAAGCCTTCAACGAGCTGTCACTCGAGCGGGGGTCCGGCCGGCCGCTCAACCCGATGATCAACGCGGGCGCGCTGGTCGTGCACACCATGATGGGCGGGCCGGAGGGGCGCTCGGAGCGCATCCTCGACGGCCTCTCCGCCTTCGCCGGCCGCGAGCTCGACGTCGACGAGGCCGCCTACGAGTCGGAGGTCGGCACCGCCTTCCGCAACTACGCCATCGCCAACATGCTGCGCAGCCACGACACCATCGAGGAGGACCCGGAGGACGTCGTGGCCGGCTACACCCGGCAGTGCTCGGTGCGGGTGACGTCGCGGGACCTTGCGCTCATGGCCGCGACCCTGGCCAACGGCGGCGTGCACCCTGTCACCGAGGAGCAGGTCGTCGGCGAGGACGTCGTCCGCCAGGTGCTCAGCGTCATGCTGTCGTCGGGCATGTACGACGCGGCGGGCGACTGGATCTCCACCGTCGGGTTCCCGGCCAAGAGCGGGGTCTCCGGCGGCATCATCGGTGCCCTCCCCGGCCAGTTCGGCATCGCTTCGGTCTCCCCGCCACTCGACCAGCATGGTCACAGCGTGCGCGCCGTCGAGGTGTGCAGGCGGCTGTCGCGCGACATGGGGCTGCACATGATGGAGGCTCCGCAGCCTGCCCGCGCCACGATCCGTCGCACGCACACGGTCAGGCACGCCGACGGGGGCCAGGCGATCGTCTACGCGCTGCACGGCTCGCTGCAGTTCGCAGGCACCGAGCGGGTGGTCCGCGACCTGGCCGGCGCCGACCTGCCCAGCCGGGTGGTCCTGGACCTCACCCAGGTGCACACGGTCAACGAGGTCGCGCGCCGCATGCTGCTCGAGGCGATCCGCAGGCTCACCCTGGAGGGTCGCCACGTGGTGCTGGTGGACCCCGACGAGAACCTCCCCGATCCCGACTGCGGCAGCGGGGTCAGGCCGCGGGTCGTGGAGTCACTGGCGGCAGGGGCGGGTCAGGTCTAGGGGTCTCGACAAGCTCGACCGACGGATCTGGTACGACCGACGGGGGTCTCGACGAGCTCGGCCGACGGGGTCTCGACGAGCTCGACCGGCGACCCTGTCTGCGGTCAGCGAGCGTCGTGGGTGACCCGCCCGGCGACCGCGGTGAGCGCGACCGTGGTGCCCCGCAGGGCAGCCGCCGCCTCCGCTGTCGTCTCGTGCGGTGCGAGTGGGTCGGCGTCGAGCAGCACGAGGTCACCCGGCGACCCGACCCCGACCGTGCTGTGACCGTCGGTGGCGGCTGCCAGGGCCTCGGCCGGGCTGATCGCCTCGGCGGGGTTCCAGGGCTCGCGGTCGTCTGCGCTGCGGTGGACGGCGGCGGCCATCGCCAGCCAGGGGTCGAGTGCAGCGACGGGAGCGTCGGAGCCCAGGGCGAGGCGCACGCCGGCATCGAGCATCGACCGGAACGGGAAGCACCGCTCGGCGCGGTCCGGCCAGCACTGCTGGGTCACGTCGCGGTCGTCGAGCAGGTGCGCGGGTTGCACGCCGGCGGTCACCCCGAGGGCTGCCATCCGGTGGACGTCGCGGGGCGCCACCAGCTGGGCGTGCTCCACGCTTCCCCCGGCACCCGATGCCGCGAAGGCATCGAGCGCAGCAGCCACCGCGGCGTCCCCGATCGCGTGCACAGCGGCGGTCAGTCCGTGCTCGTGGCCGCGGGTCAGCAGCGTGGTCAGCTCCTCGGCGGACACGTTCGGGGCACCGCGGCCGTGCGGGTCGTCGGCGTAGGGGGCGCAGCAGTAGGCGCTGCGGGTGTTGAGCGAGCCGTCGGAGATCACCTTGAGGGGCCCCATGGTCAGCAGGCCGTCCCCATCGAGGGGGTCACCGGTGCGCAGGCCACGGTCGATCACCTCTCCGAGGGAGTCGGCGTACGTCGCGGCCCGCACCCGCAGCGACCGCACCCCGTCGGCGAAGCGGTCGGGCCACTGTGCCCAGCACCGGCCGAACTCCATGTCGGTGATGCCGACGACCCCCAGCGCCGCGGCCCGGGCGACCGCCGCGGCCAGCCCGGCGTGGTCGGCGGCCTCGTCGCGCGGCAGGTCGTCGAGACGGGCCATGACCGGGAACCAGTCGTACTCGGTGAGCGCTCCCTGGGTGTCAGGGGCGTCGAGCAGGCGCAGCGCCGCGGAGCTGAGCCAGCCATTATGAGCGTCCCCGCTGATGAGCACGACCGCGCGGTCGCCGGCCACCGCGTCGAGCGCTGCCACGGTCGGGGCCTCGTCCCAGGGGGCGGTGCGGTAGCCGTAGCCGACGAGCACCGACGACGTGGTGCTGCGCAGTGCCCCCGCCACCCTGGTCAGCACCTCGCGGGGGGAGCGCGTGCCGGCCAGGTCCAGGCGGCCGACGGTGCGCGCCCACTGCGTCATGTGCACGTGGTGGTCCCACAGGCCGGGGATCAGCCACCTGCCGTCGGCGTCCACGGTGTGGCAGCCGACGTCCTCGAGGCGGGGCCCGAGGGCGGTGACCCTCCCCCCGCGCACCAGGACGTCCACGGGCTCCACCGGCGCCGGGAGGCCGGCCACCGGCACCAGCCGCGCACGCCGCACCAGCAGGTCTGCTGCCACCTCAGAAGTCCACCCGGACGACGGCTCGCCGCACGCTCGGCCGCGCGACCTCACGGAAGCCGGCCTGCAGGAACATCCCGAGCAGACCGGGGTGCAGCTCCTCGGCCAGCGCGTCGGTGGTCGTCATGGGGTAGGCCTCCAGCGCTCGTGCCCCGCGCTCTCGCGCGTGCTCGACGGCCGCGCGGACCAGCGCGGAGCCCACCCCGCGGCGGCGGTGGCCCGCCCGGGCGAGCACGCACGTGATCGCCCACACCGTCGCGTCGGCCCTGTCCTCGTCGCGGCCCTCCCACGGCACCTTGGCGTGCCGCACCAGTCCTGTGAACTCGGTCCGGGGCTCGACCGCACACCACCCCACGGCGGTCCCGTCGAGACGTGCCACGAGGCCACTGGTCGCCTCGGCGCCCGTCTCCCCGCACGCGGTCTGCTCCCGCAGCCGCAGTCGCCGCTCCTCCACGGGGAACGTCGCGAAGGCCTCGCGCGGGCGGAGCTTGTAGCGCTGGCACTGGCAACGCCACGAGGGTCCCCGGGAGCCGAACACGTCGACCAGCTCGGCGCAGGAGGCGCTGTCGGCCGTGACGATCTCGTAGTCGGGCACCGCGTGGTCGGGATGGTCGGTCGCCTGCATGCGCACAGTCTGCGGCCTCTGCCCGCGCCCGACTACCGCGCGTGCGTCGCAGACGGTTCGCGTGCTCCCGAGGTCAGCATGCGGGGGAGCAGCCTGCGCCGCAGCACCAGGAACAGGTGGGTCGCGAGTGCGACGTAGAAGGCGATGTGAGCTCCCACGTGGAGCGGCAGCAGGTCGTCGTCGCCGGACAGCACGAGCGCGAGCCCGGTGGCGGGGACGACGATCAGCAGCGCGAGCAGGGCCCGCTCGGTCCAGTGCGCGAGCCGCTTGTCCGCCTCCGTGAGCTGCTCGGCCCACGCAGGCAGGGAGTCGACCCTGCGCCAGACCCACCTCGCGAGCCCGAGGCCGATGATCGTCAGGCCGAGGAGCACGTGCACGGTCAGCAGGGGGTCGTCGCCCAGGTCGGGCAGCGACCAGCCCGGGTCGTCGCCGCCGCGGCCACGCCCGCGCCCGGAGCCGCCGCCCCTGCCCCGGCCCCGCCCCCGCCCGGAGTCGCCGTCGTCCCAGTCCATCAGGTAGCCGATCGCGAACTGCGCGAGGAGCGCCGCGACGGTCGCCCAGTGCAGCGTCCTGCTGACCGTGCCGTAGCCCTCAGGACGGTTGCGCAGCGGCATGGCCCGACAGTAACCACAGGCTCGGCCCGTAGCGTGCTCCGCATGCCTGCCACGTCCGGACGCCGCGTGCGGCGGCTCAGCAGGGAGGCACGGCGTCGGCGGATCCTGGTGGTGCTCCTCGTGCTGCTCCTGCTCGTGGTCGTCGGGCTCGTGGCCGGCTACTGGTGGCAGCGGCCGCTCGTCCTCACCGGCACGGGGTACGCCGCGCACAACGACTGCGCGGTGCGACACCTCGCCGGTCGCAGCGACCCCGGCTCGGACCTGCCGCCCAACCCGCTGGTGCCGCACCTGCGCACCGAGGAGTCGGGCGACGGCGACGACCTGCGCACGGATGCCAGCCTCCGCGGCCTGCTCGCCGGGCAGACCGCCTGGTACACCGACGGCTTCGGGTGCACGTTGGGCGACGAGCGGCCGGAGCTCCCTGCACCCACCGAGGTGACGGCCACTCATCGCTGGTCCGGCGCACCGATCGCCGACCCGGCGGACGCGGGGCCGGAGGTCGAGGCGGCCGTGGGCCGGGCATTCGGCGACGACCTCGCGGCGGAGGAGCGCGAGGCGCTGGGCACCCGGGCGGTCGTCGTGCTGCACCGGGGGCGGCTGGTCGCCGAGCGCTACGCGCCCGGCTTCGACCAGGACACCCCACAGCTCGGCTGGTCGCTGTCGAAGAGCGTGACGAACCTTCTCGTCGGGGTGCTGGTGCAGCAGGGGGAGGTCGCGCTCGGTGACGACCGGCTGCGCGAGGAGTGGACCGACGAGCGAGCCGCGATCACCGTCGAGCACCTCCTCCGGATGACTTCGGGCCTGCAGTGGGACGAGACCTACGCGCTGGGCACCCCGGTCACCCGCATGCTCTACCTCGAGCCGGACATGGCGGCGTACGTCGCGTCCCTGCCTGCAGAGCACGCGCCGGGGACCTACCAGCAGTACTCCAGCGGCAGCACGACGCTCCTCTGCGACGTCGTGGCCGAGCATGCCGGGGTCGCCGGCGCGGAGCGCGCGGACCTGCCGCGCCGGCTGCTCTTCGACCCCCTCGGGCTCGACTCGGCCGTGTGGGAGGTCGACGGCACCGGCAACCCGGTGTGCAGCTCCTACCTCTGGGCCACCCCGCGCGACTGGGCGGCGCTCGGGCAGCTCGCGCTGCAGGAGGGCGAGTGGGAGGGCGAGCAGCTGCTGCCGGAGACCTGGATGCGCCGGTCGACCACCCACCGAGCAGTCGCCGAGACCGAGGAGGAGGGGTACGCCGCCGGCTGGTGGGCCAACCGGGAGCACGACGGCGCGATCGTCGACGGGGTGCTGCCACCGGACGCCTACGAGGCCAAGGGCCACGACGGCCAGCGGATCGTGGTGGTGCCCTCCGCCGACCTCGTGGTGGTGCGGCTCGGCTTCACCCCGGAGAGCGACGACATCCGCACGAGCACGCTGGTCAGCGACCTCGTCACTGCAGTCGGGGCCCTCGAACAGCCTCGACCAGCGCGTCGAACAGCCGCTGGTCGCGGTTGACCTCCGGGTGCCACTGCACCCCCAGCGCGAAGCGGTCGCTGCCCGCCTCGGCCTCCACGGCCTCGATGCAGCCGTCCTCGGCCGTGGCCGACACCACGAATCCCGGGTGGCGGCTCACCGCCTGGTGGTGGTGGCAGTGCACCCGCACCTGCTCGCCCTCGATGCGGCGCACCAGGGTGTCGCGCCCCGTGGTGACCATGTGGTCGCCGAAGGCGTCGCCACCGGGGTCGTGCTGGGCGGTGCCGAGGACGTCGGGGAGGTGTTGGTGCAGGGAGCCGCCGGCGGCGACGACCATCAGCTGCATGCCGCGGCACACGGCGAGGGTGGGCAGCCGCGCCGCCTCGGCCGCCCTGAGCAGGGACAGCTCCCACGCGTCGCGGTCCACGCGCGGCGCCCCGGTGCTGGGGTGGGGCTGCTCGCCGTAGAGACGCGGGTCGACGTCGGCGCCGCCGGTGACGACGAGCCCGTCCACCCGTCGTACGACGGCCGCAGCGGCAGCACGCAGCGTCGTGACGTCGCGGTCCTCGGCTCCCGGGGCCGGGGGCAGCAGGACCGGCACCGCGCGCGCTCGCACCACCGCGTCGGAGTAGTCGACGTGGAGGAGGTCGGCGCGCTGGGACCAGACGCCCCACTGCGCGTCCTCGCGGTAGGTCGTCAGGCCGATGAGCGGTGGCTCCACGGCGACTACAGCGGCGTGACGTAGGCGCCCGAGACACCGCCGTCGACGAGGAACGTCGTGGCGGTCATGAAGGAGGACTCGTCGGAGGCCAGGAACAGCACCGCGTTGGCCATCTCCTCGGGCTCCCCGAAGCGCCCCATCGGCACGTGCACCAGACGGCGGGCTGCGCGCTCGGGGTCGGTGGCGAAGAGGTTCTGCAGCAGGGGGGAGTTCACCGGGCCGGGGCAGAGCGCGTTGACGCGGATGCCGGACCGAGCGAACTGCACGCCCAGCTCGCGGGTCATCGACAGCACGCCGCCCTTGGACGCCGAGTAGGAGATCTGCGAGGTCGCCGCACCCATGACCGCCACGAAGGAGGCCGTGTTGATGATGGACCCGGACTGCTGCTCGAGCATGTAGGGCAGGGCCGCCTTGCAGCACAGGTAGACGCTGGTGAGGTTGACCTCCTGCACCTTGCGCCAGGCGTCGAGGTCGGTGTCGAGGATCGAGGCGTCCTCCGGCGGCGAGATGCCGGCGTTGTTGAACGCGATGTCGACCGAGCCGTAGGTCTCCTTCGCGGCCGCGAACAGCGCGTCGACCTCGTCCTGGGCGGTCACGTCGACGCGCTGGAAGGTCACGAACTCCGGTCCGCCGAGCTGTCCGGCCACGGCGTGGCCACGCTCCTCGTCGATGTCGCCGATGACGACCCTCGCGCCCTCCTCGACGAACCGCGTCGCGGTCGCCAGGCCGATGCCCGAGCTGCCTCCGGTGACGACCGCGACCTTGCCCGCGATGCGACCCGCCATGCTGTGCCTCTCTCCCTCTCCCCGTGCGCTCGGCCTCAGCCGCCGGACGACCAGAGGTCGTGGGCGACGAAGACGTTCTTCTCCTCCATGAAGGCGTAGGGCGCCTCCGGTCCCAGCTCCCGCCCCAGGCCCGACTGCTTGTACCCGCCGAAGGGCGTCCAGTACCTCACCGAGGCGTGGGAGTTGACCGACAGGTTGCCGGCCTCGACCCGGCGCGCGACCCGGAGGGCGCGGCCCACGTCGGCGGTGAAGATGGAGCCGGACAGACCGTACTCGGTGTCGTTGGCGAGCCTGACGGCGTCCTCCTCGTCGTCGAACGGCATCACCGCGACGACGGGGCCGAAGACCTCCTCCCGCCACACGTCCTCGTCGGTCGAGCGTGACTCCACCACCGTCGGGGGCAGCCAGAAACCGTCGTCCGTCGGGCAGCTCCCGGTGAAGGCCACCGACGCTCCGTCGATGTAGCCCTGCACGGAGTCGCGGTGCGCCGCGGAGACCAGAGGCCCCATCTCGCTGTCCTCCGAGGCAGGGTCGGTGACCCGCAGCTGCTTGACCGCGGTCTCCATCCGGCCCACGAACTCGTCGTAGGCCGACCGCTGCACGAGGATCCTGGAGCGCGCGCAGCAGTCCTGGCCCGCGTTGTCGAAGACGGCGTACGGCGCCGCCGCGGCCGCGCGCTCGACGTCGGCGTCGGCGAAGACGATGTTGGCGCTCTTGCCGCCGAGCTCGAGGGTCACGGGCTTGACCTGGTCGGCGCAGCCGCCCATCACCTGCTTGCCGACCTCGGTGGACCCGGTGAAGACCACCTTGCGCACCAGGGGGTGGGTCACGAAGCGGTCGCCCACCACCGACCCCTTGCCCGGCACGACCGTCAGGACGCCCTCCGGGAGCCCGGCCTCGAGGGCCAGCTCGCCGATGCGGATGGCGGTGAGCGGCGTGAGCTCCGCCGGCTTGAGCACCACGGTGCACCCGGCTGCGAGCGCGGGTGCGAGGCCCCAGCCCGCGATCGGCATGGGGAAGTTCCACGGCACGATGACCCCGACGACGCCGAGCGGCTCGTGGAAGGTCATGTCGGTGCCGCCGGCGACCGGGATCTGCCTGCCGACGAGCCGCTCGGGAGCGCCGGCGTAGTAGTTGAGGCAGTCACGCACGTTGCCGGCCTCGCCCCGGGCGTTGCTGATCGTGTGTCCCGCGTTGCGCACCTCGAGCTCGGCGAGCTCCTCCACGTGGTCGTCCACGACGGTCGCGAAGGCGCGCAGCAGCCTCGCTCGTTCACCAGGCGCAACTTGTCGCCACGACAAGAATGCGTCGTGGGCGCGCTCGATGGCGGCGTCGGTCTCCTCCGCGGACAACCGCGGCACCTCGGCGATCTGCTGCCCGGTGACCGGGCTGATGACGGCGTGGGTCTCGGGCAACCCGGTCACATCCGCTCGAAGCCGCGGCGCAGCTCCCAGTCGGTGACCGCTGCGTTGAAGGCCTGCAGCTCCACGTCGGCCATGTTGACGTAGTGGTCGACGACCTCGTCGCCGAAGGCCGACCGGGCCACCTCGGAGGCCGCGAACAGGTCACGAGCCGCCTGCAGCGTGACAGGGACGTGGGGGGCGTCGGACTCGTAGGCGTTGCCGACCAGCTCGTCCTCGAGCGGCAGCTCCTGCTCGATGCCGTGGAGGCCGCCGGCGAGCATCGCCGCCACGGCAAGGTAGGGGTTGACGTCGCCG